>NZ_BOOJ01000001.1 GCF_016863175.1 Paraplanobispora siamensis
GGTCTGATCTAGAAGCTGAGGAGGGGAAAACACATGCTGGACGTCAACTTCTTCGACGAGCTTCGGATCGGCCTGGCGACGGCTGACGACATCCGCCAGTGGTCGCACGGTGAGGTCAAGAAGCCCGAGACGATCAACTACCGGACCCTCAAGCCCGAGAAGGACGGACTCTTCTGCGAGAAGATCTTCGGCCCGACCCGGGACTGGGAGTGCTACTGCGGCAAGTACAAGCGCGTGCGCTTCAAGGGCATCATCTGTGAGCGCTGTGGCGTCGAGGTGACCCGGGCCAAGGTGCGTCGTGAGCGGATGGGCCACATCGAGCTGGCCGCGCCCGTCACGCACATCTGGTACTTCAAGGGTGTCCCGTCGCGTCTGGGCTACCTGCTCGACCTGGCCCCGAAGGACCTGGAGAAGGTCATCTACTTCGCGGCCTACATGATCACGCACGTCGACAAGGACCTGCGTGAGCGCGACCTGCCGTCGCTGGAGGCGAAGATCTCCGTCGAGCGGCAGCACATCGAGCAGCGCCGTGACGCCGACGTCGAGGCCCGCCAGAAGAAGCTGGAGGCCGACCTGGCGGAGCTCGAGGCCGCCGGCGCCAAGGGCGACCAGCGCCGCAAGGTCCGCGAGGGCGCCGAGCGCGAGATGCGCCAGCTCCGTGACCGGGCCCAGCGCGAGCTGGACCGGCTGGAGGAGGTCTGGAGCCGCTTCAAGAACCTCAAGGTCCAGGACCTCGAGGGCGACGAGCTGCTCTACCGCGAGATGCGCGACCGCTTCGGCCGCTACTTCCGCGGCGGCATGGGCGCCCAGGCCATCCAGGAGCGCCTGTCCAGCTTCGACCTCGACGCCGAGGCCGAGAACCTCCGCGAGACGATCCGCAGCGGCAAGGGCCAGAAGAAGGCCCGCGCCCTCAAGCGTCTCAAGGTCGTCTCCGCGTTCCTGAACACGCGCAACTCGCCCAACGGCATGGTCCTGGACTGCATCCCGGTCATCCCGCCGGACCTGCGCCCGATGGTGCAGCTCGACGGTGGCCGGTTCGCGACCTCGGACCTGAACGACCTGTACCGCCGGGTCATCAACCGCAACAACCGCCTCAAGCGTCTGCTCGACCTCGGCGCCCCCGAGATCATCGTGAACAACGAGAAGCGGATGCTCCAGGAGGCCGTCGACGCGCTGTTCGACAACGGCCGTCGCGGCCGCCCGGTCACCGGTCCCGGCAACCGCCCGCTGAAGTCCCTCAGCGACATGCTGAAGGGTAAGCAGGGTCGTTTCCGTCAGAACCTGCTGGGCAAGCGAGTCGACTACTCCGGCCGTTCGGTCATCGTCGTCGGCCCGCAGCTGAAGCTGCACCAGTGCGGTCTGCCCAAGCAGATGGCGCTGGAGCTGTTCAAGCCGTTCGTGATGAAGCGCCTGGTCGACCTGAACCACGCGCAGAACATCAAGTCGGCCAAGCGCATGGTGGAGCGCGCCCGCCCGGTGGTGTGGGACGTCCTCGAAGAGGTCATCACCGAGCACCCGGTGCTGCTCAACCGCGCGCCGACCCTGCACCGCCTGGGCATCCAGGCCTTCGAGCCGCAGCTGGTCGAGGGCAAGGCCATCCAGATCCACCCGCTCGTCTGCACCGCGTTCAACGCGGACTTCGACGGTGACCAGATGGCCGTGCACCTGCCGCTGTCGGCCGAGGCGCAGGCCGAGGCCCGCATCCTGATGCTGTCCACCAACAACATCCTGAAGCCGGCCGACGGCAAGCCGGTGACCATGCCCACCCAGGACATGATCATCGGTCTGTACTCCCTGACCACGATCAAGGACGACGGCGAGGGCGTCGGCGCGGGCCGGGTCTTCGGCTCGGTGTCCGAGGCGCTCATGGCCTTCGACCGGCGCGAGCTGGACATCCAGGCCAAGATCCAGATCAGGATGAAGGGCGACGTCCCGCCGCCGCGCGACTGGGTGGCGCCCGAGGGCTGGGAGCCGGGCGACTCCTACCGCCTGGAGACCACGCTGGGCCGGTGCCTGTTCAACCAGACGCTGCCGGCGAACTACCCCTACGTGAACTCGCAGGTCGGCAAGAAGCAGCTCTCGGTCATCGTGAACGAGCTGGCGGAGAAGTACCCCAAGGTCGAGGTCGCGACCGCGCTGGACGCGCTCAAGGACGCCGGCTTCTACTGGGCCACCCGCGCCGGTGTCACGATCTCGATCGAGGACGTCGTCGCGCCGCCGAACAAGGCCGAGATCATGGAGTCGTACGAGCGCCGGGCCGACAAGGTCCAGCGTGAGTACGAGCGCGGTCTCATCACGGACGAGGAGCGCCGTCAGGAGCTCATCGAGATCTGGACGCACGCGACCAGTGACGTGACCGAGGACATGCAGAAGGCGTTCCCGAAGACCAACCCGGTCTGGATGATGGTCCAGTCGGGCGCCCGAGGAAACCTGATGCAGGTCCGTCAGATCTCCGGCATCCGCGGTCTGGTGTCCAACACCAAGGGTGAGACGATCCCGCGTCCGATCAAGGCCTCGTTCCGCGAGGGCCTGTCGGTGCTGGAGTACTTCATCTCCACCCACGGACAGCGGAAGGGTCTGGCCGACACCGCGCTGCGGACCGCCGACTCGGGTTACCTGACCCGTCGTCTGGTGGACGTCGCGCAGGACGTCATCGTCCGCGAGATCGACTGCGGCACCGACCGCGCGGTCCCGCTGAACGTCGGCGAGCGCGACTCGGCGGGCAACCTCGTCAAGGCCGAGAACGCCGAGAGCAACGTGCACGGCCGGATCCTGGCCGAGGACGTCGTGGTCGACGGCAAGGTCATCGCGAGCGCGGGCGTCGACATCAACGACACCCACGTGACCGCGCTGGTCGAGGCCGGCGTGGAGACCGTCAGGACCCGCAGCGCCCTGGTCTGCGAGGCCAAGATCGGTGTCTGCGCCACCTGCTACGGCCGCTCCCTGGCGACCGGCAAGCTGGTGGACGTCGGTGAGGCCGTCGGCATCATCGCCGCCCAGTCGATCGGTGAGCCGGGCACCCAGCTGACCATGCGGACCTTCCACACCGGTGGTGTGGCGGGTGCGGACATCACCCACGGTCTGCCCCGTGTCCAGGAGCTGTTCGAGGCGCGCATCCCCAAGGGTGTCGCCCCGATCAGCGAGGCCGAGGGCCGGGTCCGCATCGACGAGACCGACAAGACCCGCAAGATCGTCATCGTTCCGGACGACGGCTCCGACGAGATCGCCTACCCGGTGTCGATGCGCTCGCGCCTGCTGGTCTCCGAGGGTCAGCACGTGAAGGTCGGCCAGCAGCTGATCGCCGGTGCGGTCAACCCCAACGAGGTGCTGCGCATCCTCGGCCCCCGGGCCGTGCAGCTGCACCTGGTGGCCGAGGTCCAGCAGGTCTACCGCTCGCAGGGTGTGTCGATCCACGACAAGCACATCGAGATCATCGTGCGCCAGATGCTCAAGCGCGTGAACGTGCTGGAGTCCGGTGACACCGACATGCTTCCCGGTGAGCTGGTCGAGCGGCCGCGCTTCGAGCGGATGAACCGCGAGTGCGTGGCCGAGCAGGGCACGCCGGCCTCCGGCCGCCCGGTGCTCATGGGCATCACCAAGGCCTCGCTGGCGACCGAGTCCTGGCTGTCGGCGGCGTCCTTCCAGGAGACGACCCGGGTGCTCACCGACGCGGCGATCCACGCCAAGTCGGACTCGCTGCTCGGCCTCAAGGAGAACGTCATCATCGGAAAGCTCATCCCGGCCGGTACCGGCATGCCGCAGTACCGCAACATCCGGGTCGAGCCGACCGAGGAGGCCAAGGCGGCGATGTACACCGTCGGCGGCTACGACGGCTCCGCGGCCGACTACACCTTCGGCTCGGGCTCCGGTGAGGCCGTGCCGCTGGAGGAGTACGACTTCGGCCAGTACAACCGCTAGCCGGCGTCCCTGAGGGGACGGCGGGTCCACGCCACGGCGAGGACGCTCCGTCCCCTTTTGGCCTGATCTGTACGGCGCTCGGATCCCTGAGGATCCGGGCGCCGTTTCCGTTGCAGGGCTTGACCGGGTCTTTGCCGCGCGGGCCGTACGTTATGACGTTATGGAGGAATGGCCGAAGGGCTCTGCCGGAGCGGGTAAGCTTGGCAAGGGCCCACGGCGGCCGATCGTCAGATCGTCCGCGGGAGCCGTGACACGATGCGGACGTCCGACGACGCCCTGCAACGCAGCCGTTTTGACGTGTTGCGTCGGCTGGCGTAGTCTCTTCCTTCGTGCCCATGGCTTCATGGGCTCTCATGCGTGCGTGTCGGCAGGTTTCCCGCCGGGGAGTCGACGAAGGCGCCGCGTGGCCTCCACCACTGGAACGGCCTGGATCGGGAAGTGGCGCATCATGAGCGCGACACGCCCGACCGCGTGGGTCGGAGTGGACGGAAAAACAGCAGGTCATGACACCGGCAGTACCTGCGAAAAGCACAACCTTCCGAAGTACCGGCAAGCACGAACGGAGACGCGGTGCCTACGATTCAGCAGCTGGTCCGCAAGGGCCGCCAGGACAAGGTCACAAAGACCAAGACCCCGGCGCTCAAGGCCAGCCCCCAGCGACGCGGCACCTGCATGCGCGTTTACACCACGACCCCCAAGAAGCCGAACTCCGCCCTCCGCAAGGTGGCGCGTGTCCGGCTCACCAACGGCATCGAGGTCACGGCCTACATCCCGGGTGTCGGTCACAACCTCCAGGAGCACAGCATCGTGCTCGTCCGCGGTGGTCGTGTGAAGGACCTGCCGGGTGTTCGCTACAAGATCATCCGTGGCTCGCTCGACACCCAGGGTGTCCGCAACCGCAAGCAGGCCCGTAGCCGTTACGGCGCGAAGAAGGAGAAGTAAGACATGCCTCGCAAGGGTTCTCCTGGCCGTCGCCAGCTCATGGCCGACCCGGTCCACAACTCGCCGCTGGTCACCGCGCTCATCAACAAGGTGCTCCTGGACGGCAAGCGCTCCATCGCGCAGTCGATCGTCTACGGCGCCCTGGAGGGGTGCAGGGAGAAGACCGGCAACGACCCGGTCGTCACCCTCAAGCGCGCGCTGGACAACGTCAAGCCCACCCTTGAGGTCCGCAGCCGCCGCGTCGGTGGCGCGACCTACCAGGTCCCGGTCGAGGTGCGCGCCGCGCGCAGCACCACCCTGGCCCTGCGCTGGCTGGTGCAGTACTCCCGCGCCCGCCGCGAGAAGACCATGACCGAGCGCCTCATGAACGAGCTGCTCGACGCCAGCAATGGCCTCGGCGCCTCGGTCAAGAAGCGCGAGGACACCCACAAGATGGCCGAGTCCAACAAGGCCTTCGCCCACTACCGCTGGTAACAGCGGGTTCGACGAGACGACGAGGACGCGAGAGAAGTGGCCACCACGACCGCTCTTGACCTGGCCAAGGTCCGAAACATCGGGATCATGGCCCACATCGACGCGGGCAAGACCACGACGACCGAGCGCATCCTGTTCTACACCGGCATCACCTACAAGATCGGTGAGGTCCACGAGGGCGCAGCCACGATGGACTGGATGGAGCAGGAGCAGGAGCGTGGTATCACCATCACCTCCGCCGCTACCACCTGCGAGTGGCTCGGCCACACGATCAACATCATCGACACGCCGGGCCACGTGGACTTCACCATCGAGGTGGAGCGCTCGCTGCGCGTCCTCGACGGTGCCGTCGCCGTGTTCGACGGTGTCGCGGGTGTCGAGCCGCAGTCCGAGACGGTCTGGCGTCAGGCCGACCGTTACGGCGTGCCCCGCATCTGCTTCGTCAACAAGATGGACCGGGTCGGCGCGGAGTTCCACCGCTGCGTCGACATGATGGTCAGCCGTCTGAACGCCACGCCCGCCGTCATCCAGCTTCCCTGGGGCGTCGAGGCCGGCTTCAAGGGCGTCATCGACCTGGTCAAGATGAAGGGCCTGCTCTGGAGCGCCGAGGCGGCCAAGGGCGAGATGTACGAGACCGTGGACATCCCGGCGGACCACGCCGAGGCTGCCCGCGAGTGGCGTGACAAGCTCGTCGAGACCGTCGCCGAGAACGACGACGAGCTGATGGAGCTCTTCCTCGAGGGCGTCGAGCCCACCGAGGAGCAGCTGGTCGCGGCCATCCGCCGCGCGACGCTGGCCAGTGCCATCAACCCGGTCCTGACCGGCACCGCGTTCAAGAACAAGGGCGTGCAGCCCCTGCTCGACGCGATCGTCGCCTACCTCCCCGCGCCGACCGACATCCCGGCCTTCAAGGGCCACGCGGTCGGCAACGAGGAGGAGATCGTCGAGCGTCACGCGGACGTGAAGGAGCCCTTCTCCGCGCTGGCCTTCAAGATCATGAGCGACCCGCACCTGGGCCGTCTCACCTACATCCGCATCTACTCGGGCACGCTCGAGTCCGGTTCCGGAGTCATCAACTCCGTGAAGGGCAAGAAGGAGCGGATCGGCAAGATCTACCAGATGCACGCGAACAAGCGCGAGGAGCGCCCGTCCGCGCACGCTGGTCAGATCGTCGCCGTCATGGGTCTGAAGGACACCACCACCGGTGACACCCTGTGCGACCCGGCCCACCCGGTCGTCCTGGAGTCGATGACGTTCCCGGCCCCGGTCATCAACGTCGCGATCGAGCCCAAGACCAAGGGCGACCAGGAGAAGCTCAGCACCGCCATCCAGCGTCTGGCCGAGGAGGACCCGTCCTTCCAGGTCCGCCGCGACGAGGAGACCGGTCAGACGGTCATCTGGGGTATGGGCGAGCTCCACCTGGAGATCCTGGTCGACCGTATGCGCCGCGAGTTCAAGGTCGAGGCCAACGTCGGCCGGCCGCAGGTGGCCTACCGCGAGACCATCCGCCGCAAGGTGGAGAAGGTCGACTACACCCACAAGAAGCAGACCGGTGGTTCCGGCCAGTTCGCCAAGGTCATCATCGACATTGAGCCGCTGGGCGAGGGCAACGACGGGTACGAGTTCGAGAACAAGGTCTCCGGTGGCCGCATCCCGCGGGAGTACATCCCGTCGGTCGACGCGGGTGCCCAGGAGGCCGCCGAGTTCGGTGTTCTCGCCGGTTACCCCATGGTCGGGGTGAAGGTCACCCTGCAGGACGGTGCCTACCACGAGGTGGACTCGTCCGAAATGGCCTTCAAGATCGCCGGATCGATGGCCTTCAAGGAGGCCGCGCGCAAGGCGGACGCCGTCATCCTGGAGCCGGTGATGGCCGTCGAGGTCACCACCCCCGAGGACTACATGGGTGACGTCATCGGTGACCTCAACGGTCGTCGCGGTCAGATCCGGGCGATGGACGAGCGCGCCGGCGCCCGTGTCGTCCAGGCGCTCGTGCCCCTCTCTGAGATGTTCGGCTACGTGGGTGACCTGCGTAGCAAGACGCAGGGACGCGCGAGCTTCAGCATGCAGTTCGACTCCTACGCGGAAGTGCCCCAGCACATCGCCAAGGAGATCGTCGCGAAGGTCCGGGGCGAGTAACTTCGTCACCCGCCGGCCCCGCACGGGGCCGGCTTCCCGGACCCGAGTGATAACGACGCAAGTCAAGTCAGAATCTCTAAGGAGACAGACCAGTGGCCAAGGCCAAGTTCGAGCGGACCAAGCCGCACGTAAACATCGGCACCATTGGGCACATCGACCACGGCAAGACCACTCTGACCGCGGCGATCACCAAGGTGCTCCACGAGCGTTACCCTGAGCTCAACGAGGCGACCCCGTTCGACAAGATCGACAAGGCGCCCGAGGAGAAGGCTCGTGGTATCACGATCTCCATCGCGCACGTCGAGTACCAGACCGAGAAGCGCCACTACGCCCACGTGGACTGCCCCGGTCACGCCGACTACGTGAAGAACATGATCACCGGTGCGGCTCAGATGGACGGCGCGATCCTCGTGGTCGCCGCCACCGACGGCCCGATGCCGCAGACGAAGGAGCACGTCCTCCTGGCCCGCCAGGTCGGCGTCCCCTACATCGTCGTGGCCCTCAACAAGGCCGACATGGTGGACGACGAGGAGATCCTGGAGCTCGTCGAGCTCGAGGTCCGCGAGCTGCTCTCGGCTCAGGAGTTCCCCGGCGACGACCTGCCGGTCGTGCGCGTCTCCGCTCTGAAGGCCCTCGAGGGCGACCAGAAGTGGGGCGACAGCATCATCGAGCTGATGAACGCCGTCGACGAGAACGTGCCCGAGCCCACCCGTGACGTCGACAAGCCGTTCCTGATGCCGATCGAGGACGTCTTCTCGATCACCGGTCGCGGCACCGTCGTCACCGGCCGTATCGAGCGCGGTGTCGTCAAGGTCAACGAGACCGTCGACATCATCGGCATCAAGTCGGAGAAGACCACCACCACGGTCACCGGCGTCGAGATGTTCCGCAAGCTGCTCGACGAGGGCCAGGCCGGTGACAACGTCGGTCTGCTCCTGCGCGGCATCAAGCGTGAGGACGTCGAGCGCGGCCAGTGCATCATCAAGCCGGGCACGACCACCCCGCACACCGAGTTCGAGGCCCAGGTCTACATCCTGGCCAAGGACGAGGGCGGCCGCCACACGCCGTTCTTCAACAACTACCGTCCGCAGTTCTACTTCCGTACGACTGACGTGACCGGTGTCGTGAACCTGCCCGAGGGCACCGAGATGGTCATGCCCGGTGACAACACCGAGATGACCGTCCAGCTCATCCAGCCGATCGCGATGGAGGAAGGCCTCAAGTTCGCGATCCGTGAGGGTGGCCGGACCGTCGGCGCCGGTAACGTCACCAAGATTCTCAAGTAGTTCGATCGCGGAGTGGCGGTCGGCCCTCATCGAAGGGCCGGCCGCCGCACCACGAGGGAGCCCGTACGGGTCCCGTGCACGACCCACGAACCGGGATCCCGCAGTTGGTTCGGCCGCGAAAGTGACCGAAGTAACTGCCGGATCACGGAAGAAAGCGCAGACCGCAAGCGTCTGCTACGTGGGACCGGAAGGGAGACGCCCCGGCGGACCCCGACCGGACGACAGGTCGGGGAGGCCCGGTCGGCCGTACGGCGGCCCGGCAGGCGGACCCGACCACATACAGCGGCCACAGGCCGCACGTAACTTTTTCAGACGACAGCGAAGGACACCGAGGCCATTATGGCGGGACAGAAGATCCGCATCCGGCTCAAGGCCTATGACCACGAGGTCATCGACAGCTCGGCCAAGAAGATCGTCGAGACGGTGACGCGGACTGGCGCTAAGGTCGCGGGCCCGGTTCCGCTGCCGACCGAGAAGAACGTGTACTGCGTCATCCGCTCGCCGCACAAGTACAAGGACAGCCGCGAGCACTTCGAGATGCGCACGCACAAGCGGCTGATTGACATCATCGACCCGACGCCGAAGACGGTCGACTCGCTCATGCGACTCGACCTCCCCGCCGGCGTCGACATCTCGATCAAGCTCTGAGGGAACGCACAGACATGGCTAAGCAGATCAAGGGCGTCCTGGGCAAGAAGCTCGGCATGACCCAGGTCTTCGACGCAGACAACCGGATGGTCCCGGTGACCGTCGTCGAAGCTGGTCCGTGCGTCGTGACCCGCGTCCGCACCCCCGAAAAGGACGGCTACTCCGCCGTGCAGCTCGGCTTCGGGCAGATCGACCCCCGTAAGGTCAACAAGCCGCTCGGTGACTACCTGCGCAAGCACGAGATCACCCCGCGCCGTTACTTCACGGAGATCCGCACCGACGACGCGAGCGAGTACACCCTCGGCCAGGAGATCCTGGTCGACACCTTCGAGGCCGGTCAGTTCGTCGACGTGACGGGCAAGAGCAAGGGCAAGGGCTTCGCCGGTGTCATGAAGCGTCATGGCTTCGGCGGTCTGGGCGCCTCGCACGGTACCCAGCGCAAGCACCGCTCGCCGGGTTCCATCGGCGGCTGCGCCACTCCCGGTCGCGTCTTCAAGGGCCTGCGCATGGCCGGTCGGATGGGCAACGTCCGCACCACCGTCCAGAGCCTGAAGGTCCACGCCGTGGACGTCGAGAAGAACCTCATCCTCATCAAGGGTGCGGTTCCCGGCGCCAACGGCAGCCTGGTCCTCATCCGCACCGCTGCCAAGAAGGGGGCTGCCAAGTGAGCACCATTGACGTCCTCGACGCCAGCGGCGCCAAGGCCGGCTCGGTCGACCTGCCCGAAGACGTCTTCGGCGCCAAGGTCAACATCCCGCTGATCCACCAGGTGGTCGTGGCCCAGCTCGCCGCTCGCCGGCAGGGCACCCACAAGGCCAAGACCCGTGGCGAGGTCAGCGGTGGCGGCAAGAAGCCGTACCGCCAGAAGGGCACCGGCCGCGCCCGTCAGGGTTCGACCCGCGCTCCGCAGTTCACCGGCGGTGGCACCGTCCACGGCCCGCTCCCGCGTGACTACTCGCAGCGGACGCCCAAGAAGATGAAGGCCGCCGCGCTGCGCGGCGCCCTGTCCGACCGGGCGAACGGCGGCCGCGTCCACGTGATCAGCTCCCTGGTCACCGGCGACACGCCCAAGACCAAGGCGGCCCTCGAGGCGCTGCGCAAGGTCACGCAGGCTCGCAGCGTCCTGGTCGTCGTCGACGAGGGCGACGAGGTCACCTGGCTGAGCCTGCGCAACGCTCCGGAGGTCCACCTGCTGGACGCCGGGCAGCTGAACACCTATGACGTGCTCTGCTACGACGACGTCGTCTTCACGCAGGAGGCGTACGACCAGGTCGTCGCGCGTCTGAGCAAGAGCGGGAAGGAAGACGCCTGATGGAGAAGATCGCCGACCCGCGCGACATCATCATCAAGCCGGTTGTCTCCGAGAAGAGCTACGGCCTGATCGACGAGCACAACAAGTACACGTTCCTGGTGCGGAAGACGGCCAACAAGACGCAGGTCAAGATCGCCATCGAGCAGATCTTCGGCGTCAAGGTGGCCAGCGTCAACACCATCAACCGCCAGGG
This sequence comes from Paraplanobispora siamensis, assembly GCF_016863175.1. Classification (GTDB taxonomy): domain Bacteria; phylum Actinomycetota; class Actinomycetes; order Streptosporangiales; family Streptosporangiaceae; genus Planobispora; species Planobispora siamensis. Next base: position 10,910 of record NZ_BOOJ01000001.1, read on the forward strand.
CAAGCGCAAGCGGACCCGGTTCGGCTACGGCCAGCGCCCCAACACCAAGCGCGCGATCGTGAGCCTGGCCGAGGGTGACCGGATCGACATCTTCGGTCAGGGCTGAACCCCGCTCGCCAGTAAGTAACGAGTCGGAGCCCCTCGCCGGGAGGCGAGGGGCATTCGGCCGGAATAACCGACGAAGGATGAACGAAAAAGATGGGCATCCGTAAGTACAAGCCGACGACCCCGGGTCGCCGCGGCTCGAGTGTCTCGGACTTCTCCGAGATCACCCGCAGCACGCCCGAGAAGTCGCTGCTTGCTCCCCTTCACAGCAAGGGCGGCCGCAACGTCCACGGCCGGGTCACCACCCGGCACCAGGGCGGCGGTCACAAGCGCGCCTACCGGATCATCGACTTCCGGCGCCACGACAAGGACGGGATCCCGGCCAAGGTCGCTCACATCGAGTACGACCCCAACCGCACCTCCCGCATCGCGCTGCTGCACTACGCCGACGGGGAGAAGCGCTACATCCTCTGCCCGACCGGCCTCAAGCAGGGCGACACGATCGAGAACGGCCCCGCGGCCGACATCAAGCCGGGCAACTGCCTCCCGCTGCGCAACATCCCGACCGGTACCTTCATCCACGCGGTGGAGCTCCGTCCGGGCGGCGGCGCCAAGCTGGGCCGGTCCGCCGGCGCGCAGATCCAGCTGCTCGCCAAGGAGGGCCAGTACGCCACGCTGCGTATGCCGTCCGGCGAAATGCGCCAGGTCGACGTCCGCTGCCGGGCCTCCATCGGCCAGGTCGGCAACGCCGAGCAGGCCAACATCAACTGGGGTAAGGCCGGCCGTATGCGGTGGAAGGGCAAGCGCCCCACCGTCCGCGGTGTCGCGATGAACCCGGTCGACCACCCGCACGGTGGTGGTGAGGGTAAGACCTCCGGCGGTCGCCACCCGGTCAACCCCAAGGGCAAGCCCGAGGGCCGGACCCGTGCGGCGAACAAGGCCAGTGACCGCCTGATCATCCGTCGTCGGACCAAGCGGAAGAAGCGGTAGGAGCAGCCGAAATGCCACGTAGTCTTAAGAAGGGCCCCTTCGTGGACGACCACCTTCAGAAGAAGGTGGACGCCCAGAACGAGAAGGGCACCAAGAACGTCATCAAGACGTGGTCGCGGCGTTCCATGATCGTGCCCGACATGATCGGTCACACGATCGCCGTTCACGACGGCCGCAAGCACGTCCCGGTGTTCGTCACCGAGGCGATGATCGGTCACAAGCTCGGCGAGTTCGCCCCCACGCGGACGTTCCGCAGCCACGTCAAGGAAGACCGCCGCAGCCGGCGGTAAGCGCCTTAAACGAAGCAGAAGGTTAAGAGGAGTAAGCGATGGAAGCCAGGGCTCAGGTGCGGTTCGCGCGCCACACGCCCATGAAGGCCCGCCGTGTGGTGGACCTCATTCGCGGGCTGCCCGCTTCGGAGGCGCAGGCCGTGCTGCAGTTCGCTCCCCAGGCGGCGAGCGAGACCGTGTACAAGGTGCTGTCCAGCGCCATTGCCAACGCGGAGCACAACTTCAACCTCGACCGCGACACGCTCTTCGTGAGCCGTGCGTGGGTCGACGAGGGCCCGACGCTGAAGCGGTTCCGTCCGCGCGCCCAGGGTCGTGCCTATCGGATCAACAAGCGGACGAGCCACATCACCGTGATCGTGGAGTCCCGCGAGCCGAAGGGGAGGACCCGCTAGTGGGTCAGAAGGTTAACCCGCACGGGTTCCGCCTCGGCGTCACGACCGACTTCAAGAGCCGGTGGTATGCCGACAAGCTCTACAAGTCGTACGTCGCCGAGGACGTGGCGATCCGCCGCATGCTGAAGAAGGGCATGGAGCGGGCCGGCATTTCCAAGGTCGAGATCGAGCGGACCACCGACCGGGTTCAGGTCGACATCCACACCGCCCGTCCGGGCATCGTCATCGGCCGCCGCGGCGCCGAGGCCGACCGGATCCGCGGTGACCTCGAGAAGCTGACCAAGAAGCAGGTCCAGCTGAACATCCTCGAGGTCAAGAACCCTGAGATCGACGCGCAGCTCGTCGCCCAGGGCGTGGCCGAGCAGCTGTCCAGCCGTGTCTCGTTCCGCCGTGCCATGCGCAAGGCGATGCAGTCGGCGATGAAGAGCGGCGCCAAGGGCATCCGGGTGCAGTGCTCCGGTCGTCTGGGCGGCGCCGAGATGTCCCGCTCGGAGTTCTACCGCGAGGGCCGCGTGCCCCTGCACACGCTCCGCGCGGACATCGACTACGGCCTCTACGAGGCCCGCACCACCTTCGGCCGCATCGGCGTGAAGGTGTGGATCTACAAGGGTGAGGCTCCGACCAGCCGCGCCGAGCGCGAGGCGGCCGCCGCCGGCGCCCGCGCCGGCCAGCGTCAGCGCGACGAGCGTCGTGGCGCCGACCGTCCCCGCCGTGGTGGCGGCGCCGGTGGCGACCGTCCCCGTCGCGGTGGCCGTGGCGACCGCGCCCCCAGGACCGAGGCGACCTCGCAGGCCGCCCCCGAGACCGGCCCGGCTGCGCAGCCGGGTGCTGAAGGGAGCTGACCATGCTGATCCCGCGCAGGGTCAAGCACCGCAAGCAGCACCGGCCCGACCGCAGCGGCGCCGCCAAGGGCGGCACCCGCGTCGTGTTCGGCGAGTTCGGCATTCAGGCGCTTGAGCACTCCTACGTGACCAACCGCCAGATCGAGTCGGCTCGTATCGCCATGACCCGGCACATCCGCCGTGGCGGCAAGGTGTGGATCAACATCTACCCGGACCGTCCGCTGACGAAGAAGCCGGCCGAGACCCGCATGGGTTCCGGTAAGGGTTCGCCGGAGTGGTGGATCGCCAACGTCAAGCCCGGCCGCGTCATGTTCGAGCTGTCCGGTGTCGCCGAGCCCGTGGCCCGCGAGGCCATGCGCCGTGCGATGCACAAGCTCCCGATGAAGTGCCGGTTCGTTAAGCGTGAAGTGGGTGAGGCGTGATGGCTAAGGGCCTGACCGCCGGTGAGCTGCGGGTGGAGGACCAGGACACCCTGGTCCAGAAGCTGAAGGAAGCCAAGGAGGAGCTGTTCAACCTCCGCTTCCAGGCCGCGACCGGCCAGTTGGAGAGCCACGGGCGGCTGCGCGCCGTCCGCCGCGAGATCGCCCGTATCTACACCGTGATGCGCGAGCGGGAGCTCGGCATCGTGACGGTTGAGAAGGAGTCGATCGATGGCTGAGGCAACGGAGAGCACGACCGTGGCGCGGAACTACCGCAAGACCCGTGAGGGCCTGGTCGTCAGCGACAAGATGGACAAGACTGTCGTCGTCGCTGTCGAGGACCGCGTCAAGCACCCCCTGTACGGCAAGGTCATCCGCCGGACGACCAAGTACAAGGCGCACGACGAGGCCAACAGCTGCGGCGTCGGCGACCGCGTCCTGCTGATGGAGACCCGGCCCCTGTCGGCGAGCAAGCGCTGGCGGGTCGTCGAGATCCTCGAGAAGGCGAAGTAACGAACGCGCCTCGTGGGGGGTGGCCGAGAGCCCACCCCCCATGACGGTGTCCAAGGGTGTGAGGGTCCCCGCAGGGGCCCCTCGCACCGCCTGCGATGGCGGTCCGGGCGACCGGGCTGTCACCGGAGGAAAAAGACCACAGTAGGTTCCGCAAGGCTCACCCGAGGGTGAGAACCGGCGAGACAAACAGGAGAACACGTGATCCAGCAGGAGTCGCGACTCAAGGTCGCCGACAACACGGGGGCGAAGGAAGTCCTTTGCATCCGTGTGCTCGGCGGCTCGGGTCGGCGCTACGCGGGTATCGGCGACATCATCGTCGCCACGGTGAAGGACGCCATTCCCGGCGGCACCGTCAAGAAGGGTGACGTCGTCAAGGCTGTCGTCGTGCGCACCGTCAAGGAGCGTCGCCGGCCCGACGGCTCCTACATCCGCTTCGACGAGAACGCGGCGGTCATCATCAAGGACAGCGGTGACCCCCGTGGCACGCGTATCTTCGGTCCCGTCGGCCGCGAGCTGCGTGACAAGAAGTTCATGCGCATCATCTCGCTCGCGCCGGAGGTGTTGTAAATGCCGAAGCTGCATGTGAAGAAGGGTGACCTGGTCCAGGTCATCGCCGGCAAGGACAAGGGTGCCAAGGGCCGTGTGATCGCCGCCTACCCGCGCGAGGACCGCGTGGTGGTCGAGGGCGTCAACATGATCAAGAAGCACTCCAAGGAGACCCACCAGGGTCCGCGCGGCGCCAAGACCGGCGGCGTGCAGACCATGGAGGCCCCCATCCACGTGAGCAACGTCAAGAAGCTCAAGGATGACGAGAAGCCCGCCGAGAAGAAGGCCGACAAGAAGGCCGACGCCAAGACGGGTGAGGACAACTGATGACTGCGACTTCCGAAGAGCGTACGCTCCCGCGCCTCAAGCAGCGTTACCGCGAAGAGATCGCCGCGAAGCTGCAGGAGGAGTTCGGCTTCGAGAACGTCATGCTGATCCCCACGATCACCAAGATCAAGGTGAACATGGGTGTCGGCGAGGCGGCTCGCGACTCCAAGCTGATCGAGGGCGCCGTCCGTGACCTCACGGCCATCACCGGCCAGAAGCCGGCCGTCGTCCGGGCCCGCAAGTCCATCGCGCAGTTCAAGCTGCGCGAGGGCATGCCGATCGGCGCGCACGTCACGCTGCGGGGCGACCGCATGTGGGAGTTCCTGGACCGTCTGCTGTCCCTGGCGCTTCCCCGTATCCGCGACTTCCGCGGTCTGTCGCCGAAGCAGTTCGACGGCAACGGCAACTACACCTTCGGTCTGACCGAGCAGGTCATGTTCCACGAGATCGACCAGGACAAGGTCGACCGCCAGCGTGGCATGGACATCACGGTCGTGACCACCGCCAAGACCGACGACCAGGGCCGGGCGCTGCTCAAGCACCTCGGCTTCCCCTTCAAGGAGGCCTGATCATGGCGAAGACGTCGCTCAAGGTCAAGGCTGCTCGCAAGGCCAAGTTCGAGGTCCGGGCCTACACCCGGTGCTCGCGCTGTGGCCGTCCCCGCGCGGTTTTCCGGAAGTTCGGCCTGTGCCGCATCTGCTTCCGCGAGATGGCGCACCGGGGCGAGCTGCCCGGCATCACCAAGTCGAGCTGGTAGTCTCCGCGCGGATCCGGTGAACGCGCCGGATCCGCGTGAGGCCAGCCGTACAGAAGTCATATTCACACCGGGCGCTGTCCGAAGCGCCCATGACCACACCGTAGGTCCCTTGCGGAAACCGCGGTGAGGAAGGCCACCGGCCATGACGATGACCGACCCGATCGCAGACATGCTGACGCGTCTGCGAAACGCGAACTCGGCTTACCACGACACCGTGGCGATGCCGTACTCGAAGATCAAGGCGCACATCGCCGAGATCCTCCAGCAGGAGGGTTACATCCAGGCCTGGAGCGTCGAGGACGCCAAGGTCGGCAAGAACCTCGTGGTGGAGCTCAAGTTCGGGCCGAGCCGTGAGCGGTCGCTCTCTGGCCTGCGCCGGGTTTCCAAGCCCGGTCTGCGGGTCTATGCGAAGAAGGACAACCTGCCCCGAGTCCTGGGCGGACTGGGCGTCGCGATCATCTCGACGTCCGCCGGCCTCATGACCGACAAGCAGGCCGGCAAGCGTGGAGTGGGCGGGGAAGTCCTCGCCTACGTCTGGTAAGAGGGGAGTAGAACAGCATGTCGCGAATCGGACGGCTGCCCATCCCCGTGCCGGGCGGTGTCGATGTCACCATCGACGGCCGGAATGTCACGGTCAAGGGCCCGAAGGGCACGCTTTCTCACACGGTCGCTGAGCCGATCGAGGTCGCCAAGGGCGAGGACGGTGTCGTCACCGTCACCCGTCCCAGCGACGAGAACAAGGTCCGTGCGCTGCACGGGCTGTCCCGCACCCTGATCGCCAACATGGTGACGGGTGTGACCCAGGGCTACACCAAGACCCTGGAGATCGTAGGTGTCGGTTACCGCGTGCAGGCCAAGGGCCCGACTCAGCTCGAGTTCGCCCTGGGCTTCAGCCACCCGGTGATCGTCGACGCCCCCGAGGGTGTCACCTTCCGCGTCGAGAAGCCGACCCTGTTCCACGTGGACGGCATCGACAAGCAGAAGGTCGGCGAGATCGCCGCGAACATCCGCAAGCTGCGCAAGCCCGACCCGTACAAGGGCAAGGGCGTGCGCTACCAGGGCGAAGTTATCCGCCGCAAGGTCGGAAAGGCTGGTAAGTAGGCATGGCTGGCAAGACTGCGTTCGGCAAGCACACGGCCGCCCGCGCCGTCTCGCGGGCCCGTCGCCACACCCGCGTCCGCAAGAAGGTGGTCGGCACGACCGAGCGTCCGCGCATGGTCGTCAACCGCTCCACGCGGCATCTCTTCGTCCAGATCGTCGACGACACCCAGGGTCACACGCTGGTCAGCGCCTCCACCATGGAGAGCGCTCTGCGTACGGCCGACGGCGTCAAGACCGACAAGGCGAAGCAGGTCGGCGAGCTTCTCGCTCAGCGGGCCAAGGCTGCCGGGATCACCGCTGTCGTCTTCGACCGCGGTGGCAACCGCTACGCGGGTCGCATCGCGGCCCTGGCGGACAGCGCCCGCGAAGGTGGGCTGGAATTCTGATGGCCCGTCTTATGAATGAGAAGAGGAACCACTGATGGCTGGAGCTCCGCGTCGCGGTGGCGCCGCCGGTGGCGAGCGGCGTGACGGTCGGCGTGACGACCGCCGCGGCGGCAGCGCTGACAAGGGCGTCTCGTACATCGAGCGCGTCGTAAAGATCAACCGAGTGGCCAAGGTCGTGAAGGGTGGTCGTCGCTTCAGCTTCACCGCCCTGGTTATCGTCGGCGACGGTAACGGCATGGTCGGTGTCGGTTACGGCAAGGCCAAGGAAGTCCCCGCGGCCATCGCCAAGGGCGTCGAAGAGGCCAAGAAGCACTTCTTCAAGGTGCCCCGCATCCAGGGCACCATCCCGCACATCGTGCAGGGTGAGGAGGCCGCCGGCGTCGTCTTCCTGCGCCCGGCCTCGCCCGGTACCGGTGTCATCGCCGGTGGCCCGGTGCGCGCCGTCCTGGAGTGCGCCGGCATCCACGACGTCCTGTCCAAGTCGCTCGGCTCGGACAACCCGATCAACATCGTGCACGCCACGGTGGCCGCTCTGAAGGGCCTCAGCCGCCCCGAGGAGATCGCCGCCCGCCGCGGCCTGCCGATCGAGGACGTCGCCCCCAAGGCGATGCTCAAGGCTCGCGCCGAGGGTCTCGCCGAGGCCGCGGCGGCGAAGGCGGTGAGCTAGTCGATGGCGCGTCTGAAGATCACCCAGGTCCGCTCGAAGATCGGTGGCAAGCAGAACCAGCGTGACTCGCTGCGCTCGCTCGGTCTGAAGCGAATCGGTGACGTCGTCGTCAAGGAGGACCGCCCGGAGATCCGCGGCATGGTCTCCGTGGTGACGCACCTCGTCACCGTGGAAGAGGTCGACTAGACATGGCAGAGAACACTCCGCTCCGCATCCACCACCTGCGGCCGGCCCCCGGCGCCAACAAGTCGAAGGTCCGCAAGGGCCGCGGCGAGGCGTCCAAGGGCAAGACCGCCGGTCGTGGCACCAAGGGCACGACGTCCCGGACCACCGTCCCCCTCGGCTTCGAGGGTGGCCAGGTTCCGCTCCAGCGTCGCCTGCCCAAGTACAAGGGCTTCAGCAACGCCCTGTTCAAGACGACCTACCAGGTCGTCAACCTGGACAAGCTCGGCGAGCTGTTCCCCGAGGGTGGCGACGTCACCGTCGAGACGCTGGTCGCCAAGGGCGCGGTCCGCAAGAACCAGCTCGTAAAAGTCCTCGGAACCGGTGACATCTCCGTGGCGTTGAACGTGCAGGCGCACGCTTTCTCCGCCAGTGCCAAGGAGAAGATCACCGCTGCCGGTGGTTCTGTCTCCGAGCTGTAGGCATGACACGAGGCGCGGGGGCTCGCAATGGGCCCCCGCGCCCGTGGTGCGTTAGAGTTCGCTGGACAGTGAGTGTCAATTCATTTTCCACGCGCTCGTCGACTTGAGATACAAGATGGACCACCCCCGCACCATCGCTGACCGACCTCGCCTTTCAGGCGCGCAGGAGGGACCGTGCTGACCGCGTTTACCCGAGCGTTCCGTACGCCGGACCTGCGTAAGAAGCTGCTCTTCACACTGGGCATCATCGCGCTTTTCCGTCTTGGTTCGGTTCTTCCGACCCCGGGTGTACACACCGAGAACATCGCCCTCTGTCTGAAGGACGCACAGGCGGGCGAAGCGAGCAACATCTACGGAATGGTCCAGCTCTTCAGCGGCGGCGCGCTGCTGAAGCTGTCGGTGTTCGCGCTGGGCATCATGCCCTACATCACCGCGAGCATCATTCTCCAGCTGCTGGTCGTGGTCATTCCCCGGCTCGAGGCCCTCAAGAAGGAGGGTCAGGCCGGCCAATCCAAGATCACGCAGTACACCCGTTACCTGACGGTCGCTCTGGCGATCCTGCAGTCGACGGCGTTCATCGCCCTGGCGCGCACCGGGCAGCTGTTCCCGGGCTGCCAGCAGGACGTCCTGCTGGACAAGGACAACGTCTTCTCCATCGTCACGATGGTGCTGACGATGACCGCCGGCACCGCCGTCGTCATGTGGCTGGGCGAGCTCATCACCGACCGGGGCGTCGGTAACGGCATGTCCATCCTGATCTTCACCCAGGTCATCGCGGTCTTCCCGGCCGAGCTGCTGCGCATCGCCCAGCAGAAGGGCGGCTTCGTCTTCGGCGTCGTCCTCGTGGTCGGCATCGCGATGATCGCCCTGGTCGTCATGGTCGAGCAGGCGCAGCGCCGGATCCCGGTGCAGTACGCCAAGCGCATGGTCGGCCGTCGGATGTACGGCGGGACCTCGACCTACATCCCGCTGAAGGTCAACCAGGCCGGCATCATCCCGGTCATCTTCGCGTCCTCGCTGCTCTACCTCCCGCAGCTGATCACGACCCTGTTCACGAACTCCCAGGAGGAGCCGAACGCGGTCGTGCAGTGGATCAGCACGAACCTGGTCACCGGCGACACCCCGGTCTACATGATCACGTTCTTCCTGCTGATCGTCTTCTTCACCTACTTCTACGTGTCGATCACCTTCAACCCCGTTGAAGTCGCCGACAACATGAAGAAGTACGGTGGTTTCATCCCGGGTATCCGCCCGGGACGCCCGACGGCTGAGTACCTGAACTACGTTCTTACGCGACTCACCGCTCCCGGCGCGCTCTATCTGGGCCTGATCTCGATGGTGCCGATCGTCGCGCTGGCCCTCGTCGGGGCGAGTCAGAACTTCCCGTTCGGAGGCACGAGCATTCTGATCATGGTGGGTGTCGGTCTTGACACCGTGAAGCAGATCGAGAGCCAGCTGCAGCAGCGCAACTACGAAGGCTTCCTGAAGTAGTGCGACTCGTACTGGTGGGGCCCCCCGGAGCGGGTAAGGGGACGCAGGCCCAGTTCATCGCATCGAACCTGTCCATCCCGAAGATCTCGACAGGTGACATCTTCCGTGCCAACGTCTCCGGCGGCACGGAGCTGGGCAAGCTTGCCAAGGAGTACATGGACCGAGGCGACCTCGTCCCCGACGAGGTCACCATCGCGATGGTCCGCGACCGCCTCTCGGAGGACGACGCGCAGGACGGTTTCCTGCTCGACGGCTTCCCCAGGAACGTGCCCCAGGCCGAGATCCTGAAGAAGATGCTTGCCGAGTTCGGCGTCGCACTGGACATCGTCCTGGAGCTCGTGGTCGACGAGGACGAGGTGGTCCGCCGCCTCGCCGGCCGCCGGACCTGCAGCCAGTGCGGGCGCATCTGGCACGTCGACTTCGACGACAAGAAGGACGACATCTGCGACGCCTGCGGCGGCCGCCTCTACCAGCGCGACGACGACAAGGAGGAGACTGTCCGGCGCCGCCTGGAGGTCTACCAGGAGCAGACCGCTCCGCTGGTCTCCTTCTACGCCGACGAGGAGATCCTGGTCGGCGTGGACGCCGCGGGCCCGGTGGAAGAGGTCACCCAGCGCGCGATGGAGGCCCTGGCGCCCTACGTGGACTAACGAGCCCCACGTGAACTGACGATTCGTCATCGGCACGCCACCCACGGACCTTTCCGTGGGTGGCGTGTTGTGTTCGGGAGTAGCTCCTAGGGCACAATCGGGGGAATTGAGCTCCCGAATTGCCTGTTTAATCACCCCGGGGGTGAACACGTGTTCAAGAAGAACAAGCACGGAATCCAGGTCAAGACGCCTGAGCAGCTGGAGAAGATGCGGGCCGCGGGCCTGGTCGTCGGCCGGACGCTGCAACTGCTGCGCGAGAGCGTGCAGCCCGGTATGACGCCCCTGGACCTCGACGCCATCGCCGAGAAGGCGATCCGGGACGAGGGGGCCATTCCCTCGTTCAAGGGCTACCAGGGCTTCCCCGCGACGATCTGCGCGTCGGTCAACGACGAGGTCGTCCACGGCATCCCCGGCGACAGCCGGAAGCTGCGCGAGGGCGACATCATCTCGATCGACTGCGGCGCGATCCTGGACGGCTGGCACGGCGACTCGGCGATCACGGTCCCGGTCGGCGAGGTGGACCCCGCGCTCACCGAGCTGATGCGGGTCACGGAGGAGGCCATGTGGCGCGGGATCGCCGCGCTCACGCCGGGCCGCCACCTGTCCGACATCGGGCACGAGGTGGAGAAGTACGTGCGCTCCCAGGGCCGCTACGGCATCCCGAAGGAGTACGGCGGGCACGGCATCGGCACCGAGATGCACATGGACCCCTGGGTCGCCAACCACGGCAGGCCCGGCCGGGGGCCGAAGCTAGAAGAGGGCATGTGCCTGGCGATCGAGCCGATGCTCAACCTGGGCACCGACCGCACCAAGGTGCTGGCCGACGACTGGACGGTCGTGACGATCGACGGCAAGGCCTCCGCGCACTTCGAGCACAGCGTCGCCGTGACACATAATGGACCATGGGTACTGACCGCGCTTGACGGGGGGAAAGAGCGGCTTGCCGACCTGTTGGGAGACGACGCGGGCCGTGCGTGAGCGGCCCGTGCGGTGAGCGGATGTGAGTGATGATGGCGACTGGTCCACAGATGCGGGCGTCGGACGACGACAGGGACAGGGTCGCCTCGGTGTTGCGTGAGCACTACGCACAGGGACGCCTCACCGTCGAGGAGTTCGACGAGCGACTGGAGCAGCTCTACGCCAGCAAGACCTACGGCGAACTGGCGACGCTCACCTCCGACCTGCCCGACGTCGACCTGCGCAAGCTGCCGACGGCCGCCCCCCGGCAGCCCGCCAAGCCCGAGGAGAGCCGGAGCAACCAGCTGGCCGCCATGTGGGCGCCCTGGGCCATCGCCAGCGGGGTCAACTGGGTGATCTGGCTGATCATCGGCCTGACGAGCGGCCTGGACTTCCCCTACCCTTGGCCCCTGTGGGTGATGGGTCCCTGGGGAGCGATTCTGCTGGTCAGCACCGTTCTGATCGGCCTGCGCAAGGACGGTAAGCCGTAATAGTGCACCCTCGTCACTGAGTGTGCATTCCTCCGCAGAACGGCGGACCGAATCTTCCTAACGTAAGCGGTGTCCGAACAGCAGGACCCCTTCACAGGAGGAAGAAACAAATGAGCAAGCTCCGTACCGTTCTCGCCGGAACCGCTCTGGCCGGCTCCCTGGCCGCCGGTCTGGCCGCGGCCCCCGCGGCGATGGCCGCGACCGCGGACACCGCGACCGCCGCCCAGCAGGCCCAGGCGCCCAAGAAGCACTTCTTCGGTCCGTACTACTCCAAGTTCGGCGGCGGCGAGAGCTTCGGCAAGCGGTCCTACTTCAAGGGCTACTGGTACAAGGACAACGGCCGCTACTGGTTCTTCGGCGACCTGTTCGACCGTGACCGTGACCGCGAGTACAGCTACGTGTGGTTCCGCTGGCACGACAAGTTCGGCACCCACACCAAGTACTACAAGACCTTCGGCCACCGTCACTTCGACAAGTTCGGCGGCTTCAAGAAGAGCAACGGCTTCGACGACTTCAAGATCCGCGTGTGCGAGGGCGACAACCGCTTCGACGACTGCGGTAACTGGGGCGACGCCTTCTGAGAACGGCGGCCGCTGAGGCGGCCCGCTGAACCAGGGGGGTAGCCGACTTCGGGGAGCCCGCCGGTGATTCGGATCACCGGCGGGCTCCTTCGCGTGCGCGGTCCGGACGCCGTGTGCAGCGGGGATACCACATGTGGTCCGGATAGGAGGTATCCTGATTAGCGGTTGTGTCAAGGTGCCGGCCGTCTGTTTCGCATTTCTTCGCCCGGTGCCGTACACTCCTCTTTCGGTTCACTATGACCATTGCGCATCGGCGGTGTCGCTACCGCCGCTCTCATCGAAGCGCGTGGTCGCGGCTGCTTAGTGTTCCGAAGCCTCAGACGACCGATCAGTGAAACGCGAGGGACATGGCCAAGAAGGACGGCGCCATCGAGATCGAGGGCACTGTGGTTGAGTCGCTCCCGAACGCCATGTTCAGGGTGCAACTCGACAACGGCCATAAGGTCCTGGCCCACATCAGCGGGCGGATGCGCATGCACTACATCCGAATCCTCCCCGACGACCGGGTTGTCGTCGAACTGAGCCCCTACGACCTCAGTCGTGGGCGGATCGTCTACCGGTACAAGTAAGCGTCTGAGGGACGAATAAAGGACTATGAAGGTCAAGCCGAGCGTCAAGAAGATCTGCGACAAGTGCAAGGTGATCCGCCGGCACGGTCGCGTCATGGTGATCTGCGACAACCTGCGCCACAAGCAGCGCCAGGGCTAGTCACAGACAAAGCAGGCCTTACGAGAGTCCGCTCCACGCAGCGGGCTCGTTCCATGTGGGGCCGACGGTAATCGCGGTTCACACCTGCGCAGGCGGCCGAGGCCGTACCACGCGGGAGACCCCCGGTCGGAGGCCGGGGCCCTCACCCCGGGCATTGGGGAGGGGTAGTGAATCGCAAGACCTCCGCCACAACGAAGGAGAATGCCCGACCATGGCTCGCCTGGTTGGCGTCGACCTCCCCCGCGACAAGCGGCTGGAGATCGCTCTCACCTACATTTACGGAATCGGCCGCACCCGCGCGCTCGAGACCCTGAAGGCCACCGGCATCAGCGGCGACCTGCGGGTCCACCAGCTCACGGACGAAGAGCTCGTGCCGCTGCGTGACTATATCGAGACCAACTTCAAGATCGAAGGTGACCTCCGCCGCGAGGTCCAGGCCGACATCCGTCGCAAGATCGAGATTCAGTGCTACCAGGGCATCCGGCACCGCCGCGGCCTCCCCGTGCACGGTCAGCGCACGCAGACCAACGCGCGCACCCGCAAGGGCAAGAAGAAGACCGTGGCCGGCAAGAAGAAGCCCGGCAAGAAGTAGTAGTCCGCGCAGCCGCAGGACCGAAGACCTCAGGAGTGAAGGCAAAGAATGCCTCCTAAGAGCCGTCAGGGCGCCCCGAAGAAGGTGCGCCGCAAGGAGAAGAAGAACGTCGCTCATGGGCACGCCCACATCAAGAGCACGTTCAACAACACGATCGTTTCGATCACCGACCCGAACGGGAACGTGATCTCCTGGGCCAGCGCCGGCCACGTCGGGTTCAAGGGCTCCCGTAAGTCCACCCCGTTCGCCGCGCAGATGGCCGCCGAGAACGCCGCCCGCCGCGCCATGGAGCACGGCATGCGCAAGGTCGACGTCTTCGTCAAGGGCCCCGGCTCCGGCCGTGAGACCGCGATCCGCTCGCTGCAGGCGACCGGTCTCGAGGTCGGCTCCATCCAGGACGTCACCCCCGTTCCGCACAACGGTTGCCGTCCGCCCAAGCGCCGTCGCGTCTGACGCCCAGGAGATAGAGAAAAATGGCTCGTTACACGGGTGCGGACTGCAAGCTCTGCCGTCGGGAGAAGGTCAAGCTCTTCCTCAAGGGCAAGAAGTGCGAGTCCGCGAAGTGCCCCATCGAGATCCGTCCTTACCCGCCGGGTGAGCACGGCCGCGGTCGTCCGAAGGAGTCTGAGTACCAGCTCCAGCTTCGTGAGAAGCAGAAGACCCGCCGCATCTACGGCGTCCTCGAGAAGCAGTTCCGCAACTACTACGAGGAAGCCAACCGCAAGGGCGGCAAGACCGGTGAGAACCTCCTCCAGATCCTGGAGAGCCGTCTCGACAACGTGGTCTACCGCGCCGGTTTCGCCGAGTCCCGCGACGCCGCCCGCCAGCAGGTCCGTCACGGCCACATCCTGGTGAACGGCAAGAAGGTCGACATCCCGTCGTACCGCGTCCGCGAGCACGACATCGTCGAGGTCCGCGAGCGCTCGCGCAACCTGCTGCCCTACGAGGTGGCGCGCGCCACCGCCGGCGACAAGACCTTCCCGGCCTGGCTGGGCGTCGCTCCGGAGGCCATGCGCATCCTGATCCACCAGCTGCCGGTCCGTCAGCAGATCGACACGCAGGTGCAGGAGCAGCTGATCGTCGAGCTCTACTCCAAGTAGCGCTCACGTAGGTGCCGTGCGGTTCGCCGTACGGCACCTATGCTGTTATTACCGAGCGGCGTCAAATAGCGGGCGCCGCACGTCCAGGGGAGAACCCACATGCTGATCGCTCAGCGTCCCACCCTCCTCGAGGAGAACCTCGAGGAGAACCGGTCCAAGTTCATCATCGAACCGCTGGAGCCGGGCTTCGGCTACACCATCGGCAACTCGCTGCGGCGCACGCTGCTGTCGTCCATCCCGGGCGCGGCCGTGACCAGCATCCGCATCGAGGGCGTGCTGCACGAGTTCTCGACCGTCCCGGGCGTCAAGGAGGATGTCACCGACATCATCCTGAACCTCAAGGAGCTGGTCGTCTCCTCCGAGCACGACGAGCCCGTGGTCATGTACCTGCGCAAGCAGGGCCCCGGCGACGTCACCGCCGCCGACATCGCGCCCCCGGCCGGCGTCGAGGTGCACAACCCCGAGCTGCGCATCGCCACGCTGAACGGCAAGGCCAAGCTGGAGATGGAGCTGACCGTCGAGCGCGGCCGCGGCTACGTCTCCGCCGCGCAGAACAAGCAGCCGGGCCAGGAGATCGGCCGCATCCCGATCGACTCGATCTACTCCCCGGTGCTCAAGGTCACCTACAAGGTCGAGGCGACCCGTGTCGAGCAGCGCACCGACTTCGACCGCCTGATCCTGGACGTCGAGACCAAGCCGAGCATGAAGCCCCGCGACGCGGTGGCCTCCGCCGGCAAGACCCTCGTCGAGCTGTTCGGTCTCGCCCGCGAGCTGAACGTCGAGGCCGAGGGCATCGACATCGGCCCGTCGCCGACGGACGCGGCCCTGGCCGCCGACCTGGCGCTGCCGATCGAGGAGCTGAACCTCACCGTCCGCTCCTACAACTGCCTCAAGCGCGAGGGCATCCACACCGTGGGTGAGCTCGTCGCCCGCAGCGAGCAGGACCTGCTGGACATCCGCAACTTCGGTGCGAAGTCCATCGAGGAGGTCAAGCAGAAGCTGCACGAGATGTCGCTGGCCCTGAAGGACTCTCCGCCCGGGTTCGACCCGACCGCGGTGGCCGGTGGCGGTTACGACGACGACGACAGCGCGTACGTCGAGACCGAGCAGTACTGATGTGCCCAACGGGGGCCGCCACGGCCCCCGGCCCGACCCCGGTACCTCACACGGCCGGGGCGGGTTAACTCTCAAGGAGAACACGCAATGCCCAGGCCCACCAAGGGTGCCCGTCTCGGCGGCAGCCCGGCCCACGAGAAGCTGATCCTGGCGAACCTCGCCACCCAGCTGTTCCAGCACGGCCGGATCACCACCACCGAGGCCAAGGCCAAGCGCCTGCGCCCGCTGGCGGAGAAGCTGATCACCAAGGCGAAGAAGGGCGACATGCACAACCGTCGCCAGGTGCTGACGGTCGTTCGCGACAAGAGCGTCGTCCACCACCTCTTCACCGAGATCGCGCCCACCTTCGCCGAGCGTCCCGGCGGCTACACCCGCATCACCAAGGTCGGCCTCCGCAAGGGCGACGCCGCCCCCATGGCGGTCATCGAGCTGGTGTCCGAGCCGCTGAACCAGGTCCGCGTCTCCAAGGCTCCGGCCGCCGCCGCGGCGACCGCCCCGGCCGCCGAGGACACGACCGAGGACGTCGCCGAGACCCCGGCCGAGGAGGTCACCGAGGCTCCGGCCGAGGAGACCGCCCAGGCCGAGGAGTCCGCCGAGGCTCCCGCCGAGGAGACCGAGGCCAAGAAGGACAACGCCTGATCCGTCAGGCCGTGCGGACGGGCCCGGCATCCCCTTCTGGGGTGCCGGGCCCGTTCCCGTTCTCCGGGAGGAACATCGTGGTACGGCTGCGCCTGGACCTCGCCTACGACGGCACCGACTTCTCCGGCTGGGCCAGACAGCCGGGCAGGCGGACGGTCCAGGGAGAGATCGAGGACGCCCTCGCCAGGATCCTGCGCCTGCCCGCCCCGCCCGCGCTGACCGTGGCCGGGCGGACCGACGCGGGGGTGCACGCCCGGGGCCAGGTGGCCCACGTGGACCTGGAACCCGAGGCGCTCGCGGCGGTGGACGGCCGCCGCGGCCGCCGGCCGTCCCCGGGGACCCCTCCGGAAGGGCCCGGGGAGCCGGCGTCCGAGGAGCTCATGGCTGAGCGGCTCTCCAGTCTGCGCAGGAGGCTGGGGGGCATCCTGGATCCGGACGTCAGGGTTCATCGCGTCACGGTGGCTCCTGAGGGCTTCAACGCGCGGTTCTCGGCGATGTCCCGGCGCTACGCCTACCGGGTCTGCGACGCTCCGGGCGGTGTGGACCCGCTGCGCCGCCGCGAGGTCGTCTGGTACGCCCGCCCGCTCGATCTCGACAGGCTCAACACCGCCGCGGCCCGCCTGCTGGGCGAGCACGACTTCGCGGCCTTCTGCAAGAAACGCGAGGGCGCCACGACCATCCGCGAGCTGCAACGGCTCGACTGGGTCCGGGAGGACGGCATCCTGGTCGCCACCGTGGTCGCCGACGCGTTCTGCCACTCGATGGTGCGGGCGCTGGTCGGCTCGCTGCTCGCCGTGGGAGAAGGCCGCCTGCCCGTGGAGTGGCCCGGCCAGGTGCTCGCCAGAGCCGTACGGGACTCCGCGGTGCACGTCGCCCCGGCCCACGGCCTCTGCCTGGAGGAGGTGCGCTATCCCGGGCCGGAGGAACTCGCCGGCCGGGCCGCCGCCACCCGCCGGGTCCGCACCCTCGGCGGCTGAGCCGTACCCGGTGGGGGCGTTCCCGAGCAGGATCCCGGCCCTCCATCGGGATGCGCGTCCCGGGGAGCATGGGCCTCGACCTTCGGGGACGCGTCGGATAGGGGCTTTCGAGAGCAGGCCCCGCCCCGCCGGGTCCGTGCTCTCGGCGGCTGGACCGTACCCGGTGGGCGGGGCGCGTCCGGGTCGGAGGCACCCCGCCGGGCGGGTCGGCGGATGAGGCGGCGCCGATGGGACGACCCGGCGCCGCCGGGGTGATCGGGGTCAGTCGGTGACGCGGCGTTCGACGGCCTTGGCGGTCTGGTCGCGGAAGGCGCCGCTGACCTTGCCCAGGCCCTTCTCCTTCGAGGTCGGGGTGTGCCCGTCGGCGAAGGTCGCGTAGCTGAACACGATGTAGCGGCCCCACACCAGCCCCGCGGCGTAACCGCCCGCGATGTGCACGCGCTCGGCCCCGGTGCCGCTGTCGCCGGGCAGGCCGCGGAACCACAGGTTGTCCTCGAGGTTCTTCGCCTGGTCGACCTTGACGGCCGACTCGCGGGTGGGCAGGACCGCGACGCCGGTGGTCACGGCGTACTTCTTCTTGCCGTCCACGTAGGTCGCCCGCAGCACGCGGCGGCAGTCACCGGCGCGCAGCGCGGTGGCGAACGCGCCCGCCGCGGCCTTGTCGCAGTCCTGGGTCATGTGGGTCTCGACCAGGGTGAACGTGGTCTTGCCGATGGTCACCTTCTTCTTGAAGGCGTCGCCCACGCTCATCCTGCCGGGATCGGTCAGCTCGGAGTTGAGCTTGGCCGTGTCGGCGGGGGAGGGGGCGGCGGACGGTTCCACCTGCTCGTCGAGGGGACCGCTGGGGAGCGGTACGGACGTGGCGGCCGAGGAGGTCTTGCCGGAGCCGAACGACTGGTAGGCGAAGAAGGCGCCGGTCCCGATGCCGACCACCGCGATCGCCACCCCCGCCGCCAGCAGCGCGGTCTTCCCCCGGCCCTTGGCGGGCGACGCGGGGGTTGAGGCCGGAGCGCTCGGAGTGACGGCCGAGATCGGCTGGAACGGTCCCCGCTCCACCGCCGCAGAGTCGCCGGCCGAGGGGGCCGGGCCGCCGGGGGCAGGCGGCGGGATCAGCGGGCGGCCGTCCGGAGCGGTGGGCGGAAGCGAGGCCGGCAGCCGCCCTCCCGGAGGCGGAGGCACCGCGGGGAGCGTGGCCGTCGGCGTGATCACGGGGATGCCGCCCGGAGGAGTCGGATAGTCCACCGGCATGCCGGACTGCTCCTCAGGCGGAACCGGACCACCGTCCTGCACCGGAACGGGGGAGCCCGGACCGTTCCCCTGCGGCGGGACCGGGAGCTGGACGGTCGAACCTTCTCCCTGCGGCGGGACGGGGAGCTGGACCGTGGAGCCCTCACCCTGCGGCGGGATCTGGATCTGGCCCGGCGCCTGGATCGGAGGGGGCAGGACGTCCCCCGGCGTCGGGGCGGGCAGAACCGGGCCGCCGGCCTGCGGCGGGGGCGGCGGGACGTTCGGAGGGGCAGGGACCGGACCCTCGCCCTGCGGTGGGACGTGCGGGATCGGGCCGCTGTTCGGAGGCGCGACCGGCGGAACCGGAGCGTGTCCCTGCGGCGGGACCGGCTGGCCGTTCGGAGGCGGGGGGATGGGATCCTCGCCCTGCGGTGGGACGGGCGGGATCGGGCCGCTGTTCGGGGGCGCGACCGGCGGGATCGGCGGAATCGGGGCGTCGTGCTGGGGCGCGACC
>NZ_BOOJ01000002.1 GCF_016863175.1 Paraplanobispora siamensis
GGCGGGATCGGCGGAATCGGGGCGTCGTGCTGGGGCGCGGCCACGTGGCCCTGCGGCGGAATCAGGGCGTCGTGCTGGGGCGGCGCCGGGAGCGTCGAGGGCGTACCTGCCTGTACGGCGTGCGCGGTCCCCGGATCCTGCACGGGCGCGGTGCCCCGCGACTCAGGGCCGACCGACGTCGCCGGGCCGGTGGCCCGGACCCCGGGACCGGTGGAGGGAAGCGGGAGATCCGAGGCGTGCGGCCCGGGCCCCTGGCCGTACCCGTGCCCCGGGACCTGCTCGTGCCCATGTCCCTGCTCGGGCCCGTGGGCGTGGCCGGAGGCCGAGGGATCGGCGGGTGCGGAGGGCCGGGCGTCGGGAGGGAGGGGGACGCGGACCTTGACGGTGTCGACGTCGGTGTCGGCGTCATCGCCGGAATGCTGGGCGACGACATGCGGCGGCCAGACGGGGACGTCACCGGGCTCGCCGGGACGGAACGGCTCGTCATGGTCGGGCCACGAGGGCTCCCCGACCGGCTCACCCGTGGCGGCGGGCCACGGCGCGGCACCCGGCACACCCGAGGCGGGAGAAGGCCACACGTGCATGCCCGCGGCCGCGGCGGTGAAAGCCGGAGGCGGCTGCCAGGAAGGCTCCTCCGGGGCGGCGCCGGACCCGGGAAGCCCGTCGTCTTCTGCGATGCCGTCCGTCCGCGGCCCGTCCTGCGGTACGGAGACGGACGGGGCCGGGGCGGCACCGGGACCCGGCTCCGACGAAGAGGGGGCGGAGAGCGGCACGGTGCCGGAGTCCGGCGCCGGGAAGGAGCCGTGGTCCGGTGCGGGCGGCATGGGGCCGGGGCCCGGCATGTCGGACGGTGCGGCGCCGTAGTGCGGTGCCGGGGGCGGCACGGTGCCGGAGTCCGGTGACACGGGCGGCATGGGGGCGAGCAGGGGGTCGGGGTCGAGGAGGTCGCCCGGGGCGGCCAGCCAGTCGTAGGGGGCTTCGCCGTTGTCGGGGACCGTCCAGGGCTGCTCGGCCGTGGGCTGCGGCTGCGCCGCGGGGACGGAGGGCTGCTCGTCTGCTGTCTGATCGGTCCGTGAAGCGTGCGGCGAAGGCCTGCCGAAACTCGGCGGCGGCGTCGCCGGCATGGTCGAACCGTCGGTTTCGTGCTCGGACTCGGACCCGGATTCCTGGCCACGCATACCCGGAAGCGTAGCGACAGCTGGAGATCGCTACGTAGGTATGGGCTTTCCCGACGCTATCACCCACGGATTTTCCGGCGAAAACCGGCTGAAAAATCTTCGTTACGGAGCCCCGGAAAGGCTCACGGACGCCTGCCGGTCAGCGCCCGCGACTCCAGCGCGGGGGTGACGGTGGCGTCGGCGATGGCGAAGGCGGCGCCGTTGAGCTTCTTGGCCTCGCTCTTGCTCGGCTTGTGGCCGTCCTTGTACCTGAAGTAGACGAGGATCGCGTAGTGCCCGTGCCGCCATCCGCCGGCGACCGCCTCGCCCTGCACGCCGAGCCACTTGGTGATCTCGTCCTTGCCGGTGAGCACCTTGAGATAGTTGTCCAGCTGCTTGCCCCTGGTGGCCTTGACGACCTTCGCCGCCGACGAGGTGGTGTTCAGGTTGGCGACCCCCAGCGTCCCGATGATCTTCCCGGAGGCGTCCTTGAAGCTGGCGCGCAGCAGCTGGGTGCACTTGCCGGAGGCGAGCGCCTTCTGCAGGGTGCCGCCCACCGCGGCGTCCTTGCACTTCTTGTCGCTCCGCCGGACGGTCATCTGGTAGGTCTGGCCGCCGGCCCGGAACTTCTTCTTCTTGAACAGCTCGTTCAGCGTCAGCGCGTGCGGGTCGGTGGTGCGGGACTCGGTGAAGCCGTACTCGCCGCCGGGGTCGACCGGGGCGGCGTTGCTCGGCGCCGCGCTGGGGGAGCTCGCCGCGGCGGAGGGGGAATCCTCGGAGTTGGCGAGCATCGCCAGCCCGACGCCCCCGGCGACCAGGACGGCGAGCCCGCCGGCGGCGATGATGAGCGGGCGGCGCGAGCGGGGGCCCTCGTCGTAGGGGCTCCACATCTCCGTCCGGGGGCGTTCCGTGGGCGTGGGGAGCCCGGAGGCGACCGTGGGCTCCGCGCCCCGCTCGCCCGTGGACCGGGGATCCTGGCCGGGCGCCGGTGACTGCGGGGGCCTGCCGTACGGGGGCTCGGCGCCCCGGGCGGGCTGCTGCGGGTGGGGGGACCGGCCGTATCCCGGTTGCGGTGATTGGCCGTGTCCCGGCTGCGGGGCCTGGCCGTAACCCGGCGGCGGGGCGCCCCGGCCGTACCCGGGCGGCGGGGAGGCCTGACCCTGTGCCGAGGGGTTGAACCAGTTCTCGCCCTGGTCACCGCGGTTTCCGGCGGGCGGCGCGGACGACGCGTCAGGCTGGCCGTACGGCTGGCGGCGAGGGGAGTCCCCAGGAAAACCCATGCGCTGAGAGTAGCTCCGTCCTGAGGGCGGTCCGCTCACGAATATCCGAAATCCTGCGTCCACCACGGCCCGGCGGGGCCGTCGACGACGCCGACGCCCGTGACCGTCAGCGCACAGTTCAGGATGTTGCGCCGGTGGCCGCTGCTGGCCATCCAGCTCTGCACGGCGTCGGCGGCCGTGGTCGAGCCCCGGCCGATGTTCTCGGCGCCCCCGTCGCGGTAGCCGGCCGCCTCCATCCGGTCCCAGGGGGAGGAGCCGTCGGGGGACTCGTGCGACAGCCGGCCGGTGGCCGCCATCTCGGCCGAGTGGGTCCGGGCGGCCTGGACCAGCCGCGCGTCGACCCGGAAGGGCGCGCACCCGGCCCGCTTGCGCGCGGCGTTGATGAGCCGGACGGCCTCGCTCTCCAGCCCGCTCAGTGCCGGCGGGCCGGAGTCCTCATCGCCCTCCCCGCGCAGGATGTAGCGGGGCTCCTCGTCGCCGTTGGAGCCGTCGATGCTGTTGCGGGGGCTGACGGAGGGGCGCGGGGTGCGGCGGACCTGCGGCGTCCGGACGATCTCGCTCGGCCGGGCGACCCGTCCCAGCGGGACGCGCTGGTCGACGGATCCGGCGCGGCCGGCCTTGGGCGGCGCGGTGGGCGACGGGCTGCCGGGGGCGTCGTTCAGGAAGATCTGGTCGGCCACCTCCTGGCCGCGGCTCCCCCTGCCGAGGACGAATCCGATCAGCAGAACCGCCATCAGGCATGCAAACGCTCCCATACGGCGCAATCGGGCCCGCTGGGTATGCCTGGGGTAAGGGGAGTGCCACATACCGCTAACAAAGATAGAGATGTTGAGATAGTTGAAGAAGAGAATGTCGGGAACAATCTATGGAACGCGGGACGCCTCACCGGCGGAGCATCCTCTCTGCGCTCCCTCTCTGCGCCCCGGCGAACTCTCTGCGCCCCGGCGAAGCGCTCTCTCCGACGGCCGGGCCGAGCACTCACCCCTGCCGGTAGACTTGCGCCGGAGGCAGGCGGGAGACGTGTCTTTTTGACCCTCGTTCTCTCAGGCCTGTATCCTGCTTCGTTGTGTGCGAGTCGTTCTGCTGAAGAACGATGCGCGGCGCGTCCGGCGTCATCTCCTTCGACTTGGGAGACGGGAGGTCCGGGCTGTCGTGTGCCCGCACCTACCGACCAAGTCGCTGCCGCTCCCGGCAGCCCCGAAGACGCGAACAAAGAAGGCATACGACCGTGCGCACGTACACACCCAAGCCTGCTGAAGTCGAGCGTCAGTGGTATGTCATCGACGCCACCGACATCGTGCTCGGCCGGCTGGCCAGCCACGTCGCGATCCTGCTTCGCGGTAAGCACAAGCCGATCTTCGCCAACCACGTCGACACCGGTGACTTCGTGATCGTCATCAACGCCGACAAGATCGCGCTGACCGGCAACAAGCTCGAGCAGAAGAAGGCTTACCGCCACTCGGGTTACCCCGGCGGTCTGCGCTCCGTGACCTACGCCGAGCTCATGGACAAGCGTCCCGACCGCGCAGTCGAGAAGGCCGTGAAGGGCATGCTGCCCAAGAACGCCCTCGGCCGGAAGATGATCAAGAAGCTCAAGGTCTACTCCGGGTCCGAGCACCCGCACCAGGCGCAGCAGCCGGTGCCGTTCGAGATCACCCAGATCGCCCAGTAGTCGCCCGAGCTGCTGTCGCCAGCAGCGTTGGCCGATGGCCGACGCCGAGTAGGAAAGTTAGAGGAGAACCGTGGCTGAGCCCACCGGTGTCGAGACGCCCGTCGAGGGCGAGCTGGACGACTTCAACGCGGAGGAGTTCCCCTCCGAGTACACCAGCGAGTCCGCTGTCGGCGGCGAGGCCGCCGTCCGCAAGCCCATCACCCTGGGCAACTCGTACGGCACCGGCCGCCGCAAGGAGGCCGTCGCCCGCGTGCGCATCGTGCCGGGCACCGGCAAGTGGACGATCAACGGTCGCCCGCTTGACGTCTACTTCCCGAACAAGGTCCACCAGCAGATCGTCAACGAGCCCTTCGTGACGCTCGGCGCCGAGGACCAGTTCGACGTCATCGCCCGCATCGACGGCGGCGGCGTCACCGGCCAGGCCGGTGCCCTGCGCATGGGCCTGTCCCGCGCGCTGGCCGTCCTGGACGTCGAGGTCAACCGCCCGCCGCTGAAGAAGGCCGGCTTCCTGACCCGTGACGCCCGTGCCACCGAGCGCAAGAAGTACGGCCTCAAGAAGGCCCGTAAGGCCCCGCAGTACAGCAAGCGTTAAGTTGGGGCGCCTTTTCGGCACCGACGGGGTACGTGGGGTCGCTGGTCGCGACCTCACGGCCGAGCTCGCCATGGACCTGTCCGTGGCGGCGGCTCATGTCCTCGGCGATGCCGGGGCGTTCCATGCCAGCGGCGGGCGGCCCGGTTCACCGGACCGCCCGATCGCCGTCGTAGGCCGGGATCCCCGCGCTTCAGGAGAATTCCTGGAGGCCGCGGTGGTCGCCGGCCTTGCGTCGTCTGGCGTGGATGTGCTCCGGCTCGGCGTGCTGCCCACCCCGGCGGTCGCATATCTGACCACGGCTCTCGGAGCCGACATGGGCGTGATGATCTCCGCCTCCCACAACCCGGCCCCGGACAACGGGATCAAGTTCTTCCTGAAGGGCGGCTACAAGCTGCCCGACGCGGTGGAGGACGAGATCGAGCAGCGGCTCGGCGAGAAGTGGGACCGCCCGGTCGGATCCGCGGTCGGCCGCGTACGCGACGCGTACGGCGAGGCCGATCGTTACGTGTCCCACGTGCTGTCCACCGTGACGGGCCGCCTCGACGGCCTGAGCGTGGTCGTCGACTGCGCGCACGGCGCGGCCCACATCGTGGCGCCCGAGGCGCTGCTGCGGGCCGGCGCGAAGGTCGAGACCATCGGCGCGCGCCCGGACGGCCTGAACATCAACGCCGGAGTCGGCTCGACCCACCTGGACAAGCTCCAGCAGGTCGTGGTCTCCCGCGGCGCGGACGTCGGGATCGCCTACGACGGCGACGCCGACCGCTGCCTGGCGGTCGCGCACACCGGCGAGGTGATCGACGGCGACCAGATCATGGCCGTGCTGGCCATGGCCATGCACGCCGAGGGGAAGCTGGCCGGTGACACCGTGGTCGCCACGGTGATGTCCAACCTCGGCTTCAAGCTGGCGATGCAGAACGCCGGGATCAACGTGATCGAGACGGCGGTGGGCGACCGCTACGTCCTGGAGGCGATGAAGGCCGGCGGTCACAACCTCGGCGGCGAGCAGTCGGGACACGTCCTGATGCTCGACCACGCCACCACCGGGGACGGCCTGCTGACCTCGCTCCACCTGCTGTCGGCGGTGGTCCGCGAGGGCCGGTCGCTGGCCGAGCTCGCCTCGGTGATGACCCGGCTCCCGCAGGTCCTGATCAACGTCAAGGGCGTCGACCGGGCGAAGGCCTCGGTTCCGGAGTTGGCGGCGGCGGTCGCCGAGGCCGAGGCGGAGCTCGGCGAGACCGGCCGGGTGCTGCTGCGGCCGAGCGGCACCGAGCCCATGATCCGGGTGATGGTCGAGGCCGCCTCGGCGGAACAGGCCGAGCGGCTGGCCAACCGGCTGGCGGACGTCGTCCGCGAAGTCTGCGTCTGATTCGCCCGCGGTAGTTTGATTCGCCCGCCGTACGGCCCCGGCATCCTCCGCGGGCCGTACGGCCTGGGCATTCACCCGGGAGACCTTGCGGAACAGCGGTTTCCGGATATCCGGTCGGGATTCTTATCACATTGACGTTTCCAAGGGACATTCGAGATATTTACGAAATGATCTCTTTACGTCCCCTCGCGGGAGCGGCCGCCGCTTCCGCCCTCGCTTCCGCACTTCTCGTCGGCCCCGCCGTCGCGCCGGCCGCCGCCTCGACCCAGGAGACCGCAGTCTCCTGGGCCGACGCGGCCGCGCGGCCGGGCAACGGCCGGATCCTCTACGACCGCATCAGCGGTGGAAAAGGCGTCCTGAAGATCAAGAACGGCAACAGGACCGACGCCGTCATCACCATCGTCCGCGGCAAGACCAAGGCGATCAGCATCTACGTCCGGGCCCGGTCGACCGCCAAGATCAATGACGTCCGGGACGGCACCTACCGGATCTACTTCACCAGCGGCTACCGCTTCAGCGTCTCCAAGGGCCGCTTCACCAAGAGCGCGGTCTACCAGCGCTTCGACGACAAGCTGCGGTTCACCACGACCTCGACCAGCGCGACCATCTGGACGCTGACCCTCAACCGCGTCGTCGGCGGCAACGCCAAGACCAGCGGCGTCAACCCCAAGGACTTCCCCGCCTGACTCCGGCGCTCCCTCACCGGCTACTCGTCGCCGGTGAGGGAGAAGCTCCGCAGGCGCAGGCCCGCCCAGACCACGGCGCCCACGGTGACGACGAACAGCGCGGTGGCGGCGAAGCCCAGCGCGATCTCGGTCGACAGGAAGAACGACGAGGACACCTGGTCGGCGACGGTCTGGGCCCACTGCTGGACGGAGAAGCGCCGGGCGCCGGGCACGAGGTTGCCCACCAGCCCCTCCCAGATCACCGCGTAGGCGATGCCGATCGTGACCGCGTGCCGGGTGACCACGCCCAGCAGCATGAACACCGCCGCGTACGCGACGCCGCCGACCAGCGCGGCCAGGGCGAACCCGGAGGCGACCCCGGATTCGAGGCCGATCAGCAGGTAGGCCGCCAGGAAGGTCGGCACCGTGGCGAAGAGCGCGACGACCGAGGCGGCGACCAGGAACTTGGTCTGCGCGATCACCGGCCGGGAGATCGGCTTGGCCAGCAGGTGGATGACGGTCCCGTCGTCGATCTCGGGCGCGATCACCCCGGTCCCGGCGATCAGGCCCAGCAGCGGCAGCATGATGCCGATGGCGAAGGTCCGCATGAGCTCCACCGTGGCCCGTTCGCCGTCGGCGCCGATCACGCGGAGCAGGACGGCCAGGGCCAGCAGCACCACCGGCAGCAGGACGAGAAGCCAGATCCGCCGCCGGCCGAGCAGCGCCCGGTAGGAGATCCCGGCGATGACACCGTTCATGATCAGCCGCTCCTGTTGATCAGGTAGGAGAAGACGCTCTCCAGGTCTTCGTCGGCGGGGGAGACCTGCCAGACCCGCACGCCGGCGTCCCTGGCCACGCGGGGCAGCAGCCAGGTGAAGCGCCGGAAGTCCACCGCGCGCACCTCCAGTCCCGCCTCGGTGAGGGAGACCGAGCCCGAGGATGCGTCGGCGATCAGCGCCGAGGCCAGGCGGCGGTCGTCGCTGGAGCGGACCCGGAACAGGTGCGGCCGGTCGGTCATCCGGCGGCGGATCTCGCGGAAGTCGCCGGAGGCGGCGTGCCGGCCGGCGACCAGGACCTCGATCTGCTGGGCGACGCGCTCGACCTCCTCCAGGATGTGCGAGCTGAACAGGATGGTCTTGCCCGCCGTGCCCATCTCGCGGATGAGCTCCATCAGGTGCAGGCGCTGACGCGGGTCCATGCCGTTGAACGGCTCGTCCAGCAGCAGGACCTGCGGGTCGTGCACGAGGGCCGCGGCGACCTTCACCCGCTGGCGCATGCCCTTGGAGTAGGTCTCGATCCTGCGGTCCTTGGCGCCCTCCATCTCGACCATGGCCAGCGCCTTGCGGGCGGCGTCGTCGGGATTGGGCAGGCGGTGCAGGCGCGCGCTGGACAGCACGAACTGCCAGCCGGTGAGGAAGCCGTAGACGGCCTCGCGCTCGGGGACCAGGCCGATCGAGCGGTAGATCTCGTGGTTCTGCCAGATCCGGGTGCCGTCCAGGGTGACGGTCCCGCCCGAGGGCGCCAGGAAGCCGGCCATCATGTGCAGCAGCGTCGACTTGCCCGCCCCGTTGGGGCCGAGCAGTCCGGTGACGCCGGGACCGATGGTCATGGTGACGTCGTTGACGGCCACCACGTTGCCGTACCAGCGGGAGACCTGGGCCAGTTCGATGTTCATCGGGAGGCCGCCTTCCGGTAGCGCGCGATCAGGGCGATCACCGAGAGCGCGATCAGCGCGAGCATCAGCACGATGGCGGCGGCGACGCCGATCCCCGTCGGGTAGGCGCCGGGGGCGGCGGGCTCCGTGCCGAAGAGCCCGACCGGGATGGCCGCGTCCACCAGGAAGAACGGGTTGATCAGCCAGGCCCATCCGGCGGCGGTGTAGTCGTTGACCGACTCCATCACCGCGGCCACGACGGTCGAGACGCCCGAGGCCAGGAGATAGAGCGCGATGACCGAGGCCACGCCCAGCCCGCGCCGCGGGGTGAAGGAGGCGATCGCCACCCCCAGCGAGGCCAGCAGGACCGCGAGGCCGACCGCGCCGGCCATGGCCGCCAGGTACTCGGAGGTCTGCGGGGATCCGGGCATGTCGACGAGGAGCTCGCCGATGTACAGCACGGTCAGCGGGACCGCCAGCAGCGTGAACATCGCGACCGTCATCGCCGCGAGCTTGGCCCCCACGTAGTCCCACAGGCCCACCGGGCGCGACAGGTACAGCGGCAGCACCCGGAAGCGCAGGTCCGGCGCGACGGCGTACGGCGACTGCGAGGCCAGGAAGATCGCCAGCACGGGCTGCATGATGGTGGCGTACGGGGTGTACTCCATCGCCCGCTGCTGGACCATCGCCATGACCGCGATGGAGACCACGGCCGGGAGCATCATGATCCCGAAGAGCGCGAACGGGATGATCTTCGAGCGGGCCGGGCGGCCGAGCCCGAAGACGCCGCGCAGGGTGTGCACGGCCAGGGCGACGGTCGCGGAACCGCGGCCGAGCCGGGGCCCGTCGTAGTGGCGGTAGCCGATGTCGTGGATGACGCCCACCGGCCCGGCCGGGCCCTGCGGGCCGCCGTGCGGAACTGGAGGCACCGGGCCGTGCGGGCCGCCGGGAGGGGATGCGGGGATGTCAGACATCGGCGGGCTCCTTGAAGACGTCCTCGATGCGCTGGCGGCCCTGCTCGACGCGGATGAGGCACAGGTCCAGGTCGCACACGGCGTCGCGCAGGACGTCGTAGGTCTCCGGGGCGCGCACCCGCAGCAGGAGCGCCCTGCCCTCGGCGGTGACGGTCTCGCCCAGTTCGGTCAGGCGGGCCGCCAGCAGGTCCCGGCCGTCCTCGACCTCGACCGTGACGGTCTGGGTGGCCTGGGTGAACTCGCCGATGGCCGACGAGCGCAGCAGCCGGCCGCTGTCGATCACGATCACGTGGTCGCAGATCCGCTCCAGCTCGCCGAGCAGGTGCGAGGTGACCAGCACGCTGATCCCGAACTCGGTGCCGATCCTGCGGATCAGCGCGAGCATCTCGTCGCGGCCCTGCGGGTCGAGCCCGTTGGTGGGCTCGTCCAGGAAGACGACCCGGGGGTCGTGCACGAGAGCCTGCGCCAGCTTGACCCGCTGCTTCATGCCGGTGGAGTAGCCGCCCATCGGGCGGTAGCGCTCCTCGTAGAGCCCGACGTGGCGCAGCACGTCGGCGGCGCGCTCGCGGGCGGCGGTGCGCGGCAGGCCGGACATCCGGGCCATGTGCACCGTGAACTCGGTGGCTGAGAGGTCGGGCGGGAGGCAGTCGTGCTCGGGCATGTAGCCGACGACCCGGCGGATCTCGGCGCCCTGGGCCGTCACGTCCATGCCGAGCACCCGCGCGCCTCCGCCGGAGGGCGGCAGCAGGCCGAGCAGGATCTTGATCAGCGTGGACTTGCCCGCGCCGTTGGCGCCGACCAGGCCCGTCACGCCGGGCCCGACGGTGACGGTGAGCCGGTCGAGCGCCGTTACCCGGGGAAAGCTCCTGCTGAGCTCCTCGGTGGCGAGGATAGTCATGATCGGAGACTATCCACCGCAGGTCGCGCGCGCCTCCCTCACGGGAAGGACTCGCCCCTCATCCGATCGGGCAGGCGGCGCCCGCCCGCCTCGGCCGTTCGGACGGGATCACGGCGGCCGTGATCAGATGCGGCGCAGCCGTACGCGCTTGATCGAGTGGTCGGGGCCCTTGAGCAGGACCAGACCGGCGCGGCCCCGGGTCGGGGCGATGTTCTCGATGAGGTTGCGCTCGTTGATGTCGCGCCAGACGTCCTTGGCGAAGGCGGTGGCCTCCTCCTCCGACAGCTCGGTCAGGCGCCGGAAGTAGGACTTGGGATCCTCGAAGGCGGTACGGCGGAGCTTGTGGAAGCGGTCCACGTACCACTCGCGGATGTGCTCGGTCTTGGCGTCCACGTAGATGGAGAAGTCGAAGTAGTCGTTGACGGCCAGCGCCGCGGGCGGGGCCGGCTGCAGGACGTTGAGGCCCTCGACGATGAGGATGTCGGGCCGGCGCACGGTCTGCACCGCCCCGGGCACGATGTCGTACTCCAGGTGGCTGTAGACCGGGGCGCTCACCTCGGGCAGCCCGGCCTTGACGCCGGCCACGAACCTGACCAGGGCCCGCCGGTCGTAGCTCTCGGGGAAGCCCTTGCGGTGCATGATGTCGCGCTCGGTCAGGACCTCGTTCGGGTACAGGAAGCTGTCGGTGGTGATCAGATCCACCCGCGGGTGCTCGGGCCAGCGGGCCAGCAGCGTGTGCAGCAGCCGGGCCGTGGTGGACTTGCCGACCGCGACGCTGCCGGCGATGCCCAGGATGTACGGCGCAGGCCGCCCGTCGGTGCCGAGGAAGGTGGTGACCGCGGCGTTGCGCTGCCTGGCCCCGGTGAAGTGCAGGTTGAGCAGCCGGGTCAGCGGCAGGTAGACGTCGGTGACCTCGGCCAGGTCGATCGGGTCGTCGACGCCGCGCAGCTCCTCCAGTTCCTCCTCGGTGAGGGTGAGCGGAGTGTTCTTGCGCAGCTCGCTCCACTGGGACCTGTTCAGCTCGACGTACGGCGTCGCCGCCTCGTCCCACCCGTTGGCCATAGCCCGCAAGCCTACTGACCGGTCACCGGCGCGCCGGTGACGGGGTTCCCCTGCGGTTCCCCGGGCCGGGCGGGGTTCCGGACTCATTGATTGGCGATATATGCCATATAGCGGATTGGTGACCGCGGATTAACGTGTCGTGAACCCATCAGATCCCAGGGAGTGCACCATGGATCGTCGTCGTTTTCTCGCCGGGACCACGACACTGGCGGCCGTAGGGGTGGCCGGGCCGTTCGCCGGCGTCGCCAGCGCGGGGCGCAACGGGGAACTGCGGCCGGGGGGCGGGTACGGCCCCCTGGTCCCGATCGCCGACGAGCGGGACGGGGTCGTCCGGCTGCATCTGCCGAAGGGGTTCAGGTACCGCTCGTTCAACCCCGCCGGCGAGGCGTTCACCGACGGGAGCACCACCCCCGGCAGGCATGACGGGATGGCGGCGTTCCGGGGACCGCGCGGGAACGCGATCCTGGTGCGCAACCACGAGGTCAACGGCCCCGTCGGCGCGTTCGGGGACCCGGCCAAGGCCTACGACCCGGCGGCGGGCGGCGGTACGGCCACGCTCGAGGTCACCCGCTACGGCCGGGTCGTCAGGTCCGGGCCCAGCCTGAACGGCACCCAGATGAACTGCTCCGGCGGGCCGATGCCCTGGGGGTCATGGGTGACGTGCGAGGAGACCGTCAACGGGCCGGACGTCGGCAACGACTTCACCGGCCAGGACAACACCAAGCTCAAGGAGAAGCACGGCTACATCTTCGAGGTGCCGATCGACGGCCGGCCGAGCGGGCCGATCAGGAGCGCCGGGCGCTTCGCCCACGAGTCGGCCGCGTTCGACCCGATGAGCGGGGCGATCTATCTGACCGAGGACAACTTCGCCTTCCCCTCGGGCTTCTACCGCTACATACCGCCGAAGAACCCGCTCAAGGCGGGCCGGATCCTGGACGGCGGCAAGCTGCAGATGCTGGCCGTACGCGACCAGCCGGGCAAGGACCTGTCGGCAGGCCAGCCCGCCGGGGCCTCCTACCGCGTCACCTGGGTGGACATCGACGACCCCGACCCCGCCTTCACCGGCACGCCGAGCAACGACACGGCGATCCAGGCCGTCGGCAAGCAGGGACGGGACAAGGGCGCGGCGCTCTTCTCCCGCCTGGAGGGGGCGATCCACCACCACGGAACCGTCTACTTCGTCTCCACCCAGGGCGGCGCGACCGCCGCCGGCGACACCCCGCCCAGCGGTTTCGGCAAGGGACGCGGCCAGGTGTGGGCCTACGAGTCGTGGAGCGGCCGGCTGAAGCTCGTCTACGAGTCGCCCGGCGCGGTCACCCTCGACCTGCCCGACAACGTCACCACCAGCCCCCGCGGCACCCTCGTGCTGTGCGAGGACGGCGGCGGCGACAACTACCTGCGCGGTCTCACCCGGCGCGGCGAGATCTTCGACTTCTCCCGCCTGGTCCCCGTCGCCGGCGACTCCGGCGCCGAGTTCGCCGGCTCCACCTTCGGCCCCGGCGGCCACACCCTGTACGTCAACGTCCAGTCCAGCCAGGGGCTGAGCTTCGCGATCTGGGGACCCTGGCAGCGCGGGGGTTTCTAGCCGCGCCCGGCTCGGCCGTCGTCGGGGCGACCGCCGCGCGGCCGGCCGGGCGGCGGTCATAGGCGCCAGGCGCCGGGTTCCATGTTCCACGCACGGACGCCGGGCACCCGTTGTGGATTCCGGGTGCCCGCCGTCAACCTCGCACGGACTCCGCGGAGTGTCAGGGATGACTTCCACTGACGAGAGGAGGGCCGGGTGGACAGGGATTTCGTGGAGTTCGTACGGCGCCGCGGAGATCACCATCTGAGGACGGCGGTCCTGCTCACCGGGGACTGGCACGCGGCGGAGGACCTGACGCAGGCCAGCCTGGGCAAGCTGTACCGGGTGTGGCACCGGCTGGACACCAGCAGCGATCCGGACGCCTATCTGCGCCGCATCCTCGTCAACACCCACCGGTCCTGGTGGCGTTCCCGGTGGCGCCGCGAGGTCCCCCACGCCGACCTGCCCAGCCTGCCCGGCCCCGACGACATGGGGGAGACCCGGGCGGTGGCCGAGGACGTCCGCGCGGCGCTGGCGAAACTGCCGTCCAGGCAGCGCACGGCGCTGGTGCTGCGATTCTTCGCGGACCTGCCGGAGGCGCAGGTCGCCGGCCTGATGGGCTGCTCGGTGGGAGCGGTCAAGAGCCACACGCACCGCGGCCTGCGGGCGATGCGGCGGCTGCTCCCGTCCGACGCGCCGGTCGGCCGGGCCCGGGAGAGGACAACGCAGGAGACCACGCGGGAGACCCCGGACAGAAGGAGCGTGATCCGGTGAGCCACCGACACGAGGAACCGTCCATGAACGAGCACGAGATCCGCGCCCTGCTCGCCGTGGCGACCCTGGACCGGCCGGCGGGCATCGATCTGCTGCCGGTGCGGCCGCCGAAGCGCCGCCTGGCCGCGGTCCTGGTCCCGATCGCCTCACTGGGAGCCGCGGCCGCGCTGGGGGCGGTCCTGGTGATGTCGCCCGTCGGCCAGCCCTCGGCGCAGGCCCAGGTGGTGGCCGCGGTGGAGAACGTCAGCCAGGAGAGCCACCGCCTGCACTCCGTCTCAGGAACCAGGCGGTTCGACGGCGCCTTCGACCCCGTCCGGCGGGTGGGCGTCATCAGGGAGATCCCGCAGGGCGTCGAGACCCGTTTCGTCGGCGACCAGATGTACGTCAGGCCGCAGCCCGGCGCGAAGTGGCTGGTCTCCCCGCGCAACCAGGTCGAGCTGGAGAGCGCGCCGCAGGCCGTCGCCCTGGTCAAGCTCGCCCCGCTGGACCCGCAGGCGGCCCTGCAGCGGCTCCGTTCGGCCACCGACGTCCGCGAGGAGGGCGGCGCCTCGGGGCCGGGCTGGACGGGCAGGCGGTTCGCGTTCTCGCTGGAGGACGCGGGCGCGGGCGAGCCCGGCGGCGGGCAGAAGGCGCCGGTGAAGGCCGCGGGGACCGTGGACGTGGACGACCAGGAGAGGGTCCGGCGCCTGGAGGTCGTCTTCGGCGACGGTCACCGGGTCGTCATGACCATCGGCGACTTCGGCGCCCCGGTCTCCGTCGAGACCCCGCCCGCCGACCAGGTGGAGCCGCTCCCGTCCTCCGACAAGCCCGGGAAGTCAGGGGAGACGCCGGAGAAGACCGACAGGCTCGGAGACTCCGGCAGGACGGCCGCCCCCACCTCCTGACCGTCTTCGGGGACACCCTCGGCACGGCCGCCGTTCCCCCTCCGGCCGTCTTCGGGGCGGCACCCCGGCGCGGCCCGGACCGGACGGAACTCCGGTCCGGGCCTTTCAGCCGGCCGTCAGTCGTCCTGGCGGGCGGACAGGGTGTTGAGGGCTTCCTTGGGGTCGGGGATGCCGAAGGTCAGGTCCTTGTCGTCGATGACCTGATCGGCGGGCGGGGCGATGATGGACATCGGGGCGCCCCAGTTGGTGTAGCGGGTGTCGGTCGTGGTGACCTCCGACGACTTGCCCGCGCGCGTGGTCTCGGTGGTCCTCAGGCGCTGGGGCAGGCCCTTGTCGTCGGTCCAGAGCCGCCAGGAGACCGTCCTCTGGGCGAACTGCTTGCCGAGCTTGGGCAGGAGGGCGGCCTCGCCCCTGGCCTTCAGCAGTTCCGCGTAGGTCACGACGCCCTGGTACTGGGGGCCCCCGGCGGAGGGCTTGCCCGTGGAGGTCTTCAGCACCGTCTTCAGGACGGCCGGGTTGAAGACGTCGATTCCCTGGCTGCTGAGGTTGGGGGTCGGGACCTTCTCCTTGAGGCGCACCCAGGCCTTCCCCTCGGGGAGCCGGCCGTTGTAGGCCTCACCGGAGAAATACGCACGCTTGTCGGCGATCACCACCCGCTGGGGCGCGAACACGGCGGCCGTGAACGACT
This sequence comes from Paraplanobispora siamensis, assembly GCF_016863175.1. Classification (GTDB taxonomy): domain Bacteria; phylum Actinomycetota; class Actinomycetes; order Streptosporangiales; family Streptosporangiaceae; genus Planobispora; species Planobispora siamensis. Next base: position 15,231 of record NZ_BOOJ01000002.1, read on the forward strand.
CGCCGTCCGTGCTCAGCTTGTCCAGCTGCTTCCTGGTCTTCGGGTCGAGGACCCAGGTCAGGGCGTAATCGGAGGCGACCGGGCCGGTGGAGCCGAACTGCAGGTCGCCGTTGAGCCGGATCCCCAGCGAGCTGTCCTTGTCGGTCAGGCGGGAGACCTCGTGGATCTCGACGCCGTGCCCGGCCTTGAACTGCCGCTTGACCGCCTGCACCGGGTCGGCGGCGGGAGCGGCCTGTGCGGCGGCGGGCAGCGCGATCGCGGCTGCGGACGCGACCACGGTCGTGGCCGCGAGGGCGAGCCATCGTTTCATGAAATATCTGTCCTTGGAGGAGAGGTGATCATGCGGAGAAGGATCATCTCAGACAAAGGTCAATATTTCGCCTCGATATGGTGCGTCACGTGGGGAGAATCACCGCCGATAACAAACCTAACGGCGGATCCGGGCGTCGATGATGTCGGCGGGCAGGACGGGCCTGCCGTCCACCGGTGGGGTGGGGCCGTCCGGGGTGGGCTGGATGCCGCCGGCGGCGATGCGGTCCAGGGCGGCGAGGCCGGCGGCGTCGACCGTACCGAAGATCGTGTAATTGGGGGCCAGTCCGGAGTCGCCGTAGACCATGAAGAACTGACTGCCGTTGGTGTCGGGGCCGGCGTTGGCCATGGCCAGCACGCCGCGCGCGTACGTCTTGCGCACGCCGGTGGGGTCGCCCGGCCACGGCGGCAGGTCGGCGGGCAGCTCGTCCCTGTACCGGTAGCCCGGACCGCCCTCGCCGGTGAAGCTCGGATCGCCGCACTGCAGCACCTTGAGCCGGTCGTAGGCGGTCAGCCGGTGGCAGGAGGTGGCGTCGTAGAACCCGTGCCGGATCAGGTGCAGGAAGCTCTGAACCGTGCAGGGCGCCTTGTCCGGGTGGAGGGTGAGCCCGATGCGGCCGTGGTTGGTCTTCAGGACCGCGGACACCGGCCGGGTGGGGGTGCGGCGCGGGTCCGGGGGCAGCGGGACCTTGCGCACGGCCGGCTCGTCCGGGGTCTCGGTGTAGCGGCACGGGCCCTTCGTCGTCCTGGGCGGCCTGTCCCCGGCCGGCTTCCCGGCCGCTTCCCCGATCGCCTCTCCGGCCGTCTTCGCGGCCGCCCCGGTCGACTCCGCGGCCGCCGGAGCGGGCACGACTCCGAAGGCGGCCAGCGAACCCGCCGTCACCGCGGCCATCGCGGCGTGCCGTACCAGTGTTCTGCCGGACATGACATCCTCCCCAGAAAATGATCGACGGGCTCTCTGCGGTCCTAACCGATCAAGCCGACGCCGTCAAGGGCGAGGAGTCAAGGGCGCGGTACGGCGGGCGGGTTCACCGGCCGCCCGGAGGGAACGCGGCCGGGTCAGACCCGGATCACTTGATCACTCCGCAGGCCACCCGTCCGCCGGCGTCGCCGGTCTTCAGGGTCATCTCGTCGGGGTCCGGGTCGTACCGCTCGGGGATGTTGGCCAGGTTGTCGGGCAGTGCGTGGATGATGACGGCGCTGCCGTCGTCGTCGGACAGGTGGCGCACCCGGAACCTGTCGGTGATCACGGAGGCCGTGGCGGTGCCGTCCTTGGCGGCCAGCAGCGGGGGCAGGTCGCCCGAGTGGTCGCCGTGGGCGCCCTTGCCCAGGTTGAAGTGGCCGCCCGCGGAGAAGAACGGCGTGACCTTGCCGGTGGCGGGGTCGACGGCCTTCGGGTCGCACGTGCCGGTGGCGTGGATGTGGAAGCCGTGGAAGCCCGGATCCAGGCCCTTCACCGTGACCGTCACTCTGGCCTTGCCGTACCCCGCGCGTTCGATGGTGAGCCGGCCGACGGCTTTGCCCTTGGTGTCGCGGATGGTGGCCGCCGCGGAGTCCTTGCCCTTTGCGGGCACGACGTCGGCCGCGGCGGAGACGGCGACGGCCCCGACCCCCGTGGCGAGTGTCGCTGCGATGGCCAGATGCGTCCAGCGGAGAATCATGGGTTGCCCTTCCCGGGAATCGATCATTCTGCCGAGAGGGTAAATCGGCACGCTTTCCCGGCGCTGAACACTCGCTGAATGATTTTCCCGGGCCCGCGCTGGCCTGGCGTTATGTCGCATTCCTTTGGATGTTCGGAGAATACCGGCCGCCCGGTAAACGCAGTTCGGGCCGTCCCCGATACCGGAGCGCCCGGCCGTACTCCACCGGGCGCCATCCGGAATTATCTGAAATCAGGGATTTTTCGCACTCATTTGTTCTCGCCGGACTTAACCGTGTAGTACAGGTGGGTCACGCCGGTCCCCTCGATCACCCGCGGGCCCTCCAGCTCGACCGGGGCGCAGGTGAGGCCCTCGAAGAAGGGGACGCCCCCGCCCAGGAGCACGGGCACCAGGTCCACCCGGATCTCGTCCAGCAGCCCCGCGTTGAGGCACTGCGAGGCGATCTTGGATCCGACGCCGATCCAGCCGTCGCCGGCGACCTTCTCGGCCTGGGCGACCGCGCTCTCGACTCCGTCGGTGACGAAGGTGAAGGGGGCGTCCTCGCGGGGCCAGCCGTCCGGGACGCTGTGGGTGACCACGAACACCGGCACGTCCATCGGGTGACGGCCGCCCCAGCCGCCGGTCATGTCGAACAGGCGGCGGCCGACGATCAGGGCCCCGACGTTGGCCATCCCGTCGCGCAGGTGGGCCGCGCTGGCCTCGGACACCTGGAAGGTCAGCTCCGGGACGGCGGTCGGGATGGCGACGTCGCCGTTCTCGTACCAGCCGAACAGGTGCTCCACCCCGTCGGAGGGGTCGGCGACGAAACCGTCGAGGGACATCGACATGTTGGCGATCACCTTGGCCATGGGAGTGCTCCGTTCTCGAAGTTCTCGAAGTTCTCGAGTGCTGCGGCCCGCGCGGGTGTTCCGTGCGGCGTCATCTGTTGAGACGCGCCCGGGCCGGAGAACTCATCGCTCCGCCGTACGGTCCCCGGCGGAACGCGGCGGGGACCTCACAACTTCAAGGGCAGGCCGAACGCGGGGAACAGGTGGGGCTCGAACGCCGTGATCTCCACGATCTTCCCGTCCTGGACGCGCAGCACGTCCAGCACCTGCGCCCGGTAGACCGCGGTGCCGGGCCGCCGCACGTATCCCGCGGCGGCCGGCTGGCCGTTCGCCCGAGTGGGCAGGTGCCGCCAGTCGCCGAAGTAGCTCGGGGAGGCCGGGTCGAGGGACGGCCTCAGGAACCCCACCATCGCCTCGCGGCCGACGAACCAGAACGGGTTCGGCGGCATGGTCAGCCGGATGTCCTCGCTGAGCAGGGCGGACACGGCGGCGATGTCGCAACGGTCGGTGGCCTCCATGTAGCGCCGCAGGATCTCGCGCTCCTCCTCGGTGGGCCCGGCCGGGCCCGTCCACTCCGTGCGCCGCTCCGGGAGATGTCCGCGCAGGGCGGGCCGGGCCCGCTGGAGCGCGCTGTTGACCGAGGCGAGGCTCATGTCCAGCAACGTCGCCGTCTCGGCGGCCGGCAGCCCGAGCGCGTCCCGCAGGATCAGCACCGCCCGCTGCCGGGGCGGCAGGTGCTGGATCGCCGTCAGATAGACCAGCTCCACCGTCTCCCTGGACACCGCCGCGGCCTCCGGCGAGGCCTCGCCCGAGGCCGTGCCCTCCAGGTCCTCCAGCAGGTGGTCGGGGTACGGCTGGAGCCAGGTGATCCGCGGCGGGGGATCCTGGCTGCCGTGGTCCATCCCCTCGACGGGCTCGTAGCGTGTCACCCGCCGGGTGGTGCGCCGCAGGAAGTCCAGGCAGGCGTTGGTGGCGATCCGGTACAGCCAGGCGCGCAGCGGGGAGCGCCCCTGGAACCCGTCCCGGCTGCGCCAGGCCCGCAGCAGGGTCTCCTGGACCAGGTCCTCGGAGTCGTCGTAGGAGCCGACCATCCGGTAGCAGTGCACCTGCAGCTCCCGCCGGTACGGCTCCACCAGCCCGGCGAAGGTCCACTCGTCCCCCGACCGCACGGCGTCCACGAGCGCGGCGTCCACGAGCGCGGCGTCCTGCCCGTCGCCCGCCCCGGAATCGGCCGGAATCTCCGCCCCGGGTTCCGTCCCGTGCCCGGTCGTCGATCTCGTCACCGGCGCCGGTGTGACGTTTTCCTCAACGTCCCGTGATTCCGCGGAATCGGGGGAGTCCGCGGTGACCTGGGCGGCGTCCAGGGCGGTGCGGGCCACGCGGCGCAACCTGCCGACCGAGGACGACAGGGCCGTCACGTCCTGGTAGAACACGCTGGGCCGCTGCGGGACCAGCCGCCTCACCCGGTGCTCGATGTCGGCGATCAGCTCGGTCACCACCTCGCCCGGCACCGGGTCGTGCCGGGACCGGTAGGCCTTCTGCCGGCACGCGGCCGAGCAGTAGACCGACGACCGTCCCCGCCTCCCCGTACGCCCCGGCAGAGCCCGGCCGCACACTTGGCAGCTGTCCTCCGGCATGGTCACGCCACCTCCAGAAAGACTTCCGGAAAAACGACACGCGGCACCCGCGTTACGCATTAAGCCACGCCTGCGCCGTCGTCCTCCACCCGATCGACGGGAGGATCCAGGGAGACGGTCACCTCCAGGCCGCCGTCCGGGAGCGCGCGGGCCTCCAGCTGGCCGTGGTGCGCCGAGACGACGGCAGCGACGATCGACAGCCCCAGGCCCAGCCCGTCGCCGACGGCCTTCCTGCCGGTCTCCAGACGCCGGAAGGGTTGCAGGAGTTCGGGGACCTGCTCGGGCGGGATCACCGGGCCGCTGTTGGCGACCCTGAGCGTCGGGCGGCCGGACCGCACGGCGGTCTCCACCTCCACCCAGCCGCCGGGCACGTTGTGCCGCGAGGCGTTGTCCAGCAGGTTCACGACCAGGCGTTCCAGCAGAGCGCGGTCGCCGGAGGCGGGCGCCGGACGGAGCGCGGAGGTGAGGCGGACCTCCGCCTCCCCCCGCCGGTCGAGGATCTGACCGGTGATCCCGGCCAGGTCGAGGGGCCGCCGGTGGTGCAGGCCCTGCTGGCTGCGGGCCAGGGTGAGCAGGGCCTCGATCAGCCGCTCCTGGTGCCGTCCGGCGGCCACCAGGCGTTCCAGCACGGCCCGCAGAGACGCGGCGTCGGCCTCCGGGTCGGCGAGCGCGACCTCGGCCATGGCCTGCTGCAGCGTCAGCGGGGTGCGCAGCTCGTGGGAGACGTTGGCGGCGAACCGCCGCTGCGCGGTGAACGCGGCCTCCAGCCGGTCCAGCAGCTCGTCGAAGGTGTCGGCCAGCTCCTTGAGCTCGTCGTCCGGCCCGGAGGAGGCCAGCCGCCGGTCGAGCCGGTCGGCCGTGATACGCCGTACGGTGGCCGTCATCTCACCCAGCGGGCGCAGCACGCGCCCCGCCATGAGCCAGCCCAGCGCCATCGAGGCGAATGCCATGAAGACCAGCGCGATCAGGGAGTTGACCAGCAACCGGCGCAGGTTCCCGTTCTGCTCCGGCGCTGCCGAGGGGGGCGTGACCGGCGGTTCGGGCCCGGCGGGCGGCGCGGGGGCGGCCGACGGCGCGGGGGCGGCCGACGGCGTGGAGGCGTCCGGCGGCGTCGGGGCGTCCGGCGGCGTGGGGAAGGGCGAGTGCTCGACCAGGAAATAGATGAGGGTCACCAGCAGCACCCCGGCCACCAGGAACAGGCCGCTGTAGAACAGGGTCAGGCGCAGCCGTACCGTCCACCTCATAACCGGTACCCGGCCTGCGGGACCGTCTCGATCAGCGGCGGGTCGCCGAGCTTGCGGCGCAACCGGCTGACCGTCACCTTCACGGTCTGCGTGAACGGGTCGGCGAACTCGTCCCAGCAGCGCTCCAGGAGCTGCTCGGCGGAGACCACGGCGCCCCCGGCGGTCATCAGCAGCTCCAGTACCGCGAACTCCTTGGGGCTCAGCGGCAGCCGCCGCCCGTCGCGGGTGGCGATCCGGGTGGCCGGGTCCAGGCGCAGGTCACTGTGGACGAGCACCGTCGGCAGGGCCTGGCCCGACCGCCTGGTCAGCGCGCGGATCCGGGCGACCAGCTCGGCGAAGGCGAACGGCTTGGGCAGGTAGTCGTCGGCGCCGATGCCCAGCCCGGTCACCCGGTCGTCGATCGTCCCGGCGGCGGTGAGCATCAGCACCCGCGCCGGGTGGCCCGAGCCGGCCAGCGCCCGGCACACCTCGTCACCGTGCAGGCCGGGCAGGTCGCGGTCGAGGACGACGACGTCGTAGTGGTTGACCGAAGTGCGATCGAGCGCCGCGACGCCGTCCAGCACCACGTCGACGGCCATCCCCTCGCGGCGCAGCCCCACGGCCACCGTCTGGGCCAGCTCTTCATGATCTTCGACGATCAGCACTCTCATGATCGGCCCAGGATGCCCCACCCCCGGTTACAACGGGGTAACCGCCGCCGTTCCCGCCCGGTAACCGCCCCTCGGCTTGGCTGATCCCACCGACGGACAACGGAGGAACCATCATGAACGGCGTAAAGATCAGGAACGTGCTCCTCGTCGCGGCTCTCGTCGTGGGAGGGGGAGGAATGGCCGCCTCGGCCGCGGCGGCCGGCGAGGACGACGGCAAGGCGTTCGCCGCGTGCATGCGCTCACACGGGCTGCCCGAGTTCCCCGAGGTCGCGTTCTCCTCGGATGGGACTGTCAACCTCACCGTCAAGGGCGAGCGCGTCGACCTGCTCTCCGCGGAGTACGGCTCGGCGGTGAGGGCATGCGAGTCGCTGCTGCCCGCCGGGACCCACCTCCCCGCCCCGCCGCAGGCCCCGAAGGCCCCGGAGCTGTCCACCGTGCCGGCGGCACTGATCACCGTACCCGTCGCGCCCGCCGCGCCCACCGCGCCCGTACCGCCCATCCCTCCTCTCGCGCCCGCCGTACTCGCCGTGCTCGGCGTACTCGTCGCGCTCGCCGCGCTCACCAGGGCGGGTTCGCAGCGGCAGCGGAACACTACGCTGGGCGGATGATCGTGGGGATCGGCGTGGACGTGGTGGACGTGGCCAGGTTCGAGGAGACGCTGGCCCGGAGGCCCGGGCTGCGGACGCGGCTGTTCACCGAGGCGGAGCGCGACCTGCGGGTGGAGTCCCTGGCCGCGCGCTTCGCGGCCAAGGAGGCCGTGGCCAAGGCGCTGGGGGCGCCGCCCGGTCTGCTCCACGTGGAGGCCGAGGTGGTGACCGGCGAGCACGGCCGTCCCGGACTGCGGGTCACCGGCCGGGCCGCCGAGGTGGCCGCCGCGCTGGGGGTGACCCGCTGGCACGTCTCCCTGTCCCACGACGGGGGCGTCGCCGTCGCCTATGTGATCGCCGAGAGCTAGACGAGCTGTCGCCCGTACGCGTCCGACCAGGCAGGCCGCCCGTTTCCATGTCGGCGAGGCGGGCAGTCGCAGGTCATGGATCATTCGCAGGCACCGATACTCGAGGCCCTGGCGGCCTATCACGATAGTGATCAGCTTCCGTTCACCCCGCCCGGGCACAAGCAGGCGCGCGGCGCCGATCCCCGGGTCACCGCGGTGCTGGGCGAGGCGGTGTTCCGCTCCGACGTGCTGGCCGTCAGCGGCCTGGACGACCGCACCTCCTCGGACGGGCTGCTGGAGAAGGCCGAGCAGTTGATGGCCGACGCGGTCGACGCCGATCACACGTTCTTCTCCACCTGCGGAAGCTCCCTGTCGGTCAAGGCGGCCATGTTGTCGGTGGCCGGCCCGCACGAGCGGCTGGTGATCGGGAGGGACGCGCACAAGTCGGTGGTGGCGGGCCTGATCCTGTCCGGGATCTGCCCGGTGTGGGTGGACCCGCAGTGGGACGCGGAACGGCATTTCGCCCACCCGCCCGCCCCGGAGTCGTTCGAGAAGGCGCTGGAGGAGCATCCGGACGCCAAGGGGGTGCTGGTGGTCACCCCGACCCCGTACGGCACCTGCACCGACCTGGCCGCTCTCGCCGAGGTGTGCCACAGCCGGGGAAAGCCGCTGATCGTCGACGAGGCGTGGGGCGCGCACCTGCCCTTCCACCCCGACCTGCCCTCCTGGGCGATGGACGCGGGGGCGGACGTGTGCGTCACCTCCATCCACAAGATGGGATCGGGCCTGGAACAGAGCTCGGTCTTCCATCTCCAGGGCGATCTCATCGCACCCGAGCTGCTGAAGGAGCGCGCCGACCTGTTCAGCACCACCAGCCCGTCGGTGCTGATCTACGCCGCCCTGGACGGCTGGCGCCGGCAGATGGTCGAGCACGGCCGCGCCGTCTACGACCGGCTCCTCCCGCTGGTCGCCGACGTGCGCTCGCGCATCGCGGAGATCGAGGGGCTGCACGTGTACGGCCGCGACGACCTCTGCGGGCCCGGGCTGGCCTTCGACTTCGACCCGCTACATGTGATCATCGACCTCACCGGCCTGGGCAAGGCCGGCTACCAGGTCGCCGACTGGCTGCGGGAACACCACCGCATCAACGTGGGCCTGTCCGACCACCGCAGGATCGGCGTCCAGCTGACCCACGCCGACGACGAGCACACCGTCGGCAGGCTGCTGACGGCGCTGCGCGACCTCGGCGACCGCGCCGGCGAGCTGCCCTCCCCGTCCCGGGTGGAGATCCCGCCGCCGGGGGAGCTGCGGCTGGAACAGGCCATGCTGCCCAGGGACGCGTTCTTCGGCCCGGCCGAACACGTGCCCTGGCAGAAGGCCGCGGGGCGGATCAGCGCGGAACTGCTGACCCCGTACCCGCCCGGCATCCCCGCGGCCCTGCCGGGCGAGCGGCTGAACGAGGAGGTCATCGGCTACCTGCGCAGCGGCGTCGAGGCGGGCATGGTCGTGCCGGACGCGGCCGACTCGAACGTGGAGACCGTCCGCGTCGTGGTCGAGGAAGGCTGAGCCGAGAAGGCCGGGTCGAGGAAGGGACGGCCGGGCCGGTGCGCCCGCCTATCGGGAGGGGCGCTCCGCGTGCCGGTCCGGCCGGGCGACATCCTGCGCACGCCAGCTGCCCAGCAGCCGCAGCGAGGTCTCCGAGGGAGAGTCGGCCTCGGCGGTGTAGACGACGAGGACCTGGTCGGGGTCGTCGGGCAGGCGCAACGACTCGTAGTCCAGCACGAGCTCGCCGACCAGCGGGTTGTGCACCACCTTGCGGCCGTTGATCTTGTCCTTGACGTTGTGATCGGCCCACCAGCGGCGGAAGTCCTCGCTCTTGACCGACAGCTCGCCGACCAGCGCGGCCAGCTGCGGGTCGTCGGGGTGGGCCCCGGCGCGCAGACGCAGGTAGGCCACCGTCTCCTGCGCCTTGAGCCGCCAGTTGGCGAACAGCGCCCGGACGTCCTCGTTCAGGAAGATCATCCGTGCCCAGTTGCGCTCGGCCGGCGGCAGCGCGCCGAAGTCGACGAACACCGCCGCGGCCATCCGGTTCCAGGCGAGTATGTCGCTGCGGCGTCCGATGACGTAGGCGGGGATGCCCTCGGCCATGTCCAGCAGACGCTGCAGCCCCGGGCGCACCCGCTCCGGGCGGGGTGCGGGCCGGCGTCGCGCGGGCGCCGGGCGGGCGAGGTTGCGCAGGTGCGCGTGCTCGGTCTCGTCCAGCTGCAGCGCGCGTGCGACCGCCTGCAGGATCTCCTCGGAGACGTTGTTCGTACGGCCCTGCTCCAGCCGTACGTAGTAGTCCACGCTCACCCCGGCGAGCTGGGCCAGCTCCTCCCTGCGCAGTCCGGGGACGCGGCGGCGGGACCCGCCGAACGGCTGCAGGCCCACGTCCTCGGGCCGCAGCCGGGCCCGGCGGGTCCGCAGGAACTCGGCCAGCTCCGCGCGCTTGTTCACGGCGTCCAGTATGAGGGCCCGCGCCGTTCTCATCCTGGTTCTGTCAGACCCAGGCTCCCCGGACCCCGGCCGGACAGCACCCTGGGTCACATCCGGCGGCCCCCGCAGCATGGTCTCCGAGAACACCCGATGTCCGAAGGGAACTGGACGCGATGACCGTCACCGCCGTACAGAACACTGCCGCCACCCTGCCGCTCACCGGCCGCATCGCCGTCGTGACCGGCGCGTCGAGCGGGATCGGCGCCGCCACCGCCCGGGCGCTGGCCGCCCAGGGCGCCCGGGTCGCGCTGCTGGCCCGCCGTACCGACCGGCTCGACGGCCTGGCCGCCGAGCTGGGGGAGGCGGCGCTGCCCGTCCAGGTCGACATCACCGACCCCGCCTCGGTGCGGGCGGGCGCGGCCCGCGTCACCGAGGAGCTCGGCCGGGCCGACCTGGTGGTCAACAACGCCGGCGTGATGCTGGCCGCGCCATTCGCCGACGGCCGCACCGGCGAATGGCAGCGCATGATCGACACCAACCTCACCGGCGCGCTGCGCGTGGTCGACGCCTTCCTGCCCGACCTGCTGGCCGCCGCGGCCGACGGCCGTACCGCCGACCTGGTCAACATCTCCTCGATCGCGGCCAGTGCGGCCTTCCCGAACTTCGCGGTCTACTGCGCGACGAAGGCCGCGGTGACCCACTTCTCCCGCAACCTGCGCACCGAGCTCGGCCCGCGCAGGGTCCGGGTGACCAACATCGAGCCCGGCCTGGTGGCCACCGAACTGCAGGGGCACGTCGACCACCCGGACGCGAACTCGATGCTCGAGGACTGGCGCCGGGCCTTCGACTGGCTGTCGGACGCCGACCTGGCGGAGCTGATCGCCTTCACCGTCGGGCGTCCCCGGCACGTCAACCTCCCGCAGATCGTGGCCATGCCCACCGAGCAGGTGTGACGCGGGACCGCTCGACGCGTCGGCGGGATCGAGGGCCGTGTCTCCGCCGTGGGCGGCTGTGATCGCTGCCGTACTCTCGGACCATGGGAGGACGACCCCGCGAACCACGCGCCCGTCACGGCCTCACGCGACCGGCGTACACCTCCGACCAGATCAGGGCGGCCGAGGCGGCCCTGATGGCGACGCTGCCCGAGGGCACGCTGATGGAACGGGCGGCCACCGGGCTCGCCGTGCACTGCGCCGCGACGCTGGGGAGGGTGTACGGCTCCCGCGTCGCGCTGCTGATCGGCAGCGGCGACAACGGCGGCGACGCCCTCTACGCCGGGGCCCGGCTGGCGGCCAGGGGAACCCGGGTGCACGCGGTGCTGGCCGGGTCGCGGGTGCACCGGGACGGTCTCGCGGCCCTGCGCCGGTCCGGCGGCCGGGTCCTGGACCTGCGCGACGGCGGAGGCGGTACGGAGGCGGCCCGGCGGGTGATCGAGGACGCCGACCTCGTCGTGGACGGGCTGGTCGGGATCGGCGGGAGCGGGGCCCTGCGGGAGCCGTACGCGACGCTGGCGGCGATCGCCGGTGAGGCCCCCGGCGCCGTGGTCGCGGTGGACGTGCCGAGCGGGGTGGACGCGAGCAGCGGGCGGGTCGACGGGGAGGCGGTCCGGGCGGATGTCACCGTCACGTTCGGAGCGCTCAAGACCGGGCTGCTGGTCGATCCGGGAGGCGAGTACGCGGGCCGGGTGGAGTTCGTCGACATCGGGCTGGGGCCGTACCTGCCGGATCCCGATGTGACCGAGCTCACCGGCGAGGGCGTCGCCGCGCTGCTGCCCAGGCCCGACGCCCGCTCCGACAAGTACCGCCGGGGCGTCGTCGGCATCGCGGCCGGCAGCCACCGCTACACCGGCGCCGCGGTGCTGGCCGTGGGGGGCGCGATCCGGGCCGGGGCGGGCATGGTGCGTTACGCGGGCGTCGCCGAGCCGGTGGCCCAGGTGCGGGCCCGCTGGCCGGAGGCGGTCGTCACCGAGCTGGCCCCGGCGCGGGACGACGGCCGCACGGGCCCGGAGACGGGCACCCGGTACGCGAGCCCGGAGGCCGGCGGGGTGGACCTCGGCAAGCGGATCGAGGACGTCGGCCGGGTGCAGGCGTGGGTGCTGGGACCCGGGCTCGGCACCGGGACCGAGGCGCACGCCGTCGCCCGTGCGATCCTGGCCGGTGACGTCCCCGTGCTGGTGGACGCCGACGGCCTGACGCTCATCGCGCACGACAGGTCGCTGCTCCGCAGGGACGCGCCCGTGCTGATCACCCCGCACGCCGGTGAGCTGTCGCGGCTGCTGCAGGTGTCCCGGGGGAAGATCGAGGCCCGGCGGCTGGAGTACGCCCGGCTGGCGGCCGCCGAGCTGGGCGTGACCGTGCTGCTGAAGGGCTCGACCACGGTGGTCGCGCGGGAGGGCGACCCGGTCAGGGTCAACCCGACCGGCAGCCCCTGGCTGGCCACCGGCGGCACCGGGGACGTGCTGGCCGGGCTGGCGGGGACGCTGCTGGCGGCCGGGCTCGACTGTTACGACGCGGCCTCGTGCGCGGCGTACCTCCACGGGATCGCCGGAAGGTACGGCCCGCTGGCCGCCGGGGACGTGGCCGAGGCGCTCCCCGAGGTCATGAGGTCGGTCACGAATCGGCCTCGGCACCGGGGGCGAGCTGCCAGACTGGAAATATGAGCTTCCCGATGACTCCTGCCGAGGCGCGGGTGGACCTGTCCGCGATCCGGGAGAACGTCGCGCTGCTGCGCGAGCACGCCCCGGGGGCTCTGACCATGGTCGCGGTCAAGGCCGACGCCTACGGGCACGGGCTCGTCGCCGGCGCGCGGGCGTGCCTGGAAGGCGGGGCCGAGCGGCTCGGCACCGCCTACATACGCGAGGCCCTGGAACTGCGGGCCGCCGGGGTCACCGCGCCGATCCTGTCGTGGATCCTCCCGCCGGGCGAGCCGCTGGACGACGCGCTGGCCGCGGACGTGGAGCTGTCGGCGGGCGCGCCGTGGCTGGTGGACGCCATCGCCGAGGCGGCGGGCCGTACCGGAAGGGCGGCGCGGCTGCACCTGAAGGTCGACACCGGCAACGGGCGCGGCGGCGCGGCGGCGGCGGACTGGCCCGTGCTGCTGGACCGGGCGCTGGCCCGGCAGGCGGAGGGCACGGTCGAGATCGTCGGGCTCTGGTCGCACTTCGCGTGCGCCGACATCCCGGGGCACCCGTCGATCGACGTCCAGCTCGACGCCTTCGACGAGGCGCTGGGCGTCGCCGAGAAGGCGGGCGCGGGGGGATCCCATGTGATCCGCCACATCGCCAACTCCGCGGCGAACCTGACGCTCCCGCGGGCGCGCTATGACATGGTGCGGCCGGGCATCGCGGCCTACGGGCTGAGCCCCATCCCCGAGCTGGGCGACTTCGGTCTCCGCCCGGCGATGACGCTCGCGGCGCGGATCGCCCTGGTGAAGCGGGTGCCCGCCGATTCAGGTGTGTCCTATGGGCACCTATATGTTACGGATCGCGAAACAACGCTTGGTCTGGTCCCGCTCGGGTATGCGGACGGCGTCCTGCGGCACGCCACCAACAGGGCGGAGGTGCTGGCGGGCGGCCGGCGACGGCGGATCGCCGGGCGGGTCTGCATGGACCAGTTCGTGATCGATGTGGGAGAAGACCCGCTGGCCGAGGGGGATGAGGTGATTCTGTTCGGTGACGGTTCGCAGGGCGAGCCGACCGCGCAGGAATGGGCGGATTCCCTCGGCACGATCACTCATGAGATCGTGACCAGGATCGGTTCGCGCGTGCCACGCGTCTACCGGTGAAGGGGGTCTGAATGACGACTACGCGACGACGTAAGGTCGGTATCGCCGGTGCGATCGTCGGTGCGGCGTCCGCCGGTGTGGCGGCCGGAGCCTTCGCCAAGCGATACGCCATCGGCCGGATCAGGCTCCGCCCCGACCCCGAGGCCAGCGAGCCGCTCGGCGAGCTGCGCGGGCGGCAGGTCACGGTCGTCACCTCCGACGGCGCCGCCCTGCACGCGGAGGTGGACGGTCCCGAGGAGAGCCCGCTGACCGTGGTGCTGTGCCACGGCTACACCCTCAACCTGGACTCCTGGCACTACCAGCGGCGCGACCTGCGCGACTATCACCGTCTGGTGCTGTGGGACCAGCGTTCCCACGGGCGGTCGTCCCGCACCGGCGCGGACAACTCGACGATCGACCGGCTCGGCGAGGACCTGTACGAGGTCCTGCAGGAGCTGGTGCCCGGCCCGTGCGTGCTCATCGGGCACTCCATGGGCGGGATGACCATCATGGCGCTCGCCGACCGGCACCCCGAGCTCTTCGGCGACAGGGTCAAGGGCGTGGCGCTCATCTCCACCTCCGCCGGCAAGCTGGCCGAGGTCTCCCTGGGCCTGCCCGCGCTGCTGTCCAAGGCGGTGCACAAGGTCACGCCCGGGACGGTGTCGATGCTGGGCCGCCGGGGCTCCCTGGTGGACAAGGGCCGCCACGCGGCCAACGACGTCGCCTTCCTGGTCCTGCGCTACCTGGGCTTCGGCGACTCCAAGAACGTCAGCCCCACGGTGGTGGACTTCGTCGAGTCGATGATCCGCTCCACCCCCTTCGAGGTCATCGCGAACTTCTACCCGGCGCTGATGTCGCATGACAAGCTGAGCGCGCTGGACGTGCTGGACGACGTGCCCACCTCCATCGTGGTCGGTGACGACGACTGGCTGACGCCCGTCGAGCACAGCAAGGCGATCGCTGCGGCGCTGCCGCGCGCCCGGCTGACGGAGGTTCCCGACAGCTCGCACCTGGTCCAGCTGGAGCGGCCGGGGGCGGTCAACGACGCACTGCGCGACCTGCTGAAGCGGGTGGCGGTGGACATACAGGAGTGAGCGAACGGTGAGAATCATGGCGACCGCCGAGGAGATGCGGGAGCTGGGCGCGGAGCTGGCCGGCCTGCTGCGGCCGGGGGACCTGGCGGTGCTGTCCGGCCCGCTGGGCGCGGGCAAGACGACCCTGGTGCAGGGCGTCGCCGAGGGGCTCAAGGTCCGCGGGCCGATCACCTCCCCGACCTTCGTGATCGCCCGGGTGCACCCCTCGCTCGTGGACGGTCCCGCGCTGGTGCACGTGGACGCCTACCGGCTCGGCGGGGACCTGGAGGTCGACGACCTGGACCTGGACGCCTCCCTGCAGGAGTCGGTGACGGTCGTCGAGTGGGGCGAGGGCCTGGTCGAGGGGCTGGCCGAGGACCGGCTGGAGATCATGATCGACCGGGGCGAGGCGGACGACGAGCGCACGGTGCGGTTGCGCGGCGTCGGCCCCCGCTGGGCGGGCGTCGTCTGAACCCCGGCGTCTGAATCCCTGCGAACCCCGGCCGGGTACGGCCGCGCGGCGCAGGTCCCGGGCGAGCGGTCCGGTCCCGTACGGCGCGCGGCACCGGCCCCATCGGCGTCGCCCAGTCCGGGGAGACCGCCGGGCCCCACGACATTCCATAATTCTCTGATGTCGCCTGATTCGCCCGCGTAATGGCGTCAAGCCTGGCAACCTGGCACTACGTCCCACTTGGTCTAGATCATTACGGATGATGATCGACTTCTCTGGGTTTGCCCATGTTTAATGGGGAGCAGGTGGGAAGTCGTGCCGGGCGAGGGTCGTCGGCCGGAGTGCGAAGTGGAGAGCGACAGTGCCAAGGGTCAAGCTTGTCGCGGTTCTCGGGGCCATCGCCCTGACCGGAATAACCGGATGCACGGCCGAAGCGAACTCGGGTAACCCCACGGGAACACCCACTCCCGCGGCGACCACGACGGGAGCTCCCCGCGCGGACATCGAGGTCCAGCTCCAGCCCTCCAGCGCGCGCGCCGGCGGCAAGGTGTGGGTGCTGGCGAACTGCCCGATCCCCCAGGGCGGTCCCGCGCACCAGGGCACCGCGGCGTCGGAGATCTTCGAGACCGCGATCACGCTCGACCCGATCCTGGTGACGCCCACGCCGGCCACTCCCGGCACGAGCACGCCCACGCCGCGGCCGTGGGTGCGGGGCCAGGCCACGATCGTCGAGGACGCCGATCCCGGCGAGTACGAGGTCACCGTCAGGTGTGAGGGGACCAACGACACCGGCAGCGCCACTCTGCGGATCCTGCAGACCAGCTCGCCGACCCCCCAGCCGACCACCACCCGCACCATCATCGCCACCAAGGCTCCGGGCACCGGAGGCGGCGGCACCGCGGCCGGCGGACCCGAGGACTCCGGCACGTCGATCGGCCTGACCGCCGCGCTGGTGGCGGCGGCCGTGGCGGGCGGCGCCGGTGTGGTCGTCGCGCGGCGGCGCCGTCTGTAGACCGCGATGGGAGAGTCCCGCTGGTCACGGATCATCGTGGCCGGAGTCATCACCGGAGCCGTCCTGGTCGCCTTCAACAGGGGTGGCGGCCAGGAGCGCGCGGAGGTTTCCACAGTCGTGCCCAGCCGCATCGAGATCCCCTCCCTGGGCATCAAGGCGCCGCTGATGAAGCTCGGGGTCGAGGACGGGGAGATCGAGCTGCCGCCGTACGAGAAACCGGACCACGCCGGGTGGGTGAAGGACAGCGTGGTCCCGGGCGACCCGGGGCCGGCGGTGATCCTCGGGCACGTCGACACCAAGACGGACCCGGCGGTCTTCTACCGGCTCAAGGAGATGCGGGAGGGGCAGGCCATCAAGGTCGTGCGGAGCGACGGCAAGGTCGCCCAGTACCGGGTGGACTCCATCGAGCAGGTGTCCAAGCACGACTTCCCCGCCGACAAGGTCTATCTGGAGGACGGCCTGCGCCTGATCACCTGCGGCGGGAAGTTCGACTGGGACGAGGACGAGTACGACGACAACGTGATCGTCTACGCCACCCTGGTGAAGCCGGCCGAGCCCAAGGCCTGACCTGGGACTTTATCGGGCCGACGAAAGCCGCATAGCCCGCGAAATCCCCGAAAACACCGAGAAAAGCAAGACGAAATCCACCGTTCCTAATCTCACAGCCATAGATCGAACAGCAGGTCACGGCAGTGAGAGAGAACGGCATGGTAATGCTCGACAGCGGGAAACGTGCCGAGCGCACGGAGTCACCCGCGAGTCCCGACCAGAAACCCGCGATCGAGATCAGCGGCCTGGTGAAGGCCTACGGTGGGCATCGCGCCGTCAACGGCCTCAGCCTGGCCATCGCCCCCGGCGAGGTCTTCGGACTGCTCGGCCCCAACGGCGCGGGCAAGACGACGACGGTGGAGTGCCTGGTCGGCCTCCGCGAGCCCACCGAGGGCGGCATCGAGGTCCTGGGCCTCGACCCGCTGCGCGACCGCGGGGAGTTCGTCCGGCAGGTGAGCGTGCAGCCCCAGGAGGCGTCGCTGTTCCCCACCCTCACGGTGGAGGAGACGCTGCGGCTGTGGGCCTCCCTGCACGCCCGGCCCCGCGCGGTCGCCGACACGCTCGACCGCATCGGGCTGCGGGAGCAGGCCGCGGTCAAGGCCAAGGCGTTGTCCGGGGGCCAGCGCCGGCGGCTGCTGCTGGGCGTCGCGGTCATCGCCAACCCGAAGGTGCTCGTCCTGGACGAGCCCGCGGCCGGGCTGGACCCGCAGGCGCGCCAGCAGCTCTGGGACCTGATCAGGGCCGAGCGCGTCGAGGGCACCACGGTGCTGCTGACCACGCACGACATGACCGAGGCCACCGAGCTGTGCGACCGGGTCGGCATCGTCGTGGGCGGCCGGCTGGTCGCCCTGGGCACGCCCCGCGAGCTGGTCCACCGGCTCGGCGTCGCGCACGAGGTGTCCTTCGAGACCGGGGCCGACCTGGCGGAGATCGAGGCGCTGGACTGCGTGAGCGGCGTCAGCGTCGACGGCTCCCGGGTGACCGTCACCACCTCCGACACCGACGAGGTGGTCCGCGCGGTGGCGGGCCTGTCCGCCCGGCACATCGAGGTCCGCACCGGCCGGCTGGAGGACGTCTTCCTCAAACTGGCCGCCGAGCACCACGGGAGCACCGCCGCCGAACGGAACGGAGCGGGCCGATGACCGCACTGACCGCGGTCCCGGACACCGGCCGCAGACCCGGCGCGTTCGCCGAGCTGACCAGGGCCAACGCCCGCGAGCTGATCCGGGACCCCCGCAGCTTCTTCTTCGTCCTGGTCTTCCCGCTCGTCTTCATGGCGATGTTCCTGTTCATGGGCACGCTCAACCCCGCAGACGGTGGGGGCGGCTTCGACCCCATGCGGGCGGGCATCCCGGCGGTGCTGATGATGGCGTTCATGTCGCTGGCCTTCTTCGGCACCGCGACCCCGCTGATCTCGCTGCGCCAGAAGGGCACCCTGCGGATGCTGGGCACGACTCCGCTGAGCAGGACGACCTTCATCCTGGCCCAGGCGCCGGTGCGCTTCGCGATCGCCATCGGCCAGCTCGCCGCCCTGTCGGCGGCGGCCCTGGCCACCGGGTTCCTGGAGCCGTCCGCGATCGGCAGGCTGCTGGTCACCTGCGCCCTCGGACTGGCCATGCTCTTCGCGGTGGGCTATCTCGTCGCGGCCCGGATGCGCAACGCCGAACTCGCCAACGGCGTGCTGGCGCTGGCCATGCCGGTGCTGCTGATGCTCTCGGGGGTCTTCCTCCCGCTGGACATCCTGCCCGGGACGGTGCGCGCCGTCGCCGAGCACCTGCCCACCACCTACTTCGCCGACGCGCTCCGGCAGGACCTGGTCGGCGTGGCCGGCGGGCCGATCGTCATCGCCTGGCTGGTGATGGCCGGGGTGGCCGTCGCCGCCTCGGCCGCGGCCGTCGCCCTCTTCAGCTGGACGGACGGTGAGAAGCGATGACCATCGAGACCCCCTCCGCGGCGGGAGAACAGCGGGCCTCGACCGGCGAGCCCCCCGGCAAGCCGACCTCGACGGGTGAGCCCGTGGGCAAGCCGACCTCGACGGGCGAGCCCCTGGGCAAGCTGACCGACCTCGACGACCTCGTCGGCTCCTACGGGCTGGCCAGCCGCGTGCAGCAGCTGCCCAACCACCCGGGCGAGCCCCGATTCTCGATCTTCACCGCCTCCATGGGCGACCTGACCGCCGTCTCGGCCAACATCGCCGAGTCCGCCGCGGGATCCGACATCCGCGGCGGCATGGACGGGGCGGGCGGCGCCCTCGGCACCGAACGGGCCGGCCGGCTCTGCGTCGCCGAGTCCCTGGAGCGCTACTCCAGCTGCGTCTTCGACGAGTCGGCCCTGCGCTGGGCCACCGCGGAGGAGCTCGGCGAGGAGGCTCTCGACCTGGGCACCGTCCCCCGCTGCACCCCGGAGGAGCTGGCCCACCCCAAGAGCATCGTCACCGCCCCCGACCCCTCGGGGCCGATGCGCTGGACCCGGGGCTGGTCGCTCACCGGCAACCGGCCGGTCTGGGTGCCGGCGGTGATGGTCTGGATGCACATCAGGGCCAAGTCGGCCGCGGAGCGGTTCACCATGCCGATCTCGACCGGCTGCGCGGCGCACTCCGACCTGTCGGCGGCGCTGGTCGGCGCGATCTGCGAGGTGGTGGAGCGCGACTCGATCTCCCTGACCTGGCTGCAGCGCATCCCCTGGCCGCGCATCGAGCTGGATGAGATCCCCGAACGGCTGGCGCCGTACGCCGAGCGGCACCGGGCCAGCCACGTGCGGACCCTGTTCTACGACGCGACCACCGACCTGGGCATCCCGACGATCTACTCGATCGACGTGACCCCGGACAACGAGGTCCTGGGCCAGCTGGTGATGTGCAACACCGACCTCGACCCGGTCACCTCGATCGGGAAGATCATGCGGGAGTCGGCGTCGTCCAGGATCGCGATGCAGGTGCCGCGGCCCCGGCCGGAGGACCCCGACGAGTTCCTCCACGTCTTCCACGGCGCCTCCTACATGGGCGCGCCGGAGCGGGCCGGCGACTTCGCCTTCCTGCTCGACGGGCGGGAGCGCAGGACGCTGTCGTCCATGCCGAACCTGTCCACCGGGACGGCCGCGGGAGACCTGCGCCTGCTGGTGGAGCGGCTCAAGGCCGCCGGGTGCGACGTGATCGCCGTCGAGGTGACCACGGACGAGGCCAGGGACGTCGGCTTCCGGGTGGTCCGGGTGATCATCCCGCAGCTGATGCCGCTGTCCTTCGTGCACACCGCCCGCTACACGGCCCACCCCCGCCTCTACGAGGCGCCGGCCCGCCTGGGCTACCCGGTGCACGCCGAGGCCGACCTCAACCCCCTCCCCCAGCCCTTCGCCTAGAAAGGAGGACACCGCGATGCGCGAGCTCCACATCATCACCCTCGGGGACTTCGGCGCCGACGTGGCCGAGCGGGTGCGCGAGCGCTCCGGCGACGTGGCCGTCACCCCGGCCGACGAGCACGGCTACCTCGACCCCTCGCTCTGGCCGAACGCCAGGGTCCGCGTGCTGGCCTCCTTCCGGCCCGCCCCGCGGCTGGAGGAGACCCTCGACGGCGCCTCCTTCGCCTACCGGACCCCCTGGTTCCCGGTCGTGCTGGAGCACCCCAGGCTGCGGGTCGGGCCGGTCGCGGCCCCCGGGCACGGCGCCTGCGCCGGCTGCTTCCAGACCCGCCGCCGCCAGCACGACCCGACCCACCGGCTCGGCGCGGTGCTGGCCGAGGCCTACGACCCGGACCCCGCGCTCGGGCCCCGGGGATATCTGCCCCACCACGCCGAGCTGGCGGCCCTGCTGACCGTGCAGCTGGCCGGCTCGCTGCTGACCGACGGGGGAGCGGCCGAGGCCGGGCACGTGCGCCACGTCCACCTGCTCGACGGGACGCTCGGCCGGTCCGCGGTCGTCGGGGTGCACGGGTGCCGGCGCTGCCGTACCACCCCCGACCAGCGGGAGTCGACCTGGCGCGACCTCGCCGACGAACTGCCGGGCATCCTCGCCCCGGCCGGCCACTAGTGATGGGACGAAGCATGGCCAAGCCCAGCCTGGTCCCCGCGGAGGCGATGAGCCACGCGGTGGCCACCGACCCCCAGTTCCGGATGCCCGGGCGTCCCCGCCTGGTCCCCGGCCTGGTGACCCTCCCGCTCCCCGACGGCCTGCTCGTCGAGGGCACCCCGACCCGGCAGGCGCTGCGCGGCACCGCCGCCAGGGAGCTCATCCCCCGGCTCCTGCCCGAGCTGGACGGCCGCAGGCGGCTGCCGGAGCTGGCCGCCGACCTGGACCTGCCGCCGGGCCACCTCCACCAGGCGATCTCCCTGCTGTACACCTGCGGGATGCTGGAGGACGCCGACGGCCCCGAGATCCCCGAGGGGACCCCGGAGCACATCGCGACCTTCCTGACCCGCTCGATCGACTCCAGCCGGGTCAACATCTCCGGAGGCGACGCCGTACGGCGGCTGGCCCGCTCCGGGGTCGCCCTGGCGATCGACGACCCGGCGCTGGCCGGGGCCGTACGGCGGCTCCTGCTGGCCGCGGGCGTGGGCAGGGTGGAGCCGTGGGGCGGCGGCGACGGGGTGGACCTCGTCCTGTCGTCGGGCGGGCGGGCGGCCGACGCCGGCGTCCCGGTGCTCCCGATCCACCTGGACGGCGACATCGCCTGGCTGGGGCCGTACGTCGACACCTCCTTCACCGCCTGCGCCGACTGCGTGACCGCGCAGCGGGAGGCGGCGCGGGAGGAGGGACCGGCCACGCTCGACCCCGGGCACGCCGCCGACACCGCCGCCGCGCTCATCGCGGCCGACGTGGTGGCGCTGCTGTCCCGGGTCGGCTCCACCCACGTCCTGCACGGGCTGGTCCGGGTCGACCTCGGCACCTGGCTCCAGCGGTCCTATCCGCTGGCCGCGCTGCCCGGCTGTCCCCGCTGCACCGGCGGAGGCGATCCGGAGCCCGGGGTTCCGGTGGCCCTGGCCTACGAGGAGTCGGTCAGCTTCCCGCCCCGCCGTCTCACCAACCCGCGCGACCACCAGATCCACTACCGCCCGGGCAACCTGGCGCTGCAGGTGGAGTGCAAACGCTGGCCCTCCGCCCGGTACGTGGAGCTGCCCGACGAGCCCGACACCGTCTTCGGCCCCGTCCCGGCCGGCACGCACGTGCCGGACCCGCGCCGGATCGACGCGGTCACGCTGGGGGCGCTGCTGCGGCGGGCCGGCGGCCTGCGCGACGACGGCCCGGACGCCGCGCGGAAGGTGCAGCGCTGGGCCCCCACCGGCGGCAACCTCGGCTCGGCCCAGCTCCACGTGATCGCCCGCGACGTCTCCGGCCTCGACCCCGCGGTGTACGGCTACCGCATCGACACCCACCGGCTGGCCGACCTGTCCTGGGCCGACCCGCACGCGCCGATCGCCGGCCTGCCCGACGCCGAGGCCGTCATCGTGATCACCGGGGCGCTGGCCCGGGTGGGGTCGAAGTACTCCACCTTCGCCTGGCGGGTGCTCCACCTCGACGCCGGCGTCGCCCTCACCCAGCTCCGGCTGGTCGCGGCGGACCGGGGCCTGGCCACCCGCGTGGTGCAGGCGTGGGACGACGCCGCGCTGACCCGCCTGCTCTCCGTCGACCCGGACGAGGAACCGATCACCGCGGTCCTCGCGATCAACCCGCAGGAGCCCCGATGACCGCGCTGCGCGACCACACCACGCTCTTCAGCGACCTCAGGCAGGAGAGCAGGCTCACCGCCGAGGACGTGCTGGCCGGCCCGCGCCGGGCCGGGCGCCCGGTGCCGCCGGTCGGCCCCCGCGGGTCCGCGCCCGCCGGGGTGCCCGAGGTCCGCCCGGTCGCGGCCCCGCCGACGGACCGGCCGCTGGAGGAGATCCTGCGCCGGCGCGTGTCGATCCGCGACTACGCCGAGCGGCCGGTCCCCGTCGAAGTGATCGCCGCCGCCCTGGCGACGGCGTTCCGGATGGACCGGGAGGCCTGGCCGCAGGACTGGGAGGACGGCAACGGCCTGGGCGTCCTGGTCGCCGCCCGCCGGGTCGCCGGCCTGGAGCCCGCCCTCTACCGGGCCGACGAGGACGGCGCCCGCCTGGTGCCGCTGGCCGGGCTCGCCGACGGCCGGGCGGCCGAGGAGATGGTGCTGCAGATCGAGTACGCCGCCAGCCCCGTCATCCTCGCCATCACCGGCTCCCTGTCGACCGCGCTCGCCCGGCACGGCACCCACGGCCACCGCACCCTGCTGGCCAGGGCCTCGGGTCTGGCGTACGCGGCCCTGGTGCGCAGCGCCGCCCACGGGCTGGTCGGCAGCGTGTTCGCCGGGTTCCTCCAGTCGGGCATGCGCCCGCTGGTCGACCTGGACGGATACCGGCAGCGGCAGCTGTTCGCGGTGTCGCTGGGCTATCCCGTCCCCGAGCCGGCCGCCCCCTGACGGGACGGCCGCCCCCGCAGAGACTTCCGTGCGGCGCCCGCCGTACGGAGAACCGGAAACACCTCGTGAAAGGAACGACGACATGGCTGACGACATCAAGAAGAAGGACGACGCCGTCGACCTCTACGCCGAGGACCTGAGCGGCCTGGCGGCCGAGGACCTCCCCGGGGAGGCCGCCCTCGCCTCGCTGAGCTCCCTCACCACCGCCGGCTCGGCCTCCTGCCCCGCCAGCTCCGCGAGCTCGCTGACCACCACGGGCACCTGGGGCTGATCGGGCCCGGCTGATCCCATAGACCGCTGAGGAGAGTCGGAAGTGGACATGGATCTTTTCGCCGAGGAGATCAGCGACGACGAGCTCTATCTCTACCAGCTCGACGAGACCGCGCTGCTGGCGTCCATGAGCACCGCGAGCACGCTGTCCTGAACGTCGTCCTGCCGCTGCCCGCGAAGGGCGCTGCGGGGTGGACCACCACCCGGCATTCCTCGGCAGACCGGAAAACCCATCGAAGAAGGAAGAAGGATCATGGAAGAGCAGAACATCGACCTGTTCGCCGAAGAGCCGGACCTCTCGGTCGAGGAGCTCGCCGACGCGAACCTGCTGGGCACCTGGAGCAGCGCCGGCTGCGCCGGCTCGGCCTCCTGCCCCGCCTCCACCGCATCCAGCGCCTCCAGCGGCTCGTCTTTCGGCTGATCGGACAGGGGAACGCAGATGAGTGACGACAAGACCCCCAAGGACCAGATCGACCTGGCGGCCGAGGACCTGGGCGCCGAGGAACTGGACGAGGTGACCTCGGCGGGTTTCACCACCGCCAACACCGCCTTCACCGCCGGTTCGGCCAGTTGCCCGGCCTCCTCGGCCAGCACCGGGTCGTCGTTCTCCAGCACCGGCAACTAGGACCACCGGACGCTCCCCGCGGGTGTCCCGGGAACGAAGGCAGCGCTCCCGTGGCACCCGCGCCACCCGGATTCACACCTCCATGGAAGGAACACCGATGAGCGAGATCAACAAGGACCAGATCGACCTGGCGGCCGAGGACCTGGGCGCCGAGGAACTGGACGAGGTGACCTCGGCGGGCTTCACCACCGCCAACACCGCGTTCACCGGCGGCACCGCCAGCTGCCCCGGCTCCTCGGCCTCCACCGCCTCCACCTTCTCCAGCAGCGGCGGCTGATCGGCCCGGTGACACAGGCCAAGTAAACAGGCCCAGTAACGCAGCAGTGCCGGGACCTCACCACAGGTCCCGGCACATGCGACGCAAGGCGGCCCGGCTGTAGTCCCAAACCTGTCGAGCGTGAAGGCAGCACTCTCGACACGAGACCAGAAAGGCGCATTATGCGATCCGCCACCCAGGATACCTCCGCCGACCCGGCGCAGGCAGGCCGAACCGCAGCGCAGGGCTCGGCCGCCGCGGAAGCCGACTGGATGACGTCCGTCCCGCTCCAGCTCAGGCCGGACGTCGAGGTCATCACCGGAATCGACGACAGACCCCTGCTCTACAACAACACCACCGGGCGCTATCTCGCGCTCACCCCCTCCGGCGTCCGCCTGCTCGACCTGCTCGACGGCAGCCGGACCGGCGAGACCATCGTCAGCCAGCTCTCCGACCACCGCCCCGACCCCGAGACGGCCCGCGACCGGGTCGGCGCCTTCCTCGGCGACCTCCGGCAGGCGGGCGTGCTCACCGTCGAGCCCCCCGCCCAGGACCGCGGGTCCCGCATCATGCGCTTCTCGCTGCGCGAGCACATGCCCCGCCTCAAGCTGACCGGCCGCGTCGAGCACGTCATGGAACCGGTCGCCGCGCTGCTGCGCAAGGTCCCCGCCCGGACGCTGAGCGCCGCGGTCGTGGCGATCGTGCTGGCGAGCATGGGCGTCGGCCTCTACGCGCTGCTGAACCCCGCCGGCCACTCCTACCCCTCGCTGTGGTGGGTGGCCATGCCGATCCTGATCCTGCAGGTGGTCGTCCACGAGGCCGCGCACGCCCTGGTCTGCCAGTATCTGCGCGCCCCCATCAGGGAGGCGGGCGTCGGCCTGATGCTCTACTTCATGCCGGTGGCCTACGTCGACAGGACCGACGCCTACCGCATCAGGAGCCGCGGCGGCCGGGTGATGATCGCCCTGGCCGGCCCCTTCAGCGACCAGATCTGGTACGGCGTCACCGGAGTCGTGGCGCTGACCGCCGGGGGACAGGTCGGTGACATCGCCTACGTGCTGCTGGTGCTGCAGACCCTGCTGACCGTGGTCAACCTCAACCCGCTGCTGCCCTCCGACGGCTACCACGCCATCGCGGCGGCGACCGGGGCGGTCAACCTCCGCGGCCGGGCCTTCGCCTACCTGGCCCACGTGGCGCTGCGCTCGCCGCTGCCCTCCAGCATGCACACGCTGACCGGCTGGAAGCGGGCCGGGTACCTGCTGTTCGGCGCCCTGTGCTTCCTGTATGCCGCGGGCCTGGCCGTACTGGTCCTGAAGAACCTGTGGGGCATGGTGGGGGGTCTGTTCTGATGACGGCGATCCTGCCCTTCTCCGGATCCCTCCCGGAGCTCTCCCCGATCCTGCCGGACATCGAGATCTCGGACATGCGGATCGACCGGGTGGGCGGCCTGCCCGCGGACGCGGCCGACCTCGACCTGACGGAGACCGGCCGCCTGCTGGACGCCGTGGCCACCTCCGAGGCGTTCCTGACCGAGCTGGCCGACCCGGTCAGCGACATCCTCTACCGGCTGGTCCCGGCCCTGGACCACGACCCCGCGCTCCGCCGCCTGGTGCTGAAGGTCCGGCGCTCCACCCACAGCGACAAGCCGCTGCGGGTGGCCGGGGAGGACCTCGACCGCATCGCCGGCGCGCTGCAGGACGAGGAGGCCCGGACCTTCCGCCGCTGGAGCTCGGCCGCCCTGACCCGGACCACGCTGCTGGAGCGGCTGCCCGCCGGATACGCGGAGGAGACGGAGGAGACCGGGCGGCGGCTGGGCGCGCTGCTGGCCGAGCCCGCCCTCGCGACCGGTATCGCGCACGCCAGCGCCGACCTGCTCAAGCACGTCGACGTCGGCGGCCTGCACCCCGGCGGCAAGGCGGCCCGCTCGATCCTGTCCTACGCCGCCAGGGCCGCGCGCAAGACCAGCCCCTTCTCCACCTTCACCGGCATCGGCCTGTACGGCAGACCCAGCGGCGGCCGGAGCAACACCGCCCTGTCCCAGACCCACGTCTTCGCCTGGCTGCAGGCCCTGGTCCGCGACGAGCGGCTGGTCACCGCCTTCGAGCTGGAACCGCTGAACGCGGTCCGGACGATCGACGGCGAGCCGCGGGGCCTGGCCTCGGCCTACCGGATGGGCGACGGCTTCGCCTGGCGGACCGACGAGCTGGTGGACGTCACCGTCTACCGCTCCATCCTCCAGTCGCTGGCCGGGATCGGCCGGGCGGGCGCCGCCGAGTACATGATCAGGCTGGGCGGGGAGGACCCCTTCGCCGCGCTGCAGCGGCTGCTGGACGCCGGCATGCTGCGCGTGGTCGCCCCCTGGTCGCGCGGTGACCGGGCCCCGCTGCTGGCCCTGGCCGAGAGCGTGCGCCGGGTGGGCACCGAGTACGCCGCGGCCACCGCCCGCACCCTGCGGGAGCTGCACGCCGACGCCGTCGCGCTGGCCGACCAGGACGGCGGGCGGCGGGTGCGGACGCTGGAGTCGATGACGGAGCGGGCCGCCGCCGGCCTGGAGAGGCTCGGCGTCGCCAAGGACCGGACGGGCTTCGCCGTCTACGACGACGCCGAGGCGATCACCGACGTCCCCGCGCTGGGCGAGCACGTCTCCGACGACCTGCGCGAGCTGGCGGGGCGGATGCGGCCCATGGTCTTCCGCAGCCACCTGTACGACATGCTCGTCGAGATCTTCGTCGAGCGGTACGGCGCCGGCGGCCGCTGCCCGGACGCCCTGCGCTTCTGCATGGAGGTCTCCAACACCCCGGACCTGACGCGGCGGCTGTTCGCGGCGATCCGCGCCGACGCGCAGACCCGGGGCCGGGCCACCGAGCGGGCCTGGCTGCCGGTCAGCGCGAGCTCGGCGCCGCCCACCGTCGCGGTCGCCTACCAGGTCGCGGCCCGCTCGCTCGGCGCCGTCCGCGAGGGCGACCACCTGCTGGTGGTCAACCAGTTCAACGCCGGGTCCGGCGGGCTGGTCTCGCGCTTCCGCAACGTGCTCGACGGCCCCGACGGGCTGGAGGGCCGGCTGCGGGCCTGGGTGGGCGGCAACTTCCCCGAGGCGCAGCCCCGCGAGCTGGTCATCTCCTCCGACGTCAACGGCCTGCAGTACTCCTGCACCGGCGCGATCCCCGCGCTCACCTGGCCGAACGAGCTGCCGCTGGCCGACGCGGGCGACGCGGTCGCGGTCAGCGAGCTGTCGGTGGTCCACGACGCCGCGAGCGGCACGCTCAGCCTGCTCGACGCGCACGGCACCCCGGTCGCCCCGGTCTATCTCGGCGTGGTGCCCGCCCACATGGTGCTCGGCCCGGCGCGCTACCTGATGGTGCTCGGCGACCCGTGGGTGCTCGGCGCGCGCATGGCCTGCACCCGCGGCCCCTCCGAGCCGGTCACCGAGCCGGTGGCCGAGGTCGACGAGGTCGAGCGGCTGGGGTTCGGGCGGGTCGTCACCCGCAGGGCCGCCTGGCGGCTGCGGCCCGGGGACTTCCCGCGCCCGGAGCGGGGCGAGTCGCCCGCGGACTACTTCCTGCGGGCCGACCGGTGGCGGCGCCGGCACGGCATCCCCGAGGAGGTCTTCGTCTCCCTGGAGACGCCGGGCATCTCGCTGGAGCACGGCAAGCGCAAGCCCACCCTGCTCAGCTTCCGCAACCCGCACTCGCTGCACGCCGCGGCGGGCCTGCCGGTGGAGGGCGTGGTGGCGATGTCGCTGGCCGAGTCCCTGCCCGGGCGCGACGGCCACTGGCTGGCCGGGCCCGGCGGGCGGGCCCACGCGGTGGAGCACGTGTCGTTCATCCGGTGGTCCCGCCCCCGGCCCGAGGAGGAGTGAGCCGGTGCTCGACGTTCCCGAGTGGTGGTTCGTCCGCCTGTACACCGGCGGGTTCAGTGCGAGCGATCTGCTGGTCACCGAGGTGCTCCCGCCGCTGGTGGCCGAGGCGCGCGCGCACGGCGCGTTCCGCTGGTTCTTCATCCGCTACACCGACCCCTCGGGCCCGCACCTGCGGGTGCGGGTGTTCGGTCCCCGGGAGACCGTCGACCGCATGCACCGTTCCCTGGCCCGGGTACAGCGCCACGCCGACGCGGTGGTGGCAGGGGCCGGGGACGACCCGGTCTGGCTGGCGCCGATCCCCATGCGGCGCATGCTCGGCGACTCCGGCACGGGCCTGTCCTCGGCGCTGTACGAGCCCGAGTACGGCAAGTACGGCGGGCCGTCCGGCGTGGAGCTGGCGGAGCGGGTCTTCGAGTTCTCCAGCGACCTGGCCATCTGGGCCACCGCGAGGTTCGGCAAGATCCCCGAACGGGCTGCGCTGGCGGCGCTGCTGCTGTGCGAGGCGACCCGGGCGATGCTGGAGGGCCGGCCCGAGGACCTCAGCCCCGAGCCGGTGATGCCGCCCGCCGACCGGCGCAGGCTCAACGTGAGCTGGGCCCGCTACTGGGACAGGCACCTCGCCTGGTGGACGGCCGACCTCGCCAAACACGCGCCGGAGCTGCAGGCCCAGCTGCGCGAGCACGCCGAGCGGGACCCGCACCGGGTCCGCTCGATCGCCCGCGAGCTGCGCGCCGACAGCTCGGTCGACCCCTGGCTGCGCCGCTGGGGACAGGTGATCGACGACTCGCTCGTCCGGGCCCACCGGATGCGGATCGGGCTCACCCCGCAACACCTCGTCTTCCACCAGGCCCACATGATGATGAACCGGCTGGGCTTCCTGCCCCGTGAGGAGGCCCTCCTCGGTGTCATCGCGTCCGGGCTGCCGGTGGAGGTTCCCGTCGGCTAGTCGAAGGAGAGAGCAATGACGAACGCAGTACACCGGGGGAACGCCGCCCCGGTCCGCACCGGCCTGCTCGTCGCCGCCGCGGGCGCGCTGGCGATGGGCATCGGGCTCACCGTGGTCAGCGGCGCCGCCTGGATCCTCGGGATGGGGGTGGCCGCGCTGGTGGCGGGCTCCGTCCAGGCGGCCATGGCCTCGCGCAGGAGGACGGGCCGCCGGCCGGGCGTCTCGCCCGCCTACATCGGGGGGAGCGCGGTCGCCTTCGGGGCCGTCATGATCGGCGCCGTGCGGGTCGCGGCCGCCGGTCACTGGTGGATATGGAGCGTGGTCGGCGCACTCGCGGCCGCCGTCCTGGTGGTCCTGGCGCTGCGGCAGGGGCGGGTCTGAACGGGGGACTCCCGCCGCTCGAGCCGGGTGGAGGCCCGCGTCCCGGTTCCCGGGGCGCGGGCCTCCGTGTTCTCCATGGCCTCCGCGTTTCCGCGGCGGGGAGGTCCGGGACGGGAGCGGGAGAAGTGAGAAGACAGACTGACGAAATTGCGGAGAAATCACTCGCTCCTACTGTCGGAGACACCAAGGTGCCGCGGAACAGAGGAGACCGAGATGATGCGCAAGACCAAGCTGGTACTGGCCATGGTGACCTGCGGACTGATCTTCGGTTCCGCGGTCGTCGAGATCGGCGTGGGCGACGGGGGCGTCCAGGTCGGCGGGGGGAACGGACACGGGGGCGTCACGCTCTCGTGCGACGTCAAGGCCGACCCGCTGAGGTGCGCGCTGCGGCTCCCGGACGGCGGCGACATGTGGGGGTGATCGCTTCTCCGCTCCTCCTACGCGCGAAGGGCTCCAGGACGACGTCCCGGAGCCCTTCGGCGTTTCCGGCGTTTCCGGCTGTGCCGGTGTGTCCGGCGGTTCCGCGTTCTCCGGCGCGGGCGGTCCGGGAGCGGAGGAGATCAGGGACGGCTCAGGGGCTGTTCAGGGGCAGGAGAAGCCCGTGATGGGATCCCCGGACAGCCCCTCCAGGGCGGCCTGGGCCCGCTTCTCCCAGATGGGCGCGGCGCCGTCCCCGGAGACGCTGATGGCCTCGCGCAGCAGCTCCTCCGCCCACGCCGGCTCGCCGAGGGCGGTCACGGCCCGGGCCAGCGACAGGCAGGCGCGGGCGTAGGCGACCGCCTGCCCGGCGTCCCCGGCGGTGCGCCGGGCCTCGACGAGGGTGTCGCGCGCGTCGGCGAGCCTGCCCTGCAGGATCCGCGTCTCGCCCAGCCCGCACAGGATGTACGCCTCGCCGAGCGTGTCGCGGCGCTGACGCACCAGTTCGAGGGCCTCGGTGAAGGCCTCGGCGGCCCGGGTGGTGTCGCCGCGGTGCGCGTGGAGTTCGCCGAGCCGCCACAGCGCCTGGGCCTGGCCGCGCTGGTAGCCGACGCCCTTGCAGATGGCCAGAGCCTCCTGCAGCCGGGCGTCGGCGGTCTCGAACTCCTCCCGCAGGATCGCGATCTGCGCCATGCAGCCCAGGACGTGCGCCTCCGCCGCCCGGTCGCCGGCCTCGCGCAGCGGGGGCAGGGCGGCCTCGTACAGGGCCAGGGCCTCGTCGTGGCGGCCCCGGAAGTGCTCGGACAGGCCGATGTAGCGCAGTGCCAGCGCCCGGCCGTGCGCGTTGCCCACCTCGTCGAACACCTGCAGCGCCGTGTCGAGCAGGGCGGAGGACTTGGCCCCGTAGTACAGCTCCAGGCCGCCGAGGCTGTAGGCCATGGTCGCCTCGCCCAGCCGCGTGCCGCCGCGCCGTACCGCCGCCAGGGCCTGCTCGTGGGTGTGCCGCCAGTCGTCCAGATAGCCCCGTGCCTCGAACAGCGTGACCCCGGCCAGCGCCAGCTCCCAGGCCAGCTCGTCGAGGCCGGCCTCGGCCGCCAGCGTGACCCCGGCCACCAGGACGTGCCGCTCCGCCTCCAGCCAGTCCAGCGGTACGGCGAGCAACTGGTCGTCGAGCCCTCCGGGAGGCCGCCAGTAGGCGCTCTCCCCGCGGATGATGGTGAAGTCGCCGCCGCGCTCCCGCCGGTTGGCCTCGTGCGCCAGCGTCAGCAGGCAGCCGAGCACGCGGCGCAGCGCCTCCCGGCGGCAGGACTCCGGCTCCTCGGCCAGGGCCTGCTCCCGGGCGTAGAGCC
Organism: Paraplanobispora siamensis; assembly: GCF_016863175.1. Classification (GTDB taxonomy): domain Bacteria; phylum Actinomycetota; class Actinomycetes; order Streptosporangiales; family Streptosporangiaceae; genus Planobispora; species Planobispora siamensis. The sequence goes on from NZ_BOOJ01000002.1 coordinate 46,340, forward strand.
GGACCAGGTCGTGCATGCGATAGCGCAGGCGGCCCGCCGAGTCCCGGCCCACGGTCGACACCAGCTGGGCGTCGAGCAGTTCCTCCAGGTGGTTCTGGGCCTCGGCCAGGTCGGTGTCGAGCAGCGCCGCGGTGATCCAGTCGGCGAAGTCGGGGGTGTTGAGCAGGCCGAGCCGGCGGAACAGCTCGGCGGCCGGCCGGCTCAGGCCCTGGTAGCTGAGGGAGAAGTTGGCGCGCAGGCCGACCTCGCCGTGGTTGAACTCGGCGAGCCGGCGCTGCTCGTCGCCGAGCCGGGCGGCCAGGGTGGCCGGCGTCCAGTGCGGCCGGGCCAGCAGCCGGGCCCCCGCGATGCGCAGGGCCAGCGGCAGGCCGTCGCACAGCTCGGCGAGCCTGGCCGTCGCCTCGCGCTCGCCGTCCATCCGCTCCGCGCCCACGATGGCGCCCAGGAGCGCCGCGGACTCCTCGGCGTTCAGGTTGGGCAGCCGCAGCGGGTGGGCGCCCTCGCGCACCACCAGGTCGGTGAGCTGGTCGCGGGTGGTGATGACGACGGCGCAGCCGGGGGCGCCGGGCAGCAGCGGGCGCACCTGCGCCGAGGTGCGCGCGTTGTCCAGCAGGAACAGCACCCGGCGCCCGGCCAGCATGCTGCGCAGCAGCGCCTCGCGGTCGTCCAGGCCGGGGGGCACCCGTTCACCCGGGACGCCCAGCGTGCGCAGGAACCGGTCGAGGGCGGCCTCGGGGGTCAGCGGCGCGGCCTGCTCGGTGTATCCGTGCAGATCGATGAAGAGCTGCCCGTCCGGGAAGTGCTCGGCCACCCGGTGCGCCCAGCGCACGGCCAGGCCCGTCTTGCCCACGCCGCCCATGCTGGTCACCACGATGCAGGTCGGCACCCCGGCGTCGCGGCACTCGGCGAAGATGCGGTCCATCTCGGCCAGCTCGCGCTCGCGGGCGACGAACCCGGCGATGTTGGACGGCAGCTGGGCGACGGCCACTGGGGTGGTCGCCGGGACGGGCGCGGGGGCGGTCTCGCGCGGGGCGGGCGCGGGGGCCGAGTCCAGCTCGCCGTGGAGGATCGCGTCGTGGGTGGCCTGGAGCTCGGGTCCGGGGTCGACGCCCAGCTCGTCGGCGAGGATCCGGCGGCCCTGGCGGTAGACCTCCAGGGCCTCGGCCTGACGGCCCCCGGCGTACAGGGCCCGCATCAGCGTGGCCCGCAGCGTCTCGCGGAAGGGGTGGAGGTCGACCAGAGTGGCCAGCTCGGTGACCACCTCGCCGCCCAGGCCGCGGGCCAGCTTCAGGTCGAGGTACTCCTCGGTGACGGTGAGCCGCCACTCCTCCAGCCGGGCCGCCTCGGCGGCCATCGTGTCGCTGGACAGCCCGCTCAGCGTCTCCCCGCGCCACAGGTCCAGCGCCGCCCGCAGGTGCGCGGCCGCGGCCTCGGGGTCGTCGTCCTCCCGGGCCCGGCGCCCGGCCCTGACCAGCTCCTCGGCCAGGCTCAGGTCGACGGTCACGGCGTTGGGCCGCAGCTGGTAGCCCGGCGGCACGGCGGCGATGAGCTCCTCACCGGAGGCGCGCAGGACGCGGCGCAGCTGCGTCACGCAGATGGCTATCTGGTTGCGGGCGGAGGCCGGGGGGTCCTCTCCCCACACGGCGTCGATGATCAGGTCGAGCGGGACCACACGACCGGCGTTCAATGCCAGGAGCGCCATGACGACGCGCTGGCGCCGACCGGAAATCGTCAGGAGAGTGCCGTCCACCACGACCTCAACCGGCCCGAGGACCCGCACTTCACGACAGGTGCCCAAATGGCCTCCTGTGAGGTAATGAAACCTGACATGCACCTTCTACAGGTATGTCTGGTTATCTGGCAATCATGAGCAGTTGTCAGCCGTATTTGATGTTTCTCCCGACCGTTTTGTTGCGGGAGATTGTCGGAGAAGCTAGGCGATCTTGATGTTTTGCCCGCTTCACCAGGGTGAACGCATCGGTAAGAACCGGGGACGCTCCGGGTTTGTGTGCCGCTCGTGTCACTTGACGGACTAGGCTTGACGACCGTGCTGGTCCTGGCCTTTGACACCGCCACCCCCGCCGTCACCGCAGCGCTGCACGACGGCCGGAGGGTCCTCGCCGAGTCGACCACGGTGGACGCGCGCCGCCACGGCGAGCTTCTCGCGCCCACGATCGAGCGCGTCCTGGCCGAGTCCGGAGCGGCGCTCCGCGACGTCACCGCGATCGCCGTCGGCTCCGGCCCCGGCCCCTACACCGGGCTGCGGGTCGGCCTGATGACCGCCCAGGCTCTGTCCACCACCCTGGGCGTGCCCGCCTACGGCGTGTGCACCCTCGACGCCCTCGCCTACGGCACCGGGCTGTCCGAGCCGTTCCTGGTCGCCACCGACGCGCGGCGCAAGGAGGTCTTCTGGGGTCACTACGCCGACGCGCGCACCCGCCTGTCGGGGCCCGCGGTGGACAAACCCCAGGACCTGCCCGCCGACCTGCCGCTGGCCGGCGCCGGCGCCCGGATGTACGCCGAGATCGTCGGCGCCTCCCGCCTGCTGGACGTGCCGGAGCTGCCCTCCGCCGGAGCGCTGGCCGCGCTGGCCGCCTCGCGGCTGGACGACGCCGACCTCCGGGAGGTCGTGGAGAGCGGCGCCCACCCGGTGCTGGGCCTGCCCCGCCCCATCTATCTGCGCCGCCCCGACGCCCAGGTGCCCGCGCCGCCCAAGAAGGTCTCCCGGTGAGCCCGCGTCCCGACGTCCGCACGACCGGTGAGGGCGGCCGCGTGGGCGTGACGCTGCGCCAGATGACCGCCGGCGACCTGCCCACGGTGATGACGATCGAGCGGGAGACCTTCCCCGCCGACGCGTGGAGCGAGGCCATGCTCCGCGGCGAGCTGGACGACCAGCCCAGGACCCGCCACTACGTCGTCGCCCTGCTCGGCGGGGAGATCGTCGGCTACGCCGGTCTCGCCGCGGCGGGCGACCAGGCCGACGTGCAGACCATCGCGGTCTCGGGCGGTCACCGGCGGGCCGGGATCGGCGGCGCCATGCTGACCGAGCTGCTGGCGGAGGCCGTACGGCGCGGCGCCCGGGAGATCTTCCTGGAGGTGCGCGCCGACAACCCCTCCGCCCAGGCCATGTACGACCGGTTCGGATTCGAGGCCATCGGCGTGCGGCGGCGCTACTACGAGGACGGCACCGACGCGATCATGATGAAGAAGGATCTCCATGCGTGACGAACCCCTGGTCCTGGGAATCGAGACCTCCTGCGACGAGACCGGGGTGGGCATCGTCCGCGGTCACACCCTGCTGGCCAACACCATCGCCTCCAGCGTCGAGGAGCACGCCCGCTTCGGCGGGGTCGTCCCCGAGGTGGCCTCCCGGGCGCACCTGGAGGCGATGACCCCGACCGTCGAGCGCGCGCTGCAGCAGGCGGGGCTGAGCTTCACCGACATCGACGCCGTCGCCGTGACGGCCGGTCCCGGCCTGGCCGGTGCGCTGCTCGTCGGCGTGGCGGCGGCCAAGGCCTACGCCCTCGGGCTCGGCGTGCCGCTCTACGGGGTCAACCACCTGGCCGCCCACGTGGCCGTCGACCAGCTCGAACACGGTGCCCTGCCCAAGCCCTGCATCGCCATGCTCGTCTCGGGCGGGCACTCGTCCCTGCTGCTGGTCCCCGACGTGGCCAGGGAGGTCGTCTCGCTCGGCTCCACCGTCGACGACGCGGCGGGCGAGGCCTTCGACAAGGTGGCCCGGGTCCTGGGGCTGCCCTTCCCCGGCGGGCCGCACATCGACAGGGTCGCGCGCGAGGGCTCGGGCACCGCCGTCTCCTTCCCCCGGGGCAAGCTGGACGACGGGACCCTCGACTTCTCCTTCTCCGGGCTGAAGACGGCCGTGGCCCGCTGGGTCGAGGCGCGGGAGAAGGCCGGTGAGACGATCCACGTGCCCGACGTGGCGGCCTCGTTCCAGGAGGCCGTGGTCGACGTGCTGACCCGCAAGGCCCTGCAGGCGTGCAAGCAGTACGGCGTCCAGGACCTGCTGATCGGCGGCGGGGTGGCCGCCAACTCCCGGCTGCGGGCGCTGGCCCAGGAGCGCTGCGAGGCCGCGGGGGTCCGCGTGCGCGTCCCCCGTCCCGGCCTGTGCACCGACAACGGCGCGATGGTCGCCGCCCTGGGCTCCGACCTCGTCGCGGCCGGGGTGACTCCCTCGCTCCTGGACATCCCGGCCGACTCCTCCATGCCCATCACCACCGTCCACGTCTGAGCCCCCGTCGTCAGGCCCGGACTCGGGCGGGCGTTTCGGCTCAGGCGGGCTCGCCGGCCGGGTGCAGGGCGAGCGCGGGATAGTCGGTGTAGCCGCGGTGGTCGCCGCCGAAGGCCGTGCTGAGGTCCGGCTCGTTGAGCGGGGCGCCCAGTCGCAGGCGCAGCGGCAGGTCGGGGTTGGCCAGGAAGTACTGCCCCAGGGAGACCAGATCGGCGCCCCGGTCCAGCCACCGGTCGAGCGCCTCGGCGGGCTGCCCGGCCGACGGGTCGTTGGCGATGAGCGTGTTCGGCCACAGCTCGCGGATCCGCCGGTTCAGCTCGTCCGAAGGGCTCGCCACGAGGTGCAGGTAGGCCAGGTCGAGCCCGGCCAGCGCGGAGACCAGCGCCGGGTAGACCTCGTGCGCGTCGTCCTCGACCAGGTCCTGGACGCCGGTGGCGGGGGAGATCCGGATGCCGGTCCGGGAGGAGCCGATCGCCTCGGCGACGGCCTCGGCGGTCTCCACGGCGAACCGGATGCGGTTCTCGACGGACCCGCCGAAGCGGTCGTCGCGCAGGTTGGCGTTCTGCGACAGGAACTGGTGGATGAGATAGCCGTTGGCGCCGTGCAGCTCGACCCCGTCGAACCCGGCCTCGATCGCCCTCCTGGCTGCGTTCACGAAGTCCTGGACGGTCGCCTCCACCTCGGCGGTGGACAGCTCGACCGGCTCCGGGACGTCCAGCAGGCCGTTCGGCGTGAAGATCTGCGCCGCGGGCCGTACGGCCGAGGGCGCGACGGGCAGGTGGCCGGTGTTGTCGGGGTGACCGATCCGGCCGGAGTGCATGATCTGGGCGAAGATCCGCCCGCCCGCGGCGTGGACGGCGTCGGTCACCTCGCGCCAGCCCGCCACCTGCTCGTCGGTGTGCAGGCCCGGCGTGTTCATGTATCCCTTGCCGGCGTCGCTCGGCTGGATGCCCTCGGTGACGATCAGACCGGCGGAGGCGCGCTGGGCGTAGTAGAGGGCGGTCAGCGAGGAGGGGATCCCGTCCACGTAGGCCCGTGAGCGTGTCATGGGAGCCATGACGAGGCGGTTGGGCAGACGCAGGCCACCGAGGTCGAACGTATTGAACGGCATGGCTGTCATCCTTTCTTGGGTGGCCAACTTGGCCGACCAATGGTTAGTTCTACAACTTGGTTGGCCAATATGCAAGAGGTAGTCTGTCTCCCGAGGATGGAGGTCGACATGGCTGATGCGTTGACACTCGAGGAGACCGACTGCGCGAGGCCGTACGGGGAGGACCCCGACGGGCTCCCCTGCCTCATGGCCCAGACGTCACGGGGCCACCGCGTGCTGCTCGCCTCTCTCCTGGCCGAGATCGACCTCTATCCGGGCCAGGACCGCACGCTGTTCACCCTGTGGGAGAACGGCCCGCAGTCCCAGAACGCGCTGGCGCGGCGGCTCGGCATCGACGTGTCCACGATGACGAAGACCCTGCAGCGCCTCGAACGCAGCGGCTTCATCAGCCGCAGCCCGTCCCCCTCCAACCGCCGGATCAGCATCGTGAGCACCACCCCGAAGGGCGACGCGCTCCGCCCCGAGCTCTACCGCATCCAGGAAGAACTCCACCGCCGCCTGACCGACGGCCTGACCCCCGACCAGGTCGAGACCCTCATCTCCCTGCTCGCCGTGATCCGCAACAACGTCTGCCGCGAAGCCGGCGCCTGCCCCACCTGACCCCCTCCCACCCCGCCGCCTCTGCGCACCCCGCTTCGGTCGCCCGCCCGGTCCTGCCACCACGTCCTTCGCTGATGCCTGCGCGCACGCCCTTCACAGCACCGGTACGGCCCCACCCCGCGGCTTAGCCCCGGTCCCGCCGCCCCGCCGCTGCTGCACCCGGTGTCGGGTTCACCCTTCATGGCGCCGGTATGGCGGGGTGGGGGGCGGTGGTGGTCGGCGCCGTTGTATGGCGGGCGGGTCGGGGTGGGCGGGGCCGGTCTGTCGAGGCTGGGGTGGGGGGCATGGTCGTGCTGTGCGGGCGGGTGTTCCGGCCGGCCGTCTCAGCGGGGCTCTGGTGCGTTCAGGCCTTCGGCCTGCCCGGGCGCGGGGGGTGCGGTCCTTTTTCTACGCCGGCCTGCACACCCGCCCGCGCCGCACTCCTTGTGGCCCGCCGTACCCATGCGGGCCGTATGGTGCGGTCCTTTCCCGGACGACCGGTGTTCTGCAGGTGGCTGAAGCGCGGGTGCGGGTCCGTTGAGGGTGGGCCGCCGTGGCTGAAGCCCGCCGTGCGGAAAGGAGCTCAGGGCCGGGCGCCGTAGCTGCGCCCAAGGCGGGAGATACATGGCCGACGTATTCAGGGTGAGGGCCTGAGGAGGTGAGGGCCTGAAATAGATGAAGGTCTGAGGAGGTGAGGGCTTGGGCGGGGGAGAGGGGCGTCGGGTTGGGCTGTTAGGGGGATTCAGTCCTTGTGTTCCATGCACACCAGTTGGGGACGGGGGTCCCATGAGTCGACCACGGTGAAGCCGGCCCGTTCGTACAGGGAGATGGCGTTCGTGCGCCATTCCCACACCGATAAGCGGACGGTTCGGGCGCCGGTTCCTCCGGCGTGCTTCAGTGCCGCTTCGAGCAAGGAGGACGCGATGCCTCGGCCCCGCATCTCCGGGCTCACCCACAACCGCTTGATCTCAGCCCAGCCCTCGGCGGGTGCCAGGACCACGCAGCCCACCGTGTCGTCACCGATCGAAGCCACCAGCACGACGTCGGAGGCGAACGCGGACCGTGGGTCCGCGACCTCCGCCCGGTACCGCTCCGGCAGTCCGGCCGCCTCGGCGACGGGCTTGCCCTTCTCCTTCTCAGTCTGCAGGTGGTAGGCCGCCAGAAGCCCGGCCAGCCCGTCATCGGCCGGAGGGTTCCGGAACGGCCAGCGCGTGATGACGACTTCGTGATGATCAGCCATGCCGGTCAGCATGGCATCCGGACGGGGTGGCGGCCCAGCGGGATCCATCCTGAGCGGCCGGGGACTCGTCGTCCTCGGGGGATCGCGGCGACGGCGGTGATCTCGACGAGCTGACCGGCGCATCCCAGGCAGGAGACGCCCAGCAAGGTCGAGGTATGCGGCCCGGCGGAGAGTCCGGACTGGCGCAAGACTTCCCACACCCGGCCGGGATCCGCGGGGGTGTCCGCGACCACGTGGACGGTGCTGGACAGCACCCGGCTCAGCTCGCTGCCGACCGCGTGCAACGCGGTCTGCGGGTTGGCCAGGACCTGCCGGGTCTGAGCAACGGGATCGCCGTATCCGGCCTCTGGATCATCCGGATTTTCTCGGGGTACGGTGCTCCGTCGCGCCGATGACCGGCGCCTTGCCGCCGTCCGACGGTGACCCGGTACAGTCGGGCACCGACTTTGATCGAAGGAGACCTCAGCGATGTCCCCGTCGCCTCGCACCCCGCAGCAACGCAAGCAGGACACCCTCGACCGGCTCACTCACGACGTCGACGCCTGGGTGGCCACCGCCGACGGGGAGAGCGGGACGCCCTACATGGTGCCGCTGTCCTTCCTGTGGGACGGCTCCACGCTGCTGTTCTCCACCCCGGCCTCCAGCCCGACCAGCCGCAACCTGCAAGCCACCGGCAAGGTCCGCGTCGGCGTCGGCCCGACCCGCGATGTCGTCCTCATCGAGGGAACCGTCCAGACGCTGAAGCCCGACGAGCTCCCCGGCGACATCGGCGACGTCTTCGCCATCAAGACCGGTTTCGACCCGCGCAGCCTCAGCAGCCCCTACCTCTACTTCCGCGTCCACCCCCAGCGCATCCAGGCCTGGCGCGAAGCCAACGAGCTCGACGGCCGCGACCTCATGCGCGACGGCCGCTGGACCACCCCCGACCTCTAGAGCGCATCTCCCGCCCTGCTTTGCTGCCCGTTGCCTTGGGCGCAGCTACGGCGCCCGGCCCTGAGCTCCTTTCCGCACGGCGGGCTTCAGCTACGGCGGCCCACCCTCAACGGACCCGCACCCGCGCTTCAGCCACCTGCAGAACACCGGTCGTCCGGGAAAGGACCGCACCATACGGCCCGCATGGGTACGGCGGGCCACAAGGAGTGCGGCGCGGGCGGGTGTGCAGGCCGGCGTAGAAAAAGGACCGCACCCCCCGCGCCCGGGCAGGCCGAAGGCCTGAACGCACCAGAGCCCCGCTGAGACGGCCGGCCGGAACACCCGCCCGCACAGCACGACCATGCCCCCCCACCCCAGCCCCGACAGACCGGCCCCGCCCACCCCGACCCGCCCGCCGTACAACGGCGCCGACCACCACCGCCCCCCACCCCGCCGTACCGGCGCCATGAAGGGGGCACGTGCAGGCGTCGGCGGAAGGGGCGGCGGTGCGAGATGGGCGGGGCTCCGGAGGGGAGAGGGCGGAGGGGGTGGGTCCTGGGCGGAGGGTGCGGGAGACCGGGGCGCGGAAGGGGAGTGGTCCCGGTCTCCGGCGCCCCCAGGCCAGGGTCCGGGTCAGTCCTTGGAGCGGGTTGGGCGCAGAAGGGCCTCGGCGAGGGCGAGCATGGTCTCTTCGAGGGCGTTGAGGCGGCGGGTGAGGTCTGTGCGGGCGGGTTCGACGATCTCGCCGAGGGCCTCGACGAGCTGCTCGCGGTCGGGCTGGGCGCGGAGCATGTCGGCCAGAGGGGCGAGGGCGGCCTCGGCCTGGGCGAGGCGGTCTTCCAGGGTGTCGAAGCGCTCGGTCTGGCCGTCGGTCTGGGCGGAGATGAGCTCGCCGATGTTGCGGTGGACGTCACCGATGTTGAGGGTGGCGGGCAGCTGGCCGATGCGCTGGTTGACGGCCTCGATGTGGTCGTCGACGGCTTCGAGCTGCTCGCCGGTCTTCTCGGCGTGGCCGTGCAGTGCGGACAGGCGGGAGTCGACGACGTCGATCCGGCCGGTGATCCGGCCCTCGATGTCGTCGAGGCGCTCGTCCAGGGTGTCGAAGCGGCCGTCGTGACGGGTGGCGACGTCACCGGCGCGGGTGTCGGCGGAGCCCAGGCGGGTGTCCACGGAACTCAGGCGGGTGTCCACGGAGCCCAGGTGGGAGTCCATCGAGCCGAGGTGGTTGTCTACGGAGTCGAGGCGCGCGGTGGCGGTGCCGAGGTTGGCGTCCACGGAGCCGAGGTGCGTGTCCACGGAGCCGAGGTGCGTGTCCACGGAACCGATGTGGGTCTCCAGTTCGCTCATCCGGGTGTCGATGTCGGCCAGGCAGCAGTCGGTGGTCTCGATGCGGCCGTCGATCGAGGTCAGGCGGGTGTTGACGCCGATCAGGTGGCCGTCCACGCGGTCGATGCGGCTCTCGATGCCGTCGATGCGGTCGTCCATCCGGGTCACCGTGAGATCGGCCTTGGCCATCACCTGGTCGACCGCCGCCAGCATGCGGACGGCGGTGGCGTCGACGATGTCCTGCACGTCCGCGGGCAGGGCGGACAGGCCGTTCTCCAGGCCTTCGGCGCGTTCGGACAGCTCGGTCAGCGCCTTGTCCAGACGGGTGAACCGGCCCGAGGCGGCCTCCATGCTGGCCTGGAGCTGGCCGAGGCGCTTGTCGAGCTCGTCCATCCGATCGCCGACGCCCTGGCCGACCGAGCCGACGTGCACGTCGACGGTGTCGACGTGGTCACGGACGACCTCGACGTGCTGGGCGAGGCTCTCGGCCCAGGAGGGGGGCCGGATGGCGATGTCGTCCAAGCGCCCGTGGACGGACTCCAGCGTGCCGTTCAACCCGCCCAGCTCGCGCTCTCTGACCTCGCGCAGCAGCCATTCCATGCCCTCCAGCCGCTGGCGGATCTCGTCGAGCACGGCGCCCTGGGTGCGCTGCTCGTAGACGTGGTCCTGGGCCGCGCGGGCCAGGAGCTCGCGCATGCGGTCGGGAATCACGGACGGGCTGCCTGCCTGAAGCAGGGCGGTGTGGTTGGAATGATCCACCGAAAGCTCCTTCACTCGCCGACGGTCAGCCGCGCGGTGGGGTTGGTCCGGTCTGCTGGTGAACGCGGTCGAACCGCAGGCGGGAAGAATTCCCGCCCGGCAACCCTAGCCTCTGGATCAAGGTTTTCCGGGGTCGAATTTGAAAGATCGTGATTGTCGAGATCACCCGGGATTGGCCGGTCAAGCAGGCTGTTTGGTGGAGCAAACAAGGGCGAACGGTTTTTCTCCGATGCGGGTGAGAATGACCGTTGCCGATTTGTCCCCGGAAAGCCGCAGATCTTTCCTGAGCCGCTCGATGTCGACCGCGGAACCGCGTTTCTTGATCGTCACATTTCCCGCCCCGCGGTCCCTGAGCGCCGCCCGCAGCCGCTTGAGCGAGAACGGCAGCATCTCCTCGACCTCGTAGCGGGAGGCCCACGGGGTGTCGACGCGATCGTCGGAGGTGATGTAGGCGATCTGCGGGTCGAGCAGGCGCCCGCCGACCAGCGCGGCGACCTCCGCGACCAGGTGCGCCCGGATGGCCGCGCCGTCGGGCTCGTAGACGTGACGGCCGACGGGGCCGGTCTCGGCCGGGCCGAGGCCGGGATCGGGGGTCAGCGTCTCACCCGACGGCAGCATCGTGGCCCTGCGCCCGCCCTCTCCGGCCAGGCCGCCGCACCAGATCACCGCCTCCTTGACCTCTCCCCGGTGGGAGACCCATTCGGCCTCGGCGCCGGAGGGGATGAACTCGTACGGGATGCCGGGGGCGACCTTCAGGCAGGCCGACCCGGCCTTGGCGACCATCTCCAGCACCTCGGGCCAGGCGGGGGAGTAGGCCATGGGGTCGAAGGTCCTGCCCCGGGAGGTACGGCGGGCGGGGTCGGCGAACAGCACGTCGAAGGCGGCGGGGTCGACCGTGGCGGCGTCGGCCGTACCGACCGAGACGCGGTCGCCGAATCCGAGGGCGTCGGCGTTGGCCCGGGCGACGGCGGCGGTGAGCGGGTCGGCGTCCACCGCGTGCACGGTGCATCCGGCCCTGGCCAGGGCCAGCAGGTCGCCGCCGATGCCGCAGCAGACGTCGGCGACCCGGGAGCCGGGGGCGATGCGCCGGGCGCGGTGGTCGGCGACCTCGCGGCGGGTGGCCTGCTCCAGGCCGTCCGGGGTGAAGTACATCAGGTCGGCGTCGGCGCCGAACTTCTCCCTGGCGCGCCTGCGGAGTCCGGCCTGGGTGAGCGCGGCGGAGGTGAGGCCGGCGTCGAAGGTCTTCCTGAGCCTGGTCACCGCCGCCACCGGGTCGTCCCCGGCGGTCTGCGCCGCGGCGTGCAGAGCCTCCTGGCCGTGCGGGGTCAGCAGCTGCCGGAACGCGTCGAGGTCCACGGCACCTGACGCTACCTCCTCCGGTTCAGGGCGCGGTGTCGCCCAGGGTGTACAGGAGCTTGCACAGCAGGCCGGCCAGCTGGGCCCGCTCGTCGGGGGTGAGACCCTCCAGGAGGCGGTTCTCGTTGGCGACGTGGCCGTCGAGGAGGCCGGAGGCCAGCCGGCGTCCCTCCTCGGTGAGGCTGACCAGGACGAGGCGGCGGTTGTCCTCCGAGGTGGCGCGGGTGACCAGGCCCTTGGCCACGAGGCGGTCGATGCGGTTGGTGAGCGCGCCGGAGCTGACCATGGCGGCTCCCGCCAGGTCGCTCATGCACAGGGTCCGGTCGGCGCGCAGCAGGGTCGCGAGGACGTCGAACTCCCAGGCTTCGAGGCCGTGCTCGTCGAAGTAGGCCTTGAGGCCGCGTTCCAGCAGCCGGGAGGCGCGGGAGACGCGGCCGACCACGCCCATGGCGGAGACGTCCAGGCCGGGGCGGACGGCGCCCCACTGATCGAGGATCTTGTCCACGGCGTCGTTCACGGCTCCAGGATATCAACGTTTCAACGTCGAACAGTTTGACATCTCTTGATCTCCATGTCTAACGTTTTGCCATCAGACATTTCACCATCAAAACTTTCGAGGTGGAGACGATGAAGGTACTCGTGACGGGTGCGACCGGGTACATCGGATCGGCGGTGGCCGGGCGGCTCGCCGAGCGCGGGCACGAGGTGGTGGCGCTCGTCCGGCCGAAGCAGGGCGAATCCAGGGAGGTCCCGGGGGCGGCGCAGGTCCGTTACGGCGACGTGACCGACCCCGCCTCCCTCGCCGTCGGAGACGTGGACGCGGTGGTGCACGCCACCGCTCCGACCGGCGACGAAGCGGTGGAGCTCGCGGCGGTCGACGCCCTGCTCGCCGGTGGGGCGAAGGTCGTCTACACCAGCGGCGTCTGGGTGCTGGGGCCCGGTGACGCGGACGAGACCAGCCCGGTGAACCCCATCCCGTTCGTCGCCTTCCGCGCCGCGGTGGAGCGGCGGGTGCTCGACGGCGGCGGCGTCGTGCTCAGGCCCGGCATCGTGTACGGCGCGGGCCGCGGCATCCCCGCCCTCCTGGTGGCCAAGGCCGCCGAGCACGGCCGGGGCCGTTACGTCGCGGCGGACGGCCGGGAGCCCACCTGGTCCACCGTCCACATCGACGACCTGGCCGAGCTGTTCGTCGACGTGGTGGAGCGGGGCGAGAGCGGCTCGATCTACCACGGCGTGGCCGAGGAGGCGGTCCCGCTGACCGCGGTGGCGAAGGCGGCGGCGCGGGCCGCGGGCCTGGGGGACGCACCGGTGGAGGCGTGGCCGGTGCAGGAGGCGGCAGGGGATCTCGGCCCGGGCTTCGCCGGGGCGCTGGCCATGGGCCAGACCGTACGGGCCGACCGGACCCGCAAGGAACTGGGGTGGACCCCGAGCCGGCCGGGCCTCGTCGCCGACCTCGGGGCCGAGGCCCGCGGAGAGGTCCGTGAGGCCGGCGCCCGCTGACGGTTCCGACCCCTCGCAAGCGGCCTCCGGCGGCGGATCCGGCCCGGCGCGGAGGCCGGATCCGGCGGCCGGTGTCCGCCCTCCTCGACGTGGTGGACGTGGCTTGACCGTTCGCGGGGAGCGCACAGGGGCGGTTCGTGTTGACTGTCAAGGCCTCCTTGCATACTGTTCCGTATTGGCACTCTCCCGGTGAGAGTGCCAATACATGCGACGAGGCAGGTCTGACACCCGCGACGGCAGACCGCTGGTCGCCTCTTCTGATCATTCAAATCTGAAGGGGAGGTCCGACGTGACGACCGCCACCAAGGTTCCCGTTAAGCCGCTCGGCGACCGCATCGTGGTCCAGCCGCTTGAGGCCGAGCAGACCACCGCCTCCGGCCTGGTCATCCCGGACACCGCCAAGGAGAAGCCCCAGGAGGGCAAGGTCCTCGCGGTGGGTCCCGGCAACTGGGACGAGAGCGGCACCAAGCGTGTCCCGCTCGACGTCAACGAGGGCGACGTCGTCCTCTACAGCAAGTACGGCGGCACCGAGGTGAAGTACGGCGGCGAGGAGTACCTCGTGCTCTCCGCCCGTGACGTGCTCGCCATCATCGAGAAGTAACCGACGCTTCGCAGAGATGACGCACTGAGCCCCGGGCTGCTGTGGCACCCGGGGCTTTGATGCGCCGACGTACTTTCAGAGAGGATTGTCATGCCGAAGATCCTGTCGTTCGAGGAGGACGCGCGCCGCGCTCTCGAGCGTGGTGTCAACGCCCTCGCCGACGCGGTGAAGGTGACCCTCGGCCCGCGCGGCCGCAACGTCGTCATCGACAAGAAGTTCGGTGCGCCGACCATCACCAACGACGGCGTCACCATCGCCCGCGAGGTGGAGCTGGAGGGCGCCTACGAGAACCTCGGCGCCCAGCTGGCCAAGGAAGTCGCCACCAAGACCAACGACATCGCCGGTGACGGCACGACCACCGCGACGGTCCTCGCCCAGGCGATGGTCCGCGAGGGTCTGCGCAACGTCGCCGCCGGCGCCCAGCCGCTCTCGCTCAAGCGCGGCATCGACCTCGCGGCCAGGGCCGTCAGCGACAAGCTGATCGAGTCCGCCCGCCCGGTCGCCGACAAGAAGGAGATCGCGAACGTCGCGACGATCTCGGCGCAGGACGCCAAGATCGGCGACCTGATCGCCGAGGCCTTCGACAAGGTCGGCAAGGACGGTGTCATCACCGTCGAAGAGTCCAACTCCATGGGTCTGGAGCTGGAGTTCACCGAGGGTCTGCAGTTCGACAAGGGCTACCTGTCGCCCTACATGGTGACCGACCAGGAGCGGATGGAGGCGGTCCTGGAGGACCCCTACATCCTGATCCACCAGGGCAAGATCTCCTCCGTGGCGGACTTCCTGCCGCTGCTGGAGAAGGTCGCCCAGACCAAGAAGGCGCTGTTCGTCATCGCCGAGGACGTCGAGGGCGAGGCCCTGGCCGTCCTGGTCACCAACAAGATCCGCGGCACCTTCACCTCCGTCGCCGTCAAGGCGCCGGGCTTCGGTGACCGCCGCAAGGCCATGCTCCAGGACATCGCGATCCTCACCGGCGGCCAGGTCGTCAGCGAGGAGGTCGGCCTCAAGCTGGAGCACGTGGGCACCGAGGTGCTCGGCTCGGCCCGCCGCGTCGTGGTCACCAAGGACGCCACCACCGTCGTGGACGGCGCCGGTGACGCGCAGGCGATCGCCGACCGCGTCAAGGAGATCAAGCTCGCCATCGAGCAGTCCGACTCCGACTGGGACCGCGAGAAGCTCCAGGAGCGCCTGGCCAAGCTCTCCGGCGGTGTCTGCGTGCTGAAGGTCGGCGCGGCCACCGAGGTGGAGCTCAAGGAGAAGAAGCACCGTCTCGAGGACGCCATCTCCGCCACCCGCGCCGCGATCGAGGAGGGCATCGTCTCCGGCGGTGGCTCCGCGCTCGTGCACGTCTCCAAGGCCCTGGACGACCTGGGCCTGACGGGTGACGAGGCCACCGGTGTCTCCGTGGTCCGCAGGGCCCTCGTCGAGCCGGCCCGCTGGATCGCCGAGAACGCCGGCCTGGAGGGCTACGTGGTGACCTTCAAGGTCTCCGAGCTGCCCGTCGGCCACGGTCTCAACGCCGCCACCGGCGAGTACGGCGACCTGATCGCCCAGGGCGTCATCGACCCGGTCAAGGTCACCCGCTCGGCCGTCCAGAACGCCGCCTCCATCGCCGGCATGCTGCTGACGACCGAGGCCCTCGTGGTGGACAAGCCCGAGGAGGAGGCCCCGGCCGCCGCCGGCCACGGCCACGGTCACGGCCACGGTCACTGATCCGCTGAGCCCGCGCGGGCGACAGGGCCCCGGCCCCGCCCGCGCCGGCTCCACCGGACGGGTACGGCCCGCACCTCGGAAAGAGGGGCGGGCCGTTCTTGTTTTGCGGTAAACCGAAAGAGACTCCGAAGCGTCATCGACCGGTCATCCGGAACGGCGCGAGATATAACAAATAGCCGACATATATGGCGATCCCGTGAAATATTCGGGCATATTAAAAATCCCAGGGTCGCCAATCGATCACACTCTGCTATCTCCACCCCAATGTGACCAATCCGTAGCCGTTCGCCATGACGACACGCCGGATCAGTGTGGGCATCATGCCTATCGTGACCGAGGGATGCGTCGCCGACGCCAAAACTGGGGTAAGGCTTGCGACGAGATCTGACGGGGCTGCCCACGGGGATGACCTCAAGGATCTGACGAGCCTCGCCGTTCAGGGGGATCGCACCGCGATCGAATCCCTGCTTGGGCAGTTGCGCCCGATGGTGGTGCGTTATTGCCGTGCTCGTCTCGGCAGGGTTTCCGGCCAGTACCACATCGCCGACGATGTGGCTCAGGAAGTGTGCATCGCGGTGCTGTCCGCGCTGCCCCGTTACCGTGACATGGGGCGTCCCTTCGCGTCCTTCGTCTTCGGCATCGCCTCGCACAAGGTGGCTGACGCGCTGCGCAGCTCCGTGCGCTCCGCCGTGCCGACCCAGGATCTCCCCGACGGGCCCGACGAGGGCCCGGGGCCGGAGGAGACCGTGGTCCGCTACATCGAGGCCGAGCACGCGCGCAGGCTGCTGTCCAGGCTCCCCGACAATCAGCGGGAACTGCTGATGCTCAGGGTGGTGTCGGGTCTTTCCGCCGAGGAGACCGGTAATGTACTGGGCATGTCACCAGGTGCGGTTCGCGTCGCCCAGCATCGGGCGCTCGCCCGGCTGCGGGCGATGGCTGAGCTGGAGTCGATAGCTTGACCACGGTCCACCCACGGCGCCCGGTCCGGCGGTACGGGCCGCAGGAGGATCCTGCCGTAGCCGAGACCGAGGCGATCGTGCAGGCGCTCTCCCGCAGGGAGCCCGTCGAGCTGACCGACGACGCGCTCAGGCTGCTCGCGGCGCTGATCGACGACGTCGATCAGCGCTGCTCCTCGGTGTCGATCACACCGTCCGCGTAGCCCTGGGCGTAGTCCCAGCTCACGTAGTTCGTGGGGTTGGGCTGGTAGGCGGGTTCGTGCACCTGCGGCTGACCGTTCTCGATCATCTGACGCAGGTTGCCGCGCAGCAGGTCCCAGTCGAAATAGTGCTGCTCGCCGCATTCGGGGCAGTCGAGGACCAGGCCGGCGACACCCTGAGGTTCGAGGAGGGAGCGGAAAACCTCCACGTCGGCGAGGTCGGTGATGGCCTCGTCGCGTTCGGCCGGCGTCAGGGGTTCGGAGTCGTCGGGCTCACCCAGCGCCGCCGCCGGGTCGTCGGGGTCGTCCGCGAACGGGTCGCGTGGGACGTCTTCCAGCACCATCCCACTTTATGGCCTGGATGCAACAGACATACCCCGAACCCCCCGAGCTTCGTACGGGATCGCCTCCGCCGCAGGTCATCCAGGTCGTCACGGAGGAGTCTTTTCCCGCGGACCACCCCGCCCGCCGCGCGGGCCGTACCGCTCCAGGCCGCATCGCCCTAGTCGAACCACCCGCGCCGCGCCGCCTCCACGCCGGCCTGGAACCGTGACTGCGCGCCGAGCTCGGCCATCGCCTCGGCGAAACGGGTGCGGACGGTCCGTACGGAGATCCCGAGCTGCCGGGCGATCGACTCGTCGCTGACCCCCTGGGCGGCCAGCCTGAGCACCCGCGCCGCGCTCTGGCCGGAACGCGACCACGGCAGCGGTGTGGCGTGGGCCCACAGCTCCTCGAAGAGGGTGCGCAGCGCGGCCACCACGATGGAGGCCCGGACCAGGTGGAAGTTGTAGGCGTTCTCGGCCAGGGTCCCGCCCCACTGGGCGGGCATGCCGGCGGTGTCGGTCCCGGCGACGAGGAACCAGCTCGGCACCGAGGTGAGGGTCCGCACGCGCGCCCCGGCCTCCTCGAACTTCACGAGCTTGTCCTGCAGTCCCGGCAGCTCCAGCGTGCCCACCGGGAGGAGCACCCGGCAGGACAGCAGGCCGCGGCGCTGGGCGCCGATCCACTGGTCGGCGTAGCGGTGGGTGAAGTCGCCCACCGTCCGCCGGTCGGGGATCGCCGAGAGCAGCTCCAGGGGCGGGTCCTGGACCGCCATCCCGATCACGCTCTCGTAGAGCTCGTCGGCCCCGCCGACCAGCTCGACCGGGAACTGCCCGCTCTGGTAGTCGCGCCCGGCGTCGTACTGGTGGATGAAGCCGCGGATCGAGCCGAGCACCGTGTCGATCCTGCGGCTCTCCTCGGCCAGGCGGTCCAGCCGTTCGGCGATCAGGTGGCCGAGGGCGGCGGCGGGGTGCCGGGCGATGTACTCACCGGCCTGCTCGTCGACCACTCCCAGGTTCACGAGGGTCCTCAGCTCGCGGTCCAGCAGGTCGGGAGATCCGCCGGCGGCCTGGACGAGATCGGCGAAAGTGGCGCGATGGAGGCGCAGCACCGCGTTGTAGAGGGAGGTCTGGGTCGGCGTGAGGCCCAATGTCGCCAAGGGGTCGGTTGTGTCGGTACGCATCGGCGAGAGGCTCCTGAAGTAACACGACTGTCGTGAGGATAACCCGGGGAATCCTCGTTGTCCCCGGCCTTGGCCGGACTGGACGCTCATTGCGTGCAACTTTGTGCAGTTGCACGTTTGCACATTGCGTCCGAACGCATCGTGACGCAGTCTTGACACAGCGTCGGCACCGTGAGCGAACGGCGTCACCGCTCGGGCGCGGAGGGGGGTCCAGCGGTGTGAGAGGACGTCTCGCTGGTGTTGCCGGTGCCGGAGGACCGAGCGGGTCACCGACCGCTCGGTCCTCCGGGCTTTCCCCCTGGCGTCAGGGCGTCGCGCGCCAGACCCTAAACTGTGCCCCGGGGACCGGCGCCTCTCCCCACCCATAGCGCGCCGTGGCAGGAGGGTTGCAGATGGCCAAGTTCACCGGGCAGGGGCTCACGTTCGACGACGTGCTCCTGGTCCCCGCCTATTCGGACCTGCAGCCCGGAGAGGCCGACACCACCACCCGCCTGTCCCGCAACATCACCCTGCGGATCCCGCTCATCTCGGCGGCGATGGACACGGTGACCGAGGCGCGCATGGCGGTGGCCATGGCCCGCCAGGGCGGCATCGGCATCCTGCACCGCAACCTGTCCATCGAGGACCAGGCCCAGCAGGCCGACCTCGTCAAGCGCTCCGAGGCCGGGATGGTCACCAACCCGGTCACCTGCTCCCCGGACGACACCCTCGCCGACGTCGAGCGGCTGTGCGCCACCTACCGGATCTCCGGTGTCCCGGTGACCGACGCGAACGGCGTGCTGGTCGGCATCGTCACCAACCGCGACATGCGCTTCGAGAGCGACCACGGCCGCCCCGTGCGCGAGGTCATGACCGCGATGCCGCTGGTCACCGCGCCGGTCGGGGTCTCCAGGGACGAGGCGTTCGACCTGCTGCGGAAGAACAAGATCGAGAAGCTCCCGCTGGTCGACGTGGACGGCAGGCTCCGCGGCCTGATCACGGTCAAGGACTTCACCAAGAGCGAGCAGTATCCGCTCGCCACCAAAGACGCCGACGGCCGGCTGATCGTGGGGGCGGCCATCGGCGTCGGCGGTGACGCCGAGCAGCGGGCGGCGGCCCTGATCGAGGCCGGGGTCGACGTGATCGTGGTGGACGTGGCGCACGGCCACTCCAAGGGCCTGGCCGACATGATCGCCAAGATCAAGGCCAACAGCCGGGTCGACGTGATCGGCGGCAACATCGCCACCCGGGCCGGCGCCCAGATGCTGATCGACGCCGGCGCCGACGCGGTCAAGGTCGGCGTCGGGCCCGGTTCCATCTGCACCACCCGCGTGGTCGCCGGTGTCGGCGCCCCGCAGGTGACGGCCATCCACGAGGCCGCGCTGGCGTGCGGCCCGGCCGGGGTTCCGGTGATCGGCGACGGCGGCCTGCAGTACTCCGGCGACATCGTCAAGGCCATCGCGGCCGGCGCCGACACCGTGATGCTCGGCTCGCTGCTGGCCGGCTGCGAGGAGTCGCCGGGTGAGCTGATCTTCATCAACGGCAAGCAGTTCAAGTCCTACCGCGGCATGGGCTCGCTCGGCGCGGTCCGCAACCGCGAGCGCGGCGGCGCCTCCTTCAGCAAGGACCGCTACGCCCAGGCCGACGTCGGCGGCGAGGACAAGTACATCCCCGAGGGCATCGAGGGCCAGGTCCCCTACCGTGGCCCGGTCGCCGCGGTCGCCCACCAGCTGGTCGGCGGCCTGCGCCAGGGCATGTGGTACGCCGGATGCCGCACCGTCGAGGAGATGCACGCCAACTGCGAGCTCATGCCGATCACGGCGGCGGGTCTCAAGGAGAGCCACCCGCACGACATCCAGATGACGGTCGAGGCCCCGAACTACCACCGTCGCTAGGTTTCCGGTACGGCTCCCGCACATGGCGGGAGCCGTACTCGCATGAAATGGGAAAGATGAGCATATGACTCAGGTGGAGATCGGCCGCGGCAAGAACGGCCGCCGTGCATACGCGCTCGACGAGATCGGCATCGTCCCGTCCCGGCGGACCCGTGACCCGGAGGAGGTCTCGATCGCCTGGCAGATCGACGCCTACCGGTTCGACCTGCCCCTGGTGGTGAGTCCCATGGACAGCGTCGTGTCGCCGAAGACCGCGATCGAGGTGGGCCGGCTCGGCGGTCTGGCGGCGCTGGACCTCGAAGGGCTGTGGACGCGCTACGAGGACCCGACGTCGCTGCTGGCCGAGGTGGCCGAGCTGCAGGGCGACGCGGCGACGCGGCGGCTCCAGGAGATCTACAGCGCGCCGATCAAGGAGGAGCTGATCGGCCGCCGGATCGAGGAGATCCGCGCGGCGGGGGTGACCACGGCGGTCCGCCTGTCCCCCCAGCGCACGGTCCAGTACCACAAGGCCGTCATCGACGCCGGTGTGGACATCTTCGTGATCCGCGGCACCACGGTCTCCGCCGAGCACGTCTCGGGCCGGGCCGAGCCGCTGAACCTCAAGCAGTTCATCTACGAGCTCGACGTCCCGGTCATCGTCGGCGGCTGCGCCACCTACACCGCGGCGCTGCACCTGATGCGGACCGGCGCGGCCGGCGTGCTCGTCGGCTTCGGCGGCGGCGCCTCGCACACCACCCGCACCGTGCTGGGCGTGGTGGTGCCGATGGCCACCGCGATCTCCGACGTGGCCGCGGCCCGCCGCGACTACATGGACGAGTCGGGCGGCCGCTACGTCCACGTCATCGCCGACGGCGGCATGGGCACCTCCGGCGACATCGCCAAGGCCATCGCCTGCGGCGCCGACGCGGTCATGGTCGGCTCGCCGCTGGCCCGCGCGGTCGAGGCGCCCGGCCACGGCTTCCACTGGGGCTCGGAGGCCCACCACCCGGAGCTGCCGCGCGGCAAGCGGGTCCAGTTCGGCACGGTGGGCACGCTGGAGCAGATCCTGCACGGCCCGTCCTCGGTCGCCGACGGCTCGATGAACCTGATGGGCTCCCTGCGCCGCACGATGGCCACCGCGGGCTACTCCGACCTGAAGGAGTTCCAGCGGGTCGAGGTCGTCGTCGCCCCGCAGCAGCCCTGACCCGGGGCCGCCGGGCGGCGGTCAGCCCCGCAGGACGCGCAGGAGGCGGGCGACTTCGTCCGCCACCGCCGTACGGCCCGCATTGACGTACTTGCGGGGGTCGACGACCTTCTCGTCGGCCGCCAGGCGGTCGCGGATCGCGCGGGTGAACGCCTTGTTCAGGTGCGTGGCGATGTTGATCTTCTTCATGCCGTGCCGTACGGCCGCGCGCAGCGTGTCGTCCGGCACGCCCGAGGAGCCGTGGAGCACCAGCGGGACCGGGAGCGCCGCGTGCAGCTCGGCGATCAGCGCGAGGTCGAGGACGGCGTCGCGGGTGGTCATGGCGTGGGAGCTGCCGACGGCCACGGCCAGGGCGTCGACGCCGGTGCGGGCCACGTAGTCCACCGCCTCGTGCGGCCTGGTCCGCACGCCGGGGGCGTGCACGCCGTCCTTGCCGCCGATCTCGCCCAGTTCGGCCTCCACCCACACGCCCCGCCCGTGACACCGGGCGGCGACCTCGGCGGTGAGCGCCGCGTTCTCCTCGTCGGGCAGCGCCGAGGCGTCGAACATCACCGACCCGATCCCCAGCTCCACCGCCTCCTCCACGAGCGCGCGGTCGGTGGCGTGGTCGAGGTGGACGGCCACCGGCACCGAGGCCGCCCGGGCCACGGCGAGCGAGGCGGCCGCGATCGGGGCCAGGGCGCCGTGGTAGCGCACGCAGTTCTCGCTGATCTGCAGCACGACCGGGACGCCCGCGGCCTCGGCCCCGGCGACGATCGCCTCGGCGTGCTCCAGCTGGATGACGTTGAACGCGCCGACGCCCGCCGGGGCGTCGCGGATGATGTCGCCGATGCCGGTCAGAGGCATGATGGGGGCCTTTCACTCGCGATGGGACCGGGTCTCCGGGGTGCGGGGTGCGGGGCGCTCATCGGCGTACGGGCTCGATCCGGATCCCGGGTTCGACCTCGCGCAGCACGTCCGCGTCGATGTCCCCGGCGACCGGGGCGGCCACCGCCGCCGCGCCCAGGGCCGCTGCCCGGCGCAGCCGGTCCGGCCAGGGGTCGCCCTCCACCAGGCCCAGCGCCAGCCCCGCGACCAGGGCGTCCCCGGCCCCGGTCGGGTTGCCCTCCACCCGGTACGGCATGGCGGCCCGCCAGGCGCCCTCGGGGGTCACGGCCAGCAGCCCGTCCGCCCCGAGGGAGACGACGACCGATCCGGCGCCGGCGTCCATGAGCGCCTCGGCGCCCCGGAGCGCCTGCCCGGGATCGTTCGTCTCCGCGGGAGCGGACGCTCCCCGGGAGCCGTCCGGCCCGGCGGGACCGGTCGCGGGACCGGGCGTCGGTGCCGCCGACAGGGCGCGGGTGAGCTCCTCGGCGTTGGGCTTGACGATCGCGGGGCGGCCGGCGGGCGCGTGCCGCAGGGCCTCGCCGTCGGCGTCCACGATCACCGGGACCCCGCGCTCGCCGACCCGGCGGGCGAGGACGGCGTAGAAGCCCGCGGGCACGCCGCGCGGCAGGCTTCCCGAGATCACCACGGCCGCGGCCCCCTCGAGCCGCGCCTCGAAGTCGCCGAGGAAGCGGTCCAGCTCCTCCGCCGAGACGACCGGGCCCGGCTCGTTGAACAGGGCCGTGCGTTGCGGGCGGCCCGGCGCGGCCTCGCCGGGGGAGAGATCGGAGACGGCGAGGGTGGTGCGGGACTCGCCGGTGATGGGGGTGAGGGCGGCGGGCAGGCCGCAGGCGGCCAGGTCGGCCCGGGCGGCGTCGCCGACGGCGCCGCCCGCCAGGCCGGTGACGAGGACCTCCCGGCCCAGGGCCGAGAGCACGCGGGCGACGTTGACGCCCTTGCCGCCCGCCCGGCGGTGCACCGCCCGCACCCGGTTGACGCCGTTCCAGTCGACGTCGTGGGCCCGGTAGGTGACGTCGAGGGCCAGGTTCAGGGTGACGGTGAGGATCGTCCCCGCGGAGGCGGGCGGTGGGAGGGCCATCAGGGTTCGGGGCTCCGGGTCGTGCGCATCACGGCTCCGTGATCCAGCTTCCGCGCCTCATGACACCGGCGACCTCCAGGTCGTCGGTGAGGATCACCAGGTCGGCCTGCTTGCCGACGGAGAGCGAGCCGATGCGGTCGGCCAGGCCGAGGACCCGGGCGGGGGTGAGGCTCGCGGCCTCGGCGGCCTCGGGCAGGGACAGGCCGAGCTCCCGGACGGCGCGCCGGAAGGAGACGTCCATGGTCAGGGTGGATCCCGCGATGGAACCGGCCCCGGGGCCGTCGGCCAGCCGGGCCACGCCGTCCACCACGCTGACCTTCAGCGGGCCGAGGCCGTAGCTCCCGTCGCCCACGCCGGCCGCCGCCATCGCGTCGGTGATGAGCGCCGTACGGCCCGCGCCCGCGGCCCGGAGGGCGAGGCGGAGCATCGCCGGGTGCACGTGCACGCCGTCGTTGACCAGCTCGACCGTCACCCGCTCGTCCTCCAGCAGCGCGGCGATCGGGCCGGGGTCGCGGTGCCCGAGCTGCGGCATCGCGTTGTAGAGGTGGGTCGCGACGCGGGCGCCGGCCTCGATGCCCGCGATGGTCTGCCCGTAGTCGGCGTCGCTGTGCCCGAGCGCGGCGATCACGCCGTTGTCCGCCGCCTCCCGGATGGCGTCCAGCGCCCCGGGCAGTTCGGGGGCGATGGTCAGCATCCGCACGTGGCCGCGGCCAGCCGCCAGCAGTTTGCGCAGTTCCCCGGCCGAGGGCTCGCGCAGCAGGGCCGGGTTGTGCGCGCCGCAGCGGGCCTTGGAGATGTAGGGACCCTCGAAGTGGATGCCCGCCAGCAGGCCCTCCTCGCACAGGTCCGCGAGGGCGGCGGTGGCCCTGGCGATGTCGTCCAGGGCGGCGGTGACGAGGCTGGCGACGACGGTGGTGGTGCCGTGCCGGGCGTGCAGGGCGGCGATCCGGCTCGCCTCGTCCGGATCGCCCGTCGGGAAGGAACCGCCCGCTCCGCCGTGGTTGTGGATGTCGACGAAGCCCGGTGCGACGTACCGGCCGCCGAGGCTGTGGCCCGGCCCCGGGGCGGTTCCCCGGCCGACGTGGGTGATGCGGCCGTCTTCGATGGTCAGCCAGCCGTCGTGGACGCCTTCGGGGGTGACGACGCGGGCGTCGGCGAGTGTGATGGTCATGGCGTCATCCTCTCCTCTCCCGGAGGTCACCGGGCGGGGAGGATCACCGAGCGGGTCAGGTGCAGCGGCTCGTCCGGGTTGAGGCCCTGCCGCAGCGCCCGGGCCACGGCCACCCGCTGGATCGTCACCAGCTCCGCCATCGGGTCCAGGCCGCTCTCCAGGAACGTGCCGCCGGTGGCCTCGACCTCGCCGCGCAGCCCGGCGGGGGACTCGCCGAGCATCCAGGTGACCCGGCCGGGGCCGGCGATGCTGATCGGGCCGTGCCGGTACTCCATCGCGGGATAGGCCTCGGTCCAGGCCCGGCAGGCCTCGCGCATCTTCAGGCCCGCCTCCAGCGCCAGGCCGTACGACCAGCCGCGGCCCAGGAAGGTGAACTGCTCGGCGGAGACCGGCTCGGGGGCGAGCGGTACGGCGAGCGCGCGCTCGGCGTCGGCGATCGCGCCGGTCAGGTCCTCACCGAGGTGGGCGCGGAGCAGCGCGAGCTGGGTGGTCGCGAAGCGGGTCTGCACGACCGACCTCTCGTCGGCGAAGTCGAGGACGATCACCTCGTCGGCCAGCGTCATGACCGGGGTGTCCGGGTCGGCGGTGATCGCGGTGGTCCTGGTGCCGGTGCCCTTGAGCAGCTCCAGCACCTCGGTGGTGGTGCCGGACCGGGTCAGCGCGAGCACCCGGTCGTAGGAGCGGCCGGTCGGCGCCTCGGAGGCGGCGAAGGCGTCGGTCTCGCCGTGACCCGCGCGCTCGCGGAGCACGGCGTAGGCCTGGGCGATGAACCACGAGGTGCCGCAGCCGACCACGGCCACCCGCTCGCCCGGCCGGGGGAGGGCGTCGGCCGGGACCTCCTCGACGGCGCGGCGCCAGCAGGCGGGCTGGGACGCGATCTCTGCTTCGGTGTGGGTGGTCACGGCCTGCCTCCCCAGTGGGATTGTTTCTGATTGATTTATAGCAGAAACGAGCATGATTGCGCACCAGTGGGTTTTGATCGCTCGTTTGTGCCACCCTGTTCTCCGTGAGCCGATACGAGCGCTGGAATTCGATCCTCGAACTGCTCGCCCGGGAGGGCCGCCTGACGGTCGAGCAGGCGGCCGAGGCGCTGGAGGTCTCCACCGCGACGATCCGGCGCGACTTCGACCAGCTCGCCCAGCAGCAGATGCTGATGCGCACCCGCGGCGGGGCCGTGGCCCAGAGCGTGAGCTACGACCTGCCCCTGCGCTACAAGACCGCCCGGCACGCGGGGGAGAAGCAGCGCATCGCCGAGGCCGCCGCCGCGCTGGTGGCGCCGGGCGCGATCGTCGGCATGAACGGCGGCACGACCACCTCGGAGGTCGCGCGGGCCCTGGCGCTGCGGGCCGACCCCGAACCGGGCTTCACGATCGTCACCAACGCTCTGAACATCGCCGCCGAGCTGACGGTCCGCCGGCACGTGAAGATCGTGCTGACGGGAGGCGTGGCCAGGCCGCAGTCCTACGAGCTGATCGGCCCGCTGGCCTCGGGGGTGCTGGAGCAGGTCACGCTGGACGTCGCCTTCCTGGGCGTGGACGCCATCGACGCGGAGGCCGGGGCCTTCGCCCACCACGAGGGCGAGGCGAGCGTCAACAACCTGCTGATCAGCCGGGCGGCGGAGGTCATCGTGGTGGCCGACGCCTCCAAGATCGGCCGTCGCGCCTTCGCCCGCATCTGCCCGCTCGGCGCCGTGAGCACCCTGATCACCGACGAGAGCCTGTCCGACGAGGCCGCGGCCCGATTCGGCGACGCGGGGGTCAAGGTGGTGCGCGCCTGACGGCCGGGATTGGGTGGAAGGTGATGAATCGTTCACCGGAGTGTGGCCGGAATCTCGCCGGGGTTTGCTACTGGTGGGTAATGATGGATGGGGTGAAAGGGTAGATACCCCAGGGGCTGGTCCCGGAGTCCCACCC
Organism: Paraplanobispora siamensis; assembly: GCF_016863175.1. Taxonomy (GTDB): domain Bacteria; phylum Actinomycetota; class Actinomycetes; order Streptosporangiales; family Streptosporangiaceae; genus Planobispora; species Planobispora siamensis. Next base: position 72,450 of record NZ_BOOJ01000002.1, read on the forward strand.
GGGCACAGACTCTGAACAGGACGATCGGCGTACCTCGGGGAGATGCAGCATGACGGCGCGAATGGGCACCGCACGGCTCGGCCCTGCCGAAAGAACCACCGCACTGGAGCAGATGGCCTCCGCGGAGCTCGACATGGTGGTGATCGGCGGCGGCATCGTCGGGGCCGGGGTCGCGCTCGACGCGGCGACGCGCGGGCTGAGCGTCGGGCTGCTGGAGGCGCGCGACTTCGCCTCCGGCACCTCCTCACGCTCCTCCAAACTGATCCACGGCGGGCTGCGCTATCTGGAGCAGCTCAACTTCGACCTGGTCAGGGAGGCGTTGCAGGAGCGCGCCCTGCTGCTGCAGCGCATCGCCCCCCATCTCGTACGGCCGGTGCCGTTCCTGTTCCCGCTGACCCACTTCGGCTGGGAACGGCCGTACGTCGGCGCCGGGCTGATGATGTACGACTCGCTCGGCTTCTCCTTCGGCTTCACCCGGGGCGTGCCCGGCCACCGGCACCTGTCGCGCAAGCGGGCGCTGCGGCTGGCCCCGGCGCTGCGCCGTACGGCCTTCTCCGGCGCGGTGCAGTACTGGGACGCGCAGGTCGACGACGCCCGCTACGTGATGACCGTGCTGCGGACCGCCGCGACCTACGGGGCGCACGTCGCCTCCCGGGCGCAGGTGGTCGGCTTCCTGCGCGAGGGCGAGCGGGTCACCGGGGTGCGGGTGCGCGACCTGGAGACCGGCACCGATGTCGAGGTGCGGGCGCGGCAGGTGGTCAACGCCACCGGGGTGTGGACCGACGACATCCAGGAGCTGGTCGGCGGGCGCGGCCAGATCCACGTGCGGGCCTCCAAGGGCGTGCACCTGGTGGTGCCGCGCGACCGCATCCACTCCCTGACCGGGGTCATCCTGCGCACGGAGAAGTCGGTGCTGTTCGTGATCCCCTGGGGCCGTCACTGGATCATCGGGACCACCGACACGCGCTGGGAGCTGGACCGGGCGCACCCGGCGGCCTCCCGCTCCGACATCGACTACGTCCTGGAGCACGTGAACGCGGTGCTGTCGGTCCCGCTCACCCGCGACGACGTCGAGGGCGTCTACGCCGGGCTCCGGCCGCTGCTGGCCGGGGAGTCGGAGGAGACCTCCAAGCTCTCCCGCGAGCACGTGGTCGCCCACCCGGTGCCCGGCCTGGTCATGGTCGCAGGGGGCAAGTACACCACCTACCGCGTCATGGCGCGCGACGCGGTGGACGCCGTGGCGCACGGACTGGACCAGCGGGTCCCGCCCTCGTGCACCGACCGGATCCCGCTCGTCGGGGCGGAGGGGTACCAGGCGCTGTGGAACTCCCGCCAGCGGCTGGCCCAGTCCTCCGGGCTGCACGTGGCGCGGATCGAGCACCTCCTCCAGCGGTACGGTTCCATGATCGACGAGGTGCTGGCGCTCATCGAGGACGACCCCTCGCTCGCCCGCCCGCTGACCGGGGCCGACGACTACCTGCGGGCCGAGATCGTCTACGCCGCCACCCACGAGGGCGCCCGCCACCTCAACGACGCGCTGGTCCGGCGCACCCACGTCTCCATCGAGACCTTCCACCGCGGCCTGGGCGTGGCCGAGGAGGCCGCCGAGCTGATGGCCGGGCCGCTGGGGTGGGACGCCGAGCAGGTCAAGCGCGAGGTGGAGTACTACACCAAGCGCATCGAGGCCGAGCGCCTGTCCCAGGAGCAGGACACCGACCACGAGGCCGACGCCATCCGCCTGGGCGCCCCCGAGATCGTCCCCGTCGCCACCCCCGACCACGTCTGACCTGAGACGCGGCCACCCCTCACAAGATCGGCTTAGTATGATCGCCGATCATGTGAGAGGGGGATGGGGAGACGGGCCCATACGATGAGGGCGACGTACCCCGACTGCCGATGGAACATCGTCACCTCGGCCGGAGCGGCCTGATGGTCAGCGAGGTCACCTACGGAAACTGGCTCACCCACGGTGAACTGGTGGACCGCGACCAGGCCGTGGCCTGCGTCCGGGCCGCTCTCGACGCGGGTATCACCACCTTCGACACCGCCGACGTCTACGCGCGGGGAGCGGCCGAGGAAGTGCTGGGCGCCGCGCTCAGCGGTGAGAGGCGGTCGTCCCTGGTCATCGCCTCGAAGGTCTGCCTGCCCACCGGCGACGGCCCGAACGACCGCGGTCTGAGCCGCAAGCACATCCGGGAGTCCTGCGAGGCCTCCCTGCGCCGGCTGCGCACCGACTACATCGACCTGTACCAGGCGCACCGCTTCGACGAGACGACCCCTCTGGAGGAGACCCTGGTCGCCCTCGACGACCTGGTGCGCCAGGGCAAGGTGCTCTACATCGGCGTCTCCGAGTGGACGGCCCCGCAGATCGAGTCCGCCCTGGCCGTCATCCGCGACCTCGGTCTGCGCAGCCGCATCGTCTCCAACCAGCCGCAGTACAACATGTTGTGGCGGATCATCGAACCGGAGATCGCCCCGTTGTGCCTCCGCGAGGGCATCGGCCAGCTGGCCTTCCAGCCGCTCGCGCAGGGCGTGCTGACCGGGAAGTACCGGCCCGGCCAGGAACCGCCGGACGGGTCGAGGGGGAAGGCCGGCGGGCGGGCTCCCGCGTTCGTCGGCAGGGTGCTCGGCCCGCAGCTTCTCGAACGTGTGCAGGACCTGCTTCCCGTCGCGGCGGATTGCGGCCTGTCGGCCGCCCAGCTCGCGATCGCCTGGGTGCTCCGGCAGCCGGGGGTCTCCTCGGTGGTCGCCGGCGCCACCAGGCCCGAGCAGGTGGCCGAGAACGCCGCGGCGTCCGGCAAGGAGATCGACGATGCCGTCCTGGCGCGGGTGGACGAGATACTCGGGGACCTCATCGACCGGGATCCCGGGAAGACCGCCCAGATGATGGCGGTCAGACCGGAGTGGAGGAGAACCGCGTCGTCTGAAGGCTGAGTCCTCCGGGATCGCGCCGGATGTCCTCGGGGAAGGGGACCGCGATGTCGTCGCGGAGAACACGTCCCTGCACACGGGACGGCTCCCGCCCCGGGAGAGGGACGGGAGCCGTACGGGACGGGCCGGGGGACCGTCAGTGGGCGAACGCCTGGAACTCGGCGGCGCGGACCTGGTCGCGGGCCGGGCTGGCGGTGGCGCAGTCGGTTGCGGAGTTGGGGTCGTTGTCCTGCTCACCGGCGTAGAGCGGGTTGCCGGTGCACTGGGTGGAGACGACGCGCAGGGCCAGGTGGGTGGCCGTGGTCGTCGGGATCCTGAAGGACTCGATGATCAGATCCGCCCCGCGCGGGCGCGGCAGGCGGGTCTGGAAGGCGTCGGCCGGGCTGGTGTAGGCGACCGAGAAGTTCGCCGGGGATGAGCAGTCCTTCTTGGTGGCGTCGCAGGCCAGGACCTCGAAGGCGCGCAGGGCGCTGAAGCGGTTCTGGCCGCCCGGGTCGGCGGGGTCGTTGACGTTCGGCCGCAGCAGGGCGCTGACCTGCACCCGGCGGACCTTCACCGGGTCGGACCCGGCCAGGTCCACGGTGACCGCCTTGCCGGCGACCGCGCCGGTGAGCGAGGCCCAGTTCGTCGCCTCGGTCTCGTCGATCAGCATGGCGTGGTTGACGCCGTCGCCGGTCGCCGTGGCGCCCAGCGCCGAGGAGGCGAGGTTCCGGCCCAGCGGGAGCGGGAGCGGCAGCTTCACGCCGGGCAGGACCGCGAACTTCACCCGGGTGTGGCCGTAGCCGTTGCCGACGACCAGGAAGTCGTACAGGCCCGGGGTCATCTCCACGGTGTCGCCCAGCTCGGTGGCGGGGTCGGTGTCGGCCACCGGCACCGCGCGGCCCTCGTAGTGGCCGACGTAGAGCCGCAGCGCGGCGCCCTTGGCGTCGGCCAGCGGCTTGAGCTGGATCCGGCCGTTCTTGCCGGCCGGGTCGACGAAGCTCGGGGTCGGGTCGGGGTCGTTCTGGTTCAGGCTCGCGGCGCCCTCGCCGAGGCCGTGCTCGGCGAACGCCCGCCACATGATGTCCTGATTTTTCCCGCCAAAGCGGATGGCGTCGGCCGCGAGCAGCGCGTCCCGGTGATCGACGTAGCTGACCGCGCCGGAGGCCATCAGCAGCAGCGCGTCGAAGGACAGCTGTGCCCAGCGCCGGTTGCCGGGACACTTGTCGACGGGGGTCCTGCCGTCGGCGCAGGCCCGCTGCGTGGCCGGGGTGCCCTTGCCGTACCGCTTGAGGAAGGCCTCGCGCACGTCGAACTGGGTGGCCGACCAGATCTCGCCGTCGGCGTGGACCTGCTGGCCGACGATGTCGTAGGCGATGTCGCTGTAGTTCAGCGGCGACTTGGACATGTCGTAGTTGCGGATGCCCGCCTTCTTGTCGCCGGTGACGTAGCCGCCGGTGATGTACGGCGTGTCGCCCGCGGGGCGGAAACCGTACTCGTACAGGTACTCCATGGCGAACAGGTCGGAGGTGCTCTCGTTCATGGCGCCCGGCTGGGCCCCGCTCCACCCGGCGTTCGGTCCGGCGATCATGCGGCCGGAGATCGCGTGGGTGTACTCGTGCCCGATCACCGACATGTCGAAGTCGCCGTCCACGCAGGGCGCGTAGAAGGCGCCCGCGATCGGCTGCCAGAGGTACATGTTCGTGATCGGCGCGACCCCGTCGGGGCCGGTGATCTGGTTGGCGTTGTCACGCACGCTCAGCACCCGCGCGCCCGCCTGGGCGTTGCCCTGCTCGGGGTCGTCGCCCAGGCCGCCGCGGTCGCCGTTCTCGTCCTGCATGTTCCAGGCCGTCTCGGTGAAGCCGAGACGGTAGGACCAGTCGTGCATGCGGTTGTGCATGGCGTGCAGGTTGGCGATGGCGGCTTCCAGGTCGGCCTCGCCCGGCTGGTCGAAGACGGCCGGGTCGCACTTGGCCGTGTACCACTTGTTGGTCCACGGGTAGACGTAGTTCCGGCTCGGGGTGAGCACGTTGCTGCGGGTGCCGACGGTGAACGGGTCGCCGCTGGCGCGGTTCTCGAACGTCCTGGCCGCGTTGCCGATGCTGGTGTTGGTCGGCGTGTTCGTGGCGTGGTCGACGTCCCAGGCCCTGCCGGTCGCCGGGTCGCCGCCCACCACGTAGTCGCAGCCGGGCCCGGCGGTGAAGCACCAGCGGGCGCGGGTGTCGGTGGAGGAGTAGTCGGCCGGCGGGTTGGCCGGGAAGACCTCCCACTGCGGGTTGTCCGGCTCGGCCCGTCGATCCGAATGGTGGTCCACCAGGTTTTCGCGGGTCAGGATCGCGCCGCTGACCGCGTCGACGTGGGTGGTGTAGGCGGCGGGCTCGTCACCGCCGCCGATGAGGACCACCTGGTAGGCGCTGCGCGGCCCGTCGGCCGTGGGCACGGCCACCGCGGCTGCCTGCTTGACGGTCGCCGTCGCCAGGTCGATCCCGCCGTCGCGGGCGGCGGTCTCCAGCGCCTGCTGTTCGGTGAGTACGGCGGCCGCGGGAGCCTCCGTGGAGCGTGACAGGGTGGAGGTGACGTGCAGGACCTTGCCGTCCCGCACGCCGATCGCCACCTGCCCGTCCACACCCGCGGGCAGGTCGCCGAACTTCTGGCGGAGCAGTACGGCGTGGCCGCCGCCGATCGGGTTGACCGCGACCTTCTCCAGCGCGTCGACGGCCTCGGCGTTCAGCCCGAACAGGCCCTCGCTGGCCTTGAGATAGGCGCGCGCGGCCTGCTCGGGGTCGGAGCCGAGCCCTTCGGCCAGCGGCGCCGTACCGGTGACGACGGCCGGGGTGCCGAGAGCGTTCCACCGGATCGTCGCGCCCCCCGCCGCCCTGGCGAGCGCGGGCGGCGCGACGGAGCCGCTCCGGTTGTCCACATCCGGCTTGCCGTGCTCCTCGGCCTGGAAGTCGTGGACGGGGGTCTTGCCGGCGGGCCCGCTCTGGGCCACGCCGGGGACTGCGAGTGCGGGGAGTGCGAGGGATGCCGTCGCGGCGGCGATGAGGCTGATGCGTAACCAGGGTTTGCTCGACACCGGTCCTCCTGCGGAGAGGTGGCCGCCATTGGCCACTGAGCGCGTGGATCACGCCTGCTGCGCAAGAAGTAACATCGGTCTGATCTCATGACAAGATCTTGTAAAGTCCGATATGTAGATGTAATACGGGCCTACCCCGCCGGGAAAGCCGCGTCCTCAGGCCTTCAGGGCGTCGTCGAGCGCGTCGGTGCGGGCCGTACTGCCCCAGAACCACTGCACGTGGGCGCGCCGGCGCTGCTCGCGCAGCCAGCCGTCGAAGAGCCGGTGCTCGACGATTCTCCTCGTCGCCGGATTCGGCGTCGCCGGCTCCACGGCGAGCACGACGGTGACGTCGAATCCCCCGTCACCCGTCGGGCGGGGGCCGAGGACCGCGCCGGCCCGCGCGTCGTGTGCGTCGGCGCCGTGCAGAGCGGCGAGGTCCTCCCGGGGGTTCCCCTCGATCCGGCAGGTTCCCAGACCGGTGAGCGCGGCCTCCGTCGCCAGGCCGGTCGCCAGGGCGCCCAGCTCCTCCGGCGTGGCATCCCCGGACCGCTCCCGCAGCCGGGCCGCCGCGGCGTCGGCGTCGGGGCGGGCGCCGTAGCGCAGGCGGACCACGCGCAGCACGTCCAGCCCGGCGCCGTGCTCGGCGAGGAAATCCTCGACCCGTCCGGCGGTCACCCGGCGGCGCAGCTGCGCCACCTTCGCCTCGAAGGTGACGATCTGCTCCAGGCGTGCCAGGCCGAGGCCGCGCTCGGCCATCCACTCCTCGGTCGCGCGGGCGGTGAGCAGTCCCCGGGCGCGGCGGAAGGCGTCCATGGCGGCCTGCAGCTCCCCGTCCGCCAGGTCGGCGGAGGCGGCCACCTCCTGCTCGACCAGGCAGGCGTTGACCAGGCGGACGGCCAGGCCGGTGTCCTCCCACAGCACGTCGAGCAGGGAGACGACCTGCTCGATCTGCACGTCGACGCCGTTGACGCGCAGGACGACCTGCTCGCCGGAGCGCTGGCTGCCCCGCAGCGGCCAGGGGATCGCCCGGTCCGGGGCGAAGGCCAGGGACACCGTGCCGCCGGTGGACGGCAGGAGCAGGTCGTAGTGGTGGTCGCCGGTGGCGGCCTCGCGCTGCCACACCAGCCGCATGTCCGCACCGGGGTGCCGGGACCGCAGCTCGCCGAGCCGCCCGCGGGCCTCCTCGGGGCCGATCCCGTCCAGCCCGCGCAACCAGGTCAGGGCGTCGCCGAGAAGACCGGGGGACACGGTCCCGGACGGTGTCACGGTCTCCGGGAGGGCGGGGGCGTCCGGGCTCGTCACGGTCTCCGGGCTCATGCTCGGGGTCCTTCCAGCAACAGGTCGCAGACGGCCCGGCTGATCGGCAGGCCGGTCAGATCCTCGATCCACAGCCACTGGCCGTTGGGGTTGATCTCCATGAACACGTACTCCTCCTCGGGCGTGAGGATCAGGTCGAAGGCGCCGTACAGCAGGCCGAGGCGGTCCATCATGGCCAGGCAGCGCCGGCCGACCTCGTCGGGGAGCCGGTGGACGCGGTGCGGGGTGACGTCGGTGTTGTAGCGGCGCCAGTCCAGCCGGGACCGGTTGGACGCCTGGGAGTGGATCTCGGCGGCGAAGATCTGGCCGCCCACGACGGTGACCCGCAGTTCCAGGCGTTTGGGCACGTACCGCTGCACGATGACCGGGCAGAACCGCAGCGCGTCCGCGTAGGCCAGGTCGCGCGGGGAGACCGGCTCGCAGAAGCGGGAGACCGTGTCACCGCTCCGGAGGTTCTCCACCCACGGCCTGCCGAACGGCTTGGTGACGATCTGACCGTCGTGGCGGTCGTGGAAGTCCCACAGTTCCCGGGCCTGCGTGGTGATCAGAGTGTCCGGCACGGTGAAGCCCAGCTCGGCCGCGATGATCAGCTGGGAGGACTTCCGCCTGGTCCGCTGCAGCACCGACTCGGCCGCGGGCACCTTGCGGCACGGCAGGTGCTCCCACAGGTCCGACACCAGGCTCGCGCTCTCCTGCGCGGCGTACGCCGCGATGGCGGGGTCGGTCAGCCCGGGATGGGCCTCCGGCGGCGTCGGGCGCCGCCACCACAGTGCGGTCAGCTCGTTCAGGTCCACCGTGCCGGTCCCGGTGCGCAGCAGGCGCCGGGTGAGGCCCCGGCCGGTGTAGGCCAGCTCGACGTGCGCCTGCGCCGGGTAGAGCCGGTGGTCGAAGACCGTGACGCGGGCGCCGCGTCCGGTCAGCAGGCCGGTGACCCGGGAGGCGTGGGGGTCCTCGTCACCGGTGAGGACGAGGACGTGCGGGGTGGACACGGGATTCCTCCGGGATACGGGGCCGGGCGTCGGGCGGAGGACGCCCGGCCTCTTCTACGCGGTCAGTCCTGGACGCAGACACCCGGGGGGTCGATCTGGGTGCCCCCTACGTCGATGACGAGGATCCGCGGCCGGCCGCCGCTGATGCCGTGCAGGGCGCTCTCGTCGAGTTCGTCGCCGACGGGTGCGAGGTCGTTCAGTTCGGTCCGGTTCATGACGCTGTTCCTCTCTCTGGAAAGGGCCGGCTCTCTCGGCCGCGGTTCAGTCCATCGCGCAGTAACCCGGCGGATCGACCTGGGTCAGCGCGATGAGCCTCGGCCGGCCGCCGTTGATGCCGTGCAGGGCGCTCTCGTCGAGTTCCTCGCCCACCGGCGTGATGTCCTCGATCCGGCTGCGTGCGTCGTCCTTCATGGTCACCTCCCTTCGCTTCGGGATTTCCTTGATCGAGAGGCTGTCAGGGCCGTCTTGGAAGCGACTTGTGAAGGGGTGCAAAGCCGCTGACCTCGCCACCGGCCTGCCTCCGGGCGAGCCGCGCGTAGTGGCCGCCCAGCCGGAGCAGCTCCTCGCGGGTACCGGTCTCGGTGATCCGGCCGCCGTCGAGCACGACGATCAGGTCCGCGTCGCGGACGGTGCTCAACCGGTGGGCGATCACGATGCGGGTCTGGGTGAGCGTGCCGAGGTTCGCGTCGATGGCCGCCTCGGTGTCGGCGTCGAGATGGCTGGTCGCCTCGTCCAGGAGGAGGATGTCCGGCCGGGTGAGCAGGGCCCTGGCCAGGGCGATGCGCTGCCGCTGCCCGCCGGACACGCCGCCCCCCTCCGTCAGGTGGGTGTGGTAGCCCATGGGCATGGCGGCGATGTCGTCGTGGACGTGGGCGAGCCGCGCCGCCTCGTGCACCCGGGCGGGGGACGCGTCGGGGTCCCCCAGGGTGATGTTGTCCAGGATCGTCCCGGTGAACAGGGCCGGTTCCTGCGTCACCACTCCGAACCGGCGGCGCAGCCGGCCCGCGTCCGCCCCGGACAGGAGGGCGCCGCCGTAGCGGATCTCCCCCTCGGCCGGCTCCAGCAGCCCCAGCAGCACCCTGGCCAGGGTGCTCTTGCCGGAGCCGGACCGGCCGACCAGGGCGACCTTCCGTCCGGGAGGGATCGTCAGGTCGATGCCGCGCAGGATCCACGGGCTCTCGGGCGTGTAGCGGAACCCGACCCCGCGCAGCCCGATCTCCGCCGGGCCGGTGGGGCGGGGAGCGGCGGAGGCGTCGGGTGAGGGCCCGGAGAGGTCGTCCCGCACGCCGGGTGAGGACCCGGAGAGATCGTCGTGGGAGCCGGGTTCCGGCCGGGTGTTCCACAGATCGGCCAGCCGTTCACCGTGCACCCGGGCGAGCTGCGCGCTGCGCAGGCCGCCGGTAAGCGCCGCCAGCGGGGCCAGGGAGGCCGCCGCCAGGGCCTGCAGGCCGAGCATGGCGCCCAGGCTGAGCTGATCGGTCGTGACCTGCCAGGCCCCTGCCCAGAGCAGGGCCAGGGGGGTGGCGAACCGCAACGCCGCCAGAGCGGAGTCCTGCAGGCCCTGAGCCGTCCCGTTGCGCCGCGCCCGCCGCATCTGCGTCGCGAGCAGCCGCGACCAGCGGCCGAGGACGCGTTCCTCGGCACCCACTGCTTTGATCGTCTCGATGCCGCGGACGCTCTCGATCAGCTGCCCCTGGGCCTCGTTGCGGGCCTCCATCTCCCGGTGGGTCAGGTCGGCGAGCCGGCGGTGGGTCGTGGTCAGCAGGATGACCTGCGCCGCCGCGAAGACCAGCAGGATCGCGCCCAGCAGCGGCGACCGTACGGTGACCACGAGGAGGTACCCGGCGGCGAGCGGTCCGTCCAGCAGGGCGGTCAGCGCCTGGCCGGTGAGGAGTTCGCGCAGCAGGGTCACCCCGGAGATCCGGGAGACCAGGTCGGCGGAGCCCCGGTGGGCGAAGAAGCGGAAGGGCACCGAGAGCAGGCGCCGGGCCAGCTCGTCCAGCAGGGTGGTGTCCGCGCGGGTCCGCAGCGTGATCAGCGCCCAGGACCGCGCCGCGCCGACGGCGAACTGGGCGGCGGCCGTCACCGCCATGCCCAGCCCGAGCAGGGTCGGCAGGTCCGTCTCGCCCGCGGTGAGCACCCGGTCCACGACCGTCTCGGTCACGGCGGGCAGCACCAGGCCCAGGGCCTGCAGGGCCAGGCTGAGCAGGATCAGCAGCGCCAGCAGGCCGCGATGGCGGCTGACGATCACCCGGAGATACCGGGACCACCAGCCAGCCCGGTCGCCGACGCGGCCCCTGCGGAAGTCCGCTCCCGGGCTGAAGGTGAGCGCCACCCCGCTGTAGCTCTCGGCGAAGTCGCGCGGGGCGAGGCCCACACGTCCCAGCGCGGGGTCGATGATCCCGATTCGGCCGGAGGAGACCCGCTCGACCACGACGAAGTGGCTGTGCCGCCAGTACACCACCGCCGGCAGCGGAAGCTCGGCGATCCGCTCCGCGGGCACGGAGGCCGCCCGGGTGGTCAGGCCGTGCGCCCGGGCGGTGCGGACCAGGGTCAGCGCGCTGACCCCGTCCCGGCCGATGCCCATCTCCTCGGAGAGGGCGTAGACGGGGACGCGCCGCCCGTGCGTGGCGAGGATCATCGCCAGGCAGGCGGCGCCGCATTCCACCATGCTGTGCTGGAGTACGACCGGAACCTTCATGGACCGGCAGTCTCCGGCAGTCGTCTTGGATCCGGCTTGCGACTGACTCGATCATGCCGCGCCCCCGGGGGTGGGGTCCGGGGGCGCGGGGGCCGGGGTCGTACGGCGGGGCCGTACGGGGGTGGGTCAGTCGAACGGGATCCAGGCCTGCTCGGCGAGGTCGGACATGGAGTTGATCTTGAGACCGAGGTCGGAGACCGTCCAGAGGCTGTCACCGATCACGACCGAGCGGCGGATGCCCGGGTCGTAGGGGGCGATGCGGGTGTTCTCCACCGGCTTGGGCGCGGGGTGCAGGATGGTGCCGGTCTTGTCGATGGCGGAGTCGCCGATCTTCAGGACCAGGGCGGCGCCGTTGGTCTGCTCGGTGCCGGTCCAGGTGCTCAGCGGCAGGACGGCCGTGCCGGTCTTGGCCCAGTACAGGAAGGCGTGCGGGTCCCACTCGGCCTCGGAGCCGGAGTCCTTCTGGAACAGCTGCGACAGGCGGCGCGGAGCGGCCGGGTCGCTGACGTCGAACAGGGAGACCTGGGTGCCGAGCGTGCGGCCCTGCTCGCTGGCCTCCTGGCCGATGCCGATCAGCCGCCCCTCACCGGCCGGGTGCAGGTAGGCGGAGTATCCGGTGATCTTCAGCTCGCCGGTCTTCCGCGGCGCGGCGGGGTCGCGCAGGTCGAGCACGTAGAGCGGGTCCACCTGCTTGAACGTCACCACGTAGCCGACCGGGCCGATGAACCGGACCGAGTAGATCCGCTCGCCCTCGCCCAGCCCGCCGATCTCGCCGACCTTGGCCAGCGTGCCGGCGTTGAGCACGTACACCGCGCTGGAGCTGCTCTTCTCGGTCTCCGAGGTGGTCGCGACCCGCAGGTTCCCCTCGTGCTCGGACAGGGAGTACTGGTTGAGCAGCCTGCCGGGCACCTTGCCCGAGGTGACGTAGCGGGGCGCGCCCGGCGCGGTGATGTCGAACCGGTGCACCTCGGTCTCCTCCGGAGGCTTCACCGGGGTCTCGGCGGGCTCGGACGTGGCGGAGGGGACCGGGTCGGGGACGCCGGTGGTCTCGTTGTCCGGCTCGGGGTTCCGGGTGGAGGTCGGGTCGTCCGGCGAGGTGGCGGTGGCGGTCGGGTCCTGCGGCTGCGGGGTGACGCTCTCCTCGGCCGGGGTCGGCTCAACCTTCGGCGGCACCGCCTCACCGGAGGAACTCCCCGAGGAGCTCGCGGTGGGCGTGGCGGCCGGCTCCTCCTCCAGGATGACGTCGACCGGCATCGCCCACCCCGAGCGCGGGTTGCTGGTCACGTACAGGCTGGAGCCGGTGCCGTAGACCGTGTCCCCGTCGGCGGCCACGCTGATCGGCGCGCTGGCCGACAGGGCCTGGGCGCCCTGGGCCAGGTCGAGGGTGTGCACCGTCACCATCGAGGTGCCGGTGTACTCCTGCGGGTGGCTGACCTGCTCGCAGGCGACGGTGTTCTTCACCGTCGTGCCCGCGGCGTCGGCGACCTCGAACTTCGGCAGCCACGCCTCCAGCGGCGCCGCCTTGACGACCTCGACGTTCTTGCGGGTCCGCTCGGTCTCGGTGGCGTCGGGACCGGCGTCTGGGAAGGTGATCTGGGGCTGGCTGCGCACCACCAGCCGCACCGTCGAGCCGACCATCCTGGCGTCCACGTGCGAGCCCTCGGGGGTGATCGAGCCGAGCACCTTCGGCTCACCCGACAGATCGACGAGCACGTAGCGCGGGCCCGGGCTCGGGGCGACCTTGGCGGTCGCGCCGTAGGGGATGATCCCGCCGCCGGAGAACAGCACCAGAGCCCGGTCCCCACTGACCAGCAGGTCCGCCGGGGCCCAGGCCTGTTCGGCGTCCACCAGCTTCAGCGCGCCGGTCACCTTCCTGGTCGCGGTGTCCACCACGCGCAGCACGCCCCGGTTCACGGTGATCACCCGGTTGCCGTCGGTCTTGACCAGGTCCGGCTCGTCCACCCCGGCCTCGTGCGTGTTCGTGGTGGAGTGCTCGGGGGCCTCGGCCCGCTTGCCGGCCGCCGCGGTGTCCTCCGCCCCGATCGCCGTGCGGTACATCAGCTGCGGCCCGCCGATGCCCCACGGTCCCACGTGCTTGGCCGTCGCCTCGCGCAACCCGGCCAGCATGTCGTCACACCCGCTGTAGGAGACCAGTTTCACATTCCCCAGATCCACCGGTGTCGTACGGCTCGCGCCGGGCTCCGTCCCGGCGGAACTGCACGCCGTGGCGAGCAGGGCGGTGGCAAGGGTGACGGCGCTCCCGTTGCGGACGGCCGTACGAATCGATGTCCTCATGCCCCCATGACGGATAGAGGTGCCGAGTGGTTCAGGTGGCTACCGGCCAGTAGCCGCAGGAGCGTTCGCCGAATATTCTTCGGGCATGGCTGCCACTCTCGGAGCGACCCGTACCCTCGACCCCCTCATGATCGAACGTGTCGTCCGGCACGTGACCTCCGGCGGCAAGACGCAGGTGGTCCTCGCCCCGTTCACCGGGGAGACCCTCGCCGAACTGCCCGTCTCCACCGCCGAGGACGTCCGCGCCGCCCACGCCGCGGCGCGCCGGGCGCAGCGGGAATGGGCCGCGCTGCCGGTCCGGGAGAGGGTCAAGCCCTTCCTGCGCCTGCACGACGCCCTGCTCGACCGCCGCGAGGAGATCCTCGACGTGGTGCAGTGGGAGACGGGCAAGGCCCGCAGGCACGCCTTCGAGGAGGTCCTCGACGTCGCGGGCTGCACGCTCTACTACGCGCGCCGGGCCCCGGGCCTGCTGGAGCCCAAGCGGCGCGGGGGCGTCTTCCCGCTGGCCACGAAGGTCGTCGAGACCCGCCACCCCAAGGGCGTGGTGGCGCTGATCTCCCCCTGGAACTACCCGCTGTCGCTCGGCGTGACGGACGTCGTCCCGGCGCTGCTGGCGGGCAACGCCGTGGTGCACAAGCCCGACACCCAGACCGCGCTGTCCACGCTGTGGACGATCGACCTGCTGGTCTCCCTCGGCATGCCCCGCGAGATCTGGCAGGTCGTGCTGGGCGAGCCGGCCGAGATCGGCGACCCGCTGCTCGACGACGCCGACTACGTGGCCTTCACCGGCTCCACCCGGGGCGGCAGGAAGATCGCCGAGGAGGCGGCCAAGCGGCTGATCGGCTGCTCGCTGGAGCTCGGCGGCAAGAACCCGATGATCGTGCTCGACGACGCCGACCTGGACGTGGCCGCACAGGGCGCGCTGCGCGCCTGCTTCACCAACGCCGGGCAGCTGTGCATCTCCATCGAGCGCCTCTACGTCCACGACTCCGTGCACGACGCGTTCGTGGACAAGTTCGTCCGGCAGGCCAGGAACATGAAGCTCGGCTCCGGCCTCGACTGGAACGTGCAGATGGGCTCGCTCACCTCGCGCCGCCAGCTGGAGGCGGTGAGCGCGCACGTGGACGACGCCGTGGCCAAGGGCGCCCGGGTGCTCGCGGGCGGGAAGGCCCGTCCCGACGTCGGGCCGCTGTTCTACGAGCCCACGATCCTGGCCGACGTGGACGAGACCATGGACCTGTGCCGCGAGGAGACCTTCGGCCCGGTCGTGTCGATCTACCGGTTCTCGGACGAGGACGAGGCGGTGGAGCGGGCCAACGACACCGTCTACGGCCTCAACGCCTCCGTCTGGACCCGCGACGTGGCGCGCGGGCGCGCGCTGGCCGCCCGGATCAAGGCCGGGACCGTCAACGTCAACGAGGGGTACGGCTCGGCCTACGCCTCCTACGACGCGCCCATGGGCGGCATGAAGTCCTCCGGGATCGGGCGCCGCCACGGGGCCGAGGGCCTGCTGAAGTACACCGAGTCGCAGAACATCGCCAGCCAGGCCCCCTGGCTGGGCTTCGAGCCGATCTTCGGCATGACCTACGACAAGTACGCCGACACGCTCGCCGGCCTGCTCAAGACCATGAAGAAGCTCCACCTGAAGTAAGCGGGGACGGCCGGAGGGAGGTCGCGGATGTTCAACTACGACGTGCTGGTGATCGGGTCCGGGTTCGGCGGGAGCGTGGCGGCGCTGCGGCTGACCGAGAAGGGCTACGAGGTCGGCGTGCTGGAGGCCGGCCGGCGCTTCGACGAGCGCACGCTGCCCAGGACCTCCTGGCGCCTGCGCGACTTCCTGTGGGCGCCCGGCCTCGGGCTCAAGGGCATCCAGCGCATCCACGTGCTGCGCGGCGGCAAGGGCTCGGGCGTGATGGTGCTGGCCGGCGCCGGGGTCGGCGGCGGCTCGCTGGTGTACGCCAACACCCTGTACGAGCCGCTGGACCCGTTCTTCGCCGATCCCCAGTGGGCGGGCATCACCGACTGGAAGGCCGAGCTGACGCCGTACTACGACCAGGCCAGGCGCATGCTGGGCGTGGTGGTCAACCCGACGCTGACCCGGGCCGACGAGGTCATGCAGAAGGTCGCCGCCCGGATGGGCGTGGCCGACACCTTCCACCGGGCCCCGGTCGGCGTGTTCTTCGGCACGCCGGGGGTGGAGGTCGACGACCCGTACTTCGGCGGGGCCGGGCCGCGCCGTACCGGCTGCACCGAGTGCGGCGAGTGCATGACCGGCTGCCGGCACGGCGCCAAGAACATGCTGATCAAGAACTATCTGTACCTCGCCGAGAAGGCCGGGGCCAGGGTGCACCCGGAGACCACGGCCGTCTCGGTCCGGCCCCTGCGCGCGGGCGGGTACGAGGTGGAGGTGGCCAGGACCGGGCAGCCCTGGCGGCGCCGTACGCTCACCGCCGGGCAGGTGGTCTTCGCCGCGGGGACGTACGGCACGCAGCGCCTGCTGCACCGGATGCGGGCCGGCGGGAGGCTGCCCCGGATCTCGGACCGGCTGGGGGCGCTGACCCGGACCAACTCCGAGGCGCTGCTCGGCTTCGAGCGCCTGTCCGTCAAGGGCGAGAAGCTCAACCACGGCGTGGCGATCACCTCCTCCATCCACCCCGACGCGCACACGCACATCGAGCCGGTCCGCTACGGGAACGGCTCCAACGCGATGGGCCTGCTGCGCAGCCTGCTGATCGACGGCGGGGGCGCCCCGCGCTGGCTGAAGTTCCTGGGCGAGGCCGCCCGACGCCCGCACCTGGTGCCGCGGCTGTTCAACCACCGCCGCTGGTCGGAGCGCACGATCATCGCGCTGGTCATGCAGGCCAAGGACAACTCCATCACCCTGTCGGCGCGCAGGGGCCTGCTCGGCTGGAGGCTGCGCTCGCGGCCGGGCCACGGCGAGCCCAACCCGACCTGGATCCCGGCCGGCCACGAGTTCGTCCGGTACGCGGCCGAGGAGATCGGCGGCATGCCCGGCGGCTCCTGGCTGGACCTGTTCGACATCCCGGCCACCGCGCACTTCCTGGGCGGCTGCGCCATCGGCGCCACGCCGTCGGAGGGGGTGATCGACGCCTACCACCGAGTGTACGGGCACGAGGGGCTGCACGTGGTGGACGGCTCGGCGATCTCGGCCAACCTCGGGGTCAACCCCTCGCTGACCATCACCGCCCAGGCCGAGCGGGCCATGGCGCTGTGGCCCAACAAGGGCGAGGCCGACGCCCGCCCGGCGCCGGGATCGCCCTACGTCCGGCTGGCCCCGGTGGCGCCGGGGAACCCGGCCGTCCCGGCCGCCGCCCCGGGCGCGCTCCGCCTGCCGATCGTCGAGGTGACCTGAGGGACGCACCCGCGGACCTGGGCGCCGGTCGCGCCGGGGCATCCGGCACAATCCCCGTGTGATCTGGAACGTCGAGGAGTTCACCCGCGCCGCGGGCGTGACCGTCGAGCGGCTGGCCGCCTACGTGGAGGAGAGCCAGCGGGGGCTGCCGCCCGTCATCGCCCGCCGCCCGCCGCGGGAGCTGGCCGAGCGGCTCGGCCTGACCCGGTGGATCCGCGAGGGCGGGATGACGCCGGAGGGGTACGCGGACTTCCTGGCCGGCTATCTGGCGGAGGGCACCCGGTTGCACCACCCGGCCTCCCTCGGCCATCAGGTCGCCTCGCCGGACTTCCCCGCGGCGCTGGCCGACTTCGTGCACGGCGCCGCCAACAACCCGATGGCGATCTACGAGATGGGCGCCTCCGCGGCCACCGTCGAGTTCGAGGTCCTGCGCTGGATGCTGGACAAGACCGGGTACGGCGAGGCGGGCGGCGGCGTGCTCACCCACGGGGGCTCGCTGGCCAACCTCACCGCCCTGCTGGCCGCGCGGGCGGCGGCGGCCCCGCGGGCGTGGACCGACGGGGTCCCCGGGGACCTGGCCGTGCTCGCGCCCGAGTCGGCGCACTACTCGCTCACCCGCGCCGCGGCGATCCTCGGCCTGGGGGAGCGGGCGGTCATGCCGCTGGACACCGACCCGCTGGGCAGGATCGAGGTGGCCCGGCTGCCCGAGGCGCTGGAGCGGGTACGGCGGGCCGGGCGGCGGCCGATGGCCCTGGTGGCGAACGCCTGCTCGACCGGGACCGGGCTCTACGACGACCTGCGCGGCATCGGCGAGTTCTGCGCCGCGCACGGCGTCTGGTTCCACGTGGACGGCGCGCACGGCGCCTCGGCGCTGCTGTCGGCCGGGCACCGGCGCCTGCTGGACGGGATCGGACTCGCCGACTCGATGATCTGGGACGCGCACAAGATGCTGCGCACCTCCAGCCTGGCGGCCGCCGTGCTGACCCGGCGGGAGAGCGACCTGGACGCGGCCTTCCGCCAGCGGGCCAGCTACCTGTTCTACGGCGACCAGGGCTTCGACCTGATCGGCAGGACGGTGGAGTGCAGCAAGGCCGAGCTGGGCCTGAAGGTGTTCCTCAACCTCGCCTGGCGGGGCGAGCGCGGCCTGGGCGACTACGTCGCGCGGCAGTACGCCGCCGCGCACCGCCTGTGGGAGCTGGGCCGGGAGCGGCCGGGCTTCGCCTTCCCCTACGAGCCGGAGAGCAACATCGTCTGCTTCCGGTACGGCACCGGCGACCAGGTGGAGATCCGCGAGCGCCTGATGGACGACGGCGCCTTCCACCTGACCTCGGCCGAGATCGGCGGGGTCCGGCACCTGCGGGCGACCGTCATGGCCCCGGCGACGGACGACAAGACGCTGGAGGCGCTGCTCGACCGGATCGCCGGGACGTCCTGAGGCGTCCCGAGGGGTCCCGAGGCGTCCCGAGGCGTCCCGAGGCGTCACAGCCAGTCGTCGATCGAGGTCATGAAGCCGTCGAACAGGTGCCGGTGCACGGTGTGCTCGGCGCCCGGCACGATCCGGACCTCGAAGCCCCGCTCCTTCAGCTCCGCGGCGAAGCCGGACGGGACGAGGAAGCTGGGGTCGGCGAGCTGGACCAGGGAGGGGACCACCGGCTCCGGGGTGAAGTCCCGGCCGGAGAACCCGCCCAGCGCGAGCGCGGTCACGACGTCCCAGGACTCCAGCATCTCCAGCTCGACCTCCACCTCCTCGGCGGGGAAGTCGGGATGGGCGGCGGCGATCTGCTCGCGGGTGGCGTTCTTGCCCTGGGCGAGCATCTCGGTCATCGGCACGCCGTCGACGACGGGCAGCCGGAACGCGGGATCGGAGTAGATCGCCCGGGCCGGCCGCAGCCGCTCCACCGCCAGGCCGAGCGTCAGCCCGCCCAGCGAGTGGCCGATCGCCAGCTCCGGCTCCGCGGGCACCGACTCCAGCACCGAGGCCGCCAGCGCCTCGGGCGCGTAGTCCGCGTGGTCCCCGCCGCGGGGGCTGCCGCCGTGCCCGGGCAGGTCCACCGCGATGACCCGGTAACCGCGCCCGGCCAGCGCGGGACCCACCCGCCACCAGCACCGGGAGTCGGCCATGATGCCGTGGACCAGCACGGCGACCCGGTCGCCCGATCCCCATTCGCGTGTGTTGAGCTTCATACCGGCCTTCTCCTCGATCTCTTCGACGAACCGATCTGACGGAGAGTACGGCGACCGCCCCGGCTCAGGTCAGGGAGTGCCGGATCCAGACGTTGGGCTCGACGTAGACGGCGTGATCGTGATCGAGGTCGCAGTGGACCGGGACGAGGGCTCCCGGCACCTCGACCTCGCCGCTCGCGTCGAAGGGCAGGCCGGTCCACCCGCGCCACTCGGCGAGCGTGCCGGAGATCGTCATCGAGCGGGGCGCCACCTTCACGATCTCGCCGCCGGCGCGGACGTGCACGCGCAGCCACGGGTCGGTCGGCAGGCCGTCGGGCCGGGTCCGCACGGCGTACTCCGCCATCGGGGCGCGCGGCTCAAGGTGCTTGGCGTTCGGCCGCACCGGGGCCAGCAGCTCGGTGAACCCGAGCCGGGCGGCGTTGTCCCGCAGCGCGCCGAGCATGACCGGCGACAGGCCCTTGCCCTGCAGGTCGGTATTGACGGTGATCTCCAGGGCGGTGACCCTGCCGGGGGTCTCACCGGTCCGCCGGGTGTGCCAGGCCCGCAGGATCGCGTCGTCCCAGCCGCCGTCCGGCAGCTCGTCGCGCGTCCAGACGAACGGGACGCTGAACGCCCTGGCCACCACGCGCCCGGGATCGGCGTCGTCGTCGGCGACCAGGACGAACTCCGGATAGGCGGTCTCGCAGACGTCGTAGAAGAGATTCGCCATCGGGTCGTGGAGCATGAACTCCGGCCAGGGGGTGTCCATCGCCCAGATCGCCCCGGCGAGTTCCGGGCGTTCGGCGAGAGTGGTGATTCTCAAGGCCATACGGGCATCCTCGCAGCCCCCGGATCCGAGGTCACCGGCCGCGGTCAGGGTGACCCTTTCAGGACATCTCGGTCAGGGCGCCTCGGTCAGGGTGAAGGGGGCGCTCGCCCGGACCGTGCCGTTGACGACGATCTCCAGCACGCGGGGTCCCGGGGGCTCGGTGCGGGTGGTCACCGGGCGGAACGAGTGGGACTTCGTGACCGTGACCGCCTCGTCCGCGGCCTCGGCCCGGCGCTCGCCGAGATGGAAGACGCGCCGCGAGCCGTCGCGCCGGATCGCGTATTTGAGCACGAGCGGCCCGGGGGAGCCGGCCGTGAGCGTGACCGTGAACCGCAGGCGCTCCCCGACGGCCACCCGGTCGGCGTCGAGCACCAGGTCCCGCACCGACCCGCCGCCCGGGGCGGCGCCCACCAGCTCCAGGCCGCCGGGATGCCCCGCGCGCAGCAGGCCGCGCACGGCGTGGCGCAGGACCCTCTCGACGTGGGAACCGCCCTCGGAACGCCAGCGGCCGAGCAGCTCGACCGCGACGCCGGGGTGGTCCTTGGCGATGTCGTTGACGTGGTTGGCCACCGATCGCCGGACGTATTCGCTGGGGTCGTCGCGGAGCCGGTCGAGGATGGGCAGGGTCGGGCCGGGCTCCATCAGCCACCGGACCCGCGTCGCCCAGGGCAGCCGGGGGCGCGACCCCTCCGAGGCCAGGCGCCGCAGGTGCTCGTCGGGCGACTCGGCCCAGCCGTACATGATCTTCAGGGCGTCCTCGCCGTGCCGGTCGAGGTAGGGCCGGACGGCGAACTCTCCCGTGGCGTACGGCGTGAGCGCGGCGAGCGTGGTCATCGCCTCGTCGAGGTGGTCCAGGCCGTGCCCGGCGACGTGGTCGGTGGCGGGCCAGCCGCTCCACATGTCCAGCCGGACGCGGGCGGCGGCCTCGCGGAGGATCCCGGCGGCGTGCGGGAACGCCGGGGGCAGCGCCCCGCCCAGGGCCCGGGCGACGTGCCGGACGCGGTCCTTCAGCTCCAGGCCGGCCAGCCCGGCGGTCGCCTCGGCGACGAACCGGTCGCGGGGGAACGGCGCCCAGGCCGCCGTCACGCCGTCGGCGAGCAGCCCCACGGAGGCGGTGCCGATCATCTCTTTGAGGGGTTGCGCCATGGCGGGTACGGTGCCACACCGCCCCGACATTTCCGGCGGCGGCTCCCGGTCGAGGACCGGGAGCCGCTGGGATAGCGTCGGCCGCATGACCGAACTCGACTCCCGCCTGCGGGCGGTGTGCGACCTGAGTGTCGCGGGATCCCGGGAGATGGCCGGACGCCACGAGTACGACGGGACGATCCAGGACCTGTCGCCGGAGGGAGTGCGCGCCGGGCTGGCCGCGCTGGGCCGCGGGCCGTCGCCGGACGATCCCTACGACGCCGCCCACCTTGAGGTCTTCGAGGAGTCCTTCCGGGTCAGGTACGGCGAGCTGGAGCTGTACCGGCGCAGCCCGATGGACCACCTGGAGGGCATGGACCTGGCCACCTACGACCGGGAGTACGCCCCGGAGGCCGAGCGGGACGCCGCCCGGCTGGCCCACCTGGCCCGCTGGCCCGAGGCGGTGGACAACGCGATCGCCGCGCTCGACCGGCTCAGCGCGCCGGTCGCCGCGTCCCTGCTGGGGGCGGCGCGCGGCCTGGCCGCCGGGGTGCCGCGGGAGGCGGACGACGCGGTGCGCAAGGCGGCGCTGAAGGCCCACGCCCGCCTGGTCGAGCACATCGAGGAGGCCTCGCGGTCCGGCGACCCCGACGCGTCCCTGGGCGCGGCGGGCCTGACCAGGCTGATGAGCGCGGACGAGGGGATCCCGGTCGACCTGGGGCGGCTCGCCGAGCGGGCCGACGCCGAGCGCGACCGGCTCATGGAGCGGCTGACCGAGTCGTGCGCGAAGCTGGGGCACGGAGGCCGGCCGCCGCTGGAGGTCTGCCGCGAGCTGGTCCGCGACCACCCCGGCATCGACGGCGTGATCGACGCCGCCCGGGAGGGCACCGAGCGGGCGATCGCCTTCACCCGGGAGCGGGACCTGGTCCCCTACCACGACGGCGAGTGCCTGGTCGGCATCGCGCCCGAGTCGCGCCGGTGGGCCATGGCGATGATCAGCTGGGCCGCCCCGGGCGAGCCGGAGGCCCCGTCGTGGTACCACATCACCCCGCCCGACCCCGCCTGGCCGGAGAACGAGATCGAGGAGTGGCTGGAGGTCTTCAGCGCCACCACGCTTCCGGCGATCAACGTCCACGAGGTGGCCCCGGGGCACTTCTCCCACAGCCGCGCCCTGCGCCACGCCCGCTCCGACGTGCGCCGGACGCTGATGTCGCTGGCGTTCGCGGAGGGCTGGGCGCACTACGCCGAGGAGCTCTGCGTCGAGGAGGGCTTCGCCCCCGACGACCCGCGCTTCGAGATCGGGGTGTGGCTGGAGGCGCTGATCCGGGTCACCCGGATGGCCTGCGCGATCGGCGTGCACACCGGGGCGATGACGGTCGAGGAGGGCGCCCGCCGCTTCGAGGCCGACACCCACATCACCGGCCCGGCCGCGCTGTCGGAGGCCCGCCGCGCCACCTTCGATCCGACCTACGGCCGCTACACCTGGGGCAAGCTGGAGATCCTCGATCTGCGCGAGCGGGCCAGGGCCGAGTGGGGCGCGTCCTTCACGCTCAAGCGCTTCCACACCGCCATGCTGGAGCTCGGCTCCCCGCCCCTGGGCCTGCTGCCGCGGGCGCTGTGACATCGCGGGTGCCGTGACATCGCGGAGGCTGTGACCCCGCGGGGGCCGTGACACCCGTTCCCGCCGGCCCTTCTCACCCACGCCGGGTGATCCCGGGCCCCGGCCCCGCCGGGAGCCTGGGAGGGCCGTGGCGACGGCCGGTTGCCGCCGCGTCCGGCGGCGGGAGGCGGTCACGGCGACCGTGTCCGGTGGCGGGAGGCGGTCATGGCGACCACAGACGAGAAGCGGCAGTTCACGATCTTCCAGGCCGCGTTCATCGGCCTGGGGGCGATGGTCGGCGCGGGGATCTTCGCCCTCCTCGGGGCGGCGGGCGAGGTCGCCGGCGCGGCGGTGTGGCTGTCGTTCCTGCTGGCGGGCGGGATCGCGGCCCTGCACGGATACTCCTTCGCCAAGCTCGGCGCGAAGCATCCCTCGGCCGGCGGGATGCTCGAGTACATGGCGCGGGGCTTCGGGAACGGGCACGTCACGGCCGTCACCGCCTGGCTCGTCTACGCGGCCAACGCGATCGTCACCGCCATGGTGGCGGTGACCTTCGGCAGCTACGCGAGCGCGGTCGTGGCAGGTCAGGACCAGACGTGGGCCAAGGTGTTCTCCTGCCTGCTCGTCGTCGCGATGACGGCGCTGAACGTCGCGGGCTCGACGGCCGTCGCCCGGGTCCAGTCGGTGATCGTCAAGGTGGTCATCTCCATCCTCGTGGTCTTCGCGGTCGTCACGATCGCGAACATGGAGCCCTCGCTGCTGGCCCCGTCCGGCTATCCCGGCGTGCGGGAGATCGTCTCGAGCGTCGCGCTGACGTTCTTCGCCTTCCTCGGGTTCGGCGTCATCACCTTCACCGCCAAGGACCTCCCCGACCCCTCCCGCCAGCTGCCCCGGGCCATGTACCTGGCGCTGGGGATCGCCACCGCGGTGTACGTCGCCGTCGCGCTGGGGGTCTTCGGCACGCTCACCGTGGACGAGGTGGTCGCTTCGGGCGGGACGGCGCTCGCGGAGGCGGCGAAGCCGACCCTGGGCCAGTTCGGCTACGTCCTGATGGTCGTCACGGCGCTGTTCTCCACCTCCGGCGCGGTGAACTCGGGGCTGTACCCCTCCATCGGCCTGGCCGGATATCTCGCCTCGACCGGTCAGTTCCCGCCGGTGTTCGGGCGGTTCGTCGGGCGGCGCAAGGCGTCGGTGGGACTGCTGGTCATGGCGGGCGCGACCCTGCTCCTGGTGATCTTCTTCAACCTCAACAGCATCGCGTCGCTGGGCAGCGCCGTCGCCCTGCTGGTCTTCTCCACGGTCACGTTCGCGCACTTCAGGGTCCGGCGGGAGACCGGCGCGAGCCTGATCGTCCTGGTCGTCGCGGTGGTGTGCACGCTCGGGACGTTCGTGGTGTTCTGCGTCACGACGCTCGCCGAGGAGCCGGTCACGGCCCTCACGCTCGTCGCGATCGTCCTGCTGTCCGTCGTCATGGACCTGCTGTGGAAGCGGACCCTCAGATCACGGGGCGCTTCACCCGGGGCAGGCCGTTGACCTCCAGATAGTCGTTGAAGTTGTCGAAGAGCCCGCCGATGTGGTCGAAGAAGTCGTCGTAGCCGATCAGCGACCTGATCTCCCCGACGCCCATGTCCCGGACGGTCTCGACGGGTACGGCGGGCAGGTGCAGGAAGTCCGTCAGCTCCCGCGTCCTGGCGTCGTGGGTCAGCCACAGGGCCGGCCTGCCGCTGAGGACCGACGCCATGTTGACGTGGAACCTGGTGCCGTAGGTGAAGGAGACCGACTCACGGTTGAACTGGTACCAGGACTTCGTGTCCCGGAAGAGCCGGTATCTACGCTGGTAGTAGCTCTCCAGCTGGTCGCGGTTCCGTCGCGCGCGGCGGAGGCGGCGGGCGCGGTAGTCCTTGAGGAAGGACGGGATCCGGCCCTCCCCGCGGCCGCGGGTGACGTCGACGTAGAACTGGTGGCTGCGCCGGTTCGACGGCTCGACCAGGAACGTGTCGTTGCGGATGGCGTCGTGCAGCAGCCGCGTCTCGGTCTCCTCCTTGAACTTGGTTCCCGAGAACGCCGGACGGCCCTCGCCGTTCGAGAGGTTCCTGAGGTTCTTGCGGAGCCGGGCCAGCTGGTCCGGGCGGGAGAACAGCGACGGGCAGCCGACGACCTTGGTGTTGGTCACCCCGCATATCTGCTCCAGCGCCCTCCTGGTCGTCTCCCCCCGGACCCCGATGACCGCGCACCGGTCCTGCAGGTCGCGCAGCACGCCGGTCGCCTCGGCGGGCAGCGTCGCCCCGGTCAGGTCGTCGCTCTCGGCCTGGACGCCGAGACCGAAGATGACGATGGGCCTGTCGATCCGGTCCAGCAGTTCACGCAGCCGGAGGTAGGGGCTCGCATCGTCGGAGCCGAGCCTGAGGGTGTTCGCCATGGTGAACACCAGGTGGCTGCAGTGCCGGTTGACGAAGTCGGCGAACGAGGTCGCGCCGGTCAGCGACCGCCACTGACGGTCCAGGCGGTAGACGCAGTCGTCGAACATCTCGAAGGGCGCGTTGGCGTGGATCATGTTGCCGGAGTTCTCGGGATGCTCCAGAGGAAACTCCGGGGGCAGTTCGCGCCGGCAGCCCGCTACGGCGATGGCCATGCTTGTTCTTCCGTTCCCCCGTGGACGATGTCGCCCACTGTAACGATGTCGATACGGAGGGGATGCGGCTTTTTCCGGATCAGCGGTCGACGGCGGTGGCGCCGCCGTCGACGACCAGGTGGGCGCCGGTGATGAAGGACGCCTCGTCGCTCATCAGGAACCGCACGGCCGCGGCGACCTCCTCGGGGCGGCCGAGGCGGCCGGCGATCGCCTTCTTCCTGAACGCCTCCATGAAGCCCGGGTCGCCGCCGGTGGCGCCGACCAGCATCGGGGTGTCGATGTAGCCGGGGCAGACCGCGTTCACCCTGATCGGGGCCAGTTCGTGGGCCATGGAGCGGGTCAGGCCGAGCAGGCCGGCCTTGGAGGAGCAGTACGCCGGGACGAAGGCCTGGCCGACCAGGCCCTCGATGGAGGAGATGCCCACGATCGCCGAGCCCTCGTTGCCCCGCAGGTCCTCCAGGAGGACCTTGACCAGCAGGGCCTGGGCGCGCAGGTTGACGTTGAGCACCCGGTCCCAGGACGCCTCGTCGAGATCGCTGATCGCCGCGGGCCCGGCGATCCCGGCCGCGTGGACCAGGCCGCCGACCGAGCCGAGGGCGTCGCGGGTGGCGGCGAGCGCGTCGGGGAAGGCGGAACCGTCGGTGACGTCGACGGTCAGCCCGACGGCGGTGGCGCCGTTCATCGCGGCGAAGGAGGCCGTCTCCTTGGCGCCCGGGGTGTCCACGTCCCAGATGGCGACCGGCCGTCCCGTCTCGGCGAGCGCCAGCGCGCAGGCCCGCCCGATCCCGGACGCGCCTCCCGTGACGATGACTCCGGTCTGCGGCATGGGGCCTCCTCGACGCGTGATGATCCTCACGTTAGCTTGGGAACCAACCTAGCGATAGGTACGAGGCGACGGAGGCCGGGATGCGTGAACTGTCGGGCAGGGTCGCGGTCGTCACCGGAGCCGGCGGCGGCATCGGCCGGGCGCTCGCCTCGCGGCTGGCCGCCGAGGGCATGGCGCTGATGCTCGCCGACGTGGATCCCGGACCGCTGGCCGCGACCGCCTCCGAGGTGGAGGCCGCCACCGGCGCCACGGTCCTGACCCAGGTCACCGACGTCTCCGACGCGGCGGCCGTACGGCACCTGGCCGACCGCTCCTTCGGCGAGCTCGGCGCCGTCCACGTGCTGTGCAACAACGCCGGGGTCTTCCAGGGCGGACGGATGTGGACCCGCGAGCCGGAGGACTTCGCCTGGCTGCTCGGGGTGAACCTGTGGGGCACGCTGCACGGCATCCACGCCTTCGTACCCCGGATGATCGAGCAGGACACCGAGGGGCACATCCTCAACACGGTCTCGGTGGCGGGACTGTTCGCCGCGCCGCTGAGCGGGGGCTACTCGGTCTCGAAGTACGCCGCCCTGGCCGCCTCGCAGTCCCTGGCCCAGGACCTGCTGCTGGCCGGCGCCAAGCTCCGGGTGACCGCCCTGTGCCCGGGCGGGGTGCGCACGGACATCAACCGGTCGGAGCGGGTGCGGCCGGAGAACCTGCTCGTGGCCGGGCGCACCGAGGACGAGCGGCTCTCGGCGGACATCATCGACGGCCTGGTGGACAAGGGCATCGACCCGGCCGAGGTGGCCGAGGCCGCGGTGGCGGCCATCCGCGAGGAGCGCTTCCTGGTCCTCACCCATCCCCGTTACGCCGACGGCCTGCGCGACCAGACGGAGGCGCTGCTCTCGGGCGGTCTGCCCGATCTGCCGGTCTACGAGTAGACACCCGGGCGAGCGCCGGAACGGTCGCCGATACACTGACCCCACCGCTGCGCTTTTTCCCTGGGGGGTCTTGGTGTCAAAGTTCGACCCGTCGTCCGACCCGACGTTCGACACGGTCCTGGTCGTCGACTTCGGTGCGCAGTACGCGCAGCTGATCGCCAGGCGGGTCCGCGAGTGCCACGTCTACTCCGAGATCGTCCCCTCGACGATGCCGGTCGAGGAGATGATGGCCAAGAACCCCAAGGCCATCATCCTGTCCGGCGGCCCCTCCTCGGTCTACGCCGAGGGCGCCCCGCCGGTGCCGCACGGCCTGTTCGACACCGGGGTGCCGACCTTCGGCATCTGCTACGGCTTCCAGGCCATGGCCCAGGCGCTCGGCGGCACGGTGGCCAGGACCGGCGGCGCCGAGTACGGTGGCACCCGGCTCGACGTCTCCCGGGAGGGCGTGCTCTTCGCCGGTCTGCCGGCCCGGCAGGCGGTCTGGATGTCGCACGGCGACAGCGTCTCGGCCGCCCCGGAGGGCTTCGACGTCACCGCCTCCACCGCCGACACCCCGGTCGCCGCCTTCGAGAACCCCGGCCGGGGCCTGTACGGCGTGCAGTTCCACCCCGAGGTCCTGCACTCCGAGCACGGCCAGGCCGTGCTCAGGCACTTCCTGGAGGCCGCGGGCTGCCGCCCCTCCTGGACGATGCTCAACATCGTCGAGGAGGCCGTGGAGGCGGTCCGCGCCCAGATCGGCCCGGAGGGCCGGGCCATCTGCGGCCTGTCCGGCGGCGTGGACTCCGCGGTGGCCGCGGCCATCGTGCAGCGGGCCATCGGCGACCGGCTGACCTGCGTGTTCGTCGACCACGGCCTGCTGCGCAAGGGCGAGGCCGAGCAGGTCGAGCGCGACTTCGTCGAGGCCACCGGGGTCAAGCTCCGCGTGGTGGACGCCCAGGAGCGCTTCCTGAAGGCGCTGGACGGCGTGACCGACCCGGAGGAGAAGCGCAAGATCATCGGCCGCGAGTTCATCCGGGTCTTCGAGGACGAGGAGCGCGCCATCATGGCCGACGGCCCCGTCGGCTTCCTGGTCCAGGGCACCCTCTACCCGGACGTGGTCGAGTCCGGCGGCGGCACCGGCACCGCCAACATCAAGTCCCACCACAACGTCGGCGGCCTGCCGGAGGACCTGCAGTTCGAGCTGGTCGAGCCGCTGCGCGCGCTGTTCAAGGACGAGGTCCGCCGCGCCGGAGAGGAGCTCGGCCTGCCCTCCGCCATGGTCTGGCGCCAGCCGTTCCCCGGCCCGGGCCTGGGCATCCGCATCGTCGGCGCCGTCAGCCGCGAGCGTCTGGAGATCCTGCGCGAGGCCGACGCCATCGCCCGCGAGGAGCTGTCCCGGGCGGGGCTGGACCGCGAGATCTGGCAGTGCCCGGTGGTGCTGCTCGCCGACGTCCGCTCGGTGGGCGTGCAGGGCGACGGCCGCACCTACGGTCACCCGGTCGTGCTGCGTCCGGTCTCCAGCGAGGACGCGATGACCGCCGACTGGTCCCGCGTGCCGTACGACGTGCTGGCCCGCATCTCCACCCGGATCACCAACGAGGTCGCCGAGGTCAACCGGGTGGTGCTCGACGTGACGAGCAAGCCGCCGGGCACCATCGAGTGGGAGTGAGCCCCGGGATTCGACCGCGTATCCGATAGAGGATATGCGTTAGTCCTGTTTCGCGAAGTCAGGGCGGGTAAGTTGGGGTGGGTGTCTTCGACCGCCCTCGCCCGCCCCGGCCCGCCCCTGACCGTCACCCGCCTGGCGTGGTTGGACGCGCTGCGCGGCATCGGCGCGCTGGCGGTGCTGTTTGAGCACCTCCTGCCGTGGTTCATGCCGCAGCTGCGGCCGTACTGGTTCAACCTGGGCATGTACGGCGTGCTGGTGTTCTTCCTGGTCAGCGGCTACATCATCCCGGTCTCGCTGGAGGGCCGGGGGGACGTGCGGGCCTTCTGGGTCAGCCGGATCTTCCGCCTGTACCCGATCTATCTGCTGGTCGTGGTCTTCGTCCTGGTGACGGCCGTCTGGATGCCGGTCCGCGAGCACGTCCCGCGCGACCTCGCCTCGGTCTCGGCGCACCTGACGATGCTGCTGGACGTGGTGCACCTGGGCGGGCTGGCCGACACCATGTGGACGCTCTCCTACGAGATGGTGTTCTACCTGCTGGTCACCGCGCTGTTCGTGCACGGTCTGCACCGGCGCAGCGGGACCTTCGCGGTCGGCTTCGGCGCCGCGGCGGTCGGGGTCGGGCTGGTGCTGACGGCCCCGGTGCTGACCGGCTTCTGGCCCGCCTACGTGTCGGGCGCGGTGTTCGTGGCGGGCATGGCCTGCCTGCTGTCCGGCCGGTTCCGCACGGTGGCCGCCTCCGCCCTGGGCCTGATGGCCGTGACGCTGCTGCTGAGCAGCTTCACGCCGTGGTTCGCGGCGGCGATCCTGGCGGTGATGTTCACCGGGACCGCGATCCGCCGCTGGGAGCAGGGCACCGGGAGCCTGTGGCCGGTGGCCGCCGCGGCCGCGCTCGTGGCGCTGGCCCCGGTCTGGGCGGACCAGGCGCGCTGGTGGTGGGTGCAGCCGGACGTGTGGATCACCACGATGGTCCTGGCCGGGGCGACGTTCGCGCTCGCGATGGCCCTGCGGGAGCGCCGCCTGCCCCGCTTCCTGGTCTGGCTCGGCCTGATCAGCTACTCGCTCTATCTGCTGCACCATCCGCTGCTGCGGCTGACCTACGCCGTCCTCTACTCCGCCCTGGGCGACCTGCGCGTCCTGCCCGTGCCGGTGCAGGCGGCGCTGACGGCGGGCTTCATCGCGGCGATCCTGGGGCTGAGCTGGCTCACCTACCGCTACGTCGAGCTGCCCGCCCAGCGGTTCGGCAGGATCCTGGCCCACCGGGTGGCGCCGGCCGGGGAAGCTCCGGTCAAAGAGCGGGTATAGCCCTGGTCAATCGGCGCCGCCGCGCCGTACCCGCGTCAATAACGTGGGGCAATGCCAAGCCCTGAGACGCCATCTCCTCCCCTGCTGCCCGCTCCGCGGGACGGATCCCGGCCGATCCCCGGCAGCGGCCGCCACCGGGCCGGCGGGGCCGGTGCGCGGATGGGCTGGCTGGACGCGCTGCGCGGCATCGCCGCGACGGCCGTCCTGATCTCGCACATGCTCCCCTGGTTCGCCCCCGGGCTGACCCTGTCGTGGATCGCCCTGGGCACGGCGGGCGTCCTGGTGTTCTTCCTGGTCAGCGGCTACATCATCCCCGCCTCGCTGGAGCGCAGGGGATGCGTGCGGTCCTTCTGGACCAGCAGACTCTTCCGGCTCTACCCGCTGTACCTGGTGGCCATCCTCTTCGCTCTGGCCTGCGCGCCGCTCGTGCCGATCAACAAGGGCGTCGACCCGATCGCGCACATCACCATGCTGATGAGCACGGTGGGCTCGGCCAGGATCGTGGATCCGATGTGGACGCTGGCCTACGAGATGATCTTCTATCTGCTGGTGACCGCGCTGTTCGTGACCGGCACGCACCGCCGCAGCGGCCTGATCGCGATCCTGTGCATGGGGCTGGCGATCGCGGTGGGCGTGACGCTGGCCAACGGCCCGCTGGCAGGACCCCGCGGCCTGCTGTACGGCATGGCCCCGCTGGTCTCGCTGCTCCTGATCGTCGTGGGACTGGCGTGCGTGCTGTCGGGCCGGTCGCCCAGGATCGGCGCGCTGGTGCTGGGGGCGACCGCCCTCTGCCTGGTGGTCCTGGGGCCGGTGGACCCATGGCTGGGGCCCACCTTCCTGGCGGTGATGTTCGCCGGCACCGCGATCCACCGGTGGGAGCACGGCCGGCGAGCGGCGATCTGGGCCGTCCCCGTCGTGGCGGTCCTGGCGTGCCTGACCCCCTTCGTCTCCCACCCCGCGCCCAGCTGGACGGTGCCGCAGAAGTGGATCCCCACCCTGGCCGCCGCGGGCATCGTCTTCGCGATCGGCATGGCGCTGCGGCACCGCCGCGTCCCCGGGTTCCTCACCTGGCTGGGGCGGATCAGCTACTCGCTCTACCTGCTGCACTATCCGGTGCTGCTGCTGTTCGTGGCGGTCCTGGGGGACCCGAGGAAGTCCCCGGCGCTGTCGGCGGCGCTGGTCGCCGGCCTGTACCTCGCGGTGCTGTTCGGCCTGTGCGCCCTCACCTACCGCTACGTCGAGCTGCCGATGCAGCGCCTGGGACGTGTGCTGGCGGCTCAGCTGCCGTCGGTGGGCGACTCCGCGAAGTCCCCGGGGTCACCGGTGGGCGAGTCGGACGAGAGGTCCTTGTCCTCGGCGGCGCCCGCCGGGTAGATCGCGGCCGGCTTCAGGCTCTTGGCGCCGGGGAGCGAGGAGACCGCCACCAGGTGGTAGCCCTGCTTCTTCAGCGCGGCGACGAGCTTGGGCATCACCGTGACGGTCTGTTCGACCCAGTCGTGCATCAGGATGACGCCGTCGCGCTTGGCGTTCTTGAGCACCTCGTCGTAGATGGCCTTCTCGTTCTTGGTCGCCCAGTCGCGCGAGCCGCCGTTCCACAGGACGATCGGCAGCTTCATCTCGGCGGCGACCGTCTTGACGTCGTCGTCCAGCAGGCCGTACGGCGGGCGGATCGTCGTGGGGGCCTTGCCGGTGACCTTCTTGACGAGGTCCTGGGTCTTCTTCAGCTCCTCGCGGATCGTCTCCAGCGAGACCTGGGTGAAGTTCGGGTGGCTGTAGCTGTGGTTGCCGATGTCGTGGCCCTCGGTGACCATCCGCTTGGCGAACGCCGGGCGCGCCTTCACGTACTGGCCCTCGAGGAAGAACGTGGCCTTGGCGTCGTACTTCTTGAGGGTGTCGAGCAGCTTGTCGGCGTACTTGCCCGGACCGTCGTCGAAGGTGAGCGCGATGCACTTGACCTTGGCGCAGTCCACGGGCTTGGCCTTGGGGGCGGGTTTCGCCGTGGGCTTGGGGGTGGGCTTCGGCGTCTCCGCGCTCCAGGCGGCGGTCGGCATGGACAGCAGGCCGATGGCGCAACCCGCGGCGAGGATCATTCGGGCGGGGGACTTCATGAGGGGAACTCCGGTCAAATCGACGTCGGTCAAGTGGGCATCCTATCGAGACGCCTGTGGCCTTCCGGGGCGGAAGCGTCACGATGTGCTGTGAAAGACGCGTGGGACCACGCGGCGGGGCTCACTGATCCCCGCGGGTCAGGAGCGCGTAAAGGATCTTCAAGAGTTGGTCGCCACGCCCGGTCCGCGGTCCGGGTTTCATCAGACTTGCACGCATGACTGCGGCTCCACCTGTCGGTGATCCCGTATCCCGCCCACTCGGGTCACCGGGATACGTCCGGCTGGACGTGCCCGTGCAGGGCGGAGCGCACGCCGTCCGGGGACGCCGGAGGCGCGGCACCGCCGCGGTGCGGTGGCTCCCGGCGCTCGCCACAGCCGTCCTCGTCGTGCTCGTGCTGGGGTTCTACGACGTCTCCGCCGCGGACGCGGCCGCCTTCGCCGCGTATTTCGCGCTGGCGATCGCGCTGCCGGGCACGCTCGTCGCCCGCGCCCTGCGGCGCGGCGGCGGGCGCACGCTGGCCGAGGAGATCGCGGTCGGGACGGCGCTGGGATACGCGATCGAGGTGGGGGCCTACATCGCCGCCCGCGCCGCCGGGCAGCCGCTGCTCGTGGCGGTCTGGCCGGTCGCCACGTACGCGGCCTTCCTGGCCGTCCCCCGGCTGCGCCGGCACTGGAGGAGGGCGCCCGGTCCCCTGGCGCCCGTCTGGTGGTCGTGGTCCATCGCGCTGCTCCTGGCCTATCTGGTCGTCTGGAGCGCGACGGTCTTCCGGTTGCACGACGTGGCCCGGCCGGGGATCTGGGCGGCCGACCCCGACCTGATGTACCACCTGGCGCTCATCGGGGAAGTCAGACACCACATGCCCCCCACGATGCCCGCGGTCGCGGGGGAGCCGCTGCACTACCACTGGTTCGCCTACGCGCACTTCGCGTCGGCGAGCTGGCTGACCGGGATAGAGCCGCTGATCCTGGAGACGCGCCTGGCGATCATGCCGCTCATGATCGGGCTCGTCGTCCTGGTGGGGGTGGCCGGGCGGCGCATCACCGGGTCGTGGGCGGGAGGGGCGCTCGCCGCCGCGGGCACGGTCCTGGTCAAGACACCGAACCTGTACCTGGGGCTGAACCGGATGTTCACCTTCGGGAGCCTCGACACCACCTGGGCCAGCGCCACCCAGGCGTTCGGGGCGTTCCTGTTCGTCCCCGTGGTCCTCCTCCTGTTCGACCTGCTCGGACGGGGCCGCGGCGGCGCCGGACGCTGGCTGCTGTGGGGGATCCTCATGGTGGTGCTCTCCGGGGCGAAGGCCGCCTATCTTCCCCTGCTCGGCGGGGGACTGGCGGCGGTGATCGCCGCGGAGCTGGTCAGGAGGCGCCGGATTCACCTGCCCGCCGCGGCGGCGCTCGCGACGACCGGCGCGTGCTTCCTGTTCACGCAGTTCGTGATGTTCGGCGGCAGGCGGATGGGGATGGTGATCGATCCGCTCTACCACACGAGCCTGGCCTGGCGGGCCCTGACCGGTACGGGGCCCAGTTTCGAGGACTCCTTCACCGGGGTCCTGAACATGACGGTGATCTACCTGCTGTGCTGGGCGGTGGCCCTGTGCGGGGTCTTCGTGCTCCTGAGCCGGGCGCGCCCGCACCGGGAGCCCGGACTGCCCCTGATCCTGGGGATCGGCGCGGTGGGCATCGGCGGGACGCTCCTGTTCGCCTACCCCGGGATCGGCCAGGTCTATTTCGTCATGGGGGCGCATCCGTACCTGATGACGGCGGCGGCGTGCGGGATCGTCGTGGCGGTACGGCGGGCGCGGCCCTCATACCGGGCGGTGGCCGCCGCGGCCGCGGCCGGGGTGGCCGCGGCGTATGCGATACCCGTCCTGTGCGACGTCCGGGTGCCGCTGGAGCGGGGACAGGACGAGACGGTCCTGTACCGGCCGTACCTCGCGCTGCTGCTCGCCGCCGCGGTCGTGGCCGTCGCCCTGGTCGCCCTGGTGGGAAGGGCGCGGGCCGCGGCCCTGGTGGTCGTCATGCTCTCGGCCGTCAGCCTCCCCACGGATCTGCACACGCGCGTCCTGCCCGCGGTGAAGACGGTCGTGGAGCACGGCCCGCGCCGGATGAACGTGCCGGTGAGCGAACAGATGATGCCGCCGCGCGCGCTGACCGCGCTGCGGTGGCTGCGGGACCACTCGCACCCGGACGACCTGGTGGCCACCGACGTCCACTGCGAGTCGGAACGCGTGTTCATGTGCGAGAGCCTCAGTTTCTGGACCTCGGCCTACGCCGAGAGGCGGGTGCTCCTGGAGGGCTGGGCGTTCACGGCCAGGAACATGGAGCACTGGCGGCCGGGCAGGCCGGTGAGCGCGCCGTACTGGGACCGGGAGCGGCTCCTCGCCAACCGGAGGGTCTTCGAGGACCCCTCGCCGTCCGCGGTCCGGCACCTGGCGGAGCGGTACGGCGTGCGCTGGCTCTTCGTCGACGAGCGGTGGTCGAGGGCGGCGGCGCGCCTGGACGAGGTCGCGGTGCCCCGGTTCCGCTCCGGGAACTTCTCCCTCTATGCACTGCCCTCCGCCGCAGGGCAATGAATTCCTAAAGGAATGGACGACGGACGGACGCTGGAAGGGCGCCCGCTGTTCACTGCACGCGTGAACTCCAACGACCTGAAGACGATCCCCTTCAACCGCACGCATCTGTCGCCGAACGAGCTGGGCTACCTGACCGAGGCGGTGGGGCAGGGCTCCACCTCCGGCGACGGCCCGTTCACCGGCCGGGCGAGCGCGCTCCTGGGGGCGATGGTCGGCGGGGGCAGGGCGCTGCTGACCACCTCCTGCACGCACGCGCTGGAGATGTCGGCGATCCTGCTGGACCTGCGGCCCGGGGACGAAGTCATCATGCCGTCGTTCACGTTCGTCTCGACGGCGAACGCGTTCGCCATGCGCGGGGCGGTCCCGGTGTTCGTCGACTGCCGGCCCGACACCCTGAACCTGGACGAGCGGCTGATCGAGGCCGAGATCACCTCGCGGACGAAGGCCGTCGTGGTCGTGCACTACGCGGGCGTCGCCTGCGAGATGGAGGAGATCGGCCGGATCGCGCGGCGGCACGGCCTGGCGGTGATCGAGGACAACGCCCACGGCCTGGGCGGTCTGTACCGGGGCCGGCCGCTGGGCTCGTTCGGCTGCATGGCGACGCAGAGCTTCCACGCGACGAAGAACGTGCAGTGCGGCGAGGGCGGCGCGCTGATCCTCAACGACGCGGGCCTGGTCGCCCGCGCCGAGGTGATCCGCGAGAAGGGCACCAACCGCAGCCAGTTCTTCCGCGGGCAGGTCGACAAGTACCGGTGGGTCGACATCGGCTCCAGCTATCTGCCCTCCGACGTCCTGGCCGCGCAGCTGACCGCGCAGCTGGAGGCCTTCGGCGCGATCCAGGCCCGGCGCCAGGCGGTGTGGAGCGCCTATCACGAGGGGCTGGCGGACTGGGCGACGGCCGGCGAGGTCTCCCAGCCGGTGATCCCGGACGGCTGCGTCCATCCCGCGCACCTGTACTACCTGCTCCTGCCCGACCTGGACAACCGGCAGGCCCTGATCGCCCACCTCGCGGACCGGGGGGTGCAGGCGACCTTCCACTACCAGCCGCTGCACGCCGCCCCGGCGGGGGAGCGGTACGGCCGCGCGGCCGCGCAGGGCTGCCCCGTCACCGAGCGGATCGCCGACCGGCTGGTCCGACTGCCGCTCTTCGCCGACCTGGACGCGGCGGACGCGGCGCGCGTGATCGACGCGGTCCGCTCCTACGAGGTGGTGTGATGGAGATCCGGCAGTCCCCGCTGGAGTCGGCGCGGTTCGGGCGCCCGGTGGAGCGGCTGACCGTCCCCGCCGGCGAGCGTCCCGGGTTCTCCCGGGTCAGGGAGGCGCTGCTCGAATCGGCCGCGGACGTCGTGGTGCTGCGCTATCCGGCCGAGTACGTCGACTGGTTCGCGATGTTGTCCCTGCCGGGACGGATCCCGCTGTTCGCCGGTTCCCTGACCTACTGGAACCTGGCCGCCGGCCGGGGCCGCGGCCCGCAGGCCGAGGAGGGGCTGTGGACGGCGGAGCTGGACGACCCGGCCGCGGTCTCCGCGCTGGTCGCCGAGATCTTCGCCGAGTACGGCAACCACTACGCCGCCAACCCGCTGTTCGACGACTCGCGGGCGCTGGCGGGCTATCAGGAGTGGGCGGGCGCCAGCGCCGCCGGGGGCCGGTGCCTGGCCCTGTGGGGCCGCGGTCCGGGCGGGGAGCCCGAGGTCCTCGGCCTGGCCACGGTGGACGACGGTCCCGGCACGGAGATCCTGCTCGCCGGGGTCGTCCCCGCGGCGCGCGGCCGGGGCCGCTACGCCCACCTGCTGCGGGCGGTGGAGGAGCGGGCGCTCGGCCGGGGCTCGGCCGAGGTGGTCATCTCCACCCAGGAGCACAACACCCGGGTGCAGCGGGCGTGGGCCCGTTACGGCTTCCGGCCCTCACACGCCGTGCTCACCGTTCACCTTGTCCGGAGCGGGCTGCTGTGAAGGCCAGGGCGCCCGAGCCGTCCTGACGGGCGAGGCCGGCGGCGCCCGCCGCCCCCGTGTGCTCGCGGATCACGTAGGTCGGCCGCCCCAGCCCTCCGCCGTGGATGCGGCCGATGTACTCGCCGAGCACCCCGATGGAGATCAGCTGCGCCGAGGAGAAGATGGCGACCATCGAGGCGACGGTGGTGAACCCGGCCACGGTGGTGTCGCCGGTGACGAACCGCCACAGCACCAGGCCGCCCAGGACCAGCCCGATGACGCCGGTGACGAATCCCAGATAGCTGGCCACCCGCAGGGGGGCGCTGCTGTAGCCCAGGAGCATGTTCACCGCGTGCCGTACCAGCAGGCGGGGGGTGTAGTTGGAGCGCCCGTGCTCCCGCTCGTTCATGTGCACCCCGACCGAGCCGACCTGCGTGGTGCCCCATGACAGGGCCACGTCGATGGAGGCGTGCGGTCCCGACAGCCCCTCGAACCCGTCGCGCAGGCAGGTGCGGAAGGCGCGGAAGGCACTGATCTTCTGCGCGTTCCTGACGCCGAGGGCGCGGGACATGCCCGTCTTCACCGACCGGGACGCGAGGCTGCGCAGCAGCCCGTGCTCCTCCTGGTGCGGGATGCCGTACACCAGGTCAAGCCGGTCGCCCTCCAGCGCGGCCAGCAGCAGGGGGATCTGCTCCGGCGGGTGCTGGAGGTCGTCGTCCATCGTGACGACCACGTCGAAGGCCGCCGCCCTGATGCCCGCCACGAGGGCGTTGTGCTGCCCGTAGTTGCGTGACAGGCGGATCGCGCGCACGCCCGGCACCCGCCGGGCCAGCGACGAGGCCACGCTCCAGGTGTCGTCCGGGCTGCCGTCGACGACGAGGATCACCTCGTGGCGGGCCGCGACCTCCGGCAGCACGGAGACGAGCCGGTCCACCAGTGCGGGAAGGGTCCTCGCCGAGCGGTAACAGGGGACGACCACTGATACGGACATCTATATTCTCCCGACCATCGACTTTTAATCTTGATGGGCCTGTACGATTCTCAGGTCCCATTCGGAATAGTCATCACGATCACCGCGGGAGATGTCGAAGAATGACTGAAGTAGATGTGCGGCCCACTTCCCGGAACGGTTCTCCCGCTCGAATGCACGGTTTACCGCCGGTTCTCCGTGGACAGCGCATCACATACTTGGCGGGAGGCGTGATGACGGTCGCCTCCTATTTCAGTCTTCTTACTCTGGGATTACTCATATTTGAAGGAGGGGTCCCGTATCTTTTCCTGGTCGTGGTCAGCCACCTCTGCACGGTGGTGATCGTCTACCCGTGGTACCGGGTGGTCGTCTTCCGGGTCACCGAAGGGTCGTGGATCGCCGGATACCTGCGGTTCTACGTGGTCTGCCTGGGATTCCTGGCCACCTCGCTCGCGGGCCTGCCGATCCTGGTGGAACTGGCCGGCCTGCCGGTCCTCGTCGCGCAGTTCCTGATCATGGGCGCGGGCGCCCTGCTGGGTTACGCGGTCAACCGGTCGTGGACTTTCCGGGAGCGCGCCAAGGTATAGCGTTGGCAATGGAGGGTTCGCCGACTCGCAAAACCGGCGGAGCGTTCCCTCGCCCCCCTCGGAGAATCTGAGTGCACGGCGGTCGCCACGGCTGATCGCGTTCTCGGATAAAGGGGATTTCACAGGGTGAAAGCACTTGTCCTGGCGGGTGGCAGAGGCACGAGATTGCGGCCGCTGACCCACACCTCCGCCAAGCAGCTGGTCCCCGTCGCCAACAAACCGGTCCTCTATTACGGACTTGAGGCGATACGCGAAGCGGGGATCACCAGTGTCGGGATCATCATCGGCGACACCGGCGCGGAGGTCCGCGAGGCCGTGGGAGACGGTTCGCGGTTCGGGCTGGAAGTCACCTACATCCCGCAGCAGGCCCCCCTCGGGCTGGCCCACTGCGTGCTGATCGCACAGGAGTTCCTGGGCGACGAGCCGTTCGTGATGTACCTCGGCGACAACTTCCTGATCGGCGGGATCTCCGACCTCGTCGGGGCGTTCCGGCAGGGCGGCTACGACGCCCAGGTCCTGCTGACGAGGGTCGCCGAGCCGCAGTTCTACGGGGTGGCCGAGCTCGGCGGGACCGGCGAGATCGTCGGCCTGCAGGAGAAGCCGGCCGCGCCGCGCAGCGACCTGGCCATCGTGGGGGTCTACTCCTTCTCCCCGGCCATCCACGAGGCGGTGCGGGCGATCAGGCCCTCCGCACGCGGAGAGCTGGAGATCACCGACGCGATCCAGTGGCTGATCGACAACGGCCGGGCCGTGCACTCGCACATGGTGACCGGCTACTGGAAGGACACCGGCCGGCTGCAGGACCTGCTGGAGTGCAACCGCATGGTCCTGGAGTCGATCGAGCCGGACAACCGGGGCACGGTCGACGGGCTGAGCGAGATCACCGGCCGGGTCGTCATCGAGCCCGGCGCGGTGGTGGAGAACTCCGTGCTGCGCGGGCCGATCGTGGTGGGGGCCGACGCGAAGATCCAGTCCTCCTACGTCGGGCCGTTCACGTCGATCGGGCCGCGCTGCGTCGTGCAGGACACCGAGGTCGAGTACTCCATCGTGCTCGACGACTCCTCCGTGCACGGGGTCTCGCGGCTGGCCCACTCCCTCATCGGCCGCAACGTCGAGGTGACCCGCGCCGAGGGCACCCCCAACACCTACGGGCTGATGGTCGGCGACCACAGCAGGATCCAGGTGCGCGCATGAGAATCCTCGTCACCGGCGGGGCCGGGTTCATCGGCTCCCACTACGTGCGGTCGCTGCTGCGGGGCGCCTACCCGGGCTTCGAGGACGCCCGCGTCACGGTCCTGGACAAGCTCACCTACGCCGGCAACCTCGCCAACCTGGCCCCCGTCGCCGAGCACCGCAACCTCCGCTTCGTGCGGGGGGACATCACCGACCTGCAGCTCCTGGCGGAGCTGGTCCCCGGCCACGACGTGATCGTGAACTTCGCCGCGGAGTCCCACGTCGACCGCTCCATCACCGGGGCGGGCGACTTCGTGACCACCAACGTCCTGGGGACGCAGCGGCTGCTGCAGGCGGCCCTGGAGAGCGAGGTCCGCACGTTCGTGCAGGTCTCCACGGACGAGGTGTACGGCTCGATCGCCACGGGTTCCTGGGACGAGACGCGGCCGCTGATGCCGAACTCGCCCTACTCGGCGGCCAAGGCGTCGGCGGAC
Source organism: Paraplanobispora siamensis (assembly GCF_016863175.1). Lineage (GTDB taxonomy): Bacteria > Actinomycetota > Actinomycetes > Streptosporangiales > Streptosporangiaceae > Planobispora > Planobispora siamensis. Next base: position 111,977 of record NZ_BOOJ01000002.1, read on the forward strand.
CTGTTCTGCCGGGCCTACAGCCGCACCCACGGCCTCGACGTGCGCATCACCCGATGCTCCAACAACTACGGGCCCCACCAGTACCCAGAGAAGATCATCCCGCTCTTCGTCACCAACCTGATCGACGGGCGCCGGGTCCCCCTGTACGGCGTGGGCCGCAACGTGCGCGAGTGGCTGCACGTCGACGACCACTGCCGGGGCATCCAGCTCGTCCTGGAGAAGGGCTGCCCCGGCGAGATCTACAACATCGGCGGCGGCGTGGAGCTGACCAACCTGGAGCTCACCGAGCGGCTGCTGGCCGCCTTCGGCGCAGGCTGGGACATGGTCGTGCGCGTCCCCGACCGGCCGGGCCACGACCTGCGCTACTCGGTGGACAGCGGCAAGATCCGGGCCATCGGCTACGAGCCCCGGGTGCCCTTCGAGGAGGGGCTGGCCGAGGTCGTGCGCTGGTACCGGGAGAACCCGTCGTGGTGGCGGCCGCTGGCGGAGCGGACCCGATGACGGCGGATCCGACGACGAGGACGGGGGCGCCGGCGCGCCACCCGGTCGACCGGCTGGCGGGCCTGCTGGTCTGCCCGTCCTGCCGGTTCTCCCTCGACGACTCGCTGACCTGCGCGGGCTGCGGCGGCGGCGGTCAGCGGCGGGGCGACAGGCTGCACTTCGGCGGGTTCGAGGAGACCGAGCTGCGGGACGACCCGCTCAACCGGGTCAAGGAGACCGTGAAGCGCCGCTTCGGCCGGGCCTACCCGATGGCCATCCAGATGGTCTCCCCGGTCCTGCTGCGGCGCTTCGTCCGCCCCTTCCTGGCCGGGTTCGACCTCGACCGGCAGCTGGTGGCCGACCTCGGGTCGGGGACCAACCGCTACGACCGGCGGATCCTGTGCGTGGACGGGGGCGTCTACGACAACGTCGACCTGGTGGGCGACCTGCGGACGCTGCCGCTGGCCGACGCCTCCCTCGACGGGATCATCAGCGTCGCCGTGCTGGAGCACGTCCCCGACCCCCAGGCGCACGTGCGGGAGATGTGGCGGGTCCTGAAGCCCGGCGGCCGTCTGCTGTGCTTCGTGCCGTTCATGCAGCCCTTCCACGCCTCGCCGTACGACTACCAGCGCTACACCGCCCCCGGTCTGGCGGAGCTGTTCGGCCGCTTCGAGGTCGTCGGCACCCGGGTCGGCGCGGGGCCGACGTCGAGCCTGGTGTGGGTGCTGCAGGAGTGGCTCGCGCTCGTGCTGTCCTTCGGCAGCACCCGGCTGTACCGGGCGCTGGTCCCCCTGATGTGGGCGCTGTCGCCGCTGAAGCTGGCCGACCACCTCCTCGCGCGGCATCCCGCCGCGCCGGTCCTGGCCAGCGGGTTCGTGATCGAGGCCCGCAGACCCGCTGAGTGATCCGGGGCCGCGCCGCGGCGGCCGTACTCCCTTCGCCGCGTCCCCTTTCGCCGCGTCCCCTTTCGCCGTATCCCTTTCTCAGATCCCAGAGAGGCTCCCCCACGATGCAAGGACTGAGCCGGCAGGAGCGCGGGTCCGGCGCCCGGCCCGCCGACCGCGGGCCGGCCGCGGGGGAGGGCGCGTCCCCTGCGGGAGCGGCCCGGATCAGTCCGGTGGCGCTGCTGGCGGTCGTCGCGCTCTGCTACGCCGCCGCCCAGCTCCTGCTGGTCTCACCGCGCTTCGCCCTCGAATGGGACGAGGCGGTCTACGCCAGCCAGTTCTCCGGCAACGGGGCGCCGATCGCCTTCCACGCCTCCCGCGGCTGGGGCACGCCGCTGCTGGTCGCCCCGGTGGTCGCGCTGACCGACTCGATCACGGTCCTGCGCGTGTACCTGACGGGCGTCTCGGCGCTGCTGCTGTTCGTCTCCTTCCGCCTCTGGCTGCCGCTGCGGCCGGGTCGCACCGTCCCGGTGGCGGCGGCGCTGTTCGCCGGCTGCTGGCCGGCGGTGTTCTACGGCGACGAGGCGATGCCCAACGTCCCCACCGCGCTGGGCGCGGTCGCCCTGACCGCCCTGGCGCTGCGCACCGCGACCGCGCGGGGCGTCCCGGCGGGTACGGCGGTCGCCACGGTGGGCACCGTGGTCGTCGTCTCGCTGTTCCGCCCGACCGACGTCACGGTCATCGCCCTCACTCTGGCGGGGGCGCTCGCCTTCCTGCTTCTCTCTCCGGCGCGGCGGCGCGGCACGCTGATCGCGATCGCCGCGCTGGGTGCCGGGCTGGCCGCCGGATGGGGGCTGTGGATCGCGGACGCGCTCCGCCGCTACGGCGGCGTCGCCGAGCGGCTGGAGAAGGCGACCGAGAACTTCGGGGAGTACCGCTGGCTCGGCGGGCAGCACCTGCGGGCCCTGGACGGGCCGGTGGTGTGCTCCTCGCACGACACCTGCGGGCCCGTCCCGGTCGCCGGGGCCGTGTGGCTGGCAGTCTTCCTGCTCCTGGCGGCGGCCGGCCTCGCGTCACCGCGCGGGCGGGACCGGACGGCGGCAGGGCAGGGGGAGGACCGGACGGCGGCCGGGCGGGGAGAGGGCCGGGCGGTGCTCGCCGTCCCCGTCGTGGTCGCGGCCGGCATCGCGGGCGCCTACCTCTACTACCCCAGCCTCACGCTGCCGCGCTACATGCTGCCCGCCTACGGGCTGCTCTCGATCGCCGCCGCCGCGGGCCTGCTCCGGGCGGCCGGGGCCCTGCGGCGGCGCGCCGCGCCCGCGTACGCGGTGGCCTGCTGCTGCGTGGTCGTCGGCGGCCACCTGTGGGTGCAGACCTCCCAGCTGCTCGACAACGTCGGCAGGCTCATGCCGGGCCGCGCCCGCGACGTGACGGTGGCGGCCGACCTCAGGAAGCTCGGCCACGGCCGTCCCTGCCTGGTGTACGGCTGGCACGCCCCGCAGATCGGCCACTACCTCGGGTGCGAGGCGGCCGGCACACCCGGCGGTCAGCCGCTGCCGGCCACTCCGCGGCACGTCGCCGCGAAGGCGGCGGACGGGTACGCGGTGATCGTGGTCTACAAGGACGACGCGGACCGCGGCGCCCCCGACCTGGCCTCCTGGCCGAGGTACCGGCTCCCGGCCAGCGGCTGGTACGCCCGCGTCAACAACGGAGAGATCGACACCGGCGTCCCGCCGGGCCGGCCGTACGACGAACCCGGCCTCTGAACGCGCGGCCGCCTTCGGCCCGCCGTACCAGGCAATCCGACGTTCCCAGGGGACTGCACCCGGGGATTGAGAGGGGCTTTCCCATGCTGCAAGGTCTGAAGCGACGAGAATCCGGAGCGCGTCCCCGGCCGCCGGCGCCGGGCCGCGCCGGGCGCGCGGGTGATCCGGCGCCGCGGACCGGCCTGGTCGCGGCGCTGACGAGCCCCGTCGCCCTGCTGGCGGCCGTCGCGTTCTGCTACGCCCTGGCCCAGATCTTCCTGACCGGGCCGCGGATGGGTCTCGGCTACGACGAGACGGTGTACGTCAGCCAGTTCTCCCTCAACGGCAAGCCGGCCGGCTTCCACGCCTCGCGGGGATGGGGCACGCCGGTCCTGGCCGCCCCGGTGGTCTCGCTGACGGACTCCATCGTGGCGCTGCGGATGTACATGACGACCGTCTCGGCGGTGCTGCTGTTCCTGGCGTTCCGCCTCTGGCTGCCGCTGCGGCCGGGCTACGCCGTCCCGGTGGCGGCGGCGCTGTTCGCCGCCTGGTGGCCGTCGGTGTTCTACGGCCACGAGGTCATGCCCAACCTGTACACCGCCCTGGGCACGGTGGCCCTGACGGGGCTGGCGCTGCGCGCGGCGGCCCCCGGCGCCCGGCGCAGGCCCCTGCTGCTGGCCGCGGTGGCGGTCGTGGCCGCGGTCCTGCCGTTCTTCCGGCCCTCCGACGCCCTGATCGTCGCGGTGGCCGTCGGAGGGGTGACGGCGGTCATGCTGCTGTCCCGGGCGCGGCGCCGCCCGGCGTTCCTGGTCATCCTCGCGCTGGGCGCCGGGTCCGCGGTGGCGTTCGGGCAGTGGGTCCTGGAGGCGCTGCTGACCTTCGGCGGGATCCGCGAGCGGGTCGAGCTGGGCACCCAGAACTTCGGCGAGGTCCGCTGGCTCGTCGGCCACCACATCCGGGCCCTGGACGGGCCGACGCTGTGCTCGGGCCCGGTCGGCTGCGGTCCCGTCCCGGTCGCGGGCGTGGCGTGGCTGGCGGTCTTCCTGCTCCTGGCGGCCGGCGGCCTGGTGGCGGCCTGGCGGAGGGAGCACCGGATCGCCCTGGTCGCGGCGATCGTGGTCGGCACCTGCATCGCCCTCGCCTATCTCTACTATCCGGCCTTCGTCGCCCCGCGTTATCTGGCGCCCGCCTACGCGCTGTGGTCGTTCGCCGCGGCGGAGGGTTTCGTGCGCCTGCTCGCCGTCCTGCGGCACAGGGCCGGAACCGTGGCCGCGGTGGCCTGCTGCGCCCTTCTCACCGGCGGCTACCTGCACGTCCAGAACGGCTATCTGGCGGCGAACGTCATCCCGACGGAGCGCAGCCGCTCCGGCTACCAGCGCCTGGCGGACGAGCTCAGGAAAATCGAATTCCGGCGTCCCTGCCTGATATACGGATGGAACGCGCCGCAGGTCGCCTATCTGCTGAACTGCGAGGCGCGCAGCGCGCTCAGCGGAAAACCTTTCCCCGCCACGCCCGACTACATTCTCGACCAGAGAATCAAATCCGGTTATCACATCATGGCGATATTCCGCGAGGACGTGGACATGAGCGCCCCCTATCTCCGGGGCTGGCCGAGACATCTCCTGACCTCGGGCGGCTGGTACGCCCGGATCAACCACGACCTGCGGCCTTCCGCGCCCGCGAAGGCGGCCGGGAAGAAGGGGGCCCGCGGGCGGGTAAATTCGGAGCAAACCCCCCGCCCCTGACATATGGCCGTCGATAGATTCACATAATCGCGTCCGGTGATTCAAAAGAAAGGCGCGGCGTGTTCGTGGGGGGATACACGTGAGGAACTTCCTGAAGGCCGCGCCCGAGACCCTGGGGTGCCATATCGGGTTCGGGGGACATCCCGAGCCGCCGGTACGGCTGTGCGACGGGGCCGACGCGACCTGGACGGACCTGGACGGCCTCGCGCCGGACCTCCCGCTGCCCGGCAAGGGGATCACCCGGCTGCTCCTGCTCGCCAGGACGCCCGGCGACCTGCGGCGGGCCGTACCCCTGGCCGGGCTGCTGCCCGACGTGCGCGCGGTCACGGTGGCCATCGCCGAGTCACCCGCCTGGCGGCCGGCGCCGGTGCCGGTCCTCGGCGGCGGCCGGCACTGGGAGGGACTGCTCGACCTGCGGACCCGCCGCCGGCCCGACGGCTCGTGGCGGATCGACGCCGACTTCGCCGTGCGGACGCCGGCGGGGGAGCTGCTGAAGGCGCTGTCGCGAGCCCTGAGCGGTCCGGCGCGCGGTGAGACGCCGGTGGTGTCCCTGGCCGGAGCCGGCTCCTGCCACTGGCGGCCGGGGGATCCCAACGTCGTGCTCACCCCGGAGGAGGGCCCCGTGCCCGGCCGGCGGGAGGCGACGGGATGCGACCTGCTGCTGAGGACCGTGGACGCCGCCTCGCCACTCTGGCAGGACGGCGAGGTGGAGCCGGTGGACCGGCCGGTGCCCGGCGGTGACGCGCTCCCGGCCGGAGGCGGCCTCGGCGGCGTCCTCCCTCAGGACGGGCGGGGGATCGTCGCGCCGCTCCGCGCCGACGACCTGCCCCCCGTCGACGAGACCTCGGTGTGCCCCGTCGGCTTCCTCGCCGACACCGACGGGCCGCCCGGCGAGCTGCGCGAGGGGGACGGCGCCTACGAGATCGTCCGGCGGGACCGGGTCGTCACGCGCTTCCCCGCCTCCGGAGCCCTCACCGACGCGGACGTCGCCCGCCTGCGCGGGCTCCCGGGCGTGGTGGCGGACCTCGGCGGGGACCGGCCCGTGCGGGCCGGGCTCGCGCACGCCGTCTGCGGCCTGGCCGCGGCGGGGGTGCCCGTGCTGACCGGCCCGGACGGCCTGGACGGCCGGTGGGCGGACGCGCTCGGCGCGGAGCTGGCGGCGCTGCTGGAGGGATTCGACCCGGGGGAGCTGTGCGACCCCATGGAGCGCGAGCTGTTCAGCATCAGGCTGCGGCGCGCGGCGCTCGGCACGCACGGCGTGGCCGCCAGGTGGCGCGCGATCGCCGCGTCGCGGGGCCTGCGTCCGCCGGACCCGCCGGCCGTCTCGGTGCTGCTGTGCACCCGGCGGCCCGAGCTGGTGGGGTTCGCGCTGGAGCAGGTGGCCCGGCAGCGCGGGGTGGAGACGGAGGTGGTCCTCTCCCTGCACGGGGTCCCGGCGAACCTGCCCGAGGTGCGCGAGGCGACGGACGCCTACGGGGGCGCCCTCACCGTGATCGAGGAGGACGGGCGGCGCGTGTTCGGCGAGGTGCTCGACCGGGCCGCCCGCCGCGCCTCCGGAGCCCTGCTGGCCAAGATGGACGACGACGACTGGTACGGCCCGGACCACCTGTCGGACCTGCTGCTGGCCCGGCGATACTCGGGCGCCGACCTGGTGGGGGTCGCGGCCGAGTTCTTCTACCTCGAGTCCCTCGGGATCACCGTGCGCCGCCACTGCGAGTCGGAGCTGTACGCCGGGCACGTGGCCGGCAGCTCCATCCTGATCTCGCGGGAGGCCTTCGACGGCGCCGGAGGGTTCCGCCCGATCCCCCGCACGGTGGACGGCCAGCTGCTGGAGTCGGTCGCGGCCGCCGGCGGCAGGATCTACCGCGCGCACGGCTTCAACTACATCGTCGGCAGGCGCCGCGTGGCCGGGCACACGTGGAAGGAGCCGGTCAACACGTTCCTGTCGAGATACCGCCGGCAGTGGCGGGGGTTCTACGCCAACCCCCTGATGGAGCTGCCCGGACCCTCTCCCGACGGAGAGTCCCGCGCCGCGGACGAGACCGCCATGGCGAGAAAAGGACACTGATGATGCACATGCGTACTGCGAACCCGGACGCGGCGCCCGAACCCCGGATCCGGATGAACGACTTCGGCGCCCTGTCCCCTCCGGAGCTGGGCGCCTGGACTCCCCGCCGCAGCGTGAGCATCGTGATCCCGGCCTACCGGTCCGACGAGACGCTCCCGCTCACGCTGGCGAGCCTGGCCGGGCAGAGCTACCCCGCCCACCTGATGGAGGTCGTCGTCGTCGACGACGGGGAGGGCGAGCCGCTGCGCCTTCCCGAGTCCGCGCCGGAGAACACGCGGGTCGTCCGGCCCGGACCCGGCGGCTGGGGCATCGCCAACGCCTTCCACACCGGCGTGACGGCCGCGGAGGGGGAGGTGGTGCACCGGATCGACGCCGACCTCGTCCTGCAGGCCGAGCACGTCGAGGCGCAGATGCGCTGGCACCACCTGGCGAACTACCTGGTGGTCCTGGGGCACCTGCGGTTCAACGACTACGACCCCGCGTCCCTGACCGCCTCGGAGGTGCACGCCGCCGTCGTGGCGGGCACCGTGGGCAAGCTCTTCGACGACGAGGGGACGCCCCAGTGGACCGAGGCGAAGTGGGATGAGACCGCCGACCTGCGCTGGGCCGGGCTGGACGTCTTCCGCCTCAACGTCGGCGCCACGGCGTCCATGACCAAGGAGCTCTATCTGAGCACCGGGGGCATGGACACCGCGCTGGCGCGCGGGTCGGACACCGAGATCGGCTACCGCCTCGCGCAGGCCGGCGCGGTCTTCGTCGCCGACAGGGAGTCGCACTGCCGCCATCTGGGCAGCTCGACGGTGATGCGCCGGCAGAACGAGGTGCAGCGCTACACCCAGCCGTACATGGCCGAACGCATCCCCTACCGTCAGTACCGGCCGCTCAGGGGACCCAACCGGCGCTACGCCGTGCCCAAGGTGGAGGCGGTGGTGACCGCCGGCGGGTGCTCGCTGGAGGACGTGCGGGCCACCGTCAACGGCCTGCTGGGCAGCTGGATGTCCGACGTCCGCGTCACCCTGGTCGGCCCCTGGGGCCTGCTCACCGACGAGCGCCGCTCCCCGCTGGACGACCCGCTGCTCGACCTGCGCCTGGTCCGGGAGACCTTCCGGGGGGACGACCGCGTCCGCTTCGCGGAGGAGGTCGCCGGCACGGCCTTCCCCTCGCCGTTCCGGTTCACCTGCCCGGCCGGGTGGGTCCTCGAGCCGGAGACGCTGGGCCGGCTGGTGGGCTTCGCCGAGGAACGGGCGCTCGGCCTGGTGTCCCTGGTCGTGGACGAGCGGCAGGAGCCGGTGGCGGCCCGGCTGGAGCGCACCGCCGCCCTGTCGCGCGCCCGGCTGCTCGTACGGCCGGGTGAGGACCTGGAGGAGGTGGTCCACCAGGTCGCCGGCACGGTCTGGGAGGACGGGCACCGGTGGGGGATCCTGCCCGCGGACGACCCGGCCTCCACCGCCGAGGACGGGCTGGAGGCACAGGCGGAGCGCTGGCGCAGGCGGGCCGAGAGGTGGGAGGTCCGGGCGCTGCGCTGGAAGGAGAAGGCGCTGGCCATGCAGATGAGAGGGCTCGACCCGGTGTCGGCACGGCGTCTGCGCCGGGCGGTCGGCAAGGGGCTGCGGCTGGTCAGGGCGGCCGGGGGCCGCAGGACCGGTGCGGCCGGAACCCGCGACCGCCGATCCGGAGGATGAGCCATGCCGCTGATCAGCGTCATCGTGCCGATCTACAACGTCGAGCGCTACCTGGAGGCGTGCCTGGAGTCCCTGTCCTGTCAGACCTGGCAGGACATCGAGGTCGTCATGGTCGACGACGGCTCACCCGACGGCAGCGCCGCGATCGCCGAGCGCTACGCCGCGCGCGACCCGCGCTTCGTGCTGGTGCGCCGGCCCAACGGCGGTCTGGGAGCGGCGCGCAACACGGGGCTGCGCCGGGCCCGGGGGGAGTTCCTGGCCTTCCTCGACAGCGACGACATGCTGCCCCTGCACGCGCTGGAGACCATGGTCGCCACCATCATGGAGACCGGTTCCGACTTCGTGGCGGGGAACGTGCACCGCTTCAGCGGGCGGGGCGTACGGCAGTCGCCGATGCACCGCGAGGTCTTCGCCCGGGAGAGGCGGCGCACCCGCATCGCCGACGACGACCTGCTGATGCGCGACCGCCTGGTCACCAACAAGCTGTGGCGGCGCTCGTTCTGGGACGAGCACGGCTTCGGGTTCCCCGAGGGCGTGCTGTACGAGGACATCGTGGTCGCGCTCAGGGCGCACTTCCTCGCCAAGGCGGTGGACGCGCTGCCCGTCCCCGTCTACCTGTGGCGGGAGCGGGAGGGCGAGCAGCTGTCGATCACCCAGGACCGCGCGCAGGTCAAGGGCGTGCAGGACCGGTTCACCGCCGTGCGCACGGTGCGCGCCTTCCTGGTGGAGGAGGGGTTCGCCGAGTACGTCCCCGTCTGGGACCGCACCGCCCTCGACCACGATCTGAGCGTCTTCCTGACGGCCCTGCGGCGGGGCGATGAGGCCTTCCGGCGGCGCTTCGCCGAGCTGGCCGGGGCCTACCTCGACGAGGCCGGTCCCGGCGTGCCGGCCTCCGTCTCCGCCGCCCGCCGCGTGGCCTGGCACCTGGTACGGCAGGGCCGGCTGGACGAGGCGGCCGGGGCCGTCGCCTGGGAGCGGACGGCGGAGGCGCAGGCCGTGCGCCGGGGCGCCCGCTACCACCTCGACGCCCCGGTGCCGGACCTGCCCGCGGCGGTGACGCGCCTGCGCGGCGACCTGACCCTGCTCCAGCGCCTGGACGAGGCGCGCTGGGAGGACGGCCGCCTGGTGGTCGAGGGCCGGGTCACCCTGCGCTATCTGCGCCCGACCCAGCGCGTGCACCAGCAGGTGTTCGCCACGCTGGTGCAGTCCGGCACCGGGCGGCAGGTCCGCGTCCCGGTCACCGCGCTCCAGGCGGGGTCCATCGGCTCCCCGCGGCACAGCCGCAGACGGCGCGACTGGGGTGGCTTCCGCCTCGTCGTCGACCCCGCGAAGCTCGACGGCGGGCGGGCCTCGACCTGGCACGTCGAGCTGATGGTGCTGCACCGCGGCATGGTGCGGCGCGAGCGGCTGCGCGGGAACGCCGGCGGCGCTCACGAGGCGTGGCCGGGCGTGCGGGTGATCGCCGAGCAGGCCGACGGGGACTTCGCCCTCAGGGTCGAGCCGGAGCGGCTGCGGCTGACCGGCCGGCCGGTGGAGGCGGGCCGGATCCGGCTGACCGGCACGGCCCTGACCGGCCTGACCGCGCCCGTCCTCGAACTGGTCCCCGAGGCCGGGGGCTCGACCCTGTCGTACCCCGTCCACGGCGGGGACGGGGCCTTCCACGCCGAGATCGACCTGGCGGACGTGCTGCCCCGGCGCATTCCCCGCCTGGCCCCCGGTGGTCCCGAGGCCGCCGCCCTGGACACGAAGGCGGAGTGGCGGATCCGCGTGGTCGACGGCGGGAGGGCGATGCCGATCGCCGACGACCTGGTGCCCTCCCGCCACGCGGAGGGCGACCGCGAGATCATCGTAGGGCCCTCGCCCGCGGGCGAGCTGACGCTGCGGATGCAGCCCCCGGCGGCCGTCGTGGAGCGCGCCGAGTGGTCGGCCGACGGCCGGTTGCTGCTGGCCGGCGGGTTCACCGGCACCGCAGGGGCGCCGGTCCATCTCGTGCTCTCCTGCGCCGACCGCCACGACGAGCGGCTGTTCCCCGTCCACTGCGACGGCGCCGGCTTCGAGGCGGAGATCGCCCCCGGCGCGGTCCGCTCCCTGGCCGGGACGCTCCCGCTGCCGTCGGGCAGATACCGGCTGGCCCTGCGGGCCCCGGACCGCGATCTCCCCCTGGAGGCCTGCGGGGCCGTACAGCACCGCACTCATGTGCGGACCTTCGCGCTGGAGGCCGACGAGGCGGGGAACGCGCTGCTCACGGTGGATGGCGACCTGACGGAGGAGGAGCGCGGCGGGGCCAACCAGCGGGAGCTGCGCACGACGCACTACACGGGATGGCGGCGGGAGCCGCTGCGGCAGGCGGTGCTGTTCGACAGCTTCTCCGGCAGGCAGTTCTCCGACAACCCCAGGGCCGTCTACCGGGAGCTGCGGCGCAGGGGCGCCGAGCTGGAGTTCCTGTGGGTCGTGCGCGACGGTCAGGTCGAGCTGCCGCCCGACGTGGCCCCGGTGCGCCTGCACGGCCGGGAGCACTACGAGGCGCTCGCCCGCTGCCGCTACGTCGTCACCAACACCGACCTGCCGCCGTGGTTCGAGCACCGGGAGGGGCAGACGGTCCTGCAGACCCGGCGCGGCTCCCCGCTGCGGCACGTCGGCTTCGACGACGCGGACGGGGCCCGCCGCGGTCTGCCCGAGGCGCACGAGGAGCTGATCAGGCAGACCGCGGCGTGGGACTACCTGATCTCACCCAGTCCCTGGTGCACGCCGATCCTGAAGGAGGCCTTCGCGTTCGGAGGCGCGCTGCTGGAGACCGGCTCCCCGCGCAACGACGTGCTGGCCCGCCCGGACCGGCAGGAGACGGCCGCGCGGGTCCGGGAGCGGATCGGCGTGCCGCCCGAGAGGAAGGCGGTGCTGTACGCCCCGGCCGCGCGGCGGGAGGCCGTCGACGGCAAGGGGCGTCGCAGGTTCGACCTCCGCCTGGACCTGGAGCGCATGCGTGAGCGGCTCGGCCCGGACCACACCGTGCTGGTGCGCCGGCACCCCGAGGCGGTCGACATGGCGCTGCGGGCGGGTGACGGGTTCGCCGTCGACGTGTCGGCCTACCCGGACGCCGCGGAGCTGTACCTGGCCGCCGACGTGCTGGTCACCGACTACTCCTCGGCGATGGCCGACTTCGCGGTGACGGGCCGGCCGATCCTGCTGTACGCCCACGACCTCGAACGCCAGCGGGAGGAGCGGGGCTTCTACCTCGACCTGGAGACGGAGGCGCCGGGCCCGCTGCTGCGGAGCACGGAGGAGGTCGTCGCCGCGCTCCGCTCGCTCGACGAGGTCACCGCGGAGTACGGGCCGCGGTACGCCGCCTTCGCCGCCCGGCACTGCGCGCTCGACGACGGGAACGCCGCCGCGAGAGTGGTCGACGCGGTCTTCACCTGACCCGCGCCCGCGACACCGGGAAGCCCGGAGCCTTCGAGGCTCCGGGCTTCCCGCGTCGTACGGCGGCGCGGCGGGTTTTCGTGTCGTACGGCTGCGCGGGGGCCTTTCGCGTCGTACGGCCGCTCGTACGGCCGTGCGGGACCGCGGCCGGGACGCGGAGGCGCTCCCGGCGCCCCGCGCGCGAAGGTCGGGAAGTCCTCCGGCCGGTGTGCCGCTTCGTCAAAGCAAACCGCCCGACCGGCCCTGGTTGGTCAAGAACTGGCATGGAGACCTTCCAGTAGTTACAGAGCGTCATTGGTGATGGGCTGTGCGTCGCCATGCTGGCATGCATGAGGGCCTACTCGTTGGACGACGTTCACGCCACACGTAAGCGCAGAGACTCCTGGTGGACGGTTTTCCTCGTCGACCCGGTGGCCTGCAGGCTCACTTTGTACGTCGCCAACCACACGGCCGTCACGCCGAACGGGCTCACCCGGTTCTCCCTCGTGCTCGGCATGGGATCGGCGATCTGGTTCGCGGCGGGACAGCTCGTGGCGGGGGCCGCGCTGTTCTACCTGAGCTTCATGGTCGACTGCATGGACGGGAAGATCGCCCGCCTCAAGGGGACCGGGACGGCCTTCGGCCTGTGGCTCGACTACGTGGGCGACCGGGTCCGGGTGGTCCTGTGCGCGGGCGGCCTGGCGTTCGGCCAGTACGCCGCGACCGGGGACCTGGTCTACATCCTGCTCGGCGCGGGCGTCGCGGTGCTCGACCTGTTCCGCTATGTGAACGCGCCGCAGATGAAACGGGTGCGCGAGGTGGTCAGAGAGAGCCGGCCGGCGCACCACGCCGGTCCGATGGAGACCACCCCCGTCGCGACGGAGGAGATCTCCGTCAGCCCGGCCGACATCTCCTCGGTGCTGATCGCGGCCGACTCGCTGATCGCGGCCTCCTCGTCCCGGCCCCGTGCCGTGCTGGCGATCATGGGGGCCCATCGCAGGCTCGGCCGGTTCCTGGCCCGGTACAGGGTGCGCAGCCACCTGATGAGCGGCATCGAGTTCCACGCCGCGGTGTTCGTGGTCGCCCCGCTGCTGGGGGCCTGGGCGCTGCTGCCCGTCTCGACCGCGGCGGGCGTGCTGCTCCTGCTGAACGAAGTCTTCCTGATCTACCGACTGTGGCTGTTCGCCCGCACGGCGCCCTCCGCGCCGATCGCGCAGGACGCCCAGCGCATACCTGTCTGACCGACTCTCCACGGGGGTTCGTTGTGATGCAGTCCGACCGTCCGATCTTCGTCATCGGCTGCCCGCGTTCCGGCACCACGATGCTGCAGCTCATGCTGCACTCGCACCCGCGCATCGGGGTGCCGCCGGAGACGCGGTTCGTGATACCCGGCTACTACCGCCGGTTCGTCTTCGGCGATCTGCGGGAGGAGGTCAACCGGCGGCGTCTCGGTCAGTGGATCGTCACCGACAAGGACACCAAGTTCAAGGAGCTGAAGATCGACGGCGACCGGTTCGTCGAGGACGTCGTCGCCGGTCCGCCCACGCTGGGCTCCGCCATCGGCATCGCCTTCCGGTCCCACGCCGAGCGGTTCGGCAAGGCCCGCTGGGGCGACAAGCGGCCGAGCTACTACCACTACGTGGACGTGCTCCTGCGCCTGTTCCCCGACGCCCAGTTCATCCACCTGATCAGGGACGGCCGGGACGCGGTCTCCTCGCTCAAGGAGATGCCCTGGTACACCAAGGACGTCTTCCACGCGGTGAACAACTGGGCCGAGGCCATCGACTTCGGCCGCCGGCACGCCAAGAACCTGCCCGCCGACAGCTACTACGAGCTGCGCTACGAGGACCTGACGGCCGACCCCGAGACCGAGCTGGCCAAGCTGTGCGGCTTCCTCGGCGAGGAGTACGACCCGGCGATGAGCGAGCCGTGCCACGTGGCCCGGGTGGCGATCCCGCAGAACCGGTCCTGGCACCTGAACACGCACGGCGAGGTGACCACCTCCCGGTCCGGCTCGTGGAAGTCGAGGCTGGAGCCGTGGGAGGTCTCCCTCTGCGAGACGGTGCTGGGCGAGCGGCTGACCGCCAACGGCTACGAGCTGAGCGACGCGCCCAAGGCGGACAAGGCCCACGTCGCCGAGGTGTCCAAGGTCGCGGCCAAGCGGCGCGCGGCCCGCCGGCGCAAGGACCTGCGTGACCGCATCAACCGGTTCCGCGAGCCGGGGCCGGTGGCCGCGCAGCTCACCACCCGGCAGCTGGGCGAGCTGGCGAAGGTCTGACCATGGCATCCGACCGTCCCGTCTTCATTCTGGGCTGCCCCCGTTCCGGTACGACGCTGCTGCAGCTCATGACGCACGCCCACCCCCGCATGGCCATCCCGCCGGAGACCCGGTTCATGGTGGCCGCCTACCAGCGGCGGCTGCAGTTCGGCGACCTCGACGCCCCGGCCCACCGCCGCGAGCTGGCCGAGTGGATCGTCGGGCGCAAGCAGTCCCGCTTCTACGAGCTGAGGCTGGACGCGGCCAAGGTGACCGAGGAGATCGTCGAGGGACCCCCGACGCTCGGCTCGGCGCTGGGGATCGTGCTGCGCGCCTACGCGGCCAGGTTCCGCAAGGTCCGCTGGGGCGACAAGCGGCCCTCGTACTTCCAGCACGTCGACGTCCTGCTGCGGCTCTTCCCCGACGCCCAGTTCGTCCACCTGATCAGGGACGGCCGCGACTGCGTGGCCTCGCTGAAGGAGATGCCCTGGTACGACGGGAGCGTGCACAGCGCCGTCTCGGTGTGGGCCGAGGCGATCGACTTCGCCCGCAACGGCGCGGCCAAGCTGCCCGCGGGCAGCTACCACGAGCTGCGTTACGAGGACCTGACCGCCGACCCCGAGACCTCCCTGCGCGGGCTGTGCGACTTCCTCGACGAGGACTTCGACCCGGCGATGTGCGAGCCGGGCAAGGTGGCGCGCCTGGCCGTACCCGCCCGCAAGACCTGGCACGACCGCACCCGGGGCGAGATCACCACCTCGCGGGCGGGCTCCTGGAAGGACCGGCTGACCCGGCGGGAGGTCTCGCTGTGCGAGACCGTGCTCGGCGAGCGGCTGCAGGCCTACGGCTACGAGCTCAGCGACGCCCCGAAGGCCGAGACCTCCCAGGTCCTCGCCTACGAGCACACCGCGGCCCGGCGCAAGCTGGCCCGGGTCAAGCGGGTGACGCTCGACCGGCTCGTACGGCTGCGCGAGCCGAACCCGCTGGCGGCCAGGCTCACCGACGGCCAGATCGTCCTGGCCGGGGTTCCCCAGCCCCGCCACGAGCCGCCGGTCCCGGTCGCCTGACCTGCTCGGCCGGGTGGGTGAGTCCTGGGGTTGAGGGCTTGCGCGGCGGGCCCGGTGTTGCCTACCCGCGGGGCGCATCCCCAATGAGCCGGGTGTCGTGCCCACCGGGGCTGCGCCGTACGGCGGCCGAGTCTGCCCCAGGGCGCCGGGTCCACGGTCTTTCTGAAGGCGCCCGCCGTGGTGGGGGCTGTGGATGTCGCCCGCCCCGTCCCGCTGGAGGAGTGAGTCCTGGAGCTGAAGGGCGGGTACGGCGGCGCGTGGCGGGCCCGGTGTTGCCCACCCGTGGGGCGCGTCCCCGGCGGGCCGGGTGTTGCCCACCCGGGCTGCGCCGCAGGCAGCCGGGTCTGTGCCCGGGCAGTGGGGGCGGGCGCATGGTGCACCAGAAGGCAGCCGCCGCAGGGACAGCCCGGCCGATTCCTCCGGCATTCGACCCGGAACCGTCGTAATCGGTGAGCGGGCGATGGACCGGCCGGTAGCGGTGTGCCCTGGTCACTGCTTCCTGCCTTCGGGGTGATCACCCGGCGATCCTCAATCGCCTTTCGTCGCAGGCGTCCGGCTGTCCGTCTGTCCGTCTGTCCTGGTGTCGTGAGTTTTCTGGTGTCCTGGGCGGGGTCGGCTGCCATGCGGCGCAGCCCGGGTGGGCGACACCCGCCCCACCACGGACGTGCCTCACGGGTGGGCGACACCCGCCCCACCACGGACGGGCCCGCCACCCGGTACGCGCCGCCGTATCCACCCCACTCCGGACACGCCTCACAAGCGGGCTGCGGGCGACTCAGCGGACGACGTGCCCGAACAGGGCCTCCCAGCGGTCCAGGACCCGTTCCAGCCGGAAGTCCCCGGCGTGCGCGCGGGCGGCGGTGCCGAGCCGTCGCCGTTCGGCGGTGGAGGCCATCAGCCCGCCCAGCGCCGTCGCGAACGCCTCCACGTCGGCCGGGGGCACCAGCAGCCCGGTCCTGCCGTCCACGATCAGCGAGCGCACCCCGCCCGAGACGTCGAACGCGACGGCGGGCACGCCGTGGGCGGCGGCCTCGGCCACCACCAGCGGCAGCCCCTCGTGCTCGCTGGACAGGGCCAGGACCGATCCGGCGAGGTACTCGGCGCTCATCTCGGCCGCGGGCACCGCACCCCGGAACACCACCTGCTCGCCCACCCCGCACGCCAGCGCGTGGGCGCGCAGCCGTTCCCGTTCCTCCCCGTCGCCGATCAGGTGCAGTTCCCAGTCCTCGGCCACGTCCTGGCGGGCCAGGGCGAAGGCGGAGATCAGCCGGTCGAAGCGCTTGACGCCCTCCAGCCTGCCGACCCCGATGACCCGGCTGCCGGCCGGGTCGGCGGTCCGCGCCGGCCAGACGGGCAGCGGGTTCGGGATCGACCAGGTGTTGGGCAGCCTGGCGTGCTCGGAGAACAGCCACGCGTCGTCGTCGCTGACGAACACCGCCTTCTCCAGGCCGCCGTAGTGCCGGCGGACCGACCCCAGGTGCCAGGAGCCGCGGGCGTGCCGGTAGGAGCCGTGGTACTGGCCGATCGGCAGCAGGTGCCCGGGCAGCAGCCGCTTGAGCCGGGTCACCGCCCCGGGCGAGGTCATCACCGCGAACCCCGGCTCCAGGCGGCCGAAGAGCGCCGTCAGCCGCCGCCGCTCACGCCACAGGTCCAGCCGGGAGACCCCGCCCCGCCCCATGGGCGTGCGGTGGATCACGTGGTGGGCGTAGTCCGGCCGCTCCACGTAGCGGAAGGGCCGATCCGCCCGGTGCAGCCCGACCACGTGCACCTCGTGC
The DNA here is from genome assembly GCF_016863175.1 of Paraplanobispora siamensis. Lineage (GTDB taxonomy): Bacteria > Actinomycetota > Actinomycetes > Streptosporangiales > Streptosporangiaceae > Planobispora > Planobispora siamensis. The sequence goes on from NZ_BOOJ01000002.1 coordinate 129,076, forward strand.
CCCCGCTCGGCCAGCCCCTGCGCCACGGTGTGGGTGACCCGCTGGATGCCGCCCAGAGTGTCGGCGTCCATGCAGGCGAACACGACCGTGCTCATCGCGACCCCCCGTCCATGCAGGCGAACACGACCGTGCTCATCGCGACCCCCCGTCCATGCGGCCGAACACGACCGTGCTCATCGCAGCCATCCGAACACCGCGGGCCGGGCCGGGCGCCGTACGGGCGGTGTCGGGCCGTACGGCGGGGCGGACGGCAGGGCGGCGGGGCCGAAGAACGCGTCCACCACCATGGCGCCGGCGTGCCCGCGCTCGTCGGCGCACCACATCTCGCGGAACGCGGTGTACTTGTCGGCGAAGGAGGACGACAGCTCCTCCAGGTCGAGCAGCGCGTAGACCAGCTCCTGGGTGGTGGTCAGGCACGGTCCCGGGGCGATGGCGGGCAGGTCGTGGTAGACGCCCCGCTCCAGGTGCCGGTACTCGTCCCAGTCGTCGATCAGGAACAGCATCGGCCGGCCGGTGACGGCGTAGTCGCACATCACGGAGGAGTAGTCGGTCAGCAGCGCGTCCGAGGCGAGCATCAGATCGTTGATCTCCGGATACGACCCGGCCTGGCGCACGAAGTGGCGCAGCCGTTCGGGCACCCGGTAGCGCTCGACCGGGTGCGGGCGCAGGACGACCACCCACTCCCCGGCCAGGGCCTCGGCCATCAGGTCCAGGTCGGCCCTGACCGACTGGCCGGAGAACTTGGCCTGGTCCCGGTAGGTCGGCGCGTAGAGCAGCACCCTGCGGTCCGGCGGGATCTCCAGGCGGTCCCGTACCCGCTCCACCGCGGCCGGGTCGCCGTGGACGAGCACGTCGCACCGGGGCGAGCCGAACCTGAGCACCGGGCCCGCGTACTCGTTCGACGGGACGAAGATCCGCTCGAACTCGGCGCTCGGCGCGACCAGCGCGTCCCAGCGCGCGACGGCGGCCCGCCACTGCGCGCGCGGTCCGGGGAAGTCGGCGCGCAGGTCGGGCGAGTTGAAGCCGATCGACTTGATGCCCTGGCCGTGCCACGTCTGCAGGTAGCGCGTCCCGGGCGGCTTGGGATAGTCCAGCGGCAGTCCGTGGCTGTCCACCCAGTAGCCCGCCCTGGCCATCGTCCAGATGTAGCGCCAGCTCATCCGGCGCACGAGCGTGGCGTCGGCGGGGAAGTTCCTGCGCTGCCTGGCCACCGACCAGACCGCGCGGATCGGCGTCCCGCGCCTGCGGAGCTCCTCGTAGACGTACCGCGGGCTGCCGGTGTAGCCGGCGCCGACGTCGGACTCGAACAGGGCCAGGTCCATGCGCCGGGGCACGACCCTGATCAGCCCCTTGTAGACGCGCAGCTTCAGGGCCGGGGTGCTCAGCCTGCGGACGAGCCGGGTCCTGGCCCGCAGCAGCCTGGGCACCTGGCGGAGCAGGCCCTCCCGCCGCCAGGACATGCGCAGGACCGCGGCCGGCCCGTCGGCCCTGATCGTGACCGTGTGCAGGGGGACGGCGGCGGTGAGCGGCTCGGCCGCCGGGTCCACCAGCAGCGGGTCGGAGGTGGTCCGCCCGCCGGGACGGACGATCACGATCTTCGGGTCGCGGTGGCCGCCGGAACCCAGACGGCCCCGCCGCAGCCCGGCCAGGTCGACGCTCACCCGGCTCAGGAGGCCGCCGTCGGGCTGCTCGCGCGGCTTCAGCGGCACCCGGTCGGGCCCGATCTGCAGGAACGCCTTCCAGCCGGGTACGGCCGGCAGGACCCCGAACGGGTCGTAGGTCCGGATCGACAGGGTGAGCCGGGCCCCCTCGCAGGCGACCTCGGCCTCGTGGCGGAGCCGGGCCGCGCTGAAGGGCAGCTCCGCCATCCGCAGGGAGGTGATCTCCATCCTGGGGTCGGGCTCGGTGCCCCAGTACGTCCGGCCCTCCCGCCGTACGGCGTGGCGCGGCGCGGCCTTGGGCCCGTTGAGGGACCGGGCGGCGACGATCAGATCCTCGACGCGGCCGTCGAGGATCAGGTGGCAGCAGATCCGCGCGACCGGCTCCAGGCGGTCGATCATCGCGGGGTCGATCTCCGCCAGGTACGGCCCGACCTCGGCGGCGAACTCCTCGGCCCAGGCCCGGTCCCGCGCGGGCAGCGGGTTGAGGTAGACCCGCAGGTCCTGGCGGAGGAAGCGGTACTGGCGCTCGGGCACCAGCTCGCCGCGCCCGCGCCGCCGCAGGGCCTCGTCGCTGAGCCTGGCCGCCCTGACCCGCTGGCGGAGGTTGTCCATCTCGGTGAAACGCTGCGAGATCGACGTGCGGAACTCGTCGGTGGCGCGGGCCCGGTGCCAGAGGTAGACGGTCCACGGCACCACCGCGAACCGGCGGGCGACGCAGTACAGCTCGGCGGTGAACAGGTGGTCCTCGAAGTGCAGGTCCTCCCGGAACGGGATCCGGCGCAGCAGATCGGTCCGGTAGAGCTTGTTGGTGGCGAAGGAGTCCAGGAACATCTCCGGTTCCTCGGCGATCCCCTCGACCGTCCTGCGGCGGGTGAACAGGGACGGGTAGTACCGCTTGGTCTTGCGCGTGGTCTCGTAGAACCGGGAGATCTGCGCGGTGACGAAGTCGGCGCCGGTGCGCTCGATCTCCACGAGCAGGCTCTTGCAGGCGTGCCGGGCGAGCCGGTCGTCGCTGTCGAGGAACATCGCGTACGGCGCGCGGGCGGCGGCCACCCCGTCGTTGCGCGGCGCCCCGCAGCCGCCGCTGTTGTCCGCTCTGCGCAGATAGCGCACGCGGGGGTCCTCCCGCTGCAGGGCGAGCACGACCTGCTCGGTGTCGTCGGTGCTCGCGTCGTCCACGACGATCACTTCGACGTTGCGCAACGACTGGTCCAGCACCGACCGCACGGCCCGGGGGACTCGCGCGGCGTCGTTGTAGGTGATGACGATCACGCTGCAGTCGGGTGCATTGATCACGGGCTCTGCATGCCCTGGATAAATGCAGATTTGTCCGTCTTGTCAAGGGTTTGGGAGTTATTTACGGTTTCCGGACGGATGTCCGCCATTCTCCCGGCGCGGCCCGCGGACCGGCAGCCGCCCGCACCCGCCGGACCGGGACGCCGGTCCGCAGACCGGGCAGCCGGGCCGGGGCGGGTGCCGGATCCACACGTGGTGGTCCGGCGCGATGAGGTTCACGCCCACGACGGCTCCGACGGCGGGCCTCGGCACCCCGGTGACCAGCGAGATGACGGCGTGGGCCACGAGCTGGCCGGAGATCCCGGCCGAGGCGGCCGTGGCGCCCGGACCGCCCAGCTCCACCGGGAGGCCGGGCCTGCGCCTGAGCGCCTCTCCCGCGGCGAGGCACTCGTAGCAGGCGCCCCGTCCGCGCGCGAAGGTGCCCACGGTGACCAGCGGGCCGTTGTAGCCGCCGCCCGCCCAGGGCACGCCGGCCCGGGCGCACGCCCGGTTGGCCCAGATCCTGATGCCCTGGCCGCGGGGCTCGTCCGCGCAGAGCGCGAGCACGTCGCACCCGTCGAGCAGGGCCGACAGCTCGCCCTCGCTGCCCACCCGGCGCCGCTCGCCGGTGATCTCGATGTCGGAGTTCACCCGGCGCAGCGCGGCCACGGCGGTGGCGGCCTTCGGACGGCCGATGTCGGCCTCGGTGTAGAGGGCCTGGCGGTTGAGGTTCGACAACTCCACGACGTCGGCGTCCACGCAGTGGAGCCGTCCCACCCCCGAGGCCGCCAGCGCCCAGGCGGCGTGGCTGCCGGTCCCGCCCAGTCCCAGGACCACGACCCGGGAGTCCTTCAGGTGGAGCTGTGCCTCCCAGCCGTGCTCGCGGGGGGTGAGGTCGACGCGGTGGAAGAAGGCCCGGCTCCTGCCGTACCGGATGCGCTCCCGCTCGCCGATCTCGGCGGGGACCCGGGCGGAGGCGTCCTCGACGTGGCCCGAGGCGATCAGCCGCGTCACGACCTTGCGCACCGCCGCCTCCGTCAGCCGCGGGAACGACGCCCGCGCCGCCGCCACGACCTCCTCCGTCGTGCGGGTGCCGTCCATCAGGGTCAGGGCGGCCCACGCGACGCCCCGCGGATCGCCGATCTCGGTGGCCAGCCCGTAGATCTCACCGCCGACGCGGACCGTGCCGTCATCGAACCTGAAGGGGTGGTGCCCGTCCTTGACCCGCGGCAGCAGCATCGGCCCGCCCCTCCCCGAAAAAGGGCGGGCGGGATGTGCGATCCCGCCCGCCGGACATCGCCTGTGCCGTCAGGCCTCGGACTGGTTGAGGCCCGTCGTCTCGCTTTTGTCGAGCCGTCTGATCGTGATCAGAACCTGGGCCGGCTCCCGGGGTTCGGGAGCCGGTGTCGCGTCGTTCTGGAACGGATCCATCGTGCGCCTCCCAACGTCCGGCGATGTACGACAGATCATCAGCCGGTCCGCCGATCAAGACCCGCCGGTGCGGCGCAGGAGGGCGCGGCGGACCAGCCAGGCGAGCAGGGTGACGGCCGCGACCGCGGCGACCAGCGGGGCGACGCGCTTGAGCAGGGGGATGCCGGCCACCTCCAGGAGGTCGAGGGCCTCCTCCTCGGGGGTGCGGGAGGTGCGGGAGGTCCCGCCCGGATGGGGGTCCTGGTCGCGGATCTCCCCGGCGGCCTCGCCGGGGGCGGGGACCACGGTGAGGGAGACCGGGCGCGAGGGGTGCGGGAGCTCCGGGGGTTCGGCGCCCCCGGCGGAGGGTTCCTGAACGGGGTCCGCGGGCGCGACCGGGGTCAGGGGGGTGACGTTCGGGGGCGCGGGCTCCGCCGCGGGCTCGGCTCCCGGGCCCTCCCCGAGCAGGTCGGAGAGGTTGGCGGCGAATCTGTCGATCAGCTTGGCGCCGACCTCGGCCATCACGCCCCGGCCGAACTGGGCGGGGCGCCCCGTCACGTTGAAGGTCGTGTCGACGGTGACCCGGGTGGCGGAGCCCTCGGGGTACAGGCGCGCGGCGACCGTGGCGCCGGCCGTCCCCGAGCCCCGCGCCTCCTTGCCCGAGGCCTTGATGGTGAGGGAGTGGGCGTCCTTGTCCACGTCCTGGAAGGAGGCGTCGCCGCGGTAGGTGACGGTGATCGGGCCGACCTTCACCTTCATCCGCCCGGTGAAGGAGTCGCCTTCGACGGTGTCGAGCGTGGCCCCCGGCAGGCAGGGCGCGACCCGCTCGACGTCGAGCAGGACCGCCCAGGCCTGCTCGATCGAGACCGGGACCGTGAACTCGTGCTCGAACCGCATCGCCATCGATCCGCTCCTTGTCGGTCGGTAGGAAGGACATTCCGCCGTTCCCGCGACACCGTGATGTCTGCGACATTACGGCGATGCAGGTGAGGTGACCAGAGCCCGCCGGCCGGTGCCGGGTACCGGCCGGCGGGCTCGCCGATCAGGCGCTCGCGGCCCGGACGGCGCGGTAGGTCAGCACCCGGGCCAGATGACGGCGGTAGTCGGAGGTGGCGTGCAGGTCGGCCGGGGGCGAGGTGTCGTCGGCCGCCTCGCCGCAGGCGTCCCTGACCGGGTCGTGGGCGCCGTTGGAGGAGCCGTTCCCGTTCGGCGCGGCGGATGGCGCCCCCCGCAGCGCCGCCTCCACGGCCGGGGCCCGCACCGGGGTGGAGCCCATGTTGGTCAGGCCGATCCGGGCCTCGGCGATGGCGCCCCCCTCGGTCCTGACGGCGGCCGCCACGCCGACCACCGCCCAGGCCTGCGCGGTCCGGTGGAACTTCTCGTAGTGGAAGCCCCACCCGGCGCCGAGCTTGGGCACCTTGACGCCGACCAGCACCTCGCCCGCCTCCAGGGCGGACTCCAGGTAGTCGACGAAGAAGTCGGCCGCCGGGATCTCCCGCTGGCCGCCGGTCATCCGGGTGACGAAGACGCAGTCCAGGGCCAGCGCGACGGCGGGCAGGTCCCCGGCCGGGTCGGCGTGGGCCAGCGAGCCGCCGAAGGTGCCGCGGTGCCGTACCGCCGGGTCGGCGACCGTGGCGGTGGCCAGCGCGACCAGCGGGACGTGCTCGCGGATCACCGGGGAGCGCATCACCTCGTCGTGCGTGGTGAGCGCGCCGATGAACACGTGGTCGCCCCGGTCCTGCACGCCGTGCAGATCCGGCAGCCGCCCGAGGTCGACGAGCACCGAGGGGTAGGCCAGCCGCAGCCGCAGCAGCGGCAGCAGGGACTGGCCCCCGGCCAGGACCTTGGCCTCCTCGCCCGAGGTGGCGAGGACGTGGCAGGCCTCCTCCAGGGACGCGGGCCTGACGTAGTCGAACGCCGCCGGGATCATCGCTCGCCTCCTTCGGACTCGGTCGGTCCCGCCCACCCGGCGGCGGCGCCGCCGCTTTCGCCGATCGCCCGCCAGATCCGCTCGGGACTGCAGGGCATCCGCACGTCGCGCACGCCGTACGGCCGCAGCGCGTCGACGACGGCGTTGACCACGGCGGGGGTGGCGGCGATCGTCCCCGCCTCGCCGACGCCCTTGGCGCCGAGCACGTTGCTGGTCGCGGGGGTCTCGGTCCGGTCGGTGACGAACTCGGGCAGGTCGGCCGCCGACGGGATCAGGTAGTCGGTCATCGTCGTGGTCAGCAGGTTGCCCTCGGCGTCGTGGACCGCCTCCTCGAACAGCGCCTGCCCGATGCCCTGGGCGATGCCGCCGTGCACCTGGCCCTCGACGATCAACGGGTTCACCACGGTGCCCACGTCGTCGACCGCCACGTACGAGCGGATCTTCGTCAGGCCGGTCTCGGTGTCCACCTCGACCGCGCACAGGTGGGTGCCGTGCGGGAAGGAGAAGTTCTGCGGGTCGAAGGTTACCTCGGCGTCCAGGCGGGGTTCGAAGCCCTCCGGCAGGTCGTGCGCGGCGAAGGCGGCCAAGGCCAGCTCCTGGATCGTCTTGCCCGCCGAGGTTCCGCGCACCGTGAACGTGCCGCCGGAGAACTCGATGTCTTCGGGGGAGGCCTCCAGCATGTGCGCGGCCAGCTTCCTGGCCTTCTCCTTCACCTTCTCGCAGGCCTGCAGTACGGCGACGCCGCCGATCACCAGCGAGCGCGAGCCGTAGGTGTCCATGCCCCTGGGGGCGACCGTGGTGTCGCCGTGCAGCACCGAGACGTCCTCGAACGGCACGCCCATGGCGTCGGCCGCGATCTGGCTCCAGGCCGTCTCGTGGCCCTGGCCGTGCGGCGAGGTGCCGGTGACGACCTCGACCTTGCCGGTGGGCAGCAGGCGGACCGCGGCGTGCTCCCAGCCGCCCGCCCCGTAGCTGAGGCTGCCCAGGACCCGGGAGGGCGCCAGGCCGCACATCTCGGTGTAGGTCGACACGCCGATGCCGAGCTGGACGGGGTCCCGGCGGTCGCGCCGGTCGGCCTGCTCGGCGCGGAGCTTGTCGTAGCCGAACAGGGCCAGCGCCCGGTCCGTGGCGGCCTCGTAGTTGCCGGAGTCGTAGGTCAGGCCGGCGATCGTGGTGTAGGGGAACTCCTGGTGGGTGATCCAGTTGCGCCGCCGCAGCTCGACGGGGTCCATGCCCAGCTCGTGGGCGAGCTCGTCGACGGCCCGCTCGATCGCGAACGTGGCCTCGGGGCGTCCCGCGCCGCGGTAGGCGTCGGTGGGCATCTTGGTGGTGAAGACGCCCGTGCAGGTGAAGTCGTAGGCGTCCATCTTGTAGATGCCGTTGTACATGAACGCGCCGAGGATCGGGATGCCCGGCGTGACCAGCATCAGGTAGGCGCCCATGTCGGCGAGCAGGTCCGCCCGCATGCCCCGGATCCGCCCGTCCCGCTCGGCGGCCAGGGCGATCCGCTGGAGCTGGTCGCGGCCGTGGTGCGCGGTCAGGTTGCCCTCGGAGCGGGACTCGGTCCACTTCACCGGCTTGCCGATCCTGCGGGTCAGCAGCAGGCAGAGCACCTCCTCCGCGGTGACCTGGAGCTTGGACCCGAAGCCGCCGCCCACGTCGGGGGCGACCACCCGCAGCAGGTGCTCGGGGATGCCGGTGGTCAGCGCCAGCATGACCCGCAGGACGTGCGGGATCTGCGTGGAGGAGTACAGCGTGAAGGCGGTGCCGTCGGTGGTGGCCACGACCGCGCGGGGCTCCATGGCGGTGGGGATGAGCCGCTGCTGGACGTAGGTGCGCTCGATCAGCACGGGGGCGTCGCGGAAGGCGGCCTCGACGTCGCCGCCGGAGAACTTCCAGGTGAAGGCCCGGTTGCCGGCCTCGTGGACCTTCGGGGAGCCCTCGGCGAGCGCCTCGGTCATGTCGAGCACGGGCTCCAGCGGCTCGTAGTCGACCTCGATCGCCTCCAGGGCGTCGGCGGCCTTGTAGCGGTCGGTGGCGACCACGCAGGCCACGGCCTCGCCGACGTAGCGGACCTCCTCGACCGCCATGGGGGGGTGGTCGGGGATGACGATGTCCTCGGACACCGGCCAGGCGCACGGCAGGTTGCCCTGCTCGCCGGCGAAGTCCCGCCCGCTGTAGACGGCGACCACGCCGGGCTGGGTGCGCGCGGCGGAGGTGTCCACCCGGGCGATCCGGGCGTGCGCCATCGGGCTGCGCAGGAAGGCGACGTACAGCATGCCGGGCAGCTGGATGTCGTCGGTCCACAGCGTCCGCCCGGTGATCAGCCGGGCGTCCTCCTTGCGCCTGCGGGCCCGGCCTATCTCGCGGCTCGGGTCGGGGGAGCCGAGCCGGTCGCTCTCGGCGATGCGCCGGGCGACCATTCCGGCGTCGATCTGCTCGGTCATGAGGTCCGCACCCCCTCACCCGACATCTCCTGCGCGGCGCGCCGTACCGCCTTGACGATGTTGCAGTAACCCGTGCATCGGCACAGGTTGCCTTCGAGCCCGTGGCGGATCGCCTCGTCGGACGGGTCGGGGTCGTCCTTGAGCAGGTCGACGGCAGCCATGATCATGCCCGGGGTGCAGTAGCCGCACTGCAGCGCGTGCTCGGCGTGGAAGGCCTCCTGCATGGGATGCAGCGTGCCGTTCTGCGCCAGGCCCTCGATGGTGACGACGTCGGATCCGTCGGCCTGCACGGCCAGGACGGAGCAGCTCTTGGCGCTCCTGCCGTCGAGCATCACGGTGCAGGCTCCGCAGTTGCCGGTGTCGCAGCCGACGGGCGTGCCTGTCTTGCCCAGACGGTCCCTCAGGAAATGGACGAGGAGGAGGCGCGGCTCGACCTCCTCCTCGTAGACGATTCCGTCGACGGTGACGGTGATTCGGGGCATACGTCCTCCAAGGTGCACCCGCGGGGGGATAGGAGAAGTGAGAGCCGACAAACGTGAACGTACGCCCCTGTTGTCCCCGGTCAACCCCCCGCGGGCAGATGGGCTGCGGCCTCGATGACCGGGGGGTTGTGCCGGGAATGATCCCCGGAGGCCCAGCGGAGCGGGACCGCTCCGCGGATGTGGACGATCTCCTCCACGTCGAACCCGACCAGCCGCTCCGCCCCCGGGACGCCGCCCGGATCCCAGTCCACGCGGGCCCGGCCGGTCAGGTGCAGGGCGTCGCCGGAGTCCCATCCCAGGAAGAGCAGGCCGCAGCGCTCGTCCAGCTCCAGGTTGCCGAGCGTCATGTACATCGAGTTGCCCACGTACTCCGGCCAGACCAGCCGCCGCGCGCCGGCCGTCCGCACGAACCCGGGGTTGCCGCCCCGGTGGGACACGTCGGCGCCGAGCCCGCCGGCGCGGGTGGCGATGAAGAACGTGTCCGCGCCGTCGATCCACGCGCGCTGCTCGGCGGTCAGCTCCCCGGAGACGTGCGCGCCGCCCGGCACCGGGGCCGCGTCGGCGCCGGGCGTCCTGGACCGGATGTACTTGGGGCAGTTGGCGTAGACCTGCTCGGTGCGCACGACGAGCCGGTCTCCCTCCCTGCGCGCCCTGCCGTTGATCCGCATCCGCCGCCGGGTCGCGGGATCGATGGCGAGCATGCCGACGTCGTGCCAGTCGTGCCCGCCGTGCCAGTCATGCCCGCTGTGCCCGCCGTCCTGCGCCGCGGCGCCGAACAGGCCGGCCAGCGGGTCGTGCGGGCCGGGCAGGGCGTCGATCACGACGGTCCGCTCGTCGAGGGGCTCGGCGAACCCCGCGGGACCGGTCAGGGAACCGGCCCAGACCCGGCCGGAGGCGTCGGCGGCCCCGGCGACGAGCATCCGCTGCGCGCGCAGGAACTCGCCCGCCACCGGCGGGATCTCCGGCCGGGTCCGCACCGATCCCAGCTCGCCGGCCCGCGGCACCCCGGCCCGCCGCTGGACGGCGACCTCTCCTTCGTGCCTCATGGCGTGTCCCTCCCGCCCGTCGCCGGTCTAGAAGAAGCCGCAGGTGGGCGCGCCGGGGGTGGGAGCCGTCAGGCCCTGCGCGCCGGCGGGCGCGTAGATCTCCAGCCGGATGCCGTCCGGGTCCTCGAAGAAGACGCCGCCGGAGGAGGCGCCCTCGCCGTGCGGGACGACGCCGTCGTGGTGGAGGGCGGCCCCGAGCTCCCGGATGACGCTCTCGGCCCGCCGTACCGCCTCGATGTCCGGGACCTGGAAGGACAGATGGTGCAGGCCGGGCACGCCGGTGGCGAAGCGGCCCTCGCTCTGCTGCCACAGGGTCAGCACGAGCGTGCCGTCCTGACCGAGGAAGGCGTAGCGGCGGCCCTGCTCGGCCGACTCCCCGATGATCTCGAAGCCGAAGACCTTCCGGTAGAAGTCCTTGGAGGTGTCGAGGTCGGAGACGTTGAGGCCCACGTGGCCGGTCTGGAAGCTCATCCTGGTTCTCCCGTCGCACTTTCTAACGGCTGAATCCGTTAGACGTCGTGACGACAGACTAACGGATTCAGTGCGTTATGTGCGTTAGAAGATAGTGATCTGTATCACTCCGGGCCGGGCGGCCCGCATCACTTCTGACCGAGGGCGGCCACGACCTCCTCGGCGGCTCCGGTGGCGCTCGCCGGGTTCTGGCCGGTCACCAGCCGGCCGTCGCGCACGACGTGCGGCTCGAAGTCGGGGGCCGAGGAGTGCAGGGCGCCGCGCTCGGTCAGGGCGTCCTGCAGCAGGAACGGCACCGTCCCGGTGAGCCCGACCGCCTCCTCCTCGGCGTTGGTGAAGGCGGCCACACGCCTGCCCGCGACCAGGTGGGTGCCGTCCGACAGCGTGAGGTTCACCAGGGCCGACGGGCCGTGGCAGACGGCGGCCACCACTCCGCCGTTCTCGTAGACGGACCGGGCGAACCCGGCGAGGTCCCCGTCGCCGGGGAAGTCCCACATGGTGCCGTGGCCGCCGGCGAAGAAGACCGCGTCGTAGCCGGCCGGGTCGAGGTCCGCGACGCGCGGGGTCTTGCGCAGCCGTTCGCCGTACACCTCCAGGAACTCCTTCTGCACGGGGTCGGCGGGGTCGTATCCGTCCTGCGGGGGCTCGCCGCCCGCGACGCTGGCCAGCTCCACCTCGAATCCGGCCGTACGGAAGACCTGCCACGGGTGGGCGGCCTCCGACACGTAGAACCCGGTGCTCCGGCCGGTCTCGCCGAGCCGGTCGTGGCTGGTCAGGATGGTGAGGATGCGCTTCGTCATGCACTGAGCATCACCGGTGGCGAGGCATCGGGACAAATAGCCGAGGCCGCCCTCCGATATCAGGATTCCGATGGGAGAATCGGAGGGTGGCCGTATCGCTCGACCTGCTGCGCACCTTCCTGGCGGTGTACCGCACGGGGTCCGTCACCGCCGCCGCGCACACCCTCGGGCTGGCCCAGCCGACGGTGAGCGCCCAGGTCAAGGCGCTGGAGGAGGTGCTGGGGCGCCGGTTGTTCGACCGCCTGCCGCGCGGGGTCGCCCCCACGGCCGCCGCCGACGAGCTGGCCCGGCGGCTGGCCGGGCCCCTCGACGCGCTGGCGGAGGCGGTCGGCGCCGATCTGGACCCGCAGGCGCCGGGCCGCGCCGTCCACCTGGGCGGGCCCGCCGAGCTGATGTCCGCCCGCGTCATGGGCGTGCTGGCCCCGTTGATCGCCCGTGGCACGCGGATCCGCGTGGAGCTCGGCCTCGCCGACGACCTGCTCGACCTGCTCGCCGCGGGCACGCTCGATCTCGTCGTCTCGGCGGTCCGCCCCCGCCGCCGCGGCGTGCACGCGACCCCTCTGCTGGACGAGGAGTTCGTCCTGGTGGCCGCTCCCCGGTGGGCCGACCGCGTGGCGCCGGACGCGGCCCGGCCGGCGGGGGTGCCGGTGGTCGCCTACGCGGAGGATCTCCCGGTCATCCGGCGCTACTGGCGGACCGTGTTCGGAACCCGGCCGGTCATGTCCGCCGCTCTGGTGATGCCCGACCTGCGCGGAGTCGTGGCCGCCGTGACGGCGGGCGCGGGGATGTCGGTGGTGCCCCGCTATCTGTGCGAGGAGGAGCTGGCGGCCGGGACGCTCGTCCCGCTCGCCGAGCCCGGACTGCCGCCGATCAACACGCTGTTCCTCGCCGTCAGGGAGGGGGCGACGGCCCAGCGCGCGGTCGCGGCCGTCCACGACCACCTGCTCCGCTGGGGCAGGCGGTCCCCGGCGCCCGGCGGTGAGCCGGCGGACGCGAGCCGGGGGACGTGAGCCCGGCGGTCGCGGCGGTCGCGGGCGCCGTGGTCCCGGCGGCGCCGTCGCGGGGGTCAGCGGGTCTTGTGCTGGCGGTAGTGGCGGGCGGCGCGGGCGCGGTTGCCGCAGCCGACCGAGCACCACTCCTGACGGGCGTGCTCCTTGACGAAATAGAGCACGCAGCGCGGGGCCGGGCAGGTCCGCAGCCGCTCGCGCTCGGGACCGGCCAGCAGGGCGATCGCCGAGGAGGCGAGGGCGGCGCGGATGCGCGGCGACCAGGCGGCCTCGGCGGCGGGGACGGTCCTGGCCACCGGCGCGCCCTCGTCGGGCCACTCCAGGCGCGGAGCCAGCGGTACGGCCAGCGCGGCGGCGTTGACCAGGTCGAGCGACTCGGCGAACCCCGGGAGTCGGTGGGCGTCGGCGCCGCTGGCCGGGTCCGGCGCGACGGCGCGGGCGAACAGGGCGCGTACGGCCTGCCGCAGCTCGACCACCTCGCGGCGCAGGTCCTCGGTGGCGGTGAACCCGGGGTCGATCCCCAGCTCGGCGGCGTGCTCGCGGGCCCAGGCGGTCATCCCCGCCACGTCGGAGAGCGTGTCCGTCAGACCGCTCCGCGTGGCGCGGACGGTGCTGACGAACTCCAGGGCGAGCATCGTCCGATTCTAACGCCTGGAACCGTGAGACCGGTCGCGGAGCGCGGCCGGCCTCACTTGCGCCGGATCGAGCGGGCGATGATGGCGACGAACCCGGAGAAGGCGAGGCCGCCGAGCACGACCGGGAGCATGACGATCGGCCCCAGCCCCGGCACGGTGATGAACAGGATCCCGACCGTGATGAACAGGATGCCGCTGAGCAGGGCCATCCAGTCCGTGCGGTGCCAGCGGCTCCGCACCGGAACCGGGCTGTCGGAACGCAGGTCAGGCCGCACGGGTCACCTCAACGTCTCCGACGCCGGCCTTGACGGTCAGCACGATGGTCGCGACCTCGCCCTTGGGGGTCACCTCGGGCTCCAGCACCTTCTCGTGCCTGACGTCGGCGCCGCCCTGCACCGAATGGTCGATCTCGACGTCGCCCAGCTTGGCGTATCCGGTGACCTCGGCCCTGACGGTAGGCGGCAGGATGACGGTGATCTGGCCGACCGACACCGACGCCTCGATGACCGTCCGCGAGCCCGGCGCGAACGTCAGGTCGCCGAGGTCCAGGGTGCCCTCGCCGACGCCCACCGTGTAGGTCCCGGCGATCTCCGAGGTGGTGGCCGGCGCCCAGTCGTAGCTGCCGAACTTCTTCGGAACGTCGCTCATGGCGGACCCCGCGATCAGGAAGAGGGCGACGGCGGTGCCCGCCGCGACCAGGGCGGCACCTCGCCCGAACCAGGTCGCGACCAGGAGCCCACCGCCGATGGTGATGAGCATCGCGCTCCCGGCGACCGTCATGTTGATCGAGCCGGAAGCGGACTGGACCGCCATGATGATCCCTCCAATGATCATGGCCAGGAATATCGTGATGGTCCCGACGAAGGCCCGGGGCTGCTTCGGCCGGGGCGGCGGGGCCATCCGCCGGCCGTACTCGGCGAGGTCGTAGAGGATCTGTGGCGAGGGTCCCCGGCGGGGGTCCAGCGGCCGGTAGGGGCCGTACGGGGCGAAGGGCTCGCCGGAGGAGTCGAACGAGGGCGTGAGCCTCGGGCGGGGTCCGGGGCCGGGGTGCGGGCCGGCGGGGGAGCCCTGGTAGGGGTTGTGAGGGCCGAAGCCCGGCTCCGCGGGAGCCTGCGGACCGCCGTGGCCCGGCTCCGTGGGAGGCGCCTGGGGACCGCCGTCCGCCGGCCCGGCGGGCGGCCGGGTGGCGAGTCTGTCGCGCGCCGCGGCCATGCGGGCGTGCGCGGCGGAGATCGCCTCGTTGACCAGCCGGGTCCGCTCGGCGAGGTCGCGCTCGGCGGCGGTGAGGCGGCTGTCGACACCCGGGGACGCGGGGCCCGACGACGCCGCGATGGGGGAGTCGGCGTCCGGGCGCGCGGAATCCGGCGGGACGGGTCCCGACGACGCGGCGATCGGAGAGTCGGCGTCCGGGCGTGCGGGGCCCGGCGGCGCGGGCGGCGGGGGAAGGTACGGCGCCGTCGGCGGGGACGGGGCGTCCGGGCCCGCGAGGGGCGGGTACGCGGCGTGCGGGGGCGGCGGGAAACCGGTGGGGCCCTGCTCCGGATGCCCGGCCACCGGCCGGGAGGCCGCCGCGGGACCGGTGCGGCGCGCGTTGCGCAGCCGCTCGGGCAGCGTCCTGGCCAGGGCCAGCAGGTCGACGCCGCGGGCGTGGGCGGTGAGGAGGGCGACGGCGAACACGGTGCCCACCACGAGAGAGGGCGTGCCGAAGTTGCCGGAGCTCAGGTTGATGATCAGGCCGAAGGCGAAGACACCGGTCAGCAGGGCCATCACGGTCTCGGCGTCGAAGTCGCGCCGCGTCCACTGCTCCATGTGGCCGGGGGCGCCGTCGGGTTCCCGCATCAGCAGGAACGCCGCGATGTAGAGGATGACGCCGACCCCCGAGGCGAGCACCAGCATCGCGAAGCCGACGCGGAAGAGCACCGGGTCGACCCGGGCGTGACGGCCCAGGCCCGCGCACACCCCCGTCAGGATGCGCCCCTCGCTGCTGCGGCGGAGCCTGCGCTCCTCGCCGGCGGCGGTGGCGACGGTGGACGGCGGGTCGGGCGAGATGCTCGCCGGGTCCTGGGGGCTCCCGGTGTCGGTCATGTTCTCATCGTGGCCCCTCTCCCGGTCCGCCCGCATCCGGGACACCCCTGAGTCGTCCCCGATGAGGGGGGTCGTTCTCAGGGGCGTGCCAGGGGAAGTCCCGATGCGCCGGGCCGCCGGGACGTGTGACGATGACGGAGTTATGGCTGACCGACAGACGTCGCGCGGACCCGCCGCGGACAAGACATCCAACGACGCGGCACCCGCGACCTCCGAGGGGACCGACCTCCTGCGGCTGATCAGGCCGGTGGAGGGGCGGCTGGTGGCCGGCGTGGCCCAGGGCGTGGCCGACCAGCTCAGGCTCGACCCGGTGGTGCTGCGGCTGGCCTTCGTGCTGCTCACGGTGCTGGACGGGATCGGCGCCGTGGCGTACGCGGCGCTGTGGATGTTCACCCCGCGCGCGCCGTACGAGGGCAGGGATCCCGGGCGCGACTGGAGCCAGATCGCCGCCTACGGCGCGATCGCCCTGGCGCTGATGGCCCTGGGCTGGCTCACCGGCGCCTCGGCGGGCGGGATCGGCGCCTGGCCGATCGCGGTCGGCGGGATCGGCTCGCTGATCCTGTGGCAGCAGGCCGACCCCGACCGGCGGCGGCGCTGGATGGACTCGACGGTGGGGCAGGCACGCAAGAGCTGGGTCCGCACGATCGCGGGCCTGGTGCTCGTGGTCGTCGGCGCGATCGGGTTCCTGGCCCTCAACGACGAGCTGGGCAAGGCCCAGCCCGGCTTCGTGTTCACGCTCGTGGTCGTGGGCGGCGTCGCGCTCATCGCCGCGCCCTGGCTGGCCGGGCTGTGGAAGGAGCTCCAGCGTGAGCGGCGCGAGCGCATCCGGCAGGAGGAACGGGCGGAGTTCGCCGCGCACGTGCACGACTCGGTGCTGCACACGCTGACGTTGATCCAGCGCAACGCGCACGACTCCCGAGAGGTGATGCGCCTGGCCCGCTCCCAGGAGCGCGAGCTGCGCAACTGGCTCTACCAGCCCAAGCAGGACGCCGACGCGTCGGTGGCCGCCGCCGTACGGCGGGTCGCCGCCGAGGAGGAGGACGCCCACGGGGTGCCCATCGAGGTCGTCTGCGTGGGAGACTGCCCGTTGACGCCTGAACTGTCCGCCATGATGCAGGCCGCACGCCAGGCGATGGTCAACGCCGCGAAATACTCCGGCTCATCGGTCGTCTCCGTCTACGCGGAGGTGGAGCCGGGCGAGGTCACCGTCTTCGTCCGGGACCGGGGTGTCGGGTTCGACATGAGCGAGGTGCCCGAGGACCGGATGGGGATCCGCCAGTCGATCATCGGGAGGATGGAGCGCAACGGGGGCAGCGCCCGGGTGCGGACCGAGCTCGGCGAGGGTACGGAAGTGATGTTGACCATGAAGCTGGAGAGCTCGTGACCCGGGGGGCGCGGGTGGCGGGGGCGTCGGCGAAGTGAACGAGGATCGGTGAGGAAGCACATGGGCAACGTCAGAGTTCTGATCGTCGACGACCACCGGTTGTTCCGCTCCGGGGTCCGGGCCGAGCTGGGCGAGTCCATCGAGGTGATCGGCGAGGCCGAGGACGTGGAGTCCGCGGTCAAGACGATCGCGGAGCTCCAGCCCGACGTGGTCCTGCTCGACGTGCACATGCCCGGCGGCGGCGGCCAGGAGGTCCTGCGCCGCGTTTTGGGCTCGGGCTCGCAGGTCCGCTTCCTCGCCCTGTCGGTCTCCGACGCCGCCGAGGACGTCATCGGCGTGATCCGGGGCGGCGCCCGGGGCTACGTCACCAAGACGATCAGCGGCCGCGAGCTCACCGACGCCATCCGCCGGGTGGCCGAGGGCGACGCGGTCTTCTCCCCCCGGCTGGCCGGGTTCGTGCTGGACGCCTTCGCCTCCACCGAGGCCCCGCCGATCGACCCCGAGCTGGACTCCCTGACCCAGCGCGAGCGCGAGGTCCTGCGGCTGATCGCCCGGGGCTACGCCTACAAGGAGATCGCCAAGGAGCTGTTCATCTCCGTCAAGACCGTCGAGACCCACGTCTCGTCCGTGCTGCGCAAGCTCCAGCTCTCCAACCGCCACGAGCTCTCCCGCTGGGCCACCGCCCGGAGGCTGGTCTAGCCGCCGCCTTCCGTACGGGGCTCAGCTGCCGCGCAGGACGGTCAGGAAGCGGGAGACCTCGGCGCGCAGGTGCTCGGCCATGCTCGCCAGGCCCCTGATGTCCTGCCCGGCTGCGGCGTGGTCGCCGCCGTCGACGGCGTTCGCGATGCTCTGGGCGAGGGCGTCCATGTCGCGGATGGTCACGCCGATGGTCTCGATGACGCCGGTGCCCTCGCCGGCGGCGGACCGGACCGAGGCGACCTGCTGGACGATCTTCTCGCTGGCCTCGGCCGTCTGCGTGGCCAGCTGCTTGACCTCCGAGGCGACGACCGCGAAGCCGCGCCCGGCCTCTCCCGCGCGGGCCGACTCGATGGTGGCGTTGAGGGCCAGCAGCCGCGTCTGCCCGGCGACCTGGGAGATCAGGTTGACGACCTGCTGGATCTCCTGGGCGGAGTCCTCCATCCGGCCGACCGCCTCCTTGGCCGACTCGGCCTGCCGTACCGACGTCTCCGCCGAGGAGGCCAGACCGGCCGCCGAGTCGCCGAGCCGGGTGGCCGCGGCGGCGACCTGCTCGGCCACGGCCATGACGGCCGACTCCAGCTCGTCGGCCAGCCGCAGCCGGGTCTGCCCGACGGAGGCGGCCGCCGCCGCGGACTCCGCCATGGAGGCGCGGGCCCGGTTGATGGCGGAGGCGCTGGCGCGGAAGGAGCCCGGCATGCCCTCCAGGATGAACCGGCGGTGGAAGCGGCCCTCGCTGGCGGCCTCCAGGGACGCGGCGGCCTCCCGGACGAACGCGTCCATGCGGTCGATCATGCGGTTGAGCTCGTGACGCAGCTCGACGAGCTCGGGCCGGTCCTCGGAGCCGGGGATGTGGCGGACCCGGGCCTCGAAGTCGCCGGCGGCGCCGAGCCTGCACACCCTCAGCATCTCGGCCAGCGCCTGCTCGGTCACCGCGTGGGGCTCCGGGTCGGTCGGGCCCTTCCCTCCGGGCAGGATCCTCATCGCGTCACGTCCTCTCCGGCCAGAGACCACACGAACTCGTCGTAGGTCATTCCTCGCTCCTTCAGCGTCTTGTCCAGCAGTGCGGTCGAGGCGGCGATCGCGTCGGCGGGGCGGGCGTGGCGCCGCTCCTCGGCGACGAGGGAGGCGTACAGGGCCTGGATCTCCCGTACGGCGTCCCTGCCGGGCACCCGCCGGTTGGAGTGGTAGGCGATGGTCCGCCCGGCGGCGTCCCTGCTCGGGGTGACGTGCGCGAGCACCCAGTAGTGGGCGCCGTCCCGAGCGAGGTTCAGCACGTACGCGAAGATCTCGCCGCCCTGCCGGATCTCCTCCCACAGCAGCGCGAAGACGCACCGCGGCATGTCGGGGTGGCGGATGATGTTGTGCGGCTGCCCCAGCAGCTCCTGCTCCGGATACGCCGACACGCGGACGAAGACGTCGTTGGCATAGGTGATGCGACCCTGGAGATCCGTCTTGGTGACGATGATCTCGTCAGGGGCGAAGGTCCGTTCCATTCCGCTCGGACGGATGGCACTGGCTCGCAATG
Source organism: Paraplanobispora siamensis (assembly GCF_016863175.1). GTDB lineage: Bacteria > Actinomycetota > Actinomycetes > Streptosporangiales > Streptosporangiaceae > Planobispora > Planobispora siamensis. The sequence goes on from NZ_BOOJ01000002.1 coordinate 147,933, forward strand.
GGTCGTCTCCGCTCGGTGGGTCGGGTCGTCTCGGGTGAGGGCGCCGTTCGGCGAAATGCGTCACGATGCCGATCGGCCGGTCCGCCGCCGGATTGAACCCGTGCGGTGTGATGCCCGTCACACGGGTGGCACAACGGCCAGGTGACCTCCGCGCTCATGTACGGCGCGCATCTCGTGTGCGACTCTGCGGAATATGGGCCGAGACGTACCTGCAATGGTGTTCAGCCGAGAAGACCGGAAACGCTACCGGGACAAGATCCATATCTGCCTCGACGTCCTCGCGAGGATGCTCAACGACTCCCGTTTCGACTTCGAGCAACCGAAGGCCGGGCTGGAGATCGAGCTCAACCTGGTGGACGACCGCGGCGAGCCCGCGATGAAGAACGCCGAGGTGCTGGCCGCCATCGCCGAGCCCGACTGGTCCACCGAGCTGGGCCAGTTCAACGTCGAGATCAACGTCGTGCCCGAGTCCCTGGAGGGGGACGGCGCCGCGCGGCTGGAGCGGGGCGTCCGGGACCGGCTCAACCGCGCCGAGCAGCGGGCGGGCACGGTCGGCGGGCACACCCTGCTGGTCGGCACCCTCCCCACGTTGCGGGAGAGCGACCTCAACGAGGGCACGCTGTCGGCCAACCCGCGCTACCACCTGCTCAACGAGCAGATCTTCGCGGCCCTGGGCGAGGACCTCCACCTGTTCATCGAGGGTGACGAGGTCCTGGACACCTACGCCGACAGCATCGCCCCCGCCTGCTGCACCAGCACCCAGCTCCATCTCCAGGTCAGCCCCGAGTCGTTCGCCGCCCACTGGAACGCGGCGCAGACCATCGCGGGCGTGCAGGTGGCGGTGGCGGCCAACTCGCCGTTCTTCTTCGGCCGGCGTCTGTGGCAGGAGACCAGGATCCCCCTGTTCCAGCAGGCGGTCGACACCCGCACCGTCGAGCTGAAGGCCCAGGGCGTGCGGCCGAGGGTGTGGTTCGGCGAGCAGTGGATCACCTCGGTCTTCGACCTGTTCGAGGAGAACGTGCGCTACTTCTCCACGCTGCTGCCGCTGTGCGAGGACACCGACCCGAGGCAGGAACTGGCCAGGGGCACGGCCCCGCAGCTCGACGAGCTGACCCTGCACAACGGGACCATCTACCGGTGGAACCGGCCGGTCTACGCGGTCGTGGACGGCGTCCCCCACCTCCGGGTGGAGAACCGGGTGCTGCCCGCGGGCCCGTCGGTGGCCGACATCGCCGCCAACGCCGCCTTCTTCTACGGGCTCATGCGGGTCCTGCCGTACGCCGACCGCCCGGTGTGGACGCGCATGTCCTTCGCCGCGGCCGAGGACAACCTGAACGCCGCCGCCCGCCACGGGCTGGACGCCCGCCTCTACTGGCCGGGGCTGGGCGAGGCGCCCGCCCCCGAGCTCGTCCTGCGCCACCTGCTCCCGCTCGCCTACGAGGGGCTGGACCTGTGGGGGGTGGACCCCGAGCCGCGGGACCGGCTGCTCGGGATCATCGAACGGCGGTGCGTGACGGGCAGGACCGGGGCGCGCTGGCAGACGGACACGGTGGAGGCGCTCGACAAGGGCGACAGGTACGAGGCGCTGCGCCGGATGACCCTGCTGTACATGGAGCACATGCACGGCAACGAGCCCGTCCACACCTGGCCCACGGCCTGAGCCCGTCACCCGCGCGTTCGCCGCGGATACCTCGCCGTGGTTACCCCGGAATCCACCGGAAGGCTGATGTCGCAGGTCCGGGGGCCGCCTAGGCTGATGGCCGGTGATCCACCAGGGGGTGATGTCTCATGCGGATGAACGTCCGCGAGATCGGCTGGGCCGCGCGGAGCGCCTGCCGGGGGAGTGATCCGGAGCTGTTCTTCCCGCTGTCGCCGTCGGCGGAGCAGGAGTCGCGGGCGAAGGCGATCTGCGCCCGCTGCCCGGTGATGGACGACTGCCGCGCCTACGCCGTGCGGGCGGGCGAGCCCGAGGGGATCTGGGGAGGCCTCACCGTGCAGGAGCGGCGCGGCCTGCGCTTCCCGGCCGGATGGCGTCGCAGGGAGGCGGGATGAGCCGCCTCGCCGCGGCCGTGCGGGCCCTGCCCAGGGGGGCGGCCCGCCTCGCGGCGGCCGTGCGGACCTCGCCCGGCGGGGCGGCCCTCCTTGCGGCGGTCACGCGGACCTCGCCGGCGGCGACGGCCGCTTCCGGCACGCCCGCGTCCGGCACCTCCGCCAAGACGCTCGCCGGCGTGGTGGGCGTGATGGTGGCGGCCAACGTGCTCAACAACCGGATCGCGCCCCGCCTGGCCCCGGCCACCTCGGCCGCGGCGACCGGGGCGATGCTCGCCATGGCCCGCGGGTCCGGGCTCTCCTGGCCGGAGCTGGGCTTCCGGGACGGCGCGCGCGGCCTGAAGGTCGGCGGGGCGCTGGCCGCCGCCGTCGCCGGCGTGTACGGCGCGGGCATCGCGATCCCCGCCACCCGCCGGTTCTTCCGCGACGAGCGCGCCCTGGCCCTGTCGTGGCCCCGCGTGCTGGAGGAGGCCCTGGTCCAGGTGCCGTTCGGCACGGTCCTGCTGGAGGAGGTGGGCTTCCGCGGGGTGCTGTACGGCCTGCTCGCCCGCTCCCACGGGACGCTCACGGCCACCGGCGTCTCCTCGGCCCTGTTCGGCCTCTGGCACATCCTGCCCGCGATCGACATGAGCAGGGCCAACCCCGCGCTGGCCCATGTGATGGAGATAGAGGAGTGGCCGGAAGAACTGGGCGAGCGGCCCGAAGAACTGGGTGAACGTCCGGCGGGAGAGCGGGCCATGGAGCCCGCGGAGGTGGCGCGGGTGGTGGCCGGGTCGGTGGTCTTCACGGCGCTGGCCGGGATCCTGTTCTGCGAGCTGCGCCGCCACAACGGCCTCGTCGCGCCCTCGATGCTCCACATCGCCACCAACTCGCTGGGCTATCTCTTCGCCAAGATCGCTCCGAAGGACCCGTGAGGCCCGCCCCTCCGGGGGGTCGCGACCTCAGGAGGGCGGCGCCTCCCCGGTGAGGCGGCCGCGGGCCACCAGCTCCACCGTGACCAGTACGGCCACCGCCTCGGCGGCCAGCAGCGCGACCAGCACGACCAGCTGCACCACCCCCGCGTGGATCGGGTCGGCCCCGCCCAGCAGCATGCCCACGAAGGCTCCCGGCAGCGTGACCAGGCCCACGGTCCTGGTCTGGTCGAGGGCGGGGACCAGCGCCTGCGCCGCCGCCGGGCGGCAGATCTCCAGCGCCGCGTCCCGGCCGGAGAAGCCCAGCGAGAGCGCCGCCTCCACCTCGCCGCGCCGCTGGAGGAGCTCGTCGGCCGCCCGGCGCCCCGCCAGCGCCGTGGCCGTCAGGCACCCTCCCAGCAGGATGCCGGCGACGGGGATCAGCGCGATGCCCTGCGGCGGGACGGTCCCGGTCCCGGCCAGGAGCAGGAAGATCGGCAGGCTCCCCGCCCCGATGGGGACGGCGGCCCACCAGGCCGCCCGGCCCGCGATGACCCTGCGTCCCGCGGTCACGCTCGCCACGCCGTACATGACGAGTATGAAGGCGGCCGACGCGAGCGGCCGCTGGGCCGCCCACACGATGATCAGAGAGACCGCGCCGAGCTGGACGACGGCGCGCAGGCACGCGGTCAGCACGGCCCCGCCGTGCCCGAGGCGGCCGAGCACGGCGACGGCGGCGCCCGCGAGGGACAGCAGGGCCACGACGACGGCGGTGACCGGGGAGACGGCGATGGTGCTCACGGGACAAGAGCATCCCCCACCCCGCGGACGCGGCCCCGGCCGCCCCGCGTCAGGCGGGACCGGCGATCCCTCAGGGAGTGGGGACCCGCTTGAAGGACTCGACGTAGCGGCCGTCGCCGAAGCCCGCGTTCCTGGCCAGGAAGGAGAAACGGGCGCGCACGTTGTCCTCGAAGCCCTCGAGGTGGCCGACCTGGCTGGCGTGCGCGCGCAGCGCGGCGAGCTTGCGGTCGAAGGAGTCGGTGACGTCCACGTGGTGGTCGGGGGACTCGCCGCCGTTCAGCCAGACCTCCGGGACCGTCCACGCCTCCAGTCCCTCCTCCAGCAGCAGGTCGGGGAAGGCGTAGGGGTTGCGGGCGTCGGGATAGACGGCGTCGAGGGCGGCGCCGCCGACCGCGCGGTGGTCGGGGTGGCTGGGGGCGATGAACGCGTAGTTGCGCTCGGGGGTGTGGGTGATCACCAGGTCGGGACGGACCTGGCGGATGACCCGGGTGATGTCGCGCCGCAGATCCAGGCTCTGCTCCACGACCCCGTCCCGGTAGCCGAGGAAGCGCAGGTCGTGCACCCCCACGACCTTGGCCGCGGCGGTCTGCTCGGCGCGGCGGAGCCCGGCCATCCCGCCGTTGTCCAGCTCGCGGTCGAAGCCGCCCGCGTCGCCGTCGGTGACGATGCAGTAGGTCACCTCGACGCCCCGGTCGGTGAACTGCGCGATGGTCCCCGCGGCGGCGAAGTCGACGTCATCCGGGTGCGCGGTCACCGCGAGCACCCGGGTGATCTCGTTGTCAGACGGCATTCGGGGTCCTTCCGATCTTCACGTTCCCGGCCATCGATCACAACCGCGGGAAAGTCCGTTCGATTCCTTCGCCTCACCCGGGCACGGTTGTCGGCGAACCGCCTTAACCTAGGGGACGTGTCGATCCCAGCCGCTTCTATGACCCATCCGTTGCTCGACGGACTCAATCCGCAACAGCGCGAGGCCGTCGTGCACCAAGGCAGCCCGCTGCTCATCGTCGCGGGCGCCGGTTCGGGCAAGACGCGGGTGCTGACCCACCGGGTGGCCTACCTGCTGGCCGAGCGGGGCGCGCACCCGCAGGAGATCCTGGCGATCACCTTCACCAACAAGGCCGCCAAGGAGATGAAGGAGCGGGTCGAGAAGCTCGTCGGTCCGCGCTCGGCGGCGATGTGGGTGATGACCTTCCACAGCGCGTGCGTGCGGATCCTGCGCCGCGAGGCCAGGCGGCTGGGCTTCCCCTCCGGGTTCTCCATCTACGACCAGGCCGACTCCCAGCGTCTGATGGCGATGGTCTGCCGCGAGATGGACCTCGACCCCAAGCGCTATCCGCCGCGCTCCTTCTCCGCGCAGGTCAGCAACTTCAAGAACGAGCTGATCGACTACGAGACCGCCCTGGACCAGGCGTCCACGCACATGGAGCGCACGCTCGCCGAGGCCTACCGCACCTACCAGCAGCGGCTGACCGAGGCCGGCGCGATGGACTTCGACGACCTGATCATGCTTACGGTCACGCTGCTGCAGATCTTCCCCGACGTGGCCGAGCACTACCGCCGCCGCTGGCGGCACGTCCTCGTCGACGAGTACCAGGACACCAACCACGCGCAGTACACCCTGATCCGCGAGCTCGTGGGCACCCCCGAGCTGCGCACCGCCGACGGCGAGCTGGTCAGGGAGGGGTCGGCGGGGATCGCCCCCGCGGAGCTGTGCGTGGTGGGTGACGCCGACCAGTCGATCTACGCCTTCCGCGGCGCGACGATCCGCAACATCCTGGAGTTCGAACGCGACTACCCCGAGGCCCGGACGATCCTGCTGGAGCAGAACTACCGCTCCACCCAGACCATCCTGTCGGCCGCCAACGCGGTGATCTCCCGCAACGAGAGCCGCAAGCCCAAGAACCTCTGGTCCGACCAGGGCGCCGGTCCGAAGATCGTGGGCTACGTCGCCGACGACGAGCACGACGAGGCCATGTTCGTGGCGCAGGAGGTCGACCGGCTCGCCGACGAGGAGGGCGTGGTCCCCGGCCAGGTGGCCGTCTTCTACCGCACCAACGCCGCCTCGCGTGTCTTCGAGGAGACCTTCATCCGCACCGGCCTGCCGTACAAGGTCGTGGGCGGCGTGCGCTTCTACGAGCGCAAGGAGGTCCGCGACCTGCTGGCCTACCTGCGGGTGCTGGCCAACCCCGGCGATGTGGTCTCGCTGCGCCGGATCCTCAACGTGCCCAAGCGCGGCATCGGCGACCGCGCCGAGGCGATGGTCGAGGCGTTCGCCGCCCGCGAGCGGATCCCGTTCATCGACGCGCTGCGCCGGGCGGACGAGGCCCCCGGCATGGCCACCCGCTCGGTCAACGCGATCAAGGAGTTCGTCGCGCTCCTGGACGACCTGATCCTCAAGGCCGAGGGCGTGCCCCCGTCGGTGCTGGCCCAGGAGGTCCTGGTCGGCACCGGTTACCGGGCCGAGCTGGAGAACTCCGGAGACCCCCAGGACGAGAGCCGTCTGGAGAACCTGGACGAGATGATCTCGGTGGCCTCGGAGTTCGAGGAGGCCAACCCCGAGGGCACGCTCGTGGAGTTCCTGGAGCAGGTCTCGCTGGTGGCCGACGCCGACCAGATCCCGACGAGTGACGGGGGACAGGGCGTCGTCACGCTGATGACCCTGCACACCGCCAAGGGCCTGGAGTTCCCGGTGGTCTTCCTGACCGGGATGGAGGACGGCGTCTTCCCGCACATGCGCTCCATGGGCGAGCCGAAGGAGCTGGAGGAGGAGCGCCGCCTGGCCTACGTCGGCATCACCCGGGCCGAGCGCCGCCTCTACGTCTCACGGGCGGCGGTCCGCAGCTCGTGGGGGGCGCCGTCCTTCAACCCGGCCTCCCGGTTCGTCGGCGAGATCCCCACCGAGCTGGTCGACTGGCGCACCGACCCGGGCAAGAACGCCTGGAGCGCCGCCACCGCCCGCCGCGAGCCCTCCCGTACGGCCGCCGCCAGGAAGGGCGGCCGTGCCGTCCCCAACCTGAAGCCGGGCGACCGCGTCACCCACGACCAGTACGGCCTGGGCACGGTCATCTCGTGCGACGGCGACAAAGCGAAGATCGATTTCGGCAGCGGCGGAGCCAAGACCCTGGTACTGGCCTACGCCCCCCTGGAGAAGCTCTGACCTGAAGAGGGAGCCGGCGAGGGCCGGGCGGACCCGCCGGACGGCGGTCCCGGACGGCCTCCTCGCAGCTGAGGAGCGCCGGGACCGCCGCCGGACGGGATCGGCTCAGCGACCGAGCGGGATCGGGATGTTCTCGGTGTCCACTTCCTCGTCGAGATCGCCGGGCCTGGCGACCTGGTCGGCGGGCGGCGCCTTGACACTGACCTTGGCGCCCCAGCCGCTGTAGCGGGTGTCGGAGGTGAGGGTCATGTCGCCCTTCACCCCGAGGCCCGCGCCGGCGTAGGAGGTGGTCAGCCGGGCCGGCAGCCGGTTCGCGCCCAGGGCCAGCTTCCAGTTGATCACGACCTTGGCCTGCTTGGCGGACGGCTTGCCGCCCATCAGCGTCGCCCGGAGCCAGGGCGAGACCTTGTACAGCTCACCGAAGGTGATCTTCCCGGAGTAGGCGCCGGGGCGCTTGACCGCCGCGTGGGCCAGCAGCGCCCTGAGCGTCGCCGGCTCGGCGGCGTTGACCGGCTGGCTGAGCATGCCGGTGAGCCCCAGCGCGGGCTCGGGGACGCGCAGCCAGGTCTTGTCCTCCGGCAGGAACTCCCCGAAGAAGCCGCCGGAGATGTAGGAGGCGTTCTTGACGGTGATGACCCGCTCGGGCTTGCTCAGCCCGGCCAGGCCCTCCGGGGCCTCCTCGTCGTCAACCTCCGGGAAGTTCAGCTTCCCGGTCTGGTCGGAGGCGGCGATGCCGGAACGGCCGAACTGGAGCGTGCCCTTGCGGCGCGAGATGATCTCGCGCTGGCCGTCCACCTCGCCCTTGGTGACATCGCTGTAGCTCACACCGCGGCCGGCGGCCAGCTGCTTCTTCAGCGCCGAGAGGGGGTCGGGCGCGGTCTGCGCGGCGGCGGCCGTGGGAACGGTCAGAGCCGCGGCCGCCGCTGCGGTGACGGCCAGACCGGTGACGAAACGCTTCACGTGGATTCTCCTGGGGTTCCCTCCGCCCCGTAATGGGAGGGGTCCGGGAATTCTGGCCGCACAAGATCACGATCTTGTCTCAAGCGAGGTGGGATATCGAGAATTAATTGTGGATATATCGTGTGTGTACCGTGCAGAAAGCAGCCGACTGTGGAGAACAAGAGCGGCTGTGGAAAAGGAAGCGCGCGTCAGCCGATCGGGAGGGTGGGCGGCGGGGAGAAGTCGCCGCCGACCCGGCCGGCGTCGGCGGTGTCCTCGGGGGGCGGGGGCGAGAGGGTGACGTCCGAGCCCCACGAGGTGTAGCGGGTGTCGGCGACCGTGGTCGTGGGCGTCTTCCCGGCGGGCTGCCGCCAGGTGGTCGTCAGGCGGCGGACCAGGTTCGAGCGGTCGAGCCAGAGGCGGAACCCGACGGGGATCCTGGCGCTCTTGCCCTTGGGCGGCCCGGCGAGCCGGTCGCGGAGCGAGGGGGAGACCTTGTACAGCGTGCGCAGGCTCACCGCGCCCTGCAGGTAGGTGCCGGAGGCGAGCTTGCGCTTCACCGCGGCGTGGGAGAGCAGGGTGCCCAGGGTCGCGGGCTCGAAGACGTTGACGATCTGCGGGAACGTCGCGGTCTGCTTGATGTTCGCCGGGCCGATCAGCCCCAGCCAGTGCTTGCCCTCGGGCAGCCACGTCTCGTAGCCCGGCCCGGAGAGATAGGCCTCGTTCGGGAAGCAGATCACCCGGGTCGACCCGACGTTCTGACCGGTCAGGTTCTCGAACTCCTTGATCGCCCCGCGTCCCGCCTCCGTCCGGCCCGTGGTGTCCGTGGCGTACACCCCGGAGGCGTCGAACTCCACCTTGCCCCTGCGCCAGATGGTGACGACCGCCTTGCCGTCCTTGTAGACCCGCCCGACGTCGGAGATGCGCAGTCCCACGTGCTCGGCGAAGTGCCGTTTCAACGCGGTCACCGGCGACGGCGGCGCCTTCGCCGCCTGCGCCGTCCCCACCGGCAGCATCGAGCCGACCAGCGCCGCCGCGACCAGAGTGGCCCACCGTCTCATGGAGCGTCTCCCTCAGCAGGGGTCAAGATCCGCCAACCTAGGCGACCCGGCCCCTGCCGACTACGCCGCGGGCCAACAACTCCGTGTCCTGCTTTGCGCGTGTGTGAGCCGGTACGGCGGGCGGAGGAGGGCTGCGTCATGACGCCGGAGGCGTACGAGGGGTTTTGAAACGCGGAGATGAAACACCTCGCGGGCATTCTCGCGAGGCCCATCACCGACTTCACGAAAGGATCGGCCGGCGGATTCCCCGAACGGATCTGACAGCGGAATATCGGAGAGTGTGATGCGCCGATGGGGGTGATCCGGCGGGCCCGGCACGATTCATATCGGATCTCGGATGGCGGGGGTCGCGGCGGGAACCGTACCGAGCGGTGCGGACCGGCGGCCCCGGGCCGGTTACGCTGCGGGCAGCCGCAATGCCGTGAATGTGGCGCAGACGAGGAGGTCTGTAGATGGATGCCGTGTCGAGAATCCGCGTCGTCATCGCCAAGCCCGGGCTGGACGGGCACGACCGTGGGGTGAAGATCGTGGCGAGGGCGCTGCGGGACGCCGGAATGGAGGTCGTCTATACCGGCCTGCACCAGACGCCCGAGCAGATCGTGCGCACCGCCATCCAGGAGGACGCCGCCGCGATCGGCCTGTCGATCCTTTCGGGGGCGCACATGACGCTCTTCGCGAAGGTGATCGAGCTGCTGAAGGAGCAGGACGCGAGCGACATCGTGGTGTTCGGCGGGGGGATCATCCCGGAGGACGACATGCCGGAGCTGGAGCGGATGGGCGTCGCCCGCGTCTTCACGCCCGGAGCCACCACCCAGGAGATCGTCGAGTGGGTGCGCAGCGCCGTTCCCGCCCGCGTCTGAGCGTGACCCGGCCCCGGTGGCCTCCCCGGGCCGCCAGGGCGGCTAGGCTTCATTGGCGCGAAAATCGCCAGGCTCCCGCCCAGGCCGTGGAGCCGGCCCGCCGACATCTGTACACAAGCCGGACAAGCAAGGACGGACCCTCGTGGACCTGTTCGAACATCAGGCGAAGGAGCTCTTCGCGGAGTACGGCATCCCGGTGCCGCGCGGCATCGTCGCGCACACCGTGGAGGAGGCACGAGCGGCAGCCGAGGAGCTGACCGGCCGTGTCGTCGTCAAGGCCCAGGTCAAGACCGGTGGCCGCGGCAAGGCGGGCGGTGTGAAGGTCGCCGACGACGCCGCCGACGCCGAGCGCAAGGCCACCGACATCCTCGGGATGGACATCAAGGGCCACACGGTCCACAAGGTCCTGATCGAGGAGGCGAGCAACATCGAGGAGGAGTACTACTTCTCCTTCCTGCTCGACCGCGCCAACCGCACCTTCCTCGCGATCTGCTCCGCCGCGGGCGGCATGGACATCGAAGAGGTCGCGCACAGCACGCCGGAGAAGGTCGCGAAGGTCCCGGTCTCCCCGATCGAGGGTGTGGACCGCGCGAAGGCCCGCGAGATCGCCGTGGCCGGCGGCCTGCCGGAGCGCTCGCTGGACGGCGCCGCCGAGCTCATCGAGAAGCTCTGGGCCGCCTTCGTCGACGAGGACGCCACCCTGGTCGAGGTCAACCCGATGATCCTGTCCGCCGACGGCCAGGTGAAGGCCCTCGACGGCAAGGTCACCCTCGACGACAACGCCGCCTTCCGCCAGCCCGAGCACGAGGCCTACGCCGACAAGGCCGCCGAGGACCCGCTGGAGGCCGCGGCCAAGGCCAAGGACCTCAACTACGTCAAGCTCGACGGCAACGTCGGGATCATCGGCAACGGCGCGGGCCTGGTCATGTCCACCCTCGACGTCGTCGCCTACGCGGGCGAGGCCTTCCCCGGCCAGCCCAAGCCCGCCAACTTCCTCGACATCGGCGGCGGCGCCTCGGCCGAGGTGATGGCGGCCGGTCTGGAGATCATCATCTCCGACCCCTCCGTCAAGTCGATCTTCGTCAACGTCTTCGGCGGCATCACCGCCTGCGACGCGGTGGCCAACGGCATCGTCTCCGCCTTCCAGCTCCTGGAGAGCCGCGGCGAGTCGGTCACCCGCCCGCTCGTCGTCCGGCTGGACGGCAACAACGCCCTCCTCGGGCGGCAGATCCTGGCCGACGCCAAGCTTCCCGGCGTCGAGCTGGTCGACACGATGGACGACGCGGCCAAGCGTGCCGCCGAGCTCGCTGCGGTAGGTGCGTAATGGCTATCTGGCTGACCGAGAACAGCAAGATCATTGTTCAGGGCATGACCGGCGGGGAGGGCACCAAGCACACCCGGCGCATGCTGGCCTCCGGCGCCAAGGTCGTCGGCGGCGTCAACGCCCGCAAGGCCGGCACCGTGCACGAGGGCCTGCCGGTCTTCGGCACCGTGGCCGAGGCCATGCGCGAGACCGGCGCCGACGTCTCGGTGGTGTTCGTGCCGCCGGCCTTCACCAAGGACGCGGTCAAAGAAGCAATCGACGCGGAGATCCCGCTGTGCGTGGTGATCACCGAGGGCGTGCCGGTGCACGACACCACCGAGTTCTGGGCCTACGCGGTGGCCAAGGGGAACAAGACGCGCATCATCGGGCCCAACTGCCCGGGCATCGCCTCGCCGGGCGCCTCCAACGCCGGCATCATCCCGGCCGACATCACCACCGCCGGCCGCATCGGGCTGGTGTCGAAGTCGGGCACGCTGACCTACCAGCTGATGTATGAGCTGCGTGACTTCGGGTTTTCCACCGCGGTGGGCATCGGCGGCGACCCGGTGATCGGGACCACGCACATCGATGCGCTGGCCGCCTTCCAGGATGACCCGGACACCGATGCGATCGTGATGATCGGTGAGATCGGCGGGGATGCCGAGGAGCGGGCCGCGGCCTATATCGAGCAGCATGTGAGCAAGCCGGTGGTGGCCTATGTGGCCGGGTTCACCGCGCCGGAGGGCAAGACCATGGGGCACGCGGGCGCGATCGTGTCCGGCTCGGCCGGTACCGCGCAGGCCAAGAAGGAAGCGCTGGAGAAGGTCGGGGTGCGGGTGGGCAAGACGCCCAGCGAGACCGCCCGCCTCATGCGCGAGATCATGAAGTCCCGCTGAGGTCGTGAGAAGGGCGCCCGGTGTTCCGCCGGGTGCCCTTCGCGTGTTCCGGCGGGTGCCTTTCGCGCCTTCCGCGTGCTCCGCGGGGTGCCTTCCGCGTGTTCCGAACGGGCGTTCCGGGCGTCGAGCGGGCGTTCCGGGCGTCGTCCGTGTCCGTCCGCGGGCGGTATCACGGCCTTTCCGGTACGGGACACGCGACACGCGGGTTCGATGAGAGCACGTCCGCATCCAAGATCCTGAGACCATCGACTATTGTGACGGCCTTTCTCGACCAGCTCCGGACGGCTCCCCGAACCGTTCTCAGCCGCATCCCCCTGCCCGGCGTCACGGGTGACGACGACGTCCGCCGCCCGCTTCCCGTCTCCGGGATGCTCGCCGCGGTCTGGACGCTCGGCGTCGGACTGGCGGTGCTCACCACGCTCACCCTGATCGGCTGGATCGCCGCGCCCCGCGGGGCGGTCGGTCCCGGGCTGTCCGGGGTGTTCCGTACGGCGGCGCAGCTGTGGCTGGCGGCGCACCACGCGGGGTTCGCGATCCCCGGCGGGTCGGTGGGGCTCATCCCGCTCGGGCTCATGGTCCTGCCGGCCTTCCTGCTCTACCGGGCCGGGATCTGGATGGCCCGCGACGCGGACCTGCGGCTGCGGATGCCCGCCCGGCTGCCCAAGAACAGCCCAAAGGACGAGGCCAACGCCCGGCGCAGGGCCCAGCTCGTCCTGATCGCGCAGGCGGGCGTCTCGCTGGCGGCGCCGTACGCCCTGCTGGCCGGGGGGATCGCGCTGGTCGCCCGCAACGAGATCACCCAGCCGTTCCTCGGTGACGTGCTGGTCAGCCACCTGGCGCTGGCCTTCCTCGCCGGCGCGCTGGCCACCGTCAGGGCGATCGGGCCGTGGCGGGCGATGCTGCGCCTGCTGCCCGAGCGGGTGCGCTCGGTCGTGGTCGGTACGGCCGCCGCGACAGGGATCATGCTGGCGGCCGGCGCCCTGCTGGTCCTCGGCTCCATCGTGGTGAACTTCGGCCAGATCAGGCAGCTGACCGAGGTCCTGTCGCCGGGGATCGTCGGCGGCGCCCTGCTCCTGCTGGTGCAGGGGCTCTATCTGCTCAACACCTTCATCTGGGGGATGTCCTACATCGCGGGGCCGGGCTTCGCCGTGGGCACCGGCACGCTGATCGCCCCGACCGGCGTGCAGCTGGGCGGCGTGCCCAGCCTGCCCGTCCTGGGCGCGCTGCCGGAGGCCGGGTCCACCTCGCCCTGGGTGATGGCGGTGATCGCGGTCCCGTTCGCGGCCGGGGCGGTGGGCGGCGTCCTGCTCGTCCGGGTCGCCCCCTCGCCCTCCTACGAGGGCGCGCCGTTGTGGGGGTTCGTCTGCGGGGTGACGACCGGACTGGTGGCCGGGCTGCTGGCGGCCCTGTCCGGAGGCTCGCTGGGCGGCGCCAGGCTCGCCGCGATGGGCCCGGCGGGATGGGAGGTCATGCTCTCGGTGACGCTGGAGGTCGGCGTCGCCGCCGGGATCTCGGCGGGGCTGGCCAACTGGTGGCTGATCTTCCGGGGACAGAACGTCGCCGTGCTCAGGGCCGCCGCCAAGGTCGGTACGGCCACGGCCCCGGTCCGCAAGGCCGGCGCCAAGATCGTCAAGGCCGCGGGATCGGTGGCGAGCAAGGCCGGGTTCGCCGAGTCCGACCAGCCCCACGTGCTGCCCGGCCACTGGCTGGACGCCACCGAGTGCGACACCCAGCCCATCCCGGTCATCCGCGACGACTGGGAGGACGAGCACGCCTCGGCCGCGGAGCAGAGCCCGCCGAAGCTGCGGGACCGCGAGCCGCCCCATCCGCCGCGGCGCGACATCGTCGACGAGACCGACGACAAGGGCGGCCATGTGATCTATCTGGACCCCTACGCCTGGGACCGCGACTGACCGCCGCGCCCGGGACCATGGCTGACCGCCGGCCCCGCCCGGACGACGGGCGGCGCCGGCGGCGCGGCGATCAGATCAGATCAGGGCGGGAACGGGAACTGCAGCTCGCCGGGCTGGAGGAAGGGGAACCTCTTCTCCATGGCCCGCTCGAGCTGGTCCACGCACTCGTTCTGGGCCGTGACGGTGCCGGCTCCGATCTTGCACTCGGCGTAGGCCGCCAGCTCGTCGCTGAAGTAGAACTGCATCGCCGTGACCCCGATCGCGACCAGGAGTGCCAGCGACGAGATGACGATGCCCACGACGGCCGTGGTGACGGGCTTGGCCGCGGACTTGAGCGCGGGGACGGCGCGGATCGAGACGACGAGCGCGAAGATCGCCATGAACAGCCCCGCGACGGGGAGCATGAGCGTCAGCACGATCGCCGCGAACGCCATCCACAGCGCCCGTCGTCCCGCGCCCTCCGCGGGCCGTAGCTGGACGGGTGTCGTCACCTGCAGGACCTCCTTGCGTCACGTGAGCGGCCAGGCCGATACCCTTGCAGCGGCGTGAGTCCCCTCTTCGAATGGAGTGCGTCGGTGTCATCCCAGGCCGCTCGGCTTGTGGTTCTCGTGTCCGGCTCTGGAACAAACCTACAGGCCTTGCTGGACGCCGTGGCAGATGAGGGTTATGGTGCGCGGATCGTGGCGGTGGGCGCCGATCGCGACGGCATCGAAGGGCTGGACCGCGCTGAACGCGCCGGAGTGCCCACCTTCGTCGAGCGCGTCCCCGACCACCCGACCCGCGAGGCGTGGGACCTGGCGATCGCGGACAGGATCGCCGGGTACGAACCCGATCTGGTGGTCTGCGCGGGCTTCATGAAGATCCTCGGCAAGCCCACGCTGTCCGCCTTCCCCGTGCTCAACACCCATCCCGCTCTACTGCCGTCCTTCCCCGGGGCGCACGGAGTACGCGACGCGCTCGCCCACGGCGTGCGGGTCACCGGCTGCACCGTGATGCTCGCCGACGCCGGGGTCGACACCGGGCCGATCATCGCCCAGGAGGCCGTGCGCGTCTACGACGGCGACGACGAGCACACGCTGCACGAGCGCATCAAGGCCGTCGAGCGGGGCCTGCTCGTCGAGACCGTCGGCCGGATGGCCCGCGAGGGCTGGACCGTGACCGGCAGGACCGTCCGCATCGGGCGGCCCCGTGACCCCGGGCACGCCGGCTAGCCGGCGACCCGCGACCCCCTCGGGCGTGCCGGTTCCCCCGGGACGCCCGGCGACCTCGGACGACCCGGCGCACGAGCCGGGCGACCCGGACCACCGGAGACAACAGGAGGACCAGGAAGTGACCCGCATCGCCATCCGGCGCGCGTTGATCGCGGTATACGACAAGAGCGGCCTGGAGGAGCTGGCACGCGGGCTCGATGCCGCGGGTGTGGAGATCGTCTCCACCGGCGGCACCGCCGCGAAGATCGCCTCCTTCGGCGTCCCGGTCACCCCGGTCGAGGCGCTGACCGGCTTTCCCGAGTGCCTCGACGGCCGGGTGAAGACCCTGCACCCGCGGGTGCACGCGGGCCTGCTGGCCGACAGCGGGAACCCGGCCCACGTCGCGCAGCTCGAGGAGCTGGAGATCGACCCGTTCGAGCTGGTCGTGGTCAACCTCTACCCGTTCCAGCAGACCGTCGCCTCCGGCGCCTCCGACGCCGAGTGCGTGGAGCAGATCGACATCGGCGGCCCGGCGATGATCCGCGCCGCCGCCAAGAACCACAGCACCGCCGCGGTCGTCGTGGACCCCGCCAAGTACGGGGAGGTGCTCGCCGCGGTCGGCGCCGGCGGCTTCACCTTCACCGAGCGGCGCCGCCTGGCCGCCGCCGCCTACGCGCACACCGCCGCCTACGACACCGCGGTGGCCTCCTGGTTCGCCAACGTCTACGCCGCCGAGGGCGACGAGTGGCCGGCCTTCATGGGCGCCTCCTGGGAGCTGGCCTCGCCCCTGCGCTACGGCGAGAACCCGCACCAGCGCGCCGCGCTGTACAGCGCGGGCACCGGCGGCCTGGCGGGGGCCGAGCAGCTGCACGGCAAGGAGATGTCCTACAACAACTACCTCGACGCCGACGCCGCCTGGCGGGCCGCCTGGGACTTCGCCGAGCCCGCCGTAGCGATCATCAAGCACCAGAACCCGTGCGGCATCGCGATCGGCGCCGACGTGGCCGAGGCGCACCGCAAGGCGCACGCCTGCGACCCGGTCTCGGCCTACGGCGGCGTGATCGCGGTCAACGGCGAGGTCACCGGGGAGCTGGCCCGGCAGATCGCCGAGGTGTTCACCGAGGTCGTGGTGGCCACCGGGTTCAGCGACGAGGCGCTGGCCGTGCTGACCGGCAAGAAGAACATCCGGCTGCTGGCCTGCCCGCAGGGCCCGGCCAACCCGGCCGAGTTCCGCCGGATCGACGGCGGTCTGCTGGTGCAGACGGCCGACCGGGTGGACGCGTCCGGCGACGCGCCCGGGACCTGGGAGCTCAAGGCGGGGCCCGCGGCCTCTCCGGAGGTCCTCGCCGACCTGGCCTTCGCCTGGAAGGCCTGCCGCTCGGTGAAGTCCAACGCGATCCTGCTGGCCTCGGACGGCGCGAGCGTCGGCGTGGGCATGGGCCAGGTCAACCGGGTCGACTCGGCCCAGCTCGCGGTCACCCGCGCGGGCGAGCGCGCCAAGGGGTCGGTGGCGGCCTCCGACGCGTTCTTCCCGTTCGCCGACGGCCCCGCCATCCTCATCGAGGCCGGGGTGAAGGCGATCGTGGAGCCCGGCGGCTCGATCAGGGACGACGAGGTGATCGCCGCGGCCGAGGCCGCCGGGATCACGCTCTACTTCACCGGCACCCGTCACTTCTTCCACTAGAGGTTCGAAAGGATCTTCCGGGGGAAGGGGTCCCGCCCGAGGGCGTGATGATCCCTCCCCGGCCGTGGCGGTCCCGGCGGCGAGGCGCGTAAAGCCGCCGGGACCGCCACGGTCATCGACATTTCCCCGGAGAACTTTCCGGAAGACCTACACCGGAGGCGCGGGCCGCCGATACTGCTGGTGTCGCTCTCGTTCGGTCCCCATCGGGTCACAGCGCTGATGCCTGTGGGATAGGTGACAAGAGAGTGGCGAAATAAGCAGGTTGCTTTGGGTTTAATCGGGCTTTTGCCGTGGTTAGCCTGAAGCGTTCCTTTCCTAGGCCCGCTGGAGACCTCCCATGCCGATGCTCGACTTCATCCTGCCCGCCCTCGTGATGATCGGCGGGTTCTGGAAGACCCCGGTCGCCCTCGTGGTGATCGCGCTCGGCTCGGCGTACCTGAGCGGCAAGGCCGTGGAGGTCATCCCCTTCACCCGCAGGATCATCGAGCGCCGGGAGGCCCGGGAGGCCGAGCGCGGCTGAGCCCGCCCTCCGGCCCCCTCATGAGGGCCGTCTCATGAGGGGCCGTCTCATGAGGGGCCGTCCCATGAGGGTGCCGGGAGCCCGCTCCCGGCCGGTCCCATGAGAAGGTTGGCCCTATGAGCGCGCAGATTCTGGACGGCAAGGCCACCGCAGCGAAGATCAAGGCAGACCTCACGGCGCGGGTGGCCGCGCTGAAGGAGCGGGGGATCACCCCGGGGCTCGGGACGGTCCTGGTGGGCGACGATCCCGGCAGCCAGATCTACGTCGCGGGCAAGCACCGCGACTGCGCGGAGGTCGGCATCGCCTCCATCCGCAAGGACCTTCCGGCCAACGCCACCCAGGCGGAGCTCGACGAGGTCATCGACGAGCTCAACGCCTCACCCGAGTGCACCGGCTACATCGTGCAGCTCCCGCTGCCCCGGCACCTGGACACCCAGGCGGTGCTGGAGCGCATGGACCCCGCCAAGGACGCCGACGGCCTGCACCCGGTCAACCTCGGGCGCCTGGTCCACATGGTCGACGCCCCACTGCCCTGCACACCGCACGGCATCGTGCTGCTCCTGCAGGAGTACGGCGTGCCGATCAAGGGCGCCGAGGTCGCCGTGGTCGGCCGCGGCATCACCGTGGGCCGCTCGCTCGGCCTGCTGCTGACCCGCCGCACCGAGAACGCCACCGTGACCCTCTGCCACACCGGCACCCAGGACCTGGCGGCCCACACCCGGCGCGCCGACATCGTGGTCGCCGCCGCGGGCGTCCCGCACCTGATCACGGCGGACATGGTCAAGCCCGGCGCGGCCGTGCTCGACGTCGGCGTCTCCCGGGTCGACGGCAAGATCGCCGGTGACGTCGCCCCCGACGTCAGGGACGTCGCGGGCTTCTTCTCGCCCAACCCCGGCGGCGTGGGCCCGATGACCCGGGCCCTGCTGCTGGCGAACGTGGTCGAAGCGGCGGAGAAGGCCGCCGGGAAGGCCTGACTCAGGACGCCCGGCGGTTGCCCACCGTGGTCGTGGCCGGTGACGACTCCGGGGTGCCGGTCGCGCGCTGCGACGGCACCACGGGGGTCGGCCTGACCAGCCCCAGGGCGACGACCTCGTTGGCCAGCCTGGTGCGCCGGTTGGTGCCCTCCGGGATCCGGAACTTCTGATAGAGCCGCAGCAGATGCTGCTTGACCGCGGCCTCGGTCACCACCAGGTCGTCGGCTATCTCCCGTGCGGTGGCCGGCGCGACGAACGCCTCGTCCGACAGCGCGGGACGGCACAGCGACGTCAGGACGTCGACCTCCCGTCGGGTCAGCTCCGGCGCCGCGGCGCGGCGGAGCTCGACCTCGGGGGCGAAGTCCTCGCGGGGGACGCCGCCGATCCTGCCGCGAGCGGCACCGAAGGAGACGACGTCGCCGTCGTCCAGGACCCTCCGGGCGATCGGCCTGCCGTTCACCCGTGTGCCGTTGCGGGACAGGCCCAGATCAACGACGTACAGGTAGGGTCCGCGCCTGACGAATTCCGCGTGCAGCCGGGACACACTCGGATCGGTGAGCCGGATGTCCACACCCCGGCCTCGCCCGATCGTTGTGATCTCGGGGCGCAACGGGACCACCTCACCGGTGTCCTCGATGCGTATGAACGGCCCCTCCACGGCAGTTCCTCCCCAGGTAGCCCGCCGTAACTATTACTACAGCTCCGGCTTACCCAAACGAGGGGATGCGGAATCTCCTTTGCCAGAAGCAGAATCCTTCGTGAAATTGGTCTGGACCTCTCGGGGAGGTTTGTGCTGCTCACGGGTAGACTTCGGGCGAAGATAAGCGGAGGAAACACTCATGGCGGACAAGCCCACCAAAGGCCTCGCCGATGTCGTGGCCGCGTCCACAGCGCTCAGCGACATCGACGGCCAGGCCGGTCGCCTCTTCTATCGTGGGTACGACATCCACGACCTGGCCGGCCGCACCACCTTCGAAGAGACCGCCCGCCTGCTGCAGTGCGGGAAGCTCCCGAACCGGGAGCAGCTGACCGCCTACGGGGCGGAGCTCGTCCGGGGCCGCACCCTCGGCCCCCTCGTCGAGGCGAACATCCCGGAGATCGCGGAGAAGCAGGCGCCCATGGAGGCCCTGCGCACGCTGGTCTCCCTGGCCGCCGCCGACGATCCCGACAAGGACTCCAACAGCTCCGAGGCGAACCTGCGCAAGGCCGCCAGGCTGACCGCGCAGCAGCCTCTCCTGGTGGCCCGCTACCACGGGGCCAGGACCGGGACCGCGGTGCCCGACCCCGATCCCGAGCTGAGCATCGCGGCCAACTTCCTTCTGCAGATCACCGGCCGCCCCGCGGACTCCCGCGCCGTCGAGCTCTTCGACACCTGCCTGGTCCTGCACGCCGACCACACGATGAACGCCTCGACGTTCGCCGCCCGCGTCTGCGCCGCGACCCTGTCGGACATGCACTCGGCCGTCGTCGCCGCCATCGGCACCCTGAAGGGCCCGCTCCACGGCGGCGCCAACGAGCAGGTCATGCGCACCCTGGAGTCGCTCGACCCGAGCGGCGTGGCCCAGGCCGTACGGGACAAGCTCGCCGCCGGTGAGAAGATCATGGGCTTCGGGCACCGGGTCTACAAGACCGAGGACCCCCGCGCCACGCACCTGCGCCGGATGTCGCAGGAGCTCGCCGAGGCCTCGGGCGACGACACCTACTACCGGATGTCCAAGGAGATGGAGGAGGTCGTCTTCGAGACCAAGGGCCTCTATCCCAACGTGGACTTCTACGCCGCGACGGTCTACCACTACCTCGGCATCCCGACCGACCTGTTCACGCCTGTATTCTCGGTCAGCCGCATGTCCGGATGGACCGCCCACGTCATCGAGCAGCACGCCGACAACCGCCTGATCCGGCCGGACAGCGAGTACATCGGCGAGCGCGACCAGAAGTGGAAGTCGATCGACGAGCGGTGAGCACGACTGAAGAGCGCTGGGGACCGTACCCGCTGATTCTCGTGGGTGCGGTCCTCGCCGTGGCGTACGCGGCACTCGTGGCCCCCTACTGGGGCGCTTTCGCGCTGGGCGCCGTCATCGCGCTGGGCGCCGTCGTACGGCTGGCCGGGGGTGGACGGCTGGCCGTACGGAAGAAGGCGACGGATGTCGTCACACTCGGCGGTCTCGGCCTGGCGCTCATGGCGGGCGCCCTCGTCCTCCAATATTCGGATCTCATGCCGTTCTGAGCTCCGTACCGCCATAAGTCGGATGACCGGGTGGCCCGCGAACCGCGGGCGCCCGTCCGATAGCCTCAACGGTCAGTGAGCCTCAAAAGGACTGTCTGGCCAGTGTTCGTTCAGAAGGGGAACCACACGCATGCCCAAGATCAAGGTAGAGGGTCCCGTCGTCGAGCTTGACGGCGACGAGATGACCCGGATCATCTGGCAGTTCATCAAGGACCAGCTGATCCTTCCCTACCTCGACGTCGACCTGAAGTACTACGACCTCGGCATCGAGCACCGCGACGCCACCGACGACCAGGTGACGATCGACGCGGCCAACGCGATCAAGGAGCACGGTGTCGGCGTCAAGTGCGCCACCATCACTCCGGACGAGGCGCGTGTCGAGGAGTTCGGCCTCAAGAAGATGTGGAAGTCCCCGAACGGGACCATCCGTAACATCCTCGGCGGTGTCATCTTCCGCGAGCCGATCATCATGTCGAACGTGCCGCGGCTCGTCCCGGGCTGGACCAAGCCGATCGTCGTCGGCCGTCACGCCTTCGGCGACCAGTACCGCGCCACCGACCTGAAGGTGCCGGGCGAGGGCACGCTGACCCTCACCTTCACCCCGAAGGACGGCTCCGAGCCGATCGAGCTGGACGTCTACGACTTCCCGGGCTCCGGCGTCGCGCTGGCGATGTACAACCTGGACGAGTCCATCCGCGACTTCGCCCGCGCCTCCATGCGCTACGGCCTGGCCCGCAACTACCCGGTCTACCTCTCCACGAAGAACACGATCCTGAAGGCCTACGACGGCCGCTTCAAGGACATCTTCGCCGAGGTCTACGAGACCGAGTTCAAGAAGGACTTCGAGGCCGCCGGCATCTCCTACGAGCACCGCCTGATCGACGACATGGTCGCCGCGGCGCTCAAGTGGGAGGGCGGCTACGTCTGGGCCTGCAAGAACTACGACGGCGACGTCCAGTCCGACACCGTCGCGCAGGGCTTCGGCTCGCTCGGCCTGATGACCTCCGTCCTGATGACCCCCGACGGCCGCACCGTCGAGGCCGAGGCCGCCCACGGCACGGTGACCCGTCACTACCGTGAGCACCAGAAGGGCAACCCCACCTCCACCAACCCGATCGCCTCGATCTTCGCGTGGACCCGGGGTCTGCAGCACCGCGGCAAGCTCGACAACACCCCCGCGGTGATCGACTTCGCCGAGAAGCTGGAGCAGGTCTGCATCGAGACCGTCGAGGGCGGTCAGATGACCAAGGACCTCGCCCTGCTCGTGGGCGGCGACGCCAAGTGGCTGACCACCCAGGACTTCCTGGCGGCCCTGGACGAGAACCTCAAGAAGAAGATGGCCTGAGCTTCTCCTTCGGAAGGGCCGCTCCGCGAGGGGCGGCCCTTTTCCTTTGTCCGACGATGCCTTCCCCGACGATGCCTTCCCCGGCGCTGTCTCCCGGAGGTGTCGTCGCGCCCGTCATCGAGCCGTGAGGGCGCCCAGGGCGATCCGGTCGGCCGCGGGCAGGTCCGGCAGGCGGCGGGACTGCCCGCTGACCGCGTGGACCCGGTACAGGCCGGAGGCGTCCCCGCCGGTCAGCGCGACGACGACCTCCCGGGCGTTCAGCCAGCCGACGACCTCGCCGGTGACGCCCGAGCCGGACGAGGGCAGCGGCAGGCGCTTGAAGACCCGCCGGGCGGTGGCGTCGACGATGTGGATGATGCCCTCGCCTCCCGCGTCCGCCTGCGCGACGGCGGCGGCGTACCGGCCGGTGGGGGAGTCCTTCCAGGCGGGATAGCGGGTACGGAGCCAGTCGGCGGCCTGCTCGGCGGGCGTCCGGTCGCCGGGGGACGGGCGGCTGGCCGACCCGGTGGCGAAGTCGGTCCGCAGCCGGCCGGTCGCCAGGTCCACGGTGAAGCGGCGGCCGTCCCCGGAGACGCTGACCGACGGGCCGCGCTCGACGTCGGCGGGGGTGAGCGCGGGCGACAGGTACCTCCTGGTCCCGGTCGGCAGGTCGTGGGCGACGTACCGGAGGTCGGCCGCGCTCAGGTAGGCCACGCGGTGGCCGTCGGGGCTGATGACCGGGCTGAGCGTGCGGTGGGCGCCGTCGCCGTACCCCAGGCTCTGGACCGCGTCGGGGACCTCCAGCGTGGTCTCGCGGGGCCCGCCGGACGCCTGCCCCCGCTCACCACCGGGGGCCAGCTTCAGCCTCCAGCCCGCGCACAGGACCTTTCCGGCCCAGGGCGTCTCGGGGCGCGCGCCGCACTCGCCGGGGACGGCGTAGCGGATCACGGAGGAGGTGCGGGGCGCCTGCCAGGGCGCGGGGGACGCCTTGGTCGAGACCGGCGTCTCGGGAGACGCCGTGGAGGAGTTCGACGGCTCGGGGGACGCCGACGGCGCGGGGGAGGCGGAGGGGTTCGCGGAACCCGCGGATTCCGGGGCGCCTGTGGAGCCCGGGGAGTCCGCCGGTGTCCCGGCCGACGCGGGCGAGGTCGTCGTCGCCCGGGACTGCGGGGCCTTCTCGCCCAGGGCCAGGGCGGAGGTCCACGACTGTCCCTGCGGGGTCAGGGTCACGATGAGCCCGGCCATCACCAGCACGGCGAGCGCCGTCAGCAGGGCCCTGCGGCGGCCGCGGCGGCGCAGGGCCTTGAAGGAGCGCTCGGACAGGTCGGGCACGGAGGCCTCGCCCGCCTGCGTGGCGAACCTGTTGGCCAGCCGCTTCCGGTCGCCCTTGGTCAGGGTGGCCAGCGCCTCGGTGACCTCCGCCTCCACCGTCTCGACGGGCAGATCGAGGATGTCGGCCATCTCGGCGGGGGTCCTGCCGTTGTGCAGGCAGGCGACGACGATGAGGCGGCGCCGGGCCGGGAGCCGTACCAGGGCGGTGGGCCCCGCGGCGGTGGGCCGCCGCAGGAAGGCGTGGTAGAGCGTGACGAAGGCGTGCTGGGTGGGGTTCTCCCACGCGGTGGGGGGCCAGGCCAGGCCGACCGTGCGGAAGGCCTTCAGGACGAGGCGGATGGCCTGGTCGTGGCTGCCGGTCAGGAGCAGGGCGGTGCCCACGAGGGAACGCTGATCGCGTTGGACGAACTCGCGAAAACCGGTGTATCGCCGCATGGGGGCCTTGCTCCGCTGTGGTCGGGGATCTCCAACGGTAGCGATCCAAGCAGTTGTATCGCCAAATCGTGGAGATTGTCGGGAATTAGCACGGTCAGTGTGCCATGTGTGACCAGTGGGGCCGGTGAGGACGCTGGGACCGCGCGAAGGGATAAACAGGGTTACGTCGGGGTAACACGTAGGGCTGCGCCATCCCCTGGTCGTAAAGTTTGGCTCGACGAGGATCGACGAGAACGTGGGGACCGAGATGCCGCAGATCGAGCCACTGGGAGCGGGGGAGCCGCGCCAGCTGGGGCCGTTCCGCGTCGTCGGGCGCATCGGGGAGGGCGGTCAGGGCATCGTCTACCTGGGGACGGACGAGTCCGGTGGGCGGGTGGCGATCAAGCTTCTGCATGTGAAGTTCTCCGGCGACTCCATCGCCAGGTCCCGCTTCGCCCGCGAGGCGCGCGCGGCGCAGCGCGTCGCCTCCTTCTGTACGGCGGGCGTCGTGCACGTCGACCTCGAAGGGGACACCCCCTACATCGCCAGCGAGTACATCGAGGGGAAGTCGCTGCGGGAGGTCGTCGACGACTCGGGCCCGCTCCGGGGCGCCGCCCTGCAGCGGCTCGCGGTCGGCACGGCCACCGCGCTCACCGCGATCCACCACGCCTCGATCGTGCACCGCGACTTCAAGCCCGACAACGTCCTCATGGCCGCCGACGGCCCGCGGGTGGTCGACTTCGGCATCGCCCGCATCATCGACTCCACCGGCACGATCACCAGCCGGGCCATCGGCACCCCCGCCTACATGGCGCCCGAGCAGATCTCCGGTGACGACGTCGGCCCCTACACCGACGTGTTCGCCTGGGGGGCGACCATCGCCTTCGCCGCGACGGGGGAGATGTCCTTCGCCGGCGACTCGATCGCGGTGGTGCTGAACCGCATCCTCAACCACGAGGTGGACGTCAGCTCGATGCCGGAGCCGCTGCGGGGCGTGGTCAGCTCGGCGCTGGCCAAGAACCCCGCGGAGCGGCCCTCGGCCGACCAGATCCTGCTGCGGCTGCTCGGCCACTCCGAGACCGCGGGGGCCTCCCCGGCGGTGCTCACCCAGGGGGTCCAGGTCGCCAGCCCGGAGGCGGTCCGCAACGGCACCCCGGCTCCGACCCGGCCCGGCACCCCGGAGCCGACCCGCCCCGGCGCCCCGGAGCCGGACGATGCGACCAGCCCCATGCGCGTGCCGGACCACAGCGGCGTGTCCCACGTGCGCACCGCCGCCTCCGACCCGCGCTCCTCCGGCTCCCACCCCCGGGCCACGCCTCCGGCCGACCATCCGTCCGGATCCATGCCGCGCGGGGCGCTCCCGGCGGACCAGGGCTCCCAGGCGCGGGCGACGCCTCCGGTGGATCATCCCTCCGGGTCCCTGCCGCGCGGGACGCTCCCGGAGGACCCGGGTTCCCGCCCGCACGGGGTGTCCCCGGCCGACCATCCGTCCGGATCTCTTTCACGCGGGGCGCTCCCGGCCGAGTCCTCCTCGTCCCACCCGCACGCCTCGCCTCCGACCGAGAGGGTCCCCGGCCCGCGCGGGAGCTCGTCCCCCGAGCCCCGTACGTCCCCGCCGGCGGACCGGGAACACCGCTCCGCGGGCGAGTCCCCCTCGTTCCCGCAGGGGCCGTACGTGCCCTACCCGTCCCGTACGGAACCCTCGGCCCCCGGCTGGGCCGGCGCCGAGGTCGGGCCGCCGAGCTGGCAGGAGACCCGGCCCGGCCCGTTCGAGGAGCCCAGGCCGCCGCGGCGCCCGCGCAGGAGCCGCTGGATCGCGCTGGCGGTGGCCGTGCTGCTGCTCGGCAGCGCCGGCGCGGTCGTCTACGCCAGCGGCTGGCGCCCGTCCTTCCTGGGCGGTACGGGCCCCACGGACGGGCCCACCGAAGGCCCCACGGACGGCTCCACCAAGGCGTTCACCTCCGTGGCGGACAAGGCCGCCGCGACGAAGAAGCTCACCATCGGGATGCGCGACTTCCTGCCCGGCATCGCGCTCGACAGCGGCGGGAGGTGGAGCGGGTTCGAGGTGGACCTGGCCACCCGGATCGCCGATGCGCTGGGGGTGCCGGAGAGCGGCATCACCTTCAAGGCGACCCGCCGGGAGGACCGGCCCAGGCTGCTGGCCGACGGCGAGGTCGACATGGTCATCTCGACGTACTCGATCAACGCCCAGGACGACGTCACCTTCGCCGGGCCGTACTACCTCGCCCACGTCGACGTGCTCGTCAGAGACGACTCGACGATCTCCTCCACCGCGGGGCTGGAGGGCAAGCGGCTGTGCCGGCCGGCCGGCAGCGCCTCGACCAAGGTGGTGCAGGACGAGGTGACCGACCTCACCCTGGTCGACGGCGAGACCTACACCGACTGCATGAACAAGCTGCTGAACGGCGAGGTCGACGCGGTGCCCGGCGACGACCTGCTGCTGGCCGGGTTCGCCGACCGCGAGAGCGTCCGCTACAGGGTGGTCGGGCTGAAGCTCACCGACGAGCGGTACGCGGTGGCCCTGAAGCGGGGCGACGAGCGCACCTGCCAGGCCATCCAGGGCGTGATCGCGGATCTGTACCGGAAGGGCACGATCAGGGAGCTGCTCAACCGGCACTTCGCCAACGTCAACTTCCCCGGCCGCGAGAACGACCAGCCGGCCATGGCTAGCTGCGGCTAGACCGCTCGATCTCCTCGGCGGCCTCCGCGGCCCAGTCCCGCATCATCCGCGTGTGACGCAGGCCCAGGTCCAGGGCGTACCGGCCGAAACCGGTCGTGCGCGGCCGGCTGGGCCTGCGCTCGATCTCCTCCAGCACGGCGAGCTTGGCGTCGCAGTCCCTGATCGTCTCGCGGAGCACGCCCAGCGCCTCCTCCGGCTTCAGCGTGGGCAGCAGGAAGGCGCGCAGCGTCTTCTCGTCGCGGGCCGGGCGGGCCGGCGACGTCGTCAGCATCCACTCGCGGACCGTCCGCGAGCCCTCCTCGGTGATCGTGTAGGTCTTGCGCCCGCGCGGGCCGTCCTCCTCGACCGTCACCAGGCCCTCGTCGGCCATCTTGTTGAGCTCCGGATAGATCTGGCTGTGCCGCGCCTGCCAGGCGTGGTTGATCGAGCTCTCGAAGAGCTTGGTGAGGTCGTAGCCGCTCGCCGGACCCGAGAGGGACAGCAGGCCGAGGAGCGCCATGCGCAGGGACATGCCCCCATCATATATCCGGGTTGACATGTAAAATTCGACACGTCACTCTCAACATGTGGCTACCGACATGTTGAATCCTCCGGTACGAACCCGTTCCGGGAACGGGCTGCTCGTGCTCGCCGTGCTCGGCGGGATGTTCCTGGCGATGCTCGACCAGACGATCGTCGGCACCGCCCTGCCCCGGATCGTCCGGGAGCTGGGCGGCGCGGACCTGTACACCTGGGTCGTGACGTCGTACCTGCTGACCTCGACGATCACCGTCCCGCTCTACGGCAGGCTGTCCGACGTCTACGGCCGCAAGCCGCTCCTGCTCACCGGCGTCGCGCTGTTCCTGCTCGGCTCGCTGCTGTGCGGCGTGGCGCAGGACATGACCCAGCTCATCGCCTTCCGCGCCGTGCAGGGCCTCGGCGCGGGCGCCCTGCTCCCGCTCTCCCTGGCCCTGGTCATGGACCTGTTCCCACCGGAGCGCGGCGGCCGGGTGCAGGGCGCGATCGGCGGGGTGATGGCGCTGAGCTACGTCGCGGGCCCGTTCCTCGGCGGGGTGTTCACCGACACGACGAGCTGGCGCTGGGCGTTCCTGGTCAACCTGCCCGTCGGCCTGCTGCTCGTCGCGGTCATCGTGGCGCGGCTGCCGTACTCCCCGGGACAGGGCCGTGGCTCCCGCCCCGACTATCTCGGCATCGCCGTGTTCACGGCGGCGATCGGCGCGCTGCTCCTCGGCCTCACCGAGAAGGGCCTGGACGACCACTCCTGGACCAGCGGCCCGGTGCTCTGGCCGATCGTCGCGGCCGCGGCGCTGACGGCGGTGTTCGTCATGGTCGAGCGGCGCGCGGCCGAGCCGATCATCCCGCTGGAGCTGTTCCGCAACCGGACCTACACCCTGGCCAACACGGCCTCCTTCATCACCGCCTTCTGCCTGTACGCCGGGGTGGTCTTCCTGCCCCGCTACTTCCAGGAGGCCATGGGGCTCAGCGCCACCGACTCGGGCCTGCGCATCTACCCGCTCATGCTCGGCATGGTCGCCGGCAGCATGGTGACCGGGGCGCTCATCGCCAGGACCCGGCGGTACAAGCCGTGGCTGGTGGCCGGGGCGTTCCTGATCACGGTCGGGGGGCTGCTGTGCGCCGGCCTGACCGCCGGCACCTCCGGCGTGGCCCTGGCCGGGTGGATGGCCCTGCTCGGCCTGGGCATGGGGCCGATGCTGTCGGGGCTCACGGTGGCGATCCAGACGTCGGTCCCGCCGCGCTTCATCGGGACCGCCAGCGCGAACCTGACCTTCTTCCGGCAGATCGGCGGCTCCGTCGCCCTGGCCCTGGGCGGGACGCTCTACACCGCGGTCATCCGGGAGCAGATCCCGCTGCACGGCCCGCAGACGGCGCACGCCGCCGCGACGGCCGCGGTAATCCCGTGGCTCGCCGTCACCGGCGCGCTCGTCGCCCTGGTCGCGCTGCTGGCGCTGCCCGGCGGACGGATCACGGCCCTCGCCGGGAGACCGCCGCAGGCAGAGGGGTAACATCCCACCGTCAGAATTCATCCTTCGAGTGGGGGAAGGTCATGGCCCAGACTCCCGTAAAGGTCACCGTCACCGGCGCCGCCGGTCAGATCGGCTACGCGTTGCTGTTCCGCATCGCGTCGGGCCAGTTGCTGGGCGCTGACGTCCCGGTCACGCTGAGCCTGCTGGAGATCCCGCAGGCCGTCAAGGCCGCCGAGGGCACCGCTATGGAGCTCGACGACTGCGCGTTCCCGCTGCTGCGGGGCATCGAGATCACCGATGACCCGAACGTCGCCTTCAACGGCGCCAACGTCGCGCTCCTGGTCGGCGCAATGCCGCGCAAGGCCGGCATGGAGCGCGGTGACCTGCTGGAGGCCAACGGCGGCATCTTCGGCCCGCAGGGCAAGGCCATCAACGACCACGCGGCCGACGACATCCGCGTCCTGGTCGTGGGCAACCCCGCCAACACCAACGCGCTGATCGCCCAGCAGCACGCGCCGGACGTCCCGGCCGAGCGCTTCACGGCGATGACCCGTCTGGACCACAACCGCGCGCTGTCCCAGCTCGGCGCCAAGCTCCAGGTCCCGGTCACCGAGATCAAGAAGATGACCATCTGGGGCAACCACTCCGCCACGCAGTACCCCGACCTGTTCCACACCGAGGTCGGCGGCAAGATCGCCGCCGAGCTGGTCGACGAGGCCTGGCTGCGCGACACCTTCATCCCGACCGTGGCCAAGCGCGGCGCCGCGATCATCGAGGCCCGGGGCGCGTCCTCGGCCGCCTCCGCCGCCAACGCCGCGATCGACCACGTCTACGACTGGGTCAACGGCACCGAGTGGACCTCCGCCGCCATCCCGTCCGACGGTTCGTACGGCGTGCCCGAGGGCCTCATCTCCTCCTTCCCCGTCGCCTCGCGCAACGGCAAGTGGGAGATCATCCAGGGCCTGGAGATCGACGCCTTCTCCCGCGAGCGCATCGACGCCTCGGTGCGCGAGCTGGAGGAGGAGCGCGAGGCCGTCCGCCAGCTCGGCCTGATCTGATCCGAGTGCCGCGAGAGCCCCGGACCCGTGGGTCCGGGGCTCTCGCGCGTCCCGGCGAAGACGCGGCGTGTCGGTCGGCCGCGCGGGCGTGATCTGCGCGTTCAATCGTCACTGATGGTCGGGGGAATCGGTGTTCAACACGTATGCTGCGGCGCGGGTCGTCGCTGGAGTGGTCAGTCTCGTCCTCGCCGGATCGCCCGGTACGGCGGTGGCGCAGCCCTCGGATCCGAACTGGGGCGGAGCGGACCTGTCGGTGCGGATGCGGGTCTCGCCGGGGCGGGCCCAGCCGGGGCAGCCGCTGAGCTACCGGGTGAAGGTCCATAACGCGGGTCCGGGCGAGGCGGTGCTGCCGGTGCTCACCGTCCGGATCCCGGCCGGGGTGGCGATCCTCGGCACCGACGTGGCCGAGTGCGTGCCGGGCGCGGCCGGGGGAGAGGTGGTCTGCGCCTCGCGGTCGGACGTGCCGCCCGGCGGCAGCGGCGCGGTGACGATCACCGGCATGGTCCGCCCCACCGCCCGCGGGCCGCTGGTGGCGGTCGCCACGGTCTCCTCCGAGGTGGTGGACGACAACGTCGCCAACGACTCGGCGCGGACGCTGACCCCGGTGGACGAGGGCGCCGACCTGGCGATCCGGTCCGCGGGCAGGTTCCGGACCGGCCGGACCGTCACGATGGCCGCGGTCGTGCGCAACCGGGGACCGCGGACCGTCCGCGACGCCCTGGTCTTCTTCCAGGCCAGGCGGGCGCGCTTCCTGGCGGCGCGGGGCGCCCGCTGCCGCCCCCGGCCCGGCTACGTCGGATGCAGGCTGCGGGCCGTCGCCCCCGGCGGGCGGGTCAGGCTCGACCTCGACTTCAGCTCCACCGGCCAACCGGTGCGGGCCAAGGCCTCGGTCCACTCGGCGCGGGTGGGCGACCGCCGTCCCGGCAACAACGTGGCCCGCATGCGGGTGCGCTGAGGCCGCCGCGGTGTCAGCGGGGCAGGGCGGCCCAGGCGTCGGCGACGATGTCCCGGACCGACGGGTGCTCCGGCTTCCAGCCGAGCTCGCGCTGGATCTTCTCGGAGGAGGCCACCAGTACCGCCGGGTCCCCCGCGCGGCGCTCGGCGACGGTCGCGGGGATGGGGTGACCGGTGACCTCGCGGCACACCGACAGGATCTCCTGGACCGAGAAGCCGGTGCCGTTGCCCAGGTTGTAGATCTTGTGCTCGCCCGGCGTGCAGGCCTCCAGCGCCAGCAGGTGGGCCCGCGCCAGGTCGGCCACGTGGATGTAGTCGCGCACACATGTCCCGTCGGGAGTCGGGTAGTCCGTGCCGAACACGTTGACCGACTCGCGCTGCCCGAGCGCCACGGCCAGGACGTTTGGAATCAGATGGGTCTCCACGGTGTGCCGCTCGCGGTAGACCCGGCCGTCCCCGGCGGTGTGGGCGCCGCCCACGTTGAAGTAGCGCAGGCTCACCGCGGCCAGGCCGTACAGGCCGGCGAACGCGGTGAGCGCGGTGTCGACCGCCAGCTTGGAGGCGCCGTAGGGGTTGGTCGGGCGGGTCGGGTCGGTCTCCAGGATCGGGGAACGCTCGGGCTCGCCGTACGTCGCCGCGGTGGAGGAGAAGACGATCCGGCCGACGCCGGCGGCGCGCATGGCGTCCAGCAGGGCGAGGGTGCCGCCCAGGTTGTGCGCCCAGTAGAGCCCCGGCTTCTGCACGGACTCGCCGACCAGGGACCTGGCGGCGAAGTGCAGCACGGCGTCCGTGCCCTCCAGCACGGAGGCGGCCTCGGTGATCGAGCCCTCGACGAAGCGCGCTCCCGGCGGCACCGCGTCCGCGTGACCGGTGGAGAGGTCGTCCAGCACGGTGACCTGGTGGCCGGCCTCGACGAGCTGCGCCGCCACGACGCTTCCGATGTAGCCGGCTCCTCCGGTGACCAGCAGCTTCACGAGCCCTCCTGTTTGATTCTGTGGGTAGATGTTTATTTATGTAAGCCTACTGCCAGCATATGCTGTCAAATCCACTGTCGACTCCGGCCGGAACGGACGGCGGGCCTGATGGGGACGGTCCTGTGAACGGTGTCCTGGGCAATATCGCCCTGGTCCTGCTCTTCGTGCTGATCGGCGGGTTCTTCGCGGGCGCCGAGATGGCGATGGTCTCCCTGCGCGAGAGCCAGGTACGCAGACTCGCCGAGCACGGGCGCAGAGGGGCCAGAGCGGCCAAGCTCGCCCGCGACCCCAACCGCTTCCTGTCGGCCGTGCAGATCGGCGTGACCGTGGCGACCATGCTGTCGGCCGCGTTCGGCGCCGACACCCTCGCCAAGGACCTGGTCCCCGTCGTGGCCGGCTGGGGCGTGCCCGAGGCCGCCGCCGCGCCGGCGGCGCTGGTGCTGGTGACCCTCGTGATCTCCTACGTCTCGCTGGTCCTGGGCGAACTGGTGCCCAAGCGGCTCGCCCTGCAGCGGGCCGAGGGGCTCTCGCTGCTGGTGGCGCCGTTCCTGGACCGGATGGCCGCGCTGTCCCGGCCGATCATCTGGGCGCTGTCCAAGTCCACCGACGGCGTGGTCAAGCTGCTCGGCGGCAACCCCGCGGCCGACCGCGAGGAGATCTCCACCGAGGAGCTGCGTGACATGGTGGTCGGCCACCAGGAGCTCACCCCGGACGAGCGCAATCTGATCGCGGAGGTCTTCGCGGCGGGCAAGCGGCAGCTCCGCGAGGTGATGCTGCCGCGCACCGAGGTGGAGTTCATGTCCGCCGACACGCGTCTGGCCGAGGCGGCCGTCCTGGCCGCGGCCATGCCGCACTCCCGCTTCCCGGTCTACCGCGACACCTACGACGACATCATCGGTTTCGTGCACATCCGCGACCTGCTCGACCCGGTCCTGACCGGCTCGATCGAGCCGATCAGCGAGGTGGTGCAGATCCGGCCGGTCAAGATGGTGCCCACCAGCAAGCGGGTGCTGACGACGCTGTCGGAGATGCGCGACGAGGGGCACCACCTGGCGATCGTAGTGGACGAGTACGGCGGCACGGCGGGGATCGTCACTCTGGAGGACCTCGTCGAGGAGCTCGTGGGCGACATCCGCGACGAACACGACGTGGAGGACGAACAGGTCGTGCTGCCCGCCGGCGAGGTCGAGCTCGAAGGGCTGACCAACCTGGGAGAGGTGGCGCAGGAGACCGGCATCCGGCTGCCCGACGGTCCCTACGAGACGCTCGGCGGGTTCATGATGGCGGCGCTGGGCCACCTGCCGGTCAAGGGGGAGCGGGTCGAGATCCCCGGCTTCGAGATGTCCGTCACAGAGATGGACGGGCGCAGGGTGGCGAGGGTCCGCATCAAACGCCGCGCGGCGGCCCCGGCGGAGGCCCAGACCGACGCCCAGACCGAGACCCGGGCGGAGGAGGACCGCCCGGCCGGGGCGGCGGCGGATTCCGGCGTCGCTCCCGCCGCGGAGGCACCGAGCACTCCCGACAGCTGACACAATTCTTTTCATGGCGAGTCCCCGTGTTCTGTCCGGCATCCAGCCCACCGCCGACTCCTTCCACCTGGGCAACTACCTGGGTGCGGTGCGTCAGTACGTCGCGATGCAGGAGGGCTACGACGCCTTCTACTGCGTCGTCGACCTGCACGCCATCACGGTGGACTACAAGCCGGAGCTCCTGCGCCGGCGCTCCAGGGTCGCCGCGGCCCAGCTCTTCGCCGCCGGCCTGGACCCCGAGCGGTCCACCGTCTTCATCCAGAGCCACGTGCGCGAGCACACCGAGCTGGCCTGGATCCTGATCTGCCTGACCGGCATGGGCGAGGCCGGGCGGATGACCCAGTTCAAGGACAAGTCGGCCAAGTACGGCGAGACCTCCGCCGGCGTCGGCCTGTTCACCTACCCGATCCTGCAGGCCGCCGACATCCTGCTCTACCAGGCGAACCAGGTCCCGGTCGGGGCCGACCAGAAGCAGCACCTGGAGCTCACCCGCGACCTGGCCCAGCGCTTCAACCACCGCTTCGGCGAGACCTTCACGCTGCCCGAGCCGTACATCGTCAAGGGCGTCGAGAAGATCACCGACCTGCAGGACCCGACGTCCAAGATGTCGAAGTCGTCCTCCTCGCCCGCGGGCATCCTGGACCTGCTGGAGGAGCCCGGACCGCTCCGCAAGAAGGTCATGCGCGCGGTCACCGACACCGGCTCGGAGATCCTGTTCGACGAGGAGAACAAGCCCGGCATCGCCAACCTGCTGCGCATCCTGTCCGCGCTGACCGCCACGCCGATCCCCGAGCTGGAGACGCGCTACGCCGGGCAGGGCTACGGAACCTTCAAGAAGGCCGTGGCCGAGGCCGTGGTCGAGGCCTTCACGCCGATCCGGGAGCGGACGGAGAAGCTCCTGGCCGACGAGGCCGCGCTCGACAAGATGCTCGCCGCCGGAGCCGCCAAGGCCCGCGCGGTGGCCGCCGAGACCATGGAGAAGGTCCGCGACCGGGCGGGGTTCCTGCCCTCTTTGTGATCGGTGTGCTCGACCGGTCCGCTCCGTAACCGGCTTGCTCTATGACCGGCTCGCATCGTGACCGGCTCGCTTCGTGACCGGTCCGCTTCGTGATCGGCTCGCTTCGTGACCGGTCCGCTTCGTGACCGGTCCGCTCCGTGACCGGCTCGCCCGGTGGCCCGTCGCCGGGCGGGGTTCCCGCCCACGGCGTGACCGGTCACCGGGATGGGACGTCCTCCGGCCCCGCGGGGCCCCTGGAGGCCGTTTGGCCACGGGGGCCGGGGGTACCGCAACCGTCACGTGCGGTGGTGCTCGACGGCCCGTCCGGCCTCCCGGTTCTCCGGACGCCGTGCGGGCTTCCTCCCTCCGCGTGCGGCGGGCAAGGAGGTGCGGATGGCGGACCTGGGCGAGCGTTTCGAGGCGTTCCAGACGTGGCGCCACGACCGGATCGAGACCGGCAGGATCAGGTGGCACTGGTTCGACCACCTGCTCAGGACCGTGCAGCGCTACCAGTTGCAGTTCGGCGACCGGCTGGCCGGGGCGGTCACCTACTTCGCCTTCCTGTCGTTCTTCCCGATCATCGTGCTGGCCTACTCGCTCTTCGGCTTCTTCCTGTCCTCCACACCGGGTGCCGTGGAGGCCCTGAACAAGGCCATCGACGCCTATCTGCCGGGTCTGGCCGACCTGCTTCCGATCGAGGAGATCGCCAACTCCAAGACCACCGCCGGGGTCATCGGCCTGCTCGGTCTCCTCTACTCCGGTCTCGGAGCGATCGACGTCCTGCGCGGCTCCCTGCGGCAGATGTCCATGACCACCGAGCCGCCGCTCAACTTCGCCCTCGGCAAGCTCCGCGACCTGTCCGCGCTGATCCTGGTCGGCATCACGATGCTCGCCTCGGTCGTGATCGGCGGCTTCGCCACCCAGGCCAGCGAGACCGTGGCCGGATGGCTGGGCCTGTCGAAGTCGTTCCTCGCCACCGCCACGATCTCCCTCGTCGGTCTGGTGGTCAGCGTGGCCGCCGACACCGTGGTCTTCCTGATCCTGCTGGGCTGGCTGGGCCGCTCCACGCAGCCCTTCCGGGTGGTGCTCCGCGGCGCGCTGCTGGGCGCGGTCGCCTTCGCCCTGCTCAAGCAGCTTGCCGCGTTCCTGCTCTCGTTCACTCTGGGCAACCCCATCTACGGGGTGTTCGCGGTGATGGTCGGCCTGCTGGTCTGGATCAACTTCTCCGCCCGGATCATCATGTACGCCGCCGCCTGGACCGCCACCGCCTCCTTCGGCCCGCCCCCCGAGCCCACGCCCTTTCCGAACATGGGCAACGACCTCGTCGACCCGGCCCAGCTCGGCCGCAATCCCCAGCACGGGCCCGACCGGGACACCTGATGCGGACGCGGAGCCGTACGGCCTCCCAGGGCTGACGACGGCGGCGGTGCCTGGTGGGCCGGATGCTGCCCACCCGTGAGGCGCGTCCGCAGTGAGCCGGGTGTCGCCCACCCGAGCTGCGCCGCACGACAGTCAGGTCGGCCGCACGACATCAAGGTGCCGCGACATCAGGGTGTCCGTGAGGTCAGGGTGTCCGTGAGGTCAGGGTGTCCGTGAGGTCAGGGTGTCCGTGAGGTCAGGGTGCCCAGGATGAACGGTGGTCGAGGACCACCGGGTGGACCATCCACGTCACTCTCACACGATCGCCCTGACGGTCAGAAGCGACGACCCGGGCATCGCCACCGGCCCACCGGCGGCTGCGAACCCGACGTTGGAGGTACCGGAGGCATTCGCCAGGCCGCCACCGCGGTGGCTGCCTCCAGGCAGACCATGTGCTCCGGTGTTCCGGTGTTCCGGTGCTGCCGGTGCTGCCGGTGTTCTGGTGCTCCGGCGCCTTGGCGTCGTGGTGTCGTGGGGACGGGTTCGGTTGCCGTGCGGCGCAGCCCGGGTGGGCCGGATGCTGCCCATCGGTGAGGCGCAGCTCGGGTGGGCGGCACCCGGCCCACCACGGACGTGCCTCACGGGCGGGTGACACCCGGCCCACCACGGACGTGCCTCACGGGCGGGTGACACCCGGCCCACCGTGGATTTGTCCTGCGGGTGGGCGGCGCCCGGCCCACCACGGACGTGCCTCACGGGTGGGCAATACCCGGCCCACCGTGGATTTGTCCTGCGGGTGGGCGGCGCCCGGCCCGGCTCGGCCGCGATCCCCGGCACGGGCCGACCGGGACACCTGATGCGGACGCGGGGCCGTACGGCCTCCTAGGGCTGACGGCGGCGGCGGTGCATGCCGTACCCGAGCCAGACCAGGCCGCCGAGTGCCCCCGCGACGAGCAGGTAGGTGACCGGGCCGGTGGACTCCGGGACGGTCTTGGCGGCCGTCGCGTCGGCGGCGGGGAGCGGGGTGGGCGCCTCCGCCTTCAACGGCACGGCTGAGCCGGAGGGCAGCGGGGCGGGGTCGGGGACCGGGTCCACCAGCCGGCCGACCGGGGCGACCTTGCCGCGGGCGGCGAACCCCCAGTCGAGCAGGTCGGAGACGTCCTCCCAGAAGTAGCCGTCGTGCCGCATGATCGACACGATGACCGTGTGCCCGTTGCGCCGGGCCGCGCCGACGAAGCTGGCCTGGGCCTTGGAGGTCCAGCCGTTCTTGACGCCGATCATGCCCTTGTAGCGCCACAGCAGCCTGTTGTGGTTGCCGATCTCGTAGTGCCCCTTGGGCGCGGGGAACTTGTCGGTCTTCAGGCTGACGTAGCGACGGAAGTCGTCGTTGGCGAGACCGGCGCGCGCGATCAGCGCCAGGTCGTAGGCCGAGCTGCTCTGCCCGGGCTTGTCCAGGCCGCTGGGCGTCTTGGCCACGGTGTCGAGGGCCTGCAACCGCCGGGCCTCGGCGTTCATGTCCGCCAGAGTCTTGTCCAGGCCGCCGTTGGCCTCCGCCAGCGCCATCGCCGAGTCGTTGCCCGAGACCAGCATCAGCGCCTTGAACAGGTCCTCCACCGTGTAGAGGGGCTTGGTCACCAGACCGACCGCGCTGCCCTCCTGGTTGACGGCGTTCCTGCTCGGCCGGATCTTCGTGGCCTTGTCGAGCTTGGGGATGAGCGTCAGGGCGGTCAGCGCCTTGAGCGTGCTGGCCGGACGGTAGCGGCCGTGCGGGTTCTTGGCGGCGAGCACCTCGCCGGTGTCGGCGTCCGCGATCACGTAGGACTTCGCGGCGGTCTTGGGCGGGGCCTTGACCCCCTCGGGCATGATGATCCCGCGCTCGCCCAGCCGCGCACCTCCCACGGGCTCGGCTCCGGTCGGAGCGGCGCGCGTGAGGGTCCCGAGGCTCGTGGGAGTCCCGGCACCGTGCACGGGAACGCCGCCGGAGGCTCCGGCGTACGCGGGAGCGGACAGGAAGGTGGTCGCCGCGAGCAGTACCCCGACAGGCGCGACATGTTTCATCGCCATAGTGATCTCAGGGTAGCTTCGTACCGATTCGCATGTGTTTGCCCATGCCCGACCAGGTCAGGAGCACGCGACAGGATGCCGACATAATGCAAATATCACGAAAGATCGCCGGATTCCTACTGGCGCTTGCCGCTTTCATGATCTTCGAATGGATCAACCTTGGCTTCAACCTCGCCGACGGCCATCCCACGTCGTTCTACGTGGTGCACGGCGTCCTGATCGGGGTCAACATCGTCCTCGCCCTCGTACTGGGCGCGATCGGCCTACGAGCCTGGGCAAAGAGCCCGAAGCGTCCGCCGGTGTAGGTCGGCGGCCTCCTCGGCGGAGTCGCCGATGCTGGTGAAGCCGAGCTTGCCGTACTCCGGGACCGCGCCGAGCAGGTGGAGGACGTTCCCGGTGAGGGAGTCGCGGTCGAAGCCGAGCCCCGCCGCGCGCACCATCTCGACGACCTCCCCGGGCGTACGGCCCCGCAGGCAGTCGGCGGCGCAGTTGTCCGTCGCGACGTAGTACTTGGACTGCTCCCCGCACTTCAGCGTGCCGCTCCCGGGGTCGTAGACGGCGCCGGTGGTCAGCAGCGCGGCGCCGAAGGGGTGGGTGGTGCCCCCGATGCGCAGGTTGATCTCGCACAGCAGCGCGCGGTAGCCGCCGTCGGTCTTGACGGCGAAGAAGTCCATCCCGAACACTCCCACCACGCCCCGGCCGGACAGGACCGCGGCGATGCGCTCGGCGCACTCGCCCACCGCCTCGCGGTACTCCGGCCGCGCCGGGAAGGTGCACCCCTGGTACACGTCCCCGTTGGCCCCGCCGAGGACCTGGTCGTGCGTGGCCACGACGTCGTAGGCGCCGCCGGGGGTGATCCTGGCCAGGGCGCTGGGGGAGTACAGGGGACGGCCCTCGACGAACTCCTCGATCACGGCCCCGCGCTCGGCGATCTTCTCGGCGAAGGTCGTCCAGTTCTCGTCGGAGGCGGAGAAGCTCGTGTGGCAGGCGGTGAGCGGCCGGTCGTCCTTGACCACCACGGCGTTGCCCAGGCCGGAGTAGCTGTTGTTGAGCTTGATCATCAACCGGCCCTCGCCCAGGACCCGGGCGGCGTGCTCCACCTCCGTCAGCGACCGCAGGTCGGCGAAACCGCGGGCCAGCGGTACCTTGGCATCCTCCGCGACCAGCCGGCCCCCGCTCTTGGAGCCCAGGTGGGCCAGCGCGGTGGCGGGGCCGTAGACGGGCAGCCCGAGCAGCGAGGACAGCCGCTCCTCGGCCTCGCTGACGACGAAGGGGACCAGCCACGCGTCCTCGGTGTCCCGTACGGCCCGCCGGATCCGCGCGATCATGCCGGGGTCGCGGAGGATCTCCTCGGTGAGGGGGCCGGTGGGACGCCCACCCAGATGGATCATTTCCAGGCGGCCGCGCGCCTCCCGGGGGTCGTCCAGAAAGCTCAGGTAGTAGTCGACGATCGCCGGATCCACCGGCGCGGAGGTGAGGTACACCAGCCGCAGCGCCGGCCGCCGCAGGGCCATGAGCAGGAAGAGGAGCCGTTCCTCGTAGCATCGCGCCCCGGTTATCCTGCGCAGTTCGTCCTGAGGAAGGGACAACGAGGGGATGACCACCAGGGTTCCCTCGTTCGGTTCGAAGATGCTCAACCTGGAGTGCTTCTCCCCAAATGGGATATTAGTGATCATAAGCGGAGTGAATCACGCATTCTTCTC
Organism: Paraplanobispora siamensis; assembly: GCF_016863175.1. GTDB lineage: Bacteria > Actinomycetota > Actinomycetes > Streptosporangiales > Streptosporangiaceae > Planobispora > Planobispora siamensis. The sequence goes on from NZ_BOOJ01000002.1 coordinate 186,794, forward strand.
GCTTACATCCATCCGCCGGGTTCGATGAGTGGCACCTGAAGTCACCTAAGGTGCCAGTTCAGCGAGGTTTCAACCGCCGCCGGGCGGTGCACGGGTGGTCTAGGCCACTCCGCTCCGACTACTGCCTGTGGTCGTTCTGAGCTATTCGTCATGGTCCTCCTGGGTCAGGAGGGACGAGAGATATGTATGGGGCGGCGAAACATTTGGCACAGATGTCGACGAGTGCCAGCCCAAGAGAGATACAGTCGATGCATACGTCGGTGTGCCGCCGGCGGCCCCACACCGGCCCGCCGTTCCCGCACCGGCGCATTGTCATCCGCGCTGACGGCCCGTGCACCCACTCCGGTCCCTCCGTGCGGGGATCGCTTTTCGGTGCTGCTTCATGGGTCGCGTGATTCTGGGCAGTGGCATATCTGGTATCTGGGCAGTTGGCGGGCAGTTGGCATAGGCGTCGAGGATTTGAAAGCACTGACGCGGATGGGACGGTGACCGATGCGGGGGATGGATCTGCGAGGGGAGCTCGACGCGTTCCTCGCCGGCTGTGAGAGCGAGCTGATCGGGTTCCGCCGTGATCTTCACATGCACCCTGAGCTCGGCTTCGCCGAATACCGCACGACGCAGCGCATCGCCGACAAGCTCACCGCCGCCGGGCTGCTCCCGTCGGTGCTGCCCCGCGGCACCGGCCTGATCTGCGACGTGGGCAGCGGCGACGGGCCCACCGTGGCGCTGCGGGCCGACATCGACGCGCTGCCCGTGCCCGACGAGAAGGACGTCCCCTACAGCTCGACCGTGCCCGGCGTCTGCCACGCCTGCGGGCACGACGTGCACACCACGGTCCTGCTCGGCACCTCGCTCTTCCTGGCCCGCCAGGCGGAGGCCGGGTTGCTGCCCGGCCGGGTCCGGCTGATCTTCCAGCCCGCCGAGGAGCTTCCCGGCGGCGCGCTGGAGGTCATGGCCGCCGGCGGCCTCAGCGGCGTGGACCGGATCTTCGGCCTGCACTGCGACCCCCGGGTGGACGTCGGCAAGGTCGGCCTCAAGATCGGCCCGATCACCTCCGCCTGCGACCGGGTCACCGTCCGGGTCAGCGGCCCCGGCGGACACACCGCCCGGCCGCACCTGACCGCCGACCTGGTCTTCGCGCTGGCCAAGATCCTCACCGAGCTGCCCGCCGCGCTCTCCCGCAGGGTCGACCCCCGCTCGTCGCTCAGCCTGGTCTGGGGGCGGGTCGAGGCCGGTTCCGCGGCCAACGCGATCCCGGACGACGGCGTCGCCGAGGGCACCGTGCGCTGCCTGGACGAGGAGGCCTGGCACGCGGCCCCCGACATGATCAAGGCGCTGCTGGAGTCGGTCGCCGCCGCCTACGGCATCGAGGCGCAGATGGACTACGTGCGCGGCGTGCCTCCGGTGGTCAACGAGGAGGTCAGCGTGCAGATGCTGATCGAGGCGGCGGAGGGCGTGCTCGGCGAGGGGGCCTCGGTGCCGACCCAGCAGAGCCTGGGCGGTGAGGACTTCGGCTGGTACCTCGAGTCCGTCCCCGGCGCCTTCGCCCGGCTCGGCACGCGCACTCCGGGTGAGGCGCACGCCGGCGACATCCACCAGGGCACCTTCGACGTCGACGAGACCTGCATCGGCACCGGCGTGCGCTTCCTGGCGGCGACCGCGCTGACGGCCCTGTGGGAGGGGCAGCGGCCGGGCACCGGGGAGCAGGTCGTGATGTTGAATTTGGACAACTAACACCGCGGACTGGATTTCCCCTTACGCCATAGCGGTCACGTTCATCACTAAAAAAGTGCATCGCGTACCGAGATAGTCGCCTTCCGTCAGGGTGGGGCGGGGCGACCCGCCGGCCGGATCATCGGCCTCTCTGGCGGCCGCATGCGGAGTCGATCTACCCTACTCGCCAGTAGCGTCGATCGCCCCCGCGTGTCACAAGGTGGCGTGAGCTGGGTAACGGACCTATTGCGGAGCTGTGTGCTGGTTTGGTCCATGCTCGCCGAACAACTATCTTCCGTGCAGGGTTGCCGTGCGTCTCTTCGCGCGTGCACTGAGAACGCGAAGGGAGTCCATCTTGCTTCAGAACCGATTCGGCAGGCTGGCCGCGACTGCACTGGCCGGCGGCATGCTCATGGGCGCCGCCGCGTGTGGAGGCGACGAGCCGGCCACGTCCGCCAGCCCGAGCGGTGCCGCGAGCAGCGCTCCGGCCGCCAGCGGCGCGAAGGTCGGTCTCGCCTACGACATCGGCGGTCGTGGCGACCAGTCGTTCAACGACGCCGCCGCCGCCGGTCTGGACAAGGCCAAGACCGAGCTGGGCCTCGCCGAGACCAAGGAGCTCGAGGCCGGCAACGGCGAGACCGACGCGGCCAAGGAGGAGCGGCTGCGCCTGCTCGCCCAGGGCGGCTTCAACCCGATCATCGCGGTGGGCTTCGCCTACTCCGGTCCGGTGAAGAAGGTCGCCACCGAGTTCCCCGATGTGAAGTTCGCCATCGTCGACGACGAGGCCGCCACCGGGCCGAACATCTCCAACCTGGTCTTCGCCGAGCACGAGGGGTCCTTCCTGGTCGGCGCCGCCGCGGCGCTGAAGTCGACCAAGAACCACGTGGGCTTCGTCGGCGGCGTCGAGGTTCCGCTGATCAAGAAGTTCGAGGCGGGCTTCGTCGCCGGCGCCAAGGCCGTCAAGTCCGACATCAAGGTTGACGTCAAGTACCTGACCCAGCCGCCGGACTTCGCCGGCTTCGCCGACCCGGCCAAGGGCAAGACCGCGGCCGAGGGCATGTTCGACGCGGGCGCCGACGTGATCTACCACGCCGCGGGCGGCTCCGGCGGCGGCGTCTTCGAGGCGGCCAAGGCCGCGAACGGCAAGGCGATCGGTGTCGACTCCGACCAGGCCAAGACGGCTGCCGAGGACGTGCGCGACGTCATCATGACCTCCATGGTCAAGAAGGTCGACGTCGCGGTCTTCGACTTCCTGAAGGGCGCCACCTCCGGTGCGGCCAAGTCGGGCACGACCGTCTACGACCTCAAGGCGAGCGGCGTCGACTACTCCACCACCGGCGGTCAGGTCGACGACATCAAGACCAAGCTCGACGAGTACAAGCAGAAGATCATCTCCGGCGAGATCACCGTGCCGAAGGAAGTCTCCTGACCTGATATCAGGCGTCCTGTGACCTGATATCAATGAAGGGCCCGGCGGAGGATTCCCCGGGCCCTTCGACCTACTTTCCCCATCACGTTACGTAATCGTGGCCATCCGCATGGAGGAGGCCGTCATCAGCACCTCGACACCGGCCGTCGAGCTCGCGGGGATCACCAAGCGTTTCCCCGGCGTCGTGGCCAACCGCGACATCTCCCTGTCCGTACAGCAGGGGCACGTGCACGCCATCGTCGGCGAGAACGGCGCGGGCAAGTCCACCCTCATGAAGATCCTGTACGGCATGCAGCGTCCGGACGAGGGGGAGATCCGCGTCAACGGCTCGGCCGTGACCTTCCGCTCCCCCTCCGACGCCATCGCCGCCGGCATCGGCATGGTCCACCAGCACTTCATGCTGGCCGACAACCTGACCGTGCTGGAGAACGTCGTCCTGGGCAGCGAGCCGCGCAAGGGCGGCATCGCCCTCGACTTCGGCACCGCGCGCAGGAAGATCAAGCAGATCTCCGACACCTACGGCCTGGGCATCGACCCCGACGCCATGGTCGAGGATCTGGGCGTCGGCGCCCGGCAGCGGGTGGAGATCCTCAAGGTCCTCTACCGGGGCGCGCGCATCCTGATCCTCGACGAGCCGACCGCGGTCCTCGTGCCCCAGGAGGTCGACGAGCTCTTCGGCAACCTGCGCGAGCTGGTCCGCGAGGGGCTGACGATCATCTTCATCTCGCACAAGCTGGACGAGGTGCTCTCGGTCGCCGACGCCATCACCGTCATCCGCCGCGGCACCACGGTGGCCAGCGTGGACCCCAAGGGCGTCACCGCCCGCCAGCTCGCCGAGCTCATGGTCGGCAGCGAGCTGCCCAGCCCCGAGACGCGCGAGTCCACCGTCACCGACGTGGTGGCGCTCTCGGTGCGGAACCTCTCGGTGCACTCGCCGGACGAGCGCTGCATCGTGGACGGTGTCACCTTCGACATCCGCAAGGGCGAGGTGCTCGGCATCGCCGGCGTCGAGGGCAACGGCCAGGCCGAGCTGGTCGAGGCCATCATGGGCATGCGTCCCGCCGACGGGGAGATCCGGCTCGGCGAGCACGACATCTCCGCCTGGTCCACGCTGCGCCGCCGCGAGGCCGGCATCGGTTACATCCCCGAGGACCGGCACCGGCACGGCCTGCTGCTGGAGGCCCCGCTCTGGGAGAACCGCATCCTCGGCCACCAGACGCGCAAGCCCAACGTCAAGGGCCCCTGGATCGACCGCGCCGGAGCCCGCAGGGACACCCAGCGCATCGTCGAGGAGTACGACGTGCGCACTCCCGGCATCGACGTGGACGCCGCGGCCCTGTCCGGCGGAAACCAGCAGAAGCTGATCGTCGGCCGGGAGATGAGCGGAGACCCGGTCTTCCTCATCGCCTCGCACCCGACGCGCGGTGTGGACGTCGGCGCCCAGGCCGCGATCTGGGACCACCTGCGCGCCGCGCGGGCCGCGGGCCTGGCCGTCCTGCTGATCTCTGCCGACCTGGACGAGCTGATCGGTCTGTCGGACACGCTGAAGGTGATCCTGCGCGGGCGCATCGTCGCCGACGTGGATCCGCAGAACGTGACGCCCGAGCAGCTCGGCTCGGCCATGACGGGAGCCGGAGAAGCGGCATGACCATTCACGTAGTGCGCGCCGTACCCGGCGTGTCCGGAGGCATCGCATGAACGCCGCCGAGCCCGGCTTCGCCGACCGCCTGCTCGGGCGGGTACGGCTGAGCGGCCTGCTCTCGCTGGCCGCGCCGCTGCTGGCCATCGTCTTCGCCGGGGTGGTCACCTCGGTCGTCCTGCTGATCAGCGGCGACCCGCCGCTGGAGACGCTCGGGATCATGATCGACTACGGCACGCAGCCGCGGTCGATCGTGCTGACGCTGAACTCCGCGACGACGTTCTACCTGTCCGCGATCGCGGTGGCGATCGGGTTCCGGATGAACCTGTTCAACATCGGAGTCGACGGCCAGTACCGCCTGGCGGCGCTGATCGCCGCCGCGGTGGGCGGCGCGATCGCGCTGCCCGGCCCGCTGCACATCGCCATGATCATCCTGGTGGCCATGCTGGTCGGCGCCGGATGGGCCTCGATCGCCGCCCTGCTCAAGGTCAAGCGCGGGGTCAGCGAGGTCATCTCCACGATCATGCTGAACGCCATCGCCACCTCCCTCGGCGCCTGGCTGCTCAACAAGGAGCGCCTGGCCGTCGAGGTCGCGGGCAGCAACAACATCGGCACCAAGCCGATCGCCGAGTCCGGGCAGGTGCCCGGCATGGCGATCATCCCCGGGACCGAGGCCAAGGTCTTCGGCCTGCTCATCCTGGCGGTCGTCGTGGGCGTGGCCTATCACGTGCTGCTCAACCGGACCCGCTTCGGCTTCGACCTGCGCGCCACCGGCCGCTCGGAGACGGCCGCGGTCGCCAGCGGTGTGAACGTCAAGAAGATGGTCATCATCGCGATGCTGCTGTCCGGCGGGGCCGCGGGCCTGATCGGCATGCCGCAGCTGCTCGGGTCGTCCTACTCCTACAGCCTGGACTTCCCCACCGGCCTCGGCTTCACCGGCATCGCGATCGCGCTGCTGGGCCGCAACCACCCGGTCGGCATCGCGTTCGGCGCGCTGCTGTGGGCCTTCCTCGACACCTCGTCGAGCATCCTGCAGCTCCACGAGATCTCTCCGGAGATCGTCCTGATCATGCAGGGAACCATCGTGCTCTCGGTCATCATCGCCTACGAGCTGGTGCACCGTTACCAGATCACGGCCGAGCAGCGCAGGGTGAGCAAGGAACTGGCGGGCACGACCACCCCGCCGCGCGAAGGAGCGTCGGCATGAGCGCAAGCGGCCTGAAGACGGGTCAGGCTCCGGTGGAGCCGACCGCGACCGCCGGGAAGTTCAAGCTCACCTGGCGGCTCCTGCTGATCGGCGTGGCCGCCCTGGTCTTCCTGCTGGCGGTCACCCGCTCCGTCACCGACGCCGTCGACCTCACCTCGGCGGGCGCGATCAACGCGGCCGTCGCGCTGGCCGTGCCGATCGGCCTGGCCGGTCTGGGCGGTCTGTGGTCCGAGCGGGCCGGCGTGGTCAACATCGGCCTGGAAGGCATGATGATCCTGGGCACCTGGGCCGGGGCCTGGGGCGCGATCCAGTTCGACAACCCCTGGGCGGGCGTGCTCGCCGGGGCGGTCGGCGGCGCGGTCGGCGGCCTGCTGCACGCGGTGGCCACCGTGAGCTTCGGCGTCGACCACATCATCTCCGGTGTCGCGATCAACATCCTGGGCCTGGGCATCACCCAGTTCCTGTCCAAGGTGACCTTCGCCGACATGCCGGGCGGCGGGGACACCCAGTCGCCGCCGGTGCCCAAGCCCGGGGTCGTGAGCCTGCCGTGGGTCGGCGAGGCGCTGGCGGACCTGGAGGCCAGGCACTGGTTCCTGATCTCCGACCTGGCCGGCATCCTGCGGGGCCTGACCACCAACGTCTCGCTGTTCACCATCCTGGCGATCCTGCTGATCCCGCTGACGTTCTACGTGTTGTGGCGTACGGCGTTCGGCCTGCGGCTGCGCTCCTGCGGTGAGCGGCCGGTCGCGGCCGAGTCGCTCGGCGTCAACGTCTACACCTACAAGTACGTGGCGGTCGTCATCTCCGGCGCGCTCGCGGGCCTGGGCGGGGCGTTCCTGTCGCTGGTGGCCTCCAGCGCCTACCGCGAGGGCCAGACCGGCGGGCGCGGCTTCATCGGCCTCGCCGCCATGATCTTCGGTAACTGGCGGCCGGGCGGTCTGGCGGGCGGCGCGCTGCTGTTCGGCTACACCGACGCGCTCCAGCTGCGCCGGGGCGGCGAGTCCGTGCACGCGCTGCTGTTGCTCGTGGCGATCCTGCTCGCCGCGGTGGCGGTCCACCAGCTCGTCCGGCAGAACCGCAGCCGGGCCGCGGTGCTCACCGGCGTCTCGGCGCTCGCCGTGCTCGTCGCCTTCGCGCTGACCGACAGCATCCCGCCGCAGTTCACCTCCGTCACCCCGCACATCACCACGCTGCTGGTGCTGTCGCTGGCCGCCCAGCGCCTGCGAATGCCGGCAGCCGACGGCCTGCCGTACCGGAAGGGTCAGGCGAAATGACCGACACGATCGACTGGGCCGCGCTGCGGGCGGAGGCCGTACGGGCCATGGGCAACGCCTACGCGCCCTACTCCAAGTTCCCGGTGGGCGCCGCCGCGCTGGTGGACGACGGGCGCGTCGTGTCCGGGTGCAACGTGGAGAACGCCTCCTACGGCGTCGGCCTGTGCGCCGAGTGCGGGCTGGTCTCGGCGCTCCAGGCGAGCGGGGGCGGCCGGCTGGTCGCCTTCACCTGCGTGGACGGGCACGAGGAGCTGCTCATGCCGTGCGGGCGCTGCCGCCAGCTGCTGTTCGAGTTCGGCGGTAACACGCTGCTCGTGGAGACCGTGGACGGGCCGAAGCCGATGGCGGAGATCCTGCCGTACGCCTTCGGGCCCGACGACCTGAGCCGGGGGGCCTGATCATGGACGCCATCGACGTCATCGTCACCAAACGGGACGGCCGCGAGCTGTCGCGGGAGCAGATCGACTGGGTGATCGACGCCTACACCGGAGGTGTGGTCGCCGACGAACAGATGTCCTCGCTCGCGATGGCGATCCTGCTCAACGGCATGAACCGGCGGGAGATCGCCGAGTGGACCCAGGCCATGATCAGGTCGGGGGCCAGGATGGACTGGTCCGCGCTGCCTGGCCGTACCACCGACAAGCACTCCACCGGCGGCGTCGGCGACAAGATCACCCTGCCGCTGGCCCCGCTGGTGGCCGCGTGCGGCGGCTACGTGCCGCAGCTGTCGGGACGCGGCCTGGGCCACACCGGCGGCACGCTGGACAAGCTGGAGTCCATCCCCGGCTGGCGGGCCCTGCTGTCCAACGACGAGATGCTCGACGTGCTGAACAAGGCCGGGGCGGTCATCTGCGCGGCGGGTGACGGGCTCGCCCCGGCGGACAAGAAGCTCTACGCGCTGCGCGACGTGACCGGCACGGTCGAGTCGATCCCGCTGATCGCCTCCTCGATCATGTCCAAGAAGATCGCGGAGGGCACCGGCGCGCTGGTGCTGGACGTCAAGGTCGGCTCCGGCGCGTTCATGAAGACCGTCGAGCGGGCCCGCGAGCTGGCCACGACCATGGTCGAGCTGGGCACCGACGCCGGGGTGAACACCGTCGCCCTGCTCACCGCGATGGACCGGCCGCTGGGCCGCGCGGTGGGCAACGCGCTGGAGGTGACCGAGTCCGTCGAGGTGCTCGCCGGCGGCGGGCCCGAGGACGTGGTCGAGCTGACCGTGCGCCTGGCCCGCGAGATGCTCCAGGCCGCGGGCGTCTCCGGCAAGGACCCGGAGGAGGCGCTGAAGGACGGCTCGGCGATGGACGCCTGGCGCCGGATGATCACCGCCCAGGGCGGCGACCCGGACGCCCTGCTGCCCAAGGCCGCCGAGACCATGGAGATCACCGCGCCCTCGTCCGGCGTGCTGACCCGGCTCGACGCGTACGGCGTGGGCCTGGCCGCCTGGCGGCTCGGCGCGGGCCGGGAGCGCAAGGAGGACCCGGTGTCCTTCGGCGCCGGGATCATGCTCCACGCCAAGCCCGGCGACATGGTCCGGCAGGGCCAGCCGCTGATGACCCTGCACGCCGACGAGACCTCGCGCTTCGAGCGGGCGCTGGCCGCCCTGGAGGGGTCCTACACGATCGGCGAGTCCGGCGACCGGGACCTGCTCCCCCTGGTGATCGACCGCATCACCGCCTGATCGGCGTCTCCGCCTGACCCGCGTTCCCGGCTGCCCGCCGTACGGCGGGCAGCCGGGAACGCCCATATGCGGGGCGTGCGCTCAGGGGGCGTGGGCCGGTTCGGGGACGGGTGCGTCTTGGGGGACGCACGGCTTCGGGGGAGGGGCGCCGGGGGCGAAAGCCGAGGTGATGACGGCGCGGTGGGTGGGGAGGGCCTCCGCGTGGCGGTCGCGGCCTTCCCGGGTGATGAGCACGTAGATGCCCCGGCGGTCGACCTCGCACATCCCCCGCTGGACCAGGCCCGCCTTCTCCAGGCGGGCGATCAGCCGGGAGCACGCGCTCTGGCTCAGGTGGACGGCGTCGGCGATCTCCTGGACGCGGTACTTCTCCTGGCCGAGCTCGACCATGCGCTCCAGCACCTCGAACTCGCTCATGCCGATGCCGTGCCGGTCGGAGAGCGCCCGCTCCAGGGCGCAGGAGGTCGTGGCGTGCCTGGCCAGCACCTCACGCCACGCGCGGACGGCGGCATCCTCGCTCATGCGGCGGATCGTACCATGCGCGAACATTAAATGCACAGGAATTAAATTCTCTTGCATTAGATGCGTATGCATGTATTGTTGGGCCCCATGATCCCTTCCTCCCATGAAGGACGCTGGGACGCGCGCCTGTGGGCCGCCCTGGCGGTCCTGTGCACGGTCGTCTTCCTCGACGCCCTCGACGTCTCCATGGTCGGCGTCGCCCTCCCCTCCATCCAGGCGGACCTCGGGCTGTCCACCTCCGCCCTGCAGTGGGTGGTCAGCGGCTACGTGCTCGGATACGGCGGACTGCTCCTGCTCGGGGGCCGCACCGCCGACCTGCTCGGGCGGCGCAGGGTGTTCCTCGTCGCGCTGGCGGTCTTCGCCGTGGCCTCCCTCCTCGGAGGCATCGTGGACGACGGCGGCCTGCTGATCGCCGCCCGGTTCGTCAAGGGCATCAGCGCCGCCTTCACGGCCCCCGCCGCCCTGTCCATCATCACGACCACCTTCGCCGAGGGCCCGGCCCGCAATCGGGCTCTCAGCATCTTCACCGCCTCCGGCGCCAGCGGCTTCTCGCTCGGCCTGGTCATCTCGGGCCTGCTGACCAGCCTCAACTGGCGCTGGACGTTCCTCATGCCCGTCCCCGTCGCGATCATCGCCCTGGTCGCGGCGCTGAAGTTCCTGCCCAGGCACCGCGAGGAGCGGGCCGAGGGCGGTCACGACCTCATCGGCGCCGTGACCATCACCGCCTCGATGCTGCTGCTGGTCTTCACCGTGGTGGAGGCCCCCGAGGCCGGCTGGGGCTCGCTCCGCACCATCGGGTCGCTGCTCGGCGCCGCCGCCCTGCTGGCGGTGTTCGTGCTCACCGAGCTGAAGGTCAGGCACCCGCTGGTACGGCTGGGCATCCTGCGCTCCGGGCCGATCGTCCGGGCCAACCTCGGGCTGGTGATCCTGTTCGGCTCCTACGTCGGCTTCCAGTTCGTGGCGATGCAGTACTTCCAGAACTTCCTGCACTGGTCCGCCCTGGAGACCGCGCTGGCGTTCCTGCCCGCCGGCCTGCTGGTGGCCGTGACGTCCACCAAGATGGGGGACCTGGCCGACCGCTTCGGCACCGCCCGGCTGATCGTGATCGGTTCGGCGGCGCTGGCCGGGGGGTACGCGTTCTTCCTGCGCCTCGACGGCACCCCCAGCCTGGCCATGCTGATCATCCCCGGCATGATCCTGCTCGGCATCGCCTTCGCCCTGTCCTTCCCCTCGCTCAACATCCAGGCCACCAACGGCGTGGCCGACGACGAGCAGGGACTGGCCTCCGGCCTGCTCAACACCTCCGGCCAGGTCGGCGGCGCGGTCGTGCTGGCGGTGGTCACGGCGGTGCTGACCTCCAGCACGAGCGCCGACCCGCTGGACGGCTTCCACGCCGCGATCGCGGTCTCCGCGATCCTCGGCCTGGTCGGTCTCGGCATCGCCCTCACCGGCCTGCTGGGATCCCGTACGGCCGTGCGGGACGAGGAGGAGAAGGTCCTGGAGACCGTCTGAGGACCACGCTCCCCTTCCGGCGCCGGGGCCCGGAAGGGGGCTGATCCCGCCGCCGCGGAGGACCGGGCCTCCGCGGCGGCGTCTCCCATGCCGTCTCGATATCCACCCCGCGGACAGGAAGATGTGGCTGAACCGTTCATGGGTATGGCACGTCCTACCAGGCAGGAGGCCTACATGAACCGTTCCCGTGCCGCGCTCGCACTCGTCCCCCTCGTCCTGCTGCTGGCCGGTTGCGGCGGCGCGACGACCCGGGCCACCCCCGCGCCCGCCGCGCAGGAGACCACCGCCGAGATCACGGAGGCTCCGGAGCCCGCCTCGCCGGACTCCTCGTCGGGCTCCTCGCCGGATTCCTCGGTGGGGTCGGCCGATCTCAAGCCGCCGACCGGGACCCGGACGGTGGAGGTCAAGCGGAGCCTGGAGGAGCCGCCGATCGTCACCGGGGTGCGCTACGCCGAGCACCGGGGCTTCGACCGGGTGGTCGTCGACTACCGGGGCGCGCTACCGGGATACCGGGTCGAGTGGGTGCCCGAGCTCGTCCAGGACGGGTCGGGCGAGCCCTTCAAAGTCGAGGGCGGGGCCTACCTCCAGGTGACGATCATCCCGGCCAACGCCCACGACGAGGACGGCACGCCGACCTGGAAGGGCGGGCCGATCTTCAAGGCCTCGCTGGGCAACGTGAAGAACGTCGTCAGGACCGGCGACTTCGAGGCCGTGGTGGGCGTCGGCATCGTGCTGGAGCACCGGGCGGGGTTCCGCGTGAAGGAGTACCGCTCGCCGAACCGGCTGGTCATCGACGTGGCCCACTGAAGGGCCCGGCCGGGCCGGTGACAAAATGGTCTGATGGTACGGAAAATCGATAGCGCGACACGGATCCCCGTCCCGGGCGGCAAGATCATTGACGAGTACGTCGGCCGGGTCAACAGCGGCGACACCGCGATCTCGATCGCGCACATGACGGCCCCGGCCGGATGGGATGAGCCCGCCCAGGCGCCGGAGTTCGCCGAGTACACCCTGGTGCTCAAGGGTACGGTCATCGTCGAGCACGCCGAGGGCGTCACCGAGATCCACGCCGGTCAGGCGTTCGCGTGCGAGCCGGGGGAGAAGATCCGCTACAGCTGCGGTTCCGAGGGCGCGGAGTACGTCGCCGTCTGCCTGCCCGCCTTCTCTCCCGAGACGGCCCACCGCGACGAGTGACGCGGCGACTCACGTAAATCGCCGACGGGACCCCTGACAGTAGGATGACGAGATGAGCCAGCCACCCACCCTTGAGGAGATCCGCCGGGCCCCGAAGGTCCTGCTCCACGACCACCTCGACGGTGGTCTGCGGCCGGAGACCATCGTCGACCTGGCTCGCGAGACCGGCTACGACCGGTTGCCCACGACCGACCCGGACAACCTGCGGACCTGGTTCCAGGAGGCCTCCGACTCGGGTTCGCTGGAGCGTTACCTGGAGACCTTCGACCACACGGTCGGCGTCATGCAGACGCGCGAGTCGCTGGTCCGGGTCGCCGCCGAGTGCGCCGAGGACCTCGCGGACGACGGCGTGGTCTACGCGGAGGTGCGCTACGCGCCCGAGCAGCACACCTCCCGGGGGCTGAGCCTGGAGGAGGTCATCGAGGCCGTCCTGGAAGGGTTCAGGATCGGCTCCGAGGGCCGGGGCATCCGGGTGGGCACGCTGCTGACCGCGATGCGTCACCAGGCCAGGTCCATGGAGATCGCCGAGCTCGCGGTCCGCTACCGCGACGTCGGCGTGGCCGGGTTCGACATCGCCGGAGCCGAGGCGGGCTACCCGCCCACGCGCCACCTGGACGCGTTCGAATACCTGCAGCGGGAGAACGCCCACTTCACCATCCACGCCGGCGAGGCCTTCGGCCTGCCGTCCATCTGGCAGGCGATCCAGTGGTGCGGCGCCGACCGGCTGGGCCACGGCGTGCGGATCATCGACGACATCGCGGTGTCCGGCGACGGCGAGCCCAAGCTCGGCCGCCTGGCGGCCTACGTCCGCGACAAGCGCATCCCGCTGGAGATGTGCCCCACCTCGAACCTGCAGACGGGCGCCGCGTCCTCCATCGCCGAGCACCCGATCGGGCTGCTGCGGCGGCTGAACTTCCGGGTCACCGTCAACACCGACAACCGGCTGATGAGCGCGACGACCGTCTCGCAGGAGTTCGCCAAGCTGGTGGAGGCGTTCGGCTACGGCTGGGACGACATGCAGTGGTTCACCATCAACGCCATGAAGTCGGCCTTCCTGCCCTTCGACGACCGCCTGGCGCTCATCAACGGGGTCATCAAGCCCGGGTTCGCGCGGCTCAAATGGCAGGCGTGAACGGGCGTCCGGCGGGGCGGGGCCGATGAGACAGGTCTTCCGGTCCAAGCTCGCCCTGATCCTCGGCTGGGTGTGGATGGTCTTCGCCGCGCTCAACGCGGCCGACCTGATCATCCGCTACAGCGGGCCGTCCTCGCTGGTCGCGGCGGCGGTGCTGGGTGTGCTGACGGCGCTGGTCTACATCACCTGCCTGCGCCCGGCGGTCGTCCTGACCGAGGAGAGCCTGCAGGTCCGCAACCCGCTCAGGACCGTCTCCGTGCCCTGGGCGGGCGTGGAGGGCGTCACGGTCTCCCACGCGATCACGATCAACGCGGCGGGGCGGGTCATCCGCTGCTGGACGCCCCAGACCACGGCCAGGGAGCGGGCGGCGGCCACGCGGCGCGGGCAGTCCGCCCCGCAGCGCGGCGTCTTCGCGACCGAACCCGCCCTCACCAAGGGGGAGCAGGCCGCGGCCGAGGCACTGGCGGGCAAGACCCACGCCGACTGGGTGGCCCAGCAGATCAACGAGCGGGCCGAGGCCGCCCGCCGCTCCGCCGCCTCCCACCCCGGACCCGCGTCCCCGGCCGCATCGGGAACCCCCGCCGACCCCGGCGGAACGGGGTCCGGTCCGGCCGATCCGACGGCCGACTCCGGATCCGCCGGCTCGACGGCCTCTCCCGGACCCACTGGGGCCGGAGGGCTGCGCATCGGCTGGGCCCCGGACGCCCTGGCCGCCCTCGGGGCCGCCCTCGCCCTCGTCGTGGCCGCCGTCATCGTCTCCTGAGCCGTGTTCCCCGGCCCGGCTGCCGGAAGCAGTACGGCCCCGGCCTGCGGAGCCGCGTGTTCGACTCCGGGACC
>NZ_BOOJ01000003.1 GCF_016863175.1 Paraplanobispora siamensis
GTACGGCCCCGCGGCCGGGCGGGCTCGGGCCGGGCCCCCCGGGGGTCAGCTCTCCCGGGGGCGCCAGGCGTCGACGAGGTCGTCGGGGGCGACCAGTCTCGCCTCGGCGGTCTCCGTGCCGCTGCGGGAGACGGCGAAGAGCGGGACCTCGGCGCCGGCGCCGGGCAGCTTCGAGCGGCGGATGATGAGCTCGTGCAGGTCGCGCCGGTCGAAGGGCCGGTCCTCGCGCCAGGTGACCGCGCCGACCATGGTGATCGTCTCGCCGACCGGCTCGCGGTCCGCCCCCACGATGTCGATCTCCGGGTCGCCGGTGCGGGTCCAGTAGCCGCCGATCGCGTCCGTGCGCCGGGGCAGCCCGTCCATCCGCCGCAGCGACTGCCTGACCAGCGGGACCACGGCCGCGCCGCGCCAGGAGTCCCAGGACCGGAGCACGCGGGCGAGGGTGAGGTCGCCCCGCCCGCGTTCGATCTCCGGGAGCCCGGGGCCGACGAAGGACAGCCAGAACCACAGGTGCGCGTCCGCGACCCGGTAGCGGGTCTCGCGTGACGGCCGGGTGGCCAGCGGCAGGTCGGCGGCGACCAGCCGCCTGTCCACCAGGGACTGCAGCGCCCGGTTGAGCGAGGCCCGGGGGACCTCGGGGACGGCGCGGCCGATGGCGGAGTGGGTGCGCGCCCCCGAGCCGACGGCGTTCAGTACGGCCCGCGCCTGCGCGTCCGGGGCCAGCTCCGCGGCCAGGGCGCGCTCGCCGGTCACCACCAGGGCCGAGGCGGGGTCGGCCAGGGCGCGCCGGAGGTACTCCCTGACCCTGAGCCCCCGCGGCCACCTCCCGCAGATCATCGGCAGGCCGCCGGAGACCAGGCGGGCGTCGACGGCCTCGGCCGCGGGCAGTTCCAGGGCGTCGGCCACGTCGGCGGGGGTCAGGGGGTGGACCACCATCTCGGTGGCCCGCATGTAGAAGGGCCTGCCGGGCCGGTTGACCGCCTCCATCACCGGCAGGTCCGAGCCGACGAGGACGAGCAGCACCGGGCGGCGCGACAGCTCGCGGGCGAACGTCACCTGCAGCGTGCCCTCGAAGCCGGGGTCGCCGGCCAGCAGGTGGGGCAGGTCGTCCACGACGAGGATGCTCGGGGCGTCCTGGGGCAGGGCCGCCGCCACGAGGGCCAGCGCGTCCTGCCACGATCCGGCGGACCGCCCGGCCAGGGACTCGGCGCCGGGGAGGCCGGAGGCGCCGGCCGCGGCGAGGAACTCGCGCAGCTGCTGGGCCGGCGACCCTCGGGGAGCGGAGTAGAACACGCACGGGACGCCCGAGCGCCGGGCGAACTCCTCCACCAGGCGCGACTTGCCGACGCGGCGGCGCCCGCGCATCAGGACGGCCCGCCCGGGCCGTCCTCCTCTGCCCCCCGACTCCACCCTGTCCAGCAGGAGCTGGAGTTTTCCCAGCTCAGCGGGCCTTTCAATGAACCGGTCCATCGCCCTCCGATGGTCTCAGCCGTGAGACTCTCTCCAGTGAGACTCTCCGGGCCGAGACCATCCCAAGCGGGCGTGTCATCCATGAGATGGCCAAATGCGCTCAGATTCCCGCCGGGAACGGTCGGGCGGCCCCCAGGCCCGGCGGCTGCAGACCCGGGACGCGCTGCAGACCCGGGACGGCTAAAGGCCCAGGACGGCTAAAGGCCCAGGACGGCGGACAGGTCGCTCTTCAGGGCGTCGAGATCCCGTACGGCCCGCGCCCGCGCGTCGGCGACCTCGCCGTCCACCGGGACGACGACCTCCAGATAGCACTTGAGCTTCGGCTCGGTGCCCGAGGGCCGGACCACGACGCGGGCACCGCCCGCCAGGACGTACCGAAGGCCGTCGGTGGGCGGCAGGCCGCCCGCGCCCGCGCTCAGGTCCTCGGCCGACTCGACCGCGCAGCCGCCGAGCTCCGCGGGCGGGTCGGCGCGCAGGCGGGCCATGGCCCCGGCGATCAGCGACAGGTCGGCGACCCGCACCGAGAGCTGGGAGGTGGCGTGCAGGCCGTACCTGCGGGCCTGGTCGTCGAGGAGGTCGAGCAGGGTACGGCCCTCGCGCCTGGCCCCGGCGGCCAGACCGGCGACGGTCAGGGCCGCGCCGATGCCGTCCTTGTCGTGGACGGGCAGGCCGGTCTCCGAGCCGACGCTGTAGCCCAGCGCCTCCTCGTAGCCGAAGACCATGCCCTCACCGGCCTTCATGATCCACTTGAAGCCGGTGAGGGTCTCGGCGTAGCGCACGCCGTACTCCGCGGCGATCTTGCCGAGCAGGGACGAGGAGACGATGGTGGTGGCCACCAGCCGGTCGCCGGAGGTGCTCCTGATCACGTGCTCGCCCAGGAGCGCGCCGACCTCGTCGCCGGTGAGCATCCGGTAGCCGCCGCCGGGCAGCGGCACGCCCACCGCGCAGCGGTCGGCGTCCGGGTCGTTGGCCAGCACGATGTCGGCGTCGATCTGCCCGGCCAGCTCCAGCGCGAGGTCCATCGCGCCGGGCTCCTCCGGGTTGGGGAAGGAGACGGTGGGGAAGTCCGGATCCGGGTCGGCCTGGGCCTTCACGGTCGCCGGGCTCGCGAACCCGGCGGCCAGGAAGGCGGCCGTGAGCGTGAGGCCGCCGACGCCGTGCAGGGGGGTGTAGGCCACCCGCAGGTCGCGGTCCTCGCCGAGCGGCAGCAGGGTCACCGCGTCCAGGTAGGCGGCGACGATCTCCTCGCCGAGGTCGGTCCAGCCGGGGTCGGCGGGGGAGCCGAGAGGCAGTTCGGAGACCGGCCCGACGGCGTCGATGGCCGCGGAGATCTCCGCGTCGATCGGCGGCACGATCTGGGAGCCGTCGCCCCAGTAGACCTTGTAGCCGTTGTCCCGGGGCGGGTTGTGGCTGGCGGTGACGGTCACGCCCGCGTCCGCGCCCAGGTGCCGCACGGCGAAGGCCAGCACGGGCGTGGGCAGCGGGGCGGGCAGCAGCGAGGCCCGCAGTCCCGCGCCGGTGAGCACGGCCGCGGTGTCGCGGGCGAAGACGTCGGAGTTGTGGCGGGCGTCGTAGCCGATCACGACGTGCCGGTCGGGACCGAGGACGGCGGCCAGGCCGGCGGCGGCGCGCATGACGGTGACCCGGTTCATCCGGTTGGGCCCGGCGCCCAGCTCCCCGCGGAGCCCGGCGGTGCCGAACTCAAGCTTGGCCTGGAACCGGTCGCGCAGCGCCGCCTCGTCGCCGCCGGAAAGGAGGGTCTCCAGTTCGGCCCGGGTCTGCGGGTCCGGGTCCTGGGCCAGCCAGGCCTGTGCGAGCCGTACGAGATCGCTGCTCATGTCACCTCATGCTCCGGGGCGGGGGGATCACCCCCGCCGGTTGTGCCTGGAGTCCGCGGGGCCGTGCCCGGGTGGACGGGGCCCCGCGGTCGCTTACAGCTTGCCGACGACCTGGCTCAGCAGCTCGCCCATCCGGGTGGCGGTGGCGCGGCCGACCTCCAGGACCTCCTGGTGGTTCAGCGGCTCGCCGACCAGACCGGCGCCCGGGTTGGTGACCAGGGAGATGCCGAGCACCTCGGCGCCGCCCTCGCGGGCCGCGATGGCCTCCAGCACGGTGGACATGCCGACCATGTCGCCGCCGATGGTCCGGCACATCTGGATCTCGGCCGGGGTCTCGTAGGTCGGGCCGCGGAAGGCGATGTAGACGCCCTCGGCCATGTTCGGGTCGACCTCGCGGACCAGGGCGCGCAGCCGCCGGGAGTAGACCTCGGTGAGGTCGATGAAGGTGGCCCCGGTCAGCGGGTTGGCGCCGGTCAGGTTGATGTGGTCGCTGATCAGGACCGCCTCGCCGACCTTCTGGGTCTCCGGGCGCAGGCCGCCCGCGGCGTTGGTCAGCACGACCGTGCGCACCCCGGCCTTGATCGCGGTCCGCACGCCGTGCACGACCGGCTCGACGCCCCTGCCCTCGTAGAGGTGGGTGCGGCCGAGGAAGATCAGGGCGTTCGCGCCGGTCGCGGTCCGCACGGCGCGGATCCGGCCCGCGTGACCGGCCACCGCGGCGGGGGCGAACCCGGGCAGGTCGGTCACCGGGATCTCGGCGACGGTCTCTCCGATCGCGTCGGCGGCCGGGACCCAGCCCGACCCCATCACCAGCGCGACGTCGAAGGAATCGACTCCGGTGGCGCTCCTCAGCGCGATCGCGGCGTCCGTGGCGAGTGCATAAGGGTCATTGGTCACCTCACCGAGCGTACTCGTCCGACCCTCCGGACCATGCCAGGGGCGCGTCGCGCCGCCCGATGAGGCGTCCGTCAGCCGCCCAGGGACGTGCAGGGACGGCCGCGCAGCGCCTTGACGTAGTCGTCGGGGGCCCCGGCGTGCTCGGCGGCGTCGGCCAGGATGCCGAGATAGCGCGCCGAGGGCAGGCCGCCCTCGTAACCGTCGAGCACGTAGAACCAGGCCACGACCTCGCCCTCGAGGGTCTGCACCCGCAGCCGCACCTTGTGGTAGAGGCCGCGGATGGCGCCCTCCCACTGGTCGAGGGAGGTCTCGTCCCACTCGGGGACGTCGTAGAGGACGACGAAGACCTCCTCGGAGGGGTCCTCGACGATGGTGGCGAGCGCGCCCTCCCAGCCGAGGTCGTCCCCTCCGAAAGTCAGACGCCAGCCCTGCAGCCAGCCCGACCCCCGCATGGGGGAGTGCGGGGCCCGCTGGGCCATCTGCTTGGGGTCCATGTTGCTGCCGTAGGCGGCGTAGACAGGCACGGCATCCAAGAGTAATCCACGATCGCGGAGATGCTCACTCTCCGGCGGCGCGCCGCTAATTTTCTCCGAATATGGGCGGTTTCCGTGATTTCGGGCCGTCACCGAGGGGGACCGGGCGGTGATGCGGTCCGGCGATGCGGGACAATGGGGGACGTGACAAGGATCGTGATCATCGGTGGCGGGCCCGGCGGATACGAGGCGGCCCTGGTGGCGGCGCAACTCGGGGCACAGGTCACCGTGGTCGAGCAGGACGGTCCCGGCGGGGCCTGCGTGCTCACCGACTGCGTGCCGTCCAAGACCCTGATCGCGACCTCCGTCCGCAAGCAGGCGCTGCTCGACGCCGCCGCCCTCGGCGTGCACTACAGCGGCGGCCCCGACGGCGACGTGGGCAGCCCGGTGGCGGACATGCCGCTGGTCAACACGCGTGTGAAGGAGCTGGCCCAGGCGCAGTCCGCCGACATCGCCGCGCGCCTGGCCGCCGAGGGCGTCGAGGTGGTCAGGGCTCCCGGGCGGCTGGTGGACCCGCAGGTGGTCCGGGCCGGCGACCGGACGATCCGGGCCGACGTCGTGATCGTGGCGACGGGCGCCACCCCGCGCATCCTGTCCACCGCCGAGCCCGACGGCGAGCGCATCCTCACCTGGCGGCAGATGTACGACCTGGAGGAGCTGCCCGAGCACCTCATCGTGGTCGGCTCCGGCGTCACCGGTGCGGAGTTCGCCGGCGCCTACCGCTCGCTCGGCTCCGAGGTGACGCTCGTGTCGTCGCGCGACCGGATGATGCCGAACGAGGACGCCGACGCCGCCGAGGTCCTGGAGGAGGTCTACCGGCGCCGCGGGATGAACGTCATGGGCCGCTCCCGCGCCGAGTCGGTCAAGCGCACCGCCGACGGCGTGGTGGTCACGCTGGAGGACGGCAGGACCGCGGAGGGCAGCCACTGCCTGATGACCGTCGGCATGGTCCCCAACACCGCGGGGATCGGCCTGGAGGAGGCCGGGGTCACCCTCGACCGGGGCGGGTTCATCCAGGTGGACAAGGTCTCCCGCACCTCCGCGCCGGGCGTCTACGCGGCCGGCGACTGCACCGGCGTGCTGATGCTCGCCTCGGTCGCCGCCATGCAGGGCCGCATCGCCGTCTGGCACGCCCTGGGCGAGGCCGTGCAGCCGCTGCGCCTGGCCACCGTGGCCTCCAACATCTTCACCGACCCCGAGATCGCCGCGGTGGGCGTCGCCCAGAAGGCGATCGAGGCCGGAGAGATCGACGCCAACGTGGTCAAGCTCCCGCTGGCCACCAACGCCCGGGCCAAGATGCAGGGCTTCCACGACGGCTTCGTGAAGCTGTTCTGCCGCCCGCACACCGGCATCGTCCTGGGCGGCGTGGTGGTCGCCCCGCGCGCCTCCGAGCTGATCCTGGCGGTCTCGCTGGCCGTCCAGCAGCGGCTCACCGTGGACCAGGTCGCCCACACCTTCGCGGTCTACCCGTCGCTGTCGGGCTCCATCACCGAGGCCGCGCGCCGCCTGATGCAGCCGATGACCCCCACCGGCATCTGACGGCGGCGGTTCTGACGACGGGGGTCACGCGGTCCGGCGCTCGCCGACCGGCTGCGGGACGGCGGCCTGCTCGACGCGGTCGCGGCCCCGGGCCTTGGCGGCGTACAGGGCCTCGTCGGCGGCGTTGAGCAGTTCGTCGACGCTCCGAAGGCCGGGGAAGGAGGCGAAGCCGATGCTGACGGTGACCGCGAGCCGGTGCCCGTCGGTTCTGGTCCGGCCCCGCGACACCAGCTCGCGCACCTCCTCCAGGCGGGTGCGGGCCACGTCGTCGCCCGCGCCGGGCAGGACGATCACGAACTCCTCTCCGCCCAGGCGGGCCACGAGGTCGTCGTGCCGGACGCCGGAGGCCAGCAGCCGGGCGACGGCGACCAGGACGGCGTCGCCGGCGGCGTGGCCGTAGGTGTCGTTGACCTGCTTGAAGTGGTCGACGTCGACGACGGCCAGGGTCAGCGGTGTTCCGCCGGCGGCGGCCTCGGCCAGCAGCTCCGGCAGGGTGTCCATCAGGTGACGGCGGTTGTACAGGCCGGTCAGCGGGTCCCGGACGACCTGCTCGCGCAGCAGCGCGTTGGCCTCCTCGACCTCGCGGCGCAACCGGTTGGCCTCGGTCACGTCCCGGGCCGCCATGGCCCAGCCGATGACGTTGCCCTTGCGGTCGCGCAGCGGGCCGATCCGCAGGTGCAGGTCGATCCCGCTGCCCGCCACGTCGGTGAGGGCCTGGTCGGTCTCGCCCTCCTCCCGCAGGTGCAGGTCCGTGCCGAAGACCTCGCGGGCCGGTGATCCGGTGAGCGACGCGGCGAGGGGTACGGCGGGCGGCGCGGACGACTCGGCGGGCGGTGCGGACGGAGATTCGGCGGGTGGGCCGGCGGGCTCGGTGGGCTCGGCGGCGGGTACGGCGGGCGGGTGCGCCGCGTCCGGGTGGATCCGTTCCGTCAGCCGGCGGGCGGCGGGGTTGTGGTCCAGGATCCGGCCGCACTGGTCGGTCACGATGACCGCGTCGGAGAGCGTGTCGAACACCTGCTGCCGCCCCACCGGGATCTGCTCCGGCAGGGTCGGGTGCGCCACCATCCGGTAGGCGATGATCACCGTGATGGCGAACCCGGCGGAGGTCATGTCCGAATAGCGGCCCTCCAGCGGCAGGCCGACCAGGTTGATCAGCAGCGGCGGCAGCGCGGTGCAGAGCGTCCAGTTGTAGATCCAGCGCTGCTCGCGCGGGCTCCGGCGGCGGGCACGGGCCACCCGGAACAGGGCGACGAGCACCAGGATGTAGCCGTAGACGACATGCGGCCAGTAGAGCGGCCCGATCTGGAGGATGAACTCCCCCTGCCAGGCCGCCCTGGTGACTTCGGGGATGAACAGCCGGTGCCACGGGTTGGTGGCGAGCAGGACGATCAGGATCGCCGGCTCGATCAGGAGCGGCGTCACCGTGCGCCACGAGACCCGCCAGGCGCGGTCCGCCACCGTCGACGCCAGGCAGAAGAACCCGGCGGTGACGACGGCCTCCGAGGGGAACAGGATGCTTCCCCACAGCAGCGCCTCGCCGGGGTCGCGGACCAGGAAGGCGATCACATCGGAGACCGCCCACAGCGCGACGCCCGTGGAGAAGAACGACAGCACTCCGAACAACGGAGCCTGGCGCCGCCGGGTCCAGCCGATGACGGCCCCGGAGACGGCCACCATGGCCGCCAGGGCGAATATCGCGATCAGCATCGGCACGGTGGCATTCCCCTCCTCGACGCGCCTGTCACACACCTCGTCGAGGTCCCATCGGCAGCGGGCCGGAGGAGTTGAGCCGATCCGGTCAGTCGCGCAGGGGGATCGAGACGTACGACGGGTTCCCGGCGGGCGAGGAGAAGGCGAGCTCCGCGCCCGGCGGGTTGTGCTCGATGTAGAGCGGATCGGCGGTGTCGACGACGAGGGCGAGCCGGTGACCGGCCGGGACGTCGTAGGCCGTGGAGAACAGCTCCAGGTCGAGGCCGAACGCCCTGCCCGGCCTCCTGCCGTGGAAGGTGGACGGCGCGTGCGTGATCAGCCTGCCCCTGCCGCCCGGGCCCACGTCGTAGAGATGGGCGACGACGGTGCCGCTCTCCCGGGTGGCGGTCACCGTGGTGTGCAGCTTCACCGTGCCGCGCACGCGCAGGCCGTCCGCGTGGCGCGGCGACTGCCAGACGGCGGCGCGTGAGCGCGGCAGCAGGGGGACCGTCACCTCCGGCGGGGCCTTGGCGAACTGGTCGAGGATGCCGGACAGGAACACCGTCCCGCCGTTCGCGCCGGAGTCGGCGTTCGCCGCTATCCGCCGGGTGCCGGTGAGCGGGACCTTCTCGGTCGCCGAGGTCAGGGCCCGCCAGGTGGGGTAGCCCTCGTAACCGCCGCCGGTGCGCGGCAGCACCCGGACCGGGTCCTCCCGGTCGATGCCGTTGTCCGTGCCTTTGAGGTGGTGGTCGAACCAGCGCCGGCAGTTCTTCCACACGTCGTTCGGCAGGCCCAGCAGGCCGGTCGCCTCGGGGGTCGCGTGGTCGCCCGGCCGCAGCTCCAGGCGCTTGGGCCCGGTGAGCCTCTCGTAGAAGCGCGCGTACTGGTTCGGCGGGAACAGCGACTCGCCCCAGGCGTTCCCCAGCATGATCGCGGGACCGTTGGCGTTGATCCTGGCCAGGTGGGCGGCGGGGGAGCGCACCCGGGCCCACGCGATCATCTCGGCCTCCCGGTTCAGCTCCGAACGGAAGAAGCCCCGCATGTGCCGCTGCAGCTCCGCGCTGGGACGTCCGGTGGCGAAGCCGGAGCCGACCAGGATCGCCGACGCCTGGGAGTGCTGGGTGCGGCCGCTGTAGATGGAGGCCACGAGGTCGGCCCAGCCGCTCATCGCGACGACGGCCCTGACCCGCCGGTCGAAGGCCGAAGCCAGCAGGCTGATGCCCGCGCCGTAGGAGACGCCGGCCATGCCGACCCTGCGCGGGTCGGCGGGGGTGTTGCGCAGCGTCCAGTCGATGACCTTCGAGGCGTCGGCGACGTCCCGGGGACCGGCGACGTCGATCTTCCCGCCGGACTGCCAGAAGCCGCGGGTGTTGTAGCTGACCACCACGTAACCGGCGCGGGCCATCTTCTGCGCCTGGACGAGATACTCCACCTGCGGCACGGACCAGCTGGTGGGCAGCACGATCACCGGATGGCGGCGCCCGCCGTTCCGGCCGCCGGGTGCGACGACGTTGGCCGCGAGCTTCGTGCCGCCGGCGCCGGTGACGGTGACGAACCGGATGGACGGCGCGGCCGTGTCCCCGGCGGTCCGGACGGGGGCCGCGTCTCCGCTCGTCCGGGCGGGGGCCGGGCCCCAGGCGGAGCCCAGGAGCGCCGCGGCCACGACGGCGACGGTGGTGGGTCGGGGGCGTGCATGTCTCATGGGCCGTCTCCTGCCGTCGCCGGCCGGTCGCGGCCGGTCTCACCCGGTGGTCGGTACGCCTGAGGGGAAAGTGACCCGACGGTAACCCGTTGTGTTACCGCTGGTAACCAGATGGCATGTTACGCGTCGGTAACAATCGCCGTTCCGGGGCTGTGCGGCAGGAGGGGAGATGTGAAGGAGGAAGGGCGCGCTCCGTCACGGTAAAAGCACCTTCTGCCGGGTACGGCCCGCGCCGAGCATCGCTGGCAGGAGCGGCGGGCGTCCGGCCGCCGCGATGATCGTCAGGAGTCCCCATGCGGCAGCGCGAACCTGGCGTCCCCAGGCGCCGGCGTGACCCCGGTGTCCTCGTACGGTGCGGTGTCCTCGTACGGAGTTGTGTTCTCGTACGGTGTGGCGTTCTTGCACGGCGCGGGCGGCGGGGAAGGACGGCGGCGGCGTTCCTGCTCGCCGGAGCACTGGCGGCCTCGCCGGCGGCGACCGGATCCGCCTCGGCCGCGAGCGGTCGGGCTCCGGCCGTGACGGGCCCCGCCTCGCTCGCCGTGTGCGACTTCACGATCGAGAACACCGACAACGTCATCGGCGACGAGGTCAAGGCGGTCGACCTGCAGGAGGGCGGGAACGGCGACGAGATCTTCCTGCGGATCGGCGGGAACCTCTTCCCGCTGTCCGGGGGGACCGTGCAGTTCCCGACCGCGGGGACGGGCCGGCCGGCCGGCGCGTTCGGGTTCGTTCCGCCGGTGCGCGTGCAGTTCACCGATGGCATCCTGGCCTTCCAGCTGATCGAGGACGATCTCACGCTCAACGACAGGATCGCCAACGTGGAACTGCCGTGCGGCAACGTGCGGACGCAGCTCTCCTTCACCAACCGGGCCGGGAACGCGACGTACGAGGTGGAGTTCGCGATCCGCGTCGTCGGGTGAGGAAGCGGGTGAGGACGACACTGGGCGGGCGCCGTACCGGATGGACCGGATGAACGGGACACCCGGCAGGCGCCGTACCGGATGGACGGGGTGCCGGGCGGGCGCCGTGGCCCGCCCCCAGCGATCCGCCCCCAGTGATCCGCTCTCGTGGCCCGCCGTCAGTGGACCCGGGCGCGCAGCCGTCCCAGGGCGGCCCTGCCGTCCTGTACGGCGCGGGCCACGAAGTGCAGCTCCTGCTCCCGCCTGGCCATCACCAGGGCGTTCTTGGCGGCCTCGTAGGCGTCGATGGCGTGCCGCCAGTCCTGGTCGGCCGTCATGCCGCCGCGCCCGCTGATCTGGAACTCGTAGTCGAGCTGGTCGATCTCCTCGCCGAGCCGGGTGATGTCCTCCTCGGCCCCCCGGCGCATGAGGGCGAAGCGGGCGTTGCGCCTGCTGCGCCGCTGGGCGCTGACGCCCCAGGCCACCACGGTGAGCGCCAGGCCCACCGCGCTGAGCACGACCATGACGAGGCCGATGGAGATCCCCTTGTCCTCCTGCGCGGCCACGGGGTCCGGGTCACCGGTCGGCGACTCCTCATCGGCTGCGTCGGGGGTCGGGAAGGCGAAATCGCTGATGTCCTGCGGGGTGCCCTTGGCGCCCTTGAGGTTCGCGTCGTCGGCCTGGGTGAAGGAGGCGTCCTGGACGGTCGCCCCGGTGAAGTCGGCCCCGCCCAGCTCGGCCTGGGTGAAGTCGACCTCGGTCAGGTCGGCGTCCTTGAAGGTGGCGTTGCGCAGGTTGGCCTGGCCCAGCTTGGCCTCGCGCATCTTGGCGCGGGTGAAGTCGGCCTTGCGAGCCTTGAGCTGACCGGGGGTGCTCTCGGTGAGGTCGGCGTCGACGAGCTTGGCGCTGGTGAAGACGGCCTGGGTCAGCTCGGCCCGGGTCAGGGTGGCCCCGGTCAGGTCCGCGTACGGGAACTGGGCCTGCCCCGCCTCGGCGTCGATCAGGATCGCGCCGCGCAGGTCCGCGTAGTCGGCGTGCATCTGGCCGAGGTTGGCCTCGGTGAAGTCGGCGCCGCGCATGTCGGCGTGCTTCAGGGTGGCCTGGGTGAACCTGGCCTTCTTGAGCGAGGCGTTGCGCAGGATCGCACCCGTCATGTCCTCCTGGACGAACTCGATGCCGTCCAGCTTGGCGCCGGTCAGGTCGGCGCAGCGCAGGTTGTCGGGGAGCTGGGCTCCCTTGGTGAAGTCCTTGCCGCGCAGGTTGGCGCCCTCGCCGGGGCGGCAGGGGTTGGTCTGCGCGGCGGTGACGTGCCCGGCCGAGGCGTGGGCGGGAGCGATGACGGACCCCGACAGCGCGAAAGTCGCGGCGATGAGTGTCAGGGGGATGGAACGACGCACGGGTGCCTCCTTCAACAGCAGTCCCGAGCGTGCCAGTGGATCATTTCATTCCGCTAGACACTCACTTGAACCGCGGACGGTCACCCCGGCCGGGGCACCTTGGCCACCGCGTATCCGCCGGGGGGAAGCAGCAGATTACCGGGGATCTTCCGTTCCCCGCCTCCGTGGTTGATCGCGAACAGCCATTCGCCGCGCCGTACGAGCTCGACCGGGGCGGGTGAGCCGAGGCCGAGCAGGCGGGCGTAGGCGTCGTCGGACAGGCGCGTGGAGACGTAGACGGCCCGGCCGTGACGTGTGACCGCCGGGGTGCCGTCGGGATAGCGGGCCAGGGCCTCGGCTCCGGCCAGGTGGACCCGCTCGGTCCACAAGGACGCGGTGTCGCCGGTGTCCAGCGTGACCGGCTCGCCGATCGGCAGGAACTCCTCCACCCGGACGCCGAGGACGCCGCGCAGGGCGCCCGGATAGCCGCCGACCCGGATCCGCGCGTGCTCGTCGGCGATGCCGCTGAGGAAGGAGACCACGAGGGTCCCGTGGCCGCCGTCCGCGTAGCGGCGCAGGTTGTCGGCCGCGTCCTCGGAGATCAGGTAGAGGCTGGGAACGATCACCAGCTCGTAGCCGGACAGGTCCGCCGACGGATGGACGAAGTCGGCGGTGACGCCGTGCCGGTAGAGCACCCGGTGCGCCTGCCGTACCGCCTCCAGATAGCCGATCCCGGTGGAGGGGAAGCCGGGCGACTGCAGCGCCCAGCCGGCCTCGGTGTCCCACAGGATGGCGGCCGGGGCCTCGACCGGGTCCCGGCAGGCCTCGGCGAGGGCGGGCAGCAGGTTGCCGAGGTCGCGGATCTCGCGGAAGATCCGCGAGTCCGGGCCGGCGTGCGGGACCATGCCGCCGTGCCAGAGCTCGGCCCCGCCCCGCGAGGCCCGCCACTGGAAGAACATCGCCCCGCGCGAGCCCCGGGCGACGTGCGACAGGCTCAGCCGGGTGATCTCCCCGGGCCGCTTGGCGACCATCCGGGGGCCGGTGTAGGTCACCACCGCCTGCTCCATCAGCAGCCACGGCCTCCCGCCCGCCCAGCCGCGCGCGAGGTCGGCGGCGAACGCGGTCTCCTCCGGGGGGTTCTCGGACGGATAGTGGTCGATCGCGACCAGGTCCACCTCCTGCGCCCACTTCCACTGGTCGACCGGGACCCAGTCGCCGAAGACGAAGTTCGTGGTGACGGGGACGTCGGGGGTGAGCTCGCGCAGGATCGCCTTCTGCTCGCGGAAGTGGCCGAGCATCTCGTCGGACAGGAACCGGCGGAAGTCCAGGACCTGGGCGGGGTTGGGCAGGTACTGGGTGGCGCGGGGCGGCATGATCTGCTCCCACGCCGAGTAGTACTGGCTCCAGAACGAGGTCGTCCAGGCGTCGTTCAGCGCCTCCAGCGTGCCGTGCCTGCCGCGCAGCCACGTCCTGAAGGCGGCGGCGACGTGGTCGCAGTGGCACCAGGTGCCGTACTCGTTGTGCACGTGCCACATGGCCAGCACCGGATGGTCGCGGTAGCGCTCGGCGAGCACGCGCGCGATGCGGGCCGAGGCCTCGCGGTAGGCCGGGGCGCTGACGCAGTAGGTGTCGCGGCTGCCGTGGCTCAGGCGGGCGCCGTCGGCGGTGACGGTGAGCGCGTCGGGGTGGGCCAGGGAGAACCAGGGCGGCGGGGAGGCGGTGGGCGTGGCCAGGTCGACCCTGACGCCGCCCTCGTGGAGCAGGTCGAGCACGCGGTCCAGCCAGCCGAAGTCGTAGGAACCCTCGACGGGCTCAAGCCGCGCCCAGGAGAAGACGCCGACGCTGACCAGGTTGACCCCGGCCTCCCGCATCAGCGCGACGTCTTCTCGCCAGACCTCCTCCGGCCACTGCTCGGGGTTGTAGTCCCCGCCGTAACACAACCCGTCGAGCCCTTTCGGCCAGCGCACTCTGGTTCCTTTGTTCGGATGGAATCTAAACTAATTATCCATGGATAACGGATTCGTCTCAAGGGTCGCGACCGGAGACTGGGAACGGGCACTGATCACCGGCAACGGCCGCCAGGGAGCCCTGGTCTACGGCGGTCCCGCCGGAGATCACGACGGTGTCACCGCTCCGGACGGCCCTGGCGGTCATGATGGTGTCGCGGTTCCGGGCGGCCCCGGTGAGCTCCGGGTAACGCTCTCACATGAACGCCTGTTCCTGCCGGTCGCCGAGCCGTTGCCGCCCCCGCGCACCGCCGCCGTCCTGCGTGAGTTGCGGGCCTCGCTGTACGGCGGCCGCCCCGGCGAGGCGGCCGACCGGGTCGTCGAACTGGCGACAGGCGAACACCCCGGCTACGCCGACACCCGCTGGATCGACCCCCTCATCCCCTCGGGCACCCTCGCCTTCACCCCCCGCTTCCCGCTCCCCGCAGCGAACCCCGCCATCCCCCCGCCATTGCCGGTATCGGAGGGCGAGTATCTGCGGAGTTGTGACTTCGCGAGTGGTCTGGTGACCCAGGAGTGGGGCGGGGTCCGGCAGGAGGTGTTCGTCTCCCGGCCGGCCGATGCGGTGGTGATCCGATGGTCGGGGGGCGAGGGCTTGCTGCGGCTGGTCCCGATCGAGGAGGAGCCGCCGGTTCCCATCCGGTTCACCACGGTCGTCGCTCCCGGCCGCCTGGTCCTGAACGCGGAGTTCGAGGTGCGGTGGCCGGGGGCGATCACGGGGTACACGGTCGAGTGCCGGATCGTCGGCACCGCCGAAACGCGCTCCGGCGGACTCCTGATCGGCGATGACGCCCTCATCCTCGCCCGAACGGTGATCCACGGCAGCCGGCCGGATCCCCTGGAAGAGATCCCCGCCGACTTCGACCTCCTCCTCCGCGGGCACACGGCCGTCCACGGCGACCTGTTCTCCCGCTCCTCCCTCCGCCTCGGCCGCCGTACACCGGCGCCGGAGGAGCGGGGGGCGGCGGGGTTCGGGAGGGGGGAGGGGATCGGGCGGTTGTTCGGGGCGGGGCGGTATGCGGTGATCTCCAGTTCGGGGGAGTCGCCGCCGACGTTGCAGGGGGTCTGGAGCGGGACGTACGACCCGCCGTGGCGCAGTGGGTTCACCATGGACGGGAATCTGGCCTCGGCGGTGGCGGGGCTGGCGGTCACCGGGACGCCGGAGCTGGCGACGGCGGTGTTCGACCTGGCGGACGCCATGATGGAGGACTTCAGGGAGAACGCCCGCAGGCTGTACGGCTGCCGCGGGATCCTGGTCCCGGCGCACATGTCCACCCACGGCCTGCACAACCACTTCGGGCCGATCTGGTGCCTGACCTTCTGGACGGCCGGGGCGGGCTGGCTGGCCCGGCTCTATCACGACCATTACGCGCACACCGGGGACACGGACTTCCTGCGTGACCGGGGGCTGCCGTTCATGACCGAGGCGGCCGTGTTCTACGAGGACTTCCTCACCGAGGACGGCGACTTCGTCCCCTCGTACTCGCCGGAGAACACCCCGGCGGACGGCGACTCCCAGGCGTGCGTCAACGCGACCATGGACGTCGCGGTCACCAGGGACCTGCTCCGCAACCTCGTGCACGCCTGCGAGGTGCTCGGCCTCGACCACGCCCGGTGGAGGCGGTTGCTGGACCGGCTGCCGGGCTACCGGATCGCGCCGACCGGAGAGCTGGCCGAGTGGATCGGCACGAGAAAGGGCACGGACGGGGCCGATCACTCACAACACGCCGCAGGCGGAGAGGCCGCGGGAGCGGTGGAGGACAACCACGCTCACCGTCACGCCTCGCACCTCTACCCCCTCTGGTACGAGCGGGACCCGGCCTTCGACGATCCCCGGCTGGAGGCGGCCGCGGCGCTCGCGGTCCGGCGGCGGCTGGAGTGGTGGCGGGGGGCGGACAGCGACGAGATGGCCTTCGGGCTCGTCCAGCTCGGGCTGGCGGCGGCGGCGCTGGGGCTGGCCGGGGAGGCGCACGAGGCGCTGACGCTGCTGGCCACCCGCTACTGGCGCGCCGACAACCTGGTCTCCACCCACAACCGGGACGCGATCTTCAACGTGGACGTCTGCGGCGGGCTGCCCGCCCTGGTGGCCGCGATGCTCGTCCGCTCCTCGCTGCCGCCCTCCGGATACGGCCGGGTCGACCTGCTGCCCGCCCTCCCCGAGGCGTGGCCGTACGGCGAGGCGAGAGGGCTGGTCGTGCGCGGCGGGACCGTCGAGCGGCTGACCTGGGAACCCGGGCGGATCGAGGCCGTGGTCAGGGCGTGGCGGCCGCTCCTGGTCACCTGCGGTCTCCAGCGCGCCCGGGTGCCCGCCGGGGAAACGCTCCCATTGACGTTTGTTGGTTTGGACGCAAAACTAATTCAGGAACTGGAAGCCTGAAGCGCTGGAGCCCCCATGCCGTACCGCCCTCCTCTGATCGCGCACGAGTACTTCGTCGCGGACCCGCCGGAACTGCCCGTGCGCTCGCACGGCGAGGGCGGTCTGTCGGCGCTGACGGCGGCGGAGCCGGTGGCGGCCGACGAGGCGGGGGTGACGCTGAAGGCGTCGACCTCGGCCGGCGAGACCCTCGTGGTCCAGGTCGGCGTGGCGGGCGAGGGTGTGATCCGGGTCCGGCTCGGCCAGGACGCGGACGCCCGGACCCGGTCGGCCCGGGCGATCTCCATGGTCACGCCGGGCACCTTCGCCGGGGCGCGGGTGGAGAGCCTGGCGGCCCCGGGCGGTGACGCGCTCACCGCGGAGGTGGCCGGGGGCGGCGGCGTGCTCCGCGCGGGCGCGGACGGCGGAGTGCCCGGCGCCGTCGTGGTCGACGCGGGATCGCTCCGCGCGGAGATCACCCTTTCCCCCTGGCACCTGAGGTTCACCGACGCCTCCGGGGCGACCGTGCTGGAGCAGGATCCGGGCCACACCGACATCAGCGGCCGGCTGCGCACGCTCCCGTTCGGCCGGTCCCTGGCCGGCGGCGAGGTGGCCGGTTACCACGAGAGTTTCAGCGCCCCCGCCGACGAGGCGTTCACCGGGTTCGGCGAGTCGTTCACCCCGCTGGACAAGCGCGGCCAGCGGCCGGTCATGTGGAACTTCGACGCCTTCGGCGCCGAGTCCCAGCGGGCCTACAAGAACGTGCCGTTCTACCTGTCCAGCCGGGGATACGGCGTGCTGGTGGACAGCGGGACGCCGGTCGAGTTCGACGTGTGCCAGTCCACCCACAGTTGCGTGCAGATCGTCGTCCCGGACGACCTGATCGACTACTACGTGATCGCCGGGCCGACCCCGCCGGAGGTGCTCGACCGGTTCGACCGGCTGACCTGCCGTCCCCTGCTCCCGCCGAAGTGGGCGTTCGGCACCTGGATCTCCTCGGGGTTCTTCGTCGACACCCAGGAGCGGGTGACGAACCGGGCGCGCACCATCCGCGAGCGCGGCATCCCCTGCGACGTGCTCCACCTGGACACCTACTGGCAGACCGACGGGCACTGGTCCGACCTGCGCTGGGACGAGGCCAACTTCCCCGACCCGGCCGGGATGCTGGCCGAGCTGGAGGAGATGGGGTTCAAGGTCTGCCTCTGGATGAACCCCTACATCTCCCACCGCAGCCCGGCCTTCCCGGCCGCCGCCGAGGCCGGGTACTTCCTGCGCAGGCCCGACGGCGAGGTCTACGTGGCCGACTGCTGGCACGGCTCCTACCCGGCCTGCGGCATCGTCGACTTCACCAACCCCGAGGCCGTCGAGTGGTTCCGGGGCCTGCTGCGCCCGCTGCTGGAGCAGGGCGTGCAGGTCTTCAAGACCGACTTCGCCGAGGGCGTGCCGCACGACGCGGTCGCGGCCAACGGGATGACCGGCACCGAGCTGCACAACGTCTACACGCTGCTGTTCAACGACGTGGTCTCGGAGGTGACCCGCGAGGTCGCCGGGCACGGCATGGTCTGGGCCCGCTCGTCCTTCCTGGGCGGGCAGCGGCACTCGGCCCAGTGGAGCGGCGACACCTACACCAGCTACCCGGCGATGGGCAGCACGCTGCGCGGCGGCCTCGCCCACGGCCTGTCGGGCATCCCGTTCTGGAGCCACGACGCCGGCGGCTTCACCGGCCGTCCCACCGACGACCTGTACGTCCGCTGGACCCAGTTCGGCGCGTTCTCCCCGCTGCTGCGGCTGCACGGCACCACCAGCCGCGAGCCGTGGGAGTTCCCCGAGGTGGAGGCCGAGGCCGTGGCCGCGCTCAAGCTGCGCTACCGGCTCATGCCGTACCTCTACACCGCCGCCGTCGAGGCCGCGCGGACCGGGGCGCCGATGATGCGGGCGCTGTGCGTGGACCACCCGGACGACCCGGTCGCCTGGCAGGCCGACCTGGAGTACCTGCTCGGCCGCGACCTGCTGGTGGCCCCGATGACCTCCCCGGACGGCGTGCGGCGGGTCTATCTCCCGGCCGGCGACTGGGTGGACCACTGGACCGGCGAGGTGCACGCGGGCGGGCGCTACGTCACGGTGCGCACGCCGCTGGACCGCATCCCCCTGTTCGTACGGCACGGCGCGCTCATCCCGGTCCTGACGGAGCCGGGCGACGCGGTCGGCGACGGGCCCTTCGGAGAGATCACCCTGGTCGGCTACGGAACGGCCACGGGCACCGCCGTGATCGCCGACGTCGACGGGAGCACCACGGTCACCGTGACCGAGGACGGCGTCCGGGTGGACGGCCCCGCCCGGATCGCGGGTGTCGAGCGGGCCGGCGGCCGCTGACCGGCCCTTGAAGGAAACCTCGGGGGACTCCCCACAGGAAGAGAGAACGATGTCCAAGGTGAGAACCTGTGTGGCCGCTCTGGCCATGCTCGCGGCGCTGGCCGCCTGCGGGAGCACCGAGCCCGAGGCGGGCGGTCAGGCCGCCTCCGGCGGTCCCCGCGTGCTGAAGCTGTGGCACTACGAGAGCGCCGACGGCGCGATGGGCAAGGCCTGGGCTGAGGCGATCAAGCAGTTCGAGGCCTCGCACCCCGGGGTCAAGGTCCAGTTCGAGGAGAAGGCGTTCGAGCAGATCCGCCAGTCGGCGGGCATGATCCTCAACTCGGACGAGGCCCCGGACGTGATGGAGTACAACAAGGGCAACGCCACCGCCGGTCTGCTGTCCAAGCAGGGGCTGCTGACCGACCTGACGCCCGAGGTCACCAGGCGCGGCTGGGACAAGCTGCTCAGCCCGTCGCTGCAGACCACCGCCAAGTACGACGACCGGGGCATCATGGGCTCCGGCAAGTGGTTCGGCGTGCCGAACTACGCCGAGTACGTGATGGTCTACTACAACAAGGACCTGTTCGAGAAGCACAAGGTCGAGGTCCCGACGACGTTCGACGAGTTCACCGCCGCCATGGACGAGTTCGTCAAGGACGGGGTGACCCCGCTGGCGGTCGGCGGCGCGGAGTACCCGGCCCAGCAGATCTTCTACCAGCTCGCCCTGTCCAAGGCGCAGCGGCCGTGGGTGGACGGCTTCCAGCTCTACAAGGGCAAGGTCGACTTCCACGGACCGGAGTTCACCTACGCGGCCGAGACCACGGCCGACTGGGTGGAGAAGGGCTACATCGCCAAGGACTCGGCCGGGGTCAAGGCCGAGGACATGGGGGTGTCCTTCATGGGCGGCAAGTACCCGATCGTGATCACCGGCTCCTGGTGGTACGGCCGGTTCGCCTCCGAGATCAAGGACTTCGAGTGGGGTTCGTTCCTGTGGCCGGGCAACACCATGCACGCCGGATCGAGCGGGAACATCTGGGTGGTCCCGGAGAACGCCAAGAACAAGGACCTGGCCTACGACTTCATCGACATCACGATGAAGAAGGAGATCCAGAACCTGCTCGGCAACTCCGGGGGCATCCCGGTGGCCGCCGACCCCGCCGCGATCACCGACCCGAAGAACAAGGAGCTGATCGAGAACTTCACCAAGCTCTCGACGGGTGACGGGCTCGCGTTCTACCCCGACTGGCCCGCGCCGGGCTACTACGACGTGCTGGTCGCCGGGGTGCAGAACCTGATCAACGGCAGCAAGACGCCCTCCGCGGTGCTGGACGAGATCGCCGGGCCGTACGAGGAGAACCTCGCCGACATCGGCAACTGACCCTCTGACCGGCGACTGACGCCCGGATCGGCAACCGACACTCGGAGAGAAAGATGGCAGTGCACGCTCCGGCCGCGCGGCCGAAGGCGGTCCGCGAGCCGGAGCCGCGCCCCCGGCGCCGCAGTACCGGTGGCTACTGGGTGTTCCTGCTGCCCAGCGCGGTGCTGTTCACCGCGGTGATCCTGGTGCCGTTCCTGATGAACATCGGGATCTCCTTCACCAGGTGGCAGGGGATCGGCGACCCGCGATGGCTCGGGATCGACAACTACACGCGGCTGTTCGCCGACGAGCGCTTCTGGGCCTCGTTCCGCAACAACGTCGCGCTGATCGTGGCCATGGCGATCGTGCCCACGGTCGTCGGGCTGGTCCTGGCGGCGACCCTGTTCGACTACGTGGGCAAGAAGTTCGGCCCCCGTACGGCCAGCACCCTGCGGGCCGCCTACTACCTGCCGCAGGTGCTGCCGATCGCGATCGCCGGCATCGTCTGGGGATGGATCATGCATCCCCGGTACGGCGCGCTGAACGCCTTCCTGGGACTGTTCGGCGCGGAGCCGCGCAGCTGGCTGGGCGATCCCGGCTGGGCGCTGCCGAGCGTGATGCTGATCATGGTGTGGTTCCAGATCGGCTATCCCGTGGTCATCTTCATGGCGGGGCTGCAGCGGGTGGACCCGGCGCTGTACGAGGCGGCGGAGATGGACGGGGCGTCGTGGTGGCGGCGGTTCTGGCACATCACGATCCCGCAGATCCGCCCGGAGATCTATGTGGTCCTGCTGACCTGCACGATCGCCGCGCTCAAGGTCTTCGGCCCGATCTTCGTGCTGACCCGCGGCGGCCCCGGCGGCGCCACGCTCGTGCCGTCGTACTTCAGCTACCAGAACTTCTTCGAGAAGGCCAACGTCGGGTACGGCGCCGCGATCGCGACCGTGCTCACCCTGGTGATCATCGCGGTCACGGTGTTCTTCCTGCGGATCCAGGACAACGAGGACGGGCAATCATGATCCGGAAGTACTCGGTCCTGGTCTCGCTGGCCGTGCTGGCCGTCGTGATGCTGGTGCCGTTCGTCATCGTCACCCTCAACGCGGTGCGCTCCCCGCAGGACTACTCCGCGAACGGGCCGCTGAGCCTGCCCGACGGTCTCTACTTCGACGGGATCGTGGAGTTCTGGAACCGGGTCGACTTCGGCGGCAAGCTCTGGAACAGCCTGGTGATCAGCGGCTCGGTGGCGGTGCTCGCGGTGATCCTGTCGGTGCTCAACGCCTACGCGCTCGGCATCGGCCGGGTGCGCGGACGGGTCTGGATCCTGGTCGTCTTCCTGGTGGCCAACACGCTGCCGCAGGAGGCGCTGGTCTATCCGCTGTACTACCTGTCGAAGCAGGCCGGGCTCTACGACAGCAGGCTCGGGGTGATCATCATCTTCACGGTGATCCAGAGCGCGTTCGGCACCTACCTGCTCGCCTCGGTCCTCGGCCGGTTCCCGCACGAGATCCTGGAGGCCGCCGCGATCGACGGGGCCGGCAAGTGGCGGGCGCTGTGGCGGATCGTGGTCCCGATCAGCCGCCCGACGCTCTCCGTGCTGCTGATCTTCTTCTTCATCTGGACCTGGAACGAGTTCTTCCTCCCGCTGGTCTTCCTGATCTCCAACGAGAACCAGACCGTCCCCGTCGCGCTGGGCGTGCTCCAGGGGGACAAGATGATGGACGCCACCATGTCGAGCGCCTCGGCGCTGCTCGGCATCCTGCCCGCGGTCGTCTTCTTCCTGATCTTCCAGCGCACCCTGACCCGCGGCGTGACCGTGGGCGCGATCAAGTAGCGACCGAGTGTCCAAGCGCTTCGAATCCCTGACCTGGAGGCGCAATGCCCTTTCCCAAGCCCGCCGCGGCGGCGGCCGTACTCGCTCTGACCCTGGGGTTATGTGCGGCGCCGGCGCACGCGGATCCGCAGTATCCCTTCCGTGACCCGGCGCTCCCGCTCCAGCAGCGGATCGACGACCTGCTGGGCCGGCTGACCCTGGCCGAGAAGGTCTCCTGGCTCCACCAGTACCAGCCCGCGGTGGAGCGGCTCGGCATCGGGCTGTTCAAGACCGGGACCGAGGCGCTGCACGGCGTCGCGTGGTCCACCGACATCGACGACGGCGGCAGCGTCGTCACCGCGCGCGGCACGGTCTTCCCGCAGGCCGTCGGCCTGGCCAGCACCTGGAACCCGGACCTGATCGAGAAGGTCGGCTCCGTCGTCGGCGACGAGGCGCGCGGCTACCACTCCGAGAACCCCCGGCTGTGGGGCCTGCAGCTGTGGGCGCCGGTGGTCAACCTGCTGCGCGACCCGCGCTGGGGACGCAACGAGGAGGGCTACTCCGAGGACCCGCTGCTGACCGGGGCGATCTCCACCGCGTACGGCCGGGGCATCCAGGGCGACGACCCCGACCACCTCAAGGCCGCCCCGGTGCTCAAGCACTACATGGCCAACAACAACGAGATCCGCCGGGACACCACCAACTCCAGCCTGCGGCCGCGGGTCATGAACGAGTACGAGATCCCGGCGTTCAAGACCGCGATCTCGGCCGACGCCGCCACCGGCGTGATGACCGCCTACAACCTGGTCAACGGCCGCCCGGCCACGGTCACCGACCTGAACTCCGGCATCCGCAGGTGGACGGACCGGACCCTGTTCACCGTCTCCGACGCCGGCGGGCCCAACAACCTCACCGGCTCGCAGCAGTACTTCGCCACCAGGCCCGAGGCCGCCGCGGCGATGATCAAGGCCGGGGTCGACAGCTTCACCGTGGACGACACCAACGGCGCCCCGACCGTCGCCTCGGTCGACGCCGCCCTCGCCCAGGGGCTGCTCACCGAGGCCGACATCGACCGGACGGTGCGCAACATCCTCAGCGTGCGCTTCCGGCTGGGCGAGTTCGACCCGGACGGCGGGCCGTACGGGAAGATCACCAAGGCGGTGGTGGACAGCCCCGCGCACCGCGCGCTGAACCGGCGCACCGCCGCCGAGGCGATGGTGCTGCTCAAGAACTCCCGCGGGGCACTGCCGCTCGACCCGGCCAGGAAGGTGGCGGTCATCGGCCCGCTGGCCAGGACCCTCTACACCGACTGGTACTCGGGCAAGCCGCCCTACCAGGTCACCCCGTTCGACGGGATCAAGGAGCGGGTCCCGGCCGCCGTCGGCACCGAGGCCGCCGACCGGATCGCGCTCAAGGCCGACGGGAAGTACCTGACCGCCGGGACCGGTGCGGGCGCCGACCTGAAGCTCTCCGGGACCACGGCGGGGGAGACCGAGCAGTTCGACGTCTTCGACTGGGGCGAGGGCGTCGTGACGCTGCGCAGCGTCGCCAACGGCAAGTACGTCAGCCGCGCCAACTGGTCCACCCTGGTCAACAACCAGGACCAGCCCACCGGCTGGTTCGTCCAGGAGCAGTTCAAGCTGGAGGCCCAGGCCGACGGCACGACGCTGCTGCGCTACGCCGGCTACGAGACCGCCGAGCCGTGGTTCGGCCCGAACGTCTATGTGAAGGCCGCCGCCGACGGCACGCTCTCGCTCACCACCGCCGACGGCGCCACCCGGTTCACCAAGGAGATCGTGCGCAGCGGGATCGCCGAGGCCGTCGAGGCGGCCGAGAGCGCCGACGTGGCGGTGGTCGTGGTCGGCAGCATGCCGTTCATCAACGGCCGCGAGGCCCACGACCGCACCGACCTGAACCTCGCCGCGGGCCAGCAGGCCCTGGTCGAGGCCGTGCACAGGGCCAACCCCGACACCGTGGTGGTCCTGGAGAACAGCTACCCGACGACGATCGACGCGCTCCAGGAGAAGGTCCCGGCGATCCTGTGGACCACCCACGCGGGCGCCGAGACCGGCCGCGCCCTGGCCGACATCCTGTACGGCACCGCCAACCCGGCCGGGCGCCTGACCCAGACCTGGCCCCGCGCGGGGGCGAAGCTCCCCGACATCCTCGACTACGACATCATCAAGACCGGCTCGACGTACCTGTACTCCGAGGACAAACCGCTGTACGCCTTCGGACACGGCCTGAGCTACACCACCTTCGGCTACCAGGGGCTGCGGGCGGTGCGCGACGGCGACGGCCACCGGGTGAGCGTGAAGGTCACCAACACCGGGTCCCGGGCCGGTGACGAGGTCGTGCAGCTCTACACCCACCAGCACAGCTCGCGGGTGAAGCAGCCGGTCAGGCAACTGCGCGGCTTCGAGCGGGTGAGCCTGGCGCCGGGCGGGTCGAAGACGGTGACGTTCCGGGTGAAGACCGCCGACCTGGCGCTGTGGGACGTCACCCGGAACCGATTCGCGGTCGAGCCGTCCACCCACGACGTGCTCGTCGGCTCGGCCTCCGACCGCATCCGCCAGCGGACCACGATCCGGGTGGACGGCGAGCGCATCCCCGCCCGCGACCTGACGAGGCCCACCCGGGCCGCCGACTTCGACGACCACTCCGGCGCCGAGCTGGTGGACGAGACGAAGACGAGCGGGGACGCGGTGGCGCTGTCCTCCGGTGAGTGGCTCGCCTTCTCCGGCGCCGACCTCGGCCGGGGCGTCACCGGGATCACCCTCGGCGTCGCGGCCGCAACGGCCTCGTCGGTGGAGGTCCGCCAGGGCTCGCCGACGGGCAGGCTCCTCGGCACGGTCACGGTGCCCGCCACCGGCGGCGTCTACCGGTGGGGTACGGCTGCCGGCGCACTCTCCAGGGCGTCCGGCAGACAGGACGTCTATCTCGTCGCCCGGGGAGACCTGCGGCTCAAGGAACTGGTCCTGACCCGTTGACCTTCCGCCTCCGCCGTACGGCCCGCGTCCCCTCCACCGGGGCGCGGGCCGTACGGCCGTCCGGGCCCGAAAAAATCTCGGGAAGACAGTTGCATCTTCTGGCGGCGATAACTTATAACTCTATTAAGAGGTTTTCGAGAAGGCAGGCGTGAGGAAACCTGCCAGGTCCAACGGAGGTGGTTACCGATGCTGCTGACGTCGATCGACCCGTTCGTTCAGGAGTTCGACCGTCAGTTCGACCGGCTCACGCGACAGGCCCTCGGGTGGCGTGAGGGCAGCGCGGGTTCGGCCATGCCTCTGGACGGCGTCCGCCGCAAGGACGACGTCCTCCTCAAGTTCGACCTGCCCGGCATCGACCCCGACTCGATCGAGGTCACCGTCGACCGCGGGGTGCTGTCGGTGAGCGCCCGCCGCGAAGAGGAGTACGGCGAGGACGAGCGCGTGTTCGTGCGCGAGCGCCAGATGGGCACCTTCACCCGCCGGGTCTACCTGTCCGAGCACCTCGACAGCGAGAAGATCGACGCCGCCTACTCCAACGGCGTCCTCGCGGTGCGCATCCCGGTGATCGAGAAGGCGAAGCCCCGCAAGATCGAGATTCAGAAGTCGTCCGGCCAGAAGTCGATCAGCGTCTGACGGAGCCGCGACGGGGTGGGCGCCGCAGTCCGGGCGCCCGCCCCGTCGGCGTTCCGTCGGCTCCGGTTCGGCAAGTCCCGCCGGCCTGCGCCGGGAAAGAGAGTGACCATGGTCCGCCTGCCCTTCGACGACGAACACGCGCCGCTGTACTCCGTCGGCCAGGTGGCCGACATGCTCGACGTTCAGCAGGCGTTCCTGCGTCGCCTCGACGAGCACGACGTGGTCCGCCCCTCCCGCTCGTCCGGCGGTCAGCGTCGCTACAGCCGCCACGAGATCGGCGCCGTCCAGGACGCCGTCCGCCTCGTCGGCGAGGGCATGAGCCTCGTCGCCGTCCGCCGCATCTTCGAACTGGAACAGCAGGTCCGTGAACTGAAAGCCGAACTGGCCCGCGAACGCGCCACCCGAGCCGCACGCGGGGAATGATCGCCGCATCTGCGGACGGTCCGGGGCGGCTCAGGAGATGCGGATGTCGCGTTGCCGGAGCTCGGTCATGACCGTTGAGACCGTGACGAAGTCGTTGTCGACGTGAAGCAGGGTGAGTTCATGGTGGACGGCGGTCGCGCAGAGCAGGAGGTCGATCGCCCCTGCTGAGCGATGTTGGCCCTTCAGGGTGAGTTTGTACTGTGCCTGCTCGGCCCAGCGCCATGCGTTCTTGGGAACGGCGGCGAGCTGACACAGATCGTTCAGCTCCGTCTCCAGTTCGTCCCGATGATCCGGGCCGGTCGCCGAGTAGAGGAACTCCGTGCGAGTGGGTTCGCAGATGCTCAGCGCTCTGGAGGTGATGCGGTCCGCCCAGGCTTCCTGTGTCTCCGGCGTGCGGAGGAGGTGCCATAGGGCGGAGGTGTCGATGAGGTAACCCGTCAAGAGAAGGCGTCCTTGCGCGCGCGCTTGGCCTGCTCGTGGGCCGAGATGGCCTCGTCGAACTCTCCGCGCGCCGCTCGGGCGGAGAGCTTCTCGAGCGCCTCGATGCGCTTGATGCGGGCTACGTATTCCCGCAGAGCCGCATTCACGGTGTCCTTCTTCGTAGTGGTGCCGAGGATGCGCATGGCCTCGGCGAGGGCCTCGTCGTCGATGTCGATCTGGGTGACGCTCACGTGCGCCCTCCTTTGTTGGTCACCTATAAACATATTGTACATCGGCACCATTGACTCAGGGGTGACACCGTGAAAGCGGATGCATGGGCTGGCGGGAATCAGCCCTTTACGGCGCCGATGATGACGCCCTTGGTGAAGTGGCGCTGGACGAAGGGGTAGACGAACAGCACGGGGAGCAGTGCGACCACCACGATGGCCATCTGCAGGGCCAGGCTGGGCGGGAGGGCCTGGCCGCCGGCGACGGTGGCCTCGCTGCTCTGGCCGACGACCAGGGCCTGGCCCTGGAGCACGTACTGCCGGAGCACCACCTGCAGCGGCCACTTGGCGTTGTCGTTCAGGTAGAGCACGGCGTTGAAGAACGAGTTCCAGTAGCCGACCGCGTAGAACAGGCCGATGACCGCGGTGACGCCCTTGGACATCGGCAGCACGATCCGCCACAGGATGCGGAACTCGCTCGCGCCGTCGATGCGGGCGCTGTCGGTCACCTCCGCGGGGATGTTCATGAAGAAGGCCCGCATGACCACGAGGTTGAACGCGCTGACCGCGCCGGGCAGGATCAGCGACCAGTACGAGTCGATCAGGCCCAGCGAGCTGACGAGCAGATAGTTCGGCACGATGCCGGGCCCGAACAGGAACGTCATCAGGATGAGGAAGAGCATCGGCCGGTGCAGCAGCGAGCCCGGCCGCGACAGGCCGTAGGCGGCCAGGACGGTGACCGAGAGGCTGATCGCGGTGCCGACGCCGGTCACGCCGAGACTGACCAGGACGGACCTGGTCACCACGCCGCCGGCGAACAGCTGCTCGTAGGCGGCGAGGGACAGCTCACCGGGTACGGTGACCAGCCCGCCCGCCGCCGAGACCGCCTCCTGGGTGGAGAGGCTGGTCAGCACGACCATGTAGAGCGGGAAGAGGACGGCCACCGCGATGAACGTCAGGACGGCGCCTTTGAGGAGGGTTCCGGCGCGGCTGGGGCGCTCGGCCCAGGCGGGTAGCGTTGTCATGATCGTTTGTAGATTCCCTGCTCGCCGAACCGATGGGCGACCTTGTTGGCGATGAGGATGAGGATCAGCCCGACCAGGCCCTTGACCAGGCCCGCGGCGGCGCCGTAGCTCCACTCGCCGGTCAGCAGCGTGCGCCAGTAGACGAAGGTGTCTAGCACCTCGGCGGCCTCCCGGCCGACCGCGTCGCGCTGCAGGAAGAACTGCTCGAAGCCGACGTTCAGCGCCTCGCCCAGCCGCAGGATCAGCAGCAGGATGATGACCGGGCGCAGGCCGGGCAGGGTGATGTGCCACATCCGCCGCCACCGGCCCGCGCCGTCCACCGCCGCCGCCTCGTAGAGGTTCTGGTTGATCGCGGCGAGCGCGGCCAGGAAGATGATCGTCCCCCAGCCGGCGTCCTTCCAGATGCTCTCGGCGGTCACCAGCAGCAGGAAGGTGTCCGGGTTGGTCATCAGGTCGACGCCCCGGTACCCGTTGTCCCGCAGGATCTGCGAGAGCAGGCCCGCGCCGCCGAACATCTGCTGGAAGAGCGTGACGACCAGCACCCAGGAGAAGAAGTGCGGCATGTAGACGATGCTCTGGATGAACAGGCGCATGCGGGGCCGTACGACGCTGTCGAGCAGGACGGCCAGCATGATCGGGACGGGGAAGTAGAAGACCAGCTGGAACGCCGTGATCGACAGGGTGTTGAGCGTCGCGTCCCAGAAGCTCTGGTCGAACAGCAGCCAGTGGAAGTTGGACAGGCCCACCCAGGGGCTGTCCTTGATTCCCACGTAGGGCGAGTAGTCCTGGAAGGCGATGACGTTGCCGAACAGCGGCACGTAGTGGAACACGATCAGCAGGCCGACCGCGGGCAGCGCCATGAGCAGCAGCTGCCAGTCGCGCTTGAGGCGGGCGCCCAGTGACGCGGGGCGGGGCCGGGCCGCCTTCCCGGCGGCCTTCTTCCCGAATCTCCCGGGCTTCCCGAATCTCCCGGGCTTCCCGAATCTCCCGGGCTTCCCGGGGCCCGCGCGGTTCTGATCGGCCGTCGCCGGTGTGCCGGTGCCGGCGGGTGCGGTCAGGTCACCCGCCGGCCCGGAGTTCACGGTGTCCTTAAGCACGGCCGTTGTCCTGCAGGACCTTCATGTAGAAGTCGCGGGCCTCGTTGCCGCCGTCACGCTGCCACTCGGAGACGATCTGCTTGGCGTCGCTGACGGGACGGCGTCCGCGCATGATGTCGGTGAACTTGTCCTCGGTCGGCACCTGCAGGCCGGAGTACTTCGAGGGCCGCTGCACGCGGATGCCGTCGAAGGGGCCCTTCTCCAGATACTGGAAGCTGGCGTTCTGCCACTCCACGTTGAGCTTGACCGCGTCCGGATAGGGCCAGTCCACATACAGCGGGCGCCCGCCGAGGAAGCCGTAGGTGTAGGCGACCTCCTTGCGGCCGAGGTCGGTCAGCTCGGGGATGCCGTTGTCGCCGCGCTTGAAGTGCTTGCCCTCCACACCGAAGTTCGACAGCTCGTACTCCCTGGTGCCGAACGGCGCCGCGCACCAGTTGAGGATGGAGAGGATCTCCTCCACCTTCTCCTTGGGCAGGCCCTTCTTGACGAAGGTGAAGATGCCGGCCGCGGTGCCGTGGTACATCAGCGGGGTGCCGCCGTCGTGGGCGAAGACCGGGAAGGCGCCCATGGCGAAGTCGGGGTTCTTGCCCCGGTGCTGCTGGAGCAGCTCCTTCCAGCCGCCGAGGCCGTCGCGGTAGACGAGGATCTGCCCGGCCGCCATCAGGTCCTTCTCGTTGGCGCCCTTGCTGCTGACCACGCTGGGGTGGACGAGCTCCTCCTTGAAGACCTTCTGCATGAAGGCGAGCATCAGCTCGAACTCCGGCGTCTCGTACTTGTGCACGAGCTTGCCGTTCTCGTAGCGCCACTCCTGCGGGATGCGGAAGGTCGGCCACATCATCTCGTGGATGCTGCCGAACGCCCAGCGCTTGGCCTTGGCGTCGGTGATCTCCTTGCCCAGCTCGAACAGCTCGTCGGCGGTCTTGGGATTGGTGTTCCAGCCGTTCTTGTCGAAGAGGTCCTTGCGGTACAGCAGGGCGAAGGGGTACGGCTCGGTGGGGAAGGGCACCGCCATCAGTTTGCCGTTCCAGACCGACCACTGCCAGGCGGCGGTGGGCAGGTTGGCCAGCAGCGGGTACGGCTTGACCTTGTCGCCCTGCAGGTAGGGGGTGAGGTCCTCGAAGGCCTTGTCGACGGCGGTGTTGAAGTCCGCCATCTTGTCGATCTCCCAGCTCGGGATGACCATGATGTCGGGGATGTCCCCGGCGGCGAGCCGCGCGATCGCCTTGTCGACGTAGACCGTGCCGTCGGTGATCTGGAACTCCACGGTCGCGCCGATGTCGGCGTTGGCGGCCTGGAAGTAGGAGTTGTCGGCCAGTCCGGGCGGGGGCGGGCCCCACAGCGGGGTCATCGCCTTGTAGGTGCCGCCCTTGCCGGCCTTCTGGGTCAGCGCGGCGGTGGGGGTGGCGGGATACCGGGTGAAGCCGCCGCTGACGTCGGGCACGCCGGGCAGGGTCGAGACGGTGCCGGGCAGGTCGGGCTTGACCCCCGGGAACGCGGTGTAGGTCGGCGTCAGTGATGTCAGCTTGTCGGCGGCGGCGGCCGTGGCGCCGCCGCTTCCGGGCCGGGTGCCGGTCGGGGCGGAGCAGGCGCCGAGCAGGCCGCCGCCTGCGACGGCGACCGCGCTGAGTCCTACCAGGCCGAGGAATCCGCGGCGGCTGGTCGTCGCGCCCTCGGGATGAGTGTTCACGGCGCGTTCCCTTCGTAGGTCTTGGATCGGGGGTGTCGGTCGAGGACGGGTCGCGATAGAGTTAGTTCGTCTTTCGACCAAACAAATTAGTCGAGGGCGACTCCCGCCACAAGGGGCCGTCGATCGCGGTTACCGGGGCGGGTGCGGCATGATGGGGCCAGCCGGGGGCGTCCGCGGACATCACCTGGGCCGATCA
Source organism: Paraplanobispora siamensis (assembly GCF_016863175.1). Classification (GTDB taxonomy): domain Bacteria; phylum Actinomycetota; class Actinomycetes; order Streptosporangiales; family Streptosporangiaceae; genus Planobispora; species Planobispora siamensis. The sequence goes on from NZ_BOOJ01000003.1 coordinate 30,520, forward strand.
GGACGGGACTGACCTTGATCACATCTACGACGAACCCGCAGCCGGCAGACTTCGCCGACGTACGGGCCACCAACCTCGCCGTGGTGCTGAGGTTCGTGCGGGAGCACGCGCCGTGTTCCCGTGCGGACATCGCGGCCTCCACCGGGCTCAACAAGGCGACCGTATCGAGTCTGGTCGCCGACCTTATCGACCGTCGCCTGGTCCGCGAGACCGGGCTGACCGAGAACCGGGTCGGCCGTCCCGCCACGATGCTCGTGCTGGACGGTTCGCCGTACGCCGCGATCGGCGTCGAGATCAACGTCGACTACGTCACCGCGGTGGCGGTGGACCTGTCGGGGGAGCGGCTGCTGTCCTGGCGCCGGTCGTTCTCCGGGGCGACCAGTTCGGTCAGCCAGGCCGTCGTGGCCGTGGCGGGGCTGGTGCGCCGGGTGACGAACCGGATGGCCAAGGAGGAGCGCCAGGTCCTCGGCGTCACCGTGGGTGTACCCGGTCTGGTCGGCACCGACGGCACGGTGCTCATCGCGCCCAACCTCGGCTGGCGCGACGCCGACCTGGCGGGCGACCTCACCAAGGCGCTGCGCGACCCGGGCTTCGGGGTGCAGATCGACAACGACGCCAACCTCGCCGCGCTGGCCGAGCACCGCTTCGGGCCGCAGGCCGGCACGGCGAACCTGGTCTACCTGACCGGCGAGATCGGGGTCGGCGCCGGGATCATCCTGGACGGGCGGCTGCGCCGGGGCGCCCGGGGGTACGGCGGCGAGATCGGCCACATCCAGCTCGACCCGCTGGGCGCCGAGTGCCGCTGCGGGCGGCTGGGCTGCCTGGAGGCTGTCGCCGGGATCGGCGCGGTGCTCCAGCACGCCGCGCTCTCACCGGCCGAGGTCGAGATCGAGATCGAGGAGGTGGTACGGCTGGCCCGCTCGGGCGAGCGCCGTACCCTCGACCTGCTCGCCGCGGTGGGGCACAACCTGGGCAAGGGCGTGTCCGTGATCGCCAACCTGCTCAACCCCGAGGTCGTCATCCTGGGCGGCTACTACGTGCCGCTGGCGCCGTGGCTGCTGCCCGCGGTCGGCGAGGAGATGCGCGGGCGCACCATCGCGCCGGACGGCGGGGGATGCCGGGTCGTGGCCTCCACGCTGGGGTACGGCGCGGCGGCCCTGGGCGGCGCGGCCCGGGTGCTCGACACGGTCGACTCCGGCCGCCTGCCGCGTCCCTCCTGAAGCCCTCCGCCGCCCCGCCCGCCTGAATCTTTCATCCGGCCGCCGGGGGACCCGCTCCGGCCCCGAACCGCCGCGTTCCGCCCCGTCGGCTCCCGGCTGCCCTTTCCCGGACGCCCCGGGATCGGTGATCCGTTGGTTATCCGGCGGCTCTTGACCTGAGCCTCACAGCCAGGCACCCTTCAGGGAAGCTCCGTTCGAAACACGTGTGTAACGAGCGGAGCTTTCCTGGACCGACTATCGAAGCGCTTCGACAAGAAGCGCCGCCCGCCCCGTTGTCGAAGCGCTTCGACGCTCTCAGAGGGATGGTCCCCCCATGAACGAACCGTTCCGCGACCCGGAGCTCCCGCTCCCCGCCCGCATCGCCGACCTGCTGGGCAGACTGACGGCGGAGGAGAAGATCGGGCTGCTCCACCAGTACCAGGCTCCGGTCGAGCGTCTCGGCATGGGCGTGTTCCGGACCGGCACCGAGGCCCTGCACGGGTTGGCCTGGCTGGGGCCGGCCACGGTCTTCCCGCAGGCCGTCGGGCTGGCCAGCACCTGGGACCCGGACCTGGTCCGCCGGGTCGGCGAGGCGACGAGCGACGAGGTCCTGGCCTTCCACCACAAGGACCCCTCCGGCGCCGGGCGGAACGTGTGGGCGCCGGTGGTCAACCCGCTGCGCGACCCCCGCTGGGGACGCAACGAGGAGGGCTACTCCGAGGACCCGTGGCTGACCGGCGTCATGGCCACGGCGTACGCCTCCGGCCTTCGTGGGAGCGATCCCAACGTGCTGAAGACGGCCCCCACCCTCAAGCACTTCCTCGCCTACAACAACGAGACCGACCGCTGCGTCACCTCCAGCAACCTGCCGCCCCGGGTGCTGCGCGAGTACGAGCTGCCCGCCTACCGGCCCGCCCTGGAGCACGGGGCGGCCGTGGCCGTGATGCCCTCCTACAACCTGGTCAACGGCCGTCCGGCGCACCTGAGCCCGCTCATCAACGAGGTCCTGCGGGAGTGGGCCGCAGGCGACCTCCTGGTGGTCAGCGACGCCTACGCCCCGGGCAACTTCACCGGCCTGCAGGCCTACTACGACGACGTCGCCGAGGCCTACGCCCACGCGATCAAGGCGGGGCTGGACAGCTTCACCCAGGACGACGACCGCACCGAGGCCACGCTCGGGCACATCCGCGAGGCGCTGGAGCGCGGCCTGCTCACCGAGGACGACCTCGACACCGCCGTACGGCACGCGCTGTCGATCCGCTTCCGGCTCGGCGAGTTCGACCCCGCGACGCCGTACGACGACGTGACCGAGGCCGTGGTCAACTGCCCCGAGCACCAGGACCTGGCACGCGAGGCCGCCCGGCGCTCGATCGTGCTCCTGGAGAACGACGGCATCCTCCCGCTGTCCGGCGTGCGGCGGGTCGCGGTGATCGGCCAGCTCGGCGACACCCTGATGGAGGACTGGTACTCCGGCACGCTGCCCTACGCCGTCACCGCCCGCGCCGGGATCGCCGAGCGGTGCGAGGCCGTCTTCTGCGAGGCGGTGGACCGCGTCACCCTGTCGGCCGAGGGCGGGCACGTCGTGGCCGACCCCGGCGGCGGGCCCCTGGGGATCGGCGCGGAGCCCGGCCTGTTCGACCTGTTCGACTGGGGCGGCGGCGCCTACGCCCTGCGGGCGGCGGCGACCGGCCGCTACCTGTCGGTGGACGACGACGGCGTGCTCGTCAACGACCAGCCGGGGCCCAACGGCTGGGAGGTGCGCCAGACCTTCCGCCTGGAGGACCGGCCGCGCGGCACCGTGGCGCTGCGGCACATCTCCACCGGGCGCTACGTCGGCCTGCAGCCCCCGGCGGCGGGCGCGGACGGCGTCGCGCCGGACGCCTCCGGCGCGGTCCTGCGGCTGGTGGACGACGCGGACGCGGCGGTCTGGCTGAGCGTGGAGGCGGTCGTGAGCGGCGCCGAGAGCGCCGCCTCCCTGGCGGCGGGCGCGGACGTGGCGATCGTCGTGGTCGGCGACCACCCCCTGGTCAACGGGCGCGAGACCGAGGACCGGCTCGACCTCGCGCTGCCCCCGGCGCAGGAGGCCGTGGTCAGGGCGGTGCGCGCGGCCAACCCGAGGACCGTCATGGTGATCAGCAGCGGTTATCCGGTGACCTGGTCGGCCGAGGGGCTGCCCGCGGTGCTGTGGTCCTCGCACGGCGGCCAGGAGTACGGCCACGCGCTGGCCGAGGTGCTCTTCGGCGACGCCGACCCCGAGGGGCGCCTCACCCAGACCTGGTACCGCTCGGCCTGCGAGCTGCCCGACCTGCTCGACTACGACATCATCGCCTCCGACGCCACCTACCAGTACTACCGCGGCGCCCCGCTGCACCCCTTCGGCCACGGCCTGTCCTACACGACCTTCGACTACGCGGACCTGACCGTGTCGGTGGAGGGCGGCAGGGTCACCGCCTCGGCCGTCGTGCGCAACACCGGCTCCCGGCCCGGCGTGGAGGTCGTCCAGCTCTACACCCACCAGCAGCGCTCCCGGGTCAAGCAGCCCCTGCGCCGCCTGCGGGGCTTCGCCAAGGTACGGCTGGCGCCCGGCGAGAGCGAGACGGTGAGCTGGACCCTCGACACCCGCGAGCTGGCCTTCTGGGACGTGACCCGCAACCGGTTCGTGGTCGAGGACGCGCCCCACAAGATCATGGTCGGCCGTTCCGCCCGCGACATCCGCCTGTGCGCGCCGTTCCACGTCGAGGGCGAGACCATCCCGCCCCGTGACGTGCTCGCCGGTCCGGTCGGGGCGGCCGACCACGACGAGTACGACGCGGTGGAGCTGGTGGACGCCTCCCGGGTCTCCGGCGACGCCGTGCGCTCGGCCGCCGAGGGGGCCTGGCTGCTGTTCCGCGAGGTCGACTTCGGGCCGGGCGCGGCCGCCTGCACGGTCGAGGCCACCAGCACCGAGGGCGGCGTGCTGACCCTGCGGCTGGACGACCCCCTGTACGGTCCCGCCGTCGCGGCCGTTCCCGTTCCCCGCGCCGGACGCTACGACCTGGCCCCCGTCCGCGCCGCGCTTGCGGAGACCTCCGGAGTCCACGATCTTTATGTGGTGTTCGAGAATGCCGGAATGACCGTATCCCGTCTTGTCTTCGAGCCGGCGGAGAACGCATGAGTGGCCGGGCCGTGACGATCACGGAGGTCGCCAGGCACGCCGGGGTGGCCGTGAGCACCGTGTCGTACGTGCTCAGCGGGAAGCGGGCGATCTCGGCCGACACCCGGCGGCGGGTGCTCGACAGCGTGCGGACGCTGGGCTACCACCCCAACGCCGGGGCCAGGGCGCTGGCCAGCCGGCGGGCGAACGTCATCGCGCTGGTGCTGCCGCTGCGCGCCGGCATGCACGTCCCGGTGCTGATGCAGTTCGCCACCTCCGTGGTCACCGCCGCGCGGCAGTACGACCACGACGTCCTGCTGCTCACCGCGGACGAGGGGCCCGACGGGATCCGCAGGGCCGCCGCCAGCGCGCTGGTGGACGGGCTGGTGCTCATGGACGTGGAGCTCCACGACACCAGGGTGCCGCTGCTGCGCGATCTCGCCGAGCCGAGCGTGCTCATCGGCTTCCCGGCCGACACATCCGGGCTGACCTGCGTGGACCTCGACTTCGCCCGGGCCGGCGCGCTCTGCGTGGAGCACCTGGCCCAGCACGGGCACCGGGAGGTGGCGCTGCTGGGCGCCCCGGCGGTGGTCTACGAACGCGGCACCGGATTCGCCAGGCGGACCTGGGAGGGCTTCACCGAGGCGGCGGCCGCGCACGGCCTGACGGGGGTCGCGCTGCCCTGTGAGGAGACCTTCGAGCAGGTGGCCGCGGTGGTCGGCGAGCTGCTCGACACCCGCCCCGACCTGACCGCGCTGGTGGTGCACAACGAGGCCGCGGTCAACCACGTGCTCGGGGCGCTGCGCCAGCACGGCAGGCGGGTCCCGCAGGACATCGCGGTGGTCGCGATCTGTCCCGACGACATAGCGGAACGCTCCAGCCCCGCGCTGACCTCCGTGCTGATCCCCGCCGAGGAGGTCGGCCGCCAGGCGGTGCGGCTGCTGATGGACAAGCTCGAAGGCCGCACCGTGCCGGAGGGCACGCTGCTCCAGCCCCGCCTGACCGTCCGCGACAGCACGGCGGCCTCCGGGCGCTGACCGGGGAAGGCGACGCCGGCCGGGGATCGGGGGCGTCGGCCGGGAGGCCGCGGTGCACGCCTGCCGGGAGTCGCGGGCGGATGCGCTGGGAAAACGAAGGCGGGCACGCCCCGGAAGGGGCGTGCCCGCCTTCTGCAGGCTTCCGGCCGTGGTGATCCGGGGTGACTACCAGTCGCCTCCGCCGAAGTCTCCGCCACCGAAGTCTCCGCCGCCGAAGTCGCCCCAGCCGCCGCCGCCGAAGTCTCCGCCGCCCATGTCGCCACCGGCGTCGGACAGGCCCTCCTCGTAACCGGCGCCGTAGCCCATGCCGTAGCCGCCCATGCCCCAGCCGCCCATCATGCTGCCGAGCATGGTGCCGACGAGCATGCCGGTCATCACGTCGCCGAAGCCGCCGTAGTAGCCGTAGGCGTAGGGCTGGTAGGCCGGGCCCGCCTCGTAGTACGGGCGGGACTGACCGTTGACCATGACCTGGCGCGACTGCGGCTCGAAGCCGCGCTCGACGGCCTCGGCGTCGGCCGCGCAGGCCGGGACGTCGCGCACCGCGCCGCCGGGCGGGGCCCAGCGCACGTCGCGGGCCGAGGGGCCGTGCTGCGGGTTGAAGAAGCACGGCGGGCGCCGCTCGGGCAGCGGCTCCTTGTTGACGCGCGCCCGCACGCAGGCCAGCGCGTAGCGGCCCTCCTCCAGCGCGGTGGTCACGTTGCGCAGGTCGTCGGGCTGCTTGGCCGCGGTGAGCTCCGCCTTGGCCCGCTCGTAGGCGTCCAGCGCGCGGGTCCAGTCCTCCTGGTGGTCGCCGCCGTCGGCCAGCATCTTGACGTCCATGTCCAGATCGGTGATCTCCTCACCGAGCTTCGTGACGTCCTCGTCGACCGTCTGCTTGACCGCGGCCAGCTCGGCGGCCTCGCGCGCCAGCCGGTCCTTCTTCTTCTTGCGGGAGTAGAGGAACAGGCCCGCGCCGCCGGCCAGGGCCAGCACCAGGATGCCGACCAGCACGCCCACGCTGGAGCCGCCCGAGGATCGGGAGCCCGGGTCGGAGACGGAGCGGCCGTTGGCGACGTCGTCGGCCAGCCGGACGAAGGTGGCGGTGCCCTCGGTCATGTTGGGCGCCCTGCTCGCCTGCCGGTAGGCCCGGTCCAGCTCCCGCTTCCAGCCCGGGACGCTGGGCCGGTAGAGCAGCTGGTCGCTGCCGTTGACGACCACGACGACGTTGTCTCCGCCGATCTGGTCGTTCAGCGACTTGAGGAACGTCGAGGCCTCGGAGCTGTTCTTGATCGACCCTGAGGGCAGGACGGCGAGGTAGACGTTCGAGGCCTCCCCGACCGCCGAGCGCATGGCGTCCACGGCGCCCTCCGGCGCACCGGTCGCGGAGTCGTAGTAGAAGCGGTCACCGCTCTGCAGATCAGAGGCGATGGGACCGGGATCGGGAGCCGCGGCGTTCGCCGCGGGCGCGAGCATGAAGATGGCCAGCAGCCCGGCGAAGGTCGCGATGATCGCGGCACCGAGACGACCTGGCATGGTTTGTTTGGTGGTCACGGCAAAAAGCCTCCTTCGTCCGATTAGGACGAATGAGCGGACATGGGAGTTCCCTACTACCCGACCGTATCCCCTCAACCCTCGAATTGGCTGCCCAGCTCGGTCATCCGGGTGGAACATTCACCGCGCACCGGTGCTCAAGCGTCCTTGATGTCACAGATCACCGCGCCGGCGCTGACGCTCTGGCCGACCGCCGCCGTCAGGCCGGTGACCGTGCCCGCCTTGTGCGCGGTCAGCGGCTGCTCCATCTTCATCGCCTCCAGGACGACGATGGTGTCCCCGGCCGCGACGGTGTCGCCGTCGGAGGCGATGACCTTCACGATCGTGCCCTGCATCGGGCTGACCAGCGCGTCCCCGCCGGCTGCGGCCTTCTTGGCCGCTCCGCCGCGCCGCCGGGGCGCCGCCGCGGTGGCGGCGCGGGCCGGGCCCGCCGTACCGAATCCGGCGGGCAGGACGACCTCCAGCCGCTTGCCGCCCACCTCGACCGTGACCCGCTCGCGCTCGGCGGACTCCTCCGCCTGCCCGGCCTCCCCGGCGTAGGGGGCGATCGTGTTGTCGAACTCGGTCTCGATCCACCGGGTGTGCACGGAGAACGGCTCGTCCTCGCCGGCGGGGGCGAAGGCCGGGTCCTCGACGATCACCCGGTGGAAGGGCAGCACGGTCGGCATGCCGTCGACCTCGAACTCGGCCAGCGCGCGCCGGGCGCGCTCCAGGGCCTGGCGCCGGGTGGCCCCGGTGACGATGAGCTTGGCGACCAGGGAGTCGAACTCCTGCGGCACGGTCATGCCGGTCTCGTAACCGGCGTCCAGCCGTACGCCGGGGCCGGAGGGCGTGATCATCCGGGTGATCGTGCCCGGAGCCGGCAGGAAGCCGCGGCCGGCGTCCTCGGCGTTGATCCGGAACTCCAGGGAGTGGCCGCGCAGCGCCGGGTCGCCGTAGCCGAGCTCCTCGCCCTCGGCGATCCGGAACATCTCGCGGACCAGGTCGATCCCGGCGACCTCCTCGGTGACCGGGTGCTCGACCTGAAGGCGGGTGTTGACCTCCAGGAAGGAGATCGTGCCGTCCTGGCCGACGAGGAACTCGCAGGTGCCCGCGCCGACGTAGCCGGCCTCCCTCAGGATCGCCTTGGAGCTGTCGTAGAGCAGCTCCCGCTGGGCGTCGGACAGGAACGGGGCGGGGGCCTCCTCCACCAGCTTCTGGTGGCGGCGCTGCAGGGAGCAGTCACGGGTGGAGACGACCACCACGTTGCCGTGCGCGTCGGCCAGGCACTGGGTCTCCACGTGCCGGGGCCGGTCCAGATAGCGCTCGACGAAGCACTCGCCCCGGCCGAAGGCGGTGACGGCCTCGCGGGCGGCCGACTCGTACAGGCCGGGGATCTCCTCCAGGGTGCGGGCGACCTTCAGGCCGCGCCCGCCGCCGCCGTACGCCGCCTTGATCGCGATGGGCAGGCCGTGCTCGGCGGCGAAGGCGACGACCTCCTCCGCGCCCGACACGGGGTCCTTGGTGCCCGCGACCAGCGGCGCGCCCACCTTCTGCGCGATGTGCCGGGCCTGGACCTTGTCGCCGAGCGCGGTGATCGCGGAGGGCGGCGGGCCGATCCAGGTCAGGCCGGCGTCGATCACGGCCTGGGCGAACTCCGCGTTCTCGGCGAGGAAGCCGTAGCCGGGGTGGACCGCGTCGGCCCCGGTCTCCGCGGCGATCCGCAGCAGTTTGGCGATGTCGAGGTAGGTCTCGGCCGGCGTCCGGCCCGCCAGGGCGTGCGCCTCGTCCGCGACGCGGACGTGGAGGGCGTCCAGGTCCTGGTCGGAATAGACCGCGACGCTGGCCAGCCCGGCGTCCTTGCAGGCGCGGGCGATCCGCACGGCGATCTCACCACGGTTGGCGATAAGGACCTTCTGCACCGACGTGGATCCCTTCAGTACGGCGAACATGGGGGCTGGCGGGCCTCCACCGGAGTGTAAGCGTCATCTGATCACCAGGTCTCCCTGGGGGTCTACCTGCCCAGGTAGGCGCCACCGTTGACATGGACGACCTGTCCGGTGAGGTGGCGGGCCTCGGGGGAGGAGAGGAACCTGACGGTCTGGGCCACGTCGTCGGGCGTGCCGGCGCGGCCGTTCCTGGTGCTCTCGACCCGGCGCCGCACGCCCTCCTCGGTGAGGCGGCCCCGGAAGAACTCGGTGTCCACGATCAGGCCGGGGGAGACCACGTTGGCGGTGATGCCGCGGGGGCCCAGCTCGGCCGCCAGGTCGGCGGTCCAGGCCTCCAGCGCCGCCTTCGCCGCGCCGTACGAACCCGAGCCGGTGCCCCTGGCCGCGATCGAGCCGATCATGACGATCCTGCCGTGGTCGGGCATGCGGGGGACCAGCGCCGTGGTGACCAGGACGGCCGACAGCAGATTGGCGTTGAGGTTGGCCCACCAGCCCTCGGCCACGTCCATGAGGTCGTCGTCGGCGACCGGGCGGTCCAGGTTGGTGTTGCCGCCCGCGTTGTTGACCAGCACGTCCACCCGGGCGGGCAGCCTGTCCAGGGACTCGCCCACGGCGACGGGATTGGCCGCGTTGAACGCGACGTAGGCGGTGCGGGCCGGGTCGCCCAGCCGGTCGCAGGCCTCCTTGAGCACCTGCTCGCGCCGTCCGGTGACGGTGACCCGGTCACCCTGGGCGACGAACGCCGCCGCGACCGCGTATCCGATCCCGGTGCCGCCACCGGTCACTACGATTTCCCGCATTGGACGCAGCCCTTTCCGTACGGACAAATCCATAAAAGGAGCAACGATATCTAGCGGGGACCATAGCCGATAGGTATAACGCAGATGACAGCGGATCCGTACACCTATCGTGAGTGCGTTTGGCGCCCCCCTGACACCGACTCTGAAGGAGACGGGCATGAGCCAGAACTTGCTCGGCGGCAACCCTGCGGAAATGCAGCAGATGGCCACCCAGTTCACTCAGCAGGCCGATCAGGTGCGGGCCACGATGGCGGCCCTGGACCGTGAGGCCGCCAAGGTCGGCACGGCCTGGACGGGCCCCGGCGCCCAGCGTTTCGGTGAGGCCTGGCAGAACTACCGCACCGCCTTCCAGCGCATGGCCGAGGAGCTCACCGAGGCCGCACGGGTCATCAACACCTATCGCGGCAACATCGAGTCGGCCACTCGCTGACGGCCGGTCCCGAGCGCCCCTTCCCGCCGGGTTTTTCCGTCCCGCCGGATATGGGGCGCTTCCTCATGCCCTGACAAGCCCGTCACGGCATCGATGAGCCCGTTACGGCATCGCGCTCTGGACCGGGGTGACGGTGCCCAGGGTGACCAGCAGGCCCCGGCCCGGGGGACCGCCGACCGCGCCCCGCGGCAGCCGTACGGTGAACAGGTCGCCGTCGGCGGGGCTCTGCACCGACAGCAGCAGGCCGGTGCGGGACTTGCGGGCCTCGGCGGTGAAGCCCCGATAGGCGGTGGTCAGGTCGCCGGTGGTGCCGCCGACGATGAGTCCGTGCTCGCCGTCGCGGCCGGTCCGCAGCACCCGCTCCAGGGCCGTGCCGAGCGGGGAGTCGGCGGAGACCAGCTCGGCGTCGTCGACGATCACGACGTAGCGCTCCTGGCCGGCCACGGCCCCGTCCAGGTCGCCGGCGGAGTCGAGCACGGCCAGCACGCCGGGCTCGTCGACCAGCGTGCACAGGGGGCTGCGCCGCGGGGTCACCAGGACCACGGGGGTGCCGTGCGAGAGCAGGGAGCGGGCGGCCGTCAGCAGGACCGACGAGCGGCCCGAGCGCGGCGGGCCCGCCACGACCGCGCCGGGACCCTGGGAGAGCAGGTCGACGCCGAGCGGGGCCAGCGCGTCGCCCCCGGCGCCGAGCAGCGCCCACAGGGGTGAGGGGGGCTCGAAGGACGGCGCCAGCGCCATCGCCTGGGCGGCGGTGATCCGCATCGGCAGCGGGTCCACCCGCAGCGGCGGCTCCCCGTCCCAGATCCACCCGGCGGGTTCCGCCACGTCCCGCCCGCCCGGGACGTCCCGGGCGCTCACGGTTTCCTCGGCCGGGGCGTCCGGCACGGTCCCCGGGAACCTGGCGGGCACCGTACGGGCCAGCGACTGCAGGGCGGAGACCTGGGCCGGTCCGGCGGGGTCGTCGTCGAGCAGGGCGATCTGGCTCTCGGTCAGGCCGTGCTCCCCCAGGGACAGGGCCCGGCCGGGAACCAGGACGGAGGGCAGGTCCTTGACGGGCAGCCCGGCCAGCCCGTAGTCGGCGGGGTCGGCCAGGCGCAGGATCAGCCGGTCCTCGAAGACCGTGGAGATCTGCCCGATCAGCGCGGACCGGTCGCCGGTCACCACGGCCCGCAGGCCCACCGCCGGGCCCTCCCGCAGCAGCTGCATCAGCGAGTCGACCAGCCGCCCGTAGTCGTAGCCCTCGAACGCGGCGACGAACCCCTCCCACCGGTCGAGCATCAGCACCAGCCAGGGCGGTCGCGGCCCGGTGCCGTGGGCGCGCAGCTCGGCCAGGGAGGCGTGGCCCGCCTCGGCCAGCAGCTGCTGGCGCCGTCCCACCTCGGCCCGCAGCCGGGCCAGCAGGCGCTCCACCCGGTCGAGCTGGTCGCGGGTCACGACGGCGCCGCAGTGCGGCATCGCCACCAGCGGGAGCATCGCCCCCGACCCGCAGTCGATCACATGCAGGTGCACGTCCTGGGGGGAGACGTTCGCGGCGATCGCCCCCGCCAGCGTGCGCAGCGCGGTGGACCGCCCGCTGCGCGCCGCCCCGGCCAGCAGCAGGTGCCCGCCGTGCGCCAGGTCCAGCGTCAGCGACCGGCGGTCCTGCGCCCACGGCAGGTCGGTCACGCCGAACGCCAGCGGAGGGACCTCCTCACCGCCCGCCCGGTACGGCGCGGCCCAGCCGGACAGGCCGGTCCCCGGACGCGGCGTGGCGCCGTGCGGGGACCCGCCCGGCGGGTGCGGCGCCGCCCTGTGCGAGGACTCGTCCGCCGGATGCGGCGCCGCCCTGTGCGAGGACTCGTCCGCCGGGCGCGGTGTGGTCCTGCGCGGGGATCCGCCCGAGCGGTACGGCGCCGCGCGCCTCGGCCCGTCCCCGGCGGAGGGAGGCGGGGAGAGCCCGGGGAGGCCGGGCAGGACCACGAGGCCGGGCAGCGGGTCGAGCCAGGGGCTCGGCCGACGCGCGATCCCCGCCGTCCGGGCCGCCTCGGCCAGGGCGTCGGCGAGCAGGGACAGGTCGGTGACGGGGGAGCCGTCCATCCCCGCCTCCTGCGCGGTGAGCGGATGCCCCAGGTCACGCCAGCCCAGCTCGGTCACCCTGGCCCTGGCCTCGGCCCGCTCGCCGGGGCCGCGCCCGCCGATGCGCGCGGTCTGCACCGCCGTGGCCGCCCCCGCGCCCGACTTCACGTAGCACCGGCCGGGGGCGGACTTGGGGATGTGCGCGGCGTCCGGCCGGTCGATGACGTCGGTGGACTCGGAGGACTCGGTGACCCGCAGCGCGATCCGCAGGGAGGTGTTGGCCTGGATGTCGGCGGTCACCACGCCGCCGGGCCGCTGGGTGGCCAGGATCAGGTGGATGCCCAGGGAGCGTCCCCGGCGGGCGATGTCGACCAGGCCGGTCATGAAGTCGGGCAGCTCGCTGACCATCGCCGCGAACTCGTCGATCACCAGCACCAGCCGGGGCAGCGGCCCGAGCGGCTCGCCCCGCCCCCGCAGCGGGGTGACCGGCGAGGACCCGCCCGCGACCAGCAGGTCCCTGGAGGCGCGGGCCCGCTGGGCGTCGCGCAGCTCGTGGTAGTCCTCGACGTCCTTGGCCCCGGCCGCCAGCAGCAGCCGCTCCCTGCGCCGGATCTCGGCGGCCAGGGAGGCCAGGGCCCGCCGGGTCAGGTGGCCGTCCAGGTCGCTGACCATGCCGACGGTGTGCGGCAGCCGTACGCACTCCTTGAAGGCCGCCCCGCCCTTGTAGTCGATCAGCACGAACGTCATCTCGTCCGGCCGGTTGGCCACCGCGAGCGAGCAGATCAGCGTCTGCAGCAGCTCGGACTTGCCCGCGCCCGTGGTGCCCGCGATGAGCGCGTGCGGCCCGTCGGTGCGCAGGTCGACGGAGAACGGCCCGTCCGGGCCGGCCCCGATCACGGCCTCGGTGGACCGGCCCCACCGGGCGGCCACGGCCGCGGCCGAGGGGGCGGGCAGCCGCAGCAGGTCCAGCAGCCGGGCGGACCCGGGCAGGGCCAGGCCGGGGTCCTCGCGGCTGACGTCGCGGATCGGGGCCAGGGAGCGGGCCAGCCGGTCGCACCAGGAGGAGGGGACCCGGTCGGCCAGGATCTCGCCGAGGCCGTCCAGCCCGCCGCCGCGCAGGCGGAGCCGGCCGTCGGCGGTGGTCTGCGCGACGGTGGCGCACTCCTCGGGCAGCAGCCGCTGGTCGCCGTCTATCGCCAGGGTGTAGACGCCGGCGCGGGGGCCCTGGCGCAGCACCTGCGGCATGCCGGGCAGCGCGCGCAGGACCTGGGCGCCGTCCAGGATCACCAGCACGTCGTGCGGGCGTTCGTCGTAGACCGGGGTGAACTCCCGAGAGCCGCCCGAGCCGTCCCAGCCGCCCGCGGTGGGGGGACCGGCGCCCAGGTCGCCCCAGCCCGAGGGGGATCGGCCTGTTTTCGGTGAGGTGCCGTCCTCGCCGAGGCGCTCCGCGATCAGCGCGGTCAGCTCGGCGACCCGCCGGGCCGCGGCCTCCGGATCGGCGCCGACCAGCGCCGCGCAGTCCTCGCCGCCGTGCGGGGCGCAGTGGGGCAGCCAGCGCACCCAGTTCCAGCGCTCGGCGCCGTCACCGTGCGCGGACAGCACCACGATCGCCAGGTCGCGCGGGCTGTGCAGGGCGGCGGCCTGGCCGACCAGCCAGCGCGCCAGGCCCACGGCGGTCTCGCGCGGCCCGGTGAGCCCGGCCACGCCGAGCCGCCGCATCGCCAGCGCCACGGGCACCGCCCGGCAGACCGGCGGGTCCGGCACGGGCATGCCCGCGGGGGCGCTGCGCTCGGGCACGAGCTCCAGGTCGGCGGGGAGGTCGGCCAGCCCGACGCGCAGGCGGAGCGCGTCGGGGTCGTGGTCGCGGCGCTCCCACAGCCGCCGCCGCGGGCCGGTCGCGGTGAGCAGCACCTCGGCCGGGTCGGGCGCGGCGGCGCGGCGCACGGTCTCGTCGGCGGCGCGGGCCAGCTCCAGGTCGGCCTCGAAGGCCGCCATGCGCTCGCGGTACTCCTTCATCTGCATGCGGTGGCGCTTGCGCCCGTGCCGCCGGTCGCTCCACCACTGGCCGAACATGATCAGAGGGCTCATCAGGGCGAACAGCAGGAAGTACCAGAGCTGGAACGCCCAGGCCAGGACCAGCCCGAGGACCAGGGGCAGGAGGGCGGCCAGGAGCTGCAGCCGCATGGTCTCGGCCCGCACCGGCTCGGCCGGGACCTCCAGGCGCCGCGCCCTGTCCGGGGGCCGGAGCCGGGGCGGCCGGTTGTAGGAGAGCCCGCCGTCGGGCTGGGCGTCCAGGTGCGCGTCCGGAGGCTCGACCGCCTTCAGCGTCAGCACCGAGGACCCGCAGGTCAGCAGCGCGTGCTCGGGCCAGTCCACGGCCTCCTCCAGCGGCCGTCCGTCCAGCTCGGGCGCGGCCTCCTCCGGCGGCCGCCCGGCCGATCCCGGCGCGCCCGGGTCCGTCGCGGTCCGCCTCGGCGACGGCCCGTGCGGCTCGGGCGCGGCCTCCTCCGCGGGTTCCACCGTGACGGCCTCGGGGGTGAGCCGGACGACGGCCGCCCGGGCGGGCAGAAAGGGGTCGTGGACGGCCACCGAGCACGCGGGGTCGGAGCCGACGGTGTGCACGCCGATGCCGAGCCGGTGCACCGATCCGGCGGCGGGGCCGCCGACCACCCGGACCTCCACTACGCCCCCGGGCTCCTCGGCCAGCGTCGAGACGGCCAGGCGCCGGTCCAGGGTGACCAGGTCGCCGTCGCGCAGGAGGCCGCGCACGGGGGCGTCGGGCGCCAGCTCGCGGCCGTTCAGCCACAGCGAGGGGGTCTCGCCGGTCTCGCCCAGGCCGTAGGGGGCCCTGTTGCGCGTCAGCCGTACCACGTTGCCGGTGTTCGCCTGCCGGTCTCCCGGCTGCCCGGCCAGCGCCTCGGCGAGCCGCGCCACCGTGGTCGTCTCGTCGCCCTCGACCATGACGTCGCGGTCGGCGTGCTCGCTGAGCACGGTGAGCATGATCCGCATCGCGCTCTCCTAGGGGTCGGGCGCCCTGTTTCAACCTAGCGACCGGGAGCGGCCGGGGAAGAGGAGTTCACGGCAAAGACGGAGGCCGTGGAACGGTATGTGGAAAACGTCGCAACCTGTGGATAACTGTCCGCCGTGATCCGAGCGTTATGCCGATTCATGTGGGGATATGGGGTGATTTCGGGGCTTCGGGGTGGCTGGGGAGTTCCGGGAGGTGCCTGTGGAAAACTCGGTGGAAACCTGGGGATTGCGCCGGTCACGGACAAGGTCGCGCAAGGCGTCCGTCTTCTCCTCCAGGAGGCCGGCGTAGGCGCTC
Organism: Paraplanobispora siamensis; assembly: GCF_016863175.1. Taxonomy (GTDB): domain Bacteria; phylum Actinomycetota; class Actinomycetes; order Streptosporangiales; family Streptosporangiaceae; genus Planobispora; species Planobispora siamensis. Next base: position 45,957 of record NZ_BOOJ01000003.1, read on the forward strand.
ACTTCGGAGGTGACCTCGGCCAGCCCGCTCGCCGCCCGGTGCAACCCCTCGATGACCTTCTCGGCGGCGGGGGCGGCGGCGATCCGCTCTGCGCCCCGGCGGCCGAGCCGCCCGGCGACCGATCGGAGGAGGAGGCCGGCGCGTCCGGTGGAACCCGTGGAGCGTGACGTGCGGCGCCTGAACCACTTGGCCATGAGACAAGAATGGCATGTTTTGAACGAGTTCAGTATGAAAAGCAGGCATATCCGCGTGTCGAGGGAGTGAAGAGGCGGGAGGGGAAGATGTGAATCGGGAGAGGAAAGATGTGACAGGTGGTGCGCGGGGTTATCGGTGTCCTTATCATCGAGATAAGGGCCGTGTCATCTCCCTGATTCGCAAGTTCTCGGTAGATCGTCATTGACAGATGTATTGCTGCCGAACGAGCATTGGTCCTCGCTTTTCCCGGGCATCCGGCAGGCAGGGTGCACATAATGGCGTAAATTCGTCCGTAATCCCCGAATATGATCTCTGGGAGTCCCCCGCCCATGAGGACCAGCGAGAAGCCAGCGGGCCGCGCCCCGGTGAACGCCGAGCGGCCAGGTTCGGCGGGCGCCCTGTCGGGGCCGGCGTCACGCAAACTCCCCGTTCCCCCGCGCGAACGAAAACCGGCACTCGCGGCCCTGGCCGTCCTGCTGATCCTCGGCGGCGCGCTGGCGACCACATTGCTGGTCCTGCGCAGCGGTGACCGGGTCTCCGCGATCCAGATCGTCCAGCAGGTCGGATCCGGCCAGCGCATTCCGGCCACGGCGATGCGCGAGGTCCAGATAGCCGACACCGGCATCGACTTCGTGCCCTACGCCCAGTACCGGAGCATCGCCGAAGGCGAGAACCACGCGCTGGTCACCCTGCTGCCGGGAACGCTCCTGACCCGCCAGATGGTGGTCTCCACCAGCAGGGAGCTGGGCCCGGGCAAGTCGCAGGTGGGCCTGTCGCTCAAACCGGGCCAGACCCCCGGCACCCTGATCAGGGGAGACCGGGTCCAGATCATCCACGTGCCCGGCCGGGGCGCCACCGCGCAGGGCGAGGTGCTGGCGCAGAACGCGCTGGTCCACCAGGTCGGCGAGGGCCGCGCGTCCGGCCAGATCACGGTGATCGTGGACAGCTCGGTCGCGCCGGAGATCGTCGCCTACGCCTCCAACGGCGAGATCGCCGTGGCCGAGCTGCCGGGAGCGCGCTGACGTGGCGCTCATCGTGCTGGCCGCCGACAAGGGCGCGCCCGGCGTGACGACGGCGGCCACGGCCCTGGGCGCCATCTGGCCGCGCCCGGTGCTGCTGGCCGAGTGCGACCCGGCCGGCGGCGACCTCGCCTACCGGCTCCCGGCCGCCGACGGGGGTGTGCTCAACCCCGGCAGGGGCCTGCTCACCCTGGGGGCCACGGCCCGCCGGGGCCTGGGCCCCGCCCTGATCCACGAGCACACCCAGAAGATCGTCGGCGGGCTCGACGTGCTGGCCGGCCTCACCCACGGCGAGCAGGCCGCCGGGCTGACCTGGCTGTGGGGCCCCCTCGGCCGGGCGCTGGCCGCGATGCCGCACGCCGACGTGCTGGCCGACTGCGGGCGGCTGGGCGCGCATCCGGAGCTGGGCGAGCTGATCGCCGAGGCGGAGCTGACGGTCCTGTTCACCAGGGCGAGCCTCGACCACGTCGCCCACCTGCGCGAGCGGCTGCAGGTGCTGCCCCGCGGGACGCGCGTCGGAGTGGTGACGATCGCCGACCCCCGGCAGTACCGCGCGACGATCGACGAGGTCCGCCGGATCGTGGCGGCCACCAGCAGGGACGTCGCCTTCGTGGCCGGGCTCGCACACGACCCCAAGGGCGCCGAGCTGCTGCGCGGCCAGTGGGGCGGGCGCCTGGACCGCTCGCTGCTGATCCGCACCGCCCGCGAGCTCGCCGGCCGCCTGGCCGCCCAGGTGACCCCGGGCCGTACGGCGGCCGCCGCGGAGACCGCGCCGTGAGGCGCGCGGACGCCGGACGGCGGGAGGGCGCATGAGCATCGACCACACCCTCGTCAAGAGGTTCCGGCAGGAGGTCGGCGACCGGCTGGCCCACCAGCGCCGTCTGGACCAGGCCTCCGGCCTGCCCCCGATGACCGGGGAGGACGAGCGCCAGTTCGCCCGCGCGCTGATCGCCCAGGTGCTGGAGGAGTTCGCGCGCGGCGAGATCGGCGTCGGCCGTACCCCGCCCACCGCCGAGGAGGAGGAGGCGCTCGCCGCCGGGATCCACGCGGCGCTGTTCGGCGTCGGCCGCCTGCAGCCGCTGCTCGACGACCCCGAGGTCGAGAACATCGACATCAACGGCTGCGACCGGGTCTTCGTCGGCTACGCCGACGGTCAGGAGCTGATGAGCGATCCGGTGGCCGACTCCGACGAGGAGCTGGTCGAGCTGATCCAGATCCTCGCCGCCTACAGCGGCCTGTCCAGCCGGCCCTTCGACACCGCCAACCCCCAGCTCGACCTGCGCCTGCCGGACGGCTCGCGGCTCTCGGCGGTCATGGACGTGACGGTGCGCCCCGCCGTCTCCATCCGCCGCTCCCGGCTGGGCAAGGTCTTCCTCAGCGACCTGGTGGGCAACGGCACGCTCAGCCCCGAGCTGGGCCGCTTCCTGTCGGCCGCCGTGGCCGCCCGTAAGAACATCATGATCGCCGGATCCACCAACGCCGGGAAGACGACCCTGCTGCGCGCGCTCGCCAACGAGATCCCGCCGGCGGAGCGGCTGATCACCGTGGAGCGGGCGCTGGAGCTGGGGCTCGACCAGTTCCCCGAGCTCCACCCCAACGTGGTGGCCTTCGAGCAGCGCCTGCCCAACTCCGAGGGACAGGGCGAGATCACCATGGCCGAGCTCGTCCGCCGCTCCCTGCGCATGAACCCCTCCCGGGTGATCGTGGGCGAGGTCCTCGGCGACGAGATCGTCACCATGCTCAACGCGATGACCCAGGGCAACGACGGCTCGCTGTCCACGATCCACGCCAACTCCTCGATGGAGGTCTTCAACCGGATCGCCACCTACGCCCTGCAGGCGAGCGAGCGCCTGCCGGTCGAGGCCACCCACATGCTGATCGCGGGCGCGATCGACTTCGTGGTCTTCATCGAGAAGCGCAACGACTACGCGGTCGGGGGCACGCTGCGCCGCTTCGTATCCAGTGTGCGCGAGGTGGCCGGGGTCGACGGCAGGGTGCTCTCCTCGGAGGTCTTCACCATCGGACCGGACGGCCGCCTGCTGCCGCACGCCCCGGTGTCCTGCCTGGAGGATCTCGCTCCGCACGGCTACGACCCCCGGGGGTGGGCGTGATCTCCTTCCCTCCCGGACTGCTCGACCCGCTGGTGCTGCTGGCCGGGGCGGCGGTGGGCGGCGGCCTGTTCCTGCTGGCCCTGGCACTGTACGGCGTGCGCCCCCGCCCGGCCCCGGCGCGCAGGGCCGGGCGGCGCGAGCTGCTGCGGGCCCTGTCCACCCGGTCCGCGGTGGGAGTGATCGCCGGGGTGGCCGTGCTGGTGGTGACCGGGTGGCCGGTGATGGCGGCCGGCGCCGTACTGCTGGCCCTGGGGTGGCGCGGCCTGGCGGGCGGCGCGGCCGAGGAGCGGGCGGCGATGCGGCGGCTGGAAGGGCTGGCCGCCTGGACCGAGTCGCTGCGCGACACCATCGCCGGGGCGGCGGGCCTGGAGCAGGCGATCCCGTCCTCGATCCGTGCCGCCTCGCCCTTGCTCCGCCCGCACCTGCGCGCGCTGGTGGACCGGCTGCACACCCGGATGCCGCTGCCCGACGCGCTGCGCCTGTTCGCCGACGAGCTCGACGACCCCTCGGCCGACCTCGTGGTCGCCGCGCTGATCCTCAACTCCCGGCTGCGCGGTCCCGGCCTGCGCGACGTGCTCGGCGCGCTGGCGGTGTCGGCCCGCGAGGAGCTCGACATGCGCCGCCGCGTCGAGGCCGAGCGCCGCTCCACCCGGCGCAGCGTGCAGATCGTGGTCGGTACGGCGGTCGCCTTCGCGGCTGCGCTGGTGGTCTTCAACCCCGACTACGTCTCCGAGTACGACGACGCCCTCGGTCAGGCCGTGCTCGTGGTGGTGGCCGGTTTCTTCGGCGCCGGGTTCGCGTGGATGCGCCGTCTGGCCCGCTTCGACAAGCCCGCCCGCCTGCTGGGCCCGTCCGCGGGCCGGGACGGCGCCACGGGAGGTGCACGGCGATGAGCTCCAGGCGTCGCGGGAGGTGGACCGCGATGAGTTCCAGGCGTCGCGGGAGGTGCACGGCGATGGCCGGGGCTCCGGCGGTGGGAGGTGCACGGCGATGACCGAAGCGCTGCTGGCCGGAGGCGGGCTGGGGCTGGGCCTGTTCCTGCTGGTGCGGGCGTTGTTCCCGGCCAGGCCGGGTCTGGTGACGCGGCTGCTGGCCCTGGACGCCGCCCGCGAGGGCACCGGCGCCCCGCACCCGCAGCTCGTCCTGCCCGATGAGGAGGTCGGCGCCTTCCGGCGCGGGCTGGGCGTCAAGCTGGCCCGCCTGTACGCCGCCCGGGGCTGGGAGGTCCGTTCGGCCCGCGCGGACCTGTCCCTGCTGGGCAAGTCGTTCGAGGGGTTCCTGTCCACCAAGGTGCTGCTGGCCGTCTCGGGGCTGCTGGCCTTCCCGCTGCTGGCCGGATGGCTGGCGTTGATGGGCTGGGGGATCTCGCTGACCGTCCCCCTGTGGGCGGCGCTCGCCTTCTCCGCCGTGTTCTTCTTCCTGCCCGACCTGCAGATCAAGCGGGACGCCGCGCGGATGCGCCGCGACTTCCGGCACGTGGTCGGCGCCTTCCTCGACCTGGTGGCGATGAACCTGGCCGGAGGCCGCGGCGTGCCCGAGGCGCTGATGATGGCCGTCTCCGTGGGCGCCGGCGGGCCCGACGACGAGGCGTCCCACTGGGCGATGGCCCGGATCCGCGAGGCGCTCGCCAACGCCAGGATCGTCGGCATCACCCCCTGGCAGGCGCTCGGTCAGCTCGGCGACGAGATCAACGTCGACGAGCTGCGCGACCTGTCCGCCGCGCTCGGCCTGGTCGCCGACGACGGCGCCAAGGTCCGCGCCTCCCTGACCGCCCGCGCCGCGACCCTGCGGCGACGCGAGCTCGCCGAGGTGGAGGGGCAGGCGGGCGAGCGGTCCCAGTCGATGCTCGTCGCCCAGCTGCTGCTCTGCGCGGGCTTCGTGATCTTCCTGAGTTTCCCGGCCGCTATGAAGATGTTGGGGTCCTGACCATGCTGAACCATCCGTGGATCGTCTACGCGGTCGCCTTGCTGAACGTCCGGATCGACAAGGCGCGCAACGCCCCCACCCGCGGCGCCTCGGCCGTCGAGTGGGTCATCATCACCGCCATCATCGCCGGGGTCGCCCTCGGCCTCGCCACTCTCATCAGGACTCTCGTCCAGGACAAGCAAACGGAGATCTCCGACCAGTTCGGCGGAGGAGGGGGCGGGGGCGGCGACGGAGGCGGAGGTGACGGCGGTGGCGGAGAGCCGTGACCCCGAGGGACGTGACGCGGGCAGCCGTGAGGTGGCGGGCCGCGGCGCGGAGAGCCGTGACCGGGAGCGGGGGGCCACCGCCGTCGAGCTCGCGATGATCATGCCGGTGGTGCTGATCGTCATCCTGCTCGTCGTGCAGTTCGCCCTGTGGTTCCACGGCCGGCAGGTGGCCGACGCCGCCGCGAGGGAGGGGGCCCGCCTGGCCAGGGTCGACACCGACTCCTGGCAGCAGGACGCCGAGTCGCGGGCGCGGGAGGTCCTGGAGGCCGTCGGGCCCGAGCTGCTCGGCGGGGCCACCGCCACGGCCTGGGAGCAGGACGACCGGCGCGGCGTGGAGATCACCGCCACCGCGGTCCAGGTCATCCCGCTGCTGCCGGCCACGACGTTCACCATCACCGCCCGCTTCGGCGGCCCGGTCGAGTGCTTCCGCCCCGACGACGGGAGTGAGGGATGCGAGTGAGATCCCGGGACGACCGCGAGCGGGGCTCGCTCTCGGCGGAGACGGTGCTGCTCGCCCCGGTCTTCCTGCTGTTCCTGCTGTTCCTGGTCGGCGCCGGGCGGATCGTGGAGGCGCAGGGCGAGGTCAACGGCGCGGCCAGGGACGCGGCGCGGGCCGCCTCGGTCGAGCGCACCAGGAGCGAGGCCGAGACCGCGGCCACCGAGGCGGCGCAGGACTCCCTGCCGGACGAGTGCGAGCCCCAGGTCAGCCTCTCGGGCACGACCTGGGAGGAGGGCGGGCAGGTCAGGGTCGAGGTGAGCTGCTCGCTCGACCTGGGATTCCTCGGATTCGGCGCGGCCAAGGAGATCCGGGGCGACTCGGTCGTCCCGCTCGAGCAGTTCCGGAGGGTCGAGTGAACCGGCCACCCCACGCCGAGGCGTCCCCGGTTCTCCGGCGGGAGCGGGGGTCGATGTCGGTCTTCACGGTGCTGTTCTCCGTGGTGGTCTTCCTGCTGGCCGGGTTGCTGGTGGACGGCGGGGCGGCGATCAACGCCCGGTTGCGGGCCTCGGACATCGCCGAGCAGGCCGCGCGGTCCGCCGCCGACCAGATCGACGTCGAGTACCTGCGCGAGACCAGCCGGGCCCGGCTGCTGGAGGGCGACAGCGTGTGCGCCGCGGCGGAGGAGATCGTCTCCGCGCACGCGTCCGGTGAGGTCCGGCTCGTCTCGTGCGAGCCCCGGCCGGAGGAGGTGGAGGTCGCCGTCTCCGTCCGCTGGACGGCGTTCTTCCTGGCCGCGCTGGGCTTCCCCGGCTCGGAGATGGAGGCCGTGGCCGTCGCGGGGCCGGACACCGGACAGGAGGCTCCATAACCGGTCGGGCCGATTGCAATGAAGCGCCAGACCGATTAGGGCCGACCACTGGCCGAGCCGGGGACAGAAGACCACGCTGGACATGGAGGGAGACGCATGCCGACGCGACAGCCCATGCGCATCGAGCCCAAGCGCACCGCTGGCGACCTGTTCGCCGGATTCGGGGCGCTGATCGTGCTGATCGCGCTCGTCGGCGGGGTCCCCTACGCACTGCTCAGGTTCGCGGGTCCGCCGCTCCCGCCCGAGCTGCTCGACCTCGACCTGATGAACAGCCAGGTCGGCACGGGGACGCTCGTCGCGATCCTGGTGCTGCTGGTCTGGCTGGCCTGGCTCCAGCTGGTCGTGTGCGTGATCGTCGAGCTCTACGCCGGGCTCCGCAGGGTCGGCATGCCCGCCAGGGTCCCGATGTCGGGCGGCACCCAGGTGCTGGCCAACCGGCTGGTCTCGGCGGTGCTGCTGCTGTTCACCGTCTCGGCGGTCGCCGTACCGATGATGCGGACGGCCGGCCCGCCCGTCCGCCCCCTCCCCGCCGCCGCGACCCTGGACACGCCCCCGCCGAGCGCCGATCGGGCGCCGCTGGCCCCGGTGGAGAAGGCCAAGAAGGTCTACGTGGTCCAGCCGCCCCACGGCCGGCACCACGAGAGCCTGTGGGAGATCGCGGAGAAGTGCCTCGGCGACGGCCGCCGCTATCCGGAGATCTACCGGCTCAACCAGCACAAGGAGCAGCCCGACGGCAGCCGTCTCCACATGGCCGACCTGATCAGGCCCGGCTGGGTCCTCGACATGCCGGACGACGCCAGGAACATCCACGTCGTCCCCGCGACCCAGAGCCGCGCCGCCACCCTCGACGAGCACCCCGGCAAGCCCGCCGAACTCGACGGCCGCACCCAGTACTTCACTCCCGGCGGCGCCGACCCCGTGGAACGTCCCCCGGTCACCGAGCGGGACACCCCGGCCGACGACCGGGACACCTCGGTCCTGCCGAGCCGTCAGACGGACCGGCCCGGTACGGCACGGGACACCGGCCCCGGCGACCGCCCGGCCGTGGTCACCGACCGGGACGGGCGTCCGCAGGAGGCCGCCGACCAGGGCGGACGCCCACGGGACGTCACCGACCTGGGCCGGGTGGGAGGCGGCGACTCCGGGACGGCGGCCGGCGACGACCTGCCGGACTCCGTACGGGACCCCGGAGGGGAGGCGGGACAGGACTCCGTACGGAATCCCGGAGCCGGATCCGGACAGGACTCCGCCGAGGGCTCCGAACGTGGCTCCGGGCACGAGGAGGGAGAGGAAGACGAGTCGGTTCAGGGATCCGGGAAGGGCGACGGCCGGCGTCCCGCGACCGGAAAGGACGGCTCGGGGTCCGCAGCCGGACAGGAAGGACCGGGGCCGGCTCAGGGGGCCGGGCAGGACGACAACCGGGGCCCCGCGGGCGGGGACGTGGAGGAGGACTCCGGGCTGGGACCGCTGGACTACCTGGCGGGCGCCTCGCTCGCCGCGGCCGGGTTGCTGGTGGCGCTCGGCCGCAGGCGCAGGGAACAGCTCTGGCACCGGGCGTTCGGGCGCAGGATCACCCGGCCGCGGGAGGACGCGGCCCAGGCGGAGCTGGCGCTCAGGCTGGGCGCCGACGCACCGGGCAGCCGGATGCTGGACCTCGGGCTGCGGCTGCTGGGCAGGTCCCTGGCGGCCGGGGGACGGGTTCCCCCGACGATCTACGCCGCCCACCTGTCCCCGCGCCACCTCGACCTGTGGATCCACCCGCCGGAGCCGCAGGCCCCCGAGCCCTGGGAGGCGCACGACGGGGGCCAGGTGTGGCGGCTGCCCGCGCACGAGGGCAGGATGATCGACGAGCAGGGGCTGGCCGGGGCGCCGGCGCCGTACCCGGGACTGGTCTCCCTCGGTTCCACCGGCGAGGGACGGGTGCTCGTCGACCTGGAGGCGGCCCACGGGCTGATCAGCCTCACCGGGGTACGGACCGTCCCGGCGCTGGCCGCGCTCGCCGTCGAGCTGGCCACCAACCGCTGGTCCGACCGGATGCGCGTCACGCTCGTCGGCTTCGGCGAGGAGCTGACCGCGATCGCCCCCGACCGGATCAGATACGCGGCGAGCCTGGCCGAGGTCCTGCCGGAGCTGGAGGCCGAGGCGCGGACGGGGGAGGGCGGCCACGGCGCGGAGGTGCTCACCGGGCGGATCACCGGCCGCGCGGCCGACCCCGCCTGGTCACCGCACTACCTGCTGTCGGCGATCACCCCCAACGCCGAGGAGGCCGACCTGCTGGCGGTGCTCGCCCGCAAGGGCGTCCGGACGGCCCGCGGGTACGTCATCGCGGGCGAGGTCCCGCACGCCACGTGGAACTGGGAGATCACCGAGGACGGCCGGGCCACGATGGACGCGCTCGGCTTCGAGGTGGACGCCCAGCTGCTGCCGCGGCGGCACTACCGGGCGCTGATCGACCTGTTCCGCACGGCCGGGCGGTTCGAGGGCGAACCGCTGCCCGACGAGCCCGAGCCGGTCAGCCAGGCGCCCTCGGTCGAGGTCCGCATCCTCGGCCCGGTCGAGATCGCCGGTCCGCCGCCGATGGAGGAGGGCAGGGCCGCGCTCGCCGTCGAGCTCGTCGTCTACCTGGCGACCCACCCCGGCGGCGTCCACCCGGTCGTGCTCGGCGGCGTCCTGTGGCCGCGCGGGGTGCAGGCCGTGGTGCGGGACGCCACGATCGCCCGCGTCGCCGCCTGGCTCGGCTCCGACTCCGCCGGGCGGCCCAATCTGTTCACCGACGAGGACGGCAGGCTCAGGCTCGGTCCCGGCGTGCGCACGGACTGGGCGCTCTTCCGCGCCTTCGTCCACCAGTCGCACACGGACGCCGCGGCGCGCGCCGTGCTGCTGGACAAGGCCCTCGGCCTGGTGCGCGGCCCGCTGCTGAACGGCCGCCCGCGAGGCCGCTACGCGTGGCTGGCCGCCGACGACCTCGAGTACGACGTGGCGGCGAGCGTCGCCGACGCGGCGCACCGGCTCTGCGAGATACGGCTGGCGCACGGCGAGCCCGACCGGGCGGTGGCCGCGGTCCGGGCGGGACTGCTGCTGGCCGCCGACGACGAGGGGCTCTGGCGGGACCTGCTGCGGGCCACCCAGATGACCGGTGACCCCGCCCGGCTGCGGGCGGTGGCCGACGCCCTGCACCGGCGGGCCGCCTCCCATCCGTACGGCGGGGGGATGGCGCCGGAGACGGAGGCGCTCATCGACGAGTTGCTGCCCACGTGGCGGATGAGCTCGGCGCCCTCGGCATGAGCGCGCGCGGCAGAGCGGCCATGCCGATCCGCGCATACCGCTGGTCCCCTACGGCGCGCGCTTCTAGCGTGATCGGCGTGGGTGCCGTGATCGTGCTGGCGCTGACCGGGCTGACGGGCTGTTCCCCGCCGGCCGACGAGACGTTCGTCCCGGCCGACCGGCCGGCGGGCACGCCGTCCGCGTCGGCTCCGGGCGTCTCCTCCAGTCCGTCCGGCTCGCCGTCGCCCGCCGGGAGCCCGCTGAAGCCCGAGAGCATCCGGGTGGCGCCGGGCGTGCGGGTGACGGTCGAGCCCCCGGCCACGGCCGACCCCGCGACCGCCGAGATGATCGCCGCCTTCCGCGACTACTACGCCGGGTCCCTGCGGGTGGTGGCCGCCGGGGAGAACGGCCCGGCGCAGGGCGACACCGCCTATCTCGACCTCCTCGGCGAGGACGCGGTCCGGCAGGACCACGCGTGGGTGTCCGGCTACCGGGACAAGCACCGGGCGCTGCGCGGGACGACGCGGCTGTACGGGTTCGAGGCCGAGCCGCTGGAGCGCGGCGTACGGCTCAACGTGTGCGTGGACATGTCGCGCACCCGGACGGTGGACACGCGCACGGGCCGGACGGTCCCGGGGCGGGACGAGTGGATGCGCAGGCCCTTCCTGCACGCCGCCGACATGTGGGAGGACGGCGACGGCGTGCGCCGGATCCAGTACCTGCGCCACGCCCTGTATCCCAGCGAGCGAGCCGAGAGGTGCATCCGATGATCACGAATGGGATCGCCGTGGGGACCCTGCTGCTCGCGATGGGTACGGCGGCACCCGCCGTACCGGCCGGGGTGGGTCCGGCGGTGACGGCCGAGCCGCCCTCCGGGGAGGGCTTCCAGGACGGCCGTACGGCCGGCGTCCGGCTGCAGAACTCCCAGATCGTCATCACCGGGAACGGCCTGCGGGGCGGTGCGGGCGACGGTTACCGGATCAAGCGCCCGTGCTGGTACGAGCCGGGCAAGGACGCGAGCGGCATGCTGGAGTCGCAGGAGAGCCTGCGGGCCTGGTGGTTCCGCTTCACCCCGAACCCGACCGAGGAGAAGTTCCAGGAGTTCCTCAAGCAGTTCAAGGACAAGATCGGCAAGCCGGGGCGATGGTGGGCGCCCGCGTACAACGCGGCCGATCCCAACGGCCACTCCTGCTGGAACGGGCTGGAGCCCTTCGTGTGGGTGCCGCCCGGGACCACCCCTCCGGCCGGGATCACCCTGGCCGAGCTCGTCGAGATCGCCCGCGCCGCGCTGACCGTGCCCGAGCCGCGGATCAAGCTCAGTCCGGACGCCAAGAGCTACGTCAACCTGCCGACCTGGGTCTGGCTGGACGGCGTCGGGGCGCCCACCCGCTCGGTGACGGCCACGATCCCGGGCTTCATGAGCGCGACCGTCACCGCCACCCTGGAGGACATCCGGATCGACCCCGGCACCACCGCGGACCGCGCCGAGGTCAGGGAGGACTGCGGGCCGGGCGGCAGGCCGTACACCAGGGGCGCCGAGTTCACCTGCGGCGTGCGCTATCTCCGCGCTTCGGCCGACCAGCCGCGGGAGGTCTACGAGCTGACGGTGACCACCGTCTGGCCCGTGGAGGTCGAGGACGACGTGGTCCCCTTCGCCTACGACCCCGTCGAGGTCGAGGCCACCCGGGACGTCCCGGTGGGCGAGGTGCAGAGCACGGTCAGGGGCAACCGCTGACGTCCGGCCGACAGGGCCTTCATTCACGCCGTACGGCTCCACGGATCGTCGAACACTATGGAATGAACCATTCCGTTCTGATATATTGGAACCGAACGTTCCGTTCTGGAGTGTCCAGTGCAAAAGGAGCCATCCATGACGATCCTCGTGACCGGGGCCACCGGAACCGTCGGCCGCCACGTCGTCGACCACCTCCTCCACGCCGGTCTGCCGGTCCGGGCCCTGACGCGCGACCCGGCGAAGGCGGACCTCCCCCGGGAGGTCGAGGTCGTCGGCGGCGACCTCGCGGTGACCGACAGCCTCACGGCGGCGATGGAGGGCGTCACCGCGGTCCATCTGATCAACTTCGGCGGGGACGACTACGCGCCGCTGCCCAACGGCCGGGAGATCGTGCAACTGGCCGCCAAGTCCGGCGTACGGCGGGCCACGGTCCTGGGCGGCCGGGCCGACGGGAGCATGGAGGAGGCCCTGGCCGGCGGCGAGGTGGAATGGACCCTGCTCAACCCGGTCGAGTTCATGGCCAACACGCTCACGTGGTGGGCGGAGTCGGTCCGTGCCGAGGCAGTGGTGCGGGAGCCGTTCGGCGGCCGGCTGAGCGCCATGATCCATGAGGCCGACATCGGCGCGGTGGCGGCGACGATCCTGGGCCGGGGCGGTCACGGGGGCAGGACCTACGTCCTGACGGGTCCCGAGGCGCTGACGACCGTGCGGAAGGTGGAGATCCTCGGCGAGGCGGTCGGCAGGGAGATCCGCTTCGTCGAGCTCACCGAGGAGCAGGCGCGTGACAAGTGGCGGAGCGAGGGGATGGGGGAGGAGTTCATCGAGTTCCTCGTCACGGCGCTCGGGAGCACGCCGGAGGAGGGGTACACGGTGGTCCCGACCGTCGAGCAGATCACCGGCCGGGCCCCGCGCACCTTCGCCCGCTGGGCCGCCGAGCACGCCGACGCCTTCCGCCCCTGAACGGGCCGTCCAGGCGGCGGGAACCCCGGCCCGGGAATGCTCCGGGCCGGGGTTCCCGCGCGTACCGGGTCAGCGGGTCTTCGCCTCGTGGTCCAGCAGCCACTGCTTGACCGGGGTGCCGTAGTAGTAGCCTCCGAAGCCGCCGGTGGAGGGCAGGACGCGGTGGCACGGCACGAACGGGGCGATCAGGTTCTGCGCGCAGGCCGAGCCCGCGGCCCTGGCCGCGGTCCGGGGCAGCCCCGCGCGCTCGGCCAGTTCGGCGTAGCTGATCGTGATCCCCGCGGGCACCTCCCGCAGAGCGGTCAGCAGCCGCTGCCGGGTGGGCGTGCCCGGCTGGCTCACCGGCACACTGTCCAGGGCCTTCAGATCGCCGTCCAGATAGTCCCGTACGGCCTGCGCGGCATGCCCGAGGTCGTCGACCCGCTCCAGGCCCTCGGCCTGCAAAGCGGGCGAGAGCCGCTCGAACATCGTGTGCGGATCACCGGTGAACCCGGCCGCGACGAGAACGCCCTCCCGAGAGAGCAACGCCAGCGGCCCGGCCGGTGTGGAAAGGACCTGTGCTTCGATCATCGTGGTGTCTCCTTCTCATGAGGTCGTGAATTCGCGAATTGCGAGGGGGCGCCGGGGAACGCCCGCAGCCCGCGAGGGGGCGCCGGGGAACCAACCGAGGAACGCCCGCAGCCCGCGAGGGGGCGCCGGG
>NZ_BOOJ01000004.1 GCF_016863175.1 Paraplanobispora siamensis
GTCAAACACAGCCGCCATCCACAGGTGCAGAGCGGCGTAGGCGCGCCAGGGGCGCCAGCGGTCGATGTGGTCGTCGGGGATGCCCAGGCAGGCCATGGCCCGCCGGAGGCCGAGGTCGCCTTCCGGCCAGGCGTCCGGGTCCCGCAGGGCCCGCAGGGCGATGTAGCCCGCCGTCCACGGCCCGACGCCGGGCACCTCCAGCAGCCGGGCGACTGCCTCGGCCGGTTCCTGGGCGCCGTCCAGGTCGAGCTCGCCGCCGGTGACGGCCTCGGCGAGCGCCTTCAGGGTGGCCACCCGCCGCCCGGTCAGCCCGAGCCCGTCGAGGTCGGCCTCCAGGAGGTCGCCTGCGGTGGGGAACAGGTGGGTGAGCCCGCCCGGGAAGGATTCTCCCCGCGCGGGGTCGTCCGTCACGGGTACGGCCGGGCGGCCGGCGCGGGCGACGATGCGGCCGAGGAGGGTGCGGGCCCCGGCGACCGAGACCTGCTGGCCCACCACCGCCCGCACGGCCAGCTCGAAGCCGTCGAAGGCGCCGGGGACGCGCAGGCCGGGACGGGCCTCGACGAGCGGGCCCAGCGCGGTCTCGCCCAGGGCGGAGGAGATGGCGCCGGGGTCGGCGTCGAGGTCGAACAGGCGGCGGCAGCGCGAGACGACCCGGGCCAGGTGGCGGGTGTCGGCGAGGCTCACCTCCAGCCGGATGTGGCCGGGGAGGGCGGTCAGGGTGACCAGGCCGCCCGGGACGACCCGGCTGTAGCGCCAGTGACCCGCCCGCCCGCCGCCCGCGGAAACGGTCCCGTCCGGATCCGCGCCGTCGTCCGGTCCGACCCTGCCCGGATCCGCGGCGCCGTCCCCCGGCCCGGTTCTGTCCGGGCCCGCGGTAACGGCGCCCGAGGCGGGGGACCCCGGACCGTCGACCCGTTCCAGGCCGGTGATCGCCCGGGCGGCCAGGAAGCGCATCAGGCTCTCGGCGTCGTACGGCTCCCGCCGGTGCAGCCGCAGGGTCAGCGCGTCACCGGTGACGGCCCGGCCCGCCGTGGCCCGCAGCTCGCCGGGCGTGAAGCCGTACGTCTCCTTCATCGTCGCGTTGAACTGCCGCACGCTCCCGAACCCGGCGGCGAAGGCCACGTCCGTGATGGGCAGGCCGGTCTCGGTCAGCAGCTGCTTGGCCAGCAGCAGGCGCTTGGTCCTGGCCACGGCCAGCGGCCCGGCGCCGAGCTCGGCGGTGAACAGCCGGTGCAGGTGGCGCTCGGTGATGTGCAGCCGCCCGGCCAGTCCGGTGATCCCGGTGTCGTCGGCCACGCCCTCCTCGATCAGCCGCAGCGCCCGGCCGACCAGGTCGCCCCGGTGGTCCCAGCCGGGGTCGCCGGGACTGAGCTCGGGACGGCAGCGCTTGCACGGGCGGAAGCCGGCCGCCTCGGCGGAGGCGGCGTGGCGGTAGAAGCGCACGTTGCGCGAGGCGGGCGTGCGCGCCGGGCAGATCGGCCGGCAGTAGATGCCGGTGGAGGTGACCGCCGTGTAGAACCGCCCGTCGAACCGGGCGTCCCGTGCGGTCACCGCACGGTAACAGGAGTCGAAGTCGAGTTTTCCGGCCAACATGCGAACAACGCTATCCGCAGCCCATGCCGGATGACTGGCGGAAATCGGACGCGACCGTCACGCCCTCCGGGCGACCGCCGGGGTCACTTGGAGGAGATGCCGACCCCCAGGTCGAACTCCCGGTAGACGCGCGCCCAGAAGCCGTCGCGCAGCCACACGCGGGCCTCGGGGAACGGGCGCAGCGAGTGGCCGAGCTCCTTCTCGGCCTCGATCAGGAGCTCGGTGTCGATGACCGTGGGCAGGATCGGCCCCGGCAGCAGGTCGCGGATGTTGTCGCGGCCGCGGGTGAGGATCCACTTCTGGGCGACGTGCTCGCCGACCTCCTCGACGCGGGGACGGCTGGGGCCCAGCTTGGTGACCTGGCCGGCCGGGACCTTGGGTTTGATCGCGGCGGGGGTACGGCCGGCGAAGACCTGGGCGGGCGAGGGGGTCGCGGGCGGGACGGGGACGGGCTGGGGCGCCCGGCTGAAGAAGTCGCGCAGGAAGTCGGCGCTGAGGATCTCGACGGTGTCGGACTCCCAGACCAGGCGCTCGGCCTGGTTGGTGCCGTAGGGCGGCTCGACGCCCCACAGGTGGATGCGCACGCCGTAGGCCTGGGCGGCCTCCACGGCCGGGACCATGTCCTCGTCGCCCGCCAGCAGGATGGTGTCGCTGACCGCGTGGTGCCGCGCCAGGGCCTCCAGGTCGCTCCTGATCTGCGCGTCCACGCCCTTCTGCTGGCCGCGCGCGTTGAGGTTGCCCAGGCGCACCTTGACCCAGGGGAGCTGGGCGATGACGCGCTGGTCCACGGTCGGCACCCGGTCACGGGCGGCGTCGTACCAGTAGATGCGCAGCAGCTCGCCGTGGATGCGAGCCTCGGCGTGCTTCTGCAGCGCCTGGATCAGCTCGTCGGCGGCGACGCGGTACTCCTTGCGCTCCTTGGCGCCGAGCAGCACCTCGCCCGCCGCGGCGTAGAGGTATCCGACGTCGACGAGGACGGCGTACTTCGCGGCGACGGGGTGGGAAGTGAGGTCAAGGATGGCCATGTCGTCCTCCAGGCCTCGTGACTAGCTGATCGGCTGACTATATGCGCCCATTTCTTAGATGGTCCCAACTCTCGCGCAACTTGACACCATGTTCTCGGGATCTATCCGGGAAGCCTGCTTGATCGCCATGCGTGTTGCCCGGTTGGAAGTTGCTTTCGCATCTGGTGTGCGGGGTTGCGCCAGTTTTCCGACTTTTGTGGGTCTTTTGCTGGTGAGGCGGACCGTGAGGCGAGGGCGATCACCAGTGCGGCGATCTCCTCCGGCGTCGCGTCCCCATGGACGATCTTCAAATGGCTCATCGGATCTCCTCCACCGGTTCCGCGCGCTCTGACAGCCGTGCCCTCGCACCCATCGAGCCTCCCACCTCCGCGCGCCTACAGCGGTATGTTGCCGTGCTTCTTCGGGGGCAGCGTGGCGCGCTTGTTGCGCAGCGCCCGCAGAGCCCTGACGATCTGCACGCGGGTGTCGGAAGGCCGGATCACCGCGTCCACATACCCTCTTTCCGCCGCGAGATACGGGTTGGCGAGGGTGTCCTCGTATTCGGTCACCAGCCGGGCCCGCGCGGCGTCCGGGTCGTCGGCGGCGGCCAGCTCGCGCCGGTAGAGGATGTTGACCGCGCCCTGCGCGCCCATCACGGCGATCTGCGCGGTCGGCCAGGCCAGGTTGACGTCGGCGCCCAGGTGCTTGGAGCCCATGACGTCGTAGGCGCCGCCGTACGCCTTGCGGGTGATCACCGTGACCAGCGGCACCGTGGCCTCCGCGTAGGCGTACAGCAGCTTGGCGCCCCGGCGGATGATGCCGTTCCACTCCTGGTCGGTGCCCGGCAGGAAGCCCGGGACGTCGACGAAGGTCAGCACCGGGATGTTGAAGGCGTCGCAGGTCCGCACGAACCTGGCGGCCTTCTCCGAGGCGGCGATGTCGAGCGTGCCGGCGAAGCTCATCGGCTGGTTGGCCACGATCCCCACCGGGCGCCCCTCGACCCGGCCGAAGCCGACCAGGATGTTCGGCGCGAACTGCGCGTGCAGCTCCAGGAACTCGCCGTCGTCCAGGACCCGGGCGACCACCTCGTGCATGTCGTAGGGCTGGTTGGCCGAGTCGGGGATCAGCGTGTCCAGCTCGAGGTCCTCGTCGGTGGTCTCCAGGACCGGGTCGGCCTCGAAGGCCGGCGGGTCGTCCATGTTGTTGGAGGGCAGGTAGGACAGCAGCGCCCGGGCGAACTCCAGGCAGTCGGCCTCGTCGCCCGCCTCGTAGTGCGCCACGCCCGACCGGGAGTTGTGCGTGTGCGCCCCGCCGAGCTCCTCGAACGTCACCTCCTCGCCGGTGACCGTCTTGATGACGTCCGGGCCGGTGATGAACATGTGCGACTTCTCCGACACCATGAGCACGAAGTCGGTGAGGGCGGGGGAGTAGACCGCGCCGCCCGCGCAGGGACCCATGATCAGGGAGATCTGCGGGATCACGCCGGAGGCGTGCACGTTCCGCTTGAAGATCTCGGCGTAGAGGCCGAGGGAGACGACGCCCTCCTGGATGCGCGCGCCGCCGGAGTCGTTGATGCCGACCACCGGGCAACCGGTCTTGAGCGCGTGGTCCATGACCTTGACGATCTTCTCGCCGAAGACCTCGCCCAGCGATCCGCCGAACACGGTGAAGTCCTGGGAGAACACCGCCACCGGGCGGCCGTCCACCGTGCCGTGCCCGGTCACCACGCCGTCGCCGTACGGCCGCTCGCGCTCCAGGCCGAAGCTGGTGGAACGGTGCCTGGCCAGGGTGTCGAACTCCACGAAGCTGCCGGGGTCCAGGAACGCCAGGACCCGCTCGCGGGCGGTCATCTTGCCCTTGGCGTGCTGCCTCTCGACCGCGCGGGCCGACCCCGCGTGGGCGGCCTCGTCCAGGCGGCGCTCCAGATCGGCGAGTTTCCCCGCCGTCGTGTGGATGTCGATCGCCGGCGGTACGGCTTCAGCGCTCACTGGTCGTTCCCCACTCCTCGTCGAGTCGGCTCCGGCTCATGCCCAGCAGGGTAACCGTCTCCTGACATTCAGAACCATCGGGGGCCGTCGTTCGTTGCACTGGCGATACGGCGGAGGGGCGCCGGATCGGTGAAACGCAGAAAGGACCAATCGGGCAACTACGCAGGGGAGAATGGGGCACTATGTCGGATATCGAAGAAGCCGTACGGACGCGTGGCCTGTTCAAACGGTTCGGGGAACAGGTGGCCGTGGGCGGCGTCGACCTCGTGGTCCCCCGGGGTGGTTTCGCCGGCCTCGTCGGGCCCAACGGCGCGGGCAAGACCACCACGTTGAGCATGGTCACGGGCCTGCTCCGCCCGGACGCCGGGACCGTCCTGATCGGCGGCGCCGACGTCTGGCGCGATCCCGTCACGGTCAAGGCCCGCATCGGCGTCCTGCCCGAGGGCCTGCGCCTGTTCGAGCGGCTGTCGGGCCGGGAGCTGCTGTCCTACAACGGCCAGCTGCGCGGCATCCCCAAGGCCGAGGTGGAACGGCGCGCCGAGGAGCTGCTGCGCGTCATGGACCTCACCGACTCGGCCGACAAGCTGGTCGTCGACTACTCCACCGGCATGCGCAAGAAGATAGGACTGGCCGCGGCCCTGCTGCACAACCCCGCGGTGCTCTTCCTGGACGAGCCGTTCGAGGGCGTCGACCCGGTCAGCGCCAACACGCTGGAGGAGGTGCTGCGGCGCTACACCGCCTCGGGCTCGACCGTCGTCTTCTCCAGCCACGTCATGGACCTGGTGGAGCGGCTGTGCGACTGGGTCTCGGTGATGAACCGCGGCCAGATCGTCGCCCAGGGCCCGCTGGAGGCGGTCAGGGGCGGCCGGAGCCTCAACGAGGCCTTCCTCGGCCTGGTCGGCGCGCACGCGCACGGCAACGGGGGGGAGGGGCTGTCGTGGCTGGGAGCGACACCGTCGTGAGCGCCGACGCCCCCGCCGCGCGGGTCGGCCCCATGATCTTCGCCCGGCTCAAGCTGCGGCTGGTCGCCGGGAACCTGCGCGGCGACACCACGCGCCTGCTCGGGTTCATCTTCACGGTGATCGCCGCGGTCGTCGTGGCCTCCTCCGGCTTCCTCACGATGGCGATGCTGCGCATGGCGCCCGCCGAGGTCGCGCAGGACGCCGGGATCGTGGTGTTCACCCTGTTCCTGGTCGGCTGGGCGGTCGTCCCTCTGCTGGCCTTCGGGCTGGACGACACCCTCGACCCGTCCCGGCTCGCGCTGCTGCCGCTGCGGACCCGGCAGCTGGCGACCGGCATGTTCGCCTCCTCGGTCACCGGCGTGTGGCCGGTCGCCACGCTGATCATGCTCTCCGGCGCGATCGTGGGCCTGCCGAGAGGGGCCGGCGGCGTGGCCGTCGGCGTCGTCGCCGTGCTGCTCCAGTTCGCCCTGTGCATCGTCGTCTCCCGGCTGGTCACCACCTCGTTGTCGGGGGTGCTGCGCACCCGCCGCGGCCGCGACGTGCTCGCGATCTCCGTGATCTTCTTCATCCTGGCCGCCCAGCTGCCCAACCTCATCCTCAACCGGGGCCTGGGCGGTGATCCGCTGACGCTCCTGCACGGCGCCGCCGTCGCGCTGCGCTGGACCCCGCCCGGCATGGCCGCGCACGCCATCGCCGACGGCGGGCCCGTCGCCCTGGCGGAACTGGCCGTCCTGGCCGCGCTGACCGTACTGCTCGGGTGGCTGTGGATCGTCGCGCTGCGCCGGGCCATGGTGACCACGGACGCCTCGACCGAGGCCGCCTCGGTCCGCAACTCCAAAGGCCTATTGGCGCGCGTCCTGCCCGACGGCCGGCTCGCCGCGGTCGCCACCAAGGAGCTCAAGTACGCCCGCCGCGACCCCCGCGGCCGGGTCGGCTGGTTCGCCTCCCTCGCGGTCACCGGCATCCTGGCCTTCTCCCTCGGCGGTCAGGAGGGGGCCCCGCCGGGCCCCGGGCTCGCCGTCGGCCCCGCGTGCCTCGGGGCACTGATGATCAGCCTGCAGTCGTGCAACTCCTTCGGCATCGACGGCCGGTCGGTGTGGATGAACTCCGTGGTGTACGCCACCGTCCGCGACTGGCGCACCGACCTGGCCGGGCGGCACCTGGCCGTGGTGACGATCGCGGCCCCGGTGCTCGTCCTGCTGGCCCTGCTGGCCGCGATCCTGGCCGGGAACCCGGTCTGGGCCCTGCTCGCCGTGCCCCTCGCCTGGGGCATCCTGGGCGTCGGGCTGGGCGTGGGGGCGCTGACCAGCGTGCTCCTGCCGTACACCGTCCCCGACCGGCTCAACGCCTTCACCGGCGCGGCCCCGGGCCAGGGCGGCATCGCCTTCATGGGGTCGTTCGGCGCGATGATCGGCACCGGCCTGCTGGCGCTGCCCGTGGTGCTGCCCGTGATGTTCGGCCTCACCTGGGCCGTCCTGCTCGCTCTGCCGTACGGGATCCTGATCGCCTGGGCCGGTCGCAGGATCGCCGGGAACATCGCGTACGGACGGTATCCGGAGATCCTGGAGTCGATTTCCCGGCCCGCCTGAGCCTCTCACCATTGGTCTAGTCCATTAGGTGAGACCGGTCTCCGCCGGGTAAATCGCTCTCGCTACGCTGGCATGCATGTCCGCCAGCGCGCCCCATCAGGTAGAACGTTCTTCCGCCGTCACCGAGATGCCCGACGAGCTCCGCGCGGACGTGCGGCTGCTCGGCGGGCTCCTGGGTCAGGTCATCGCCGAGCACGGCGGCGACGACCTGCTCGCCGATGTCGAACGCCTCCGCAAGGCCGTCATCGCGGCACGCCGCAGGGAGATCTCGGTCGACGAGATCACCACGATGGTCGCCGAGTGGCCGATCGGCCGGGCCGTCAAGATCGCCCGTGCCTTCACCTGCTACTTCCACCTGGCGAACCTGGCCGAGGAGCACTTCCGCATCCGCACCCTCCGGGTCCGCGACACCGGCGAGGAGCCGCTGCCCGAGTCCCTCGCCCAGGCCGTCCACGAGCTCGGCGACGAGCGCGTCACCGAGCTGGTGGACGGGCTCCGGCTGCACCCCGTCCTGACCGCCCACCCCACCGAGGCGCGCCGGCGCGCGGTGGTCACCGCGATCCAGCGGGTCAGCGCCCAGCTGGCCGCCTACAACAGCCCCGAGCGGGGCGCGGCCGAGCGCGCGGAGACCCGGCGCCGGCTGCTCGAGGAGATCGACCTGCTGTGGCGGACCGCCCAGCTCCGGCACACCAAGCTCGACCCGCTGGACGAGGTCCGCACCGCGATGGCGGCCTTCGACGAGACCCTGTTCCGGATGGTCCCGCAGGTCTACCGCTCCCTGGACGCCGCCCTCGGCGGGGACACCGGCACCCGCGAGCCGCTGACCCGCGCCTTCATCCGCTACGGCAGCTGGATCGGCGGCGACCGCGACGGCAACCCCAACGTCACCGCCAAGGTGACCAGGGACGCGGTGCTCATCCAGTCCGAGCACGTGCTGATCGCCCTGGAGAACGCCACCTCGCGGATCGGCCGGAGCCTGACCGTCACCGCCGAGTACACCCCGGCCTCGCCGCAGCTGCGCGCCGCCCTGGCCGCCGCCGAGAACGACCACCCCGAGATGGTCTCGGAGATGGCCACCCGTTCTCCGCGGGAGCCGCACCGGCAGTGGCTGCTGTACGTCGCGGCCCGGATCGCCGCCACCCGGCAGCGCAGCCTCGACCTGGCCTACCGCTCGCCGGAGGAGTTCACGGCCGACCTGCGCCTGGTCCAGGCCTCCCTGGCCGCGGCCGGGGCGAAGCGGCAGGCGTACGGCGAGCTGCAGCACCTGATCTGGCAGGCCGAGACCTTCGGCTTCCACCTGGCGGAGCTGGAGGTGCGCCAGCACTCGCAGGTGCACGCCGCCGCGCTGGCCGAGATCGCCGCGGGGGAGACCTCCGAGCGCACCGACGAGGTGCTGGCCACCATCCGGACGATCGGCTGGATCCAGGAGCGCTTCGGCACGACCGCCTGCTCCCGCTACGTCGTCTCCTTCACCCGCTCGGCCGACGACATCGCCGCCGTCTACGAGCTGGCCCGGCACGCCCTCGGCGAGCGGGCGCCCACGCTCGACGTGGTCCCGCTGTTCGAGTCCGGCGCCGACCTGGCCGCCGCGCCCGCCGTACTCTCGGGGATGCTGCAGATCCCCGCCATCCAGGAGCGCCTGGCGGTGAACGGCCGCAGCCTGGAGGTCATGCTCGGCTACTCCGACTCGGCCAAGGAGCTCGGCCCGGCCGCGGCCACGCTGAAGCTGTACGAGGCGCAGGAGGCGCTGGCCGCCTGGGCCGCCGAGCACGACGTGCGGCTGACCCTCTTCCACGGCCGGGGCGGCGCCCTGGGCCGCGGCGGCGGACCGGCCAACCGGGCCGTGCTCGCCCAGGCCCCCGGCTCGGTCGGCGGCCGGTTCAAGGTCACCGAGCAGGGCGAGGTCATCTTCGCCAGGTACGGCCACGAGGCCATCGCCCGCCGCCACCTGGAGCAGGTCACCTCCGCGGTGCTGCTCGCCTCCACCCCGGCCGTCGAGGCCCGCACCGCCGAGGCCGCCGCGCGCTTCCGCACGGTGGCCGGGCGGGTCGCCTCCGCCTCCGAGAAGGCCTACCGCTCGCTGACCGAGGCGCCCGGCTTCCCCGAGTGGTTCTCCCTGGTCAGCCCGCTGGAGGAGATCGGCTCGCTGCGCCTGGGCTCCCGCCCGGCCCGCCGCGGGCTCGGCGCCCCCCGCTCCCTGGACGACCTGCGGGCCATCCCGTGGGTGTTCGCCTGGGCGCAGACCCGGGTCAACCTGCCCGGCTGGTACGGCCTGGGCAGCGGCCTGGAGGCGGTGGTCTCCGAGACCGGCATCGAGGAGCTGCGCGCCGCCTACCGCGAGTGGCCGCTGTTCGCCTCCCTGCTGGACAACGTGGAGATGTCCCTGGCCAAGACCGACCGCGACATCGCCTCCCGCTATCTGGCGCTGGGCGGCCGGGACGACTTCATGGAACAGGTCCTGGCCGAGTACGACCTGACCCGCCGCCTGGTCCTGGAGGTCACCGGCCACACCCGCCTGCTGGAGAACCGCCGCGTCCTGTCCCGCGCCGTCCAGCTCCGCGACCCCTACGTCGACGCCCTGTCCCACCTGCAGCTTCGCGCCCTGTCCGCCCTGCGGGCCGAGGAGGGACTGCCGGAGGAGGAGCGCGACCGCCTGTCCACGCTGCTGCTCCTGTCGGTCAACGGCGTCGCCGCCGGCCTGCAGAACACCGGCTGACCACCCGCCCGCCGATCGCCCGCGCCGTACGGTCCCCTTCACCCGGGGGACCGTACGGCGCCGCGCGTTCAGGGGACGGCCCGTCTCCGCCGCCGGCGGTCACTCACCCGGCGGGATGGGCGAGGACGAGCACCAGGGCGTCCAGGAGGCGTTGCCAGTCGCGTTCGGGCATCTCCTGACGGTGGAGGGCGTGGGCGACGGCGGCCAGGGCGCCGAGCAGGCGGGCCTGCACGGCGTGCTGTTCCTCCCCGAGGAGCGCGGCCAGGTCGCCCGCCTCCCGGCGGAAGTGGCGGGTGCGGGCGAAGGCGAGGAGCGCGGGCGGCGGGACCGGCCCGCCGTCGCCGTCGCCGCCGCCATCTCCCGTGCCGTCTCCGGGGCCGTCGTCGGGACTGGAGAGGGTGAGGGTCAGGCGGGTGCCGAGCGCGGTGGCCAGCCGGTCGAGGGCGGACAGGGTGGGGTTGCCCCGGCCGTTCTCCAGATTGGCCACGTACGGCACCGACAGTCCGGCGTCGGCGGAGATCGAGGCGACGGTCCGGCCGAGGGCGGCGCGCCGGGCGCGTAGGCGCCGGCCCAGTTCGACGTGATCCATGATCTTATCTTGACAGAATAATGCGGTCGTGTTTCTCTCCTCACAGAATAAACGAGGGGGAGACGTGCTGGGGGCGCTGCGGGTGCGGGACTTCCGGCTGCTGTGGGTGGCACGGCTCAACGCCACCCTCGCCGCCGGTCTCCTGGTCGTCGCCGTCCCCGCCCACATGTACGCGGTGACCGGCTCGGTGCTGGCGACCGGGCTCACCCTGGCCGTCGAATACCTGCCGGTCCTGGTGCTGGGGCCGTTCGCCGGGGTGGTGGCCGATCGGTGGGACCGCCGGCGCCTGATGGCCGGCACCGACCTCGTCCGTGTGCCGGTGGTCTGCCTGCTGCTGTTCGCCCGGACCCCCGACACCGTCTGGCTCGTCTATCTGGCGGTGCTCGCGGAAGGCGTGGCGGCGGTGCTGTTCCGCCCCGCGGCCCAGGCTCACACCCCCGCCGTCGTCGGCACCGGACCCACGCTGACCAGTGCTAATGCGCTCAACGCCGTCACTTCCGGCGCCGTCGGCCTGGTGGCGGCCCCGCTCGGAGCCACGCTGTTCGCCTTCTTCGGGATCGGCGCCGTCGTCACCGCCTCGGCCGTGGGCTACCTGGCCTCCGCGACGGCGATCGCGTTCACCCGGCCCTACTCCCGTGACCGGCGCCCTTCCCGGCGGGTCCCCGCGGAACTGCGCGACGGGCTGAGCCATCTGCGGCGCTCCTCCACCGCCCGCGCCCTGCTGGCCGCCAGTGGTGTCTACCTGGCGGCGAACGCGGCGCTCACCGCGCTGCTGGTGCCGTTCGGGGTGACCTATCTCGGCGGCAGCGCGAACGTCGGCTGGCTGCTGTCGGCCCTGAGCGCCGGATTCCTGCTGGGCGCGCCGATCAGCCGGAGGATCGTCGAGCGGTTCCCCGCCCGGACGGCGATCACCTGCGGACAGGTCATGGTCGCCGGCGCGTTCTTCGTGATGTTCAACGCCCGGTCGATGCCCGTGGCGCTGACCGCGGCCTTCCTGCTCGGCATCCCCGGAGTGACGGTGCTGGTCGCCGTGCAGACATGGGTGCAGCGAACCAGTCCGGCGGCGCTGCTCGGCCGCGTCAGCGCTGCCTTCCTCACCGTCGAGGCCGCCGCGACGGTGATCGGCGCCTTCACCGGCCCGGCCCTGAGCGAACTCGCCGGTCCACCCGTCGCCCTGAACGCGGCCTGCGCCGCCACACTCGGATCCGCCGCCCTGACCTTCTCCCTTCTGCCGAGATCCCTTTCCCGCGTCTCGAATGCGGTCACCCATGGTGATCGGTAGACGACGGAATTCGGTACGAAGGCCTGCGAGATCGGACGCCTTAAAGTGAGAATACGGGGATGTCGACTGTCGAGATCGACGCGAGCACGCAGAGGATTCCCTCCGAGCTGACCTCCGACGGCAGATCCCCGGACGATTTTCTCGGTCTGCGCTGTCGGCAGCGGTGACGAGCAGCTGAAACCTCAGCGGGTTCGCCGCCGGGTTACGGGATACGGGGTGAGCGGCGGGTGCGCAGTGTGCGCAGGAGGCCGGCGGCGCCGAGGGCGGCGGCGATGCAGGCCGCCGGGACGGCCGGCAGCACGTAGCGGTGGTCGAAGTCCAGCGCCGCGATCGGACCGAGGAACAGGAACACGCCCGCGGCCCAGGGCAGCAGGGCCGTACGGCGCCGCCCGATCGCGCCGAGGCCGCCCAGCAGGAGGATCACGCCGAACAGCGGGCCGTGCAGGACGCCGGGGTAACGGTAGGCGGCCAGCAGGCTCCCGTACGGCTCGACGGAGGACAACCCCCGGATGCCGGGGTCGTACTCCGCGCGCACCTTGTCGATCAGCGGGAACTCGGGCAGGTCCCAGGAACCCTGGGGGAACGACAGGGCCGGGGACACCCGGAGCGGGTGGCGCACCGGGGTCGCGGCGAAGGCGAGAGAGGCGTCGCGGGCGATCTCGCGGACGTAGTCCAGCGGCTGCGCGGCGATGGCCCGCAGAGCGAAGGAACGGGCCAGGTCGTTGTGGGAGAACCGGTCCCCGGGCAGCCGGTTGAGTGACGCTCCCGGGGCCCACACGTACTCCGAGGCGGCGTCCACGACCGTGCCGTTCGGGCAGAGCTCGGCCTCCTGGGCCGGAGGCTTGATCACCGAGCAGTCGGCGAACGTCATCGTGCGCGCCCACAGCGCCACGCCGTCCGAGCCGCTGAGCGCGAACCGGTCGTGGTGGTGCCGGTACCAGCCCGCGTAGGCGGCCAGCGGCAGCAGCCCGGCCAGGGCCAGCGCGGCCACCTGCCGCCATCCCGCCCGCCGCAGCACCAGATAGAGCAGGACCAGACCGAGCAGCGGGACCGCGGCCGTGCGGGTGAGCCCGGCCAGCGCCAGCAGCAGGCCCGCCGCGGCCGCCCCCCGCACCGACAGCCTGGCCCGCCACAGCAGGACCGTCAGGGCGGCCACGATCAGGAAGGTGACCTGGGTGTCGGAGAGGACGGCGTGCTCGAGCCTGGCGAACGCCGGATCGAACAGGACGGGCAGGGTCGCCAGCGTCGCCCCCCAGGCGGGCAGCGCGTTGCGGCGCAGCACCAGATAGATCATCAGGCCCATGCCGAGCCCCATGACGTGCTGCACGCCCGCGACGAGCTCGACGCTGTGGAAGGGCCACAGCAGCCGGAGGAACGCGGAGTACCCGGCCGGGTGGAACGCGCCGGCGGGCTTGAGGTGTACGGCCGTGTCCAGGTAGGTGAAGGAGTCGTACCAGTAGAGCTGGGCCGTGTCGTAGCCGAGCATGACCAGGCCGCGCAGCGCGGCGGCCAGGGCGAGCACGACGGCGAACGGGGTGTGGCCCGTGCGCAGGGCCCGGAGCAGGGCGTGCGGTACGGCCCGGCGCCCGTCGTACGGCGCGCGGCCGACCGGCGCGGCGGGCCCGGTTCGCGTGTCGGCGGGCGCGGCGGACCCGGTTCGCGTGTCGGCGGGCGCGGCGGGTCCGGTCTGGACGTCGGCGGGTCCGGTCTGGACGTCGGTGGATGCGGTCTGGACGTCGGTGGATGCGGCGGGCCCGGTCTGGATGTCGCCGGATGAGGTGGGCATGGACGGTCCCCCGGTCCGGGGCCGGGTGGTTCCCGGCGCGGTGGGACGCAGTCCAGCGATTGATCGATAACCTCGCTGTCACCGAATCCGGTTATGTCCGCGTTATACGGTTCCTGGCATGCTGGCGGACTCGAAGATCATGGAGGCGCTTTGCGAGTTCTGGTCGCCGAGGACGAGCGGATGCTCGCCGACTCCATCGCGGAGGGGTTGCGCGGGGAGGCGCTCGCCGTCGACGTCGCCTACGACGGGGAGGCGGCTATGGAACGGCTCCGGGTCCACGAGTACGACGTGCTCGTCCTGGACCGGGACCTGCCGGGCGTGCACGGGGACGAGGTGTGCAGGGCCGTGGTGGCCGACGGCGCCCTCGTGCGCGTCCTGATGCTCACCGCCGCCGGCGACGTGCGCTCCCGGGTGGAGGGCCTCTCGCTGGGGGCCGACGACTACCTGCCCAAGCCGTTCGCCTTCGAGGAGCTGGTGGCCCGCGTCCACGCGCTGGGCCGCCGCACGCGCCCGGCCGATCCGCCGATGCTGGAGCGGGCGGGCATCCGCCTGGACCGGGCGCACCGGCAGGTCTTCCGCGACGGGCGGTACGTGCCGCTGTCCCGCAAGGAGTTCGGCGTGCTGGCCGAGCTGCTGCGCGCAGACGGGGTGGTGGTCTCCGCCGAGACCCTGCTGGAGAAGGTGTGGGACGAGCACATCGACCCGTTCACCAACACGGTGCGCACGACGATGATGAAGCTGCGCCGCAAGATCGGCGATCCGCCGGTCATCGAGACCGTCACGGGAGTGGGGTACCGCATCCCGTGAAGCGCAACATCCGCCTCCGCGCCGCCCTGGCCTGCGGGGGAGTCTTCCTGATCGCCGGCGCGCTCCTGCTGGCGGTCGTCTCCGTCATCGTCCGGCAGAGCCTGGAGCCCCGCGACGGGCTGCGGGAGCCTGAGTGGATCACGGTCGCGGGGAACCACATCTCGTCCTGGCAACCGGAGTACTACGTGGCCCAGCAGCGGGTCGCCCAGGTCCGGCGGATCTACCAGGCCGACACGATCAAGAACGTGCTCGTCGTGGGCGGCGGCGCGCTCGTGGCGGTCAGCGGGGTCGCGGCTTTGATCGGCTGGAGAGTCGCCGGCTGGACGCTCCGCCCCGTCCGCTCGATGACCACGAGCGTGCGACGGGTCGCCGAGAGCCACGACCTGTCCGGGCGCATCGCCCACGACGGGCCGGACGACGAGATCAAGGAGCTCGCCGACGTCGTCGACACCGTCATCGGCCGCCTGGCCCGCTCCTTCGACGGCCAGCGGCGCTTCATCGCCAATGCCTCCCACGAGCTGCGCACCCCGCTCACCATCAACCGCACCCTGGTGGACGTGGCGGTACGGCGGCCCGACGCGACCGAGGACGTCAAGCGGCTCGGCGAGTCCCTGCTGGTGGTCAACACCCGGCACGAGCGGCTGATCGACGGCCTGCTGGCACTGACCGAGGGCGAGCAGGCCGTACTGGACCGGCGGCCCTTCGACCTGACCGACGTGGTCGAGCACGTGCTCGACCTGGCCGCGCAGGAGGCGCGGGAGCGGGAGGTGACCATCCACCGGCTGCTGGACCCCGCGCCGACCGCGGGGGAGCCGGTGCTGATCGAGCGGCTCGTGCAGAACCTCGTGGAGAACGCGATCCGGCACAACCACGCCGGAGGCCAGGCATGGGTGTCCACCCGGTCGCGGGCCGACCGGGTGGAGCTGGTGGTGGCCAACACCGGGCTGCCCGTCCCGGCCTACGAGATCGACTCGATCTTCGAGCCGTTCCGGCGGCTGCACGGCGACCGGTTGCGCTCCGAACGCGGCAGCGGGCTGGGGCTGTCGATCGTCCGGGTCGTCGCCGAGGCGCACGGCGGCACGGTGAGCGCCAGCCCCCGCGAGGAGGGCGGCCTCAGCATCGCCGTGGAGCTGCCGCGGGCCGACGTCTGATCCCGGACGGCCCGGAGCCGTTGTACGCGGACGCCGTACGGCCCGCGCCCCGGACGGGGAGCGCGGGCCGTACGGCGTCCTGAGTTGGATCAGTGCGCGGCGGATCCGCCCTGGCGGGCCCGCTTGGGGAGCATGAAGGCGAGGACGAAGGCCGCCCCGGTGAGCCCGATGGTCAGCAGCGTGACCAGCCCGGCGGCGTCCAGGAAGCCGTGGATGTGCGGGCGGTGGCCGATGGTGCTGAAGAAGGCGGTGCCGAGGACGGCGACGCCGAGCGAGGCGCCGAGCTGCTCGAACGACGACACCAGGCCGGAGGCCGAACCGATCTCCCGCTCGTCGAGGTCGGCCAGGATGATGTCGAACAGCGGGACGAAGATCATGCCCATGCCGATCCCGAAGGCGACCATCGGGGCCGCCAGGTCCCACCCGCCCAGAGCGGTCCCGGCGTTGGAGAAGACCAGATAGAGGCCGACGAGCGCGGCGGACATCACGGCCAGGCCGATGTGCAGGAGGTGCCGGCCGAGCCTGTCCATCATGATGCTGCCGAAGATGGAGCCGATGAACGCGCCGGCCGCCCAGGAGATCATCGTCAGGCTGGCGTCCAGCGGCGTGTAGCCCAGGCCGAGCTGGAGGAACAGGCCGACGGCCAGGGAGAAGCCGGTGATCGCACCGAAGAAGATCACCGCGAACGCCACGCCGGAGGTGTAGGAGCGCCTGGCGAGCACGCCCAGCTCGACCAGCGGGGTACGGCCGGAGCGGGTACGGCGCAGCTGGTGCCAGACGAAGGCGGCGAAGACCGGGATCGAGGCGGCGAGCAGGACGAGCGACCAGGCGGGCCAGCCCATCTCGTGACCCTGGACCAGCGGGTATACCAGCAGCGACATCCCGGCCGCGGCCAGCAGCGCGCCCACCAGGTCGAGGCGCTGCCCGCGGGCCACCGGCTCGGCCTCCGGCAGCACCTTCCAGCCGACGAGCAGGGCGAACACGCCGAGCGGCAGGTTGATCAGGAAGATCATGCGCCATCCGGTGCCGAGCACGTCGGCCTCGATGAGCAGCCCGGCGACCACCGGCCCGAGGATCGTGGCCAGCCCGATGACCGGTCCCAGGGCGGCGAAGGCCCGGCCGACCTCGCTGCCGAACAGGTCGCGGATGAGGCCGAAGGACTGCGGCACCATGACCGCCGCGAACGCGCCCTGCAGGATCCGGGCGCCGATCAGCATCTCCGGCGACATCGCCAGGGCGCAGAAGGCCGAGGTGACGAGGAAGCCCGTGATCCCGACCATCATCATCCGCTTGCGGCCGTACATGTCCCCGAGCCGCCCGCCGGTGAGCAGGCCCACGGCCATGGCCAGCGTGTATCCGGCCGCGACCCACTGCAGAGCGGCGAGGGATCCGCCCAGGTCGGCGCGGATGACCGGGGCGGCGACGTTGGCCACGGTCGAGTCGAGCAGGTTGAGCAGATCCGCGGCGAGGATGGCGAACAGTCCCAGCCACCGGCGCGGGTGCTGCGCGGCGACCGGCTCGGCCGGGGCGGGAAGAGTCTGGGCGGCCGGGGCGGCCGGGGCGGCCGGGGCGGGAAGAGTCTGGGCGGTCATGGTCTCGGGCCCTTCTGGGAGAGCGGCGGTCCATTCATCGGATCGGAACCATCTGTTCCGATACTAACAGAACGGAATGCTTCATTCCATAAGTGGGGTCAAGATTTATCCGGTGACCGGGGGCGGGAACGGCCTCGCCGCACCGGGCCCCGGGCGGGGGCGCCGATGCGGCGAGGGGAAGGGGATCAGCCGAGCTTGTGGAAGAACTGGCGGAGGTCGTCGATCAGGAGGTCGGGGGCGTCGTGGGCCGACCAGTGGCTGCCGCGGTCGAACTCGTTCCAGGAGACGATGGCGGAGTGGTCGCGTTCGGCGAAGCGCCGCAGCGGTGTGAAGTCGTGGGCGAAGGCGGCCAGGCCGATGGGGACGGTGGTGGGCTCGGCCGGGTGCTCGGTGTGGTGGTCCTCGTAGTAGAAGCGGGCCGACGAGGCGGCGGTGTTGGTCAGCCAGTAGATCGCGGCGTTGGTGATGACCACGTCGGGGTCGACCGCCTCCCCGAGCAGCTGGCCGGCCCAGGCGAGCTGCCCGGCGGGCGAGTCGGCCAGGGCGTGCGCCAGGTTCTGCGGCTTGGTCGCCTGGAGCTGCGCGTAGGCCGACATCTCCTCGTTGAAGGACTGCAGGAACGCCAGCAGTTCCATGTCCTTCTGCGACAGGCCCTCGAACTCGGCCGGGTCCCCCGAGGGGAAGGAGAAGATCTGGGTCACGTGCACGCCGATCACGTGCTCCGGATCGACGCGCCCGACCTCGGGGGAGATCAGGGAGCCGGCGTCGTTGCCGTGCGCGCCGTACCGCTCGTAACCCAGGCGGCTCATGAGCTCGGCCCACGCGCGGGCGACGCGGTGGCGGTTCCATCCCCTCTCCCGGGTCGGCCCGGAGAAGCCGAAGCCGGGGATGGACGGGATCACGACGTGGAAGGCGTCGGCCGGGTCGCCTCCGTGGGCCCGGGGGTCGGTGAGCGGGCCGATCAGGTCCAGGTACTCGACGATCGTGTTGGGCCAGCCGTGGGTGAGGATCAGCGGCGTGGCGTTGGGCTCGGCCGAGCGGACGTGCAGGAAGTGCACGGTCTGGCCGTCGATCTCGGTGACGAACTGCGGATACTGGTTGATCTTCGCCTCCCACGCCCGCCAGTCGTACCCGTCGCGCCAGCGCTCGACGAGCCGCCTGACGTACGACAGCGGGACGCCGTACTCCCAGCCGGGCGGGACCGGACCGGTCTGCCCACCGCTTCCGGCGGGGTCGGGCGGCAGCTCCTCGGCCCAGCGGGTACGGGCCAGGCGATCCCGGAGGTCGTCGAGGTCGGCCTGCGGGATCTCGACGCGGAAGGGACGGATCTCGGTGCTCAAGGACTTCTCCTCTGCGATCGTTGGAGCGGATCGATCTGTTCCGATATTATCAGAACGGAATGATTTGTTCCATAATAAGAGCAGCCCGATCTCGGACACTAGCGATACGGGCACGGCTGGACATGGACATCCGCCCGCCTTGTCCAGATAATTCGGTGAATCTACGGATCGCGACTTCCGTCATCGCGGCTCCCCGTCAACTCCCGGTGATCTCCCATGCCCGGGTGACAGAAGGGCTGCCCCATGAAACGGACCTCCCGCCTCCTGACGCTCACAGTCTCACTCTTGCTGGCGCTCGCGGGGATCCTCATCGCCCAGACATCGGCCCACGCGGCCAACCTGCTCCAGAACCCCGGCTTCGAGAGCGGAGCCCTCTCGCCCTGGTCCTGCTCCGGCGGGCTCGGATCGGTGACCGGCTCCCCGGTCCGTTCCGGCACGAAGGCGCTGGCCGGCGCGGTCAGCGGCTCCGACACCGCCCGCTGCTCCCAGACCGTGGCCGTCCGGCCGAACACCGCCTACACCCTGACCGCCTGGGTCCGCGGCAACTACGTGTATCTCGGCGTGACCGGCGGCGGCTCCACCTGGACCCCGTCGGCGACGGCCTACACGCAGCTGACCGTCGCCTTCACCACCGGGGCGAACCAGACCGGCGCCGAGGTCTATCTGCACGGCTGGTACGGCCAGGGCACCTACCACGCCGACGACGTCGGCCTCGACGGGCCCGGGGGTACCCCGACGCCCACCGTCACGCCCACGGTCTCCCCGACCCCCACGGTGACCCCCACGGCGACCCCCACGGCGACTCCCACCGCGACCCCCACGGTCACGCCGACGGGCAGCACCTGCCCGGTGAAGTCCAGGCCCGCGGGCAAGGTGCTCCAGGGCTACTGGGAGAACTGGGACGGCGCGAGCAACGGCGTGCACCCGCCGTTCGGCTGGACGCCGATCACCGACGCACGCATCCGGCAGCACGGCTACAACGTCGTCAACGCCGCGTTCCCGGTCATCCGCTCCGACGGCACCGTGCTGTGGGAGGACGGCATGGACGCCACCGTGAAGGTCGCCACCCCGGCCGAGATGTGCCAGGCCAAGGCCGCCGGACTGACGATCCTGATGTCCATCGGCGGGGCGACCGCGGGCATCGACCTCAGCTCCAGCGCCGTCGCAGACCGCTTCGTGGCGACCATCGTGCCGATCCTGAAGACGTACAACTTCGACGGCATCGACATCGACATCGAGACCGGCCTCACCGGCAGCGGGAACATCAACCAGCTCTCGCCCTCCCAGAGCAACCTCATCCGCATCATCGACGGCGTGCTCGCCCAGATGCCGTCCAACTTCGGCCTGACCATGGCCCCCGAGACGGCCTACGTGACCGGCGGCAGCGTCACCTACGGCTCGATCTGGGGCGCGTACCTGCCGATCATCAAGAAGTACGCCGACAACGGCCGCCTGTGGTGGCTGAACATGCAGTACTACAACGGGAGCATGTACGGCTGCTCCGGCGACTCCTACTCCGCGGGCACCGTCCAGGGCTTCACCGCCCAGACCACCTGCCTGAACAACGGCCTGGTCATCCAGGGCACCACGATCAGGGTCCCCTACGACAAGCAGGTCCCCGGCCTGCCCGCCCAGCCCGGAGCCGGGGGCGGTCACATGTCGCCCTCCCTGGTGGCCCAGAGCTGGAACGCCTTCAACGGCAACCTCAAGGGGCTGATGACCTGGTCGATCAACTGGGACGGTTCGAAGAACTGGACCTTCGGCGACAACGTCAAGGCCCTGCAGGGCCGCTAGAGACCTGAGGGCCGTTCCCGGAGGTCCGGGAACGGCCCCGGGTGTCACCCGTCGATGCGGTGCGCCCCGGCGTAGACGTTGAAGCGTTCGCCGCGCAGGAAGCCGACCAGCGTCAGGCCGAACTCCCTGGCCAGGTCCACCGCCAGGGAGGACGGCGCGGAGACCGCGCACACGACCGGCACGCCCGCCGCCAGGGCCTTCTGCATGATCTCGTAGCTGGTCCTGCCGCTGACCATGAGGATGCGCCCGGTCAGCGGGAGCCGCCCGTCCAGCATGGCCCAGCCGGTGAGCTTGTCCACCGCGTTGTGCCGTCCCACGTCCTCGCGGAGCACCACCAGCTCTCCGTCCGGTGTGAACAGCCCGGCCGCGTGCAGGCCCCCGGTCCGGCCGAAGACGCCCTGGGCGCGCCTGAGCCGGTCCGGCAGGCCGTACAGCACCTCGGGGGAGACCGTCAGGCCGCCGGAGGCCGGCAGCGGGGCGCAGCGGTCGCGCAGGGCGTCCAGGCTCGCGGCGCCGCAGACCCCGCAGGCGCTGGAGGTCAGGAAGTGCCGGTCGAGTGTGGGCAGCTCGGGCAGGCGGTCGCCGCGCAGCCGTACGGTGACCGTGTTGTAGCGCGCCTCCGGCGTGACGTCCTCGTCCGTGCAGTAGGAGATGGACGCGATGTCGCCCGCCGTC
Source organism: Paraplanobispora siamensis (assembly GCF_016863175.1). Classification (GTDB taxonomy): domain Bacteria; phylum Actinomycetota; class Actinomycetes; order Streptosporangiales; family Streptosporangiaceae; genus Planobispora; species Planobispora siamensis. The sequence continues at coordinate 20,869 of NZ_BOOJ01000004.1, forward strand.
ACGACGCCCTCGCCGTGCAGGAACCCGGCGGCCAGCTCGAAGTCGTGCCCCGGCGTCCGCATGGTGACGGCCACGGTCCGGCGCGGCGCCCCGGGCGGGTCGGCGCCGGCGGCGGTCAGGCGGATCTCCAGGGGTTCTTCGGTGGCCAGGTCGTCGCGGCGGTCGTGTACGGCCCCGCCGGAGACCTCCCGGATCCGGACGCGGCTGACCGGGCCGGGCCGTCTGAGGGCCCCCGCGTCCCGGGGGTCCTGGGGGAGCGGGCCGGAGGTCACGGGGAGAGCTTCGTGATCGTGGCGAGCGCGTTGTAGTCGGGGATCCTCGCGGAGGGGGACCGGCGGGCCGCGTCCAGCAGGACGTTGCCCTCCGGCCAGTGGATCTGCAGGTTGCCGGGCATCAGCGGGGCGCGCAGGACCCGGCCGCGGAAGGTGCGCCCGCCGGTGACCGAGCGCAGCTCCACGGGAGTGCCGTCGGGCAGGCCGAGCCGGTCGGCGTCGTGCGCGCTCATCAGCACGGCCTCTCGGGTGGCGCCGTTGAAGCCGTCACGCCGCTCGTGGACCATGCTGTTGAACTGCTTGCCGCGCCGGGTGGCGACCATGAACGCCCCGTCCGGGCGCTCCAGGGCGGGCAGGGCGACCGGGGAGAAGCGGCCGAGCCCGTCGGCGGTGGGGAAGCGCCCGTCCGGGCACAGGTGCCGCCCGCCGTACTGGACGTTGTCCCCGAACTCCGACAGGCCCGAGATCCCCGCGTAGAACGGCACGGCCCGCTCGATGTCGGCGCGGATCTCGGCGGTGCCCGCGTAGCTGAGCCGGTCGGCCAGCTCGGGGCGGGCGCGGGCGGCCAGCTCGGTGAAGATCCGCCACTCGGGCCGGGCCTCTCCGACCCGCGGGCCGGGGACCTCGGGGGAGAAGATGATCCGCCGCTCGGTGGAGGTCTCGGTGACGCCGCCGGCCATCTCGTAGCGGGTCTGGGCGGGCAGCAGCAGCACGTCCCCCTCGCAGGGCACCAGCATCTGCGAGGACAGGACGATGTCGATGTGCACCCGGAGCTTCAGCCGGGACAGGGCCTCGCGGCAGTAGCCCGGGTCCGGCAGGACCTCCAGGAAGTTGCCGCCGCTGGAGATCAGGACGTCCAGTTCGCCCGCGTGCGCCGCGTCGATCATGTCGGTCGCGGTCATGCCGGGCGTGTCGGGCACCTCGAAGCCCCACAGCTCGCCGAACCTGCGGGCGTTGTCCCCGGTGACCGGCAGGCCGCCGGGCAGGCCGGTGGCGTAGGCGCCCATCTCGGCGCCGCCCTGCACGCCGCTGTGCCCGCGGATCGGCATCAGGCCGCAGTTGTCCCGGCCGACGAAGCCCCGGGCCAGCGCCAGGTTGACGATCGAGCGGACGTTGTCCTCGCCGTAGGTGTGCTGGGTGATGCCCATCGACCAGACCAGCACCGCCGAGCGCGCCTCGCCCAGCAGCCTGGCCAGCTCGAACATGCTCTCCCTGCTCGCCCCCGACAGCGCCTCCAGCGCCTCCCACGACTGCTCGGCGACCGCCCGCCGTACGGCGTCGAAGCCGGTGGTGTGCGCGTCCACCCAGGCCTTGTCCACCCAGTCGTTCTCGATGAGGTGCTTGAGCACGCCGTTGAGGAAGCCGATGTCACCGCCGACGTTCACGCCGAAGAAGTGGTCGGTGATCTTCGTGCCGAACACGGCGGACTCGGCGTTGGAGGGCACCCAGTACTTGTCCATGCCGGGCTCGCGGTAGGCGTTGACCATCGCGATCTTCGTACCGGCCTTCTTGGCGTGGTAGAGGTACTTCATCGCGACCGGCTGGTTGTTCGACGGGTTGGACCCGATGAAAACGATCAGGTCCGAGCCGATCCAGTCGGTGTAGGAGCAGGTGGTCGCCGCCGCGCCGATCGTCTCCTTCAGCGCGACGGTTGAGGGCGAGTGACAGATGCGGGCGGCGTTGTCCACGGAGTTGGAGCCCAGCGCCCGCACCGCCTTCTGCGCCGCGAAGTAGTTCTCGTTCGGCACGCCCCGGCTGGTCAGATAGACCCCGAGCCGTCCCTCCCGCAGGTGCGGGGCGGCCAGGTCCAGCGCCTCGTCCCAGCCGATCCTGGTGAAGCCGGGCTCGCCCGCGCGGCGCAGCATCGGGTACGGCAGCCGCCCGAGGTCGCGCAGCTCGGCGCTCCTGCGCCGCTGCAGGCCGGAGACGTCCCGCAGCGCCGAGACGTCCAGCGCGGGCATGGTGTTCAGCTTGAGCAGCCGCAACCGGATGTTGCACAGATGGATCTCGTCCATGGTCCAGTCGCGCATGCCCTTGGTGCCCAGCGCGCACCCGTCGCAGGTGCCCTGAGTGAGGATCCGCCAGGCGTAGCGGCGGTTGCCCTTCACCGACCGGAACGCCTTGACCAGCTCCAGGTAGTTGTTCGGCTTGCGCTCGCCGATCCCGAAGGGCTTCCAGCCGGCCCAGTTGCGCGGGTCGAGACGTCTCTTCATGTGTCCATTTTCACCCCCGGCGGGAGGGCTCGGACAGCCGGAACACCTCTGCCTCCGGGACCGGTGATCGCGGTATCGGCTGGTCACCGTTCTGTCCGCGCCCCGGACGGTCCCCGTCCGGGGGAAGATAGAGGGGTGCCGGACTCCCCCTTCTCCGATCTCGACCGCCCCCCGCTCTCCCAGGCGGCGCTCAACCACGCCCTGGTCCGTCCGGGGAGCCTGTGGTCCGACATCGCCGTCGTCGACAGGACGGGCTCGACCAACGCCGACCTCGCGCACGCCGTGCGCGACGGCGCCCGCCAGGGTGCCGTGATCGTGGCGGAGTCGCAGTTCGCCGGGCGCGGCCGGCTCGGCAGGAGCTGGTCGGCCCCGCCGCGCTCGGCCCTGACGTTCTCGGTGCTCCTGCGCCCCGACCCGCCGCCGGCCAGGCAGGGCTGGCTGCCGCTGCTCGCCGGCCTGGCCGCCGCCTCGGCCGTGCGCCGGCTGGCGGAGGTCGACGTGCGCCTGAAGTGGCCCAACGACCTGCTGATCGGGGAGCGCAAACTCGCCGGGGTGCTCGCCGAGCGGGTGGACAGCGCGGTGATCATCGGGATCGGGCTCAACGTGAGCCTGCGCGCCGAGGAACTGCCCGTGGAGACCGCCACCTCGCTGGCCCTGGAGAAGGCCGCCTGCACCGATCGCGACCCGCTGCTGCGGGCGGTGCTGCGGGAGATCGAGACGCACTACCGCGAGTGGTCGCAGGCGCACGGCGACGCGGACGCCTGCGGGCTGCGGGCCGCCTATCTGGCGACGAGCGCGACGGTGGGACGGCGAATCCGGGTGGAGCTGCCCGGGGAGCGGGTGCTCACCGGGTGGGCCACCGGGGTCGACGCCGCGGGCCACCTGATCGTGGACGCGGACGGGCGCGAGCACACCCTCAGCGCGGGCGACGTCGTGCACGTCCGCCCCGACGTTCCCTGACGCGGGACGCGCGGGCGTGCCACGATTTGCCCATGGGTCTCCCCGATCATCACCTCACGGAGGGGGAGCGGCGCGTCCGGTCGTTCCATCCTCACTGGAAGCGCCTGGTCATCCCGCTCCTGGCGCTGCTCGTCATCGCCGCCGCCTCCGGCGCCGCGATGTTCTTCATGCCGGCCTTCACCTATGACCTCCACGCCCGGGTGGCGGTGGGCGTGCTCGCCGTCGGGCTGCTGACCGTCTGGTCGTTCGTGCCGTACCTGCAGTGGAAGAACACCGCGTACGTGCTCACCTCGCACCGGTTCACGATCAGCACCGGCGTGCTGAACAAGTCCCACGACGACATCCCGATGAGCAAGGTCAACACGGTCAGCGCGGACCAGACGCTGCTGGAGCGGATCCTCGGCTGCGGCACGCTCATCGTCGAGTCGGCGGGCGAGCAGGGCCGGATCGTCCTGCGCGACATCCCCGACCTGCAGGACGTCCGGGCCGAGCTGTTCCGCGTCCTCGACGAGGCCGCCGACGGGCAGCCGGGAGGGGGCGGCGGTGCACCGCGCTGAGGCGGTGCACTGTACTGGGGCGGTGCACCGTACTGGTGCCGGGAGAGAACGCCGGTGAGCGGGAGGGGGAAGATGGGACACGAGGAGTCGCCGGGCCGCCCGACGGCCGAGGAGATCGAACGCCTCTTCGTCGGTCCGCCGCCCCGCCACACCCGGATCCAGGTCGCCGAGAACTCCGGGGTGCCCCAGGAGCTGACCGAGCGGATCTGGCGGGCGCTGGGGTTCCCCACGCTCCCGGACGACGCGGTGGCCTTCACCGACGCCGACGTGCTCGCGCTGAAGCGGGTCCGGGCGATGATGGAGAGCGGCCTGCTCGACGAGCAGACCGTCATCCGGATGACCAGGGCGCTCGGCCAGACCACGGCCAGGCTCGCCCAGTGGCAGGCCGAGATCATGATCGGTGCGATGCTCGATCCCAGCCGGCCGCCCACCGACGCCGACCTGGCGGCGATCATGGAGACCGCGCGGGAGCTGCTGCCCGACTTCGAGCTGGTGCTGGTCCACGTCTGGCGGTCCCAGCTGGCCGCCGCCGGCACCCGGCTGCTGACCATCACCGACATGAGCGAGGAGGTCCTGCCCACCCGGCTGACCCTCGCCGTGGGCTTCGCCGACCTGGTCTCCTTCACCCGGGTCTCCCGCGACCTGGACGAGTTCGGCCTGGCCGAGCTGGTCGAGGGGTTCGAGTCCCAGGCCGCCGACGTGGTGGCCGCGCACGGGGGCCGGCTGGTCAAGACCCTCGGCGACGAGGTGCTGTTCACCGCCGCCGAGCCCCGTACGGCCGCCGCCATCGCGCTGGACCTCGTCGACGCGATCGGCAGGGACGGTCCCCAGGTCCGGGTGGGGCTGTCCTACGGACCGGTGCTGCCGATGATGGGCGACGTCTTCGGGACCACGGTCAACCTCGCGGCGCGCCTGACGGCCGTGGCCCGGCCCGGGACGATCGTCGTCGACGGAGGGCTGGCGGAGGCCGTGCAGGAGGCGCCCGAGCTGGAGACGCACCGCATCCGGCGCCGCCCGGTCCGGGGACTGGGAGTCGTCCAGCCGTATGTCCTGCGCCGGGCGTGAGTGCGGCCGTACGCCCCGGGAAAGGGACGGTGTACTTCTAACGTCCCGTTCGTCCTAAAAGACCTTTCCCTTGAGATGGACCTTTGTGGCCCAGGTCACGTAGGCAAGCCTTACCAAACTGGGCTACCTTAGGTGTGCCTTACCTATGTGTTAGTCTTTATCGAGAGGTCCTTCCCTCGCCATGTATGTGTGTGTCTGCCGCGCGGTGACTGAGAACGAGGTGCATGACTGCATCGCCGCGGGAGCGAAGAGCGCTCGGCAAATCCGCGACACCACCGGCGCCGGGAGCGACTGTGCTTCTTGCGTGCGCAGAATCTGTGCGATCCTGAAGCGGTCTGAGGAGTTGACGACCGCCGCATAACAAGGAGCCCGCCGATGCAGGGCGACAAGCAGATCATCGAAATGCTGAACGAGCAGCTCACCGCCGAGCTGACCGCGATCAACCAGTACTTCCTGCACGCCAAGATGCAGGAGAACTGGGGATATACCAGGTTGGCCAAGCACACCCGTGACGAGTCCATCGACGAGATGCGCCACGCGGAGAAGCTGACCGACCGGATCCTCTTCCTGGAGGGCCTGCCGAACTACCAGAGACTGGGCACTTTGCGCATCGGCCAGACGGTGCAGGAGCAGCTCCGGGCCGACTTGGAGGTCGAGCTGGAGGTCGTCAGGCGCATCAGCCCGGCGATCGGTGTGATGAGGGAGAAGGGCGACATCACCTCCGCCCGGCTCTTCGAGGAGATCCTCGCCGACGAGGAGCACCACATCGACTATCTCGAGACGGAGCTGTCGCTCATCGAGAGCCTCGGCGAGCAGTTGTATCTGGCCCGCTACGCGGAGCCGCCGTCGGCTTCCTGAGAGAATCGCCCAGACACGCCCATCGGATCCCTTCCGGTTGGGCGTGTTCTTTTTGTCCGAGGGCGATCGAGGAAGCCCTGACCGTTCGCGGGGTTCCCGCGGCGGGAGCCGTACCCCTTCTCGGGGACCGGTGCGGGATGACTAACCGGGATTTATCAGTGTTTGCCCAGGTCAATAGATAGGTCAACGGCAAGTCAAACCGCGCGCTATGCCCGGGAAACGATCGCCTAAGGTCCTACGCTCTCAACATGACCTGCGTACTTCTCGCCGAGGATGACACCTCGATCTCCGAGCCGCTGGCGCGCGCACTGCGCCGTGAGGGCTATCAGGTGGAGGTGAGCCCCGACGGCCCACAGGCCTTGGAGAGGGCTCTGTCGGGTGGCATCGACTTGATTGTTCTTGACCTGGGCCTCCCTGAGATGGACGGCCTTGAAGTGGCCCGTCGCATCCGCGCCGAGGGCCACGGCACTCCGGTGCTCATACTCACCGCACGCGTCGACGAGGTGGACACCGTGGTCGGCCTCGACGCCGGGGCCGACGACTACGTCACCAAGCCGTTCCGCCTGGCGGAGCTGCTGGCCAGGGTCCGCGCCCTGCTGCGGCGCGGCACGTCGGAGACGCCGGTGGTCCAGGGCGTCCGCATCGACGCCGACTCCCGGCGCGCCTGGATGGGCGACAAGGAGCTGCACCTGACCACCAAGGAGTTCGACCTGCTCCGCGTGCTCGTGCGCGACGCCGGCAAGGTCGTCACCCGCGAGCAGATCATGCGGGAGGTGTGGGACACCAACTGGTGGGGCTCCACCAAGACCCTGGACATGCACATCTCCTGGCTGCGCCGCAAGCTCGGCGACGACGCCGCCAAGCCGCGCTACATCACGACGGTTCGAGGGGTCGGCTTCCGGTTCGAACGCGAGTAGGCGATGCGCCGCCGCCTGCTCTCCTCCACGCTGCTCGTCGCGGCCATCGCGGTACTGCTGCTCGGTATCCCGCTGGGGGTGCTGGTCAACCGCCTGATCCAGGAGGAGGCCATCCAGGGGCTTTCCGGGGAGGCCAAGAGCCTCCTCAACGAGGTCGACTACGCCCGCACGCAGGACCAGCCGATCGACCCCGAACAACTCAAGAGGAAATATCCCGACCGCCACATACTGATCTACGCCAAGGGAACCCCCCCACAGGTGACCCAGGTGGGCACGGAGCCGGCGCAGGAGCGCAGGCTCAACGCGACCGCCGAGTCGGAGAGCGGGATCTACGTCTCCGTCAGCCGTGACAAGACCCAGATCGAGCAGCAGATCCACGCCTGGCTCCTGCTCATCGTGGTGCTCGCCGCGGTCGCGCTGGCGGTGGCGGTGGGGCTCGCCGTGGTGCAGTCACGCCGCCTGACGCTTCCGCTCCGCGACCTGGCCATGATCGCCGAACGGCTCGGCTCGGGAGAGGCCCGGCCGAGCAGGCACCGCTACGGCATCCAGGAGCTCGACCGGGTGGCCGAGGTGCTGGACCGCAGCGCCACGCGGATCGCCGACCTGCTGGCCAGGGAGCGGGAGTTCGCGACCGACGCCTCCCACCAGCTGCGCACGCCGCTCACCGGCCTGACGATGCGCCTGGAGGAGATCGTGGCGGCCGCCGACGACCCCACCGTCGTCAAGGAGGAGGGCGAGGCCGCGATAGTGCAGGCCGAGCGGCTGACCGCGGTGATCGACGAGCTGCTCGCCGCGGCGCGCAGGCAGCGCCACGCCCAGACCTCGGTGGTCGAGCTCGACGCCCTCCTGGACCAGCAGTTCATCGAATGGGGCCCGGCCTTCAGCCGGGTCGGCAGGAAGCTGGTCCTGTCCGGCACGCGGGGGCTCAAGGCCCTGGGCACCAGCGGCGGGATCAGCCAGGTGGTCTCCACCCTGCTGGAGAACTCCCTGAAGCACGGTGGCGGCCCGGTGACGGTGACCACCAGCAACACCGACAAGTCGATCGTGATCGAGGTCGCCGACCAAGGCGACGGGATCTCCGAGGAGATCGCCCCCCGCGTCTTCGAACGGAACATGAGCGGCGCCGGGGGCACCGGTCTGGGGCTGACCCTCGCACGGGCGCTGGCCGCCGCCGACGGCGGTCGTCTGGAGCTCGTACGGCCCCGCCCGGCGGCCTTCGCCATCTTCCTGCGCCCGGTGGGCGACTCCGGCCGGAACCGGGTGGTCAGCGGACCGGCGTGAGCGGGCGGCCGGTGGAGGTCAGCGGACCCGGCTGGCCTCGTCGGGGAGCTCCCGGGGGATCTCCTCCGTGGCGGCCAGGAAGACCCAGCGCTTGTAGGACCAGAACCGGAACAGCGTGCCCAGCACCGTGCCGACCAGCAGCGCGGCGTTGTAGCTCAGCGGGTCCTGCAGGCCGAGCGTGTAGGTCACGAAGCCGATCACCAGCATCGAGATCAGCAGGCCGATGCCGTTGAGCAGGAAGAACAGGAAGTACTCGCGGGCGAGCCCCGACTGTTCCCGGTGCCGGAACGTCCAGAAGCGGTTGCCCGCGTAGGCGAATGTCGCCGCGATGATCGTGGCCACGACCTTGGAGGTCAGCGGGCCCCAGCCGAAGCCGAAGCGCAGCAGGTTGGTGGAACCGAAGTCGATCACGAAGGCGATGGCTCCGATGGTTCCGAACTTGGCCAGCTCGCGCGCCAGATCGGCGAACCGTTCGTAGGCGTGTCGAAGGAACTGCACGTCTGCTGCACGGTCCTTTCCTGGGTCGGCTGCGGATCCGCCGTCAGGGGATCTCCGGCACTTCTGCCAGGCTACCGGTGGTGCTGCCGGCTCCGCGCAGGGGTCGGCCGGGCCGGTGCTCTGCGGGGTTCAAGAACATTTCTATAAATGTCATACAACGGCGGATAAATCGGGGCATCTGACGTTACCCTGATCGGGTAGATCGCGGGAGACCTTCGGGGAGATCGCTCTCCGCGATCGGTCCAGACGGATCGCCGCACGTGACGGCCACGACCCCTCGGAACCGACCTTTGCCCCGCCGACTGCTCATCCTGCTCATCGGCCTGTGCGCCGTGGCCGGTTGCGGCGTGCGGAACGACAGCCAGGTCGCGGTCCCCGAGCCGGGGCCGTCGTCGGGGGCGTCCGCCCGCACGGTCGAGCGCGCCGAGGCCGCTCAGGCCTTCTCGTTGCTGGGGGAGCTGAGCGACGCCTGGCGGGACCGTGACTGCGCGGCGGTCGACCGCCTGACCGCCTGGGCGGAGAATACGCTGGGCGGTCGTGCCTGCGAGGCGACCCGGAACGGCCGTCCAGCTCCCGTCGGCGTGGACTACACCGAACCGGAGTTCTTCCTCCCGGCCGCCTCCGGGCAGGAGCGCTGGTTCGTCGCCCTGGCCCGCAGGCCCGAACCGGCCTACTTCCTGTTCACCGACGAGGCCGGCACCTGGCGGCTGGCCGCCGGCCCCATCCCGGTGGAGGGCGACGACGCGCCGGAGACCTCCGGGGAGGCCGTGCCCACCGACGACCCCTCCATCGGCGTGCGGGCCCGCCTGGTGCCGCAGCGCTATCTCACCTACCTCACCGACCCCGCCGGGGTGAGCGGGGTGAGCTTCCCCAAGGGCGACGCCGCCGCCGACCTGCTCAGGGAACTGACGGAACGGCCGCAGAAGGTCCGCCCCGACCGGCTCACCTCCGACGTCCGGCTGCTCATCGGCCCGCAGCGGGCCCTGCGGCTGCCGGACGGGGGCGCGCTGGTGGTCCACGCCCTGGAGGTGGAGTACCGGCAGCGGCCGGGGCCCGGCCGCTCCTCGCTGGCCCGCCCGATCTACGGCGAGGACGACCTGCGCGGATTCACCGGGGGCGACAAGGCCGCCGAGCTGACCGGCACCGAGACGGTCCTGCTCGTCACCAGGGTCACCGGGCAGGGGAAGCTCTCCACCGTGGCCGTCCGCCGTGACCTGACCACTCTGACAACCGGCTGATCCGGCCCGGCCTGGTCGCCCACCGGCTGAGATGACCGTCCCGCCCACCGGTCGACGTGGCCCGGCCCGTCCGCCCCGCCCATCTGCTGACCACCGCGCGGGCACCGTACCCGGGGCCGGTAAGCTCAGCGGACGTGAACAGCGCTTCCCCGGCCGGTCCCCTCGGCCCCGTCGTCGGCATGATCGGAGCAGGCCAGCTGGCCCGGATGACCCAGCAGGCGGCCATCGCCCTGGGCGTGGAGTTGCGGGTGCTGGCCGAATCCGCCGGTGACAGCGCCGCCCGGGTGATCTCCGACGTGCGCGTCGGCGACTACCGCGACCTGGCCGACCTGCGCGACTTCGCCAAGGGCTGCGACGCTGTCACCTTCGACCACGAGCACGTGCCCACCGAGCACGTCGCCGCGCTCGCCGCCGACGGCGTCGCCGTCCACCCCGGCGCCGGGGCGCTCGTGCACGCCCAGGACAAGGCCGTGATGCGCGAGCGGCTGACCGCGATCGGCGTCCCCTGCCCCGCCTGGCGGCGGATCGCCACGGCCGCCGACGTGGAGGCCTTCGGCGAGGAGAACGGCTGGCCGTTCGTGCTCAAGGCCGTGCGCGGCGGCTATGACGGCCGCGGCGTGTGGGTCTGCCGGTCCGCGCAGGACGCCGCGGAGGTCCTGGCGAGCGGGGTGCCGCTGATGGCCGAGGCGTTCGTGTCCTTCGAGCGGGAGCTGGCCGTGCTCGTCGCCCGCTCCCCGCACGGCCAGGGCGTCAGCTACCCGGTCGTGGAGACCGTGCAGCAGGACGGCATCTGCGTCGAGGTGCTCGCCCCCGCGCCCGGCCTCGACCCCGAGCGGGCCGCGGTCGCCCAGGGGATCGCCCTGAAGATCGCCACCGAGCTGGGCGTGACCGGCCTGCTGGCCGTGGAGATGTTCGAGACCTCCTCCGGCCTCGTGGTGAACGAGCTGGCGATGCGCCCCCACAACAGCGGCCACTGGACCATCGACGGCGCCCGGACCTCCCAGTTCGAGCAGCACCTGCGCGCCGTCCTCGACCTCCCGCTCGGCTCGCCCGCGCTGGCCGCCCCCGTGGTCGTGATGGCCAACCTGCTCGGCGGCGACGACCCGGACATCTTCTCCCGCTACGAGCACGTGATGGCCCACGACCCGGGCGTGAAGGTCCACTTCTACGGCAAGGAGGTACGGCCCGGCCGCAAGATCGGGCACGTCACCGCCCTCGGCACCGACCTCGACGAGGTCCGCGCCCGAGCCCGCCACGCCGCCGCCTACCTGGCCGACGGCGTCTACACCTGACCGTCTGCACCTGACCGTCTGCACCTTGACCGTCTGCACCCGACCCGCGCGACCGCGCACGACACACCCGGACACCGCACGATCGGGCGGGCGCCCGGCGAAGGAGATCGAATGGCCACCGTCGGCATCGTGATGGGTAGTGACTCGGACTGGCCGGTGATGCGGCTGGCCGCCGAGGCGCTCGCCGAGTTCGGCGTGGAGTTCGAGGCCGACGTGGTCTCCGCGCACCGCATGCCCCAGGAGATGATCGAGTACGGCACGCGGGCGGCCGAGCGCGGCCTGAAGGTCATCGTCGCCGGCGCCGGAGGAGCCGCCCACCTGCCCGGGATGCTCGCCTCGGTGACCCCGCTGCCGGTGATCGGCGTGCCCGTCCCGCTGAAGTACCTCGACGGCATGGACTCCCTGCTGTCCATCGTCCAGATGCCCGCCGGCGTCCCGGTCGCCACCGTCGCCATCGGCGGCGCCCGCAACGCCGGGCTGCTGGCCGTGCGGATCCTCGCCGCCTCGGACTCCGGCCTGCGCGCCAGGATGGAGGAGTTCCAGGTCTCCCTGAAGGAGCAGGCCCACGCCAAGGGCGCCCGCCTGCGCGCCGAAGCCGCCGACCTCGGAGCCTGACCGCTCATCCGCCCGGGGAAAACGGGTCGGTCCGAAGAACGGTCTGACCAGGGGATATGTCGGGTTCGACAGCCGGAGGACGGGCCGGGATCGGGAGAACGGAGGGATGGACGGCGCCTGCCGGGGAAGAGGGTGATCTCCACTGGCAGCAGAGGTGAGGATCATGAGATATGCGATACGCGCCGTCCTCGGTGGACTGACAGCGGTCCTGGCCGTGCTCGGAAGCGTGGGCGCGGGCGAGGACCACCATCCCTCCACGCACACCGGAAGCTCCCACACATCCCGCTGACCTGAGGGGTCGTCCGGATTCCACGACCTGAAGGGTCACCCGGACAGGTGACGATCTGAGGGGTCGACCGGCCCGGCGACCTGAGGGCTCACCCGGTCCGCTGACCCGAGTGGGCGCCCGGACAGGTGAGGGGCGTCGCGGCGAGCGGCCCCGCGCGCCGCAGGAGCGGGCCGACGGGAGAGGACCACGGTCGGCGGGTGGCGCCGTGCGGGCGGGGCCGTACATCGAGAGCCGGATGAAGCCGCCACCGGGAGGCGGGCGAGGCTCCGGCAGCTGGGAGGGCCGGAGCCGGGGGAGGCCGTTACGGGCGGCCGAGGGCGCGGTAGTGCCAGCCGGCGGCGCGCCAGGTCTCGGCGTCCAGGGCGTTGCGGCCGTCGACGATCTTCCGGGAGGCGACCACGGCGCCCAGCTCCTCGGGGTCGAGATCGACGAACTCCTGCCACTCGGTCAGCAGCAGCACGACGTGGGCGTCGCGGGCGGCGTCGAGGGCGGAGTCGCCGTAGTTGAGCTCGGGGTGGGCGCGGCGGGCGTTCTCCTGGGCGACGGGGTCGTAGACCGTGACCCGGCCGCCCTGGCGGCGGATGTTGACGGCGACGTCGAGCGCGGGGGAGTCGCGGATGTCGTCGGAGTTGGGCTTGAACGCGGCGCCCAGCACCGCGAGCCGGCAGCCGGTGAAGGAGCCGCCGGTCAGCTCGCGGGCCAGGTCGACCATGCGGGCGCGGCGGCGCATGTTGATGGCGTCCACCTCGCGCAGGAAGGTCAGCGCCTGGTCGGCGCCCAGCTCTCCGGCGCGGGCCATGAAGGCGCGGATGTCCTTGGGCAGGCAGCCGCCGCCGAAGCCCAGGCCGGGGTTGAGGAACCGGCCGCCGATCCGGTCGTCGTAGGACAGCGCCAGCGACAGCTGCCTGACGTCGGCGTGCGAGGCCTCGCAGACCTCGGCCATCGCGTTGATGAAGGAGATCTTGGTGGCGAGGAAGGCGTTGGCGGCGACCTTGACCAGCTCGGCGGTCGGGTAGTCGGTGACGACCAGCGGGGTGCCGGAGTCGAGCATGGAGGTGTAGATCTCGCGCATGATCTTCTCGGGTTTCTCCGAGCGCACGCCCAGCACGATCCGGTCCGGGTGCAGGGTGTCCTCGACCGCGAACCCCTCGCGGAGGAACTCGGGGTTCCAGGCCAGCTCGGCCCCCTCGCCGACGGGCGCCAGCCGCGTCAGCTTGTCGGCCAGCCGCTGGGCGGTGCCGACGGGCACGGTGGACTTGCCGACGACCAGGCACTCGCGGGTCAGGTGGGGGGCCAGCGAGTCGATCACGGCGTCGAGGTAGGAGACGTCGGCGGCGTACTCGCCCTTCTTCTGGGGGGTGCCGACGCACACGAAGTGCACGTCACCGAAGGCCGCGGCCTCCTCGTAGGAGGTCGTGAAGCGCAACCGGCCGTTGGCGAGGTTGCGGCGCAGGATCTCTTCCAGCCCGGGTTCGTGGATGGGCAGATCTCCGGCCTGCAGCCTGGCGACCTTGGCGGGGTCGACGTCCAGGCCGAGCACTTCGAAGCCCAGCTCGGCCATGCATGCCGCATGCGTGGCGCCCAGGTATCCGGTCCCCAGCACAGTAAGGCGGTAGGCCACTGCGGATCCTTTCGGTTCTACCCAATCCATCGCGGACAGGGTACCGGCATCCTTGACTCTTTCTTTTAGTACCCAGGGCATGTCCTCTTGACAGGAGGGCATCCAGCCGGTTTCCGGTCTGATATCCGGCATATGCGTCATGGGAGCGTCTACTGCGACTCAAGAGTCCTCGGGGAAGGGATCGCGGTCGCAGGCGGGGCGGATGAGGAGCCTGGCCGATCAGGCTCGAGGGGTTCCATGCCACCCTGTCACCTGCGTAAACACACAGCGGCGGATATCACACCCGTGGAGCGGTCCATACTTTGTTGGACGTCCTACTATTTTCTCATGAGCTTCCCTCTCTACGCCCTGCCTGAAGAGCACCAGATGCTCCGGGAGACCGTCCGCGCCCTCGCCGACGAGAAGATCGCCCCTCGGGCCGCCGAGGCCGACGAGACGGGGGAGTTCCCCTGGGACGTCTACAAGGCCCTGGCCGCCGCCGACCTGCACGCCGTGCACATCCCCGAGGAGTACGGCGGCGCGGGCGCCGACGCGCTGGCGACCGTGATCGTCATCGAGGAGGTGGCACGGGCCTGCGCGTCGTCCTCGCTGATCCCGGCGGTCAACAAGCTGGGCACCGTGCCCCTGCTGCTGTCGGCCTCGGAGGAGCTCAAGCAGCAGTACCTCGCGCCGGTCGCGCGCGGTGAGGCGATGTTCTCCTACGCCCTGTCCGAGGCCGAGGCGGGCAGCGACGCCGCGTCCATGAAGACCCGCGCGGTGGCCGACGGCGACCACTACGTGCTCAACGGCGCCAAGATGTGGATCACCAACGCCGGGGTGTCGGAGTACTACACGGTGATGGCCGTGACCGAGCCCGGCGCCGGCGCCCGGGGCATCTCCGCGTTCGTCGTGGAGAAGTCCGACGAGGGCGTCAGCTTCGGCCCCAAGGAGAAGAAGCTCGGCATCAAGGGCTCCCCGACTCGCCAGGTCATCATGGAGGACGTCCGCATCCCGGCGTCCCGGATGATCGGCGAGCCCGGCACCGGCTTCAAGACCGCGCTGGCCACCCTGGACCACACCCGCATCACGATCGCCGCCCAGGCGCTCGGCATCGCCCAGGGCGCGCTGGACTACGCCGTCGGCTACGTCAAGGAGCGCAAGCAGTTCGGCAAGGCCATCGCCGAGTTCCAGGGCGTGCAGTTCATGCTCGCCGACATGGCGATGAAGCTGGAGGCCGCCCGCCAGCTCACCTACGCCGCCGCCGCCAAGTCCGAGCTGGCCGCCCACGGCGAGCCCCAGGCGGACCTGACCTTCTTCTCCAGCGCCGCCAAGTGCGCCGCCTCCGACGCCGCCATGGAGATCACCACCGACGCGGTCCAGCTCCTGGGCGGTTACGGCTACACCAGCGAGTTCCCGGTCGAGCGCATGATGCGCGATGCCAAGATCACCCAGATCTACGAGGGCACCAACCAGATCCAGCGCATGGTGATGGCCCGCCAGCTCCTGAAGTAGGCCGCCGGGCAGGGGAGGCTCCGTCCTCGCCGGGAGGCGTCTCTCCGCGGCCCCGATCCCTCTAACGGTCGGGGCCGTGGATGACGATCCACTTGTCGCCGCGCCGGAAGTAGAGCATCTCCGTGCTGGTGTAGAGGGTGGAGGAGGCCTTGTGGTCATCGCGGATCCACAGCCTGCCGACCTGGGAGGTGGCGAGATCGAAGACCGCCATGGTCTTCCGTCCCCGCCTGTCGGTCTGGGTGATGGTGACGAGGCGGTCGGCCACGAGTGAGTAGGAGTTGTCGCCCGGCAGGTCCACGGTCTGGCCGCCGTCGCGGCGGGTCGCCTGGTTGCCGGCGATGCACCAGGTCACGTCGCACTGCCCCCACGGGTGGGCGCTGAGCCGCTCCCCGGTGCTCAGGTTGAGCAGACTCGTCGCGCCCCTCATGGAACCGTCGGCGGGACGCCCCGCCCAGGGCCAGCGGAAGATATGCGACCCCTCCGTGCCCGGGACGGACGAGGGCTCGCCGCCCTGCAGCGGGACCTGACCGACACCGCCCGACTTGTTCGACGACCAGAAGATCTTGCCGTCCCCGACGGCCAGGCTGACGCCGTAGACGCTGTCCCCGTTCACCTCGTCCACATCCCGCTCGGCCGGGAACGAGGTCACCGCGCGGGGAGCGCCGCCGGTCACCGGGATCGTCATGATGCGGATGTCCCGGTCCGCGTGCTCGTACCAGGCGATCACGCCTTCACCCACCGCCGGTGAGTCCATCGGCGCGACGGGACGGCCGACGGTGGCCAGGCGCCGGAAGGCCTGCGGGTCCAGCCGGTAGGCCCACCATTCGGGCGCGGGATCGTAGCCCTTCTTCGACACGTATCCGAGCACGGTACGTGAGTCGATGAACGACTTCGGCGTGAAGGCCCTGCCGTCCGGGACCTTCCGGGGAACCTCCGCCATCACCGAGGGCATCACCTGTTGCAGCGGCGGCGCGATCTCCTCCACGGTCCGCGGTTCGTGAACGGGCGGCGTCCGCCCCGTCGTGACGGCGGGTTGCGGCGTGGCGGCGGGTTCCGGTCCGGAGGCCCGCCACACCGCGGCCGACGTCACCCCGGCCACGAGACAGGTGGCCACCGCGGCCGCCAGCACCAGGCCACGGCGCCTGCGCCGGGCCTGCCGTACGGTCACCTGGTGCAGCAGATCCGGCGGCGTGGCCGGGACGCGGGCCTCCGCGCGGGCGAACGTACGGCGCAGCACCTCTTCGACGTCGTTCATCGCAGGCTCCTCAGCGGGGTGACGGTGTCGCGCAGCTTGTCCAGGGCGCGGGACGCCTGACTCCGCACGGTCCCGGGGGAGATGCCGAGCATCTGGGCGATCTCGGCATCCGACCGGTCCTCGTAGTAACGCAGGACGAGTACGGCACGCTGACGCTTGGGGAGTCTGGCCAGCTCGTCCCAGAGGTCCAGTGGCGAGTCCGCCACCGGCTGCGGCCGTTCGGGCACCTCCGGAGCCAGGTGTTCGCGTTTGCGCCGCCTCCAGACGGAGATGTGCAGCCGGGTGATCGTGGTCTTCACGTAGCTCTCCGGGTCGTGCTTGCGCCGCACTCGCGGCCACGAGCCGCGCAGCCGTACCAACGCCTCCTGAACCAGGTCGGCGGCGTCGTGCGGATTGCCGGCGAGCATGTAGGCGTAGCAGAACAACGCGTCAGCCCGATTGGCGGCGAAGTCCGCGAATTCCGGTGCGTCATCCACGGGTCGGAGTCCTCTCGCTCATCCCGGCTAAGACGCATCGGGACCCCGGAATGTTGCATCATCCCGAAATATGCGAAGACGGCATTCGGATCTTCCGTGGGATGCCGGTGGTGGTGTCGTATTCCGTCGATGACGGGGCTGTGGGTCAGTCAGGTCCGCACGCGGCGGCGCGGTCCAGGAGGAGGTCGCGTTCGGGGGCGTTGCGGGTGAGGGAGGCGGCGCGCCGGAACTCGTCGCGGGCCTCGTCGAGGCGGCCGAGTCTGGCCAGCAGGTCGCCGCGGACCGAGGGCAGGAGGTGATAGTCCTTGAGCGACGGTTCGGAGACGAGCGTGTCGACGAGTTCCAGCCCGCGTTCGGGGCCGTACGCCATGGCGAGCGCGACCGCGCGGTTGAGCTCCACGATCGGTGACGGGGCCACCCGCGCGAGCACCTCGTACAGGGCGCAGATGCGCGCCCAGTCGGTCTCCTCGGCGGTGGCGGCCTGCGCGTGGCAGATGGCGATCGCGGCCTGCAGCACGTACGGGCCGGGCGGGGCGCCGAGCTTCTCGGCGCGCAGCAGCGCCTCGACGCCGCGCATGATCAGCAGCCGGTCCCACAGGGCGCGGTTCTGGTCGAGGAGCTGGACGGGCTCGCCGGACGGGCCGGTGCGCGCCCGCGAGCGCGAGGCCTGGACCTCCATGAGCGCGACGAGCCCGTGGACCTCGGGCTCCTGCGGGGCCAGCTCGGCCAGGATGCGGCCCAGGCGCAGCGCCTCCTGGCACAGGTCCAGGCGCATCCACTCGGTGCCGGCGGTCGCGGCGTACCCCTCGTTGAAGATCAGATAGACGACCTCCAGGACCGAGGCCAGCCTTCCGGCGCGCTCGGCCCCCTCGGGCACCTCGAACGGCACGCCCGCCTCGGAGAGCGTGCGCTTGGCGCGGACGATCCGCTGCGCGACGGTCGCCTCCGAGACCAGGAACGCCCGTGCGATCTCCTCGGTCGTCAGGCCGCCGAGCATCCGCAGGGTGAGCGCGGCGCGCGCCTGCGGGGACAGGATGGGGTGGCAGGCGGTGAACACCAGCCGGAGGATGTCGTCCTCGATGGGCTCGTCGTCGACGGCGTCGAGGACGGCGTCGAACTCCGGCGCCGGGTCCTCGGTCTCCAGGCCGTGCCCGATCTCCTCCAGCTTCTGTTCCAGCCGCTGCTGACGGCGTAGCCGGTCGACGGCCCGGCGCTTGGCGATGGCCATGAGCCAGGCGCCCGGGTTGTCCGGCACGCCCGACTCAGGCCACTGTTCGAGCGCCGCGACCAGCGCGTCCTGCGCGAGTTCCTCGGCGAGGCCGATGTCGTGCACCATCCGTGCGAGACCGGCGATGATCCGGGCCGACTCGATCCGCCAGACCGCGTCGATCGCCCGATGGGTGTCAGAGGCCGTCACGCGGACGATCAGAGCACCCGCACCGCCTCCCGCGCAAGCCGGACGGGCCCCCGGGCGGGATGATCCGCCTGGTCGGGAGCCCGTCGCCGTTCATCGGGCGCGCGGTCCGTCACGGTTCACCGTGCACACGGTCGCCATGGCCGGTCACTGGCCGGGGAACGCGTCCCCGGGGCCGAACACCTGCTGGATCACACCCTCGCCGTCACCGACGATCTTCCAGAAGCGCTTGGACAGCTCGATCGCCTCCTCCTTGGTACGCGTCTCGATGAGCGCGAATCCGACGACGACCTCCTTGGCCTCGGTGTACGGGCCGTCGGTCACAGTGATCTTCCCGCCCGAGGACGTGATGCGGGTGGCCCGCGGGTCCAGCCCGCCGGTGGCCAGCAGCACCCCCGCCTTGCTCATCTCCTCGATGAACTCGGCCATCTGGGCCATCATCGCCTCGTCCGGGGGGTTGCCCGCAGAGCCGTCGTCCGTGGTCATCATGAGGAACCGCATCGGGGTCTCCTTCCGTCGCCTGCCGGGTCTCTCCCGGCCTCTGCTGACGCGTCGAACGGAGGGACGTCCGATCGACACGGGTCACGGAATTTTTTCTCAGAACTTTCGGAGGACTCTCATTCACCGGGCCCGGTGGACCGTGAAGTCGTCGAAGGACACCGTGAGCGGCCCTCCTCCGCTCGGCTTCACCTGCGCGACCAGCCCGGACTGGGCGGTGGAGGACGCCTGCAGCCCCTGGGAGTCGGTGGCGTCGATCACCTGGGTGCCGTCGACCCAGAAGGTGAGGCGGGTGCCGGTGCCGCTCGGACGGCAGGCGGCCTGCAGCCGTACCGGCCGGTCGGCGGAGGGGGCGGTGGCCCGTCCGGACCCGAACTCCTGGTGGGTCCCCTGGATGTTCCTGCTGACGCGGGCGGTGCCGTCGAGGCCGAGCAGGAACATGTATCCCTGGGCGATGTCCTCGTCCCACCGGCACAGCAGGCCGAACTCGCCGGGCCCGACGGAGTCCGCCCTCATCTGGGCGGTCACGCCGATCAGCACGTCGGGTGCGGCGGCCGAGGCCGTGCCCGCATCCTTGGGCGGGACCGGCGACAGGGCCGGGCTGACCGGATAGGACTGATCGGCGCGCAGTGAGTAGACGCCGCGTTCGATCTCGTGGCCCCGGTAGGTGCGCTCGCTCTCCGAGCCGTCGGGGTTGAAGGTGTAGCCGTCCCAGCCCTTGCGTTCGCTGAAGTCGTCGGAGAACAGCAGCTCGCCTCCCGCCTCGGCGACCGGATCGGCGGAGCCGGGCCGCAGCAGGATGACCGCGGCCGTGACGGCCAGCGCCACCAGAACGCTGAGCGCTCCCCAGAGCCACCTCCGCCGGGACGCCCCGCCCGGCCGCTCTGCGCGCCCGGCCTCGAACCGGCGGGTGGCATCCGTCCCCGGGATGGTGGCGGGCGGTACGGCGGTGGCCCCGGCCGGTGGCCCGCCCACCGGAAGCGTGGGAGCCGGTACGGCCGACGCCCCTTCCACGGGGAGAGTCGAAGCGGGTGCGCCCGATGCCCCTTCCACGGGGAGCGTGGGAGCCGGTACGGCCGACGCCCCTTCCACCGGGAGAGTCGAAGCCGGTACGGCGGCCGCCCCGGCCGGGGCCCCTTCCGCCCGGGGAGCCGGGAACGGCGCGCCCCCCGCGGCGGGAGCCGGGGCCGACGCCGCGGAGGGCCTGGTCAGCGCCTCGCGCCCCGTCACGGCGGGCGAAGTCCCGGGCCCTGTCCCGGACGCCTCCCGGCCCGCCCCGGACGTCTCGCGCCCAGGCCCGGGCGTTCCTCCCGCCCCGGAGGGGGACGTCTCCCGTCCGGTCCCGAGAGTGGTCCCGTCGCCCGTGCCGTCGTCTCCGATCAGGCGCAGCAGCACCTCCCGGGCGGACGGGCGCCGGTCGGGGTCCTTGGCCAGGCAGGCCTCCACCACCTCGGCCAGGTCGCCGGGCAGCGCCGGGAGATCGGGCTCGGCGTGCAGGATCCGGTACATGATCGCCGGAACGGTGTCCTGCCCGAAGGGCGGGCGGCCACCCGCCGCGTAGGCCATCGTGGCGGCCCAGCTGAACATGTCGGAGGCGAACCCGACGCGGGAGCCGGACACCTGCTCGGGCGACATGTACGCGACCGTGCCGATGATGTTGCCGGTCGTGGTGGTGGCGGTGTCCAGCAGCCGGGCGATCCCGAAGTCGATCACCCGGGCCCCGTCCGGGCCGAGCAGGACGTTGGGCGGCTTGAAGTCCCGGTGCACGATCCCCGCCTGGTGGATCGCGGCCAGCGCGGTGACGGTGCCGATCGCCAGGCGTCGCAGCGTGCCTCCCGCCCGCGGTCCGCCGGTGGCGACGGCGGACCGCAGGGAGGGTCCCTCGACGTACTCGCTGACGATGTAGGGCCGATCGCTCTCGAGGTCGGTGTCCAGGACCTCCGCCACGCAGAACGAGGACACCTGGCGGATCAACGAGGCCTCGCTGGCGAAGTAGCGCCGCCGTACCGGATCGGAGCTCGACGCGGCGTTCAGGGTCTTGACCGCCACCCGCAGACCGGCGGGATCCTCGGCGAGGTAGACCGTCCCCTGCCCACCCTCGCCCAGACGGCCCAGTAACCGGTAGCCGCCCACCCGGTCCGGATCTCGTGGCTGCAGAGGCTCCATCGTGCTCCCGTCGGTCCCGTGGAGCGGCCGTGCGAACGCTCCATCACGAAGCGTTGCAGGAAACGGTCTCTGCGGGAAGCGGAGGGAGGCGGGAAGCGGACCGGCCCCGCCGGGTCTGCGGCCGTCAGTTCCGCCGGCCGTACGGCTGTAGCCCCGCCGGCCGTACGGATGTCAGGGCTGTACGGATGTCAGCCTCGCCGGCCGTACGTGACGGGCCGCTCAGGCGGCGACGTGCTCGACGGCCTCGTGAAGGCTGCTGCAGGTCTCGAAGTGGCGGTCGAGGCTGGTGATCGCCAGCAGGCGGCTGATCATTCCCGAGCTCACCACGAGGATGAGACGACCCTGGACGTCCCTCGTCCCGGAGAGGGCGCCCACCAGCGCGCCCAGGCCCACCGAGTCGCAGAACGGCACGTGGGTCAGGTCCAGCACAAGGCAGGGGTGGTCCGAACCCTCCAGGATCCGGTCGATCTCGGCGGTGAGCCGGGGGGCGACCATCATGTCCAGCTCCCCCTCGGCTCGTACCACCGTACAGGGGCCGTCCTGCCATGTCTGGATGTCGAATGCCGGAACCACGATCATCACCTCCGCACTTTTCCATCTGCCCGGAGGGCCGCAGGTTATGCAATCTGAATCATTTTTTGCAGATGTTCTGGGTGGCGGTCCTGGCCGTCGGCGAGGCGGTCGGGGAGGGCGCCGGGGTGGCCTGCCCCGCGGCCTCGTCGACCGTGACCTTCTTGACCCCGGAGTACTCCTGGCCTGCGATGACCTCGATCTTGTCGCCGAGATCGTCGATCAGGCGGAGGTCGGCGTCGGGCAGGGCGGCGGCCAGGGTCCTGGCGGAGTCCTCGCGGCCGGGGCCGTACCGGATGACCGTCCGCTTGTGGTCCCTGCGCTGGGTGTCCCCGGCGGCCTCGGGGACGAGGAAGCCGGCCTTCAGCAGGTCGTTCCTGGTGCGCGCGCCGAGTCCGGTGATCAGGGTGCCGTTGAGCACCTTGACGGCGATCCGCGAGGGCGGCACGGTCAGCGGGGTGGCCGAGGGGGTCGGCTTCGGAGTGGCCGTCGCCTTGGGCTTGGCGGGCTCGGTCAGGGCCTCGTCCGCGGCGATCCTGCGGAACAGCTCCCGGGCGGCGGCCTTGTCCCACAGGACGGCGGACTCGCCGGTGGGCGTCCGGTAGTCGACGTCGGCGATCGGGACGGTGGCGAAGGCCACGTCGTCGGTGGAGACCGCCTTGAGCTGGTCGGCCAGGCCGAGCAGGTTCTTGCGGAGCGCGTCGTCCACCCGCAGCGTGCCGAGGGTGGTGTCGACGAACCGGGCGAGCTTGACGGGATTGGTCAGGGTGTCGCCGCTCAGCGCCTGGCTGAGCAGGGCGGAGATGACCTGCTGCTGGCGGTCGATGCGGTCGAGGTCGGAGCGGGCGGTGGCGCGCGTGCGGGCGTAGGCCAGGGCCTTGACGCCGTTGAGCGAGTAGGTGCCCGGCTGCAGCGACAGGGCGGTCTTCGGGTCGTTGATCGCGACCGGGGTGCAGACCGAGACGCCGCCGAGCGCGTCGACCACGTTGATGAAGCCCAGGACGTTGACCTCGACGTAGTGGTGGATCGTCAGCCCCGTGGCGCTCTGCACCGTGCGCGTGGCGAGTTTGGGGCCGCCGAGCTGGTACGCGGAGTTGATCTTGTGTTCGCCCTTGCCGGGGATCGTCGTCCAGGTGTCGCGGGGCAGGCTGACCACGGTGACCTTGCGGTGGTCCTCCGACAGGTGGATCACCATCATGGTGTCGGTCCGCTCGCCGGTCTCGCGGCCGAGCTTGAGCTGGTTCTGCTGCTTGCGGGTGAGGTCGTCACGCTTGTCCACGCCGACGAGCAGGATGTTCATCGCGCCGGTGGACTGCGCCCCGGGCACGCCCGCGTCGACGGAGCGGATCTTGCTCGCCGCGTAGTTGGGCAGCGACCAGGCGGCGCCCGAGCCGGCCAGGACCACGGCGGAGAGCGCGCCCGCGATGATCAGGTTGCGTCGCCGGGCGCGGGGGTTCCTCAGGGGTCTGCGAGCGCGCCGGGGAGCCACCCGGACGTTGCCGTAGGCGTCGCCGCCCACATGCACACCCGAGTCCTCGTCTTCCCGGTCGCGCATCAGCCCCCCTAGGCTCCATCTGGGTCGATGAGGTACCCGTTCGTACAGTAGCGTGAGCGACGCCATGAAGCAGTTCCCCGACTCGCCCTCGCCGGCGCCGTCTTCCGAGACCCGCGTCTGGCCCCCCATCTCGGTCGTCATCCCGGTGCTGAACGAGGAGCGCCACCTGCGGGAGGCGGTCAGCCAGGTCCTGTCGCAGAAATACGCGGGACCGATCGAGGTCGTCCTCGCGATCGGCCCCTCCAAGGACCGCACCCAGGAGGTCGCCGACGCGATCGCGGCCGAGGACCCCCGGGTGACCGTGGTCCCCAACCCCACCGGCCGCACGCCCAACGCGCTCAACGCCGCCATCGCCGCCTCCCGCAACGGGATCATCGCGCGGGTGGACGGCCACGCCATGCTCCCGGAGGACTATCTCCGGGTCGCGGTGGAGACGCTCGAGGAGACCGGCGCCGACAACGTGGGCGGCGTCATGGCCGCCGAGGGCGTCACGCCCTTCGAGCAGGCCGTGGCCCGCGCGATGACCTCGAAGATAGGCGTCGGCGGCGCGCGGTTCCACACCGGCGGCACCGCGGGCCCGGCCGACACCGTCTATCTGGGAGTCTTCCGCCGGGAGGCGCTGGAGCGGGTCGGCGGCTACGACGAGCACTTCCAGCGGGCCCAGGACTGGGAGATGAACCACCGCATCCGCGGGACGGGCGGCCTGGTCTGGTTCCAGCCCCGCATGCGCGTCTCCTACCGGCCGCGACCCAACCTCAAGGCCCTGGCCAAGCAGTACTTCCACTACGGCCGCTGGCGGCGCGTGGTCGCCCGCACCCACGAGGGCACGATCAACATGCGCTACCTGGCGCCGCCCACGGCGGTGGTGGCCATGCTGGCCGGGCTGGCCGTCTCGCCGTTCTTCTGGCCGGGCCTGCTGGTGCCGGGCGGGTACGTCGCGGCGATCCTCGCGGGTTCGGCGGTGACCGGCAGCGGCCTGCCCCCCGCCGCGCTGGTACGGCTCCCGTTCGTCTACGCCACGATGCACATCTCGTGGGGCTGGGGCTTCCTGACCAGCCCGGCGAGCCTGGGCAAGCCCGGTTCCTAGGGGGATGCCCCGTCCGCCCGGCGGGTGGGGCACCGGCTCTCGGCAGCCCTCGGGGGTCGTGGGCGAGTAGGCCCTGAGGTTGAGCGGGTACGGCGGTGCGTGGCGGGCCGGGTGTCGCCCGCCCGTGGAGCGGGTCCGTGGTGGGCCGGGTGTCGCCCACCCGGGGCTGCGCCGCACGCTGGTCGAGTCTGTGCCCGGGCAGCGGGGTGCTGCCGGGCCTGTGGTGCCCCGGAGGTAGCCGTGGTCGGAGCTGTGGACATCGCCTGACCCGGCGGACATCGCCTGACCCGGCGGACATCACCTGACCCGGCGGACATCACCTGACTCGCGGCATGCATCGGGCAGTGGGTGTCGGACTTGCCGTGCGCCTGGAGGTAGCCGTGGTGACAGCCCGGTCGATGCCTTCGGCGTCCGGTCCGCAGCCGTTGGCGCTCGATGAGCGGGTGAGGGACCAGCCGGTGGCGGGGTGGAGGCAGATCGCGGTGGCCGACCTTGTCAGGTGGCGGGCGTGTGGTGGTCGATGCCATCGGGCGTCGTAGGTGGGCGCGGTTGTTGTGCGGCGCAGCCCGGGTGGGCAACACCCGGCCTGCTGTGGACGCGCCTCACGGGTGGGCAGCACCCGCCCCACCCCGGATGGGCCCGCCACCCGGCACGCCCCGCCGTACCCGCCCCTGCTTCAGGACTTGCCCGTCCAGCTCGCGCCGGCCGCCAGGAGCGTCTCGGCCACCAGGACGTCCACGGGGTGGGTGACCTTCATGTTGCGCTCGCTGCCCGGCACGATGTGGATCGGCACGTCGGGCAGATAGCGCAGTACGACGCCGCAGTCGTCGGTGGCCTGCCGGCCCGCGAAGGCGGGGTCGGCGAAGGCGCGCTCGTAGGCCTCGCGGATCACCGGCAGCCGGAAGCACTGCGGTGTCTGGGCGCGCCAGATCCGCGCGCGGTCCGGCACCTCGCTGACGATCTCGCCATCCCCGTGCGGTCCCGGCGCGGTCACCACGACCGTGTCCGAACTGGGGATCGCCACCTCCACCGCTGAGTGGACCCGCAGCGCCGCCACGCAGTCGGTGATGATGCGCGGCTCCAGCAGGGGCCGCGCGGCGTCGTGCAGGAGCACGTCGCAGTCCTGCCCGTCCAGCGCCCGCAGCGCCCGCCAGGTGGTCTCGGTACGGCTGGCGCCGCCTTCCAGGACCCGGCCGACCTTCGTGAACCCGCTGCGGGCGACGAGCCGCTCCACCTCCCCGGTGAAGCCGGGGGCCATCAGTACGAGGACCTCGTCGATCTCCGGCGCGCCGTCGAACGCGGCGATCGCGTGCTCGATGATCGTCCTGCCGCCGATCTCGATGAGCTGCTTGGGCGTGTCCCGGCCGACGCGCTGGCCGACCCCGCCGGCGAGGACGACCCCGACGGCGCGGCGGCGTGGCCCGGGCGAGGCCGGCGCGGAAGAGGCCGCTTCGAGAGAGGCCGGTTCGAGAGAGGCCGGTTCGAGAGAGGCCGGTTCGAGAGAGGTCAAGGCGGGCTTCCTCCGAGCGGGTCCGTGTAGGGCGAGAGTAACGGGTGATCGCCGAGGGTCCGGGCGGAGGCACCCGTGCCGGACGCGGCCGTCCCTCCCGCAGTCGCGGTGCCGCCGTATGGCGCGCTCATGCGATGCCGCA
>NZ_BOOJ01000005.1 GCF_016863175.1 Paraplanobispora siamensis
TACAGCGCACTCACGCGGTACCGCATGACACGACGCGCTCACGCGGTACCGCACGACACGACGCGCTCACGCGACGCCGCACGGCCGCGCTCCCGTGATATCGCGTCAGGATCTCGCTACGCTGGGTGCGCACTCCCCGATTCGCGCGGCGATTCCGCCGGATGCGAAGGAGACACGCTTGCATGACACCACGTCTTCCTTATCCGTCCCTCCCGAGTCCGACACCCCTCGGACGGCCGTCGTCGTGCTCGCCACCACCGCCGCGGCGAAGCTGCGCTGCGCCGACGGCACCCTGCTCGACCGGCTGACCGGCCAGCTCGCCGCCTTCCCGATCCGGGACGTGCACGTGGTGGCGCGCTCCGGTGACTTCGTCCGCTCCGCCGACGGGTCCTACATGATCGGGTCGGACGGCTCGCGGGGGGTCTCCGACGACCTGCGCAGGATCGCCCGGCTGGCCAGGACGGCCAGCGGACCGGTCGCGGTGCTGGTGGGCGACCTGGTGGCCCACGACGGGGCGCTCGCGGCGCTCCTGGCCCATCCGTCGCGCGGCACCGGCGCCGTGGTGGCCGCCGACGGCGACGACTCCGGCCCGCTGCGCCCGCCGGTCCGCGTCGAGGACGACCGGGTGGTCGCCGCGGGCAGCTCCTTCCACCAGGTCACCGGGGCCAACGGCACCTTCAGGGGCGTGCTCCAGATCGGCGAGACGGACCTGGGCAGCCTCGCGCGGATCGCCGACAGGCTGGCCGAGCTGGCCGACGCGAGCGACCTCGGTGCGACCGACGGCGCAGAGGCCGGGGACCTGCTCCTGGTCGGGCTGGTGCGCGCGGGCGTGGCCGTCCGCGCGGCGGGGCTGGGGCGGTTGCACTGCGACAGGGTGGCCGGGCAGGTCGCCGCGGACGTGGCCCTGCAGCGGGTGGCCGAGATCGACGAGACCCGCGCCCGGCTGGACGAGGCGATCAAGTCCGACGACGGCTTCTTCACCACCTACTTCGTCAGCTCCTGGTCCCGCCACCTGGTCGCGCTGGCGGCCTGGCTGCGGCTGACCCCGAACGCGGTCACCGGGATCTCCGCCGGGCTGGCCCTGCTGGCGGCGGTCTGGTTCTCCGCGGGCACCCGCGCCGCGCTGGTGGCCGGGGCGATCCTGCTCTACCTGTCCTTCGTCTTCGACTGCGTGGACGGTCAGCTCGCCCGCTACACGCGCACCTTCTCTCCGCTCGGCTCGTGGCTGGACGCCACCTCCGACCGGGTCAAGGAGTACACCGTCTACGCGGGTCTCGCCTTCGGCTACGTCGCCGCCGCGGGCCCCGCCGTGACCACCGAGATCTGGGCCCTGGCCGTGGCCGCGATGATCCTCCAGGCGCTCCGCCACATGATCGACTTCTCCTACGCCGACGCCCGCGCCGACGTGAACCGGGCGCGCGCCGCCCGGACGGCGGATGCCGTCCCGCTGACCGCTCCGGGCGACACGCGCGGCCCGCTGGTCCCGGCCCAGGCGCAGTCCGCCGAGCAGGAGCATCTCCCGCCGCCCGCGCCGTCCGCACCGCCCGCGCCGGACGTCCCCGGCCGCACCGGTGTCGTCGTACGGCTCTCGCGCCGGCTGGAGCAGGACGCCTTCACCCGCTGGATCAAGAAGATCGTCATCCTGCCCATCGGGGAGCGGATGGCGCTGATCGCGGTGACCGCGGCGTTCTTCGACGCGAGGGTGACGTTCGTCGCCCTCCTGGGCTGGGGCGGCCTGGCCGCCCTCTACACGCTGGTCGGCAGGATGGGCAGGTCGTTCGGGTGATGGCGGAGTTCTCCGGGACGCCCAAGCTGTCGGTGCGCATGACGCCGGTGCCGCGCGGCGCCGTGGTGGCCTACCGCGACGACGGCGTGGCCTCCCGCGCGATGGGCGCGCTGGTGGCCGGGCAACTGCCGCCGCTGCCGCCGGTGCTCGTCGGCACCTTCGTGACCGCCGTGCTGCTGAGCGTCGGGGTGGCCGGGACCGACGACGGGCTGGCGGTGTTCGCCCCGGCCGTGGCGCTGTTGCTGGCCGGGCCCGGCAGCTCCCACCCGCACGACGGGCGGCTCGACTGGATGATCCCGCCGATCCTGCGCCTGACCGAGTACGGCTTCGCCGCGATGGCGGGCTTCGCGCACGGGGTTCCGCCCTGGTTGATCTTCCTGTTGCTGGGCGCGCTGGTCTTCCACCACTACGACGTCGTCTACCGGGTGCGCCAGCACGTTTACCCGCCGGCCTGGCTGGCCACGGCCGGTCTCGGCTGGGACGGGCGGATGTTCGTGCTCGCGCTGGGCGGCCTCAGCGGGCAGATGACGCTGGTCTTCGCCCTTCTCGCGCTCTATCTGTGGGCCCTGTTCGGCTGGGAGAGCCTCACCTGCTGGCTGGCCACCCCGCGCTCCGGAGTGGACTCCGCCGAACTCGGAGCACACGATTGAGAACACCCGGCAAACCCCGGATTACACGATCAGGGTCCAAAGGCAACTAACCTTTGGGGCCAGGAGTGCCCGCCGAGGGGCTCATTCGAACGAGGAGTGCACGTTGCTGGGAATGGTGCTGGCCGCCGGGGCCGGACGACGCCTGCGGCCGTACACCGACACGCTGCCCAAGGCGCTCGTGCCGGTCGACGGTGACACCACGATCATGGACATCTCGCTGCGGAACCTCGCGGCGGCCGACCTCCGTGACGTCGTGGTCATCGTCGGCTACCAGGCGCAGGCCGTACACGAGCGCAAGGCCGAGCTGGAGCGGCGGCACGGTGTGAAGCTCACCCTCGTGCACAACGACAAGGCCGAGGAGTGGAACAACGCCTACTCCCTGTGGTGCGCGCGCGACTACTTCGACCAGGGCGTGCTGCTGGTCAACGGCGACACCGTGCACCCGGTCTCGGTCGAGCACACGCTCCTGTCGGCGCCGGCCACCAGCGACATCCTGCTCGCGGTCGACGACGTCAAGAAGCTCGCCGACGAGGAGATGAAGGTCACCCTCGACGGCGACGGCCACCTGCAGCGGATCACCAAGCTGATGGACCCCGCCACCGCCGCGGGTGAGTACATCGGCGCGACCCTGATCCGCCCGGGCATCGGCGGGCGTCTGGCCGACGCGCTCCAGGCCACCTTCGAGCGCGACCCGCAGCTGTACTACGAGGACGGCTACCAGGAGCTGGTCGACCGCGGCGAGAAGATCGCGATCGCCCCGATCGGCGACGTCTCCTGGGTCGAGGTCGACAACCACGACGACCTCGCCAAGGCGCGGGAGATCGCGTGCCGATACTAGCCAGGATGCTGCCCGCCCCGCTGACCATGGAGGTACGGCGGGGCGCCATCGCGCAGCTGGGCTCACTGCTGGCCGACAGCCGGGTGGCGACCTCCGGCCGGGTGGCGGTGGCGGTGGGCGCGGGCCAGGGAGACCGGATCGCCTCGGTGATCGCGCCCTCCCTGGGGGAGGCCCAGGTCTTCCGGGTGCCGGACGGCTCGGTCGACGCGGCCGTGACGCTCGGCGCCGACCTGCGCAAGGGCGCCTACGAGGCGCTCGTCGGCATCGGCGGCGGCAAGACGATCGACGCGACCAAGTACGCCGCCTCGCTCGCCGGGATCCCGATGGTGGCGGTGGCCACCAACCTGTCGCACGACGGGATCTGCTCGCCGGTGGCGTCGCTGACCCACGAGAGCGGCAAGGGCTCCTTCGGCGTGCCCATGCCGCTGGCCATCGTGGTCGACCTCGACTTCGTGCACGACGCGCCGCCGTCGCTGGTCCGCTCCGGGGTCGGCGACGTGGTGAGCAACCTGTCGGCGATCGAGGACTGGCAGCTGGGCAACACCGAGCGCGGCGAGCCGATCGACGGCCTGGCCTGCTCGATGGCCCGCACCGCGGCCGAGGCGGTGGTCGGCAGGCGCGACTCGATCGAGTCCGACGCCTTCCTGACCGTGCTGGCCGAGGCGCTGATCCTGTCCGGGATGTCGATGGTCATCGCCGGGTCATCCCGTCCCTCCAGCGGCGGAGATCATGAGATCCTTCATGCCGTGGACCAGCTTTTCCCCGGCACCTCCAACCACGGCGAGCTCGCCGGGATCGGTGCCGCCTTCTGCTTCTTCCTCCGCGAGGACCAGCGGAGACTGACCCAGGTCGCCGACTGCCTGCGTCAGCACGAGCTGCCGGTCACCCCCGTGGACATCGGGCTGACCGCCGAGCAGTTCACCCAGGCCGTCATGCTGGCGCCCTCGACCCGTCCGGGGCGTTACACGATCCTGGAGCACCTGCGCCTGTCGGAGTCGGAGATCAGGGATCGGGTGGAGGACTATGTCCGGGCCGTCGGTCGCTGAGCTGCGCGCGGTCGCCCAGCCGCCCTCGACCATGGAGCGCGGCAGCGGAGAGCACTGGGCCGGCGTGCTCTACATGCGCAAACTGTCGATCTACGTCACCTGGTTCCTCGCCAAGACGCCGATCACGCCCAACCAGGCCACCTGGCTGATGATCCTGTGCGGCCTGGCGGCGGGCGGCGTCATGGCGCTGCCGGGCCTGTGGGCGGCGGTGGGCGCGGCCCTGCTGGTCCAGCTCTACCTGCTGCTCGACTGCTCCGACGGCGAGCTGGCCCGGTGGACGAGGCGGACCTCCATCACCGGCGTCTACCTCGACCGGGTCGGCCACTACTTCGCCGAGGCGGCCCTGCTGATCGGGCTGGGCTTCCGGGCCTCGGCGGCCCTGCCCGACTGGTACACCGTGGCGGGCTTCGCCGCGGCGCTCGGCGCGATCCTGATCAAGGCCGAGACCGACCTGGTCGACGTGGCGCGGGCCCGTTCCGGGCTGGTGGCGGCGACCGAGTCCTCGGCCGAGCAGTTCCGCTCGCGGGGGCTGGGCCTGGCCAGGAAGGCCGCGGCGGCGCTGCGCTTCCACCGGATCGTCCAGGCGGTGGAGCTGTCGCTCCTGGTGGTGGCGGCCGCGGTCTGGGACGCCGTCAGCGGCGGGCTGACCGCGACCCGGGTACTGATGGTGGCCTGCGTGGTGGTCGCCGTGCTCCAGATGGTCCTGCACCTCGTCAGCATCCTGGCGTCCCGGCGGCTCTCATGAGGAACCGGAGGGCGTCCCGGTGCGTCGTAGGTGCGAACATCCCTCGCAGTTCACTGTTCGGTGGGTGTTCGTTGACGGTTCCGATACGCTTGTCCTCTGGTAAATCAGAGACCCGCACCTCCGCCAGCATTCCCCGATCCAGCAGACTCGGTGATCATGAAAGTATGTTCCGCACGTGCTCTCGACGCGTCAAGGCGATGACCCGTTGAAGATCTCGTGCGTCATCCTCACCATGGGCAACCGGGTCCCCGAGCTGGGCCGGGCTGTCGAGTCCGCCCTGAACCAGGACGACGGCGACGTCGAGGTGGTCATCGTCGGCAACGGCGCGGACGTCCCGGAGCTGTCGGTCACCGTGCCTCCCGGCTCCTCGGCCACGATCAAGACGGTGCGCCTGGCGCACAACGCCGGCATCCCGGCCGGCCGCAACCGCGGCGTCGAGGAGTGCTCCGGTGACGTGGTGCTCTTCCTCGACGACGACGGCTGGTACGGGGCGATGGACGTCGTCTCCCACCTGCGTGAGCGCTTCTCCACCGAGCACGACCTCGCGGTGGTCTCCTTCCGGGTGATGGACCCCGACGGCGGCGTCGGCCAGCGCCGCCACGTCCCCCGCCTGCGGGCGGGCGACCCCGAGCGCTCCTCCCCGGTCACCACCTTCCTCGGCGGCGCCTGCGCGATCAGGCGCTCCGCCTTCCTCCAGGTCGGCGGCCTGCCCGAGCGGTTCTTCTACGCCCACGAGGAGACCGACCTGGCCTGGCGGCTGCTCGGTGAGGGCTACCGCATCGAATACGACGCCCAGACCGTCATGTACCACCCGCAGGTCCCCCCGACCCGCCATGCCGACTTCTACCGCCTCAACGCGCGCAACCGCGTGTGGCTGGCGCGTCGTAACCTGCCATGGTCCCTGGCGGTCCTCTATCTTCTCAACTGGGTGGTCCTCACTCTGCTGCGCGAGCGCTCCCTGCCGGCCCTGCGGGCCTGGTTCAAGGGCTTCCGCGAGGGACTGCGCGAACCCGCGGGGGAGCGCCGGCCCATGGGCTGGAAGACGGCCTGGCGCATGCTCCGGCTGGGGCGGCCGCCCATCGTCTGATCGGTACGGCTGGCGCGAAAGGGTCTCGGCGTGGACGTCTACACCCTCGGCGAGGCTTTCGGCGTCGTCACCAGCGGCCGGATCCGCCACGAGCACGAGGCGCGACTCGATGTGACCGGGGCCGAGATCCCCGTGGCCGTCGGGCTGGCCAGGCTCGGGCACACGGTGAGCTGGCTGGGCAAGGTGGGCGACGACGAGCTGGGCTGCCGGATCCTGTCGGCGCTGCGCGGCGAGGGCGTGGACGTCTCCGACGCCCGGGTGGAGGAGGGCTCCCCGACCGGGATGATCCTGAAGGAGTCGCGCACCGGGCAGGCGACCAGGCTCACCTACTATCCGACGGCCGTACGGCTGGCGCAGGGCAACGTCCCCGTGGACCGGATCACCCAGGCCTCCATCCTGCACGTCAGCGGCGTCACCGCCGCGCTGAACGCGCGTGACGCCATGAACGCCGCGGTGCGGACCGCGCGGATCGCCGGGGTGACCGTCTCGGTGTCCGTCGACTACGACGAGCGGCTCTGGCCCGACCTGCGGGAGGCCGAGGAGGTCCTCAACGTGCTGGCCTGCGCCGCCGACGTCCTGTTCGTCCGGCAGAACGAGCTCGACCTGGTCAAGCCCGCCCTCACCGGCGACCGGGAGGTCATCGTGAACCGGGGCATCCGGGGGGCGAGCGTGCGGGTGAACGGCGTGCGGCACGACGCGCCCGGTCTGAACGCGCCCATGGTCGACTCCGGCGGTTCCGGACCGGCCTTCGTGGCCGGCTATCTCAGCGCGTTGCTGGAGCAGCTGCACCCGGCCGACCGCCTGCGGCGCGGCGCGCTGGTGGCCGCCTTCGCGGCCTCGGGGCCGAGCGACTGGCAGTCGCTGCCCACCAGAGAGGAACTGCCCCTGCTGGAGGTCGACCGCTAGCGACCCTCGGGTCTCCCGGTCACGGCTCCCTCCCGGCCCCGGGTTTCCCCGATCACAGCTCCTTGGCCTCGCCGAAGGACATCGAGGTGCGCGAGGCCGTGGCGGTCACCAGGGCGCGCTTGGGCAGGCCGAGCTCGCTGAGCTCCTTGGCGACGGGGTGGTTGCCCAGGCGGATCAGCGCCCCGCCGGGGCGGGCCCGCACCCGGTGCGGGGAGAGCGACCAGGGGATGCGGCGGGTGACGCCCTCCAGGTGGCTGTAGGCGTCGAGGCG
Source organism: Paraplanobispora siamensis (assembly GCF_016863175.1). Classification (GTDB taxonomy): domain Bacteria; phylum Actinomycetota; class Actinomycetes; order Streptosporangiales; family Streptosporangiaceae; genus Planobispora; species Planobispora siamensis. Next base: position 7,330 of record NZ_BOOJ01000005.1, read on the forward strand.
GGCCGTCCTGCCGAGGACGGGGACGCCGGGCTTGATCAGCAGGTCCAGCACCAGGCGGCCGTCCTTGCGCACGATGCAGCGCTTGTACGGCGAGCTCAGGCGCAGGTCGATGCCTGCCATCTCCTTGGGGAAGCCCCAGATCGTCCGGCCGGCCTCCAGGGTGAAGCCCTGGTCGACCGGGAGCCAGTGGACGAAGGTACCCGCGCCGGCCGTACGCAGCTCGGAGAATCCCGCGAGCAGGCCCCTGCGCGGCGCGGGACCCGCCTCGGGCGGCCGGACCAGGAAGGTGACCCCGAACTCGTGGTAGGCGCCCAGGTCGCCGTCGGTGTAGTCGACGAACGCCAGCGCGCAGACGGCCCGGCCGGGCAGGACCTCGGCGACGTCCAGCCCCGAGTAGGCGATTACCGCCCGGGCCGCGTCGGCCCGCACCAGATAGGAGGCGGTGCAGACCGTGGCCTGCCGGACCCGCACCGGGATGGTCACGTCGCGGCCTTGGATCAGATGGCGTGCCATGGTTCAAGTAGACCAACCCCGCGGCCCGTCGTCACGGTTTTGCCGGCCCATTCCTCCAGCAGGGCGACGAACTCCCCCGCCTGCTCCGGCCAGTCGTAACGCCGCGACGCCTCGGCGTGCCCTCGCGCCCCCATCGCCGCGGCGGCCCCGGGATCCTCGCGCAGCCCCAGCACCGCCCCCACCGCCGCGTCCACGTCGCCGAAGGGCACGACGAGGCCGCACTCCGTCCCGCCTACGAGGGCGGCCGCGGCCGGGAGCGGGGTGGTGACCACCGGCACGCCCCTGGCCATGTACTCGACGACCTTGGCGGGCATCGCCTGCCGGTGGGCGGGGGTGTCGTGCAGGAGCGACAGGCCGGCCAGGGCGCCCTCGGCCATCCGGAGCGCGTGCCGGTTGGGGACGTACCCGTACCAGTCCAGCACGCCCTCCCGCTGCGCGTCCCGCAGCAGCGGCCGCACCTCCTCGTCGGCGGCGCCGACGAGGTCCAGCCTGATCCCGTGCGGCAGCAGCCGCCGCGCCAGCTCGACCAGCTCCGCCGCGCCCCTGGCACGGGAGACGCGGCCCACGTAGATCACCCGGTTGCGGCCGGGGGCGGCGGGAAGGCGGCGGGGCACGTAGGTGGTGTTGGGCACCACGGGGTGGGGCAGGGCGAACCGCTCCCGGTGGGCCTCCTCGGCCAGGATCAGGTGCAGGCGGCGCTCGGCGCGGGCCTCGGCCCGGCGGACCAGCGCGGGCAGCGTCCGCCGCAGGACGGGCGGCAGCCCGGGATCGGCGGCGATCACGGCGGCGGTGTCCTCGTGCACGTCCCAGACGGTGGCCGGGCGGCGCCGGGGCAGCCGGGACAGCAGCTCGACGTCGTGGACGACCAGCAGGTCGGCGCCCTGGACCCCGCGCTTCAGCGCCCCGCGGGCGGCGTTGAGCGCGCGCCGCCGGTGGCGTCCCGTCGCCCGCGGCACGTCGACGGCCCGGATCCCCGGATCCGGGGTGACGTTGCAGTCGGTGAAGGGGGCGACGTAGGTGATGTCGTGCCCGGCCTCCAGGAGCGCCCGGATCTGCCGGTGCATGATCCGGGCATCTTCCGGGTGATGAACGATCGTCCCGACACATACCCGCATGCGTGAACCTGCCTTCCGGAAGGGGTGCGGTTCAGCAGCGATGCTAGGTGTGAGCTGGCACGACGGGCGGAAGCGGAAGTGTCGCCCATATGAACGACTCCAGTCCTTTGAGGGGCATTCCACCCGCCGGACCCGCGGGCGGGCACGGTCACCGCGTGGATCGGCCGCCCGAGGACGGCCCGCCGGGGCAGGAGACGTCGCCGGCGGGCAGGACGCCCTCGGCCAGATAGCGGTTCACGAACCTGTCGACGCAGGCGTCGCGGGGGGAGAACAGCCCGCCGTACACGGTGTGGCGGAAGGCGCCCCGCAGGGTGACCATGCGGGAACCGGTCAGGGCCCGGTGCGCGGCCAGCTGCCCCCGGTGGACGGCGCCCGGGTCGCCGGTGGCGCCCACCATCAGGAGCGGGACGTCGTTGCGGACCTCGGTGGGCGGCTCGGCGGGGGAGACCGGCCAGAACGAGCAGGGGGTGAGGTTGCGGGTCAGCGGGCCGAACAGCGGCTCGTCGGCGCGGTGGGCCCGGATGTCGCGGTAGTAGGCCCGCGGGTCGCGGGAGGCCGCCCGGTCCGCGCACATGATCGCCGTCTGGACCGCGGTGGTCCCGTCGTCCGGGGCGGACAGGCCGCTCAGGACCGCCTCCAGGGTCGGGGTGGGGGTGACCGCACGCCCGCGTGCGGCATCGCGCAGGACCCGGACGTCGGCGGCGAAACCGGCGTAGGCCTGCGGGCTGTCCCCGGCGGTGATGTGGAACAGCGCCATGGGCAGCAGGCGGCTGTCGACCCGGTGACGGCCGACTCGCAGCGGGGCGCGGCCGGCCGCCCGGTTGATCCGGTTCACGGTGGCCAGCACCTCGGCCGTGGTGGAGCCCAGGCCGTGGCGGTCGTGGCGTGCGGCCGTCCAGGCCGCCCAGTCCTTCAGGAGCGCGTTCAGGGCCGGGCCCTGCGTCCGCGTCAGGTCGGGGCCGTAGCGGGCGGGGTCCAGGACGCTGTCGAGGACGACCCGGTCGACGTGGCGGGGGAACAGCTGGAGATAGACCGCGCCCAGGTAGGTGCCGTACGACGAGCCGAGATAGGAGATCCGCTGCTCGCCGAGGGCGGCCCGGACCACGTCCATGTCCCGGGCGGTGTTGCGGGTGGAGATGTGCGGCAGCACGTCCCGGTGCGCCGCGCAGCGCGAGGCCAGGTCCCTGGCCACCGCCGCGCTCCGCTCGAAGGTGCGCCGGTCCGGCCCGGCGGAGCCGACGGCGCCGGTGGGCCACCGGCAGTCCAGCGGGGTGCTGCGGCCGACGAACCGGGGGTCCATCCCGACCAGGTCGTAGCGGGCCGCGACAGCGGGCGCGGCCTGCTTGACCTGGAGCACGAGGGACATCGCGGGGACGCCCGGACCGCCGGGGTTGTACAGCAGCGTCCCTCGGCGCCGTCCGGGGTCGGCCGCCTTCAGCCGGGACAGGACCACCGTGACGGTCCGCCCGTCCGGACGGGCGTAGTCCAGCGGCACGGTCACCTCGGCGCACTGGGCCTTCGCCTCGTCCAGCTCCTTGCCGGCGGCGTCGTCGGGACCGGTCCGGCAGCGGTGCCAGGTGATCTTCTGCTCCCGGAACCGCTCCAGCCCCCCGCCCCCGGCCGCCGCCCCGGTGACCGCCGGCACGCCGTCCCCGCGGGCCGTCCCTGCGGAGGCGGGCGCGCCGATCACCGTCGCACCCGTCAGGGCCGCCACCGCGAGCCCGGCCGCGGCCACTGTCCGTCCACGCATCGAATCTCCTTCTCGTACTGTCCGGAACGCGACCGGATCACGGGCCGCGCGACGACCCGTACGAAGCTAGGCGGCACGGCCGGCCCGGCGCGTCAGCCTCCGGTCGGGTTCGCCGGGCCCGCGCGCGTCCCCGGGCCTGCGCGGTGTGCCGCCGGCTATCACGCCTCTGATCAGCGCTTTCTCTTCGGAAGGGCGTGCCGCAGGAGGGGGAGACCTACGACTCCAGGGGGATGCGGCCCGGTTCCGCGCGGATCCGCGGCCCGCCCGGAACGCCGGGAGCCGACTATCTTGACGCCATGGTCCGAGCACACCGCCTCCCGCTCGTACGCGGCGGCGCATGAGGTACGCCGCCTTCGCCTCCGCGCAGACGACGCGGCGGGTACGGAGCCTGCTGCGGGAGGGCGCCCGGCTGCCGCCCGTGGTGTTCGACGCGCTGCTGGCCGTTGTGATCTTCTTTCTGGGCGTCGGCCTCAACGGCGCGGTCTACCAGGGTCCACCGGGACCCCTGATCCTGCACACGGCGCTGGCGGCGCCGCTGGCGTGGCGGCGCCGGGCGCCCCTGACGGTGTTCTGCGCGGTGGCCGGCGCGGCCTTCGCCCAGTGGCTGGCCGACATCCAGCTGCTGACCGACGCGGCGCTGCTGGTCGCCCTGTACACGGTGGCCGCGCACTCCACCTGGCGCCGCGCACTCGCCGCGGCGGCCGTCGTCGAGACCGGCATCCTGCTGGCCGCGGCGCGCTGGGCGGCCCCCCATGGCGGGTTCCTCACCAGCGTCGTCTTCCTGACGGCCGTGGCCGCGGCCGTCGCCGTCATCGGTGTGAACACCCGGATCAGGCGCGCCTACCTCGCCTCCCTGGAGGACCGCGCGGTCCGCCTGGAGCGCGAACGCGACCAGCGGGCCCGGCTCGCGGTCGCCGACGAACGGGCCCGCATCGCCCGCGAGATGCACGACATCGTCACCCACAACCTGTCCGTCATGGTCGCGCTCGCCGACGGGGCGGTCTTCGCGCAGCAGCGCTCGCCCGACAGGGCCAGCGCCGCCATGCGCCAGATCTCCGGCACCGGGCGGCAGGCCCTCACCGACATGCGGCGCTCTCTGGGCGTCCTGCGGGCCGACGAGCCGGACGCGCTGCGCCACCCGATGCCCGGCATCGCACAGCTGGAGTCCCTCGCCGGACAGATGCGCGCGGCCGGGCTGGCGACCCGCCTCGACCTGGAGGGCGACCCCGCCCCCGTTCCCGCCGCCGCCCAGCTGACCGTCTACCGCCTGGTGCAGGAGGCCCTGACCAACAGCCTCAAGCACGCGCCGCCCGGCACCCGCGCCGAGGTCCGGGTCCGCTGCGCTCCCGGCGCGGTCACCGTCGAGGTCACCGACGACGGCCGTACGGCGCGAGCCGCCGATCCGCCGCCCGGACGCGGCCTCTCCGGCCTGCGGGAGCACATCTCCGGGCGCGGCGTCTCCGGCGAGGGGGAGCGGCCCCCGGGGCACGGCATCGCCGGCATGCGCGAACGCGCCGCGGCGTACGGCGGGACCCTGGAGGCGGGGCCCCTGCCGGGACGCGGCTGGCGGGTCTCGGCCACCCTCGGCCTCGGCGCCGTCGCGGACGGTGCCGCGTGACGATCCGCATCCTGCTCGCCGACGACGAGCCCCTGCTCCGCATGGCGTTCACCATGGTCATCGAGGCCCAGCCGGACATGGAGGCGGTCGGCGAGGCCGGCGACGGGGCCGAGGCCGTACGGCTCGCCCGGCGGCTGCGCCCCGACGTCGTCCTGATGGACGTGCGCATGCCCGGAACCGACGGGATCGAGGCGACCGGCCGGATCGTCCGGGACTGCCGGCGGACCCGTGTCCTGATCCTCACCACCTTCGACCTCGACGAGTACGCCTTCGCCGGGCTGCGCGCCGGGGCCTCCGGCTTCCTGCTCAAGAACGCCCTGCCCGAGGAGCTGCTGGCGGCGATCCGGAACGTCGCCGCCGGCGACGCCGTGGTCTCCCCGCGGGTCACCCGCCGCCTGCTGGAGACCTTCGCCCACCAGCTCCCCACCGGAGCCGCCCCGGCCGGTGACGGGCGGCTGGAGCGGCTCACGGCCCGCGAGCGGGAGGTGCTCGTCGAGGTGGCCCGCGGCCTGTCCAACGCCGAGATCGCCGCCGAGCTGCATCTCGCGGAGGCCACCGTGAAGACGCATCTGGGCCGGATCCTGCTGAAGCTGGGCCTGCGCGACCGGGTGCAGGCCGTGGTCTTCGCCTACGAGAACCGGCTCATCCGCCCGGCGTGAGGGGCGGCGGGACGCGCCCTACCGGAAGGAGCGCGGCCCTTCTCCGAACGGGGGGACGGCCGCGGACGCCTGGGTCGAGGACGTCTGAGCGGGGGACGCCTGGATCGAGGATGTCTGGGTCGAGGACGTCTGCGCGGAGGATTCGGAGGGGCGCCGGTAGAGCCAGACCAGGCGGGGTTCCAGCAGCCATTTGAAGAGCGTGCGGGTCTCCGGCAGGCACAGCACTATGGCCAGCGCCACCGAGCTCGACATGATGGCCATCACGCCCAGCGGCCCGTGCAGCCAGGAGAAGCTCAGCCAGCCCTGGTCCTTGGCGATGAGCACCACGACGCCGTGGAGCAGGTAGGCGTAGAGCGTGCGGGTGCCCAGGTCGGAGAACCAGGTCTCGCGGCGGGGCACCAGGGCCAGCAGCGCGAACGTCAGGATCAGGGCCGCCACCAGGATGGCCCCGCGCACGCCGAGCCCGATCCACCAGTCGGCGCCCATCTTCTTGAAGCTGTAGCGGAAGTAGACCGGCTTGAGGCTGACGTGCGGGGCGATGAAGATCGCCACGGCCGCGGCGCCCGCCACCACGACGCCCGAGGTGATCCGTACCCAGAGCGGCTTGAGCAGGTCGAAGTGCTCGGGCTTGAGCATCATGCCCAGCACGTAGAACGGGAGCAGGCCGAAGAAGCGGTCGAGGCTGAAGTCGCCGGAGATCTCCGAGAACCCGGCCATCATGTAGATGACCACCGCGACCAGCAGCGGTTGCCGCATCCGGGTCCATATGGGCGAGGAGATCCGCCACAGCACCAGGGCCAGCAGATACCAGTTCAGCCAGGCCGGGTCGATGATCGTGAGCGTCCACTTCTGGCCCAGCCCGTAGCGGAGCAGCGCGTAGCCGATCTCCACGATCACGTACGGCACCAGCATGGTGTCGACGAGCTTGTTGATCTTCGCGTTGGAGTTCCAGAAGTTCCGGCCCAGATAGCCGCTGATCAGCACGAACGCCGGCATGTGGAAGGTGTAGATGAACAGGTACGCGGACTTGGCCGAGTGCGTGTCCAGCGTGGGCACCAGCGAGTGCCCGGCCACCACCAGGGCGATCAGGACGAACTTCACGTTGTCGAGGTACGGCTCGCGCTTCTTCGTGACGGGGGGAGCCGGGGGCTCCTCCTCGGGAAGACGGCCGTCACCGGAGGGCTGCTCCGGCCCGTGCGACGCGGTCCGGGGAGCGGCCGCCGCCTGCCACTCCTGGTTGCTCTCCCAGTAGGAGAAGGGCCTGTCGCCGGACGGCGCCGGTCCGGGTGCGGGCTGCGGGGCCGGGAGCCTGCCGAGATCCAGCGGACCGGACGGCTGGGGCTCCTGGTAGGGCGGGTATCCCCACGCGGTGACCTCGCCCGGGGCCTCCTCCTCGCGCCGTCTGCGGCCGCGCCCGGAGACCGTCGGCCCGGAGCCGGGCAGCTCCGGCCACGAGGGCTGGGGCCCGGAGGAGTGAGCGGGCTCGGGCGGGTCCGGCCACGAAGGATGGGATCCGGGCTGCACCGGCTCGGGCATCGGCCACGGGGCGGGCTTCCGGCCCTGCCGGTCGGCGGACCAGCCGGAGACGCCGCCGGGGGCGTCGTCGCCGTTGGATGCCGGAACCGGGAAGGGGGATCGGGTGTCGCTCACGAGGGGAATGCTCAGCTATCTGTCGGAGACGGGACAGGCGTCGGACACACTGGCGAAGATCCCCGGGGCGCGGCCGTGTGGGACTCGCCTCACCGACCTGCCCACCCTAAACCGCTTACGCACCACCTGTCGCACAGGCCGAGATGTTTGAACGGGTTAGCGGGAAATTGTGACTCTTCGATTCCACGGGACGCCCGGAGCGGCCCGCGGCGCCGGAACCCGTCACTGGCAGGGGTTGGTCGTGTGGTCGATGACCTTGTCCTTGAGCGAGGTGGGGATGCTGGGCACCCGCACGCCCTTCCAGTCGGCGCCGATGACCAGCTGGACGACCGGGCCGGTGAGGGTCGAGGCCGTCGCGGGCGCGGCGGGGTAGGGGGTGATGTCGCTGGGCTTCGTCTTGCCCGCGGCCGGGGTGAGCCGCTCGCCGGAGAGCCGGGCGGTCAGGGTGTCGGCGTGGACGGTCCCGTCGGTGGCGTCCTTCTTGGCGTAGCGCACGCTCGTGGCGGGCACGGGGCCGCCGCCGGCCGCGGAGGCGTTGCCGACGTGGGTCACCACGAAGCCCTGGGCGGCCAGCTTGCCGGCGACCTCCGTGGCCAGGCCGGGCTTGCCGGTGCCGTTGATGACCTGGACCCGGACCTGCTCGTTCTTCACGGTCGGCCGCGCCGGGGCGCTGGCGCTGGCCTTGGGGGCGGGGGTCACCTCGACGTCGGTGCGGATCGCCTCGAACAGCTCGTTGGCCTCGGGCTGCTTCCACTCGACCTGCGCGGGCTTGGGCTCGTACGGCTTCCAGGGCACGGTGACCGACGTCATGCTCTTCTCGGTCAGCGACCCGGCGCTGCGGGCGATCTCCAGGATCCGCCCGGTGTCGAGGTTGCGGTCCATCGTCACCGAGGCGGTGGCCGCCTTCAGGAAGTCGTTCAGCTTGCCGAGGTCGGTCAGCAGGGAGGAGCTGGTGGCCTGCTTCATCACCTGGGTCATGAAGACCTGCTGCCGCTTGATCCGGTCGGTGTCGCTGCCGTCGCCGAGCGCGTAGCGGGCGCGCACGTAGGCCAGGGCGGTCTCGCCCTTGACGATCTGCTTGCCCTTCTTCAGGTCGAGCTTGGCCTTCTTGTCGTAGACGTCCTTGGGCAGGCAGATCTCGACGCCGCCGAGGGCGTCGACGATGCCCTTGAACCCGGCGAAGTCGACCTTGACGAAGTGGTTGATGTGGATCTGGGTCAGCGTCTCGATCGTCTTCCACGTACAGGCGATGCCGCCGTCGTTGAAGGTCGAGTTGATCTGCTTGAGGCCGGCCGGGATGATCGCCCCGGTCTTGGGGTTCTTGCACTCGGGGGCCTGGACCATCGAGTCACGCGGGAAGCTGACCAGGGTGACCTTGTCGCGGTTCGGCGAGACGTGCAGCAGGATGATCGTGTCGGTCCGCTCGCCCTGCCCCTGCATGTGCTGGCCGTACCTCTTGTTGGCGTCGCCCTCGCGGCTGTCGGATCCGACCAGGAGCACGTTGAGCGCGCCGGTCTCGGGCGGGCGGTTGGCGCCGAGGTCCTTCTCGACGTCCTGGCGCTTGATGTTGCCTTCGATGTCCCGGTAGAACTTGTAGCCCGCCAGCGTGCCGACCACCAGGACGCCGGTCATCACGATGCTGACCCATCCGCCCGCGCTGATCGCGCTCTTGCGCTTGCCGCCGCGGGGCCGCCTGACACTCGGCTGTGTCGCCGGAGGCTCGTCGTCGCCCGCACGCCGCAGGGCCCTGCGTCCCGGATCGGTCGGTTCGACCCGGCGGTCCTTCACGGCGACATGCCGGTGGTCGCTCATGCGATCTCCTCGCTTGGCGGCAACACGCTGCGCTGGTTCAGCTGGCTCATTGCGCCCAAAGAGTAGGTCACGTGGCGAGTGCGGGGAGCCGTGATGAACGGAATTTGGTCATGACCGCCCCCTGCTGCCGTCGTGATAATCCGGTCGCCCAGCATACTCAAATTCGGACATTTCATGGAATGTTCTTGAAAGAAGCCCTCCGGATCGCGAGGGCCAGGGCCAGGCACGCGACGGGCACCGCGGGCAGGACGTACCGGTAGTCGAACTGCGCCACCGCCGGCGGCATCACGAGCAGCGCCACCGCCGTCGCCCACGGCATCACCCACGCCGCGGGGCCCGCCGTACCCTCTGCGCCGTCCCCGCCGGCTCGCCACCGTCGCACGCCCTCTCCGGCCCGTCGCTCCCGCCGAGCCCGTCGCCCGCCCCACCGCCGTACGCCCGCCAGCACCGGCGGGGCCATCAGGATCACCAGCAGCACGGTGCCGGGCAATCTGATCATGTCCTGGTAGATACGTAGCAGACCGGCGTACGGTTCGACGATCACCGTGGCGATCGGCCCCTGCTCGTAGCGGTGGGCGAACTCCGCCCCCACCGTGGCCGGATAGCGCCCGGGCGGAGGCGGCGGCTGCGCGGGGAAGCGGTAGTAGCCGTAGATCTCCGCGTCCGGATAGACCGGGCGGTCCCAGCGGAAGGTCCGGGCCAGCTCCGACAGGACCGAGCCCGCGTAGTCGAGCGGCTGGCTCCAGATGGCCAGCGACGCGAAGCGCCCGGCCAGCGTGTCGCTCTCCTCGGTGAAGGTGATGCCGGGCAGCTTGACCAGGGGGGAGTCGGCGCTCCAGATGTACTCCTGGGCGGGCGGGCGCTGCTCCGGCGGCCGGGGGTCGCACAGCACGGCCACGTCCGCCGGGGGATTCATCACCGCGCAGTCGGCGAACGTCATCGTCTTGGAGTAGAGGAAGACCCCGTTCGCGCCCACGATGCCGGTCCGCTCGTAGGTCGCGTAGAACCACGCACCGTACCCGAGGACCGGCAGCATGGCCGCAGCCAGCATCACCCCCGCCGCCAGGACCCGCCCGCGCGCCCGGTAGAGCAGCCAGACCGCGAAGAGCACGATCAGGGGCAGGCCGACGGTCCTGGTGAGCGTCGCCGCCGCCAGCAGCAGCCCGATCCCCGCCGCCGCGGCCACGGCCGCCCGCGACCGGCCTTCGAGGCGCGGGGACACCGCGAGGCAGACGGCCCCCAGGACCAGCGCGGTGAACAGGACGTCGGAGACCAGCAGGTGCTCCAGCTGGATCTGGTAGGCGTCCAGCAGCACGGGGACCGGCGCCGCGGTCGCGGCCCAGCCGGGCGCGCCCAGCCGCCGGGCGGTCAGATAGACCAGCACGCCCGCCAGGAGGCCCAGCAGGTGCTGGACCAGGGCGACGGCGGCGAAGCTGTGGAGGGGTTCGAGCAGCCGCAGGAGCATGGAATACCCGGCCGGACGGACGAGGTCGGGCCGGGGCTTCAACGCGGTGACGACGTAGGTGTAGGAGTCGGGGAACCAGATGGCCGGCCGGTAGCCCAGCATCGCGACCAGCCGCAGGAACGCCCCGACGCCCAGCACCGCCAGGAACCACCGATGCTCCCGCCCCGGCATCGCCGGGAACCACCGGCGCTCCCGCCCCGGCATCGCCGGGAACCACCGGCGCTCCCGGACCCGCCACCGCCGTTCCCGCCCGCCCAACCCCGCCCCTTTCGCACGTTGCGCGTACGCTATCGGCTCCGGCCGCCCCCGCGGACCTTCCCGGTCGCCTGCGACCCCGACTCCACCGCCGCCCGGGGGCCGTCACCGCATGGGGCCTTCGCCTCCCCGGGGCCATCGCGGCGGCGGGTGCCGCTACCCTCGGTGGGGTCATGACAACCGGCCGGCTGGATCGTGTGCGGGGGCTCTCGGCGGGCCGGGTGCTCGCCGTGGCGTCGGCCGTTCCCGCGCTCGCGCTGGCGGGCTGGCTGCTGGCCGGGCTGCCGCTGCTCATGCTCGGCTGGTTCCGGCCGCAGGTCGTCGTCCCGCTGGGGCTGGCCGCCGCGGTCCTCCTGTGCCGGTACGGCCTGCGCCGCCTGCCCGAGCCCGCCCCGGCGACCGGGTGGCAGACGGCAGGGGTGTCCGCGATCGCCCTGGGCTCGGGGATCTTCAACGCCGTCCTGCACAGCGAACAACTGATCGTCCGCCGCGACCCCGCGACCTACGCGCAGTACGCCGCCTGGCTGGCCACCCGTGGCTCCCTGCCGATCCCGTACGGCGAAGCGGCCTTCGGCGGTCAGGACCCGGCGCTGAGCTTCGGCAGCGTGGGCTTCTACGACCACGGCGGCGCGGTCGTGCCGCAGTTCATGCCGGGACCCCCGATGGTCCACGCGATCGGCCACTGGCTGGGCGGGCTGCCGGGGCTGCTGCTGACCCCGCCGGTCCTGGGCGCCCTCGCGGTCCTCGTGTTCGCCGGAGCCGCCGCCCGCCTGGCCGGGCCCCGCCGGGCGCCCCTGGCCGCCCTGGCGTTCGCGGTCGGCATGCCGATCCTGTACACCTCCCGGGCCGCCTTCAGCGAGATCCCGTCCCTCATCATGATCTTCGGCGGGATGTCCCTGCTGCTGGACGCCCGCACCCGCCTGCGCGCGGCCCAGGGCGCCACGGCCACGGCGGCTCTGGCCGGGCTGGTCTTCGGACTGGCCGTCCTGGTCAGGATCGACGGCCTGCGGGACGTGCTGCCCGTGCTGGTGTACGCCGGACTGCTGATCGCCCTGCGCCGGATCGAGCGCCGGGACGAGGGGTTCCCGGAGGGGGCCGGGCTTCGCGGGGACGGGCGGCTCGGGGTGCCGTTGCTGGCCGGGTTGCTGACGGGCGCCGGGCTCGGCCTGCTCGCCGCCGTCGTGCTCGCCGCGCCGTACCTCGACTATCTCTCCGGGTCCCTGCTCCCCCTGCTGGCCGTCTGCGCTGCCGTCCTGCTCCTCACCGTGGCCGCCGCCGCTCTCGCCCCCCGGCTCGCGGGCCCGCTCGGGCGCCTGGCCCGGGTCCGGTGGCTGCCGGGCCTGGCGGCGGGCGCGGTCGTTCTCGTCATGGGGCTGTTCGCGGCCCGGCCGTGGCTGCAGACCGTGACCCGTCACGCGACCACCCCCGAGGACCTGCTGACCTCCGACTTCATCGGGAAGACCCAGGCGGCGAACGGGCTGCCGGTGGACGGCTCGCGGCTCTACTACGAGGACGCGCTGCACTGGGTGGCCTGGTACATCGGGCCCCCGGCCGTGGTGCTGGCCACCCTCGCGGGAGCCGTACTGGTCCGCAGACTGGTCAGGGGCGCCGCCTCCGAATGGCTGCTCCCGCTCATGATCATCGGCTGGACGACGGTCACCACGCTCTACCGCCCGGCCATCACCCCCGACCACCCCTTCGCCGCCCGGCGGCTGGTCCCGGTGATCATCCCCGGCCTGGTCCTGCTCGCGGTCTGGGGACTGCGCTGGATCGAGGAGAAGGCCCGGGAGAGGGAAGCCGAGAACGACCGCGACATCGCCCGAACCGGAATCGCCGGGCGGAGGGATCGCGAGGCCGCCCGGAACGGGACCACCGGGCGCGGGGACCGGTTCATCGCACCCCTGGCCCGTCTGGCCGCCTCCCGGACCGGGCCGGCCGTCCTCGGCGTGGTGCTCCTGGTCGTCCCACCGGCCGTGACCTCCATCGGGACCGCCTTCACCCCGGTGGGTCGGGGAGAGCGGGCGGCGGTCGAGGCCATGTGCGCGGCCCTGCCGGAGAACGCCTCCGTGCTGCTCGTGGAGCGGGTCACCGCCGACCGCTTCACCCAGCTCGTCCGGGGCGTGTGCGGCCTCCCCGCCGCCGGGGTCGAGGTCTCCCACGGCGAGGACACACCCGCCCCCGGCGACGTCACCCGCCTGATCGGCCGCATCCGGGAGACGGGCCGCGTCCCCGTCCTGCTCGCCGCCGAGCCCGCCCAGCTCACGCCGTACGGCACGCCCGTCCAGACGATGGCCCTGCGCACCCGCCAGGACGAACGCTCCCTGGTCGAGGCACCCGACGGCACCTGGTCCCTTTCGATCAACGTATGGACGACCACGGGATAGGCCGCCCGGGCGGTTGTGCGGTCCGAGCCGATCCCTGCATGACGGATATCTCGGGATGGCCGTCGTCTGGGAGATTTGGCATAGTCGCTCCATGTCCTTCCCTGATCATCAGGAACCCGGTCCGGGGTATGAGGAGCTCTCCTTCGGTGACGGTGACCCGGATCGGGAGTCGCGGCTCCAGGTGTGGTTGAGGACGCACACGAGGCTGCTGACCGCGTGTGCCGTGGTGCTGGTGCTGATCGGCGCGTCCGTGGTGGGCGGGCGTCATCTCTATGAGCGCTCCCGGGAGCCGTTGCCTCCGCCCGAGGCGCGGGACTCCGGGCAGGTGCGCGTCGTGGTCCACCTGTGCGGTCAGCGGGTGGAGGCGTGGAGCTGCCTGCGCAGGGGGGAGGTCACGGACGCCGACGGTCAGGCGATCGCGGCGCGCATGCGGGCGATGCCCGAGCTGGCGGACGTCGCCTTCGTGAGCAAGGAGGAGGACAGCCGCAGGTCGCTGGCCTACTACGCGGCCATCGGCGAGCCGGAGCGGGCGGACGAGCTGTTCTTCCACGCCAGCGTCGAGGCCGTGCTCCGCCGCGGTGAGGACTTCAAGGGGGTGGCGGACCGGCTGAAGGAGATCCCCGGGGTCGTCGCCGTGTTCCGGGAGCTCCCGGACGCCTGGGAGGGGAAGGCCGATCTCGCCGTCGCCCTGTGCGCGGAGGGGGAACGGCCGGCGCGGGGATGCCAGGAGGGCCGGACGGTCAGGAGCGGGGCCCCGGCCACCGAGGCGGAGAAGGAGGCGATCCTCGACCGGCTCTGGGACCTGCCCGGCGTCGAGACGGTCTACCTGCAGAAGCGGGAGGACTTCATGCGGCTGAAGCGGCAGTACGAGCCGCAGGACCCGGCCGAGCACACCACCCCGCGGGTGGACCGCACCCGCGCGACCTTCTACGTGAAGCTCGCCGACCCCGCCGGCCGCGCCACGGTCGCCGGGGCGGTGAAGGACCTGCCCGGGGTCGGGGGCGTGTACCCCGTCGGGTACTCCTGGTGATGCGGGCGGGCGATTTGGGATAGTCGTCGCATGTCCTTCCCCGATCACGACGAGTCGTCCTCGCGGAACGAGGAGCTCTCCTTCGGCGGCGGCGACCCGGACCGGGAGCCGCGGTTGCGGGCGTGGTCGAGGGCGCACCCCCGGCTGGTGGCGGTCTGCGTCGCGGCGGCGGTGCTGCTGGCGGCGGGCGGGGCCGGGGGCTGGTATCTCCACCGGCGTTCCCAGGAGCCGTCGCCCCCGCCGGCGGTGGCCTTTCCCGAGCAGACGCGGTTCACGGTGCTGCTGTGCAGCGGGTACGGCCCGGGGGAGGGCCTGTGCCCCGGCCGGAGGAAGGCCGACGAGGCCGAGCACCTGGCGGTGGCGGCGCGCATGAGGGCGATGCCCGAGCTGGCCGGGGTCGCCTATGTGAGCGAGGAGGACAACCGCAGGGAGACGCTCGCCCTGTACGCCGCCAGGGGCGAGCCGCAGGAGACGGAGGGGGTGGCCTTCACCGCCCATCTCCGGGGCACGTTGCGCCGGAGCGGCGACTTCGCCGCGGTGGTCGCGAAGATAACGGCGTTCCCCGAGGTCAAGAGGGTGATCCGGGTGCCCGTGGACTTCTGGGCGGGGAAGGCGGACGTCGCGGTCCATCTTTGCGCGGCGGCGGACGCGCCGAGGGAGGAGTGCACGGAGAACCGCTCCGGCGGGATCGCGGGGGCCGCGACCGGGGCGGAGAAGGAGGCGGTCCTCGACCGGCTCAGGGAGCTGCCCGGAGTCGAGACGGTCTATCTGCAGGACCGCGATCACCTGGCCCGGCTGCTGGGGCACTACGGGCCGAGGCTCCCGGAGCGGGACCAGCCCGTCCAGCCGGACCAGCTGTATGAGACCTTCTATGTGAAGCTCTTCCGCCCGGCCGGGCCCGCCGGGACGGCGGAGATGGTCAGGGCGCTGGAGCCCCTGCCCGGCGTGCGCGAGGTGACCCCCGTCCGGGACGACCGGTAGCCCTCGCGGGCGGCCGAACCCGATGATGTGGGTACGGTCGCGAGCTGGGCAGAGTATCCTCGCCCGTCGTGAGCACGCCCGAGACCCCCGAGAGTGGATCAGCTGTGGACGCAACGCCGTACGTCACGATCGTCCTGCCCTGTTACAACGAGCAGGACCACGTCATCGACGAGGTCGAGCGCATCTGCCGGGCCATGGACGAAAGCGGCTACACCTACGAGCTCGTGGCCGTGGACGACTGCTCCACCGACCAGACCCTCGCCCGCCTGCAGGAGGCGGCGCCGCGCTTCCCGAACATGCGGATCAGGGCCTTCCACCGCAACGGCGGCTCGGGCACCGTGCGCAGGATCGGCACGCAGGAGGCGCTCGGCGAGATCGTCGTGTGGACCGACGCGGACATGACCTACCCGAACGAGCGCATCCCCGAGCTGGTCCAGATCCTGGAGAAGGACTCCACGATCGACCAGGTCGTGGGCGCGCGGACCACCGAGGAGGGCTCGCACAAGTTCCTGCGGGTCCCCGCCAAGTGGTTCATCCGCAAGGTCGCCGAGCGGCTGGCCGGGCAGAAGATCCCCGACCTCAACTCGGGCCTGCGGGCCTTCCGCAAGTCGGTCGCCAAGCCGTATCTGCGGCTGCTGCCGCCCGGCTTCTCCTGCGTCACGACGATCACGCTGTCGTTCCTGTCGAACCAGCACGACGTCTACTATCTGCCGATCGAGTACAGCAAGCGGGCGGGCAAGTCGAAGTTCAGCTTCGTCTCCGACGCCTACCGCTACATCCTGCAGGTGCTGCGGATGGTGATGTACTTCAACCCGCTCAAGGTCCTCATGCCCCCCGCGATCTGGCTGGTCGGCATCGGCATCGTCAAGGGGATCTACGACAACATCAAGAACCCGTTCTACCTGGCCAACAACACGATCATCATCTTCGTGACCGGCCTGCTGATCGGGTCCCTGGCCCTGCTGGCCGACCTCATCGTGCGCTCCAGGAGCGAGTGACCCATGCGGATCGCGATCATCGGGCCGACCTACCCGTACAAGGGCGGCGGGGCCGCGCACACCACCGAGCTGGCCCACCGCCTGGCGGCCGCCGGGCACGAGGTGGTCATCGAGTCGTGGAAGGCGCAGTACCCGTCGTTCCTGTATCCCGGGCAGCAGACGGTGGACAGCCCCGACGGCGAGCCGTACCCGCGCTCCTTCCGGCGGCTGGACTGGCGCCGCCCGGACGGCTGGGCCGAGTGCGGGCGCCGGCTGCGCACCGCCGACCTGGTGATCCTCGTGGTGCTCAGCCCGGTGCAGGTCCCGCCCTACCTCGGCATCCTGTACGGCCTGCGCCGCCGGACCCCGGTGGTGGCGCTGTGCCACAACGTGCTCCCGCACGAGCGCAAGCCGTACGACGCGCCGCTGATGAGGGCGCTGCTGCGCCGGGTGGACGGGGTGCTCGCGCACTCCGAGGAGCAGGCGGCGCTGGCCCGCGAGCTGGCGCCCGCGCCGGTGACGGTGGCGCAGATGGCCCCCCATCTGCCGGCCAGGGCCGCGACGCGGACCCTGCCGCTGGGGGCGCGGGGCCGGTTGCTGTTCTTCGGGCTGGTCCGCCCGTACAAGGGGCTCGACCTGCTGATCCGCGCACTGCCCCCGGGCGTCTCGCTGCGGGTGGCCGGGGAGTTCTGGGGCGGCCTGGAGGAGACGAAGGCGCTGATCGCCCAGCTGGGCCTGACCGGGCGGGTGGAGCTGCGGCCGGGCTACGTCGCCGCCGAGGACGTGCCGGGACTGTTCGAGGACGTGGACGCGCTGGTGCTGCCCTACCGGAGCGGCACGGCCAGCCAGCAGGTGTGGCTCGGTCACGAGCAGGGCGTCCCGGTGATCGCCACCCGGGTCGGCACGCTCGGCGACCACGTCACCGACGGCGTGGACGGGCTGCTGGTCGAGCCGGGGTCGGTGGAGGCGCTGCGCGCGGCGCTGACGCGCTTCTACGAGCCGGGCGAGCCCGAGCGGCTGCGCGCCGGGGTCAAGGCCGTGGACCCCGAGCCCTACTGGGCGGCGTACGTCGAGGCGCTGCTGGCGGCCGGCTCGACCGGGCGCTGACGGCGGCCCAGCAGGAAGCCGATCCCGGCCCAGGCCACGTCGGTGAAGGTGAAGGCCAGCCGGGAGATCACGGCGGCGACGAGGGCGTTGGCCGTGCCGATCGTCGGCGCGAGGACCAGGACCATCGCGCCCTCGCGCACGCCCACCCCGGCCGGGATGAACGCGAACAGCAGGCCGGTGGCCCAGGCGAAGGCGTAGGCTCCGGCGCCGAGCAGATAGAGCGAGAAGTCACCGGTCAGGTCGCCCAGGACCAGCCACAGGTGCAGGCCGTACACCAGCCAGCCGGTGATCGTCCACGCCGTGACCTCCAGCAGGGTCCGGCCGGAGAGCACCTCGTCGAAGGGCTCCCGGCGGGCGAGCCGCAGCGCCAGGTTCAGCCCCCAGGTGAGGATCCGCGGGTGCAGGCAGACCAGGATCACCGGGATGATCAGCGCGAGGTACCACGTCTCCTCGGCCACGTCCCGGGCGGTGAACGGGAGTGTGGCGGCGGCCAGGCCGACCGCGCAGCCCAGCGAGATCACCAGGCCGATCGAGGTGCCGCCGAAGGTGCGCCGGGGCGGGCAGCCGTGGTCGCGGCCCAGCTCCATCATCGCGGCGTAGGCCCAGACCGACCCGGGGACGTACTTGCCGAGCTGGCCGACGAACAGCACGCGGGCGGCGGCGCGCAGCGGGAAGGCGGAGCCCAGTCCGGCCAGGCCCCGCTGCCAGGCGATCATCATGATCCCGGCCCCGGCCATCACGACGGCGAAGGCCCCGGTCACCGACCACCAGGACAGCCGGGTGAGCGCGGAGACGGTGTCGTCCCAGTTACGGGCCAGGCCGTAGCCCACGAAGGCCAGCGCGACCAGCGCCAGCAGAACGCGGAGCAGGCGGCTCGATCGCAGACGGCTGAGCATTGGCCAAGACTACGACGTTGACATTACTCGGCGGTAGGGTTCGGCCGCGCCGGTAGCCTAGGGCCCCGTGAGCACGAAACGAGTGGCGCAGCTTGAGTACTCCGAGTTCCAGGCGGCGATGCTGGACGAGGACAAGCGCCGCAGGAAGGCCGCGAAGATCGTGGCCGTGCTCGGCCACTTCCTCGGCCGGGACGAAGGTGTCCTGAAGGGGCTGACCGTCGCCGACATCGGCTGCTCGGCCGGGTTCATCGCCGACGAGCTGGCGAACGCGGGCGCGGCCCGCACCTTCGGCGTGGACATCGACGTGCCCGGCCTGCGCAAGGCGTCGGCGCGCTTCGGCGAGCGGGTGACGTTCGTGTGCGCCGACGGCACCGCGCTGCCCTTCCCCGACGGCTCGATCGACGTGCTGGTCTTCAACCACATCTACGAGCACGTGGTCGACCCCGACGCGATCATGGCCGAGATGCATCGGGTGCTCAGTGACGAGGGCGTGCTCTACCTGGGGCTGGGCAACCGGCTGGGGGTCATGGAGCCGCACTACAGGCTCCCGTTCCTGTCCTACCTGCCGCCCGCCCTGGCCGACCGCTACGTCCGTCTCTTCGGCCGGGCCGACAGCTACTACGAGCGCTACCGCACCCGGCGCGGGCTGCGGAGGATGGCCCGGGGCTTCCGGGTGTGGGACTACACCTTCCCGGTGCTGGCCACCCCGGCGGCCTTCGCCGGGTCGGAGCTGTTCCCGGGGGCGGCCGGCCGCGCCGCCGAGGGCGTGCTGTCCCGGCTGCCGCGCGCGGTGCTGCGCGCGCTGCTGCCGGTGGTGCCGACCTACCTGTGGGTGGCGACCAAGAGCGCCCGCCGCCCGGCCGGCCCCCGCCTGCCCCAGCCCCCCGACCCCGTCCAGACCCTGTGAAGCGGCTGGTCCGCCTCGCGTTCCTGCTGGTGGCCCTGGGCTTCGGGGCGTGGGCGGTGGCGAGCCAGTGGGACGCCGTGCGCGCCGGGTTCGCCCGGCTGTCGTGGTCGTCGCTCACGCTGTCCCTGCTCGCGGTCGTCGCGGCGCTGGGCGGCGGGATGATGACGTGGCGGTCGCTGCTGGCCGACCTCGGCTCGCCGCTGCCGCTGCGGCCCGCGGCCAAGGTCTTCTTCGTCGGCCAGCTCGGCAAGTACATCCCCGGCTCCCTGTGGCCGGTGCTCGCCCAGATGGAGATGGGCCGCGAGCTGGGCGTCCCCCGCCCGCGCAGCGCCGCGGCGTTCTTCCTGACGATGCCGGTCCAGCTCGGCAGCGGGCTGCTGGTCTCGGCGGTGACGCTGCTGGCCGCCCGGCCGGGCGCCGCGGCGCCGTACGCCTGGATGTTCCTGCTGATCCCGGTGCTCGCGGTGGCGTTCGAGCCCCGCGTGATCAACGCGGTCATCGGGTTCGGGCTGCGGAAACTGGGCCGCGCGCCGCTGGAGCGCCCGCTGACCCGCCGGGGCATGCTGGCCGCCCTGGGCTGGGCGCTGTCGGGGTGGATCGCCTACGGCCTGCACCTGGCCGCGATCGTCCACCAGCTCGGCCCCTCGGGCGCCTCGGCGGTGGTGTTCTGCATCGGGGCGTTCGCGCTGTCCTGGTGCCTGGGGATCATGACGTTCGTGGTCCCGGCCGGGGCGGGGGTGCGCGAGGTGGCCATGGTGGCCGTGCTGGCGCCCCTGATGGACCGCGGGTCCGCCATCGCGGCGGCCCTCTGCTCACGCGTCGTGATCATCCTGGGCGACCTCGTCTGCGCGGGCGCGGCGGGACTGGCGGCCCGGCGCGGCACCGTCGTCGGGGACGACGCCGGGAACGATGCGATCCCGGGAAAAGCAGTGTGATTCGTCTCACGCTTCGGGGGATTCTGGCAATAGGGTGAATCGCAGAGGGGACTGCCGGTCCCGCGTGCTCGTTGAGGGGAGCGATCCTTCGTGACGCCTCGTGTGCTCGTCGACGCGGCCGCCGTCCCGGCTGATCGCGGCGCACTGATCAGATACGTCGACGGGCTCCTGGCCGCGCTCGCCCGCGCCGGGGCCGATCTGGCCATCGTGTGCCAGCGCGCCGACGCCGAGCGGTACGCCCGGCTGGCGCCCTCCGCCCGCATCATGTCGGGCCCTCCGGCGATCACCAACCGGGCCGCCCGGCTGGCCTGGGAGCAGACCGGGGTCCCGGTCCTCGCCCAGCAGGCCGGCGCCGACGTGATCCACGCCCCCTACTACTCGATCCCCCTGCGCTCCGGCGTGCCGACCGTGGTGACCGTGCACGACGTCACCTGGTTCACCGACCCCTCCCAGCACAGCTCGGTCAAGGCCTCGTTCTTCCGCAGCGCCACCCGCAGCTCCGTACGGCGCGCCTCCCGGGTGATCGTCCCGTCCAAGGCGACCAGGGACGAGCTGGTGCGGGTGCTCGGGGCCGACCCCACCCGGATCGACGTCGCCTACCACGGCGTGGACCCGGCGCTGTTCCACCGGCCCACCCCGCAGGAGATCGACCACGTGGCCGACCGGCTCGGCCTGCACGGCACGCCGTACGTCGCCTTCCTGGGCGCGCTGGAGCCGCGCAAGAACGTGCCGAACCTGATCCGGGGCTTCGCCAGGGCGGTGGAGGACATCGAGGAGCCGCCCGCGCTGGTGCTCGGCGGCGGGATCCACGACGCCGACGTGGACGCCGCGGTCGAGGAGGTGTCCTCTGCGGTGCGCGTGGTCAGGCCCGGCTACCTACCCTTCGGCGACCTGTCGGGCTTCCTCGGCGGGGCGCTCGTGGTGGCCTTCCCCTCGCGCGGGGAGGGCTTCGGGCTGCCGGTCCTGGAGGCCATGGCCTGCGGCGCCCCGGTGCTCACCACCTACAGGGCCTCGCTTCCCGAGGTGGGCGGCGACGCGGTGGCCTACACCGAGCCCGACGCGGCCGGCATCGCCGAGGCGCTGCGCGAGCTGCTGGCCTCGCCCGAGCGCAGGCAGACGCTCTCGGCGGCGGGGATGGCCCGCGCCAGAGAGTTCACCTGGGAGACATCGGCGGAGGCGCACATGCTCGCCTACCAGCGAGCCGCCGAAGAGTGAGCTAACCTCGCGGGATGACGGAGACCTCTTTGCCGGAGCTGGAGGCGATCCTCCTCGTCGGCGGGCGGGGAACGCGCCTGCGTCCGCTCACTCTCGGCACGCCCAAGCCGTTGCTGCCCACGGCGGGAGTGCCCTTCCTCGCCCACCAGCTCGCGCAGGCCCGGCAGGCGGGCGTGCGGCGGATCGTGTTCGCCACGTCCTACCGGGCTGAGATGTTCAGTGAGGCCTTCGGCGACGGCTCGGCCTTCGGCCTGACCCTCGAGTACATGACGGAGGAGACCCCGCTGGGCACCGGCGGCGCGATCCGCAACGCGGCGCAGGCGCTGACCTGCGCGCCGGACGCGCCGGTGCTGGTGCTCAACGGCGACATCCTGTCGGGGCACGACATGGCCGACCAGGTGGCCCGGCACATCGCCCGGCGGGCGGCCGTCACCCTGCACCTGACCGAGGTCGAGGACCCCTCGCGGTTCGGCTGCGTGCCGACCGACGACGAGGGCCGGGTGACCGCCTTCCTGGAGAAGACGCCCAACCCGGTCACCAACCGGATCAACGCCGGCTGCTACGTCTTCACCCGCTCGGTCATCGACACGATCCCGGAGGGCGAGGTCGTCTCGGTCGAGCGGGAGACCTTCCCCGGGCTGATCGAGTCCGGCGCCCTGGTGCTCGGCTACCCCGACTCCGCCTACTGGCTCGACGTGGGCACCCCGGCGGCCTTCGTCAAGGGCTCGCGCGACCTGGTCCTGGGCCGTCTGACCTCGCCGGCCCTGCCGGGGCCCGTGGGCGAGCTGCTGGCCCTGCCCGGCGCCATGATCTCGCCTGAGGCCAAGGTCGACGGGGGGACGACGATCGGCGCCCGCGCGGTCGTCGAGTCCGGCGCGCAGGTCAATGGGAGCGTGCTCGGCGACGACAGCGTGGTCTGCTCCGGGGCGACGGTGACCGACTCGGTCGTCGGGCCCGGCGCCCGCATCGCCTCCGGCGCCGTCCTGCGCGATGCGGTGGTCGGCGACGGGGCGGTGGTCGGGCCGGGCAACGAGCTCCTGGCGGGCAGCCGCCTCTGGCCGGGCGTCACGCTCCCCGAGCGCGCGATCCGCTTCTCCAGCGACGTCTGAGAGCGAGAAGGTGGACCTGCGCCGCGTCGCGGCCCCGCCGCGCGTGAGGCAGCGCCGCTGGCGGCCGCCGGGCCCGCTCGACCTGGAGCTCACTTTGCGGCCGCACCGGCGCGGGAACGCGGATCCCACCTGGCGCAAGGCCCCGGACGGGGCGATCTGGCGCACCTGCCGGACCCCCGACGGGCCGGGGACCCTGCGGATCGGCCGGGACGGCGCGCAGGTGCTGGGTCTCGCCTGGGGTGCGGGTGCGCAGTGGCTGCTGGAGACGCTTCCGGCGCTGCTGGGCGCCGACGACGACGTCTCGGGGTTCGTGCCGGGGCACGCGGTGGTGCGCGAGGCGGCCGTGCGGCACGCGGGGCTCAGGATCGGGCGGACCTCACGGGTGCTGGAGGCGCTGGTCCCCGCGGTGCTGGAGCAGAAAGTCGTGACCGCCGAGGCTCGCCGGGCGTGGCGGTGGCTGCTGGCCCGCTACGGCGAGCCCGCCCCGGGACCGGCTCCCGAGGGCATGCGGGTCTTCCCCGAGCCCGAGGTGTGGTGGTCGATCCCGTCGTGGGACTGGCACCGGGCCGGGGCGGAGGCCGTACGGGCCAGGACGATCGCCAACGCGGCGCGGCACGCCGCGAAACTGGAGGACGCCGGGGGCAGCGCACGGGCGGACCTGCTGCTGCGGGCGCTGCCCGGCATCGGGGTCTGGACGTCGGCGGAGGTGCGCCAGCGCTCGCACGGTGATCCCGACGCCCTGTCGGTGGGCGACTTCCACCTGCCGTCGCTGGTCGGCTGGTCGCTGGCCGGGCGGCGGACCGACGACGCGGGGATGCTGCGGCTGCTGGCTCCCTACCGGGGGCACCGCCACCGGGTCAGCCGACTACTGGCGTTGGCCGGTGGGCGGCCGCCCGCTCGCGGGCCGCGAATGCCGGCACGCGACTATCGCGCGTTCTGACCTCGTAGGGGTCGGGCTCGGAGCGTTGCCAGTCACGACCGTCGCGCGTGTCCGCCCCGATCAGCGGGGCGAGGGCGGCGATGGCGAACAGGGCGAGGATGAACCAGATCATTTCCGTCTCCTGGGGAGTGGTCCTGCGGTGTGCCTCTAATCTATGCAAGCGCAAGCATTTACGTCTATCGAGACTTTCTTCATAGATCAGTTTAGAGGCACTGAATACTCTGGGTCTGCACGGTAGACCCGGCTCGGGGGAAGGGCCCGCCGCGCCGTAGTGTGCGGGCATGAGCGTGAACCCCACCGATGCCGCGATGCGCCGGTCCCTGGCCCGGGCCCGCGACGGGAAGACCCTGGACCAGGCCGAGGCCGTCGTGCTGCTGCACGCGCGCGGCGACGACCTGCAGGCCCTGCTCGGCCATGCCGGGCGGGTCAGGGACGCCGGTCTGGAGGCCGCCGGGCGGCGCGGGATCATCACCTACAGCCGCAAGGTCTTCATCCCGCTGACCCGGCTGTGCCGCGACCGCTGCGGCTACTGCACCTTCGCCACCGCCCCGCACAAGCTCGACAGCGTGTTCATGGGCCCGGACGAGGTCCTGGAGATCGCCCGGCAGGGCGCGGCGATGGGCTGCAAGGAGGCGCTGTTCACGCTGGGCGACCGGCCCGAGGACCGCTGGCACCAGGCGCGGGAGTGGCTGGACGCGCACGGCTACGACGACACACTGTCCTATGTGCGGGCGATGGCCATCCGGGTGCTGGAGGAGACCGGGCTGCTGCCGCACCTCAACCCGGGGGTCATGACCTGGCGCGACCTGCAGCGCCTCAAGCCGGTCGCGCCCTCGATGGGCATGATGCTGGAGACGACCTCGCGGCGGCTGTTCGAGGAGAAGGGGCAGCCGCACTACGGCTCCCCGGACAAGGACCCCGCGGTACGGTTGCGCGTGCTGGAGGACGCGGGACGCTCCAACGTCCCCTTCACCAGCGGCATCCTGATCGGCATCGGCGAGACGGTCGAGGACCGGGCCGAGTCGCTGTTCGCGCTGCGGAAGGTGGCGCGGGAGTACGGCGGGCTCCAGGAGGTCATCGTCCAGAACTTCCGCGCCAAGCCGGACACCGCGATGCGCGGCATGCCGGACGCCGATCTGCAGGAGCTGGCCGCCACGATCGCGGTGGCCCGCCTGGTGCTGGGGCCGAAGGTGCGCCTGCAGGCCCCGCCGAACCTGGTCGACTCCGAGTACGACCTGATGATCCGGGCCGGGATCGACGACTGGGGCGGGGTCTCCCCGCTGACGCCCGACCACGTCAACCCCGAGCGCCCCTGGCCGCAGATCGAGGAGCTCGCCGCCCGCACGGCCGCATCCGGGTTCACGCTGCGGGAGCGCCTGACGATCTACCCGGAGTACGTGCTCGCCGGCGAGCCCTGGCTCGACCCCCGCCTGGGCGCCCACGTCGCGGCCCTGGCCGACCCCGCGACCGGCCTGGCCCGCGAGGACGCCGAGATCGTCGGCCGCCCATGGCAGGAGCCCGACGGCGGTTTCGCCTCCGCGGGCCGTACCGACCTGCACACGGCCGTCGACACCGAGGGCCGCACCGCCGACCGCCGCGACGACTTCGACCACGTCTACGGCGACTGGGAGGCCCTCAGGGAGCGCCTGCCCGCCGCCTCCGGGGTCGCTGTGCGGCTGGGGGAGGTCCGGGAGGCGCTGCGGCGGGCGGAGAGCGATCCGGCGGGGCTGACCGAGGAGCAGGCGCTGGTCCTGCTCGACCTCGCCGGGGACCAGAACGGCGCGGGGGCCGACGACGCGGCCCTGGACGAGTTGTGCAGGATCGCCGACGGCCTGCGCCGGGAGGCCGTGGGGGACGAGGTCACCTACGTCGTCAACCGGAACATCAACTTCACCAACGTCTGCTACACGGGCTGCCGGTTCTGCGCCTTCGCGCAGCGCCGTACCGACGCCGACGCCTACACCCTCTCCCTCGACCAGGTCGCCGACCGGGCCGAGGAGGGCTGGCTGGCCGGGGCGACCGAGGTGTGCATGCAGGGCGGCATCCACCCCGACATGCCCGGCAGCGCCTACTTCGACATCGCCAGGGCGGTCAAGGCGCGGGTGCCGCAGATGCACGTCCACGCGTTCTCCCCGATGGAGGTCGTCAACGGCGCCAGCCGGACGAACATGTCCATCGAGGACTGGCTGACCGCGGCCAGGGAGGCGGGCGTCGACTCGCTGCCCGGCACCGCGGCGGAGATCCTCGACGACGACGTGCGCTGGGTGCTGACCAAGGGCAAGCTGCCCGCCAAGGAGTGGGTGGAGATCATCTCGACCGCGCACCGGCTGGGCATCCCGACGACCTCCACGATGATGTACGGCCACGTGGACACCCACGCCCACTGGGTCCGGCACATCAGGCTCATCCGCCGCATCCAGGAGGAGACCGGCGGGTTCACCGAGTTCGTGCCGCTGCCGTTCGTGCACAACAGCGCGCCCATCTATCTCGCCGGCATCGCCCGCCCGGGGCCGACCGCGCGGGAGAACCGGGCGGTGCACGCGCTGGCCCGCATCCTGCTGCACGGCGCGATCGCCAACATCCAGTGCTCGTGGGTGAAGCTCCGTGACGACCTGTGCCGCCAGGTCCTGCAGGGCGGGGTCAACGACCTGGGCGGCACGCTCATGGAGGAGACGATCAGCCGGATGGCCGGCTCGGAGAACGGCTCGTTCAAGACGATCACCGACATCGCGGCGATGGTGGCCCCGACCGGGCGGCCGCTGCGGCAGCGGACGACCTCCTACGGCGTTCCGGACGCGGAGCGGCTGGCCGCCGCGGCGGCCAGTGACGGAGTTTGTCAAAGCGTGCGTAACTTCGTCCCGCTAGATCGTCTATAACATGTTCTATACAGACTTGCGCTGTGTAAGGGGTGGGTTGGGAGAATCGTCATTCCCCTGACGAGAGGTCCAAGCGTGTCCACCCCCGGTCGGCATCGCGTGGCCGTCGGCGCCGAACGGCGCCGTCGGCAGGTGCGCCAACGTCTCACCCTCGCCGCCGTCGCGCTCGTGGTCGCCCTGGCCGGGGCGGGAGTGCTGGCGCTCGACCGGGTGGGCGGGCCGTGCTCGGGAGGCGACCCCGTCCTGGTCGACGTCGCCGCCGCGGTGGACATCGCGCCCACCGCGATGGAGGCGGCCGAGCGCTTCAACGCCGCCAAGGCGGAGGTCGACGGCCGCTGCGTACTGGTACAGGTTACGGAACAGCCGCCGGCCACCGTGCTGCGGACGTTGATCGGCGACACCGCGGGCGTGTTGCCGGCCCGTCCCGACGGCTGGATCTCCGACTCCTCCGCCTGGATCCGGCTGGCCCGCAAGCAGGGCGCCGACGACCTGGCGGGCACCGAGACCGTGATGGCGACCTCGCCCCTGGTCTTCGCCACCCGCAAGTCCCTCGCCGACCGGTTCGCGGTCGGCGAGACCGACATGAACTGGCGGATGGTCTTCCCGGCCACCACCCGGGGCCGGATCCAGCCCAACGAGAACGAGCCCGACGTGGTCCGCGTCCCCGACCCCTCGCTCGCCGGGGCGGGCATCGCCACCGTGGCCGCGGCCAGGGACGTGGTCGGCACCGGCCCCGAGGCCGACCGGGCTCTCACCGCGTTCGTCCGCTGGGCGCAGGCGGGATCCGCGCCGGACTACCGGAGCATGCTCGAGGCGGTCGACGAGCGGTCCTTCTGGAAGCGGCCGGTCGTGATCGTCCCCGAGCAGTCGGTGTGGACCCACAACCGCGCCCCGTCCGCGGACCCGGTGGTCGCCCTCCACCCCCGCGAGGGCACCATCAACCTGGACTATCCCTACGTGGTCACCTCCGCGGACCCGGCCAAGGCGAGCGGGTCGCGGGCCTTCGCCGACTGGCTGCGCTCCGCCGAGACCCAGGACGCGGTACGGCGCGCCGGGTTCCGCTCGGCCGACGGCGCCCTGGGCCCCTACTCGCCCGGACCGGAGATCCCGACCACCTCGCCCCGCACCCGCCCGACCATCCTGCCCGCCACGATCGACGAGGCGCTGGAGGCGTGGAGCAGGCTGGCGCCGCCGACCAACATCCTGGTCCTGGCCGACACCTCCCGGCACATGGCCGAGCCGATCGAGGGGCAGAAGGGCAAGACGAAGCTGTCGGTCGCCCTCGACGCCGCCCGCCTGGGCCTGCAGCTGTTCCCCAACTCCACCCACATGGGCATGTGGGAGTTCGCCGACGGCAAGGGCTCCGGCGACCGGCGGGAGGAGGTGGAGATCGGCCCGATCACCGAGCCGGACGGCGGTCAGGTCATCCGGCGCAGCCGCCTGGATGAGCTCACCCGCACCCTGCGCGCCGACCCCAAGCGGTCCAGCTCACTCAACGACGCGATCCTCGCCGGGTTCCGCGAGGTGACCGGCGCCTACGACGAGAAGATGAACAACACCCTGCTGGTCATCACCGCGGGCAAGGACGACGGCAAGGGCATCTCCGACAGCGGGCTGCTGCAGGCGCTGCGCGACGAGTGGGACCCGCAGTATCCCGTCCAGATCGTCGTCCTGGCCTTCGGCCGCGACCTCGACCGGTCCTCCCTCGCCCAGGTCACCGCGGCCACCAACGGCTCCCTGCACGTCGCCCAGCAGCCCGGCGAGATCATCGACGTCTTCCTGTCCGCCCTGGCCCGCCGCCTGTGCCACCCCACCTGCCGCCGAGCCTCCTGACCCCCGGGCCTCCCGGGGAAGAACGACCGGTTGAGTACAGCGGAGCGACGGAGTTGAGCGGTGAGGCCGCGAAAGCCGACGACTTCGTCCGATCGGTCGACATCCACAACAGCTTCGCTGTGACGGTTCCCCGGCTTTTCCTCATGCCCGGCGATGTTACGCATGGCAGTTCGACGTCGACGGGCAGACTCTCACCCCGGTGACCTTCGCCGTGAGGCCGGACGCCGCACCTTAACGGGTGACGATGAAGTCGGCGGCCTTTCTGGGGGCGCGGTCGCGGGGCGGGGCCGCCGGGCGGCCGATGGCCACGGCGCCCATGGGGTCCCAGGCCGGGGGGAGGTCGAGGACCTCGCGGACCACGTCGCGGCAGAACATCGTGGAGGACACCCAGGCCGAGCCGAGGCCCTCCACCGCGAGCTGGACCAGGAAGTTCTGCACGCCCGCCCCCGTGGCGACCACGAACATCTCCCGCTCGGCGGCGTTGCGGCGGTCGTCGCGGTAGGTGTGCGAGCCCTCCATGACCAGGCAGGGGACGGCCAGGTAGGGGGCGTTGCGCAGCACGTCGCCGCGCCGGACCCGCTTGGCGATCGACTCCTCGGAGAAGCCGTCGCCGCGCAGGTCGGCGATCCACGCCTCGCGCATCGCGTCGAGCAGCTTCTCGCGGATCTCCGCCGACTCCAGCAGCACGAACCGCCACGGCGTCGTGTGGTGCGGGGCGGGCGCGGAGATCGCGGCCTCCACCGCGCGGCGGACCTTGGCCCCGTCGACCGGCTCGGGGGAGAACTCGCGGATGGTACGGCGGGCGAAGACCACGTCGCGCGAGCCGTACCGGAACATGTCCTCCTCGGACTGGCGGACCAGTTCGCGGATGCCCGGGCCGTCGTCCTCGGTGGTGTACTCGGCCATGCCCCGGATCACCGCCACCGGGGTCTGCGCCAGCTTGCCCTTGACGAGGTCTCCGGCCGCGGCGAACTCGTCGGCCACCGCGGTCAGGGTGACCTCCAGCGCGTTGCCGTGGTCGTCGGACAGGCCCCGGTAGTCGAGCATGGGGGGCACCCCGGCGACGCCGACGGCCATGTCGGTCTGGCCGTTGCGCCACGGGCGGCCGAAGGTGTCGGAGACGACCACCCCGACCGATACGCCGAGCGCGTCGCGGATGCCCGCGCGCAGCGCCCTGGCGGAGGCGTCGGGGTCGGCCGGGAGCAGGACGACGGTGCCCGGCTCGGTGTTGGAGGCGTCGACCCCGGCCGCGGCCATGACGAAGCCGTGGGAGGTCTCCGCGATCACCGTCTCGCCCCGCCGGGCCACGACCCGCACGGTCTCGTCCGCGACGGCCTCGGCGCGGGCCGTGTCCCGGCGGACGCGGCCCTCGGCCTTGCTGATGATCTTGGAGGTGACCACGAGGATGTCGCCGTCGTGCAGGTCCGGACGGGCCGCGGCGATCAGCGCGCCGAGGTCGTCGCCCTCGCGGACCTCGGGGATGCCGTCGATCGCGAAGACCTCGATGCGGACCTCGGCGGGGACGTCGGCCTGGAAACGCCGGATCCTGCTCATCGCGCCCCCTCCCCGGCCGGACCCCGCTGCTCCGAGAGCCGCACGGCGAGGTCGACGGCGGCGCGGGCGATGTCGGCCGCGGCCTCGGCGTCGTGCATGATCAGGGGGCGCGCCTCCACCAGGACGCCGTCGAGGTGCACCCCGGCGTCCTGTTCGGCGACCAGCCAGCCGTCGACCAGCGGCGAGCCGTACAGCTCCAGCACGGCCTGGGCGGTGGTCTCCACGCCGATCGCGGTCAGGCAGGCGTCGGCCATCCCGCGGACCGGGGCGCCGCCCACGATGGGGGAGACGCCGACGACGGTCTTGCGCTCCAGGGCCTCGCGGATGCCCTTGATCTGCAGGATCGTGCCGATGCTGACCACCGGGTTGGACGGCGGCAGGATCACGACGTCGGCCTCGTCGATCGCCTGCAGCACGCCCGGGGCGGGGCGGGCCTCGTCGGCGCCCACCAGGATGATCCGCTCGGCCGGGACCGCGGCGCGCAGCCGTACCCACCACTCCTGGAAGTGCACGGCCCGGCGGCCCTGCTCGTCATTGATCACGACGTGGGTCTCGGCCCGGTCGTCGCTCATCGGGATCAGCCGCACCCCCGGCTTCCACCGGTCGCACAGCGCGTCGGTGACCTGCGAGAGGGGGTATCCGGCGTCGAGCATCCGGGTGCGCACGATGTGGGTGGCGAAGTCGCGGTCGCCCAGGCCGAACCACTGCGGCTCCATCCCGTAGGCGGCGAGCTCCTCCTTGACGACGTGCGTCTCGTCGCTCCGGCCCCAGCCCTGCTCCTCGTTGATGCCGCCGCCCAGGGTGTACATCACCGTGTCGAGGTCGGGACAGACCCGCAGGCCGAACAGGGTGATGTCGTCACCGGTGTTGCCGATGACGGTGATCTCGGCGTCGGGGGACGCGGCGAGCAGGCCGCGCAGGAAACGGGCACCGCCGATTCCGCCGGCGAGGGACACGATGCGCATGGCGAACAGTCTTCCACCCCGGACGAGGGGCCCGGTCGAAGGGGGCGGGGCCCGGCCGGGGCCCATCTTTTCTCGATCGTTATGCGGGCCGTCTGCGCTGGCAGCGTCATCTCGGCAGATGCCGGAAGTATGCCTTTCTATAGGGTAGTGGGATACTTACGTGGTTGAAGTGCTTCCTGGGTCTACCGACGCTTAAGTCGGCCATGTGCAAAACTTGGCCCGGGTTTACCCGAGGACCCTATGGGGGTAATTGTGATCAACGTCGACGCCGGTCGGCTCCGGGAACCGGCCGCGTGGCTCATGGTCGCCGCGGCGTGCTTCGGCACGCTGGCCGACGTCAGACAGCTGCTCTTCGGGGACGCGTTCGGGGCGTCCTTCGCGGGACGCGCGGCCCTGTACCTCCCGCAGCTCGTCTCGCCGGTGACCTGGGCCCTGCTCGTCGGCGCGGTGCTGCTGGCGAGCAACTTCGGCCCGGCCGTCGCGAGGCTGAAGATCCTCGTCTACGTGGCGGCGGGCACGCTCGCGGTGTCGGTGATCTTCGGGTTCATCGGGCTGCTGGGCGGGCTGTTCAGCGGTGCCGCCAGTTTCATCGAGAAGATCGAGTTCCTGCTGGAAGGCCTGCCGCTGCTGGCGCTGAGCGCGCTCGCGCTGCTCTATCTGCTGCCGAAGGCCGTCCCCTCCGGTCCCCGGGTGACCGAGTTCCACCCCCAGAGCTTCCGCCCCGACGGGGGCTTCGGCGGCGGGCACCCGCAGCAGCCGCCCTCCTCGCCCATCCCCTCCTACGCCCCCGGCTCCGCGCCGCAGGCGCCGCCCATTCCGGGGCAGGCCCCCTTCGTTCCGGGCCCCGCGGCGCACGACCAGGCGCCGCAGGCCCCGTACGGCGCGCAGGTTCCGCAGGAGTCCTCCGCGCCCTACAACCAGCCGGCCCTCCCGCCCGCGCTGCCGCCCGCCCCGGGTGACGCGTACGCCTCCCAGGCCTCTGCCGCGCAGGCCCCGGGCTACGGCGCCCCCGCCGACGACCGGTCCTACGGCGCGCCGGCCGGTTACGGCCGGCCCCCGGCGCAGCCGTACGCCGAGCAGCAGCAGGCTCCGGCCTACGGCGAGCAGTCCTACGCGTCGCCCGCCGAGCCGCAGGCCCCGGCCTACGGTGCGCCCGCCGAGCAGCAGCCGGCCCAGCCCGCGGAGCCGCCGGCCTACACCCCGAGCCCGTACGTCGCGGCGGACGTCCAGCCGTCGGCTCCGGCCAGGCCGTACGAGCCGCCGCCGGGCTCCTACGAGCCCCCGGCCCACGCCTACGCCGCGCCCGCGGAGCAGCAGACCCCGCCGGTCCAGCCGGCCCAGTCCCAGGGGTACGTCCCCGCGCCGACGGATCCCCAGCTGTCGTCCTACGGCCAGGCCGAGCCGCAGCCGGCGGGGTACGGACAGCAGGGGAGCGCGCAGCCGTACACCCCGTCCTCGACGGAGCCTCAGCTGCCCTCCTACGGCCAGGCCGAACCGCAGCTTCAGCCGTACTCCTCCCAGGACTCGCCGTCCTCCTACGCGCCGCCGCAGCCCGAGGCCGCCCCGGCGTCGCAGCAGCAGCCGTACACCCCGGCCGACAGCCACCCCGGCCCGCCCTTCGACAGCCAGGCGCAGGCGTCCTTCCCCAAGCCCCCGGAGAACTACGGCCAGCCGCTGACGGGTTACTCCGGAGCGGAGTTCGCGCGGCAGGCCGAGCAGGTGCCGCACTACCCGGACCCGGCGGACGCCCGTTCCCAGCAGATCGCCCAGGCCTACCAGCAGGCCGAGAGCTACCAGCAGACCCAGGGCGGCGGGACCGAGCCGCAGCTGCGGGTGCCGGAGTACGGCACGCCCGGATACGACGACCCCTTCGGGCATCCGCAGGCCTCGCAGAGCTCGCCGCAGTGGGAGACGCCGCAGGCCTCGCAGAGTGCCCCCCAGTGGGAGACTCCCCAGGCCTCGCAGAGCTCGCCGCAGTGGGAGACTCCCCAGGCCTCGCAGAGCTCGCCGCAGTGGGAAACGCCGCAGGCCTCGCAGAGTGCCCCCCAGTGGGAGACTCCCCAGGTTTCGCAAAGTTCTCCCCAGTGGGAAACGCCGCAGACGTCACAGAGTGCCCCGCAATGGGACTCCCAGGCTTCGCAGAGCGCGCCCCGGTGGGAGCCGCCGGCCGCCGACGCGACACTCCGGTTCGACCCGGCCGCCTACCAGAACGACCCGCTCAACGCGCCCGCCCCGCCGCAGGGCTGGGACTCCCAGCCGCCCATCGACCCGACGGCGATCTACACGCCCGAGCGTCCCGGGCAGGTAACGAACGGGGAAAACAGTGACAGAGAAAGGCCGGGCCCCGGTCAGGAGCAGAACACGTCCTGGTACGGTTCCGACCGCAGGGAGCACTGAACGCCCCGGTTGATCCTCGCGGTCACCTGGGAAGGTTCCGTCGTCGCAGGCACGCGACGTGATAAACCGGGGAGAGCGGGTCTTTCCCCGGATAGCGGCATGCCGCTTGACGCCACACCAGCAGCACGCGTGTAATTACAAGCGTGTTGTTACGTCTTCCTCCGGGTGGGTAAGGGGGAGACGTTCATAAGGGGGGCTCCATATGCGGGCGGGCGGCAGGGAGGTGTGCAGTGACCGACCTGGTCATCGCACAGGACAGCAGCGCTGAAGAGCAGCTTGGCTGGCAGGAACGCGCGTTGTGCGCGCAGACCGACCCGGAGGCGTTCTTCCCGGAAAAGGGGGGATCGACCCGGGAGGCCAAGAAGGTGTGCCGCTCCTGTGAGGTGCGTGCCGAGTGCCTCGAATACGCGCTCGAGCACGATGAACGGTTCGGGATCTGGGGTGGGCTCTCCGAGCGGGAGCGCCGCCGGATCAAGCGTCAGGCCGTCTGAGGCGACGACGCCGAATAAGGAAATCCGAGGCGCCCCCCGGGGCGCTTGACGATATCTCGATGAGGTCACGCGGTCGTAGCCGCGTGGCCTTTTTTCGTTGGGGGGATATCGCCCCATATAAGGTGCCGTATCGTAGTCGCCCTGATCACCCCCCTTCTGAACCCCGGGACGCATGTCCAGCACCGACCCCCGCTCTCCCCGCCACATCGTCACCGCGATCGTCGTCGCCCACGACGGAGCCCGCTGGCTGAGGGAGACGCTCGACGCGCTGCTCCGGCAGACCCGCCCGGTGGACCGGGTCGTCGGAGCCGACAACGGCAGCCGTGACGGCAGCGCCGCACTGCTGACCGAGGCCCTCGGCCCGAACGCCGTGCTCTCCCTTCCCCGCTCCACCGGTTTCGGCGAGGCCGTCGCCGAGGTGCTCGACCGGCTGGAGCCGGCCGGGGGACGCGAGTGGATCTGGCTGCTCCACGACGACTGCGCCCCGGACGCGCGGGCGCTGGAGACCCTGCTGCGGGCCGCCGACCAGGACCCCAAGGCGGCGGTGCTGGGCCCCAAGCTCCGCGACTGGCTGGACCGGCGCCTGCTGCTGGAGGTCGGCGTCACCGTCGACCGGACCGGCCGCAGGGACACCGGGCTGGAGGCCCGCGAGTTCGACCAGGGGCAGTACGACGGCATCCGGGACGTGCTGTCCGTCTCCACCGCCGGGATGCTGATCCGCCGCGACGTCTGGGACGAGGTGGGCGGGCTCGACCCCTTCCTGCCGATCTTCCGGGACGACCTGGACCTGTGCTGGCGGGTCCGCTCGGCCGGGCACCGGGTGCAGAACGTCACCCGGGCCGTCGCCTGGCACGCCGAGGCCGCCCACCGGCGCCGGCGCCGCATCACCGTCAGCGGCGACCACCCCCGCCGCCTGGACCGCCGCAACGCCATGTTCGTGGTCCTGGCGAACCTGCCGCTGCGGCCCCTGCTGTGGGCGCTGCTGCGCAACATCGCCGGCTCGTCCTTCCGCGCGCTGCTGTTCCTGGTGGCCAAACAGCCCGCCAACGCGCTCGACGAGATCGTCGCGCTCGGCTCCATCCTCGCCCACCCGGTGCGGATGTTCAGGGCGCGCCGGGCCCGCGCCAGGGGCAGGAGGCAGAACCACGCCGCGATCCGCAGGCTGCTCACCCCGCCGGGGGCGGGCTACCGGCGCCTGGCCGACCGGGTCCAGAGCTATCTGGCCGGATCGGGGTTCGTGGAGTCGGCCGGACGGCACCACGCGATGGCCGCGGCGGAGGACGGGGAGGAACTGCTCACCGACGACGCCGGGATGATGCGGCGCGTCCTGCGCAACCCGGGCGTGCTGCTGTTCATCGCCCTGCTGCTGGTCACACTGCTCGCCGAGCGAGGCCTGATCGGCGGCGTCCGGCTGGGCGGCGGCGCGCTCGTGCCGGTGACCGGCGGATCGGCCGACCTGTGGCGGCTCTACACCGAGGGCTACCACACGGCCGGGCTGGGCAGCGACGGCTGGGCCCCGCCGTACGTGGCGGTGCTGGCCGCGCTGTCCACGGTGCTGTTCGGCAAGACCTGGCTGGCGGTCTCGGTGCTGCTGCTCGGCTGCGTCCCGCTGGCCGGGATCTCCGCCTATGCGGCGACCCGCTCGATGATCCCCGGCAGGTGGACCCGCGTCTGGCTGGCCTCCTCCTACGCCCTGCTGCCGGTTGCCACCGGGGTGGTCGCGGCCGGGCGGCTGGGCACCGCGGTGGTCTTCGTCCTGCTGCCCGTCTACGCGGCGCTGGCCACTGAGATCCTCACCGCCGAGCCGCGCAGGGCCCGGCGCGCCGCCTGGGCCCTCGGGCTCGCCCTGGCGATCGGTACGGTCTTCGCCCCGCTGGTCTACCCGCTGACCCTGCTGCTCGGCGCCCTGGCGGCGCTGGCCTTCCCGCGCAGGGGCGTCGTCGTCTCGATGGCCGTGGCGTTCGGCGTGCCGGTGGCGTTGCTGCTGCCCTGGCTGGCCGAGGTGACCGCCGAGCCCGGCCGGCTGCTGCTGGAGGCGGGCCTGCACCAGCCCTCCCTGGTGGACCCCGCGCTGCCCGCCGCGTCCCTGCTGCTGCTCAGCCCCGGAGGCCCGGGCATGCCGCCGCTGTGGGTGACCGGCGGCCTCATCGCCGCCTGCCTCGCCGCGCTGCTCATGCGCCGCAACCGGATGGTGATCGCGATCGGCTGGGGCGTCGCCCTGTTCGGCGTGCTGGTGGCCATCCTGGTCAGCCGTACCCAGGTCACCTCG
Organism: Paraplanobispora siamensis; assembly: GCF_016863175.1. Lineage (GTDB taxonomy): Bacteria > Actinomycetota > Actinomycetes > Streptosporangiales > Streptosporangiaceae > Planobispora > Planobispora siamensis. The sequence goes on from NZ_BOOJ01000005.1 coordinate 43,033, forward strand.
ATCAACGGCGACACCGAGGCGCCGGCGTGGCCGGGCGTGCCGCTGGCCTTCGCCGCCACCGGGATGCTGGTGGTGGCCGCGCTCACCGCCGACCGCATCGCCGAGTTCCGCGCGGCCGGAGGGCTGCGCCGCGTCGCCGCCCTGCTGGTCGTGCTGGTCGCCTTCTCCACCCCGCTGCTCGCGGCGGGCATGTGGGTCACCCGGGGAGTGCCCGGCCCGATCGGCGGCGAGACGCGCGACGTGGTGCCCGCGCTGGTGGCGGCCAGGTCCACGGACGGCGAGCGGACCCTGCTCCTGCGCTCGGACGGCGCCGGCCTGACCTTCACGGTGCTGAGCGGCCGCACGCCGATCATCGGCGAGGCCGACATCCCCACCCCCGCCGGACCCCGTGACCAGGTCGGCGTCGCCGCGGCCGGGCTGATCTCGGGCCGCGGGGGCGACGACGCCCGGGTGCTCGCCGCCCACGGCGTGCGGTTCGTGGTGGTGGTGCGCCCGGTGAGCCCCGAGGTCGGCCACGCCCTGGACTCCCAGCCCGCGCTGGCCAGGATGAGCCTCTCCCGCGACCTGGGCGTGTGGCGGCTGACCCAGCCCGTGGCGGCGCCGCCCACCCCCGAGGGCGACCCCTGGCGCGCCCGCTGGCTGTGGGCCCAGGCGGCGATGGTGCTGCTGGTCATGATCCTGGCCGCGCCCGGCTCGCGCGCCGCCGACCGCGAGGTCGTCCCGCTGGAACTGCCCGAGACCGCGAGGGAGCTGGCGACCCGGTGAAGTCCCTGATCGAGAACCGGTTCGGCCTGCTCGTCCTGGTGCTGGTGGCGCTGCTGGCGCTGTACGGCACGGCCTCGGCCACCCGGCCCGGCCCGGCGGCGCAGCAGCCCCCCGGCCCCCGCAAGGTCCCCGTCGCCTCCGTGACGGCCGTCTGCCCCGACCCCGCCGAGGCCCAGGTCGGGGTCGTCACACCGGCGGACGGCGGGATCACCGGACCGGGCGCGACGACGGTCACCGCGGGGCAGAAGGTCCTGGGCACCGTGGACGCCCCGGGACGGCCCTGGTACGACGAGATCCCCGCCAAGACCGGCCCCGTCACGGTGGCCGCCACCGGCAGCAGCGCCGCCGGCCTGGAGGCGGCCCAGACCCGCAGGGAGACCTCGGGGGGCATGCGGGGCCTGGCCGGGGCGCGGTGCGCGGAACCGGCCGCCTCCACCTGGCTGGTCGGACCGGGGCCCGCCGCGGCCGAGGTCACGCTGCACCTGACCAACGCCGACCTCGCCCCGGCCGTCGTGGAGATCCTCGTCTACTCCGGCGAGGGGCCGGTGACCGGCGACGCCTCGGGCACCGTCACCGTCGGGCCCGGAGAGAGCCGCGCGGTCAACCTCAAGGAGCTGGCCCCCTCGCCGCTCGTCATGGCGGTCGAGGTCCGCGCCGTCTCCGGCCGGGTCGCCGCCGCGGCCCGCGCCGTCATGAACGGCGGCAAGGGCGTCGACTGGCTGCCCCCCGCAGCGCCCCCGGCCACCAGCGTCGTCGTGCCGGGCGTGCCCGGAGGCGGCGGGAAGCGCGAGCTGCTGGTCGCCTCACCCGCCGAGGCCGACACCCTGGTCGAGGTCAGGGCGCTGACCCCGGACGGCACCTACGCGCTCAAGGGCCGCGAGCTGGTCGAGGTGCCCGCCGGTTCGGTCGCCACGGCCGACCTGTCCACCGGCATCGGCGGCCAGCCCGCCGCGCTCGTGCTCACCTCGGACAGCCCCATCGTGGCCGGGGTGATCGTCACCGGGACGGGCAAGAAGCCCGACGTGGCCTTCACGGCCGGAGCGCCCGCGCTCGACCTGGGGAGCGTCGTGGCCGACAACCGCACCGGCAAGGACAAGAGCTCCCGGCTGCTGCTGGCCGCGCCCGAGACGGCGGGCCGGGTGAGCGTCCAGGTCCTGCCCCGCTCGGGCGAGGCGCCCGAGCCGCTCCAGGTGGACATCGCCCCCGCCCGGGTCGAGGAGGTCAAGCTCCCCAAGACCGACGGCGCCTTCGCGGTGGTGGTGCTGCCGCTGCCGGACTCGGGGCCGGTGTACGGCGGGCGGGTGATGGACGAGAAGCTCAAGGACGGGCTCGCGCTGACCGTCCAGCCCCTGGCCGCGGCCCGCATGTGGGCGCTGATCCCCCCGATCACCGAGTCGACGGCGGTCGTCCTGCCCTGATGGGGAGGGTCCGGGTCAGTCGCGGTCGTCGTAGCCGGGGTCCACGGACTCCGGGGACAGGCCGAGGAGGCCGGCCACCTGCTCCACCACGGTGTCGTGCACCATCGCGCCGAGCTGGTCGCGGTCCTGGGCCCTGGCCTCCAGCGGGCGCCGGTAGACGATGACGATGGCGGGACGGCCGGAGGCGGCGGGCTCCACCCGGCCGAACGGGATCGGGTCACCGGTGATCGCCCCGGGGCCGTCGCCGAGGTCGCGGGCCGGGGGCACCTCCTCGACCGCGAACTCCACCGACGCCAGCTGCCGCCCCCAGCGGGGCCTGAGCCGGTCCACGGCGTCCAGGACGAGGTCGTCGAAGCGCTCGCTGCGGGACTTGGCGATCGGGATGTGGGAGGGCGCCAGAGGGCCGCGCATGCCCCGACCGTGACGGTCGCGCCTGCGGGGGGAGCGGGGTCTTCCGGGTGCCGAACTCACGGCTCAAGCTTAGACATGCTCACCGGCGAAACGTGAAGGATCACGACACGTGACGGTGTGAGAGATCTAGGCGCGGGTATGGGCCGGGCTCCCGGGGCGTGCCGGATGAGCGTTCCGCGAGCCGTACGAGGGGCGCGAGAGTCGGAAGAGGTGTCCGAATTGTGGCGACACGCTCGTTAAGAGCGCTCAGATAGTGGCGCCTCGGACGCTTACCGGATACGGTCACCACCGTGAGCCCCGTCCGCCGCTGTTCCCGCACCGCGTGCAGTCAGCCTGCCGTTTTCACGCTCACGTACGTCTACGCCGATTCGACCGCTGTTCTCGGGCCCTTGGCGACGTACGCCGAGCCGCACTGTTACGACCTGTGCGCCGAGCATGCCGAGCGCCTGACCGCACCGCGCGGCTGGGAGGTCGTCCGCCTTCCCACCGACGGCGTGTCGCCGAGCACGGACGACCTGGAGGCTCTCGCCAACGCCGTGCGCGAGGCGGCCCGGCCCACCCCGGCCGGCGGCGCCGAGCCGGTCGGCCAGGCGGTCGAGGTCGGCCGGCGCGGACACCTGCGTGTGCTGCGCTCGGCGCAGCCCCAGCGCGACCGCTGACCCCCTAGGCTGGGGGTCCGGCAGAAACGACACAGGGGGCGGAGCTGGAGTGGGCGACCTCGCCAAGATCTTCAAGGCGTACGACGTTCGGGGCGTCGTACCGGGTGAACTCGACGAGGAGACCGCCGAGGCCGTCGGCGCCGCCTTCGTGGAGGTGATCGGGGCGGACCGGCTCGTGACGGCCCACGACATGCGCACCTCCTCCGGACCGCTGGCGGCCGCGTTCGCCCGGGGGGCGACCGCCCGGGGCGCCGGCGTCGTGCACGCCGGCCTCGGCTCGACCGACCTGCTCTACTACGCCAGCGGCAGTCTCGGCCTGCCCGGCGTGATGTTCACCGCCAGCCACAATCCGGCCCGCTACAACGGCATGAAGATGTGCCGCGCGGGCGCCGTGCCGATCGGCGGGGACACCGGGCTCACCGAGATCCGCGACCGGGCCGCGGCGATCCTGGCGGCCGGGGGCCCCGGCGAGGGCGCCGGGGGAGTCACCGAGCAGAACCTGCTGCAGGGCTACGCCGAGCACCTGCGCAAACTGGTCGACCTGTCCGGCATCCGGCCGCTGAAGGTCGCGGTCGACGCCGGCAACGGCATGGGGGGATACACCGTCCCGGCGGTCTTCGAGGGCCTGCCGATCGAGACGGTCCCGCTCTACTTCGAGCTGGACGGCACCTTCCCCAACCACGAGGCCAACCCGATCGAGCCGGAGAACCTGCGCGACCTGCAGAAGGCCGTGATCGACACCGGCGCGGACATCGGGCTCGCCTTCGACGGCGACGCCGACCGCTGCTGGGTCGTCGACGAGCGGGGCGAGTCGGTCTCCCCCTCGACGATCACCGCGCTGGTGGCCTCGCGCGAGCTGGTCAAGCACCCGGGTTCGGTGATCATCCACAACCTGATCACCTCGCGGGGCGTCCCCGAGATCGTCGCGGAGCGCGGCGGCACGCCGGTCCGCACCCGGGTGGGCCACTCCTTCATCAAGGCCGAGATGGCCGCGACCGGGGCGGTCTTCGGCGGCGAGCACTCCGCCCACTACTACTTCAGGGACTTCTGGTTCGCCGACTCCGGCATGCTGGCCGCCATGCACGTGCTGGCCGCGCTGGGCGAGCAGGACCTGCCGCTGTCGGACATCCTGGCCGACTACGCCCGCTACACCGCCTCCGGCGAGATCAACAGCACCGTCGCCGACCAGGCGGCCGCGACGGCCCGGGTCAGGGAGGTCTTCGCCGCCCGCGAGGGCGTCACCTTCGACGAACTGGACGGCCTGACCGTGTCCGGTCCCGGATGGTGGTTCAATCTTCGTCCGTCCAACACCGAGCCGCTGCTCCGGCTGAACGCCGAGGCGGCCGACGAGATTCAGATGGCAGCGATCAGGGACGAAGTCCTGGCTGTCGTGAGGAGCTGACCGCGTGAAGATCGACGACTGGCTGCTGGAGATCCTGGCCTGTCCGAACTGCAAGTCCCCGCTGCGCGCCGAGCCGGAGGCGGACGAGCTGTCGTGCACCTCAGAGGCCTGCGGGCTCGTCTATCCCGTCCGCGACGACATCCCGGTGCTGCTGGTGGACGAGGCGCGCAAGCCGTGAGCTGGGAGGCCGACCGGCTCGACGACGTCCGGTCGCTGGACGACGGCGACCCGGAGGGCATGCTGCGCGCGGTGGCCGCCTCGGCCGCGCAGGTGCGCACCTCCTACCGGGCCGCCCATGAGGCGGGCGTGCCGTCCGTGGCCGGGGACGGCCGTCCCAGGGCCATCGTGGTGGTGGGCATGGGCGGCTCCGGCATCGCCGGGGACGTCCTCGAAGCGGTGTGCGGCAACGGCATCCCGCTGCCGATCGTGACCGTGCGGTCCTACCGGCTGCCGGGCTGGGTGGGGGCGACGGACCTGGTCGTCGCGGTGTCGCACTCGGGCGCCAGCGAGGAGACGGTCGCCCTGGCGACCGAGGCGGTGCGCCGCGGCTGCCGCCTGCTCGCCGTGGGCGGCGCCGGCTCCCCGCTGGAGGCGATCGCCCGGCAGGCCGGCGCCCTGTTCGTCCCCGTCGTCTCGCAGGGCCAGCCGCGCGCCGGGCTCTGGGCGCTCTCGGTCCCGCTGATCGTCGCCGCGTCCGCGCTGGGCCTGGTCCAGGCGGACGAGGAGGCGTTCGAGTCGGCGGCGGGCCGGCTGGAGGAGATCGCGCACCGCTGCCGCCCGGCGAGCGATTCGTTCATCAATCCCGGAAAGTCGCTGGCCATGGAGCTGGCCGAGAGCGTGCCGATGATCTGGGGCTCCTCGGGGCCGGCCTCGGTGGCGGCCCACCGGTGGGCCTGCCAGCTCAACGAGAACGCCAAGTACCCGGCGATCTGGGGCGAGATCCCCGAGGTCGGCCACAACCAGGTGGTCACCTTCGACGGCCCGCTGGCCGAACGCGACATCTTCGCCGACGAGGCCGGTCGCACGCTGCGACTGGTCGTGCTGCGCGATGTGGAGGAGCACCCGCAGGCGGCCCGGCGGCGCGAGGTGTCGGTACGGCTGGCGCAGGACCGCGGCGTCCCGGTCACCGAGGTCCTCGCCGAGGGACTGCACCCGCTGGAACGGCTGGCGACGCTGATCGGGCTGGGGGATTACGCGAGTACGTACCTCGCTCTGGGGTACGGCATCGATCCGACCCCGGTGTCGGTGATCAACGAACTCAAGGCGAGAATTTCCCAATAGGATCCTGTCGCGACTTTTCCGGATAACGAGTGGAGGCTGCCGTGAGCGCGGGCGGCGGTACAAGAGCGATCATTGCGGCACTCGCCGCGAACCTGTCCATTGCCGCGGCGAAGTTCGTCGCGTTCGCTTTCACCGGCTCGTCGGCGATGCTCGCCGAGGGCATCCACTCGGTGGCCGACTCGGGCAACCAGGCGCTGCTGCTGATCGGCGGCAAGCGGGCGGCCCGGGAGCGCACTCCCGAGCACCCCTTCGGCTACGGCCGCGAACGCTACTTCTACGCCTTCGTCGTGGCGGTGGTGCTGTTCACCATCGGTGCGGTGTTCTCTCTGTACGAGGGCTGGCACAAGATCTCCCACCCCGAGGCCATCGAGAGTCCGCAATGGGCCTTCGGCGTGTTGATCTTCGCGATCATCGCCGAGACGTTCTCCTTCCGGACCGCGATCAAGGAGTCGAACGCGGTCCGCGGCAACCAGTCCTGGGTCGCGTTCATCCGCCGCTCGAAGTCCCCCGAGCTGCCGGTCATCGTCCTGGAGGACCTCGGCGCGCTGCTCGGCCTGATCTTCGCGCTGTTCGGCGTGACCATGGCCGTGGTGACCGACAACGCGGTCTGGGACGGCATCGGCACCCTGATGATCGGCGTCCTGCTCGCGGCCATCGCGGTCATTCTGGCGATCGAGACCAAGTCGCTGCTCATCGGCGAGGGCGCCGGTCCCGAGGTCGAGAAGAGGATCTGCGACGCCCTGCAGAGCACCCCCGAGGTCTCCCGGATCATCCACATGCGCACGCTGCACCTGGGTCCGGAGGAGATCCTGGTCGCCGCCAAGATCGCGGTGGAGCACAACGACACGGCCGCCGACGTGGCCCGCGGCATCGACGAGGCCGAGCGCCGCGTCCGCGAGGCCGTCCCGGACGCCCGGGTGATCTATCTGGAGCCCGACCTCTACCGGCAGGATCGCGCCGCCGCCCCCAGCGGCTCCGCCTGACCCGGTCCGCGACCGCACGCCGTACCGCCCGGAAGATCCGGGAGGTACGGCGTTCGCGTTCCGGCGGCCGTCCCGGCGCCGCGGCGCGCCCGCGCGGCCCGGCCGGACCGCCGTTTCAGGAGTGCGGCACGACGAGACCGGTCTCGTAGGCGTGGATCACCGCCTGGGTGCGGTCGCGCAGGCCCAGCTTGGCCAGGATCCGGGCGACGTGGGTCTTCACGGTGTGCTCGGTGACCACGAGCGCGGCGGCTATCTCGCCGTTGGACAGGCCCTGGGCGATCAGGCGGAGCACCTCGGTCTCCCGGGGGGTCAGCGGGCCGGCGCCGGGCCGGGGCCGCCGCTGCCGGGCGAACTCGGCGATCAGCCGCCGGGTGATCCTCGGGGCGAACAGCGCCTCGCCCCGGGCCACCGTACGCACCGCCTCGGCCAGGTCGTTCGCACGGACGTCCTTGAGCAGGAACCCGCTCGCCCCCGCGGTGAGCGCGTCGTACACGTAGTCGTCCAGGTCGAACGTGGTGATCATGATCACCTTGGTCGTCCCGGTCTCCAGGATCCGGCGGGCCGCCTCGATCCCGTCCATCTGCGGCATCCGGATGTCCAGCAGGGCGACGTCCGGACGGGTGTCCCGGGCCAGCAGGACGGCCTGCGCGCCGTCCGGGGCGGTGCCGACCACGGTGAGGTCGGGCTGGGCGTCGAGCACCGCCGCGAAGCCGCGCAGCACGATCGGCTGGTCGTCGGCGACGAGCACGCGGACCGGCCCGTCCGGAGTCTCGGGTCCCGCGGCGGTCATTCCAGCGGGAGTCCCGTCTGGATCAGGAAACCGCCGCCGGGGCCCGGTCCTGCGGTGAACCAGCCGCCGAGGGCGAGCGCCCGCTCCCGCATCCCGACCAGCCCGTGCCCGCCGGAGTCGTCGCCGGAGGGCCCCGGGCCGTTGTCGGCGATGCGCAGGACCAGCATGTCGGGGCGGTAGGCCACCTCGATGGAGACCCGGGCCCCCGGAGCGTGGACGCGGACGTTGGTCAGCGCCTCCTGGACGATCCGGTAGGCCGAGACGTCCACGGCCTGCGGCGGCTGGACCGGCTCGCCGACCACGTCCAGGTCGACCTCGCCGTCGTGCTGCCCGATCAGCTCGGGAAGCCGCGCCAGCCCCGGTTGCGGCGCGGTCTCCGGAGCGTCCGGGATGTCGGCGCGGAGCACGCCGAGCAGGCGGCGCATCTCGGTGAGGGTGGACCGGGCGCTCGTCGCGATGTCGGCGAACTCCTGTTTCGCCCGCTCGTCGAGGCCGGGGATCGTGTAGGGCGCGGTCTCGGCCTGGACGGCGACCATCGAGATCGAGTGGGCCACGATGTCGTGCATCTCCCGGGCGATCCTGGCCCGCTCGGCCATCGCCGCCTGCTCCTTCAGGCTCTCCAGCCTGTCGGCTCTCACCTCCTCGACCTCTGTACGGCTCCGCCGTACGTCCGCCAGGAGCGCCGTCGCCGCGATCACGCCCAGCAGGGCGAGGGCCACGGCCCCCCATTCGCGCAGGTACTCGTACGACCAGAGGTACACGACGGCCGCGACGGCCGCCGCCAGGAGCGCGCCGACACCCGCCGTCAGGGTCCAGGCGGCCCTGCGACGGAGTGTGCGCAGGATCGTGTAGAAGGAGAGCACTCCCGAGATCGCGATGGCGACGGAGGGCATGCGCACATCCGCCAGCACCAGCCAGACCGCCCCCGTGAAGGTCAGTGCGACGGCCAGCCACGGCTGGGAGCGGCGGATCGCCAGCGGGGCGGTGGCCAGCACAGCGGGCGGCAGGGTGGTGATCGAGTGGCCTCCCGCGATGAGCTCCAGGCACGCGGCGACCGCGAGGAAGGCGGCGACGGCGGCGTCGGCGAGCGGTAATGAGGCGGGGCGCCCGACGCCGAGGGAGGCCAGCCGTTCCTCGGCCCGGCCCAGCTTGATGTCCATGGGGGAATCCTCCGGCGTCGGTGAGTCCGCTGTCGTCACTCCTGGGAGCGATCTCGCAGGTGGCGGCCCGGCTCTGCGCGGCCCGGCTCTGCGCGGCCCTGGAGCAGGCGCAGGGCCTTCTCCTTCTCGAAGTCCAGCGCCCGGCGCGGAGCCTGCAGGCGGCCGATCCGCAGGCCGAGATCGCGTACGGCCTGCGCGACCGCGGGCTCGCTCAGCACCCGCAGCGCGAAGGACAGCTCGCCGGGGGAGATGTCGAAGCGCCGTTCCAGCTCCACGCCCTGGGCCACGGCCGACAGCTCCTCGGGCCCGAACCGGCGGTGCGCCCCCTGCTCCCGGACAGGGGGGAGCAGGCCCAGCGATTCCCGGTAACGGAGCATTCTGGGAGACATGCCCAGCCGCTTGGCGGCCTCGGTAATCCGCATTCTGACAATCTTATGTCACTTTACCCCTCCTCGCGGTGCGTCCGCCCTCCGGCCGCGTTTAGACTCGCAGGCGTTGACTTTCCGGTAGAGGGGTAACCACATGGACTTCAAGGTCGCCGACCTTTCCCTTGCGGCCTTCGGGCGCAAGGAGATCCAGCTCGCCGAGCACGAGATGCCCGGTCTGATGGCCGTCCGCAAGGAGTACGCCGCCGCGCAGCCGCTGGCCGGGGCGAAGATCATGGGCTCGCTGCACATGACCATCCAGACCGCCGTGCTCATCGAGACGCTGGTCGCGCTCGGCGCCGAGGTCCGCTGGGTGAGCTGCAACATCTTCTCCACCCAGGACCACGCGGCCGCGGCCGTCGTCGTCGGCCCCGACGGCACCGTCGACGACCCCAAGGGCGTCCCGGTCTTCGCCTGGAAGGGCGAGACCCTGGAGGAGTACTGGTGGTGCACCGAGCAGGCCCTGAACTGGCCCGGCGGTGAGGGCCCCAACATGATCCTCGACGACGGCGGCGACGCCACCCTGCTCGTCCACAAGGGCGCCGAGTACGAGAAGGCCGGTGCCGTCCCCAGCGCCGCCGAGGACGACCCGGAGGAGTGGAAGATCATCCTCGATCTGCTCCGCCGTACGGTCACCGCCGACAAGAAGTGGACCGAGATCGCCTCGCGCATCAAGGGCGTCACCGAGGAGACCACCACCGGCGTCCACCGCCTGTACGAGATGTTCAAGGCCGGCACGCTGCTCTTCCCGGCGATCAACGTCAACGACTCGGTGACCAAGTCGAAGTTCGACAACAAGTACGGCTGCCGCCACTCGGTCATCGACGGCCTCAACCGGGCCACCGACGTGCTGATCGGCGGCAAGGTCGCGGTCGTGTGCGGCTACGGCGACGTCGGCAAGGGCTGCGCCGACGCGCTGCGCGGCCAGGGCGCCCGCGTCATCGTCACCGAGATCGACCCGATCTGCGCCCTCCAGGCCGCCATGGACGGCTTCCAGGTCACCACCCTGGAGGACGTCGTCGAGATCGCCGACATCTTCGTCACCACGACCGGCAACTTCAACATCATCACGGCCGACCACATGTCCCGGATGAAGCACAACGCGATCGTGTCCAACATCGGCCACTTCGACAACGAGATCGACATGGCCGGTCTGGCGAAGATCCCCGGCATCGTGAAGGACGAGGTCAAGCCGCAGGTCCACACCTGGACCTTCCCCGACGGCCACTCCATCATCGTGCTCGCCGAGGGCCGGCTGATGAACCTGGGCTGCGCCACCGGCCACCCCTCCTTCGTCATGTCGAACTCCTTCACCAACCAGGTGATCGCCCAGATCGAGCTGTTCACCAAGACCGAGGAGTACCCGATCGGCGTCTACGTGCTGCCCAAGCACCTGGACGAGAAGGTCGCGCGCCTGCACCTCGACGCCCTGGGCGTGAAGCTCACCGAGCTGACCAAGGCCCAGGCCGACTACATCGGCGTCCCGGTCGAGGGCCCCTACAAGCCCGAGCACTACCGCTACTGAGTCACCGGGCCACCGATACCGGGTCACCGAGCCGGATCGTTCAGCCTGAAAGGCCCCCGCGCGAGCGCGGGGGCCTTCGCGGATCAAGGGGAGATGTTGGACAGCGCGCTGGTGGAGTCCGGGGAACGGCGGATCGGCTGGGCGGCGCGGGCGATGCCCGTGCTCACCGCGATCGGGGCCCGGTTCGCGGCCGAGCGGCCGCTGGAGGGGCTGCGCGTGGCCGCGTGCCTGCACGTCACCGCCGAGACCGCGGTGCTCATGGGCGCGCTGAAGGCCGGCGGGGCCGAGATCGCGCTGGCCGCCTCCAACCCGCTGTCCACCCAGGACGACGTGGCCGCCGCGCTGGCCGACTACGGGATCGCGGTCCACGCCCGGGCCGGGGTCGACCGGGACGCCTACTACCGGCACATCCACCAGGCGCTCGACATCGCCCCGGCCGTCGTCCTCGACGACGGCTGCGACCTGGTGAACATCCTGCACACCGAGCGGACCGAACTGCTCGACGGGGTCCTCGGGGGCTGCGAGGAGACCACGACCGGCATCATCCGCCTGCGGCAGATGGCCGCCGAGGAGGCCCTGCGCTTCCCGATGGTCGCGGTCAACGACACCAGGACCAAGCGGATGTTCGACAACCGGTACGGCACCGGCCAGTCCACGGTCGACGGCATCATGCGCGCCACCAACACCCTGCTGGCGGGCAAGACGGTGGTGGTCGCGGGCTTCGGCTACTGCGGCAGAGGCGTGGCCGAGCGGGCCAGGGGGCTGGGCGCCCGGGTGGTGGTCACCGAGATCGACCCGGTCAAGGCGCTGGACGCCTCGCTGCAGGGCTACGACGTGCGGCCGATGGCCGGTGCGGCCCGGGAGGGGGACGTGTTCGTCACGGTCACCGGGAACCGCGACGTGATCAGGGGCGAGCACCTGGCCGTGATGAAGGACGGCGCGATCCTGGCCAACGCCGGTCACTTCGACGTCGAGATCGACGTGCGCGCCCTGGACGAGCTGGCGCAGGCCGTGCACCGCGGGGTCCGCCCGAACACCGACGAGTACGTCCTGGCCGACGGCCGCAGGCTCCTGCTGCTGGCCGAGGGCCGCCTGGTCAACCTGACGGCCGCCGAGGGCCACCCGGCGGCGGTGATGGACATGTCCTTCTCCGCCCAGGCGCTCGCGGTCGCCTGGCTGGTCCGGGAACGGCCGTCGGGGCTGGAGCCCGGGGTCTACGACGTCCCCGAGGAGGTGGACGTCGAGGTGGCCCGCCTGAAGCTGGCCGCCGCCGGGATCGAGGTGGACGACCTGACCCCCGAGCAGGAACGCTATCTGCACTCCTGGCGGGCGGGTTCCTGACGCGCGCTCCTGAGCGGGCCGGAGGCCCCGAGGCCGTCACAGCATGCTCCGGGACCGTACGGCGTGCTTCCGACCGTACGGCGTGCTTCCGGGACCGTACGGCGGACTGAGGGGCACGCCCGGGGTCCCCGAAGTCACGTCCGGCGGGTCACATCCCCTCCTGCATGGCGAGCATGCGGCGGATCTCGGCGCTCTGGGTCGAGGTGACGTCGGCGGCGAGCTCCTGGATCGTGATGTGGGAACCGCCGATGAAGACCCGCTGGGACATCGCGATCGCGCCCTGATGGTGGGCGATCATCAGCTGGAGGAAGAGCCGGTCGAACTCCTCGCCCGAGGCGGCCTTCAGAGACTCCATCTGCTCGGGCGTGGCCATGCCGGGCATGCCCTCGTGGTGGGCGTGGTGGTCGGGCACCCGCTGCCCCTGCTGCTGCAGCCAGGTGGTCATGAACTGGATCTCCGGCCCCTGGGCGTCCCGGATGCGCGAGGCGAGGCCCTTCAGCGTGGCCGACCGGGCGCGGGAGGGGGCCAGGACCGCCATGTCGAGGGCCTGCCGGTGGTGGACGATCATGTCCTGGACGTACTTGACGTCCACGGCGTTGGCGGAGGGGGCGGCCACGATGGTCGCGGCCTCGCTCGGGCTGATCGTCCTGGCCGCCTCGCCGGGCCGGCCGGGTACGACGATGGGGGCGGTCGACCTGGCGGAGGGGGGCGACTCGGCCTGGGCGCTGCAGGCCGAGAGGAGGGCGACGAGGGACAGGACGGAGATGGCCACGGGGATCGGCGCGGCGCGCACCCGGCCTCCTTCACGGGAAAGGGTTCGTGCCTGGCAACCTAACCCGCGGTGATCCGCCGGGTAAAGACAGCGTTCCCGCCGCCTGTCGTACGGTTCAGGCGGGATGGGGTGACAGGACGCTACACGGTACAACTGCGGATTGTCAGGGTAAAGATGTCAAAGTAGATGTTTCTCCTTACACGGTGCCGTCTGGCCGATCTGACTGTCCGGGCTGACAATTTGGATCATTTCCGTGTGCCCTCATCTGCTCTGCCAGGAGGTCCCGAGTGCTCACACCCCGAAGAATCGGCCGGACCTTAATAGTCGCGGCGGCCGCCGCGGTCCTGCTCGCGCCGGCGACCCCGGCCCAGGCCGCGGACATCCCGCCGAACGACCAGATCGTCACGAGCCCCAACGTCTCCCACGTGACCACGGTGCCCAAGCCCGACGGGCTGACGACCACCATCAACACCGACATCGCCTTCCAGGACGGCTACGCCTACGTCGGCAACTACGGCGGTTTCGCCATCTACGACGTCCGCAAGCCGAAGGAGGCCAAGGTCGTCGGCACCGTCGTCTGCCCGGGTTCGCAGATGGACGTCTCGGTCTACGGCAACCTGCTGTTCAGCGCCGTGGACTCCTCCCGCAACAACGACTCCTGTGAGAGCACCGCGCAGCCCGCGTCGGTCAAGGAGTCGTGGGAGGGCGTGCGGATCTTCGACATCAGCGACAAGACCAACCCCAAGTACATCAAGTCCGTCGAGACCAACTGCGGTTCGCACACCCTGACCCTGGTCCCGGGCAAGGGTTCGGACCGGCGGCGCAACGTCTACCTGTACGTCTCCTCCTACAACCCGAACGCGACCTTCCCCGACTGCCAGCCGCCGCATGACAAGATCTCCGTCATCAAGGTCCCGCTGAGGAACCCGGCGGAGGCGGCCGTCGCGGCCACTCCGGTGATCTTCCCCGACGGCGGCAACGAGACCCAGCCGGGCCTGCTGCTGCCCACCAGCGGCTGCCACGACATCACCGTCTACGCCGAGAAGAACATCGCCGCGGGCGCCTGCATGGGCGACGGCGTGCTCTTCGACATCTCCGACCGCCTGAACCCGAAGGTGACCGCCCGGGTCACCGACCCGAACTTCGCGTTCTGGCACTCGGCGACGTTCAACAACTCGGCCACCAAGGTCGTCTTCACCGACGAGCTCGGCGGCGGCAGCGGTGCCACCTGCAACGAGGCCACCGGCCCGAACAGGGGCGCCGACGCCATCTACGACATCGTCAAGGGCAAGCTCGTCTTCAAGAGCTACTTCAAGATCCCGCGCTACCAGGCGGACAACGAGAACTGTGTGGCCCACAACGGCTCGCTGATCCCGGTCAAGGGCAAGGACATCATGGTCCAGGCCTGGTACCAGGGCGGCATCTCGATCTGGGACTTCACCGACTCGTCCAAGCCGAAGGAGATCGGCTACTTCGAGCGCGGCCCGGAGAGCCTGCCCGGCGGAGGCGGCATCTGGTCGGCCTACTACTACAACGGCTACATCTACGGCAGCGACTTCCACAAGGGATTCGACGTCGTGAAGATCAACGACCGCCGCACCGACCCGGCCCGGCACGTCCGCGTGGACCGGCTGAACGTGCAGACCCAGGAGTCCTACCACGGCCACCACGGCTGGTGACCCCTGAGGAGCGGTAGACCCTGACAGAAGGGGGCGGCGGGACCCACCCGCCGCCCCCTTCGCGTGTGCGGGGTCTCAGACCGGAGGGGCGAAGCCGCCGGGAGTGGGGCCGGCGCCGTACGACGGAGCCGCGGGGGCGGGGACGGGGGAGCCGCCGTACGGCTGCGCGGGCTGGGGGACGGCGCCGTACGGCTGCGCGGGCAGGTGGGGGTGTCCCGTCGCGTGGGCGGCCTGCCGGGCGGCGGCGCGGCGCATCAGCCGGTCCAGGTGGCGGCGGCGCCGTTCGGCCAGGACCGCGGAGAGGTAGGCGTACGGCGGCACGCCGGGCGGCGGGGGCGGGGAGACGTAGGAGGCGGTCTGGGCCGCGATGCGCGTGCCCATCTCCTGCTGCACGGCCGGGGACAGGTCCTGCAGGCGGGTGAGGTACTGCCGGGCGGTGTGGATGAGCTCGTCCGGCAGCTGGGACAGCTCCAGCGTCGCCGCCCACCCGGCCAGCTGCGGGGGCATCTGCGGCGGCGGGCCCGCGTTGCGCGGACCGCGCTCGGAGATCACCATCGTCCCGGCGAAGATGTCGCCGAGGCGCTTGCCCTTGGGGGAGATGAGCGAGCAGATGACGGCCGGGCCGCCGCTGAGCGCGTAGATCTCGACGAAGCCCGTCAGGCCGCGGAAGAGCGCCTGCCGGAACAGCTCGGGACCGCCGTCGTCGCTGACCACCCGCAGCCCGAGGGCGAGCTTGCCCAGGGTGCGGCCCCGGGTCAGCGTCTCCATCAGCACGGGATAGGCCACGAGCACCAGCACCATGAACAGGATCACGAACGCCTCGGCCAGGGAGGAGTCCAGCACCGTGGTCGTGTTCGAGATCAGCAGGAGGGCGCCGATGATCGCCACTGCCTGCACGAGGAAGTCGATCAGGAAAGCGGCCACCCGGACCGGGAGCTGCGCGGTCTGAACATCGACGACGATCGCATCACCGGTTACCAGATCGGACACATCATCGACCCTACCGTCCGGCACCGGCTGCACGGATGCCGCGTGGCGGTTTCCGGGGCGCGGACAATAGGCTCGGAATGTGGACATCGATGCCTTCGTGACCGCCCACCAGCCGACGTGGGACCGTCTTGATCAGCTGGTGAAGCGCCGCCGCCATCTCAGCGGGGCGGAGGTCGACGAACTGGTCGAGCTGTACGAGCGGGTCGCCACGCACCTGTCCATCGCGCGCTCGTCGTCCCGTGACGGGCTGCTGGTCGGCCGGCTGGCCTCCCTGGTGGCCCGGGCCCGCTCGGCCGTCACCGGGGCGCACGCCCCCCTCTGGCGGGAGGTCGTCCGGTTCTGGACGGTCTCCTTCCCGGTCGTCGCCTACCGGTCCTGGCGCTGGTGGCTGGGCGCGACCCTCGCCTCGACGGCGATCGCCGTGATCGCCGGGGTGTGGGTGGCGAGCAGCCCCGAGGTCCAGGCGAGCCTGGGCACCCCCGAGGAGATCCGGCAGCTCGTCGAGCACGACTTCGCCGACTACTACAGCGAGAACCCCGCGGGCTCCTTCGCCGCGCACGTCTGGCTGAACAACGCCTGGGTCGCGGCGCAGTGCATCGCGTTCTCGATCCTGCTGGGCATCCCGATCCTGTACGTCCTGCTGCAGAACGCGCTCAACGTCGGTGTCCTGGGCGGCCTGATGGCCTCGGCGGGCAAGAGCGACATCTTCTTCGGCCTGATCACCCCGCACGGCCTGCTGGAGCTCACGGCGGTCTTCCTCGCGGCGGGGGCCGGCCTGAAGCTGGGCTGGACCGTGATCGACCCCGGACCCCGCCCGCGCGGCCAGGCGCTGGCCGAGCAGGGACGCGCGATCGTCAGCGTGGCGCTGGGCCTGGTCGTCGTCCTGCTCGTCTCCGGCCTGATCGAGGCGCTGGTCACCCCGTCCCCGCTGCCGACCTGGGCGCGCATCGGCATCGGAGTGCTGGCCGAGGCCGTCTTCCTGACCTATGTCGTGTACTTCGGCCGCCGGGCGGCCGCGGCCGGCGAGACCGGTGACGTCGAGCGCGCCCCGGACGTCGTCCCGGCCGCCTGATGCCCCTGGTGTGATTTGTCTATTTCGTGAGGTCGCTCGGCTAAAGTCGTTCCACGCTTTCCCCGACCGTGGAGCCCTCCGTGACCACCGCTCTGCGCGCCGCCCTCGCCTTCGCCCTGCTCGCCGGCTTCTACGTGCTGGTGGGGGCCATCCTGGCGGCGGCCGTACTGTTCGACTTCTGGCTGTTCTTCGTCGACTTCCACGCCGGCGGGCTGAAGGTCGCGGTCCTGCTGACCTTCGCCGCCGGTGCGCTCGTACGGGCCCTGTGGGTGGCCCGCAGCAGGAGCGGGGAAGGCGACGAGCCCGGCGTGGCCGTCACCCGGGAGCACGAGCCCGAGCTGTGGCGGACGGTCGAGGAGCTCGCCGCGCGCGTGCGGACCGGCGCCCCCGACGAGATCCGCCTCGTCGCGGAGGTGAACGCCGCGGTCTCCGAGGACACCCGGTTCCTGGGGCTGCGGGCGACCCGGCGCCGCATGTACATCGGCCTGCCGCTGGTCGAGACCCTCACGGTCGACGAGATGCGCGCGGTGCTGGGGCACGAGCTGGGCCACTACAGCGGGGCGCACACCCGCCTCGGCGCGCCCGTCTACCGGGGCAGGACGGCGCTGATCGCGACCGTCCGGGGGCTGGACAACCACCCGATCGTCCAGCGGCTGTTCTCCTGGTACGCCAAGCTCTACCTGCGCATCTCGCAGGCCGTCTCCCGCCGCCAGGAGCTGGAGGCCGACGAGTTCGCGGTGGCGATCGCGGGCCGGGAGGCCGCGGCCGGAGCGCTGCGCAAGGTCCACGCCACGGCGCTGGCCTGGGAGCTGTTCGCGGAGGACTATCTGACGCTCACCGGGACCGGCGGCAACCGTCCCGCCCGGGTGCTGGAAGGCTTCCGCGCGCTGCTGGGCGACCCGGCCCGGCAGGCCGAGGTCGCCAGGGCGAGCGAGCGGCCCGAGGAGACCTCGCCCTACGACTCCCATCCCGGTCTGGCCGAGCGGCTCGCGGCGATCGCCCTGCTGCCGGAGCCGGGACACCGGCCCGACCGCCGGCCGGCGACCGCGCTCCTGGCCGATCCGGAGCGCGCCGCGGCCGCCGTGGAGCAGACCGTCTGGAGCCCCGAGGCGCTGTCCGGCCTGCGGCCGGTGCCCTGGGAGGAGCTGGTCGAGCGCGGGATGTACGCCGTCCGCAACGGTGAGGCGCTGCACGACCTGGCCGCCGCCGGCCAGCGGGTCATGGGGGCCCCGCGGCCCTACCTGGACGCCGCCTTCGAGGCGCTGGCCCGCGGCCGGCACGCCGACCTGGAGGCCGAGCTGCTGCGGCTCGGCTGGAACCGCTCGGACACGCTGCTGGCGGGCGTGCTGGGACAGGCGCTGGAGGCCGTGCTGGTCCAGCACGGGCAGGCCCGGTGGACGCTCTCCTGGTCCGGCCCGGCCCGGCTGCTGTTCGACGACGGCGAGGAGGTCCTGGTGAAGGAGTACGCGGCCAAGGTCGTCGCCGACCCCCTGGGCGTGCCGGGCATGCGGCAGTGGCTGGCCGGCCTGGGCGTGGCCCCCGACTACGTCCCCGTCCCCGCCCCCGCCTGACGGCACCGTACGGCCCGGCGGTCCCGTGGGGCGGTCATGCGCACGGGCTCCGTCAGAGCCGGCCGGCGGCCTTCAGGGCCAGGTAGGCGTCGGCGAGCGCCGGGGCGATCTGGTCGGGCAGGGCGTCGACGACCTCCACGCCGTGCCGGCGCAGCCTCGCCGTCATCCGGCGGCGCGCGCCGCGCAGGTGCTCGGCGGCGGCCGCGTCGTAGACCTGCTCGGCGGTGTCCCTGCCCTCCGCCATGGCGGCGACCCGCGGGTCGGACACCGCGGCGAGCAGAACCAGGTGGCGGGAGGCGAGCTGGGGGAGCACCGGCAGCAGGCCCTCCTCCAGGGCCGCCGGGTTCAGGTCGGTGAGCAGCACCACCAGGCAGCGGTGCGCGGCCCTGGCCATGATGGCGGCGACCATGCCCTCGGAGTCGGCCTCGATCAGCTCCGCCTCGATCGGCGCCATGGCGTTCACCATGACCGACAGCAGCTCGGTGCGGGAGGCGCCGGACACCCAGGCGCGGACGGTCCGGTCGTGGGCCAGGAAGTCGACCCGGTCCCCGGCGCGGGCCGCCAGCGCGGCCAGCAGCAGCGCGGCGTCCATCGACCAGTCGAGCCGGGGCCAGCCCGAGGGGTCGCCCGAGGCCGGGTCGACCCCGACGCGGCCCGCCGAGGTGCGGCTGGTGTCGAGCACGATCAGCACGCGCCTGTCCCGCTCCGGGCGCCAGGTCCGCACCACCACGTCGTTGCGCCTGGCCGTGGCCCGCCAGTCGATGGAGCGCACGTCGTCGCCGACCACGTACTCCCGCAGCGAGTCGAACTCGGTTCCCTGCCCGCGGATCAGCACCGGGTGGCGGCCTTCGAGCTCCCGCAGCCGGGAGAGTTTGGCGGGCAGGTGGCTGCGGCTGAGGAAGGGCGGCAGCACCCGGATCGTCCACGGTACGGCGTGCGAGCCCTGCCGGGCCGCCAGGCCCAGCGGGCCGACGGAGCGGACGGTGACCACGGCGGACTCGCGGTCGCCCCGCCGGGACGGGGCCAGCACGGTGACCACCCGGCGGCGCTCCCCGGCGGGGACGTCCAGGGGCTGCTGCCGGGGAAGCGCGCGGGTGCTGGGCGACCAGGCGTCCCTGATGAGCCCGCGTACCCGCCGCGGCCCCGGGTTGGTGACGGTCAGCGTCACCTCGACGGTGTCGCCGAGCCGTACCCGGCGCTCTCCCGAGCGCTCCAGCCGCAGCGGGCGGACGCTCCCGGCCAGCAGCAGGTCCGCCACGACCAGCGCCGTCAGCAGCGCGAGCACCCCGAGCACCGCGATGCCCGGCTGCGGGGCGGACAGCACCACGATCGCGCCGAGGGCGGCCAGCAGCCCCGTGCGCCCGGTGAGCGCCATCAGCGGGGTACGGGGACGGCGGTGAGGATGCCGTCGAGGATGCCGTCGGGGGTGGCGCCCTCCAGCTCCGCCTCGGGACGCAGCTGGATCCGGTGCCGGAGCGCGGGCAGGGCCAGGGCCTTGATGTCGTCGGGGGTGACGTAGCCGCGGCCGGAGAGCCAGGCCCAGGCGCGGGCGGCGCCCAGCAGGGCGGTGGTCCCTCGCGGCGACACGCCCATGCGCAGCGACGGCGACTGGCGGGTGGCCCGCGCGATGTCCACGGCGTAGCCGAGGACCTCGGGGCCCACGTGCACCCGGGCGACGGCCGCGCGCCCCACGGCCAGGTCCTCGGCCGAGGTCACCGCCTTGACGTGGGACAGGTCCCTGGGGTCGAAGCCGAGCGCGTGCCGCTCCAGCACCGCGATCTCCTGCTCGCGCGAGGGGAGCGGGACGGTGAGCTTCAGCAGGAACCGGTCGAGCTGGGCCTCGGGGAGCTGGTAGGTGCCCTCGTACTCGATCGGGTTCTGCGTGGCGGCCACGATGAACGGGTCGGGAAGCTTGCGGGCGGTCCCCTCGACGCTGACCTGCCGCTCCTCCATGGCCTCCAGCAGGGCGGCCTGGGTCTTGGGCGGCGTGCGGTTGATCTCGTCGGCGAGCAGCAGGTTGGTGAAGACCGGGCCCTCGTGGAACTCGAACTCCGAGGTCTTGGCGTCGTAGACCAGCGACCCGGTCACGTCGCCCGGCATGAGGTCCGGGGTGAACTGCACGCGCTTGAAGTCCATGGACAGCGCCGTGGCCATCGTCCGGACCAGGAGGGTCTTGGCGACGCCGGGAACGCCTTCGAGCAGCACGTGGCCCCGGCACAGCAGGGCGATGACCAGGCCGGTGACCACGGCGTCCTGGCCGACGACGGCCTTGGCGACCTCGCTGCGCAGCGACCCGAGCGAGGCGCGGGCCGCGTCGTCGCCGGGGTCCGCCGCACCGGAGTAGGCGATGGTCTGCTGGGAGCCGGGATCGGACGGGATCACGCGGCGCCCTCCCCGGCGGTGCCGCGCCCGGGGATGCCGGGCCCGAGGGTGCTGTGCTCGCTCACGAGTCGCGTACCTGCCTTTCCAGGATGTCGAGGTGCCGGGCCAGGGCCACGAGCCCCGCGTCGTCGTCGGGCGCCGCGCCGTACAGCAGAGCCCCCGCCTGGTGAGAATCTAGCGGGGTTCGCATGGCGACGGCCGCCACCACCCCCGCCGGAGTGGCGTCGCCCGTCAGCCCGAGGCGCGGGATGATCCGGTCGAGGGCCGCCGCCCGCAGGGCCGCCGCCGCCCGGTCGCGGGCCCTGCGCGAGCGGTAGAGGCGTCCCCGCCCCTCCACGGTCTCTGCGGCGCGCACGACGACCGGCAGCCGCTCGGGGACCACCGGGCCGAGCCTGCGGGCGCGCCAGACCGCGACCAGCACGACGGCGATGAACAGCTGCAGGGCCGCCCAGCCGACCCCGGACGGGATCAGGTCCGTCAGAGTGGCCTCGCCCTGCTCCTGGGCGCCGCCCGTCTGCGGCAGGGTGGGCACCAGCCAGACCACCGCCGGCCGGGCGCCGGCCAGGTTCATGGCCAGGGCGGCGTTGCCGTCCGCGGCCAGGCGCTCGTTGGTCATGAAGTCGCTGGAGCCCACGACGGTGATCTGCCGGCCGGCGGCGTTGAAGACGATCACGCTGCCGCCGTAGCAGCTGCGCGACCCCGCGGGGCCGTTGTAGGAGACGCCGCCGGTGACGGCGGTGCCAGCCCGCAGGGCCGCGGGCAGGTCGCAGCCCGGCTCGCGGGACTCCACGTCCGTCAGCGCGCCCGCGGAGACGCCGGGCGCCAGGGCCTGCAGCGCCTGGGTCACCGGCTCGACCAGCAGCCGGTCGCCGGGCACTTCGGCGAGCTCGGCCATCAGCAGGCCGTCGGCGAGGAACTCGGTCCGGCCCACCAGCAGCAGCGAGTCCGGGGTGGCCAGTTCCCCGGCCTCCTCGACGGTCCTGGCCGGGCGGATCTCGACGCCCTGGTCGCGCAGGAGCTGGGCCAGCGCGTGCGCCCCGACCGGGGTGGTCGCCTCGGGATCGAGGCGGCCGCCGGGGCGCGGCGAGGCGATCAGCACGGTCACCGCGGCGAGCGCCACCATGATCCCCAGCACGCCGAACACCCCGCGGGCGCGCCGCCAGGAGTCCCGCACGCGCGGTGACGTGGGCGCGCTGGCGGGCGCGGGACCGGCTTCCGCCGCAGAAGCAGCGGGAACGCCGGACGCGGGCGGGGAGGCGAGAGTGTCGGCGGCCGGGCCCGGTCCGGGCTGCGACGCCGACGGGTCGAGGCTCACGCGGGACCTCCCGACAGCACCGGCCTGGCCCGGCGGAGACGGTCGTCCAGCTCGGCCATGCTCCGGTAGCCCTCGGGGGTGCCGGGCAGGTCGCCGTAGGTGACGTCGTCGAAGAGCCTGGCGGCGGCGGCCAGCTCGCCGGCGAGGTCGGGGAGCATCCGGCCGGCGTCGGCGGCCAGCTCGTCCGCGGTGCGGCCCGGTACGCGGTCGAGCAGCGCCCGGTCCTCCAGGTCCCGTGCGATGGCGCGCAGCCGTTCCCTGATCGCCTCGGCCCACCGGCCCTGCGCCGCGCAGGCCTCGGCGGCCGCGCGGTGCTCGGCCGCGGTGCGGGCCTGAGCGCCGAACAGCTCGCCGGCGGTCCCCGCCCGGGACCGGGTGGCGCGGCGCGCCATCGACAGGACGGGGATCGCGACGGCGACGATGAGGAGCGCGAGCATGACGATCGAGAACCACCCGCCGGGCAGCCCCGAGGCGGCGTCGATCAGATCGGCGATCCACTCCCGCACACTCCGCAGGAGCCGGTCCCACCAGGACTCCTTCGGATAGATCGGCTTGGCCAGCTCGTTGATCGCCGCCTCCCGGGCGGCGTCCCTGGCGATGTCGACCGGGACGTCGATGATCACCGGTTCCAGGCTCCGGGGTCCTGGGGCGGGTGGCCGTAGCCCTGCTGGGGCGGGTTCCCGTAGCCGTAGGGACCGCCGGCCGAGTGCGACGGGTGCCACAGGTCCTCGGGCGCCGTGCTCTGCACGCCGCGCTGGCGGTCCGTGGCGGCCGTCTGGAGCACCAGGTCGAACGCCTCGGCGCGCATCCTCCGGTCGGCGTACAGCAGCGCGTTGACGGCGGCGGAGAACGGGTTGGTGATCGTCCCGGCGATGACGGCGCCCAGCGCTCCCAGGAAGAGGGAGATCGTGAGCCCGGTCTGCAGCTCCTCGATGCCTCCGGCCCCGGTGCCGACCTGGGCGGCGAAGGAGAACGGCACGCTCACGGCGCCGCCGATCAGCCCCGCGATGACCGCGGTGAGCAGGAGGATGCCGAACACCCGCCAGAAGTCACCCTTGACCAGCCGGAACGACCTGCTGATGGCGGAGAACACCCCGGCGCGCTCCAGCACGATCACGGGACCGGCCAGGCTCAGCTTGGTGTAGAGGAAGACCGCGCCGACGAGACCGCCGATGATGAAGACGAAGCCCACCACGCCGACCAGCGCCCCCGGCGCGTTGGCCGCGACCAGCACCGTGACCAGGACGACCGCCAGGATCATGAAGCCGAAGATCATGAGCACCTGGAGCAGCGCCAGCCCGAGCAGCGGCAGCACCCGGCCGCGCGTCAGCCGCCAGGCCTCCCCGATCGTGATGGACTCGCCGAACACGGCGCGGCCCAGCACGCTGGTCAGCATTCCGCTGAGCACCACGATCGCGATCATCTGCAGGATGACGGAGAGCAGGGTGCCGAGCAGGAAGCTGCCGGCGATGCTCAGGACGTCCGACGGGTCGGTCGGCGTCTCCGAGACGGCGGCGTCGACGAACGCGCTGGTCGTGGGGATCTGGATGGCCAGTGTGGCGATCTCGGCGAGGATGGTCACCAGGGCGGACAGGCCGAGGGTGGCCTTCGGGTTGCTCCGGATGAACTGCACCGCGCCGTTGTAGATGTCGCCCAGGTTCAGCGGGCGCAGGGGGATGACGCCGGGCTTGAGGGCGGGCGGGCCCCCGTAGGGCGGGGCGGGCTGCCCGTAGGGGCCGGTCCCGCCGTACGGCTGACCTCCGTACGGCTGTCCCCCGTACGGCTGACCTCCGTACGGCTGACCTCCGTACGGCTGACCTCCGTACGGCTGTCCCCCATAGGGCTGGCCTCCGTAGGGTTGTCCGCCGTACGGCTGCCCCCCGTGGGGCTGGTGGTGGGGCGGCGGCTGGCCGTACGGCTGCTGCTGATGCGGCGGCTGACCGTAGGGGTTGCCGGGGTCCTGCCCGGGAGGCGGGCCGGGAGGAGGCGTCTGACCGGCGCCGGGTGCGGCCCACGGTGCCGCACCCTCGCCGCCGTACGGCGGCGGCTGGTTGGACGCCCAGCCGGGTGGCGTGTCGGGGTTGGAACCGTGTCCGTCTGACATATCCCAATCCTGGCATGGAGACCCGTGCATCGGGCTGTTCGGGGGGATTGTTCAAGGGATGACGGTGCGCTTTCCGGCCCGGCGAGGGGCGGGGATGGCCGAAAGGCCGTTCCTTACCGCAGACTGTGACAGTGGCCACATTCGCGTCCGGAGCTCGTCCGCCGCGGCCGATAGCGGCCACTCCGGGGGCGCCGCCGCGCATTTCGCGCTGCGTAAGCCTAAAATTCGGCACCCAGGCGCCGATCACCAGGCTGTGTCATCCGGTGGTCGGGCACGGGTAACCTTCGGTAATCGTACGGTTTACCTAAACTCTCCACCTGCGTAAGACGAATGAGGGGCCATGAAAGGACGCGTGCTGGTCGTCGACGACGACGCCGCTCTCGCCGAGATGCTCGGCATCGTGCTGCGCGGGGAGGGGTTCGAACCTTCCTTCGTCTCCGACGGTGACAAGGCACTCGACGCGTTCCGCGACACCCGCCCGGATCTGGTCCTTCTCGACCTGATGCTGCCCGGCGCCGACGGCATCGACGTGTGCCGCAGGATCCGCGCCGAGTCCGGGGTGCCGATCGTCATGCTGACGGCCAAGAGCGACACCATCGACGTGGTGCTCGGCCTGGAGTCCGGGGCCGACGACTACATCGTCAAGCCGTTCAAGCCCAAGGAGCTCGTGGCGCGGGTGCGCGCCAGGCTGCGCCGCACCGACGAGCCGACGCCCGAGATCCTGCAGATCGGCGACATCACCATCGACGTCGCCGGGCACTCGGTCAAGCGTGACGAGGAGACCATCAACCTCACTCCGCTGGAGTTCGACCTGCTGGTCGCGCTGGCGCGCAAGCCCCGCCAGGTCTTCACCCGGGAGGTCCTGCTGGAGCAGGTCTGGGGCTACCGCCACGCGGCCGACACCCGTCTGGTGAACGTCCACGTCCAGCGCCTCCGCGCCAAGATCGAGAAGGACCCGGAGCACCCGGAGATCGTGGTGACGGTCCGCGGCGTGGGATACAAGGCCGGACCGGCCTGAGCCCGCCCGCTCTCCGCTCCCCCCGGATCCCGAGATGGCCACTCCGAAGAAGCGCCGCCGTACCCCGCGCCAGCTGGCGCGGGGCGTGCGGCGGCGCGCACGGCGCGCGGCGGGCCGGCTGCGCCGGGTCTTCTGGCGATCCCTCCAGCTCCGCGTGGTCACCAGCACGATGGTCATCTCCGTCGCGGTGGTCGCGGTGCTCGGCGTCTTCCTGGACCAGCAGATCACCACGTCCGTGCTGGACGCCCGCGAGCGGGCCGCGACGAGCGAGGCGCAGGCCGACCGCAACGCGGTCCTGGGCTTCCTGAACCAGCCGGACGGGGAGACCGCCAAGCGCTCCGAGCCAGGCGAGACGATCCAGGGCGACGACAGCCCGCTCGGCCAGGCGACGACGGCCCTGGCGAACCGGGCCGGCTCCGCCAGCCGCTACTCGGTGATCATCTGTAACCGGAAGCTGCCGGGCGCGTGCTTCGGCACCACGAACATCGACGAGCGCAGCATCACGGAGCGGATGCGCACCGCCGTGACCAAGGGGGAGCCGGGCAGGAACAGTCCCTGGTACGGCGAGCTGTACTACAAGGGCAGGGACGAGCCGGTCCGCGGGCTGGTGATCGGCACGCGCCTGGACACCACGGGCGCCCCGCAGATCGACAGCGGTTACGAGATCTACCACCTGGTCCCCCTCGACAAGGAGGAGGAGACCCTCAACGCGGTCCGGCAGATGCTCGTCGTCGTCGGCGTCGGCCTGGTGCTCCTGCTGGCCGCGATCGCCTTCCTGGTCACCCGCCAGGTGGTCACTCCGGTACGGCTGACGCGGCAGGCGGCCGAGCGGCTGGCCGCGGGCCGCCTGGACGAGCGGCTCAAGGTGCGCGGCGAGGACGACCTCGCCCGCCTGGCCGCCTCATTCAACGAGATGGCCGCCAACCTGGCGCTGAAGATCCACCAGCTGGAGGAGCTCTCCCAGGTCCAGCGGCAGTTCGTCTCCGACGTCTCCCACGAGCTGCGCACCCCGCTCACCACCGTGCGGATGGCCGCCGACCTGCTCTACGAGGCCCGCGAGGACTTCGACCCGATGGCCGCGCGCTCGGCGGAGCTGATGCAGAACCAGCTGGAGCGGTTCGAGTCGATGCTCGCCGACCTGCTGGAGATCAGCCGCTACGACGCGGGCGCCGCGACGCTCGACGTCGACTCCGTCGACGTCAGGGACGTGGTGCTGCGGGCGGTGGCCGACTCCGAGGCGCTGGCCGAGCGCCACTCCACCCGCTTCGACCTGCGGCTGCCGGGCGAGCCCTGCATGGCCGAGATGGACAGCCGCCGCGTCGAGCGCATCCTGCGCAACCTGCTGTTCAACGCCATCGAGCACGGCGAGGGCAAGGACATCGTCGTCTCCGTCGGAGCCGACCGGGACGCGGTGGCCGTGGCCGTACGCGACCACGGAGTGGGCTTGAAGCCGGGCGAGGAGAACATGGTCTTCGACCGGTTCTGGCGCGCCGACCCGTCGCGGGCGCGGACCATCGGCGGCACCGGCCTGGGGCTGGCCATCTCCCGCGAGGACGCGATGCTGCACGGCGGCTGGCTGCAGGCGTGGGGGGCGCCGGGCGAGGGCTCGCAGTTCAGGCTCTCGCTGCCCCGGGTGGCCGGGACGGCCCTGCGCGGCTCGCCGCTGCCGCTGGTGCCGCCGGAGGTGGAGATGCGCCGGACGTGGCGGGGGCAGATGACGCCGGTGCTGTCGCCGGCGGCGGTGGACGGGGGACATGACGCCGGTGCCGTGACCGGCGGCGGGCGGGGGACATGATGCGGGCGAGGAAGGGACGGCGGCCGGGGATCGTAGGACTGCTGGCGGCCATGGTCATGGCGACGGCGGCCTGTTCCGTCATCCCCACGGGCCCAGGCGACGTCGCCGTCGACGACGCGGGCAGCGGCGACCCGCTCGACCCGCCGTACGCGCGGGTGATCGCCATGCCGCCGAGCCCCGACTGGACGCCCAAGGAGGTCGTCGCGGGCTTCCAGGCCGCGATGGCGAGCACGGGCGACTCCGGCCACGCCGTCGCGCGCCAGTACCTCACCGCCTCCTTCCTCAAGAAGTGGGACCCGTCGGGCGAGGTCATGGTCTACAGGCAGAGCGCGCTGGACGGCGGGGAGAGCGAGGAGGACACCAAGGAGACGCGGGTCACCCTCAAGGGCACCGTCACCGGCACCATCGGGCAGGACGGCCTGTACCGCCCCGGGGACGACGAGCTGAACGAGCCCTTCACCCTCGTCAAGGAGAGCGCCGGCTGGCGGATCGCCGGCGGGCACGAGGGGCTGATGCTCTCGGAGGCCGACGTCAGGCGCGCCTACCGGCTGGTGGACCTGTACTTCCTGGACTCCAAGCGCAGGGGCCTGGTGATCGACCAGGTCCAGCTCCCGGTCAACCCCGTCTCGACCCGCGCGAAGACGACGGTCGAGCGGCTGCTGGAGGGCCCGAGCAGCTCGCTGGCGGGGGCGGCCCAGACCGCCTTCCCGCCGGACATCAAGCTCATCGACGTCACCACCGAGAACAGCCGCGTCGTCGTCAACCTGAGCAAGGGCGTGACCGGCTCCGACAACATCGCCGCCATGTCCGCCCAGCTCGCCGGGACGCTCTCCGAGCTGGCCGGGGGTTCGAGCGTCGAGGTGCGCGTCAACGGCGAGCCGTACTACGGCGACTCCGCGCTGGTGGTCGACGCCCAGGCGCAGCTCAAGTTCGACCCGTGGATGACCCCGCGGGGTATGCAGTTGTTCTACATGCAGGGCGGCGCCCTGCGGCAGCTCGACAAGGACAACGTCGGGCAGCCGGTGGCGGGCGCCGCGGGCGACCCGGCCAAGGCGGAGGGCAGGATCGGCCTCCTCGCCCGCCCGGCCGTCAGCGGGCACACGCTGCGGCAGGCGGCGGTGCTCTCCGACGACCGCCGGAGCGTCTCCGTCGCGCCGCTGACCCCGGACGGCCAGTGGCGGGAATGGGTCACCGGCAACGACCTCGTCACCCCGAACTGGGACCGGTACGGCTCGCTGTGGACCGTGGACCGGCCGGGACCGCAGTCCTCGATCGTGCTGCGGCATTACTACGACGAGGAGAAGCAGCAGGTCAGGCCGTATCGCGTGGCCGCGTCCGACCTGGACACGGTCGAGGTCACCGCGCTCAAGGTCGCCAGGGACGGCGTGCACGTGGCGGTGGTGGTCAGGAACGCGATGGGCGAGGACGAGGTCAAGATCGGCACCGTCATCGGCGAGGGGGCCGCCAGCCGCATCGCCAACCTGCGGACGGTGGTCAACGCCGGCGACAAGCAGACGATCAAGGACATCGCCTGGAAGGACGGCAAGAGCCTCTACGTGCTCACCGGCAAGTCCGAGCTGCTGGAGGCCTCGCTGACCGCCGGCCCCAAGCCCCTGGTGTCCTATCCCCGCATGGAGAGCATCACCGCGCTGGACGACGTCCTGCTGGCCGGGGTCAAGGACGACGACGGCAACCGGCAGGTCGTCTACCGCAACGTGCCCGGCTGGGAGCCGTGGGTCAAGGACGAGAACGGCTCCACCGGCTTCGTCCCCGACGGCCCGTCGTCCCCGGTCTTCCCCCTGGGCTGAGCCCTCTCTCCGGGAGCAGCCGCCTCCCCGGCGCTGAGCCCTCTCCCCGGGAGCGTCCGGCTCCCCGGCGCCGCGCCCCGCTCTCTCCCGGGACAGTACGGCCCCGCTCTCTCCCGGGACCGTACGGCCTCCGCCGGAGGCCCGCCGTGGACCCCGGCCCGCCGCGGGCCGTACGTCCAGCCGAATTGTCGGTGGGACCTGGCACTTTGGACGTGTGACGACCGCTCTGCTCGACCTGGTCCTGCCGCCCCGCTGCGCCGGATGCGACGCACCCGGGGCGCTCGTCTGCCCTCCATGCGCGGCCGAGCTCCGCGCCGACCCCGCCTGCCGGATGCCGAGCCCCTGCCCGGAGGGCCTGCCCGAATGCTGGTCGGCCGCCGACTACGCCGGAGCCGTCCGCCGGGCCGTCATCTCCTACAAGGAGCACGGCCGCACGGCCCTGGCCCGGCCGCTGGCCGGGGCCCTGGCGCTGACGGCCGGCATCGCGGTGGGCGGTCACCCCGTGATCCTCGTCCCGGTGCCCAGCACCCGCCCGGCTCTGCGGCGGCGCGGGCACGACCCGGTGGCCCGGCTGGCCGAGCTGGCCGCCGGATACCTCCGCGCGGCGGGGTGGCCGGCGACCGTCTCCAGGGCGCTGACCCACCGGCGGAGGGCGGCCGATCAGGCGGGGCTGAGCTCGCTCCAGCGGGCCGCGAACCTGTCGTCGGCATTCCGGGTCGTCAACGGCAGGAACGGTCCTCTGACGGCTTCCTGGGACGCCTCGCAGGTCGTCGTCCTCGTCGACGACGTCATCACCACAGGCGCCACTCTGGCCGAGGCGGCCCGAGCCCTGCGGGCGGCGGGAGCGCAGGCGCCGCTCGCCGTGACGGTCGCCGCGACACGCCGAAAGGACCGAATGCACCTCGGTGACGGAGGGTAAAAGCCGCTTAAGTTATCGGTCTCACTTCACTCCCTCATGCAGGCGTCCCAATTGGCGGCCTGAAGTGGCTCTGGGGACGCGAGAAGCCTTCACATAAGGGGCAGGGCATCGCTAAAGCGGTCATCTCAGGCACTGCACATCTCCGGAGGAAATCACACAAAGTGATCCTTCGGCTGGTCGGCAGGCTGACATTCCGCCGCGATGCGGATAGCGTCAGACCATGGCACCCGCTCGGGTCCGTGGTTGCGCCGGACCGACTCCCCTGAGGGGATCGGTCTGGCTAGCCGATGCCAGCCGCAGGCGAAACGGTCCACGTAAGACGACTCTTTGTCGATCGATCACGGTGCGGCTTAGAGGTAAGTCCTGCCTTCCCGGGGAGCCAGATGTTCCTCGCCAGAAGAGAAGGGCAGTAGTGGCACAGAGCTGCGAGACCCTCAGCAGGCGGATGTGGGGACGAAGACCAGGTCGGCCGAGCGGGTGTCGCTGTTCCACCGTCGAGAGCCGAAGGGGGGCTGTGCATGGACATCATCGTCAAGGGTCGGCACACCGGAGTGAGTGACCGATTCCGCGACCATGTGACGACCAAGCTGGCCAGGATTGAGCGTCTGGACCACAAGCTCATCCGTGTTGACGTGGAGGTGTCCAAGGAGCGCAACCCGCGCATTCCCGACCAGCGGGAGCGGGTGGAACTCACGATTCACTCACGTGGCCCCGCGGTACGGGCCGAGGCCTCGGCCGACGATCGGTTCGCCGCACTCGACATAGCACTCGGCAAGCTCGAAGGAAGGCTCCGGCGCATCGCCGACCGGCGCAAGGTCCACCACGGCAACCACTGCCCCCCGTCGGTCGCCGAACTGACCGCTTCCGCGCTGGCCCAGTCTCTCGAGGCGGAGCCCATGCGGGTCCGCGTGGAGCCCGCAGAATCGGAGGAACCGGAGACGGAGGTCGACTTCGACCTCCCCGAGGACAACACCATCGTCCCCATCGAGATGGACGGTGACGGACCCCTCGTGGTCCGGGAGAAGTTCCACAAGGCCGAACCGATGACGATCGACCAGGCGCTCCTGGAGATGGAGCTGGTCGGCCACGACTTCTATCTCTTCCGAGACAAGGAGAGCGGACAGCCCAGTGTCGTCTACCTGCGGCGAGGATACAACTACGGCGTGTTGCGGCTCGTCGAGCCCTGACCGCCCTGCCCGAAGACCCTCTCCGACCAACCCGAGGACCCGGAAAGCCGTGTAATCATGGCGGTCCAACGGCTCTGGCCCCCCGAGGAGGAGGCGTGACGGAACCCGACGAGGCGACCCGCACCACCGGGCGCGGCGAACCGATCCGCGTGCTGATCGTCGACGATCATGCGCTGATCCGCCGCAGCCTGGAGATGGCGCTGGCCGCGGAGGCGGACATCGAGGTGGTCGGCGAGGCGAGCGACGGTCAGGAGGCCGTCGAGCTCGCCGACCGCCTGACACCGGACGTCGTGCTCATGGACGTCCGCATGCCCCGGCGCAGCGGGATCGAGGCCACACGAGAGATCAAGGCCTCGGCGCCGAGTGTCCGGATCATCATGCTGACGGTGAGCGACGAGGAGGAGGACCTCTTCGACGCGATCAAGGCAGGCGCCACCGGCTACCTGCTGAAGAACGTCCAGCTCGACGAGGTCCCCGAGGTCGTCCGAGGCGTCCACGAAGGACAGTCGCTGATCAATCCGGCGATGGCCGCAAAGCTGATCAACGAGTTCGCGAACATGAGCCGTAAGGAGGCCGAGCGACCTCCGCAGTTACCCGTCCCCCGGTTGACCGACCGGGAGATGGAGGTGCTCCGCCTGGTGGCCAAGGGGATGAACAACCGCGAGATCGCCAAGCAGTTGTTCATCTCCGAGAACACCGTCAAGAACCACGTGCGCAACATCCTGGACAAGCTCCAGCTCCACTCCCGGATGGAAGCCGTGGTCTACGCGGTCCGCGAGCGCATGCTAGAGATCACCTGACCCGCGGTGGCCGGCCCCCGGCCACCGCAATCCCCACCCAGGCCACGCACCCCCACCCCGTGCCCGTCACCCCCCACCCCGGCAGGCCCCGCCCTCCGGACCGGGCTCCCCCAGTCGCCGCGTTCTTGCGCTGACGCATGCGTGTTGACCCTCCATGGCGCCGGTACGGCGGACATGCCGACCCCCGTGCCCGGCTGCTGCCTTTCTTGCGCTTCGCCCCCCCGCCAGAGCCGCCCGCCGTACACACGGTGCCGGCCACCACCGCCCAGCGTCTCGCCGTACCGGCGCCGGGCCTGGCCTGCGGTCCCGCCGTACCGGCGGCGGGGTCAGAGGATCGTGGTCAGGATGGCCTCGCGGAGGGAGGGGTCGGCGCGGTCGATGTGGAGGTTGTCGCAGCCGACCCAGGTGGCGGCTTCGTACAGGGCGGTGGCCAGGGGTTCGGCGGCTTTGCGGGGGTCGATGCCGGGTTCGAGGCCGATCTGGCGGGCGATCAAGGTGGAGCCCTCGCGGGCGGGGTCGACGCGGGCGATCAGCCGGCCGCCGGTGAGGACGGGCATCGTGAAGTAGCCGTGGACGCGTTTGTCCTTGGGGACGTAGGCCTCCAGGCGGTGGTTGAAGCCGAACACGCGGGCGGTCCGGGCGCGGTCCCAGATGAGGGAGTCGAACGGGGACAGCAGGGTGGTGCGGTGGCGGCCGCGGGGGGCGGTCTCAAGGGCCGCGGGGTCGGCCCAGGCGGTCGCCGAGCGGCCGGTCCAGCCGGCGACCTGGACGGGGACGAGACCGGTGGCGCCGTCGAGCAGGGCGGCGTCCAGGATCCTGGAGTGCGCGGCGTTCAGGCGCAGGAAGTCGACCAGGTCGGCGCGGGTGGCGACGCCGAGGGCGCGGCCGGCGAGGCGGGCGAGGCGGGCGACGCATTCGGCGTCGGAGAGGTCCTCGGCCAGCAGGTGCGCGGGTACGGCGCGCTCGGCCAGGTCGTAGACGCGGCGCCAGCCCACCCGGCGGGTGCAGACGACCTCGCCGGTGTCCAGCAGCCACTCGATGGCGATCTTGGAATCGGACCAGTCCCACCAGGGGCCGCCGTTCTTGGCGCCGCCGATGTCGGTGGTCGTGACCGGGCCGCTCTCCCGGACCTTCTCCAGCACCTTGTCCACGGTCGGCGGGACCTCGTGCCAGCGGTACTTCCGCTCCCGGAACGCGCGACGGCGGAAGGCGTAGAGGGGCCAGTCCTCGATGGGCAGCACGCACGCGGCGTGGCACCAGTATTCGAAGGCGCGGGCGGGCTCGTCCCAGTAGGCCCGTTCGACCTTCTGCCTGCCGACGGCGCCGAGCCGGGCGTAGGCGACGAGCTCGTGGGAACGCGCCAGCACGGAGATCGTGTCGAGCTGCACGGCCCCCAGGCGGCGCAGCGTCGCCGTCGCGCCGCCGCGGCGGGCGTCGGCGCCCAGGAATCCCTGGGCGCGCAGGATGATCCGGCGGGCCTCGTCGGCCGAGAGGGTCAGGGTCATGGCCGCTCCAGGGGGAGGCGGGGCGTCGTCGCGCGGCACGTCTGCATGACGCCGAGGTTAGCGCTTCACACCGACGAAATCCCTATGCCGGTGTCGGAAGGGGCCGGGACGTGCGGTGGATCAGTGGAGATCAGTCAAGGATGCCGTCGGAGCGCTCGAAGGGCGCGCGGGGGGAGTCGAGGATGACGTCCTTGAAGGCGCCGAAGAACAGCAGCAGCACGCAGCCCATCATGCAGACCGCGACGCCCATCCAGAACACGAGCCAGTTGGGGCCGGCGGTCAGCGCGATCCCGCCGATGGCGAAGCCCAGCAGACTGACGGTGACGGCCAGCCAGGACAGAGCCCTGCCTGCGTGGGAGGCACCGGGTGGAGTCTCCGCCATGATCGTTTCTCCTCGCGCAACGGGCTGTGTTTTCGGACGCGCCGGAGGGATTTTCCGGACGTGCTTCCGGGTTCTTTCAGGTGTGAGGCGTGATAGTCGGCGCCATACCCCCACACGCAGGCTGTACTCCCATAAAAAGGGCATGGGGAACTGTGCGGGCGGTAAGAGCGTCGTCCATGGTGGCTGTGTCTGGTGGTGGAACCGCCTACGATGGCAGCGGAGAACCATGTCTCGTCCTCATCCGGGCCCCTGAAGGCCACGGAAGACCTGCGAGGAGCTTTACCTAAAGTGCCAGCCTTTCTCGACAAGATTCTTCGCGCAGGCGAAGGCAAGCTTCTGCGCAAGCTCAAGCGGATCGCCGACCAGGTCAACTCCATTGAGGACGACTTCAAGAGCCTGACCGACGCCGAGCTGCGCGCGCTCACCGACGAATACAAGCAGCGCCACGCCGACGGCGAATCCCTCGACGATCTGCTTCCCGAAGCCTTCGCCACCGTCCGTGAGGCCGCCCGGCGCGTGCTGGGCAAGCGTCACTTCGATGTGCAGATCATGGGCGGGGCCAACCTGCACATGGGCAACATCTCCGAGATGCGCACCGGTGAGGGCAAGACGCTCACCTCGACCCTGCCGGCCTACCTCAACGCCATCTCCGGCAAGGGCGTGCACATCGTCACGACCAACGACTACCTGGCCAAGCGCGACGCCGAGGAGATGGGCCGCATCCATCGCTTCCTCGGCCTCGAGGTCGGCGTGATCCTGGCGAACATGTCGCCGGACGAGCGGCGCAAGCAGTACGCCGCCGACATCACCTACGGCACGAACAACGAGTTCGGCTTCGACTACCTGCGCGACAACATGGCGCAGTCGCTGGACGAGTGCGTGCAGCGCGGCCACAACTTCGCCATCGTCGACGAGGTCGACTCGATCCTCATCGACGAGGCCAGGACCCCGCTGATCATCTCGGGTCCGGGCGAGCAGTCCGGCAAGTGGTACGCCGAGTTCGCCAAGATCGCCCCCCGGCTCCGCAAGGGTACCGAGGGCAAGGACGGCGAGGAGAGCACCGGCGACTACTCCGTCGACGAGAAGAAGCGCACGATCGGCATCTTCGAGTCCGGCGTCGAGAAGGTCGAGGACTGGCTCGGCATCGACAACCTCTACAAGCCCGAGCACACCCACCTGGTCGGCTTCCTCAACAACGCGCTGAAGGCCAAGGAGCTCTACAAGAAGGACAAGGACTACATCGTCGTCGACGGCGAGGTCCTGATCGTCGACGAGTTCACCGGCCGTGTCCTGCACGGGCGTCGCTACAACGAGGGCATGCACCAGGCCATCGAGGCCAAGGAAGGCGTCAAGATCAAGGACGAGAACCAGACTCTCGCCACGATCACGCTGCAGAACTACTTCCGCCTCTACACCAGGCTCTCGGGCATGACCGGAACCGCGGCCACCGAGGCCAACGAGTTCCACCAGACCTACAAGCTCGGCGTCGTCCCCATCCCGACCAACAAGCCGATGATCCGCAAGGACCAGGCGGACGTGGTCTACAAGACCGAGGACGCCAAGTTCATGGCGGTCGTGGACGACATCAAGGAGCGCTACGACAGGGGCCAGCCGGTCCTGGTCGGCACCACCAGCGTGGAGAAGTCCGAGCGCCTGTCCAAGGAGCTCAAGCGCAGGGGCGTCAAGCACGAGGTCCTCAACGCCAAGAACCACGCGCGTGAGGCCGCGATCGTGGCCGAGGCGGGCCGCAAGCACGCGGTCACCGTGGCCACGAACATGGCCGGTCGAGGCACCGACATCATGCTCGGCGGCAACCCCGACTTCCGCGCCGACATCGAGCTGCGCAACCGCGGCCTGAACCCGGTCGAGACTCCGGAGGAGTACGAGAAGGCCTGGCCCGAGGCGCTGGAGAAGGCCAGCGAGGCCGTCAAGGCCGAGCACGAGGAGGTCACCGAGCTCGGCGGCCTGTACGTCCTGGGCACCGAGCGGCACGAGTCGCGCCGCATCGACAACCAGCTCCGCGGTCGTTCCGGCCGTCAGGGAGACCCGGGCGAGTCGCGGTTCTACCTCTCGCTTGAGGACGACCTCATGCGCCTGTTCAACTCGGCCCGGGTCGAGATGATCATGACGCGGCTGAACATCCCGGACGACGTGCCGATCGAGTCGGGCATCGTCTCCAAGGCCATCGCCTCGGCCCAGCACCAGGTCGAGCAGCAGCACTTCGAGACGCGTAAGAACGTCCTGAAGTACGACGAGGTCATGAACCGCCAGCGCAAGGTGATCTACGCCGAGCGTCAGCGGGTGCTTGAGGGCGCCGACCTGCACGAGCAGGTCCGCGGTTTCATCAAGGACGTCGTCGACGACTACGTCTCCGGCGCGACGGCCGAGGGCTTCGCCGAGGAGTGGGACCTCGAGAAGCTGTGGAAGGCGCTGGGCCAGCTGTACCCGATCAGCCTCACCGTCGACGAGGTCGTCGAGGAGGCGGGCGGCCGCGAGGAGCTCTCCGCCGCCTTCCTCAAGGAGAAGGTCGAGGCCGACGCCCTGGCCGCCTACGACCGTCGCGAGGAGGAGCTCGGCCCCGAGACCATGCGCGAGGTCGAGCGCCGGGTCATC
Source organism: Paraplanobispora siamensis (assembly GCF_016863175.1). Lineage (GTDB taxonomy): Bacteria > Actinomycetota > Actinomycetes > Streptosporangiales > Streptosporangiaceae > Planobispora > Planobispora siamensis. The sequence continues at coordinate 79,105 of NZ_BOOJ01000005.1, forward strand.
CTGGCCGTCCTGGACCGCAAGTGGCGCGAGCACCTCTACGAGATGGACTATCTCCAGGAGGGCATCGGCATGCGGGCCTACGCCCAGAAGGACCCGCTGATCGAGTACCAGCGCGAGGGCTTCGACATGTTCTCCCAGATGCTCGACGGCATCAAGGAGGAGTCGGCCGGCTACCTGTTCAACCTCGAGATCGAGGTGCAGACCAGCCCGATCGTCGAGGAGGCCGAGGACGCCGAGCTCGCGGAGACCCGCTCGATCATCGCCCGCGGCCTGCGCGGTCCCGAGCGGCCCTCCGAACTGCAGTACACCGCGCCCGGCGAGACCGGCGAGGTGGAGCACACGCGGGTCAGCACCCGCGAGCAGCGCGACGCCTACGGCAACGTCGAGCGCAACGCGCCGTGCCCCTGCGGCTCCGGCAAGAAGTACAAGCGCTGCCACGGCGACCCGAAGAACGCCGCCTGATCCGGCCGAGAGGCGACAGGAGGGCCCGCACCCCGCGAGGGTGCGGGCCCTCCCGCTTTCCGGCCGAGGCCTTCCTGCCGGGGTCTTCCCGCTTTCCCGGGCGCGGTGTGCGGAGCCCGGGGCGTACGGGCAGGCGTGCGGGCGGGGCGTACGGTCAGGGCGTCGTCTCGAACTCGGTGCACAACCACTGCACGCCCCTGCGCTCCAGCCGCAGGGCCAGGCCGCGGTGGCGCTCGCCGCAGCGGACCAGCACGCACATCTCCACCACCCCGTCGCCCGGCTGGGACAGGTGGAGCCGGCCGATCCGCGGCGGGCAGGGGGAGTCGAAGACCCGACCGGCGCGGACCAGTTCGGTCCGGGTGCGGGCGGTGGTGTGGCGGAAGACGCTGGAGGGCGGCCGCCTGCCGGACAGGATCTCGGCGAAGGCCTGCCCGAGGGCCCGCAGCCGCCGCTCGTCCGGGACGGCCCCCGCCGGTCCCCACACCAGCGGGCGCCCGGCCCGCGGCTCGGCGGGCTCGCCGTTCAGGGCGAGCGTCCCCTGCACGTACGGCGGAGCGGCCGGTCTGGCGGTTCCCGAGGGGCGCTCGTCGTCGCAGGGCGGCTCGGCCGAGGGGGAGGACACGATCCTGGGGAGGGACGCCGGTCGTGGAGGGCGTGACATGGCGACTCGATTCTCGTCGGGGGACCTGACGCATCTAGGAGTTTGCGGTCCCCCGCGCAGATACCTGCGGCTCCAACTTCCCGGAGATCGGGGCCGTTTCGTCCGCTCACGGAGGAGAAGATCCCGTGAAGCTGGAGTGGTGAGGGCCCGCCCGGCGAGAGATTCCGGCGCGGTTCCCGGCCTCCGGCGGATGACCGGAACACCCGCCGGAGCCTCCCTCAGGAGCGCCTGGCGGCGGAGGCGCCCGCCTCTCCGCTCTCCGCGTCGGGCTCGGGCTCCCGGCCCGGGGTCATGATGTTCAGCCGCCTGATCAGGAAGCTGAAGACGACGTAGTAGATCACCGCGTAGACCAGCCCCATCGCGATGAGGATCGGGATCCCCCGGGCGTTGGCGGCGGTGCCGTACAGGCCGAGGTCGATCAGGCCGGAGGAGAAGCTGAAGGCGAGCTTGGCGCCCAGGGCCGAGGCCACGGCGAGGGAGATGCCGGTCAGGACGATGTGCACCACGAACAGGACCGGCGCCACGAAGATGAAGGCGAACTCGATCGGCTCGGTGATCCCGGTGAGGAACGCGGTGAGCGCCGCGGAGATCATGATGGAGCCGACGGCGGTACGGCGGTGCGCGGGGGCGGCCCGCCAGATGGCGATCGCCGCGGCGGGCAGGCCGAACATCAGGATGGGATAGAACCCGGCCTCGAAGCCGCCGTAGCCCTGGACGCCGTTGTTGAAGCAGACCAGGTCGCCGGCGAGCTGCTTGCCGGTCGCCGTCACGCACTCGGGGACCTGGGTCCACACGACGTTGTTGACGATGTGGTGCAGGCCCAGGGGGATCAGGGCGCGGTTGACCATGCCGTAGATCCCGGCGCCGAGGGTGCTGTTCTCGGCGAGCCAGGTGCCGAAGGCGCGCACCCAGCCGCCCACGACCGGCCAGACGAAGCCGAAGAACACCCCGATCACCAGCCCGGCGAAGGCGGTCAGGATCGGCACCAGGCGGCGGCCGCTGAAGAAGGCCAGGGCGGTGGGCAGCTTGGTCCGGTAGAAGCGCTGCCAGAGCAGGGCGGAGACGACGCCCATCACGATGCCGCCGAGCACCCGGGTGGGGTTCTGCGCGCCGAGGTTGAGCACCGCCTGCGGGACGGCCGGGTTGGCCTCGTCGAAGACCCGGGTGGTGATCGACCCCTTCAGCGTGTCGTCGAACATGATGAAGAACATGTTCATGCTGACGGCGTGGAAGACCAGGTAGCCGACCAGCGCGGCCAGCGCGGTGGAGCCGTCGGCCTTGCGGGCGAACCCGATGGCCACGCCGATCGCGAACAGGATCGGCAGGTTGTCGAAGAGCGTGCCGCCCGCGGTGCCCAGGATGCGGGCGACGTCGTCGAGGAAAGCGCTGTCCGTCCGGCCGAGAAGGTCGTCCTGACCGAGCCGGAGCAGCAGACCGGCGGCCGGCAGGACCGCGATCGGGAGCATGAGGGAGCGGCCCAGGCGCTGGAGCACGCTCATCATGGCTGATCCGGACGTGGACGGGGCCGGGAGGCCCGCGTCCGCTGAGGCGGAACTCATCGGACTTTCCTCCAGGGGACGGGAACGGGAGGAGGTCAGGTGCGGCGTGCCGGGGTCTCCAGGATGGTACGGAGCTGGTAGCGGTCGGCGCGATAGGTGGAGATCCCCAGCTCGGCGCAGACGCCCCCGGCGAACGAGCGCTGCTGCAGCAGCAGCACGGCCCCGCCGCGCGGCAGCTTCAGCAGGTCGGCGTCGTCGGGGTCGGCGATGCCGGCGTCGATGGTGAGCTCACCCGCGTCGAGCATCAGACCGTAGTGGGACTCCAGCAGTTCGTACAGCGAGCGGCCGGTCAGGTCGTGGGAGTCGAGGTCCGGCGCGAGGGCGACCGGGATGTGGGACCGCTCGATGCACATCGGCTCGCCGGCCGCGGTGCGCAGCCGCTCGATGAAGTGCACCTCGTCGCCCGGCTGGATGCCGAGTTCCCTGGCCAGGTGCGCACTGGCCCGGACCACCCGGCGGTCCAGGTCGCGCGAGCCGGGCTCCATGCCGCGCGAGCGCATCTCGTCGCTGAACGAGGTCAACCGCAGCGCCATCTCTATCTTGGGCCGGGCCACGAAGGTGCCCTTGCCCGCCACGCGCTGCAGCCTGCCCTCGGAGACCAGGTGGTCGACCGCCTGCCGCACGGTCATCCGCGACAGCCCGAAGCGCTGGCAGAGCTCGCGCTCCGACGGGATCGCCGTGCCGATGGCCAGCTCGTGGCTCTCGATGAGATCGAGCAGGATCTCACGGAGCTGGAAGTACTTGGGTACGGGGCTGTCCGGATCGATCTGAGCCACGGGATCCTTCCCCCTCTCGATTCCGAGATGTCCAATGGGTTATGGTTTGCACTGGTCTAGTCCGGACTAGACCACAGGCCGGAAAAGGGTGTCAACGTACGGACCGGCGACGGATCGATAACGGCCCGATCTCGCCTGACCCACCGAAGGATGCCTGCCCCCACCGAAGGATGAGCGAGTTATGACGACCAAGATGCGCAGCGAGATCGCCGAGCAGCCCGCTGCGTTGCAGACCACGCTGGACGCCCTCCTCCCCAGGGTCGGGGAGGTGGAACGGCTCGCGGGGCAGACTCGTCAGCTGCTGTTCATCGCCCGTGGCACCTCCGACAACGCCGCAGTCTACGGCCGTTACCTCGCCGAGGCACACACCGGCCGCCTGTCCACCCTCGCCGCCCCCTCCATCGCGACCACCTACCGCCGCAAGCTGGACCTCGACGGCGTGCTGGCCGTCGGCCTGTCCCAGTCCGGCAGGACCGAGGAGATCGTCGAGACCCTGGCCTGGGCCAAGGAGTGCGGCGCCAAGACCGTGGCGATCACCAACGGCGGCGAGCAGAGCCCGCTGGCCCAGGCTGCCGACCTGGCCCTGTGCACGCTCGCGGGCGAGGAGAAGGCCGTTCCGGCCACCAAGACCTACACCACCCAGCTCGCCGCGCTGGCCGTGCTCGCCATCGGCCTGGGCGCCGACGTCGACCCCGCCGACCTGCAGCGCGTCCCCGAGGCCGTGGACAAGCTGATCGGCGACCCGGGCGACCTGGAGGCGGTCGTCGAGGGCCTGGCCGACAAGCCCGGCGTCGTGGTCTCCGGCCGCGGCCTGGCCTTCTCCACCGCGCTGGAGACGGCGCTCAAGCTCAAGGAGGCCTGCTACCTGCACGCCATGGGCCTGTCCTACGCCGACCTGCTGCACGGCCCGATCGCCGTGGTCGACGAGGACACCCCGGCCATCCTGGTCGCGGCCGGCGAGGGCCCGACCCTGGCGGGCACCGTGGCGCTGGCCGAGCGGGTCACCGGCGCCGGCGCCGCGGCCTTCACCGTCGGTGGCGGCGCCGCGCTCGCGGGGGCCGCGACGGCCGCGCTGAACGGCCCGGACCTGCCGGAGTGGGTGGCGCCCCTCGGCCTGATCGTCCCCGGTCAGTTGCTGACCGAGGCCCTCGCGCGCAGGCTGGGCGTCGACCCCGATGCGCCGCGGGGTCTCAACAAGGTCACCCAGACCGACTGAGATCACCGGGTCGTCTAGCCTGGTCAGGGCCCCGGTCACGACCCCGGGAGGGTGACCGAGAACATCAGGAGGACGACATGGCGGCAGACGCGAACGCGATCATCGCGGGCCTCGGCGGTGCGGACAACATCCTCGAGATCGAGCCGTGCATCACGCGGCTCCGGACCGAGGTGCGCGACGCCTCCAGGGTCGACCAGGCGGCCCTGCGGGCCGCCGGAGCCCACGGCGTCATGGCGGCGGGCAACGTGGTCCAGGTGGTCGTGGGTCCCGAGGCCGACACGATCGCCAGCGACATCGAGGACATCATCGGCTGACGGACGCCGGGCGGTCCCCCTCCGGGCGGGGACCGTCGAGGGGGTGTGATGACCACAGTTCTGGCCCCGGTCGCGGGGGCGGCCGTGGGTCTGGAGGCGGTGCCGGACCCGGTGTTCTCCGGGGGGCTGGTGGGTGCGGGGGCCGCGATCGACCCGGCGAGGGAGCCCGGCAGGGTGGTCGCGCCCATCACGGGGAAGATCGTCAAGCTGCACCCCCACGCCTTCGTCGTCGTGGGCGACGACGGCCGGGGGATCCTGGTCCATCTGGGCATCGACACCGTGCAGCTGCGGGGCGAGGGGTTCGAGCTGCTGGCGGCCGAGGGCGACCGGGTCAGCGCGGGGCAGCCGGTGGTGGCCTGGAACCCCGCCGAGATCGAGGCGGGCGGGCGCTCCCCGGTCTGCCCGGTGGTGGCGCTGGACGCGGAGGAGGGGACCGTCAGCGCCCTCGCGGAGGGGAGGGTATGCGCCGGGGACGAGTTGTTCCGCTGGGGATAGGGTGCCGATGGCCTCCGGGATTGCCGCCGCGGCAACGGGTATGAGGTGCGATGGCGTCGTGGCCGTCCACACTCGCGCGGGCGGGCGGCGAGCCCGGTACGGGCCGAACGGCCCGGCCGATCATACGGCGAGCCGACTGGTCTAGACCGGTTGGCCGATCTTCAGGAGGACGCATGCCCGAACGTCAGGTCACCGTCAAGGCCGAAGTCGGCCTGCACGCCCGTCCCGCCGCGACGTTCGTGCAGACAGCGGCCAAGGCGACGCTGGACGTCACCGTCGCCAAGGCAGGCGGGCAGCCGGTGAACGCCAAGAGCATCCTGGGGGTCCTGTCGCTCGACGTCCGGCAGGGCGACACCGTGGTGATCAGCGCGGAGGGGGAGGGCGCCGAGGAACTCCTCGACCGGCTCGCGGACATCGCATCGGCCCCGTGAACACACTCACGGGCGTGGGGGTGAGCCCGGGCGTCGGGTTCGGGACCGGTTACGTCTTCGCCCGGGAGATCCCGGTGCCCCCGCCCGGCTCCAGGCACGGCGGGGACGCCGCCGCCGAGCGGGAGCGGGCCGAGCGGGCGCTGGAGCAGGTCGCGCAGGACCTGGAGCGGCGGGGGGCGCTGGCGGGCGGCGAGAGCCAGAAGGTGCTGGAGGCCCAGGCGCTGATGGCCCGCGACCCCGGTCTGGCGGCGGAGGTGGCCGGCCTCGTCGAGGCGGGCACGAGCGCCTCGCGCGCGGTGTACGAGGGGTTCGGGCACTACCGGGAGGTGCTCGCGGAGGCCGGGGGATACCTGGGCGCGCGGGTCGCCGACCTGGACGACGTCAGGGACCGGGCGATCGCCGTCCTGGAGGGGCTGCCCGCGCTCGACGTCCCCACCCGGGTCGCCGAGCCGTACGTGCTCGTCGCCCGCGACCTGGCCCCGGCCGACACCGCCCTGCTGTCCCCGGACGCCGTCGCCGCCTTCGTCACCGAGGAGGGCGGGCCGACGAGCCACACCGCGATCATCGCGCGGGCGATGGGCGTGCCGGCCGTCGTGGCCTGCCGGGGCGCCACCGCCGTGGCCGCGGGCACGCCGATGCTCGTCGACGGCGCCTCGGGCCTGGTACGGCTCGCACCCCCGGCGCGGGAGGTGGAGGCCGCCCGCGAGGCCGCCGCGGCCCGCAGATCCGCGCTCGCGGCCGTGGGCGGTCCCGGCGCGACCGCCGACGGCCACCCCGTGACGCTGCAGGCCAACATCGGCGGTCCCCGCGACGTGCCGGACGCACTGAAGTACGGCGCGCAGGGCGTCGGGCTCTACCGCACCGAGTTCCTCTTCCTGGGCCGGCGCGAGGCGCCCTCCCCGGAGGAGCAGGAGGCGGCGTACCTGGAGGTGCTGAGGGCCTTCCCCGGTCAACGGGTCGTGGTGCGCACGCTGGACGCCGGGGCAGACAAGCCCCTGCCCTTCCTGACCTCGTCGGACGGCGAGCCGAACCCGGCGCTGGGGATGCGCGGGACGCGGCTCTTCCAGGTCCACCCGGAGGTGCTGGCCGACCAGCTGACGGCCCTGGCGCGGGCCGCCTCCCGGGCCGCGGCCCAGGTCGGGGTGATGGCCCCGATGATCGCCACCGCCGAGGAGGCCGTGCGGTTCGCGGCCGTCTGCCGGGAGGCCGGGCTGCCGTCGGCGGGCGTCATGATCGAGGTCCCGTCGGCCGCCCTGCGCACCGCGGACCTGGCGGCCGGGGCCGACTTCTTCTCGATCGGCACCAACGACCTGGCCCAGTACGCCTTCGCCGCCGACCGCCAGGTGGGCGCGCTGACCGCGCTCCAGGACCCCTGGCAGCCCGCGCTGCTCGACCTGGCCGCCCTGGCCGTCGCCGGGGCCGTCGTACGGGACAGGCCGTGCGGGGTGTGCGGGGAGGCCGCCGGGGACCCGGCCCTCGCCTGCGTGCTGGTCGGCCTCGGCGTCACGTCGCTGTCGATGGCCGCCGCCTCGCTGCCCGCCGTACGGGCCGCGCTGGCCCTGCACACTCGCGACGAGTGCGTGCGGGCCGCGCAGGCCGCACGGGCCGCGGAGTCGGCCGAGTCGGCGCGCGCCGCCGCCCGTGCCCACCTGCCGGGACTGGGCGGGCTGGGACTGTGAGCCGGTCCCGTACGGCGGGACCGGGATCCATGTCCGCGCCACGCCGTGCGAAACGATCCGTGGCCGCGCCACGCCGTGCGACACGACGGGAAACGGAGCGTCCGCTCGCGCGCCCGGATAGCGTGGACGGCATGGTTCGGTGCGTGCGTACGGCTGGTCTTGCAGTGATCGCGACGATGGTGGCCGGATGCGCCGGCTCCGGATCGGCGAGTGTTCCCGCCGAGAGCCGGGCGAGCGCGGCCTCCCCAGCCTCCTCCGAGGCCGCCGGGAACACGGCGAGGACCGCCGAGAGCACGGCCGGGACCACCGCCGGGAGCACCGCGCCCGCCGGGGTGGAGGAGACGCTGGCGAAGATGAGCGTCGAGGAGAAGGTCGGCCAGCTCTTCATGCCGGTCCTGTACGGCCAGGCGGCCGACACGGTCTCGGGGGAGAACCAGGCGCGCTTCGGCGTCGGCACGCCCGCCAAGATGATCGCCAAATACCGGCCAGGCGGGGTGATCCTGTTCCCCTGGGCGCAGAACGTCAAGAACGTCCGGCAGGTCGTCGCCCTGACCAACGGCCTGCAGAAGGCCTCTCCGCGGATCCCGCTGCTGATCGGCGCCGACCAGGAGAACGGCCGGGTCTCCCGGCTCGCGCCCCTGGTCACCAAGATGCCGGGCGCCTCGGTGATCGGTTCCACCGGTGACCCGTCGCTGGCCCGCAAGGCCGCGAAGGTGACCGGGACCGAGCTGCGCGCGCTCGGCATCACCCTCGACTTCGCACCGGTCGCGGATGTGAACCTCAACCCGCGCAACCCGGTGATCGGCCCGCGCGCCTACGGCTCCGACCCGCGCAAGGTCGCGCCCATGGTCGCCGCGGCGGTGAAGGGCTTCCACGACGCCGGGGTCGGGGCCGCGGCCAAGCACTTCCCCGGGCACGGCGACACCACCGTGGACAGCCACTCCGGCCTGCCGGTGATCAAGCACTCCCGGTCCCAGTGGGAGCGGCTGGACGCGCCGCCGTTCGCCGCGGCCATCGGGGAGAAGGTCGACATGGTCATGAGCGCCCACGTGGTCATGCCCCGCCTCGATCCCTCCGGCGACCCGGCCACGCTCTCCAAGCCGATCCTGACCGGCCTGCTCCGCCAGAAGCTCGGCTTCGACGGGGTGGTCTCCACCGACGCGCTGGACATGGAGGGCGTGCGCAAGAAGTACGGCGACGGGGAGGTGGCCGTACGGGCCGTCCTGGCCGGGGCCGACGTGCTGCTCATGCCGCCGGACTATCCGAAGGCCTACGAGGCGGTCCTGTCCGCGGTGAGGTCCGGCCGGATCTCCGAGGAGCGGCTCGACCAGTCCGTACGGCGGCTGCTGAAGCTGAAGGCCGCCCGGGGCATCCTGCAGCGGGCCCCGGTCGCCGACCCGGCGAAGGCGGAGAAGGTGCTGCGCTCGGCCGAGCACCGCAAGGTCGCCTCGCTCATCACCGGCAAGGCCCGCTGAGACGGATCGGCTGAGACGGATCGGCTGAGGCGGATCGGCTGAGGCGGATCGGCTGAGGCGGGTCCGCCGGGACCGCCCCGCCTCGGTGAGGCCCTCGCTCCCGGACGAGGTGGGGGGGTAGTGCTTGCCCCACCATCTTTGGTGGACCCTCGACCATGTTCCCGGCTGATCGCGATTCTCTACGGTGGTCCTATGACCCCCTCGGAGCTGACCACCCCATGGGACCGGATCCGGGCCCACTGGTCGGCGCAGACCTGGCTGCGCACCTTCCACGTGGTCATCGGCCTGCCGATCGCGCTGCCGGGCGCGTTGGCGATCGTGGCCCTGACCGTGGTTTCGGTGGTGTTCGCCTGGACCGTGGTGGCGCCGGTGGTGGGCGTCCCCCTGCTGTTCACCGTGGTGTCGGCGCTCACGCGGGTGCAGCGGTCCCGGTTCGCCGCCTTCCTGGAGGTGGAGATCCCCCCGTCGCCGCGCCGGCCCGTCGGCCGTCGGCCGCTGAAGTGGCTGCTGGGCGTGGTGCGGGCACGGAGCACCTGGCGCCAGTTCGCCTACCACCTGCTCGCCCCGCTGATCAGCGGGGCCGGGTTCATCGTGGTGGCGGGGATCTGGACGGGCGGGCTGTCGGCGGGCACCGCCGCCGTGCGGATCCGGGAGTGGTCCGACGGCTGGGCCGTCATCGCGCTCGCCCTCCTCTCGGGGGTCCTGCTCACGGTCGGGCCGTGGGCGGCGCGCGGGATGTCCGCCCTGGACGTGATGGCCGCCAGGGCGCTGCTCGGACCCAGCCGCAGCGACGAGCTGGTCCAGCGGGTGGAGACCCTCACGGAGAGCCGCGCCGAGGTCATCGACGCCGCCGACGCCGAGCGCCGCCGCATCGAGCGGGACCTGCACGACGGCACCCAGCAGCGGCTGGTGTCGCTGGCGATGAAGCTCGGCATGGCCCGAGCCACCCTCACCGACGTCCCCGAGCCCGCCCGGGAGGCGATCGCGCAGGCCCACGAGGAGGCCAAGCACGCCCTGCGGGAGCTGCGCGACTTCGTGCGCGGGCTGCACCCGGCCGTGCTCAACGACCAGGGGCTGGACGCGGCGCTGTCGGGCCTGGCCGCCCAGGCCCCCTTCCCGGTACGGCTGCGCGTGGACATGACCGTACGGGTGTCCGCCACCGTGGAGGCCGTGGCGTTCTTCGTCGTCTCCGAGGCGCTGACCAACATCGCCAAGCACGCCCGCGCCTCCGGCGCCGAGGTCGTGGTCGACGGCCACGAAGGCCTGCTCCGCGTGGCCGTCCGCGACGACGGCCGCGGCGGCGCGGACGCCGCCGGGGGCACGGGCCTGCGCGGCCTGGCCCAGCGGGTCGGCTCCGTGGACGGGAGGCTGCACATCGACAGCCCGCCGGGCGGCCCGACGGTGATCAGAGCGGAACTGCCGTACGCGCGGGAAGCGCACCGGATCGCGGGGGAGAGATCGTGACGTA
>NZ_BOOJ01000006.1 GCF_016863175.1 Paraplanobispora siamensis
GAGGCCGTGACGCGTGTAGGGTCCGAGCGCGATCCGGGAGAAGGAAGGCCTGCCATGCGTGTCGTGCTCGCGGAGGACTCCGTCCTTCTCAGGGAGGGGCTGGTCTGGATGCTCGGGTCCGCGGGGATGGAGGTCGTCGCCGCGGTGGACGACGCCGAGGGGCTGCTGCGCGCCGTGGACGAGCACCTGCCGGACCTGGTCGTCACCGATGTGCGGATGCCGCCCTCGCACACCGACGAGGGCCTGCGCGCGGCACTGGTGCTGCGGCGCGCCCATCCGGGACTGCCCATCGTGGTGCTCTCCCAGTACGTCGAGGAGCGTTACGCCACCCGGCTGCTGTCCACCGAGACCAGCGGCATCGGCTATCTCCTCAAGGACCGGGTGGCCGACGTCGCCGAGTTCCTGGGCGCCCTGCGCCGGGTCGCCGACGGCGGCACGGCCCTGGACCCGGAGGTGGTCGCCCAGCTCCTGATCCGCCGGCACAGCGACCCGCTCGACCTGCTGACCCCCAGGGAGTACGAGGTGCTGGCACTGATCGCGGAGGGCCGCTCCAACAGCGGCATCTCCGAGGCGCTGACGATCTCGGAGGGCGCGGTCGGCAAGCACATCAACAACATCTTCACCAAGCTCGGCCTGTCCGGCGCGGACGGGGACCACCGCCGGGTCCTGGCCGTCCTGCGCTTCCTGAAGGTCTGACGGGAGAGCACGCCGATGCGACGCAACGTCAGGACCGCCTGGATCACCGTCGGCGGGGCGCTCACGGCGCTGGCCGTCCTGGTCCTGCCCGTGACGGTGTGGACCGAGACGAGACCGCCCGGATCCATCCATGACACCTCTCTGCTGTCCTCCACCGCGTCCGAGAGCTCCGTCCAGGTCTACCGGCTCACCTCGCCGGTGATCGTGGTGCTGGCCTCCGGAGAGGTGGAGGTCCAGGTGGTCCCCGGCGAGACGGGACGCCTCACCGTCGAACGGACGATCACCTGGTCCCGCGAACGGCCCGGCCTGTTCGAGTCGTGGGACGGCACGATACTGCAGGCCCAGCTGTCCTGCCCCGAGTCCGGCCGTGCCGCGGAGCCGAACTGCAGGGCCCGCTACACCCTCAGGGTTCCCGACGGCATCCGGGTCGAGGGCCTCGGATCCCCGCCCGGCGGGTGACCCGGGGCCGCGCGCCGTACCTCCGACCGGTGGCGGGTGTTCCAGGACCGCGTGCCGTGCCTTGACGACGTGACGGGGTGACGGTGAGGTGGTGGGGACGGCGCAGGGCCGTGATCGGCGTTTTCCGTCCCGTGCCGCCGCTCCGGCGACGGCAGGGGGCCGCGGCCGGCGGCCACGGGGCGTGCGCGGAAGGAGAGTGCGATGGGGGAAGGTCCCGCCTACCGTGAGTTCCGCGCCGCCCGGGACTTCCTGCTGGCCTGCCGGGAGGACTACGCGACCGCCTACCGGGAGTTCTCCTGGCCCCGGCTGGAGGAGTTCAACTGGGCGCTGGACTGGTTCGACGTGATCGCGCGCGACAACGACCGGACGGCGCTGTGGATCGTCGAGGAGGACGGCACGGAGGAACGCCGGTCCTTCGCCGAGCTGTCAGAGCGTTCCGACCGGGTGGCGAACTGGCTGCGGGCGCTGGGGGTCCGGCGCGGCGACCGTGTCGTCCTGATGCTGGGCAACCAGCTCGAACTGTGGGAGACCACGCTGGCCGCGGCCAAGCTCGGCGCCGTGGTGATCCCGGCGACCACGCTGCTCACCCCGGCGGACCTGCGCGACCGGCTCGACCGGGGCGCCGCCCGCCACGTGGTCGCCGGCAGCGCCCATACCGGCAAGTTCGACGACCTGCCCGGCGACTACACGCGGATCGCCGTGGGGGAGCCGGTGACGGGCTGGCACTCCTACGCCGACGCCTACGGCGCGGACCCCGTCTACCGGCCGGACGCGCCGACGAAGGCCGACGACCCGCTGCTGCTGTACTTCACCTCGGGCACCACGGCGCGGCCCAAGCTGGTCGAGCACACCCACGTCTCCTACCCGGTCGGGCACCTGTCCACGATGTACTGGATCGGGCTCGAACCCGGTGACGTGCACCTGAACATCTCCTCGCCGGGCTGGGCCAAGCACGCCTGGAGCAACGTCTTCGCCCCGTGGAACGCCGAGGCCACGGTGTTCGTCCACGACTACACCCGCTTCGACGCCGAGCGCCTCCTCGACGAGATGGCGCGGTGCGGCGTGACCGCCTTCTGCGCCCCGCCGACCGTGTGGCGGATGCTGATCCAGGCCGACCTCGGCCGGCTGACGACCCCGCCGGTCAAGGTGGTCGGCGCGGGCGAGCCGCTCAACCCCGAGGTCATCCAGCAGGTGCGCGACGCCTGGGGCGTGACCGTCCGGGACGGCTTCGGGCAGACGGAGACGACCGTCCAGGTGGCCAACACCCCCGGCCAGCCGGTCAAGCCGGGCTCCATGGGCCGTCCCGCCCCCGGATACGTGGTCGAGCTGATCGACCCGGTCACCCGCGAGCCCGCCCGGGAGGGGGAGATCTGCCTCGACCTGGCCCACCGGCCGCTGGGCCTGATGGCCGGCTACCGCGGCGACCCCGGCCGCGCGGCGGACGACGGCTACTACCACACCGGCGACATCGCCGCGCGGGACGAGGACGGCTACCTGACCTACGTGGGCCGGGCCGACGACGTCTTCAAGGCCTCCGACTACCGGATCTCGCCGTTCGAGCTGGAGAGCGTCCTGCTCGAACACGACGCGGTGGCCGAGGCGGCGGTCGTGCCCGCCCCGGATCCGGTACGGCTGGCCGTACCCAAGGCGTACGTCATCCTCGCCCCAGGCTGGGCCCCCGACGAGAAGACCGCCGCAGACATCCTCCGCCACGCCCGCGAGCACCTGGCCCCCTACAAGCGGGTGCGCCGCCTGGAGTTCGCCGATCTCCCCAAGACCATCTCGGGCAAGATCCGCAGGGTCGAACTCCGCGCCCGGGCCGCGGACCCGCGGCTCCGGGGCACTGAGTACCGGGAGGAGGACCTCCCCGGCGCCTGACCCCGCCGTCCGGAATGACCCCGCCGCCCGGAGGGGGGCGGTCGCCTACGACAGGTACGGCTTGAGCTCGCGGCGGGCCACGGTGCGCAGGTGGACCTCGTCGGGTCCGTCGAAGATGCGCATCGCGCGGGCCTGGGCGTACATCAGGGCGAGCGGGACGTCGTCGCTGACCCCCATCCCGCCGTGGACCTGGATGGCCCGGTCGATGACCTGGCAGGCCATGCGGGGGGCGACGACCTTGATGGCGGAGATCTCGGAGGCGGCGGCCTGCGCGCCCACGGTGTCGATCATCCAGGCCGCCTTCAGGGTGAGCAGCCGGGCCTGCTCGATCGCCAGGCGGGACTCGGCGATCTGCTGCTGGACGACGCCCTGCTGGGCGAGGGGCTGACCGAAGGCCACGCGACCGGCCGCGCGGGCGCACATCAGCTCCAGCGCGCGCTCGGCCATGCCGATGGCCCGCATGCAGTGGTGGATGCGGCCGGGGCCCAGGCGGGCCTGGGCGATCCTGAAGCCGTCCCCCTCCGCGCCGATCAGGTTCTCGGCGGGCACGCGGACGTCGGTGAAGACGATCTCGGAGTGGCCGTGCTGCTCCTGGTAGCCGAAGAGCGGCAGGTGGCGGACGATCTCGACGCCGGGCGTGTCCGTCGGGACCAGCACCATCGACTGCTGACGGTGGGAGGGGCCGTCCGGGTCGGTCTTGCCCATCACGATCATGATCGAGCAGCGCGGGTCGGCCGCGCCGGTGATGAACCACTTGCGGCCGTTGATCACGTATTCGGAGCCGTCGAGCCTGATCGAGGTGGTGATGTTGGTGGCGTCGCTGGAGGCCACCGCGGGCTCGGTCATCGCGAACGCCGAACGGATCTCGCCGTCGAGCAGCGGGCGCAGCCAGCGCTCCCGCTGCCCGGGCGTGCCGAACATGTGCAGGACCTCCATGTTCCCGGTGTCCGGGGCGGCGCAGTTCAGCGCCTCGGGAGCGAGGTCGGGGGAGCGGCCGGTGACCTCGGCCAGGCTTGCGTAGTCGAGGACGGACAGACCCGACTCGGCGGGCAGGAACAGGTTCCACAGGCCTCGGGAGCGGGCCTCGGTCTTGAGCTCCTCCACCACCGGGGGCAGGGTGTGGTCGTCGTGACCGCGGGCGGCCCGCCACTCGTGGTAGACCGGCTCCGCCGGATAGACATGGGTGGTCATGAAGTCGGTCAGGTTGGCGAGGTATTCCTCTGCCTTCGGGCTGAGCGCGAAGTCCATACCGGTCAGTTTGGCAGCACCCCTTTTCCGGTACCCCGGCGGCTGCGCCTACCCTGTAACCGGTTCTAGGCGAGGAGGCGGAATGATCAAGGGTGTGCTGGTCGACTGGGGCGGGGTGCTGACCACCGGCCTGCACGAGGCGATCGAGGCCTGGATCGTCGCCGAGCGGATCGACGCCGCGCGCTACCGCGACGTGATGCGCGAGCTGGTGATGCACGCCTACGAGGGCGAGTCCGGCACGGAGAACCCGATCCACGCCCTGGAGCGGGGCGAGATCTCCGCCCTGGAGTTCGAGCGTGACCTGGCGGCCAGGCTGCTGACCACCGATGGCGTGCAGCCGGCCGCCGAGGGGCTGCTGACCAGGATGTTCGCCGGTTTCCAGCCGGTCCAGCCGATGTACGACATGCTGGCGGCCGTCCGGGCGGCGGGGCTGAAGACCTGCCTGCTGTCCAACTCCTGGGCCAACGACTATCCGCGCGACAGCTGGGACGGGATCTTCGACGAGATCGTCATCTCCGGCGAGATCGGCATGCGCAAGCCGGAATCCCGGATCTTCGAGTACGCCCTGGAGCGGGTCGGGCTGTCCGGTTCCGAGTGCGTGTTCATCGACGACATCGAGGCCAACATCGTCGCGGCCCGTGAGCTGGGCATCGTCGGCCTGCACCACCGGGACGCCGAGGCGACCATCGCCGAGATGGAGAGCCTGCTCAGCCTCCCGCTGCGCTGACCGCCCCGGTTCCGGCGCGCCGCTGCGCCGCCGCGTCTCGCGGCGGGGGCTCCGGGCCTGGCACACTCGTTGGACGATCGGCGCCGGTCGGGCGCCGCCGCAGAACACAGATCGAGGCACTGATGCGCGTCTATCTGCCGTGCACGCTCCCCTTGCTGGCCCGTGTCGTCACGGCCAAGGAGCTCGGCCCGGCCCCGCTGATCGGTTACGCGGTGACCCCCGCGCTGATCGAGTGGTACGCCTCGGGGGACACCGAGGAACTGGAGTACGTCGCCCTGACGGAGGCGGCCAGGGCGTCGCTGCGGATGCTGGCCGCCGACCGCGTCGACGGCGTCGACGTGCCCGCCCGCCGGGTGGTGATCGCCGCCGAGGTGGCGGACGACGACGTGAGCACGGGCGCCGACCTGCGGGAGCGCGCGCGGGTACGGCTCGCGCGGTCCATCCCGATGGAGGAGATCGCCGCGGTGCACGTCGACGACCCCTCGGCGATCGACGACATCGAGGCCGCCGTCGCCGCGCTGCCGGCCGCCGACAAGGGCGACGACGACGCCCGGTTCACCGTGGACGGCGCCGAGGCCCACGAGCTCCTGTGGTACGCCACCCAGGAGATGCCCGACCTCGTCGACTGAGGATTATTCATGTGCCTCACCTGCGCCTTCTCAGTAGAATTAGCGCAATATGAGACACATTGTTTGGGACTGGAACGGCACGCTCTTCCACGACATCGACGCCGTCGTCGGGGCGACCAACGCGGTCTTCGAGCCCTACGGGCTCGGCTCCTACGACGTCGAGGGCTTCCGCGCGGTCTACACCCGCCCGATCTGGACGACCTACGAGCGCATGCTCGGCCGTCCGCTGGACGACGGCGAGTGGGAACGGCTCGACCAGGGCTTCCATGACCACTACCACCGGTTGATGCTGGAGTGCGGTCTCGCGGCCGACGCGCTGTCCACCCTGCAGAGCTGGGAGCGGGAGGGCGGCAGCCAGTCGCTGCTGTCCATGTGGTGGCACGAGCGGCTGGTCGCCAAGATCGCCGAGTACGGCATCGACCGGCACTTCACCCGGGTCGACGGGCTGCTGCACACCGAGCCGGGCGGGCACAAGGCCGAGTGCATGGTGGCCCACCTGAAGGCGCTGGGCGTCGACCCCGGCGACGTCCTCGTGATCGGCGACAGCGTGGACGACGCGCACGCCGCGCAGCACGTCGGGGCCCGCGCGGTCCTCTACACCGGCGGGATGACCGGCCGCAGGGACCTGGAGGCGTTCGGCGTGCCGGTCGTGGACACCCTCGCGAACGCCATCGACTACGCATAACCGGACGATTTTCGTATCAGTGGCGACCAGGGTGCGGCCGGTGGCCGTACCCTGGCATCCCGCCGAGTGTCTCCGGAGGCCACGATCACCCGCCTCGTTCTCTGGAACGTCGATCTCACCCTGGTCGACGTCTCCATCGTCACGCGCGACGCCTACGCCGACGCCTTCCGGCAGGTCACCGGACGACCCCTGGTCAAGCTGACCCAGCACAACGGCCGCCCGGACTCGGAGATCGTCTTCGAGACGCTGGCGATCAACGGGATCGTCGCCGAGGACGAGCACCTGCCGAAGTTCCTGGACGCGCTGGCCGACGCCTTCGCGGCGCGCCGCGGGCGGCTGGCCAAGGAGGGCAGGGCGATGCCCGGGGCCGGTGACGCGCTGCGGGCGGTCTCCCGGCTCACCGGCACCGTCCAGTCGGTGCTCACCGGCACGATCAAGAGCAACGCCGTGCTCAAGCTGACCGCGTTCGGGCTCCACAAGCACGTGGACTTCGAGGTCGGCGGCTACGGCGAGGAGGTCTACCCCAAGGCCACGCTGCTCCAGGTGGCGCAGGGCAGGGCCAAGGCGAAGTACGGCGTGGCCTTCGACGGGAGCAACACCGTGCTGATCGGCGACTCGGTCCGGGACGTGCAGGCGGCCAAGATCGCCGGGGCGTCGGTGGTCGCGGTGGCCACCGGGCGGTCCCTCCCGGCCGAACTGCACGAGGCGGGCGCCGACGTGGTGCTGGGCGACCTGTACAACCCCGCGGAGGTCGTCGCGGCCGTTGCCCGGCTCACCCCGCCCGTCGGCCGCGCCGGATAACCCGCCGGGCTCCTCTGCCCTGGGGACGGCTTTCGCTTCCTGCCCTCCGGACGGCTCCGGTCTCATGTCCGCCGGACGGGTCCCCGCCTCCGGGGCTCACCGGCCGCCGAGCTCCGCCAGGAACCGGGCCGCGATCGGGGCGGCGGTCTCGGAGCCCGCGCCGCCGCCCTCGACGATCACCGAGAAGGCCAGGTCGCCCCGGTAGCCGATGAACCAGGCGTGCGAGGGCGGCTCCTTGCCCGAGCCGTACTCGGCCGTCCCGGTCTTGCCCGCCGTACCGGACGGGAAGGAGACGCCGCTCGCGGTGCCCTCCACCACCACGGCGGGCATCAGCGTGCGCAGGGCGCGCACCACCTCCGGCTCCAGCTTCCTCGGCTCGGCCGCGGGCAGCAGCTCCGGCTCCACCAGCCGGGGCGGCCGCCAGGAGCCGTCGGCGACGGCCGCCGCCACGGTGGCCATGTTCAGCGGGCTGGTCAGCACCCGGCCCTGGCCGATCGAGGCCGAGGCGAGGTCGGTGTCGTCCTCGGGCGCGGGGAAGAGCGCCCGTACGGCGGGCACGCCCGGCCGGACCGGGGCCTCGAACCCGAAGTCCTGCGCGACCTCGGCCATCCGCCGCCCGCCGAGCCGGTCGACGGTCAGCCGTCCGAACGTGGTGTTGCACGAGTGCGCGAACGCCTCGCGCAGCGAGGGCGTGCCGTAGTCCTTGAACCCGGCGTTGTGGAACGGGAAGCCGCCGATGTTCTGCTCGGCCGGGCAGGCCACCCGCTCCCCGGCGGTCATGCCGTCGGCGACCAGCGCCGAGGCGGTGATCACCTTGAACGTCGACCCCGGCGGGTAGTGGCCCAGCAGGGCCCGGTTGAACCCGCCCGGCTTGTTGGCCGCCGCCAGGATCTCCCCGGTCGAGGGGCGGAGCGCGACCAGCGAGGCGGGTCTGTGCACCTCCGCCAGGGCGTCCGCCGCGGCCCGGTGGACCCCCAGGTCGATGGTCGTTCTCAGCTCCCGGCCCGGCCTGGCGTCGGCGGTGGCGAGGGTGGCCACCTTGGCATTCCCGCTCACCAGGTCGATCCTGGCCGAGGAGGTGCCGGTCAGGCGGTCGCGGTAGGTCTTCGTCAGCTCCCCGACCAGCTGCTGCACCGAGCCTGGGGTGGAGGGCGTGTCGATCCGGGTGCCGTCGGCGGCGAGGACGGGCGCCCGCTCGGCCTCGACGGTCACGGCCTTGATGCGCGTCCCCTCGCGGAGGCGGGGGTGAAGGGCGGCCGGGGACCACCGCACCCGCCAGGTCCGCTCGTGCTCGACCAGCCTCAGCGAGCCGTCGTAGGTCCAGTCCACGGGCCCTTCCAGCCGGGCACGGAAGCGCACCGCCGTGCCGCCCTCCTCCGCACCGCCTCCCCCCGCGCCGTCCCCTCCCGCGTCCTCCCCGGTCTCATCGCCGGCGGTCCCGACGACCTCGAAGCCGGCCCCCGACAGCTTCAGGTCGGTCCGGAAGCGTTCGTACCAGCGGTCGAACCCCTCCGGCGGATCGACGGCGAGCGCGCGCATCGCGGCATAGTCCTGCCGGTCCCAGGCGGCCAGGAACAGCCGGGCCGTCTCCTCCGGCGAACCCTGGGTGCGCAACGCCCACGCCGCCCCGCCGATCGCGGTGGCCGGGACCAGCACCGCCGCCGCCACCAGGTTCCGCAGTCTCATCCTCGGTCCCCCTCGTCGTCGCGGGCCCTCGTCGCGGGCCCTCGTCGCGAGCCGAGGAGACCAGAGGAAAGCGGCCGATGTCCAATATTGATATGGATTTCGGAATGATATTGGAATTGATATCATTCCTGCTCATGGACCTGGTGAAGCACCTGCGCTACTTCATCGTCGTGGCCGAGGAACTGCACTTCGGCAACGCGGCGATCCGGCTCGGCATGGCGCAGCCGCCCCTCAGCCAGCGCATCCGGCGCCTGGAGGAGGAGCTGGGCGTGCGGCTGTTCGACCGCTCCAGCCGCCAGGTGCGTCTCACCGAGGCGGGCCGGGCGCTGCTGGCCGAGGCCGTGGAGATCGTCGCCCGGGTCGACCGGCTCCGCACCCTGGCCGAACGGGGGGAGGGGACGGTCCTGCGGGTCGGGGTCCCGCCCGACCTGGGCTCGGCGGTGATCGCGGCGCTGATCGCCGGCTTCCGCGAGGCCGAACGCGGGGTACGGCTGGAGCCCGCCGAGATGTGGAGCGCCGACCAGGTCACCGGGATTACCGACGGCGTCCTGGACGTGGGGGTGATCCGCCACCCGATCGCGGCCCCCGGCCTGAGCTTCGGGCCGATGCTCGTCCAGCGGCCGGGCGTGGTGCTGGCCGACTCCGACCCGCTCGCCGGGACGGCCTCGGTGCACCTGGCCGACCTGGCCGGGCGGCGGCTCGTCCTGTTCCCCGGAGAACCGGGGCTGCAGGAGGAGACGCTCGCCGAGTGCCGCCGCCACGGGTTCGTCCCGCAGGAGGTGCACGAGGCGCAGACCCTCGGCCTGGTCATGGCCGGTACGGCCGTCGCCTTCGGGCCCAGGGTGGAACTGCCCGGCCTGCGCTGGCGGCCGCTGCTGGGCAACCCGCTGGCCTGGCGGATCTCGACCGCCTGGCGGGGCGAGGCGGGACCGGCCGCCGCGGCGTTCGGGGCGGTGGCCGTACGGGTCCTGCGGGACAATGCCGGGATGACGGACGACGGCGCGGCACCGGTGCGCCAGGTGCGGGCCAGGCCGGCCTCGGGGTTCCTGGCATGACGCGCCCGGAACGCCTCGCGGGCCGGTCCGCCGGGGACACCGCGGGCGAGGAGGAGTTCGACGGTCTGTTCCGCGCGGCGGGCGTGACCGGGTTCCTGCACGCCGTGGACGTGGACACCGGGGCCGAGGTCGCCTACGGCGCGGACGAGTCCGTGGTCACCGCCTCGGTGTTCAAGGTGGCGCTGCTGGTGGAGTTCTTCCGCCAGGCGGACCGCGGCCTGCTGGACCCGGCCGAGCGGGTCACCATCATGGCGGACCGCCACACACCCGGGCCCACCGGAGTGGCGGCGATGGCCGACGACGTGACGATGTCCCTGCGCGACCTGGCCTACCTGATGATCGCGGTGAGCGACAACACAGCCGCCGACACCCTGGTCGGCCGGGTGGGACTGGAGGCGGTCAACACCATGCTCGCCTCGTTCGGCCTCACCGGGACGCGGGTGGAGCACGACTGCGCCGAACTGTTCACCAGCATCGTGCAGGACACCGGGCAACAGGAGATGCCGACCGACCCGGCGGTGGTCTCCCGGCTGAGGGTCCTGGACCCGGCCAGGACCAACCGCAGCACGCCCCGCGAGACGACCCGGCTGCTGGCCGCGATCTGGCGCGACGAGGCCGCCTCGCCGGAGTCCTGCGCCTGGATCCGCAGGTTGATGGGCCTGCAGGTCTGGCCGCACCGGCTGGCCGCGGGCTTCCCCTACGACGACGTGGCGGTCAGCGGCAAGACCGGCACGCTGCCCACGGTGCGCAACGAGGCCGGCGTGGTGGAGTATCCCGACGGCGGGCGGTACGCGGTCGCCGTCTTCACCCGTTCGTACGGCACGGCGCAGAACCAGCCGCGCGCCGACGCGGTGATCGGCACCTCGGCCAGGGTCGCGGTGGAGCGGCTGCGCGCCCTTTCCTGACCCGCCCGGCCACGGGCCTGACCACGCGTCCGGCCGTGCGCCCGGCCACGTGCCCGCCATGTGGGGGGCCCACATCCGCGGCGCCGCCGTATGGGACCACCCGGGGATGACATCCGGCCGGGCCACCGACAGGATGGGGGCATGGTTGAGGAAGGTACGCGACTCTGGGAACCCACGCCGGAGATCGTGCGGGACGCCAAGGTCACCCGCTACATGGAGTGGCTCGGGCGGCCGGTCGACTATCAGGCTCTCTGGCAGTGGTCGGTGGACGCTCCGGCCGAGTTCTGGACGTCGGTCTGGGACTATTTCGAGGTCGCCGGAGCGCGTGGTGACGGGCCCGTCATATCTGGGACGATGCCGGGTGTCGAATGGTTCACGGGATCGACGCTGAACTACGCGGAGAACGCGCTGCGCCGCGCCGCGTCAGAGCCCGACCGGCTCGCGGTGGTCTTCCGCGACGAGTCGGGGGCCCGGCGCACGCTCACGCTCGGTGAGCTGGCCGGGGAGGTCGCCCGGGTCCGCGCCGGTCTGGCCAGGCTGGGGGTCGGCAGGGGCGACCGGGTCGCGGCCTACGCGCCGAACGTGCCCGAGACGCTGGTCGCCTTCCTCGCCACCGCGTCCCTGGGCGCGATCTGGTCCTCCTGCTCCCCGGACTTCGGCGCGCCCAGCGTGATCGACCGCTTCACCCAGATCGAGCCCAAGGTGCTCATCGCGGTGGACGGCTACGACTACAACGGCAGGCGCTTCGACCGCGCCGCGGTGGCCGACGACATCGCCGCCCGGCTGCCCTCTCTCGTCGCCCGGGTGCGCATGCCCGCCGGGGGCGCTGCGGCGGGTAGGGCGGACACGGCGGGTACGGCGGGCACCGCCGGGGCGTCGGCGGCCGGTCCCGTGGCCGGGGATTCCGGCCACCCGGTCGTGAGCTGGCAGGAGCTGCGCTCCGACGAGGAGCCCCTGGCCTTCGAGCCGGTGCCGTTCGGCCACCCGCTGTGGATCGTCTACTCCTCCGGCACCACCGGCCTGCCCAAGCCGATCGTGCACGGCCACGGCGGCGTGGTCCTGGAGCACCTCAAGGCGCTCTCCTTCCATCAGGACCTCGGGCCCGAGGACGTCTTCTTCTGGTACACCACGACCGGCTGGATGATGTGGAACTACCTCATCGGCGGCCTGCTGGTCGGCGTGACGGTGGTGCTCTACGACGGCTCGGCGACCCACCCCGGCACCGACGCCCTGTGGCGGCTGGCCGCCGAGGAGGGGGTCACCTACTTCGGCACGGGCGCGCCGTACATCATCGCCTCGATGAAGGCGGGCGTGAAGCCCGAGGGGCTGGAGAAGCTGCGCGGCCTGGGCTCGACCGGCTCGCCGCTCCCGCCCGAGGGCTTCGCCTGGGTGCACGACACGCTGCCGGAGGTCCAGCTCGGCTCGTTCTCCGGCGGCACCGACGTGTGCACCGGCTTCGTCGGCGCGGTCCCGCTGCTCCCCGTGGACGCCGGGGTCATCCCGTGCCGCTGCCTGGGCGCGAAGGTCGAGTCGTTCGACCCGTCGGGCGAGCCCGTGATCGGCGAGGTGGGCGAGCTGGTGCTGACCCAGCCGATGCCGTCCATGCCGGTCATGTTCTGGAACGACCCCGACGGCTCCCGCTACCGGGAGAGCTACTTCGCCGACTACTCCGGGGTCTGGCGGCACGGCGACTGGATCAAGATCCTCCCCGACGGCGGCTGCGTGATCTACGGCCGCTCCGACTCCACGCTCAACCGCGGCGGCGTGCGGATGGGCACCAGCGAGTTCTACCGGGTGGTCGAGCGCTTCGAGGAGATCGCCGACAGCCTGGTGATCGACACCGGCCAGCTCGGCCAGGAGGGGCGCCTGCTGCTCTACGTCACCATGGCCGAGGGCGCCGAGCTCACCGACGACCTGGTCACGCGCCTGCGTACGACACTGCGCGACGAACTGTCCCCCCGCCACGTCCCCAACGAGATCACCGAGGTCCCCGGCATCCCCCGCACCCTGAGCGGCAAGAAGCTGGAGGTCCCCGTCCGCAAGATCCTCCTGGGCACCCCCCCGGAGAAGGCCGCCAACCTCGACGCCATGGCCAACCCCGAGGTGCTGTCCCACTTCACCCCCAAATCCTGAGACCGCCCGCAGATCACCGGGGTACGGTCCAGCGGGCCGTACCCCGGTGAATCGTCAAGGACCACGACATCATCCAGCGCAAGAAGCCCGTCTACCGGATCACCGAACCTCTCGTCACCTTCTACCAGGCGGTGATGCGGCCGCGCTGGGCGGCGCTCGAACTCGGAGGGGCCGAGCGGGTGTGGCGAGGGTCGAAGCCTCGGTTCCTCTCGCAGGTCGTGGGGCCGGACTTCGAGCAGATCTGCCGTGACTGGGCGGTCCTCGCGGACGACTTCTTCGACGAGCCCCCGGGCGAGGTCGGCTCCGCACGGCTCGTCGACCGCTCCAGGCGAGAGAGCAACAAGATCGAGCTCGATGTCGTCGTGATGACGCCCGCGCTCCCCGGAGAGAGGCAGCGGGTGCTCTCGATCGGCGAGGCCAAATGGGACAAGGTGATGGGCCCGGGGCATCTGGACAGACTCCGCCGCGCCCGCGACCTCCTCATCGCGCAGGGACACCGGGCGGAAGACTCGGTCCTCGCCTGTTACAGCGGTGCGGGGTTCGACGAGCGGCTTCGGGCCGAGGCGCGGAAGGACTCGCGAGTTCTCCTGGTGGACCTGCCCACTCTGTACGGCTGACGGAGGCCGGGACCCCGGGGACTTCCGGCGCTGGGGTCAGCCGGTGAGGGCGGACTCGCGGGCGGCCATGACCTCGTTCACGTGTTGTTCGGCCCAGTCGGTGATGGCTCGGATGGGGGCCTGGAGGGACTGGCCCAGGGGGGTCAGCTCGTATTCGACGCGAGGGGGGACCTCGGCGAAGACGTGGCGGGTGAGCAGGCCGTCGGCGGCCATGGCGCGGAGGGTCTGGGTGAGGACCTTGGGGGTGACGCCGCCGATCATGTCGCGTAGTTCGGTGAAGCGGCGGGGGCCCTTGCGCAGGCTCAGCACGACCAGCACCGACCACTTGTCGCCGATGCGGTCGAGGACCAGGCGGGTGGGGCACTCGGGGTTGAAGGCGTCTCCGTCCATCATAGTTTCCAGAGGGTACCAAGGGCACGTTGAAGTAACCAGTATCCGATGGATACCTTCGGTCGCAACGACTTCCCAGGAGGTGTGGCATGAGGATTCTGCTGATCGGGGCGAGCGGGATGATCGGCAGCCGGATCGCGGCCGAGGCCGGGGCACGGGGGCACGAGGTCACCGGGGTGACTCGCAGCGGCGCCGGTGGGACGCGGGTCGCCGACGCGGCCGACGCCTCGGCCGTGGCCGCGCTCGCCGCCGGCCACGACGCCGTGATCCTGGCGATCGCGCCGCCGCGTGACGGTTCGGAGCCGTCCGGCCCGCTGCTGGCGGCCGGACGCGGTGTTCTGGAGGGGATGCGCGAGGCGGGGGTGCGGCGGCTGGTGATCGTCGGGGGAGCGGGCAGCCTGGAGGCGGCGCCGGGTGTGCGGCTCGTCGACACCCCGGGCTTCCCCGACCTCTACAGGGCCGAGGCCCTGTCCCAGGCCGCGCTGCTCGACTTCGTCCGTGAGCAGGCCGGCGACCTGGACTGGACCTATGTCTCGCCGCCGGCCGAGATCATGCCGGGTGAGCGCACGGGGGACTATCGCCTGGGCGGCGACCGGCTGCTCACCGACGCCGGCGGCGGGAGCGCCATCAGCGCCGAGGACTACGCCGTGGCCCTGGTCGACGAGCTGGAGACGGGCCGCTCCACCGGCCGCCGCATCACCGTCGCCCGCGCCGACCTCGCCTCGAACAAGGCGCTGGTGGAGGAGTTCTGCCGGGCCTTCTACAACGACAAGGACTTCGACCGCGCCCGGACGCTGCTGACCGACGACTTCGCCAACCACCACCCGGGCGCCGGGACGGGGCCGGAGGCCACGGTCAAGAGCTTCCGGGAGCAGGCCGCCGACCGCTTCCCGGACTTCCGGCTGGAGATCCGCAAGCTGGTGGCCGAGGAGGACCACGTCTGGACCTACGGCCTGGTCACGCTCGGGCCGGACCTGCCCGCCTCGGTCTCGGTGGACCTCTGGCGGATCGACCGCGGCCGGATCGCCGAGCACTGGGACGTCGGACAGCAGGTCACCGAGGACACCGTCCTGCTGTGACGTCCTGCTGTGACGGAGGGCCGCCCCACCGGGTGAGGGAGCGTGACCGCGCGGAGGGCTGGTCAGGCCGTCCGCGCGGCCACGCCTTACTCCGTGCCTCCGAGGCCGAACAGGGGCAGGCAGGGTTCGAGGTCGTGGATCTCGAAGCCGGGCGGGCTGGTCCAGTCCTCCCGGGACAGGCGCAGCCGCTGGGTGGCGGCGCGTTCGCCCCGGCGGCTGTGGACGTCGATGCCGTCGTCGCGATAGCCCAGCTTGCGGGAGACCGCGAGGGAGGCGTGGTTGTCGGTGAACGCCCCCGAGGTCGCCGAGCGGGCGCCCAGGCCGTCGAAGGCCAGATGGAGTACGGCGGCGCGCATCTCCGTGCCGATCCCGCGGCCGTGGAAACGCCGCCCCAGCCATGAGCCGGACGAGACCTCCCGGGTGATCGCGAAGTCGGAGCCCGCGACCTCCTGGGTCCCGACGACCTGCCCGTCGAAGACGGTGACGAAGGAGCAGCTCCACTTCTCCGGGGTCCAGGCCGACCACTGGCGGAAGTGGAGCTGGGCCGTGCTCCGCGCCCGCTCGGCCGGTTCCGCGTCGGTCCACGGGAAGGTGAACGGCATGTCCTGCGGGTCGTGCACTCCGTCGGCGGCCAGGTCGGCGAGGGCGTCGAGGTCGTCGAGGGAGGGCAGGCGCAGTTCGAGGCGCGGGGTGGTCACCCGGAGCCGGAGGATCGGAAAGTTCCGCATACCCCTCGATCTTGTGGTGGCGGCGCGCGGGAGTCCAATGGATTTCACATGCGGGCACGGCGGGCGAGGGTGTTCTTTCCACGGGGGAGTCTCTTTCGCGGGGGCGCGAATCCGGAGGTGAATCCGGGAGCGTCCCTTTCCGGCGGGTGCGCCTTTTCGCCGGAGAATCGCGGGCTTCGTGCGGAGGCCGTTCCTCTCCCGCCTGGGACATTCCTCCCGGACAGGACGGACATCGGCCCATGTGGCCTGGGACACGGTGTCGATTGAGTGGCCACATGATGAAAAATCCGGATTCGGTCCGCCGGTGGGTGGCCGGAATCGCCCTCCTCGCCTGGCCCACCCTCGAGTTCCTCGCCTTCTTCACCGCCCCGCCCGGGGCCGAGCACGACCCCGCGATCTTCCGGGAGCAGGCGAACGCCGTGCAGGTGAGCGCCCTGCTCTACATCTGGGCGACGCTCAGCCTCATCCCCGCCGTGCTCGGCATGGCCCACCTGCTGAAGTACCGTGCTCCCCGGACCGGGATCATCGGCGCCGCGCTCGGACTGATCGGCGCCGGACTCGGCCTGACCCTGTTCACCACCGACTTCTACGACCTGGCCCTGGCCCAGTCCCTGCCCGACGCCCAGGCGGAGCAGGTGACCGCGCGCGCCGGTGAGCTGTGGGGATTCCTGTACGGCATGCTGCTGCCCGGCTTCCTGCTGCACATCGGGCTCTTCACCCTCCTGATCGGGCTGGCCGCGACGCGCCTGGCCCCGTGGTGGGCGCCGGCCGTGGCGTTCGCAGGGACGCTCGTGCCGTTCCTGACCGTGGAGCAGCCGCCCGCCGTACAGGCCACCGGTGCGCTGCTGCACCTGGCGGCCTACGGCTGGATCGCGCTGCGCGTGCTGCGGATGCCGCAGGAGCAGTGGACGCAGACGGCCGCTACAGGCCGGCCTCTCGCGCACGTGTGATCGCCTGGGCCCGGTCCGCCACCTGCAGCTTGGTGAAGATCGAGGAGACGTGGTTGCGCACCGTCTTCTGGCTCAACCCGAGCCTGGCCGCGATCTGGGGGTTGGTGAGATGCCCGGCGACCAGGGCGAGGATCTCCCGTTCCCGCCTGGTCAGCTCGGGCAGCGCCCGGGCGTCCGGCCCGCTCCGCTCGCGCGCGGCGAAGTACTCGGCCATCCGGGCGGCGATCGCCGGGCCGAAGATGGCCTCGCCGTCGGCGACCGCGTGCACGGACCGGACCAGCTCCGCCTTGCGCGCGCCCTTGAGGACGTAGCCGCGGGCCCCGGCCCGCATGGCGGCGAAGACCGAGTCGTCGTCGTCCGCCATGCTGAGCACGATCACCCGGACGTGCGGATGGTCGCGGACCAGCCGCTCGGTCGCGGCGATCCCGCCCATGCCCGGCATCGTCAGGTCCATCAGGACCACGTCCGGCTGCGCCCGCCCGACGAGCGCCAGCGCCTGCTCCCCGCTGGCCGCCTCGTCGGCGACCTCGATGTCCTCCACCGCCGACAGCAGGGCCCGCAACCCGGTGCGGAACCCGGCGTGGTCGTCGACCAGCAGAACCCTGATCACCCGTGCTCCCCGATCTCCTCGCCCGGAACGGTGTCCCGGTCACCGGCGTTGCCCTCCATGCGCGTCGGGAGCATCACCCGCACCCGGGTCCCGCCCTCCGGGCGCTCCTCGACCGTGCACGATCCTCCCAGCTCGGCGGCCCGCTCGCGCATCGACACCAGCCCGACCCCCTCCCGGCCCCCGGCGGCCTCGCGGTCGAGGGTCGCACCGGCTCCCGCACCGTCGTCGAGGATCTCCAGCACGAGCGCCGTCCCGGCCACCTCGATGCGCAGCTCGGCCTCCGCGGTCCCCGCGTGCCTGCGCACGTTGGCCAGGGCCTCGGCCACGATGCGGTAGGCCGCCGCCTCGGTGGCGGCGGGCAGGGCGGGCAGCTCGTCCGGTGCCCGTACGGCGACGCGCAGGCTGGGCGCCTGCCGGATGGCGTGGGCGCGCAGGGCGCCGAGCAGTCCCAGGGAGTCCAGCGCCGGAGGCCGCAGCCCGTCCACGAGCGCCCGGACGTCGGCCATCGCCGCCTCGGCGTCGTCGACGATGTCGGCCAGCAGCCGCCGTACCTTGCCGTCCCCGGCCAGGTCGTGGGCGGTCTCGGCGCGCATGGTGAGCGCGGCCAGCGTGGGTCCCAGGCCGTCGTGCAGGTCGCGCCGGATGCGGCGGCGCTCCTCCTCGCGGGTCATCACCAGCCGTTCCCGGGAGCGCCGCAGGTCGGCGGAGAGGCGCGCGGCGTGCACGGCCACGGCGACCTGCCGTGCCAGGTCGGTCAGCACCGCCAGGTCGCGCGGGCCGAACCTGCTCTCGCCCGGCCGGGCGGCGAGGACGAGGTCGCCGACCCGCTCGCCGTCGTAGACCAGCGGCAACCGGAGAAGACCGCCGGCGGGACGGCCCGCCGGCCCCCCGCCCCGGTCCTCTTCTTCCCAGAGGGCCGGTCTCCGGCCGTCCTGACCCGGAGCCGGTCCGGGCCCGGAGGAGTGCCGCAGGCCCGTGGCCGTCTCCACCGCGGCGTACGGCAGGCGCAGGGCCTCGGCCACCGACCGCGCGACCCCGGACAGCACCGCGTCCGGCTCCTCGCTGGCCTCCAGGCGGCGGCCGAGCCGGGTGAGCACCGCGTAGGGGTCGTCCCGCTCGCCGTACATCAGCAGGTTGACCCAGGCCTGCAGGCGCTGCCGCAGCGGCGCGAAGGCGAGGGCGACGAGCCCGGCGGCCAGCACGGAGGCCGGCAGGTCCGCCGAGGGCAGGAGCGCGCCCAGATAGCCGACCACCAGCACGTAGCCGCCGGTCACGCAGCCCGACAGCAGCGCGTAGACCAGCGTCCTGTTGATCACCAGGTCGATGTCGAACAGCCTGTGCCGCAGGATCGCGACGCAGATGCCGGCGGGGATGAGCATCCCGCCCATCGCGCCGACCACCTCCCAGGCCGAGTGGGTCGGCGGGTAGACGCGCCCGGGGTCGGCGTCGGTCAGTCCCGCCACCAGCCGCGTACTGGCGACCAGCACGGCGAGCCCGACCGCGTAGGCCAGCCACTTGATCTGCTCGCGCTCCCTTCCGGTGCTGCGCCGCGCCCGCACCAGCAGGTTGAGCCCTCCCACGACGAAGAGCACCGCCTGTACGGCCAGCACCGCCGTCTCCGCGGTCTCGGCGGGTCCCGCCATCGCCGCCACCCCGAGCGGGTTCGGCACGCCCGGGCCCACGCCCACCTGCTCGTTGACGCCGGGCCGCAGCGCGCTCACCGCCGCGGCCGGCACTGCCACGGCGACCGCGGTCCAGACGAACCGGCGCCAGCGGGGCGAGGGAAGCCCGCCGGGGAAGAACAGCGGGACCATGACGAGGGAGATGTTGGCCGGGATCCACAACCAGGTCTGCGGCCAGGCCATGGCCTCGGCCAGCGGCAGCGGCGCGCCCCGCCCGGAGGCGCCGGTCTGCGCGGGCACGCCGTAGATGGCGTACCGGCCGCAGGCCTCGTAGAGCGCGAAGCAGAACGCGCTGAACGCCAGCAGCCGGCCCACCGGGTGCCCGGGACGGTGCGCCCCGATCAGCCCGCCCGCCAGCGCGCACGCCGCCACCAGCAGCAGGTGGCTCTGCACGATCGGGTGATAGCCGTTGAGCGAGGAGAGGACCAGGGCCAGGGCGAGCAGGAGCATCGTCAGGGCGCATGCCGTCCACGCGACGCGCGGCGCTGTGATCACTGTTCCTCCGGGTCCGGTCGCCACACGGTACCCGCGCACCGGTCCCGGTTGTCCCGGGGCGGTGTCCCGGGACACCCCGGCGACCAGGGGAGAGATCAGGGGAAAGGGGTGGGTCCCCCGCGCGGTCCGGGCTCAGACGCCCTGGGGGAGGCGGAACAGGCGGCCGGGGTCGTAGGCGGCCTTGACGCGGGCGAGGCGGCCGGCGTTGGCGCCGTAGTAGGCGCTGCGCCACCCCTTCAGCTCCGGGTCGACGTAGTTGACGTAGGCGTGGTCGCCGAAGTGGGGCCGCATGGCGGCGTGCGCCCGGCGGGTCCACGCCGTCGCCCCGGTGCGGTGGGCGTAGTACTGCACGCTGTACAGGGCGGCCCGGTGGGGGAAGGCGGTGGCGTCGGGGCGGACCCGGCCGACCGCGCCGCCGAGGGCGTCCAGCAGCACGCTGTGGCTGCCTGGCCGGTCCACCTCGGCGACCAGCGTCCGCGCCCCGGCCTCGGAGATCGGCCGGTAGGCCAGGTGGGACTTCGCGGCGAAGCGGTCGCGCGGCAGCCGGCCGTCGGGGGTGCGCCCCGGCAGGGAGCCGCCCTGGTGGCACTGGGAGACCGACAGGTTCGAGCAGCCCGCCATGATCATCATGGCCTGCCGGTAGGACACGCGCCGGACCGAGCTGGAGGAGGTCGCGCCGATCCGGTCGGCCAGGCGGTCGAGCAGCCGCTCGCACTCGGCCCTGCCGCCCAGGTACACCCCGGCGACCTGCACCTGCGTCCCGCCCTCGCGGCTCAGGTGCAGGGTCGACCACAGCTCGTCCGGGACCGACGGCGCCCACGCCTGCCAGGCCCGCAGCGCCCGTACGGCCCGCCGCCACGGCCACTGCACGAAGAACACCGTGACCTCGCGCGCGGGGTGGGTCCGGAAGCCGAAGGAGACCGCCACCCCGAGGTTGCCGCCGCCCCCTCCGCGGCAGGCCCAGAACAGCTCGGGGTGGTGGTTCGCGTCGCAGGCCAGCAGCCGGCCGTCGGCGGTGACGATCTGGACCGACTCCATCACGTCGCAGGTCAGGCCGTACTTCCTGGCCACCACCCCGATCCCGCCGCCCAGCGCCAGCCCGCTCACCCCGACGGTCGGGCAGGATCCGGCGGGGATGCTCACGCCGTGCGCCGCCAGCCGGTCGTAGACGTCGATGAGCTTGGCCCCCGCCCCCACGGTCGCCCGGCCGGAGCGGTGGGCGATCTCGCGCATGGGGGAGACGTCGACGACCAGGCCGGTGCCGGTGGACCAGCCCGCGTAGGAGTGGCCGCCGGACCGTACGGCCAGCGGCACGTCCAGCCGGCGGGCGAAGTTCACGCACTCGGCCACGTCGGAGGGGTTCGCGCAGTAGGCCACGCCCGCCGGCCGGATCCCGTCGTAGGCGGGGTCGAACAGCCGGCGCGCGGCGTCGTAGGCGGCGTCACCGGGCCGGATGAGCCGGCCCTCCAGCCCGCGGCCCAGGGCCTTCCAGTCCGCGGGCCGGGGAGCGGTCCGCGCGGACGTCCAGGCCCGCGCCGGCGCCGCGGCGCCCGACGCGAGGGCGGTCCCCGCGGTCAGGGCGGCCACGCCGCCGATGCGCAGCAGCGTGCGCCTGTCCAGTGCCGGCGCGTCCGGAGCGGGCCTCATGGTCTTCTCTCCCAGGGGTTCGTACGGCTTCCTGGTGAGACGCCCGCGCCGGTCGTCCGGTTGGTCACATTCGCATCACTTCGCAGGTACGGGGCTCAGCCGCCGGCGTACTGCCGGGGCGAGTCCGTCTCCGGCGCGAGGGCGCCCGCGCACGACGGCCGGGACCTCAGCGAGGACAGCAGGCCGTCGGTGACCCGGCCGGCGGCGAACCGCGCGCCGTGGACGAACCTCATCACCGGCCCGAAGGTGGCGGCGGCGGCCAGGCCGACGACGAACAGGCCGCTGACGGAGGTCTCGAAGTGCTTCGACAGCGCCGGGGCGGTCCCGGTGCGCCGGATCGCGCGCGTGAGGCCCTGGTCGAGGACGCCCATCCGCTCGACGTCCACCAGGTAGCCGGTGGCCGCGATCACGTGGTCGGTGTGGATCGTGTCGAGGCCGCCCTGCGCGTCCCGCAGGGTCAGGATCACCTCGCCGCGGTGCGCCGCCCCGGCCACCGTCCGCCCCAGGAACACCGGGACGCGGCCGTCGAAGCGGTCCCTCAGCCACCATGAGCCCGCCGGGCCCAGGGTCGTGCGGACGATGTGGCGGCGGGTCGCCGCCGGCAGGTGGCGCACCGTGCCGGGCAGCTCGGACCAGACCCACGACCGCCAGCCGGTGCCGAGCCCCGACTGCGGCATCAGGATCCGCTCGATCGGCGAACGGCGGGCGGAGGGCACGGTGTTCCACGCCAGCTCGCCGGTCCTGGCCACCACCCGCGGCCGGGCCCCGGCCTCCAGCAGCAGCGCCGCCGTCTCCAGCGCGGACTGGCCGGCGCCCACCACGGTGACGTCGCGGCCCGCGAAGCCCGACAGGTCGTGGTGCTCGGAGCTGTGCGTGGCCAGCTCGGCGGGCAGGCCGCAGAGCGCGGCGGGCCGGTGGGCGAAGGGCAGGAAGCCCAGGGCCAGGACGACCGTCCGGGTCAGGACGGGCTGCCCCGTGGCCAGCTCGACGGTGAACAGCTCGCCGTCGGTGCGGATCGCGGCCACGGGCGAGGCGTCGAGCGCGTCGCCGACGGCATGGGACCCGAACCACCGGCCGTAGTCGACGAACGTCTCCACGGGGATGGGCTCGCCGTAGGAGCAGGACAGCTCCCGCGGCCGACAGTAGGCCCGCAGCCCGTAGGCGCCGGCCGGGTCGGACAGGTTCGAGGCGGAGGGCTCCGACTTCAGCAGCATCCCGCGCGGCATGTGCCGCGCCCAGGCCTCCATCGGGCGGCCGTAGACGCGGGTGTCCAGTCCCGCCGCGGTGGCATGGGCCGCCACGGAGAGGCCGTACGGCCCCGCTCCGATGACGGCGACGTCGATCATCGGCGCACGCATGATTTCTCCTCGGTCGGTGCCGGCTTCCTGGAAGGGAAATCGCCCTGCCGGTGAATCCCCCGGTTGGAAATATCGCCGAATACTAACGCGATGGGGAGGCGGGATTCCGGCGGTGGCGTGCGATGCGGGTAAAACCTCGTTTCAGAAATTGCCGCGTCATCGCCGCAAAGGGTTTGGGATCGTCGGCGGAGAACCAGGCGAACTCGTCGGCCTCGCGCAGGGAGCGCAGCCAGCCCCGGCAGGTGAGTTCTCCTCCGCGTCGTTCATGAAAAGCGGGAAAAGCATCATAATTCTCGACCAGATATGTGCGCCCGTGCGCGGCCCCGGCCGGGGGCACGGGCTCGCCGGTGAGGTCGAGGTGCATGACGCGCACCAGGTCGAGGCCGCCGCCGTCGGTGAACAGGCGGAACTGGGCGCCCAGCCGGGGGTTGAAGTCCAGCAGGTGGTAGACGTCGGCGGCGGCGTCGTAGCGGAAGTCGAGGTCGAGGATCCCCCGGTAGCCCAGGGCGGCGGCGACCCGGTGCGCCGCGGACTCGACGCGGGGGTTGGGCAGCCACCGGCCGAGCGTGGTCAGGCCGGCCCCGTGCGGGTGGGCCCGCTCCTTCCTGCCGGCCCCGCCGAGCAGGCACCTCGACCCCTGGTCGAAGTAGCCCTGGAAGAACCAGTCCGACCCCGGGGCGGCGGGCACCAGGCGCTGGAACAGCAGCCGGCTGCCGTGCCCGGAGATCCGCCCGAACAGCCGCACCGCCTCCTCGGGCGTGCGGACCGTCGTCGTGCTGCGCAGCCCGGCGCCGGGCGGCAGCAGCCACGGGCTGGCCCACTTGGCGATCAGCGGCAGCCCGAGCCGGGAGACGGCCGCCACCAGGTCGTCCTCCGTCGCGATCACGTGGGTCTCGGGCTGGGCGACGCCCAGGCTTTCGCACACCGCGTGCAGTTCGGCCTTGTCGGCGAGTCTGCGCGGCAGCGCCGGGACCTGGCGGGGCAGGAGGAACCGGGGCAGGAGCTCGGCCGCGTGCTCGGCCAGGAAGATCGCGCCGGCGTCGTCCATCGGGACGAGCATCGCGCGGCGTCCGATGAGCCCGGCGATCGACTCCAGGGCTGCCACCATGGCCGCGGGCGTCCGCGGCCCGTCCGGCCAGTGGTGCATCCGGGCCAGGTGACGGGACCGGGAGGCCGGGGCGTGCCGGCCCTCGAGCACGGCGTGCACCTCGATCCCGGCGCGGCCCAGCGAGCGGATGGCCGCGAGCGTGCCGTGGTGGAAGATGTTGTCGTCCGTGCGGAGCACCAGGGCGGGGGTGCCGGGGTCCAGCCGGAGGGGGCGGCCCGCGTCCGGCCGGGCGTCCCGCGCAGGATCTATGGCATTCATCGAACATTCCCGCCATATATGCTCGGTGTCTCGACGTTGCGTCGGCCGCTCATTCTAGAAGTCCTTTCTTCGCCGAAGGGCCCGCCGTGCCGGGCCATTGGTGGAATTCCGGCACCGCCGTACGACCTATCGGTGCATTCTCCCCGATAGCGACTTCCCTTCCGCGTCCGCGGCACGGAACCGGCTTTTGTGCGTATCTTTGGCTCGGATACGGGGACCGGGCCGGATGATATGCCCGGCGAATGGGTACACCGGGCGGGAAACGGGCAGTACGGGGATGGGAACGATGAAATTCAGAAAGGCGTACGTCTGCGGGGCGCTCGCCGCGCTGGCCGCCTCCGCGGTGGTATGGAGCCTGCCCTCCATGATCGCCGGGACGGACAGCGAGCCGGGAGACCGGCCCGCGGAGGACTCGCACGACCCCGGGGAGACCCGATTCGGCGTGTTCCTCGCCTCGGACGAGCGCGGCGTCGAGCGGCTGTCCGCCTTCGAGTCCTGGCTCGGTGTGAAGACCACCGTCGGGCGGACCTACCTGCCCGGCGAGAACTGGCTCGCCCTCCAGGGGCCGGACTTCATCCTCGAGCCCTGGATGCGCTGGCGCGCGGCGGAGCCGGACCGCATCCTGGCGCTCAACGTCCCCATGGTCGCGCCGAACGAGGTGGAGATGCCCGACGGCACCGTGGCGGCGCTCCTCAACGCGGGGGCGATGGGCGCCTTCGACCACGGCTTCCGCAGGCTGGCCTCCCGGCTGGTCGCCGGTGGCGCGGCCGACACGATCATCGTCCTCGGCTGGGAGATGAACGGGACGACCTACTCCAGCCGGTGCGCGCCCGATCCCGAGGCCTGGAAGGGCTACTGGCGGCGGATCGTCACGGCCATGCGCTCGGTGGAGGGGCAGCGCCTGCGTTTCGACTTCGCGCCGAGCCGCGGCCGCGACGCCATCCCGTGGACCGAGTGCTATCCCGGCGATGACGTGGTCGACATCATCGGCATGGACACCTACGACCAGCCGGGCGGCGAGACGTTCGCCGACTACGTCCGCCAGCCGTACGGCATGGCCTTCCACGCGGAGTTCGCCAGGGCGCGCGGAAAGCCCATCTCGTTCCCGGAGTGGGGGCTGTTCCGCCGGGGGGACCGGCCCGGGTACATGCGCCGGATGCTCGAATGGATCTCCACCCACGACGTCGTGTACCACTCGATCTCCGACTACTGCCCGCACGGGGTCTGGCAGTGCCCGTCCAACCCCCGGTCCTCCCGGGTCTTCCGCAAGCGGCTGCCCGCCATGGTGTCCCCTGAGGGGTCCCCCGCACCGTCCTCCGGGGACGGCTCCCCGGTCCCGTCGTCCGCGGACTCCGGCACGCCGCCGGTCACCGGGGACTCCGTCCCGCCGGAGTCTCCGGCACCGGTCACCGGGGAGGACTCTCCGGTCCCGCCGTCCGGGGGGTCGGAGGCCCCGTCGCCGGAGGAGTCGCGGGAGAAGTCACCGGAGAAGCCGCGGGAGAAGTCACCGGAGGAGTCGCGGGAGGAATCGGCGGAGAAACCGCCGGCGCCCGACGAGCCGCCCCGTCCGAAGACCGATCCCGCCGCGCCGCCGCACCCGACGCCCGGCCCCGGGGTCCCGCCGATCCCGGCGGCGCGCGAGGTCAGCGCCGCCAGGCGGTCCAGCGCGTCCCGCAGGCCGAAGCCGGCCGCCCTGGCGGACCCGGCCTCCCCCTCCCGGCGGGCGAGCTCCGGATGAAGGAGCCGCCGGACGAGGGCCTCGGCCAAAGCCTGGTCGTCGTCGGGGGGGACGAGGGCTCCGGTCTCGCCGGTGACCACCTCGCGCAGCCCGGGGATGCCGGAGGCGACCAGTGAGCGGCCGCAGGCCATCGCCTCCAGCGCGGTGAGCGGCAGCCCCTCCCAGCGGGAGGGCAGGACGACCAGGTCGGCCGCCGCGTACCAGGGCCGGGCGTCGTCGACGGCGCCGGTGAACAGCACCCCCGGCCCGGTCCGCAGGGCGGGCCGCAGGTCGCCGTCGCCGACGATCGCCAGGCGGGCCCGCGGGCACCGCCGCGCGACCTCCTCCCACGCGGCGACCAGGACGTCCTGACCTTTCTGCCGGGTGACCCTCCCGACGCACACCACCAGGGGGTCGTCCGCTGACACGCCGAGCGCCTCGCGGGCCCGCGCCTTCCCCGCGGCGTCGGCGGGGCGGAACCTGTCGAGGTCCACTCCGTTGCGGACGACCGTGAGGTTCCCCCGCAGGCCCCGGTCCCGGGCCAGCGCGGCCTCCCCCTCGCTGACGCACACCGTCAGGCCGGTCCAGCGCGCGGCCGTGCGCTCCCACGCCAGGGCCGCCCCCGCCATCGCCCCGTGGGAGGCCAGCCACGACCAGCCGTGCGGCTGGAAGAGCGTGGGCACGGTGCCGCGGATGGCCGCGCGCCCGGCCAGCCCGGCCTTCGAGGAGTGCAGGTGGACGACGTGCGGGCCGAACCCGTCGGCCAGGCGGCGCAGCCGCCGCGCCTCGCCCGGGCAGCAGGGTCCCGGGGACCGGCCCGCCTCCCACTCCAGCCACCGCACGCCCAGCGCGTCCAGGTCGGCGGGCAGGCGTCCGCGCCCGGGGCAGGCGACGGCCACGTTCCAGCCGCGCCGCGCCTGGTCGGCGGCGACGGCGGCCACGTAGACCGCCACGCCGCCGTCGACCGGCTGCGCGACGTGCAGCACCGAGGGGACCGCCCCGTCGCCGGCCGGTCGTCCGGTGTGCGGCACCGGGAGGACCGCCACGCCGCC
The DNA here is from genome assembly GCF_016863175.1 of Paraplanobispora siamensis. Classification (GTDB taxonomy): domain Bacteria; phylum Actinomycetota; class Actinomycetes; order Streptosporangiales; family Streptosporangiaceae; genus Planobispora; species Planobispora siamensis. The sequence continues at coordinate 26,594 of NZ_BOOJ01000006.1, forward strand.
GTCGACCGTCCGCCCGGTGTGCGGCGCCGAGAGGACCGCCACATCGTCGCCGGCCGTCCGCTCGGTCTGCGGCGCCGGCGGGGCGGTCACGCCCGCGCCGCTCACAGCGCCCCCTGACGGGAGGCGGCGGGCCACGGCTCGATCCGCCGGCGCTGCCGGGCGGGCAGCGGGATCGGCGGCACCAGGCAGGCCAGACCGCCGACCAGGACGCCGGCCGCCGCGCCGACCGCGGCGCTCAGCGGGGGCGGCGGGGAGGACGGCGAGGCGGGCGCGAGCGCCGGGGCGAAGCTCACCAGGCGCACCCCGGTGGCGGTCGCACGGTGGTTGGCGTAGGCGATCAGGGCGGTGGCCACGACGTTGGCCCGGTCCGCGGACTCCTGCGGGCCGGGGGCGGAGGCGCTCAGCCCCACCATGGGCGCGTCCGTCGAGGCGGAGGCCCGCACCGCGCGCCGCAGCCGCTCCCCGTCGGCGGGGGAGCCGCCGGCCAGGGCCAGGCTGAGGATCGCGGGCTGCGTGGCGATGCGGGAGTAGACCTGGGCGAAGTTCACCGCCTGGACGGTGCCGCCCGGGGTGCCAGGGACCACCACCACGTAGGCGTCGGCGGTGTACACCGGCCCCTTGACCAGGGAGAAGGACAGCCCTCCCAGCGTCCCCAGGAAGACGGCGGCGGCCAGCGGCCACCATCTCAACTGGCGCGTCGCGGCCGTCGGGGGCTCGTTCATCGGTACTCCTCCTGTTGCGCGTGGCGGTCCGCCCCCGCCAGGGGCGACCCGAGCACGCGGTCGTACAGCGCCTCCATCCGGATGGCGTGGCGCCGGATGTCGTAGTGCGCGACGGCGCGGGGCGGCGGCAGCCGTACGGCACCGGTGGCGAACGTGCGCAGTTCGGCCCGCAGGTGGTCGGGGTCGGGCAGGATGCGCCTGGCCCCGGGCGCGGCGTCGGAGGGCAGCTCGTCCAGGGCGGGGCAGGCCGCGTAGAGGACGGGCAGCCCGGCCGCGAGGCCCTCGATGACGGCCAGGCCGAACGTCTCCTCCTGCGAGGGCGAGGCGAGCACGTCCATGGCCGACAGCAGCGCGGGCACCTCCGCCGACTCGCCGGTGAAGCGCACCCGGTCGGCGACGCCCAGCGTGCGGGCGAGCTCCTCCAGGTCGCGCCGGGCGGACCCCTCCCCGGCCAGCAGGAGGACGGCCCCCTCGAAGCCCTTGACGGCCTCCACGAGGACCTCGAAGCGCTTGCCGGGTTCGAGCCGTCCCACGCCGCCCACCACGAACGCTCCCGGCGCGATGCCCAGCCGCTCCCGGGTCTCCCGGCCGAGGCGGGGGTCGTGGGCGAAGGCCCGGCCGTCGACGCCGTTGTGGACGACCTCGATCCGCGAGCGCGGCACCCCCCAGCGGGCCAGGCGCTCCGCCACGGCTCTGGAGACCGCGACGGTCACGTCGCCCATGGCCTCGGTGGCCCGGTACAGCGCCCGCACCCCCGCGGTCACCCGCCGTCCCTCGATCCGTTCCTCCCCGATCGAGTGCTCGGTCGCGACGATCGCGGGGACGCCCGCCAGGCGCGCCGCCACCCTGCCGTACACGCAGGCGCGGTACAGGTGCGTGTGGACCACGTCGTAGCGCCCGGCCCGCATCAGGCGGACCAGCCGGCCCACGGCGCGCAGGTCGAGGTTGCCGCCCATGCCGAGATGGTGGACGGGGGTGCCCGCGGCCGCGATGGCGCGGGCGACGCCGCCGGGGTTGGTCAGCGTGGCGACCTCGCAGTGCGCGCTCAGGTGCGGCAGCAGCGCCCGCAGCTGCTGCTCGGCGCCTCCGGCGGCCAGGCCGGTGATGACGTGCAGGACCTTCATCGGACCCGGCCCCATCGCATGTGGTGGCGCACGCGCTTGGCGCGCAGCCGCAGGCGCCCGTCCCTGTCCCCGATGTAGGTCCGCGCCAGGGCGTAGCGCCCGCTGTTCTCCGAGGGCCAGATGGCGCAGCCGTAGGTGTATCCGGCCGCGCGGACCGCGTCCACCTCGCGGGCGCCGGCGAGCCCGTACGGGTAGGCGAAGCCGGTCACCTCGCGATCCAGCGTCTCCTCCAGGATCGTGCGGCTCTCCTTGAGCTCCGCGGCCAGCATGGCGTCGTCGGCCATCTCCAGGAAGGCGTGGGTGACGGTGTGCGAGGCGACCTCCATGCCGGCGTCCGCCACCTTGCGCAGCTCCTGCGCGGTCATCAGCGTCTTGTCCGGGCCGTTCTCGTCCCAGCTGTTGCGCCCGCCCAGGTGCCCGGCGACGGCGAACACGGTCGCGGTGAAGCCGTACCGCTGGAGTACGGGGACCGCGACGGCGGCGAAGTCGGCGTACCCGTCGTCGAAGGTCAGCCCGACCATCCCGCGCGCCTGCCCGGAGGCCTCGGCCAGGAGCAGCTCCCGTACCGACACCCCGCGCAGCCCGCACCGCCGCAGCCATGCCATCTGCGCGGAGAAACGGCGGGGGGAGACGGTGATGAAGAAGGGGTCGTTGTCGTACTCCTGCACCGAGTGGTACATCAGCACGTACGGCATGGCCCCCTGTCGTCCGCTCACGGGCGTCCCCTTCCTGGTACGAAACCGATCATTTCTGCGATCTCCTTGGATCCGGTGGCTGTCGCCACGACGATGAACACGAGCCCGACCGCGACCGCGCCGAGCAGCAGGGTGAGGACGACGGGAAGCCCCGTCAGGGCGGGACGGGCGAGCAGCCCGGCCCCGGCCGCCGCCCCGGCCGCGAGGGCGAGGCGGCCGGCGACCGGCAGGACGGCGCGCAGCGGGAGGGAGGGCACCGGCCTGCGCACCCCCGTCAGCAGCACCGCCGCGGTGAGCGTGATGCCCGCCGCGTTGGCCGCGGTGATCCCCGCGGTCCCCCAGTGCGGTGCGGTGACCGCGGCCAGGACGGCGGTGAGGGCCAGGCCGGCGGCCATCGCGGCCGCCGGATACCAGGTCGGCCGCTCCGCGCAGAAGAACACCCGGCACACGACCCCGACGACCGTATGACCGAGCAGGCCCAGAGAGTAGACGCGCACGATCAGGGCGGTGGCGGCCGTGTCCGCCTCGGTGAAGGCCCCGTGCTGCAGCAGCAGCGCGACGATCTCCGGGGCGAACGCGGCCAGGAAGGCCGAGCAGGACAGGACGATCGCCCCGGCCAGCCCGAGGTCGGCGGTCAGGCGGCGGCGGGTCGCGCCGGCGTCTCCCGCGGCGATGCTCCGCGCGAGGACCGGGAACGTCACCGTGGCGATGATGAGCGAGAGCGTCATCGGCAACTGCGCGATCTTCTGCGCGTAGTTCAGGTGGGAGATGGAGCCGGCAGGCAGGGCGGAGCCGAAGAAACGCTCGACGAAGACCTGACCCTGGCGCAGCAGGGTGAACGTGGCGATCGGGACGAACGCCCCCAGCCAGATCGGCTCCCGGAGCGCCGACCGGCGCGGCGGCCCGACGCGCCGCAGGAAGCGGGGGGCCTGCACCGCCACCATCAGGACGCTGCCGCACGCCACCCCCAGGGCGGCGCCGAGCACGCCCAGCCGGTCGTGGAAGGCGATCAGGAAGGCGAGGATGCCCGTGTTGTAGGCGACGTAGATCGCCGCCGGGGGGCCGAACACCTGCTGGGCGCGCAGTCCCGCGCTCAGGTATCCCGCCACGCCGAACATCAGGACCGTGGCCGAGGTGACCCGCGTGCACCGTACGGCGAGCCCGGGGTCGTCCAGCCCGGGCGCCAGCACCGCGACGAGCAGCGGCGCGGCGAGCGCCGTCGCCGCGGCCGCCAGGACGAGACCGGCCAGGATGCGGGGCAACGTGTCGGAGACCGCCTGCCGCAGGCCGCCGTCGCGCTCCATCGCCCGGCTGAACACCGGGACCAGCAGGAACGCCATCGCCCCCTCGATGAGCAGGGGCGCCACGGTCTCCGGGACCGTCCAGGCGACCAGGAAGGCGTCGGTGTCGCCGGTCGCGCCGAAGAACCGGGCCATCAGGAGGTCGCGGGCGGACCCGAGGGCGGAGCCGAGGGCGACGAGCACCGCCGTGACGGTGACGGCGCGCAGGAACGGGTTGCGGCGCGGGGTCTTCGCAGTCCGGTTTCCCGGCCGGCTCCGGGGCGGCTCCGTCAGGGTCATCGGCGCTCTCCTGATGCGGGAGGAAGGGGTGGGCCGCTCGTGGGCGGGGGAGCGGCCACGACGGGGAGCGGGGCGGTGTCCACGGTGTCCGGCGGGTCGGCCGTGCCCGCGGCGGCCGGCGGGCCGGGAGCGCCCGCGGCGGCCGGAGGGGCGGTCACGTCCGTTATGGCCCACCACAGGGCGACGCCCAGCAGCACGGACATGACCACGGTCGGCGGGCCGCCGATGTCGGAGTAGGCGAAGTCGACGAGCTGCCAGGTCAGGAAGCCCGTCACGGCCAGTCCTGCGGTGCGCTCGCCCCGGGTCCCGGCGCGGCGGACGCGCCGGACGGACCAGACGGCCACGCACCCGAACAGCAGGCAGAAGGCCGTGATCCCCACGAGCCCCTGCTCGCTGAGCACGAGGAGGTACATGTTGTGCGGGGACAGCAGCGGCTGGCGCTGGAAGCCCCGCACCGGGTCGGCGGTGTCGCTGCCCGACGACAGGCCGAGCGGGGCGCGGGAGTCGCGGGCGGCGGCGAACCCCTTCGGGCCCACGCCGGTGACGGGGCTGTCCCGCCAGATTCCGGTGGCGGTCTCCCACAGGTCGTAGCGGTCGCTCACCGAGCGGTCCGGCTGGGTGAGCGACGAGCCGATCGAGGAGAGCCGCCGGCCGATCGTGCCCGGATCGGAGTCCGGTACGGCCGGCAGCAGCAACACCGCGGCGGCCGCGGCGAACAGCAGGACGCGGCCCGCGGGCCGCAGGCCGTACAGGACGAGCATGACCGCCGCGGCGCACAGCACCGCCAGCCACGTGCCCCGGCTCAGCGACAGCACCAGCGGCACCACCAGCAGCGCCGCCGTCGCCAGGGCCGCCGCCCGCGCCCGGCCGCGCAGGGTCAGGGCGAGCGCCAGCGTGACGACCAGCCCGTAGCCGACGATCGTGGCCATGCCCATGACGTCGGTGGCGCCGAAGGTCCCGACCGCCCGGACGTTCTCGCCCGCGTAGGAGGCGCCGGTCCCGGTCAGCGACTGCCAGGTCCCGACCCCTCCCTGCACCAGGGCGGCCCCGCAGACCGCGCCGCCCACCAGCCACAGGTCCGCCCGGTCTCGCAGCACCGCGGCCACCGCCAGCGGGACCAGCACGAACACCTGCAGATAGCGGGCCAGACCGGGCAGGCTCGCCATGACGTCCTGCGAGGCGACGGTGGCCGCGCCCACGGCGATCACCGGGGCGGCGGCCACCAGCGCCCGTCCCGGCAGCCGCCGGCCGCCGGACAGCAGGGCCGCGGCGGCCACCGCGACCAGGACGACCGAGGCGACGTCGGCGGGCGTCACGTCGACCGCGACGCTCAGGTCGTCGCGGTCCTGCGGGACGCAGACGAGGAGCACGGCCGCGGCCGCCGGGAGGCTCGGCCTGCGCAGCGCCCCCCACCCGCTCATCGCGGCGCCCGCACGGTCAGCCTCCATCGGAGCGGAGCACGGATCCGGCGGTGCGGACCATGATCTTGATGTCGGACCAGAGCGACCAGTCGTCGATGTAGTGGTTGTCGAACCGGGCGCGGTCCTCGATGGAGGTGTCCCCGCGCAGCCCGTGGACCTGCGCCCAGCCGGTGAGCCCGACGGGGACGCGGTGGCGCTCGCCGTAGAGCGGCACGGAGGCCGAGAAGCGCTCGACGAAGAAGGGCCGCTCGGGCCGGGGCCCGACGATGCTCATGTCGCCCCGCAGGATGTTCCACAGCTGGGGCAGCTCGTCGAGCGAGGTCCGGCGCAGCATCCTGCCGACCGGCCCGACCCGCCGGTCGTCGGCGATGCTCCAGCGGGTGGCGGACTCGTGCTGGTCGGCCGGCTTCATCGTGCGCAGCTTGAGCAGCTCGAAGCGGCGGCCGCGCAGCCCCACCCTGCTCTGGCGGAACAGCACGCCCGGCCCGCCCTCGCGGCGCAGCGCCAGCGCGCAGACCGCCAGGACCGGCGCGCTGACCAGCAGACCGGCCAGGGCCAGGACGACGTCCATCAGCCGCTTCAGCGGCCAGGTGGCCCGCTCCTGCGGACGCGCGCGCATCCGCAGGAGGGGGAAGCCCCTGATGCGGTCGCGCGGGGGCAGGAAGTCCACGAGGAAGTCGCCGGGATCCGGGGCGAAGAAGACCGCGCAGCCCAGGTCCCCGGCGACGCGGACCAGGCGGCGGATCTGCCCCCCCGAGGAGAGGGCGGGAGTGACGATCACGACGCGCACGTCGTGGGCCCGCAGTGTCTCGGCCATCCGGTCGGTCCGGCCGAGCACCGGGACCGGTGACTCGGCGTCCGGGAGGGCCGGGTCCAGAGGCTCGGTGTCCGGCGGGCGGTCGTCGAGGAAGCCGATCGGCGACAACCCGTACTCCGGGTGGGCGAGCATGGCCCGGGCCAGCCGGCGCCCGTGGCCGCCGGCGCCGATCAGCAGGGCGGGGCTGGCGCGGTGGCCGGGCCACACGCCCGGTCTCCGCAGGGCGGCGTATCCGGCGCCCCTGCAGCACCAGACCAGGACGGCGTACAGCAGGCCAGCCAGCACCCAGCCCCGCAGCCCGTCCATCGGCGGCACCCCCGCGCCGAGGGCCGCGGCGAGCGCCGTCGCGCCCAGTCCGCCCGCCGCGAGCGTCATGCAGTCGTCCAGGAGCGAGGGCGCCATCCGCGGGCGGTACAGCCGCAGCGCGGCGTTCAGGGCGGCCACCAGGGCCGTCGCGGTCACGACGGCGGCCGGGCCGCCGCCGGCGGCGGTGACGGCGGCGGCCATGCAGACGAGGTCGGCGCCGAGCATGCACACCAGAGGGGCGGACGGGCGGCGGGCGGTCCCGCGCCCCGCGTCCGTCCGGGGCGGGACCGGCACGCGGCGGCCGGGTTTCCCGCGCATGGCCGGCACGGTCGCGGTGGCGACGCCGCCGGGGCTCTCCTGCCCGGCCGTTCCGGGCGGGCGGTTAAGGTCGACGACCGTGGTCATCGGAGTCTCCGTGGGCCGACGTTCTTTCCGCGATCAACCGGAGTGCGGTCAACTTTCCCCCTGTATCGGAAATTCCCATTAGAGCGGAGAATCGCCGTGAATCTATTGGTAGATTCTCCGTTTACTTTCCTGGTGGCATTTCCACTGAATGCGCTCCGGCCATCCGCATAATGCGAAACGGCCGTCCTTTGGTTTCCAGATGCTAGCGAGGTGGACCTCATCGATCCCGCACCTGAGCACGTGCAGGTTGCCTGGAGGTCGCAAGTTCTGGATGACCCGGTTTTTTGCGCTTGCATACCGGACCGGCCGCCGATCAAAGGGCGGTTCCGGCGGGGCCATGTTTTCCTCCTGCCGCGGCTCCGCCGGGGACGGCCGGGAGGAGGGCGCCGGGCCGTACGGCGCGCGGCGGATGCGGCACCGCCGGCGGTGACGGGCCGTCACGTTGACGTTCCACAGCTTTTCGGGTGGTATCAGGAGCGGTGGCTTATCTCGGTCAACGGGGACCGAGCGGACGGCCACTGGAGGTGTCGTGCCGCGAGGCCTGCCTGAGGGGCGGAGTTTCGGTGACGAGGGGGTGCGTCTGTCCGACGGCCGCGAACCCTCTTTGTGGGATGCTTGTCCCACCGCCCCCTCCAGGCGAGGACTCACCGTACGTGACCATGAGATCTCCGGTCCGCCGACGGTGACGGCGACGAATCGCGGGTCACACGACGACCCGCGTCGGCTTGCCGAAGATTTGCTCACCGGCGACGGGTCCGCCGCGCCGTCACGGATGCCCGGCATCCGGAGACCGGGCATCACCTTCCTTCCCGAGGGCACTACAAGCTGATGTGGTGCCGGACAAAATGAGCAAAACCCCTCACAAAGGAGTGAGAGCGACATGCCGCTCGACGAGGCCAAAGACGAGCTGCTGAGGAGCGCCGCCCAGATGTGCGCGCACACTCCCGGCAGCGACCACAGGAGCGTTGAGGAGGCGCTCGCCTTCCTCAGGCTCTACTACAGGCATGTCGCGCCGGAGGACCTGCTGGACCGCGACCCGGTCAACGTGTACGGTCCCGCCACGGCCCACCGCCAGCTCGCCGAGAACCGCCCCCAGGGCCGGGCCCTGGTGCGGGCCTACACGCCGACCCTGGAGGAGCAGGGCTGGGACCCCGGGGCCTCGGTCGTCGAGGTGGTCACCGACGACATGCCCTTCCTGGTCGACTCGGTGACGATGGAGCTCGACCGCCACCAGATCGGCATCCACCTGGTGATCCACCCCCAGATGCGGGTGCGCCGGGACATGACCGGCAAGCTGCTCGGCCGGGACCAGGAGGACGTCACCGGGCAGGTGATCACCGAGTCCTGGATGCACTTCGAGATCGACCGGCAGACCGACCCCGCCGTGCTGCGGCAGCTGGAGGCCGACCTCCAGCGGATCCTGGCGGACGTGCGCTACGCCGTCGAGGACTTCGCCAAGATGCGGGCCCTGGCCGTGCGGACCGCCGAGGACGTGTCGGTCAACCCGCCCCCGCTCGACCTGGCCGGGGTGGAGGACAGCCTGGAGCTGATGCGCTGGCTGGCCGACGGGCACTTCACCTTCATCGGCTACCGCGAGTACCGCCTGGAGCGGGGCGAGAAGGGCGACGAGCTGCACGCGGTGCCCGGGACCGGGCTGGGCATCCTGCGCCACGACAAGGTGGGCTCGGGCAGCTTCGCCGCGCTCCCGCCGGAGGTGCGCGCCAAGGCCCGCGAGAAGCAGAACATGCTGATCATCACCAAGGCCAACAGCCGCGCCACCGTGCACCGGCCCGCCTACCTGGACTACGTGGGCGTGAAGCTGTTCGACGAGGCCGGGGAGGTCGTCGGCGAGCGGCGCTTCCTGGGGCTGTTCACCCACGCCGCCTACAACGAGTCGATCTCCCGCATCCCCGTCCTGCGCCGCAAGCTGGCCGAGGTCCTCGACCGGGCGGGGATCGTCCCCGACAGCCACGACGGCAAGGACCTCGTGGAGATACTGGAGACCTTCCCGCGGGACGAGCTCTTCCAGACCTCGGTGGACCAGCTGCTGCCCATCGCGCTCGGCGTGCTCAGGCTCCGCGAGCGCAAGCAGGTCAAGGTCTTCCTGCGCCCCGACGACTACGGGCGCTACATCTCGTGCCTGATCTACCTGCCGCGTGACCGCTACACCACCAAGATCCGCATCAGGATGCAGGACATCCTGGTCAAGGCCCTGGGCGGCAGGTCCTCCGACTACCGGACGATGATCGGCGAGTCGGCTCTGGCCAGGCTGCAGGTGGTCGTGCGCGGCGAGCGGGGCAGGCCGCTGACGGCCGACGGGGTGGACCTGGACGAGCTGGAGGCCAGGCTGGCCGCCACCACCCGCTCGTGGGAGGACGACCTCGCCGCGGCCATCACGGAGCTGAGCTCCGAGGAGGAGGCGCCCCGGCTCATCCGCCGGTACGCCACGGCCTTCCCCGAGGGCTACAAGGCCGACTTCCCGCCCCGGATGGCGGTGGCCGACCTGCGCCGCCTGGAGGCGGTCGCCAAGTCCTCCGACGAGATCGGGATCAACCTCTACGAGCCCTTCGACGCCGCGGAGGGCGAGCGCCGCTTCAAGCTCTACCGGATCGGCGCGCCGATCTCGCTGTCGCACGTGCTGCCGCTGCTGCAGCGGATGGGCGTCGAGGTCGTCGACGAGCGCCCCTACGAGATCGACCGCGACGACGACCCGGGCACCAAGGACGCCTGGATCTACGACTTCGGCCTGCGCTACACCCCCTCGGGCGAGGTGGACAGGGACGAGTTCAAGCGGCTCTTCCAGGACGCCTTCGACGCGCTGTGGCGTGGCCGGGTGGAGAGCGACGGCTTCAACGCGCTCGTCCTGGCCGCCGGGCTGACCTGGGAGCAGGCCGAGATCCTGCGGGTCTACGCCAAGTATCTGCGCCAGGCCGGGACCACCTTCAGCCAGGACTACATCGAGCGCGTGCTGCTCGGCAACGTACGGCTCGCGCGGCTGCTGGTGCGGCTGTTCGAGGCCAGGCTCGACCCCCGCCGTCCGCAGGAGGTCCGCGAGGAGCTGGCCGACGCGTTGAACGAGGAGATCCTCGGCGCGCTGGACGACGTCGCCTCCCTGGACGAGGACCGCATCCTGCGCGCCTACCTGGAGATGATCCGGGCCACGCTGCGCACCAACTACTTCCAGACGACCGGGGACGGCACGGCGGGCGGGACGCGCAAGCCGTACATCTCGCTGAAGCTCGACTCGCCGTCGATCAGCGTGCTGCCGCTGCCGCGGCCCAGGTTCGAGATATTCGTCTACTCGCCGCGGGTCGAGGGCGTCCACCTGCGCTTCGGCAAGGTGGCCCGGGGCGGCCTGCGCTGGTCGGACCGGATGGAGGACTTCAGGACCGAGATCCTGGGCCTGGTCAAGGCGCAGATGGTCAAGAACACCGTCATCGTCCCCACCGGTTCCAAGGGCGGCTTCGTGGTGAAGAACCCGCCGAGGTCGGGCAGCCGGGAGGACCTGCTGGCCGAGGGCGTGGCCTGCTACCGGATGTTCATCTCCGGACTGCTCGACGTCACCGACAACCTGGTCGACGGCAAGGTGGTCCCGCCCCCGGACGTGGTCAGGCACGACGAGGACGACACCTACCTGGTGGTCGCCGCCGACAAGGGCACCGCGACGTTCTCCGACATCGCCAACGGCGTGGCCAAGGAGTACGGCTTCTGGCTGGGCGACGCCTTCGCCTCCGGCGGCTCGATCGGCTACGACCACAAGGCCATGGGCATCACCGCCCGCGGCGCCTGGGAGTCGGTCAAGTACCACTTCCGCACGACGGGCGTGGACATCCAGAGCACCGACTTCACCGTGGTCGGCATCGGCGACATGTCCGGCGACGTGTTCGGCAACGGCATGCTGCTGTCCCAGCACATCCGGCTGGTGGCGGCCTTCGACCACCGGCACATCTTCGTCGATCCCCACCCCGACGCCGCGCGCAGCTACGCCGAGCGGGCCCGGCTGTTCGCGCTGCCGCGCAGCTCGTGGGAGGACTACTCGGCCGAGCTGATCTCCGCCGGCGGCGGCGTGTGGCCGCGCACGGCCAAGTCGATCCCGATCTCCCCGCAGATGCGCTCCGTGCTGGGCATCTCCGACGGCGCGACCGCGCTGGCCCCGAACGACCTGATCAGCGCCATCCTGAAGGCGCCGGTGGACCTGCTGTGGAACGGCGGCATCGGCACCTACGTCAAGGCGTCGGTCGAGTCGCACGCCGACGTCGGCGACAAGGCCAACGACGGGCTGCGGGTCAACGGCTCCCAGCTGCGCTGCAGGGTGGTCGGCGAGGGCGGCAACCTGGGCATGACCCAGCTCGCCCGAATCGAGTTCGCGCTGAACGGCGGCCTGGTCAACACCGACTTCATCGACAACTCCGCGGGCGTGGACACCTCCGACCACGAGGTGAACATCAAGATCCTGCTGGACCGGATGGTCCGCGACGGCGAGCTCACCGACAAGCAGCGCAACCAGCTCTTCCTCGACATGACCGACGAGGTGGCCCGGCTGGTCCTGCGCGACAACTACGACCAGAACGTGGTGCTGGCCGCCGCCCGCGCGCAGGCGCCGGAGATGCTGCACATCCACTCCCGCTACCTGCGCCGGCTGGAGCGGGCCGGGCTGGTCAACCGGGAGCTGGAGTTCCTGCCCTCGGACAAGACCCTCGCCGAGCGGCGCCAGGCCGGGCTCGGGCTGACCGCGCCGGAGTTCTCGGTGCTGCTGGCCTACACCAAGCTGGTGATGGACGCCGAGATCCTCGCCTCCGACCTGCCCGACGACCCCTACCTGGCGTCCTGGCTGGTGTCGTACTTCCCCTCGGCGCTGCGCGAGCGCTTCCGCTCCTCCATGGACGAGCACCCGCTCCGCCGGGAGATCATCACCACCTGCGTGGTGAACGACCTGGTCAACTCCAGCGGCACCACCTTCATGTTCCGCTTCGGCGAGGAGAGCGGGGCCTCCACCCCGGACATCGCCCGCGCCTACCTCGTGGCCCGCGAGGTCTTCGACATGCCCAGCTTCTGGCGGGCGGTCGAGGAGCTGGACAACAAGGTGGACACCGCCACCCAGATCGCCATGGAGCTGGAGGCGCGCAAGCTGTGCGAGCGCGGGGCCCGCTGGCTGCTGGGCAACCGCCGGCCGCCGCTGGACCTGGCCTCCACGGTGAGCTACTTCGCCAAGGGCATGAACGGCCTGCTGCCGCACCTGCCCAAGCTGCTGACCGGGTCGGACCTGCTGGCCTTCGAGGAGCGCCGCGACGTCTTCATCGCCCGCGGGGTGCCCGAGGACTTGGCCGAGCGGGTCGCCTCGATGGTCCCGGCCTACTCGACCTTCGACCTGGTGGAGATCGCCGCCACCACCGGCCGGCCGGTGAACGAGGCGGCCGAGGTCTACTTTGACCTGGCCGACCGGCTCCAGCTGTCGGCGCTGCGGGAGCGGGTCATCGCGCTGCCCCGGGACAACCGGTGGAACTCGATGGCCAGGGCCGCCCTCCGCGACGACCTCTACGCCGCGCACGCCTCGCTCACCCGCGACGTCCTGGTGCACAGCGAGCCGGGGCTGTCGCCGGAGGAGCGGCTCGCGCGCTGGGCCGAGACCAACTGGGCGGCGGTCGCCCGGGCCCGGCAGACGCTGTCGGAGATCTGGGAGAGCGACAACTTCGACCTCGCGACGCTGTCGGTGGCGCTGCGCGCGATCCGGACGCTGGTGGCCTCCAGCAGCCTGCCGCACACGGCGAGCTGACCCGCTGATCGCCCCGTCCCGCCCGGCGCGCACCGCCGGGCGGGCGGGACGGCGGGCGGGCCCCCGCGCTCATCGGGCGGAGCGCGGTGTCCTCTGCGCCTCCGTGCTCAGCGGGTGGACTCCCGGGCCACCAGCTCGGCCTGGAACATGATGTGCTGGTGGGCGTGGGTGCCGGGGTTGTCGCACTCGTCGAGCAGCAGCTCGGTGGCGGTGCGCCCGAGCTGGTGGGCGGGCTGGCGCATCGAGCTGAGCGACACGGCCGAGGCCGCGGCGAAGTCGATGTCGTCGTAGCCCATCAGCGCCACGTCGTCGGGCACCCGCACCCCGGCCTGCAGGAGCGTGCGCAGCACGCCGAGCGCGAGCAGGTCGTTGGCGCAGAAGATCGCCTCGGGGAGGCCGTCCCGCAGCAGGTCGCCGGCCGCCCGCTCGCCGGCCCGCGCCGTCATGGCCGCCGTCTCGACGACCTTCAGCCGGTCCGGGCCCAGCCCGGCCGTCTCCAGCGCCGCCAGCGCGCCCTGCCGGCGCTCGGCGCACTGGCGGATCGTCAGCGGCCCCGTCACGTAGGCGAGGTGCCGGGCGCCCCCGGCCAGCAGGTGCGCCACGGCCGCCCGGCCGCCCGCCACGTCGTCGACCGCCACCGCGCACTGGTCGGGCCGGTGGCCCGGGTGGTCGACCAGCACGACGCTGATCCCGCGCTCGCGCAGCCGGTCCAGCCGCGCCAGGTCCTGGTCCGACGGGGTGATCAGCACGCCCCGCACCCGCTGCTCGGCGAGCACGCGCAGGTTGCGCTCCTCCTTGGTCCGCGATCCCGCGGAGTTGCCGAGGATCACCGCGTAGCCGCGCTCGCTGGCCGTCTCCTCGACCCCGGCCGCGATCTCGGTGAAGAAGGGGTTGCCGATGTCGATGACGCTCAGGCCGACGGTCCTGCTGTGCCCGGCGCGCAGCGTCGAGGCCGAGCCGTGCCGGACGAAGCCGAGTTCGTGGATCGCCCGCCGCACCCGCTCCCGGGTGCCGGGGGCGACCTTCGCGGGCCGGTTGAGCACGTTCGAGACCGTGCCGGGGGAGACGCCCGCGCGAGCGGCGACCTCCTTGATGCTGACCGTGGTCATGGATCTAGATTAAAACGTAACAACCTCAGGAGCGCCAATCCGGGGTCCGCAGAATGTGGATCAGCATTGACACCGGGGAAAAGGTGGTCCTAGCGTCCCCGGAAAAGGTAAAACGTTCTACTGGCGAGGCATTCCATGATACGAGCAGCCATCGTGGGCGCGGGCGCCGTCGCCGCCCACGGCCACGTGCCCGCCGTCCGGGCCCACCGTACCCGCGTCGAACTGGTGGCCGTCGTCGACGTGGACGAGGCCAGGGCCGCGGCGTTCGCGGCCGAGCACGGCGTGCCGGCCGTCCACACCGGCCTGGCCGGGATGCTGGCCGCCGAGCGGCCCGACCTGGTGTTCGTGTGCACCCCGCCCCACCTGCACGCCGACCAGGTGGTCGAGTGCCTGCGAGCCGGGGCCTGGGTGTGGTGCGAGAAGCCGCTGTGCAGGTCGCTGGCCGAGTACGACACGATCCAGGCGGCCGAGGGCGCCGGCGGGCCCCACGTCGCGGTCGTCTACCAGCAGCGCTTCGGCTCCGGGGCCGAGCACCTGCGCGAGCTGACGGCGGCCGGGGCGCTCGGCCGCCCGCTGGTGGGACTGTGCCAGACCACCTGGTACCGGGACGGGGCCTACTACGCGGCGCCGTACCGCGGCAGGTGGGAGACCGAGGGCGGCGGCACCACCGTGCTGCACGGCATCCACCAGATCGACCTGATGCTGTCGGTGCTCGGCGACTGGGCGGAGGTCCGGGCGATGGCCGGGCGGCTGGAGCGGCCGATCGAGACCGAGGACGTGTCGATGGCCGCGGTGCGCTTCGACAACGGCGCGATGGCGAGCGTGGTCAACAGCGTGCTGTCCCCGCGCGAGGAGAGCTATCTGCGTTTCGACTTCACCGGCGGCACGGTCGAGCTGCGTCACCTGTACGGCTACCGCAACGAGAACTGGACCTCCACCTCGCCGCTGTGGAGTCCGCCGCGGGACGTGCCGAGCGGTCACGAGGCGCAGCTGGGCCCGCTGCTCGACGCCTTCGAACGGGGGGAGCCGCCTGCGGCGAGCGGTGCCGACGGCCGGCGCGCGATGGAGTTCGTCACCGCGCTGTACGCCTCGGCGCTGACCGGGCGTCCCGTGCGGAGAGGGGAGATCGACCCGGGCAACCCCTTCTACCACCGCCTCGACGGGGGCGTCGGCTGGTAGGAGATGCCGGAAAAATCATCTTCTAGAGGGAAAATCCCAATTGAAACGTTCTTCTTGATCGGTCATGTACCGGCCGCATCCGGCGTGCCGGGGGTTGGCCGATCTGTAACGTTCAGGTAACCCGCCCGGAACGGGGGCACGCCGCGTGGATCTCGGCATGCGCTTTTCACCTGCGAGAATCCCAGCGTGACCTGCCCGGATCGGGACTCCAGGCCGGCCGTCCACGCGATTCGGCGGCGATCAGGTCTTGTGCGTCCGCTAGGGGAACGTTTTAATCCCCGGTAAAGCAGACGTAACACGTCTGTGAGCGATCACAACGTGGCGCTCCCGTGCGCACGGCGGCGGGCGGCACGGGCCATCCCCTCCCCGCGGAGGGGTGCTTCACGACGATTGGGAAAGCGCTTACCAAGAGGAGCGATCAGACAGGAAAGGCGACGGCATGCCGTACCGCAATCCCCTCGCCTCATCCGCCGACCTCGACGGATTCCGGCTGGAGGGGGAGGGCGCGATCTCGTTCCCCCGGGGCAGGATGCGCCTGGAGAGCCTGCGGCCCCCCGAGGACGGGCAGGACGCCAACATCGTCCTGTGGTGCCCGGAGGACTTCCCCCCGGACATCACCGTCGAGTGGGACTTCTGGCCCGTCCACGAGCCGGGCCTGTGCATCCTGTTCTTCCACGCCAGGGGCAGGAAGGGCGAGGACCTGTTCGACCTCGCGCCCCGGACCGGCCCCTACGAGCAGTACCACCACGGCGACCTGGACGCCTACCACGTGTCCTACTACCGCCGCATGTGGCCCTCCGAGCGCCGCCTGCACACCTGCAACCTGCGCAAGAGCCACGGCTTCCACCTCGTCGCCCGGGGAGCGGACCCGCTCCCGGCGGCGCTGGACGCCCAGGGACCGTACCCGGTGCGCCTGACCGTCCACCGGGGAGAGATCACCTTCCGGATCGGCGACCTGGTCTCCTTCCGCTGGCGGGACGAGAACCCGCTGCCCGGAGGGAAGATCGGCTTCCGGCAGATGGCCCCGATGATCGGGGAGTACGCGAACCTGCGGGTCACCCCCGGCGGTGCCCGATGAGCGCCTGGCCGATCCGGCTCTACGCGGCCTGCGACGAGCTGGTGTGGGCGCTGCGGCTCAACCTCGCCTGGATCGTGTTCACCCTCGCCGGCGGGGTGGTGCTGGGAATCGGCCCCGCGACCGTCGCGGCGTACACGCTGGCCCGGCGGCACGCCCGGTCCGAGGCGCCGCGGCTCTGGCCGGAGTTCGCGGCCGTCTACCGCCGGGAGTTCGCGCGCGGCTCGCTGCTGGTGCTCCCGCCGCTGGCGGTGGCGGGCGTGCTGTACGGCAACCACCTGTACTTCTCGGCCCTCGGGCTGGGAACGGCCCCGCCCGGGCTGGTCACCTTCGCGGGGCTGCTCGCGGTGGCCGCCGTCACGGCCTACCTGCTGCCCATGTACGTCCACTACGACCTGCGGCCCCTGGCCTGCCTGCCCAAGGCGTCGCGGCTGGCCCTGGCCCGCCCCGCGTCCACGGTCCTGCTGCTGTTCGTCTTCACGGCGGTGGCGTTCGCCGCCGCGACCTTCCCGTTCCTGGCGCTCACGCTGGCCGGCGGCGCCTGGATCCAGCTCGACACCTGGCTCTGCCTGCGCTTCTTCGCCGAGAACGAGGCGCACCTGCACCCGAAAGGCATTCGATGAACACCACCCCCCGCCGGCTGCTGGCCGGAACGATCGCCCTGACGACCGCGCTCCTCGCCTCCGCCTGCGGCAGCGACGACTCGGGGCAGCAGGCCGCGAGCAACGAGCTGACCATGATGGTCCCGCTGTTCGGCACCGCCCCCGACCCCGGCGGTGAGGTGCACAAGGCGGTCGAGAAGATCGTCGGCAAGAAGCTAAAGATCACCTGGGTGCCCAACGCCGAGTACCAGGACAAGACCAACGTCACGCTCGCCTCGGACACGATCCCGCAGGTCATGGTCGTCCAGGGCAAGATCCCCTCGTTCGTCCAGGCCGCGCAGGCCGGGGCGTTCTGGGAGCTCACCGGCAAGCTGGACAAGTACCCGAATCTCAAGGCCAAGTCCGAGCAGGCCGAGCGCAACGCCTCCATCAACGGCAAGGTCTACGGCATCTACCGGGTCCGTCCGCTGCTGCGCTCGGCGGTGCTGTACCGCAAGGACTGGCTGGACAAGCTGGACCTGAAGGTCCCCGAGACCGTCGACGAGCTCTACGAGGTCGCCAAGGCCTTCACCGAGAAGGACCCGGACGGCAACGGCAAGAAGGACACCTACGGACTGATCATCCCCAAGTGGCCCACGCCGGTCTTCTGCAGCTCCAGCCCGTACAACGTGGTCGAGACCTGGTTCGGCGCCCCGAACTGCTACGGCGACCGCGGCGGCAAGCTCGTGCCCGCCTTCGACACCGAGGAGTTCTACACCGCCAACCGGTGGCTGAAGAAGATGGTCGACGAGGGCCTGGTCAACCCGGACTTCGCCACCCTGGACTCGGCCAAGTGGAACGACCCGTTCTACCAGGGCAAGGGCGGCATCATCATCGACGTCAACGTCCGCGCCACCCAGATGTACGGCCTGCTCAAGGAGCAGGACCCGGAGAACTACGGTGACAAGCTCGCGATGGGCGGCAACCTCAAGCGCTCCGACGGCCAGAAGTTCTCCCACCCCTTCGACGGCTACAACGGCTTCCTGGCCGTCTCCAGGCAGAGCGTGCGCACCGAGGTGGAGCTGGACGAGGTGCTGAAGGCCCTGGACAGGCTGGCGACCAAGGAGGGCCAGGCCCTGCTGGCCAACGGCATCGAGGGCCGGAACTTCAAGCTGGAGAACGGCTTCGACGTGCCGATCGACGACGACGACCCGGCGGTCAAGACCATCAACAACGACGTGGACTTCGCCTTCATCCAGCTGGGCACCTGGGCCACCATCGGCATGGGCGTCTACGAGTCGATGCCCGCCAGCGAGGCCGAGCGGGAGAACCTGAGGCTCCGCAAGGAGCTGATGGAGCTCGACCTGCAGACGGCGGTGCACAACCCGACCCTGCCGCTCGTCTCGCCCACCTACGTCAGCAAGGGCGCGACCCTCGACCCCATCGTCTCCGACGCCCGGGTGAAGTACCTGGCCGGTGAGATCACCGAGGAGCAGCTCCGGGCCGAGGTCAAGCGCTGGCACGAGAGCGGCGGCGACCAGGTGATCGCCGAGATCAACGACCTGCACGCCAAGCTCGGCGGCAGCTGACCCGACCTCTGACGAGGGGCCCGGCGCACCCGGGCCCCTCCCGGTGAAAGGAGGCCGCTGTGGCCACCGACCTGGCGCCGCCTCCTGTGAAGGCGGTCCCCGATCCCGGGCGCGAGACCGAGAAGGTGCCGATCCGCGTCGCGCTGCTGCGGTACCGCTGGCTGTACCTGATGCTCATCCCGGGCCTGATCTACTTCGCGCTCTTCAAGTACCTGCCGATGTACGGCCTGACGATCGCCTTCCAGGACTTCGTGCCGTTCCTCGGCTACTCGGGCAGCGAGTGGGTGGGGTTCAAGCACTTCGAGGACCTGTTCACCGGCCCCGACTTCGGCCGCCTGCTGTCCAACACGCTGATCCTCGCGCTGCTGACGGTGATCTTCGTCTTCCCGGCGCCGATCATCGTCGCGCTGATGCTGAACGAGCTGCGGGTCGGCGTGCTCAAGCGCTCGATCCAGTCCCTGATCTACATCCCGCACTTCCTGTCCTGGACGATCGTCGCCTCCTTGACGTACCTGCTGTTCGCGGTGGACTTCGGAGTGATCGCGAACTTCATCCACGACGTGCTCGGCGGTCCCAGGGTCGACTACGTCGCGCAGGCGGACTGGTTCCGGCCGATCATCATCATGCAGACGCTGTGGAAGGCGACCGGCTGGGGCACGATCATCTATCTGGCCGCGCTGGCGAGCGTGGACCCGAACCTGTACGAGGCGGCGCGCATGGACGGCGCCGGGCGACGGCGGCAGTTCTGGCACATCACGCTGCCCGCCATCCGCCCCACGATCGTGGTCATGGCCATCCTGACCTCGGGCAACCTGCTCGACGCCAGCTTCGAGCAGATCTGGCTGATGACCAACTCGCTGAACCGCTCGGTCGCCGACGTGTTCGACAGCTACGTCTACTACGTCGGCATCACCCAGGGCGCCTTCAGCTACTCCACCGCCGTCGGCCTGTTCAAGGGCCTGGCCGGCGTCGTCCTGATCTTCGGCTCCAACTGGCTGGCCAAGCGCCTGGGCCAGCGCGGACTGTTCTAGGGAGCGCCCGGCATGTCGGTCAACCACTACAAGTCCTTCGGCAGCCGCGTGTTCGACGCGCTCAACATCGCGCTGCTCGTCGCGCTGGCCCTGGTCACGGTGCTGCCGCTGCTCTACGTCCTGGCCGGGTCGTTCGCCACCGAGTCGGAGATCGCCACCCGGCCGTTCTTCCTCTGGCCGGAGAAGTTCGTCACCGACACCTACGAGTACATCTTCGGCACCGGCGCCTTCGTCCGCGCCCTGATCACCACGATCTGCGTGACGGCGGTGGGCACGGCGGTCCAGGTCATGCTGACCCTCACCATGGCCTACCCGCTGGCCAAGCGGTACCTGCCGGGCCGCGCGCTGGTGCTGAACCTGGTCATCTTCACGCTGGTGTTCAGCGGCGGCATGGTCCCCACCTACCTGGTGGTCCGCGACCTCGGGCTGCTCGACAGCTACTGGGCGCTGATCCTGCCGCTGGCGATCAACCCGTTCTACCTGATCATCGTCAAGAGCTTCTTCCAGGAGCTGCCGCAGGCGCTGGAGGAGGCGGCGCGCATCGACGGCTGCAGCGAGATGGGCGTCTTCCTCAAGATCGTTCTTCCGCTCTCCAAGCCGATCATCGCGACGTTCTCGTTGTTCTACGCGGTGGGCATCTGGAACGACTACGTCTCGCCGCTGCTGTACATCGACGACTCCAGCAAGTGGACGCTCCAGGTGCTGGTCCGCCAGCTCACCAGCGCCGACGCCGAGAACGCCCTGGCCCAGCTCGACTCGGTGTTCTTCCCGGCGGAGGGCCTGAAGTTCGCGGTCATCGTCATCGCGACGCTGCCGATCCTGTTCTTCTATCCGTTCCTGCAGAAGTACTTCGCCAAGGGCGTGCTGATCGGGTCGGTGAAGGAGTGACGGCCGCAGGAGCGATCGAGGGAGGGACGGCCGGGGCGGCGACGGTGCTGCGCTGGCTGGAGGGGCCGTGCCGGCAGGGCGTGACCTGGGGCGTGCCCTGGCCGCGCGGGACCGTGCGGCCCGGCGCCCCCTTCGCGCTCGCCGACGGCACCCCCGTGCAGAGCTGGACCACCGCCACCTGGCCCGACGGCTCGGTCAAGTGGTCGGCCCACGCAGTCGGCCCGCAGGCCGTGCCCGCGCGGTCCTACGAGCTGGTCCCGGGCGCCGAGCCCGCCGCGCCGGGGGAGCCGGTGACGGTCACCCGCGACGGTGACGTGCTCCGGGTGTCCACCGGGCCGGTCGCCTGGACCCTGCCGGGGGGAGGCGGGACGGACCTGGTCACCTCCGTCGCGTACGGCGGCGCCGAGATCGCGCGTGAGGTGCGCCTGGTCAGCCTGCGCCAGGACACCCCCGAGGAGGACGGCTCGCGGGTCCGCGCGCCGTACACCGGGAGGGTCGCCCGGGTCGTCGTCGAACAGGACGGGCCGGTGCGCGCGGTCGTACGGCTGGAGGGCCGGCACGTCCCCGACGAGGGCACCGGGGTGGGCACGGGGGAGGCCGCCGGGGAAGGCGCCGCGGAGGGCGGGTCCTGGCTGCCGTTCACCGTGCGCCTGTACTTCTACGCCGGGGCGGCGGACGTGCGCGTCGTGCACAGCTTCGTCTGGGACGGCGACGCCTCCCGGGACTTCCTGGCCGGGCTGGGCCTGCGGGCGCGGGTGGTCATGCGCGACGCGCTCCACGACCGGCACGTCCGGCTGGCCGGGGCGGAGGGCTTCCTCGCCGAGGCCGTCCGGGGCCTGACCGGCCTGCGCCGCGATCCGGGCGAGGCCGTACGGCGGGCGCAGGTCGGGGGCCGTTCGGCCGGTGAGATCGGCGACCCCGAGGTGGCCGGGCGGCTCCATCTGATCCCGGCCTGGAACGACTACACCCTCGACCAGTCCAGCGCCGACGGCTTCACCCTGCGCAAGCGCACCGCGCCCGGCCACGCCTGGGTCGCCGTCCCGGCGGGCACCAGGTCGCGGGGGTACGGCTACGTCGGGGGCGCCGGCGGCGGCCTGGGCTTCGGGCTGCGCGACTTCTGGCGGCTGCACCCCACCCGGCTGGACATCCGCGGCGCCGCGACCGACCTGGCCACGGCCACCGTCTGGCTCTGGTCGCCCGGCGCCCCGCCCATGGACCTGCGCTTCTGGCACGACGGGATGGGCCAGGACACCCACGCCGGGCAGCTCGAAGGGCTGGAGATCACCTACGAGGACCACGAACCCGGCTTCGGCGACCCGCACGGCGTCGCCCGCACCCACGAGCTGACCCTGCGGGCCTGCCCGGCCACCCCGCCGGCCGCCGAGCTGGCGGAGTACGCCGCCCTGCTGGAGAGCCCCGGCCTGCTGACCGTCAGCCCCGGGCGGATGCGGGCGGCGGGCGTGTTCGGCACCTGGTCGCCGCCCGACCGGTCTGCCCCGGCCGCCGCGGCGATCGAGGACAGGCTGGACTTCCTGTCGGATTTCTACGCGCGCCAGCGCGAGGAACGCCGCTGGTACGGGTTCTGGGACTACGGCGACGTCATGCACGCCTACGACCCCGACCGGCACACCTGGCGCTACGACGTGGGCGGCTACGCCTGGGACAACTCCGAGCTCTCGCCGGACCTGTGGCTGTGGTACCAGTACCTGCGCACCGGGCGGGCCGACGTCTTCCGCCTGGCCGAGGCGATGACCCGGCACACCGGCGAGGTCGACGTCTACCACCTCGGCCGCTGGAAGGGCCTGGGGTCCCGGCACAACGTGCAGCACTGGGGGTGCAGCTGCAAGCAGCTGCGCGTCTCCAACGCCGCCTACCGGCGCTTCTTCTACTATCTGACCGCCGACGAGCGCACCGGGGACCTGCTGGACGAGCTGGCCGCGCCCGAGGAGACGTTCCTGGCCGTCGACCCGCTGCGCAAGGTCCGCCGCGACGTCTACACCCCCGACCCCGCCGCGCTGTCGGTGGGCCTGGGCGTGGACTGGGGGGCGCTGGCCGCCGCCTGGCTCACCCGCTGGGAGCGGCACGGCGACGAGCGGGCCAGGGACCGGCTGCTGGGCACGATGGCCGACATCGGGGCGCTGCCGTACGGCTTCCTCACCGGTGAGGCCCGCCTGGACCTGGCCACCGGCCGGTTCGGCACCGCCCGGGAGGTCATCGACGTCTCCCACCTGTCGGCGCTGTTCGGGCTGCCGGAGATCTGCGCCGAGCTGATCGACCTGGAGCTGGGCGTGCCCGGCTTCGAGCGGGCCTGGCTGGACTACTGCCGCCTGTACCTCGCCCCCGCCGAGCGGCAGGCCGCCGAGGTGGGCCGGGCGCTGTCCGGCATCTCGATGATCCAGGCGCACAGCAGGCTCGCCGCCTACGCCGCGGCCCGCACCGGCGACGCGGAGCTCGCCCGGCTCGCCTGGCGGAAGTTCTTCCACGACGAGGGCGACCGGCTCAACGTCAACCCGCTGCAGCGGCAGGACGACTGGCGGCTGACCGAGGTGCGCGGCCCGGCCGTGCTCATGCCGGTCACCGAGGCGCCGTTCGTCTCCACCAACGACGCCGCCCAGTACGGCCTGGCCGCCATCCAGAACCTGGCGCTCATCGGGGACCGGATCACCGCTCCCTGACCCGTCACCCTCTGGGCCGCCACCCTCCGCGCCGTCACCATCTGAGGCGCCGGCCCCGACCGGAGCCCGGCCCCGGTTCCCGCCGGGGGCCGGGGCCCGTCACGCGCCGAGGCGGATGACGTTCCAGGACAGCGGGGGCAGCGTCGCGCGCAGCCGGCCGTCCTCGACCGCGGCGCCCTCCAGCGGGCGGGGCCGTACCCGGTCGGGGTCCTCGCGAGTGTTGCTGGCGTGCCGGTCGTCGTCGGCGAGCGTCTCGTGGGAGAGCACGCGGAGCCCGCCCAGCGCCCGGACGTCCACGGTCAGCTCCATCGGCCCGTCCAGCGCGCGGTTGACGGCGAAGACCGTGACGGCGCCGTCGTCCCCGTCGCGCACGGCGGTGGCGTGCAGCAGCGGCGCCTCGCCGTACTTGGCGGTCTCGACGACGGGGGAGACGGGCTCGACGCGCAGCACCTCGCCGCGGCCGTACCTGGCGGCCTGGGCGAACGGGTGGAAGATCGTCTGGCGCCAGGCCGGTCCGCCGGGCTCGGTCATGATGGGGGCGATCACGTTGACCAGCTGGGCCTGGCAGGCGATCTTGACCCGGTCCGCGTGGCGGAGCAGGGCGATCAGCATGCCGCCCACGGCCACCGCGTCGGTGAGCGAGTAGGTGTTCTCCAGCAGCCGGGGCGCCTTCTCCCAGGGCCGGGCCTCCTCCTCCAGCGGCTTCATGTACCAGACGTTCCACTCGTCGAACGACAGGGTGATCCGCTTGCGCCGCTTGAGCTTGGCCCGCACGTGGTCGCAGGTGGCCACCACGCCCTCGATGAAGTCCTCCATGGCCGAGCCGGAGGCGAGGAAACTGGCCGGGTCGTCGTCCTCCTCCCGGTAGTAGGCGTGCAGCGACACGTGGTCGACGTCGTCGTAGGCGGTCGTCAGGATCTCCGCCTCCCAGGCGCCGAAGGTCGGCATGTCGTGGTGGGAGCTGCCGCAGATCACCAGTTCGAGGCTCGGGTCGATCATCCGCATGGCCCGGGCGGTCGCCGCGGCGAGCGTCCCGTAGTCGGCGGCGGGCCGGTGCCCGATCTGCCAGGAGCCGTCCATCTCGTTGCCCAGGCACCACAGCCGGATGCCGTACGGCTCCGCCGCGCCGTGCTCGGCCCGCAGGTCGGACAGGTACGTGCCGCCCGGGTGGTTGGCGTACTCCAGCAGGTCACAGGCTTCCTGGACGCCCCGCGTGCCGAGGTTGACCGCCATCATCGGCTCGATCCCCGCTCTGGCGGCCCAGAGGGCGAACTCGCCCAGGCCGAACTCGTTGGTCTCGATCGACCGCCACGAGGGCTCCAGCCGCACCCGGCGATCGGGGCCGACGCCGTCCTCCCACCGGTGACCCGAGACGAAGTTGCCGCCCGGGTAGCGCACGACGGTGACGCCCAGCTCGCGCACCAGGTCGAGCACGTCGCGGCGCAGGCCGTGCTCGTCGGCGGTGGGATGGCCGGGCTCGTGGATGCCGGTGTAGACGCATCGGCCCAGATGTTCGACGAAGGAGCCGAACAGCCGGGGGTCGGCGGAGCCGATGGAGAAGGAGGGGTCGAGGGTGAAGGAGGCGCGGTGCATTTATGCCCTTCCGATCACTGCCGGGTCACGGAAGATTAAAACGTGTCAGCCCGCCGTACGCCATGCTCGGGACGGGGCGCCCGGTGCCGGTGAGCCGGGAACCCGGTGAGTCCGGGGAACCGGTGAGCCTAGGAGCTGGTGACCCGGGTGATGCCGCCGACGTAGCCGATGACGCGGGCGAGCTCGCGGCTGCTCTTGGGCGGCACCGTGCTGACGTACTGCTGCGTCTCCACGATGCGCACCTCCTTCTTGAGGGTCTTCCGGTGATCCTCACGCTGGTCTTCGGGCACCTTCGCCAGGAGGTCCTCCGCGGAGTGATAGATCTTGGCCGTCCAGGTCGTCGTCCTGATCAGCGAGTACATGATCAGCGCTCCGCCGTCCGCGGTGCGCAGCGCGTGCACCGGGTAGTTCGCCGCGGCGAAGATCGAGTCGTAGCCGAGGCCTTCGTGCTTGCCCTCCTCGCGCAGGGAGATGATCTCCGTGGCGTGCGCGGTGGTGTGCGGGCCGTCGGCGATCAGCCCGGTGGCGAAACCTGCCCGCCCCTCCTCGGCGGTGGTCGCGTGCAGCGGGGCCATCAGCCGCGGGCTGATCTGCACGCCGGGGTCGTCCGCGCCCAGGGCGGCGGCGTAGCCCTCGGCGTCCCGGGCGATCTCCGGCGGCGCCGTGTCGAGCAGGGACATCGAGGAGATCTGCCACCCCTGCCCGGCCCGCACCACCGTCAGCAGGGCGGGGCGGGCCCGTCCCCCGGCGTCACGGCGGTCGACGACCGCGGCGAACCAGGCCGGGCCCTGGTTCAGCCGGGGGACCAGCAGCTGCGGCTCGCCCCAGGTGCGGAGGGGAGTGTCCTGCTTCATGCTCGCGGCGCTGGTGAAAGCGGCCTGGGTCAGCGCGAGGTAACCGTCGCGGGCCTGCTTGAGCAACTGGTTCTGGTCGGTGAGCCGCTGCGGATCGGCCGCGCCCAGGACCGCGTCGGCGGCGAGGATGTCCTTCAGCGCCCTGGTCGCCTCGGCCACCGTGACCTGCGGGCGGGCGGGGGCCGCGGGGACGGTGGTCGTGTCGCTCGCCGCGGGGCTCCCGGTGGGGGCCGCCTCTCCGGCGGAACAGGCCGTCGTCACCGCGGCCGCGGTGACCAGGGCGAGCGAGAGCGCGAGCAGACCCCGCCGCCCTTGTCCCCGCACGCTCGCCTCCCGATGGCGCCTCCCGCTGGTGCCCGTCGCGGCGACCAGCCTAGCCACGACCCGGCCCGAGCCGTACACAACGGGGGGCGGAGGTCGCGTACCCTTTACAGACGTGGCACTCAACGATCCGACAGAAGAGATCAACGAGCTTACCGGCACGCTGAACAGCATTCAGGACGTGCTGGACCTCGACGCGATGCGCAAGCAGATCGAGGAGCTGGAGGATCAGGCCGCCGCGCCCGACCTGTGGAACGACCAGGAGCGGGCCCAGAAGGTCACCAGCAAGCTCTCCTACCTGCAGGGTGAGATCAACAGGATCGAGGCGCTCGGTCAGCGGCTGGAGGACCTCACCGTCCTGTACGAACTCGCCGACGCCGAGGACGACCCGGACACCCGGGAGGAGGCCGACCGCGAGCTCGAGGCGCTCAAGGGCGACATCGGCGCGCTGGAGGTCCGCACCCTCCTGTCGGGCGAGTACGACGCACGCGAGGCGGTCGTCACGATCAACTCCCAGGCCGGAGGCGTGGACGCCGCCGACTGGGCCCAGATGCTCCTGCGGATGTACATGCGCTGGGCCGAGCGCAAGGGCTACCCGACGGAGGTCTACGAGACCTCCTACGCCGAGGAGGCCGGCATCAAGTCGGCGACCTTCACGGTCAAGGCCCCCTACGCCTACGGCACCCTGCGCGGCGAGCACGGCACCCACCGCCTGGTCCGGATCAGCCCGTTCGACAACCAGGGCCGCCGCCAGACCTCCTTCGCGGGTGTGGACGTGGTCCCCGTCGTCGAGACGACCGACCACATCGACATCAACGAGGACGACCTGCGGGTCGACGTCTACCGGTCCTCGGGCCCGGGCGGCCAGGGCGTCAACACCACCGACTCGGCGGTGCGCCTGACCCACCTGCCCACCGGCATCGTGGTGTCCTGCCAGAACGAGCGCTCCCAGCTGCAGAACAAGGCGACCGCCATGGCGGTCCTGCAGTCCAAGCTGCTGGAGCGCAAGCGGCAGGAGGAGGCTGCGGCGCTGAGCGAGATCCGGGGCGAGGCCACCACCTCGTGGGGCACCCAGATCCGCAACTACGTGCTGCACCCGTACCAGATCGTGAAGGACCTGCGGACGGGCACCGAGGCGGGCAACCCGAGCGCGGTGCTGGACGGCGACCTCGACGAGTTCATCGAGGCGGAGATCCGCTGGACCCGTCGTCAGGAGTCGGGCGGCGAGTCCTAGGAGCCGGAGGCCGACGGCTCCGGGAGCCCGCGGCCGGGAGCCACGGGGGCCGCTCAGGCCCCCGTGAGGTGCTTCAGGACCAGGGTGAGGAAGAAGAGCACGATCAGCGCCAGGGAGACCAGGGCGGGGGTCATTCCGCCCAGACCGCCCTGGTGCATGCGGTCACGGTTGGCCCGGCACAGGGGGCAGCGGCCCTCCGCGACGGGGTGTGCGCACCGCGCGCAGACCAGATCGTCACAGCTCATGATGTCCTCGCCTTCGGAGTCGTGACCACTTTATGCGGTCGTTACCGGGCGCCGAATCGTTTTGTTTCCGTTATGGACCTTCCATGCCAGTCTTCCCCCTAGACTGGGCTCCGGCCAACGGGGGTCTCGATCAGGGTAAAGATCGGAACCCTCCGGCCGGAGAGAGGCGGGAAGTGGTCCTCTGCCACCACCGCGACCGTCCTAACCCCTAGACTGACATGCCGTGATGCGCCCGTGATCCATTTTGATAATGTCACCAAGGTCTACGCGAACCAGAACCGGCCCGCGTTGGACCACGTCAGCGTTGACGTCGACAAGGGCGAGTTCGTGTTCCTCGTCGGCCCCTCGGGGTCCGGGAAGTCGACCTTTCTCCGCCTGGTCCTCAAGGAGGAGCGTCCCAACTCCGGGGCGATCCACGTGGCCGGCAAGGATCTCGCCCGACTGTCCAACTTCAAGGTGCCGCACCTGCGCCGCCGGATCGGCTGCGTGTTCCAGGACTTCCGGCTCCTGCCGAACAAGAACGTGTACGAGAACGTCGCGTTCGCCCTTGAGGTCATCGGAAAGCCCCGGCGGTTCATCCGCAAGGTCGTCCCCGAGGTCGTCGAGCTCGTCGGCCTGGAGGGCAAGGCCCACCGGATGCCCGACGAGCTGTCGGGTGGTGAGCAGCAGCGGGTCGCGATGGCCCGCGCCTTCGTCAACCGGCCGATGATCCTCCTCGCCGACGAGCCGACCGGAAACATCGACCCGGCGACGAGCATCGGCATCATGAAGGTGCTCGACCGCATCAACCGGACGGGCACCACCGTCGTCATGGCCACGCACGACGCGGCCATCGTCGACTCCATGCGCAAGCGCGTAGTGGAACTGGAGGACGGAAAGATCGTCCGAGACCAGTCGCGTGGCGTCTACGGCCAGGCGTACTGAACCAGGACCGGCAAAAGCGACAGGAAGAGCATGCGGGCAAACTTCATCTTCTCCGAGGTCTGGATCGGCCTCCGCCGTAACCTCACGATGACCATCGCGGTCATCGTGACGGTGGCGATCGGCATGGCGTTGCTGGGTATCGGTCTGATGATCAACTCTCAGATCTCCGGCATGAAGGACTACTGGGCGGACAAGGTCGAGGTCTCGGTCTTCCTGTGCAAGAAGAACGACCCGTTCCCGCAGTGCAAGGGCACCGGCGGCGTCAACGAGCAGGAGCAGGCGGCGCTCAGGGCGACCATCGAGGCGATGCCCCAGGTCCAGCAGGTCGAGTTCGAGGACGCGGCCAGCGCCTATGAGAACTTCAAGGTGCAGAACGCCAACAACACCGTGCTGCTCTCGGCGATCCAGGTCGAGGACATGCCCGAGTCCTTCCGGGTCAAGCTCAAGGACCCCAACGCCTACGCGGCGGTGATCGAGGAGCTCAAGGGCGCCCCCGGGGTCTCCAACGTGATCAACCAGAAGGAGATCCTGGAGAAGTTCTTCGGGCTGCTGGAGAAGCTCCGCTGGTTCGCCCTCATGATCGCCGGCTTCCTGGTCATCGCGGCCACCCTGCTGATCGGCAACACGGTCCGGCTGTCGGCGTACAACCGCCGCCGTGAGACGGGCATCATGCGCCTGGTCGGCGCCTCCAACCTCTACATCCAGCTGCCGTTCGTGATGGAGGGCGTCATCGCCGGTCTGATCGGCGGTGTGGTGGCGGCGGTCCTGCTGATCGTCACCAAGGTCTTCCTCTTCGACGGCGTGCAGATCTACCTCGCCAACAACAGCCAGCTCAGCTGGGAGACCGTCGCCTCGGTGATCAGTCTCACCATGGTCGTCGGCGTCCTGATCTGTGTGCTCGCCTCGTTCGTCACGCTCCGCCGTTACCTGCGTGTGTAAGGCGTCCCGGTAGGCTCCAAGGCATGCCACGTGAGACCGGGCGGAAGGTCGTCGCCCAGAACAAGCGTGCCCGGCACGACTATCACATCGAGGACACCTACGAGGCCGGCCTCGTGCTGCAGGGCACCGAAGTCAAGTCACTGCGCCTCGGCCGCGCCTCCCTCGTGGACGGGTACGCCACGCTCAAGGACGGCGAGGCGTGGTTGATCAACATCCACATCCCCGAGTACACCATGGGGACGTGGACCAACCACGCGGCGCGGCGCACGCGCAAGCTGCTCCTGCACCGCAAGGAGATCGAGAAGCTGGCCGCCAAGACGAAGGAGGGCGGCCTGACCCTGGTCCCGCTGTCGCTCTACTTCAAGGACGGCAAGGCCAAGGTGGAGATCGCCCTGGCCAAGGGTAAGAAGGACTGGGACAAGCGGCAGAGCCTGGCCGAGAAGCAGGCCAAGCGGGAGATGGCCCGCGAAATCAGGCACCGGAACAGATGACCGTGATGGGCAGACCCCGCAGGACCGTCGCCGCCGCCCTCGCGCTGGCGGTGATGGTCCCCACGCTCTCCGCATGCTTCGAGGAGCCCTCGGCCCACGAAGCGGTCCGTGACTTCCTCGTCGGCTGGCAGACCGGCGACTACGTCACGGCCGCCCGGCGCACCGACGGCGACGAGAAGACGGTGAGCAAGGCGCTGGAGGACGCCAAGATCCAGCTCGACGCGGCCTCGTTCCGGTTCGCGGTCAAGGGGATCAGGAGCGAGGGCGGGGAGGCCCAGGCCGACTTCGCGGCCGAGGTCGATCTGGGGGAGAACAACCCCCTGTGGGAGTACGACGGCAAGCTCCCCCTGCACCTGGTCGACGGGCGCTGGAAGGTGCGCTGGTCGCCCAGCGTGCTCCACCCCCGGCTGCGCGAGGGGCAGCGCTTCGCGGTGGACGTCGACCCCGAGAGCCGCCACCCGATCGTCGACTACACCGGCGACGCGCTGCAGGAGCTCGCCACCCTGCACGTGGCCAGCGTCGTCCCGGCCAAGCTGGACGATCCGGCCAGGCTCTGCGAGCAGCTGTCCAAGGTGACGGGATTCCCCCAGGACCGGCTGCTGAGCCGGATCCTGTCGGCCAGCCCCAGCAAGCAGGTGCCGCTGGTCACCTTCGGGCCCGCCAGGTTCGCCCAGCTCCGCTCGGAGCTGGAGGCCATCGAGGGCCTCCAGTTCGCCCCCCAGAAGCAGGCGGTCGCGCCCGACTCGCCCAGGCAGATCGTCGGCACGGTCACCGCCGTCACGCCGAAGACCGAGCAGCAGCTCGGCGGTCCGCAGCGCGCCGGTGACACGGTCGGCCGGGACGGCCTGCAGGAGGCCTACCAGGAGTACCTGACCGGCTCGACCAAGACCAGTGTGATCACCGTGGACCTCAAGACGCTGGAGGAGGCGGAGGAGCTCGCCACCTGGCGGCCCGGCCGCGCCGCCGCGCCGGTGCAGACCACGCTCGACCGGCACGCCCAGAAGGCCGCCGACTCCGCGCTGGCCGGGGGTTACCGCGGCATGATCGTCGCGGTGCAGGCCTCGACCGGCAACGTGCTGGCCGTGGGAAGCACCAAGGAGTACCACCAGGAGATGGACGCCCTTGACGGGGAGTTCCCGGCCGGGACCGCCTTCTCGATCATCTCCGTCGAGGCGCTGCTCAAGGCGCAGGTGGACCTCAAGCAGAAGCTCGCCTGCCCGCAGGACCGGACCGTGGGCGGGGCCAGGTTCCACCACTCCGGCCCGCCGGCCGGCAGCGCGCCCACCCTCCAGGGCAACTTCGCCAACGGCTGCGTGACCGCGCTGGCCTCGCTCGCCCGCCGGATCGACCCGGCCGTGCTGCAGGCCGGCGCCGCCAAGTTCGGCATCGGCTCCGAGTGGACCCTGCCGCTGAAGTCCTTCAGCGGCTCGATGCAGCCGCTGAAGAACGACGCGGCCGTCGCCCGCGCGCTCGCCGGGCAGAACGTCTCGGTCAGCCCGCTGTCGATGGCCCTGGTGGCCGGGGCGGTCGCCTCGGGCACCTGGCGGCCGCCGGTCCTGGTCACCGCCCCCAAGCTCTCGGACCTGTCGGCCGAGGCCGAGCCGCCCGAGGTCGTGCTCCCGGTCGAGCTCGACGAGAAGACCGTGACCACCCTGCGCGCCCTCATGCGCACCGGGGTGACCTCGGGTTCCGCCCGGGCCGCGGCGGCCCCGGGCGACCCGGTGCACGGCATCACCGCCGCCGCGTCGCGGGGTGACAAGCCGCTGGCCTGGTTCGTGGGCTGGCAGGGGGACGTGGCGGTGGCCGTACTCGTGGACGGCTCCGATTCCACCGCCGGAGCGACCGTCGCGGGCCGGTTCTTCCAGAACCTGCGTGACGGGATGTGACCTCGTGAGAAATTCTCATGACTCCGAGCAACCATCGGGCACCTGATCTGCGTCTTCCTAAGTGACTGAGCACCGCTCGGGGGGTTGCGGGCTCAGTCGCCGTGATGAGATCAGGGCTTCATCTCGGGGGAAGCCCTGCCGTCCGGACCGGCTCGACCCTGCCGGTCAGCCCCGGGGGTGCGTGCGTGATGCCGCGCCCCCGGGGCCTCGGCGTTTTGCGGGGGTTCGGGATTTCTTTACCTCCCGGCCCGCCGGTCGGGAATTGAGTTGGCGCAGGAGTCGTTGTAACCGGTATCTTCGGATCGCCCGGCCCTTCGGGGGCGGGTTGACAACTCAACAGGGGGGTGACTGGTTTCGACTTTGGCTTTGCAAGTCAGGGGAAGCGGGTCGGGGACTGCGGACATAACCCCGTCAACACTGTGACCGCGACCAATAAGTGCCAATAAGAAGCACTCCGAGGTTAGCCAGGGTTCCCTGGCCCTCGCCGCCTAAGCAGCGAGGAACCTCTGCCGGCCCGGGAGCGCCTCCGGCCCGGATCCGGCATCGCTAGGAGGCTCAACCGCGAGACCCGGCCACGGGGTCGAGCGGGAAATCTAACAGTGGCTGAGCCCGTCGGCGTCTTGCCTGCGTGATCGCCGGGGCTGAGAAAAGCACAGCAGGCTGCACCCGGAGAAGCCCTGGTTTGGAGTTGAAGGACGCGGGTTCGATTCCCGCCACCTCCACCCGAGTCGCGTCACTCGGACACCGCTCGCCGAGAGCGGTGACGAGGAGCGCGCACCCCCTGTGAACGGCGGTGCCTGCCAAGGCGCCGCCGTTGTTGTTTTCACAGCCCTGTGAGCCGGATCACCGGCCGCGCCCGTCACGGCGGCACCCGCCCGATCCGTCCAGTTGGTCGCACGTCTCGATCGACGACCCGAGGACGACCATGACTCGACTGGACCGCATGTCCCCGCCCTCCTCCGCTGAACGGCCGGTACGCAGACGACGCCGGCTTCGTCCGCTGGCGGCGGTGATCACGTTGCTGGTGGCCGCACTGGTGTGGGGCGCCTACGGCTGGCAACCCGCCGAGGGCGGCCGTGCCTTCCGCTCGCCGTACCTGGCCGAGGTCGGCTCCCGCTACGCCGACACCCCGATCGCCCGCTTCCACTACATCCGGGCCGGCTCCGGCACCCCGGTGGTCCTGCTCTCGCCCGGAGGCACCTCGGTGATCGGCTGGAAGGACCAGTTCGAGGTGCTGGCCCGCGATCACACCGTCTACGTGGTCGACCTGCCGGGACAGGGCTACACCCGGCTGAAGGACGCCGGTTTCGCCTTCGACCTGGACGCCATGACCACCGCCGTCGGCGCGTTCCTGGACGCGGTCGGCGTACGGCGGGCCGCGCTGGCGGGCAACTCCTGGAGCGGCGGCTGGGCCCTGGCCTTCGCTCAGCGCCACCCCGAGCGCGTAACCAGGCTCGCCCTGCTGGACGCCACCGGGCTGGACCTGCCCGGCACCTGGATGTGGGAGTCGCTGAAGATCCCCGTCATCGGTGAGCTGGCCGTCAAACTGTCCACCGGCAAGTCCACCGTCCGCAGCATGGCCGAGGGCATGATGGTCGACAAGCGGCGCCTCACCGACGGGCTGCTGGACGAGTGGTGGGCGCCGATGACCTTCCACGACAACATCCGCGCCACCTACCTGCTGGAACGCCGCCTGGACTGGGCGCAGACCGAACGGGCCCTGCCCGCGACCAGGACTCCGACCCTGGTGCTGTGGGGCAGGCAGGACACCGTCCAGCCCGTCGAGCGCGCCCACCGCTTCGCCGAGCTTCTGCCCGACGCCCGGCTGCAGATCCTGGACGGCTGCGGTCACGCCCCGCAGCTGGACTGCCCGGAACCGGTCAACCGCCATCTCCGGGCGTTCTTCACCGACTCCCGGTGACCCCGCCGCGGCGCGCCGCCGGCCTCTCCCGCGGGTTCAGAGCGTGATCCAGGTGGTCAGCACGTTCAGGCCGCCGGGGGTGCGGCAGTGCAGGCGGAAGGGCTCGGCGGGGATGGGCTGGATGGTGAAGAAGCCCACCTTGTCGGTGGTCCTCACGGCGTCCTGGCCCGATCTCTCCTGGACGCGGACCTCCGCCTCCTGCGGGGGGACCAGCTGCCCCAGCAGCTGCAGCTCGGTCACTTCGAGCTCGATGGTCAGCCCCGAGGAGACGAAGGTGAGAGTGCGCAGGCAGGCCGGCTCAGCCCGCGTCAGCGACTGCGGCTCCGGGTGGAGGTGGGAGTCGTACACGAGCTGGGCGAGCTCGATGTCGATGTCGTCCATCGTGAACGCCGCCCGGGCCGCCGCGACGAACTCGGGCGGTACGTCCTTCGCGGCGGCCAGCGCCACCGCCAGCCGGGCCAGCAGTTCCTCGTCGCTCCAGACCTCAGCCATATTGCTCACTCCTGGAGGTCTCGGTGGTCATCAACGCGACCAGAGCGGGATCGGCTCGTAGTTTCTCCAGGCAGCGGGCGCGTGTCGGGCCGATGCTGCCGATCGACATCCCCAGCCGGGCGCCGATCTCCTCGTACGGCACGCCCTCCATGCGAAGGAGCAGGATCTGCTGGCACGTGGCGGAGAGCTCCGCGAACGCCGCGCGCAGGACCGCGTTCCGCTCGGCGGCCTCCAGCTCCTGCTCGATCAGCTTGGACTCGTCGTCCGGGGTCATCTCGAAGTCCAGGGGTTGCTCGGTGCCCTCTTGTCTGCGTCTTGCCCGGAATACGCGAGAGCATTCGTGCTTGGTGGTCGTGGCGAGCCAGCCGGGCAGGGCCGCCGGCTCGCGCAGGGCCTTCAGCTGCCCCACCGCGCGCAACCATACGTTCTGCGCAACGTCGTCGATGTCGGTACGGGCCAGCCCGTACCGGCGGCAGATCGACCACACGAGCGGCGCGTACCGATCGACCAGTTCGTTCCACGCGTCCTGGTCACCCTCGCGGGCACGGACGACCAGGGCGGTGACCGTAGGAGTGTCCGTCATTGACGCCTCCTCCCACCTGTCGTGGGGATGGCGCCGGGGGACCGGCGCCATCAGTCAATCTATGGAGCGCGGGGCCTCAGGTCACGCGGTGTACGGTTCCTCCGTCTGCCACGGAGGTCTGGGGAACCGGTCGTGCGCTTCCCGGACCGGGATGCATTCGCGCTCGGCGAGCGCGGCCACCTGCCCGCTGTAGTAGGCCGCCGCGAAGGAGGTCCCGCTCCACTTGGCGTAACCGGGATCGCCGAACGAAGTCTCGATGAGAGCCACGTTCAGCCCCCCGTTCTCATCCCGATGGGCGATCCTCACCCCCTTGGACAGGAACGTGCTCCTCAGGCCGACACCGGGGGCCTGTCTGTCCACCCACGGCAGAGCGGGGCTGAACGCGGCCCGTTTCCCGTCCTCGGCGAGGGCCCCGACGGCGACGACACCGGGAAGGGCGGCCGGCCAGACCGGCGTCTGAGCCGTCATCTTCGGGTACCGCAGCGGCTGGAAAAGGCTGCCGTGGTTGCCCGCGGCGGCGATGAGCAGGACGTCGGGGGAGAGCCGCTCGACCGCCCGCTGCAGGACGAGGGGAGGCTCGTCGTCGTCGGTGACGGAGGCGAAAGACATGTTGAGGATGTCCACCCCCGCGTCGCGGAACGCCACCATCTCCTGGGCGACGTCCCAGGCGGAGGCGGTACCGCTCTGGTCCAGCACCGATCGGACGATGATCTCGGCGTTCGGCGCCTGCTGGGCGACGACCCCGATGACGAATGTGGCGTGCGCCGTCGTGGAGGGCAGGCCTGTGATGTTTCGGGGGAAGAGCGCCTCCCCGGCGGTCAGGTACCTGCCGTCGAGGTTCTCGTGGGGGAACGTCATGGTGTCCAGGACGCCGATCCGTTTACTGCACGGATTCTGCTCCCCCCGCTGGGGCAGGCTGACCCTGCCCGCCAGCACCGGGTCTATCTCGTCTCCGCCGATGTGGGGCGAACCCCAGACACCTCCGAGAAAGCGGTTCTTACCGAAGACGGGCTTGTGTTCCGCGTACTCGGGCCTCTCCTCGGCTCTCTTCCGCAGATGGAACAGGAGCAGGTCCAGATCCGTGTACCGGTCTTCGGGCCGGTAGACGCCTGCTCCGGCCGTGCGCATGGAGCTCTCGAGGTCCTCTCGCCCATAGGCGTCGATCGCCGCTGCGAGGCCGCTCAACCTGAGCAGTTCGAGGTCGAGCGCCTGGCTCTCGCGGCTCTGGCTCAC
Source organism: Paraplanobispora siamensis (assembly GCF_016863175.1). Taxonomy (GTDB): domain Bacteria; phylum Actinomycetota; class Actinomycetes; order Streptosporangiales; family Streptosporangiaceae; genus Planobispora; species Planobispora siamensis. The sequence goes on from NZ_BOOJ01000006.1 coordinate 62,280, forward strand.
CTCCACGCCGAGCGCCTCCAGTTCCCGGCGGACGAAGTCGCGGTCGTTCAGGTCCACCACGATCTCGTCGTCGTGGAAGGCCGAGATCGCGCTCTGCTGACCGCTGTCTTGTGACGACATGTAACCCTGCCTCTCTCCGGAACGTCTCCAGAACGGGGAGCTCGCATTCGTACGGAGGCGCTTTGTCGCTCGGCTGATACATCACAAGCGAAACTTTCTCCGGCACACTCCGGTGAGTGGACGCGACGGAGCTGCTGCGGCTGGCGGAGGCCGATCCCGCACGGCTGGCATCGGTCGTGACCGAGACCGTGAGCCGGGCGCGGGCCGAGGGCGATCTGGTGCTGGAGTCGATCGCCGAGCGCGCTCTGGGCGCCGCGATGCTGTACCTGGACGGTCCCGACAGCGCGATGCGGCACCTGCGTGCCGCGATGCGGCTCGCCGAGCGGGCGGGCTCGGCCGAACTCGCCGCGGAGGCGCGGATCCGGCTCGCCCTGGTGATGAACGTCCGCGGCCGGCCGCGCCGGGCGATGCGCGAGATCGACGCGGCGATGGGCGATCTGCGCGGCGCGGGCCGGGCCCGGGGGGAGGCGCAGCGCGCGGCGATCATGGCTCAGCTCGGCCACCACGACGAGGCGTTCGCCGGGTTCCGGGCGGCGATGCCCGTCCTGCGCCGTGACGGGGACCGCGTGTGGCTGCAGCGGGTGCTGTCCAACCGGGGGGTGATCCACGGCTACCGGAACGAGTTCGGCGCGGCGGAGGCGGACCTGCGCGAGGCGGAACGGTTGTGCCAGCTGCTGGACCTGACGCTGTCGCTGGGGTTCGTCCAGCAGAACCTGGGCTGGATCAACGCCATGCGCGGCGACGTGCCCGAGGCCCTGCACTACCTCAGCCTGGCCGAGCGCTGCTTCCGCAGGCTGGGGGCGCCGCTGGGCGAGCTGTTCACCGACCGCAGCCAGCTCCTGCTCTCCGTCGGGCTGGTGTCGGAGGCGAGGGAGGCGGCCGAGGAGGCCGTACGGCTCTTCGAGCGCGAGCACCGGCAGCTCGGGCTGCCCGAGGCGCGGCTGCTGCTGGCCCGCGCGGCCGTCATGCAGGGCGATGACGAGCGCGCCCGGCTGGAGGCGCAGAGCGCGGAGCGGGAGTTCGCCCGGCAGAACCGGGCGGGGTGGGCGACTCTGGCCCACTTCGTGGTGCTGCGGTCGAGCGTGAACCAGGGGCGGCGCTCACCGGCGACGCTGCGCGCCCTGGAGCGGTGCGCCGCGGCGCTGCTCGACGCCGGGTGGCCGGCCGCCGCGCTGGAGGCCCGCCTGCTGGTCGCGCAGGACGCCCTCGAACGGGGCTGGTCGGATCGCGCGTGCGCCCTGCTGGGGGAGGCGGCCCGGGCCCGCCGTCGCGGGCCGGCCCTGACCCGGGCGAGGGCCTGGCACGCCACGGCGCTGCTGCGGCTCACCCAGGGCAACCGCCGCGGGGCCAGGAGCGCGATCCGTACGGCCCTGCGCGTCCTGGACGAGCACCGGGCCACGTTCGGCGCGACCGACCTGCGCGCGCACTTCTCCGAGTACCGGGTGGACCTGGCGGAGCTGGGACTGCGCATGGCCTTCGAGGAGGGCTCGGCGGCGCGCGTGCTGAGCTGGGCCGAGCAGGGCCGGGCGAGTCACCTGCTGATCCCGCCGGCGCGTCCGCCGGACGATCCCCGGCTGGCCGACGCCCTGGCCGAGCTCCGGGCCACGGTCCGGCGGATCCAGGTGCGCCGGGCCGCGGGGCAGGGTCCCGGACGGCTCCTGCACCGTCAGATCACCCTTGAGGAGGACATCCGGGACTACTGCCGCCAGAGCCCGGCGTCCTCCCGGGAGCCGACCGAGCCGGTGCCGGCCGACCAGCTGGCCCAGGCGCTCGGGGACGCCGTCCTGGTCGAGTTCGTCAGCCTCGACGGGATGCTGCACGCCATCACCGTCGTCGACGGCCGCGTCCGGCTGAGGAGCCTGGGGGCGCTGTCGCCGATCACCGACCTCGTCGAGCGGGTGCCCTTCGCCCTGCACCGGCTGGCCCGCCGCCACGCCAGCCCGGACAGCCGGGCGGCCGCGGTGGCGATGCTCCGGCACGCCGCGGCCGAGCTGGACGCGATCCTGTTCGGCCCGATCGCCGCCGACCTGGCCGACCGGCCGCTGGTGCTCGTCCCCACCGGCCCGCTCCAGTCCCTGGCCTGGTCCATCCTGCCCTCCTGCGCGGGGCGGCCGCTCAGCCTGTCGCCGTCGGCGACCCTGTGGCACCTGGCCGGCCGCAGGCGCTCGCTCGAAGGGCCGGTCGTCGCCGCCGCGGGTCCGGCCCTGTCGGGCGCCCGGACCGAGGCCGAGGCGGTGGCCGGAATCCACTCCGCGTCGGCCCTGGTGGAGTCGGCCGCGACCGTCGAGGCGGTCATCGAGGCGGTCGACGGCGCGCGCCTGGCCCACCTGGCGGCGCACGGGCACCTCCACCCCACCAACCCGCTGTTCTCCTCGCTCCGGTTCGCCGACGGCCCGCTGACCGTCTACGACCTGGAGCAGCTGCGGAACTCGCCGCAGATCGTCATCCTGGCGGCGTGTGACAGCGGGCGGTCGGTGATCCGGGCGGGGGACGAGCTCCTGGGGCTCAGCGCGAGCCTGCTGGCCCGCGGCGCCCGCAACATCATCGCCTCGGTCGTCCCCATCCCGGACACCGAGACGGTCACCCTCATGATCACCCTGCACGAGTTCCTGGCCGCCGGGCACTCCGCCGCCGGGGCGCTGGCCCGGGCCCAGCGGCAGGTGGCGGCCGAGGACACCCAGGCGATGGCCGCGGCGGCCGCCGGGTTCGTGTCCATGGGGGCCGACTGCACGCTGTCCGCCGTCTGATCGGGCCCGCCGTACGCGTCCGAAAACCGCGAGCCTCCCGGGGATACCGGCTGATTTACTGGCCGATATGACGACTCTTCATGACAAAGCTGCGCTCTTCAATTCCCTTCACCGGACCGGGAACGCGCTCGTCCTCGCCAACGCCTGGGACGTCGTGAGCGCCCGGTTGATCGAGGAGGCGGGCGCGGCGGCGATCGCCACCACCAGCGCCGGCGTCGCCTGGGCGCTGGGTGCCCCCGACGGCGACAAACTCGACCGGGACCGGGCGATCGATCTCATCGCGCGCGTCGCCTCGGCGGTGGAGGTCCCCGTCACCGCCGACATCGAGAGCGGCTTCGCCGACAAGCCCGAGGGGGTCGGCGAGACCGTCAGGGGTGTGCTGGAGGCCGGCGCCGTGGGGGTGAACATCGAGGACTCGACCGACGACGCCTCCGCGCCGCTGCGGCCGGTCGAGGAGCAGGCCGCCCGGCTCGCCGCGGCCCGCGAGGCCGCCGACGCCATGAACGTGCCGCTCTTCATCAACGCCCGGGTGGACGTCTTCATCCGCGCGGTCGGCGACCCCGCCGACCGGCTCCGCACGGCCCTCGACCGCGCCGCCGCCTACCTCGCGGCCGGGGCCAGCGGTGTCTTCGTCCCCGCCGTCACCGACCCGCAGACGGTGTCGGCGCTGGTCCAGGGGGTGGACGGGCCGCTGAACATCCTGGCCGGACCCGGCGCCCCGAGCATCGGGGAGCTGTCGGCCCTCGGCGTCGCCCGGGTCAGCATCGGCTCCTCCATCGCGGTGGCCTCCTACGCGTTCGCCCGGCGGGCCGCCCAGGAGGTGCTGGGCGCGGGCACCTACGAGTCCCTTGCCTCGGACATCGGCTACCGCGACATCAACGCGCTCCTGAGCGACCGGAACTGAGATCGTCCCGGGGCGCCGCCGTCAGCCGACGGTGCGGAGTTCGTCAGCGCGCTCCCCGAAGCTCGGGTCGACGGCTTCGAGAGGGAGGACGAGATGGAGAACATCGTCGCTGGCGGCCCGGACGCGTTCATGGCGGTGCGGTACCTGACGGTACGCGGCAGTCAGCGGGAGATCGGCCGGGCGCTGGCCGAGGAGGCGCGGGCGGTCTCCCGCTGGAGACCGGCGCCCGCGGACCCGGTGGCGCACGCCGGGCGGATGGCCTGGTTCGACAAGCACTGGCCGCAGCACCACGAGCGCATCCTCGGGATCGCCGAGGTGTTCGGGGTGGACCCGCTGACCTCCCACGTCGAGGGCCTGCCCGGGCTGCCCGGCGGGTCGGGGTGCTCGGTCGTCTGGTCCCCCGCCGCGGCGGGTCCCGACGGCCGCACCCGGATCGGCCGCAACTACGACTTCTTCACCATGGGCATGACCCGCCTCATCCGGTCGATGACCGGGGAGGATCCGGGGCCCTCGGACGAGCCGCCCATGGCCTCGCGGCCCTACGTGATCGCGACGATCCCGGACGAGGGGCTGTCCTCCACCGTGATCACCATGAACGAGCTGGACGGATGCATGGAGGGCATCAACGCGGCCGGTCTCACCGTGGCCCTGCTGATCGCCGACGCCGAGGCCACCGCCGGCGGACCGGTCATGGCGCCGCCCGGTGTCGGGGTGAACGAGGTGCAGCTTCCCCGCTTCGTCCTCGACACCTGCGCGGACGCCGAGGAGGCCGAACGGGCCCTGCTCGCCGCGGAACAGTACGTCAGCGGCGTGGCCTGCCACTATCTGATCGCCGACGCCTCGGGGCGGGCGTTCGTCTGGGAGCGGGGCGAGGACGGCTCGCGGCACGTCGTCGAGCCGGGAAAAGGGGCGATGTGCGTGACCAACTACCCGCTGCACCGCCACCCCGACGTCTCCGCCCTGCCGGAGGACAACGAGCACTCCTTCCGGACGTACGAGCGGGCGCGGGCGCTGGACCGCCTGACCCGGGACGGGGTCTCGGGGACGGGGCTCCGCGACGTCCTGGACACGGTCGCCTTCACCGGGGAGGGTGAGCCGTGGCGGACGCTCTGGCGGAGCGTCTTCGAACCGGAGGAGCGGACGATGTCGGTCCGGTTCTATCTCGGGGAGGATCCGCTGGACGGGATCCGCTACAGCGACGAGATCGTCTTCAGCGCGGGCCGCTGACCGGCCCGGTCACCGGACGTTCTCCCCGGCGGTGCGGGAGTGGTGGATCCCGGCCGCGACGGCCACCGCCAGGACGGCGCCGGACAGCGGGGCGGCGACGAACAGCCAGAGCTGGTCGAGCCGCTCGCCTCCGGCGAAGAGGGCGGGGCCGACGGAACGGGCGGGGTTGACCGAGGCGCCGGTGAGCGGCAGACCCACCAGGGAGGCCGCCGCCAGCGCCGTGCCGACCGCGGGCGCCGTGGCGTGCCCGAGGGCGACGCGGTCGGTGACCAGCAGATAGGTCAGCACGACGAGCATGGTGAGCAGCGCCTCCAGGAGGAAGGCGCCGGTGCCGTTCACCGCCGAGCCGAAGCCGTTGGAGCCCAGGGCCTTGGTCCGGTCGGTGATCTCGCCGACGCTCAGCGTCAGCTTGAGCAGCGCCGCCCCCGCGACCCCGCCGACCAGCTGCGCGCCGACGTAGCCCGCCGCCTCCGCCGCCCGCATGCGCCCGGACGCGAACACGCCCAGGGTCACGGCCGGGTTGACGTGACAGCCGGAGACGGGCCCGATGCCGTGGGCGAGGGCGGCCAGGACCAGCCCGAAGGTGAGGGCCACCCCCATGGCGCCGATCTTGTCGATGGCGAAGACGGCGCTGCCGACGGCGAAGTAGACCAGGATGAACGTGCCGGCCAGCTCGGCCACGTATCGCTTCATGTGATGCCCCCATGGGACGAATCGTGTCGATCGGTCGCCGGGGGGCTGATGTGGGAGAGGCCCGGAGGCTCACCCCGGAGGAGCGGTGGAGAGTTCTCCCAGAGTGACGGTGACGGTGGTGGTGGATCCGTCGGAGCGCAGGACCTCCACCTTGGCCTCGTCGCCGGGGTCGAGGGTGGCCAGCAGCTCGGACAGGGCCTGGGTGGTCGGGACCTCGGTGCCGTTGATCGAGACGATCACGTCGCCGGGCTCGATGCCCGCGCGCGCCGCGCCGCCGTTCGGGGACACCTCCACGACGCCGACGCCGGAGGGCCTGCCGTCGGGACCGGCCAGGGTCCGCACCGTGACGCCGAGGGCGGCCCTGCGGGTGTTGGTGACCTCGCCGTTCTTGACGATCTGCTCGGCGATGTCGGTCGCGGTGTTGGACGGGATCGCGAAGCCGATGCCCGGGGCCGCTCCGCCGCCGAGCTCGGGGACGGTGGCCGCGAGGGTCGGGATGCCGATGACCTCGCCCGCGAGGTTGACCAGCGCGCCGCCGCTGTTGCCCGGGTTGATCGCGGCGGAGGTCTGGATGGCGTTGGTGATCGTGGCGCCGGGGGAGCCGGACTCCGAGGGCTCGGTCACCGTACGGCCCAGCGCGGAGACGATGCCGTCGGTCACGCTGCTGCCCAGGCCGAGCGGGTTGCCCATGGCCAGCACGATCTGGCCGACCCGCAGCTTGGAGGAGTCACCGAAGGTGGCGGGCCTGAGCCCGCTGGGATCGTCCACCTTGATCACGGCCAGGTCGCCGAGCGGGAAGGAGGCGACCAGCCGCGCCTCGCGGGGGGCGCCGCCGCTGGCGAGGGACACCTGGAACCGCCGGGCGTTCCCCACCACGTGGGCGTTGGTCACGATGTGACCTGAGGTGTCGTAGATGACTCCCGAACCCAGGCCGCTCTCGGTGTTGATCTGCACGATGGACGGCAGCACGCCCGCGATGACCTTCTCGTAGGCCGACTCCAGGGCGACGGGGTCGGTCACGGCGGGGGAGCCGGCAGCGGTGGTGGCGGCGACCGGGCGGGGAGACTGCGAGTTCGCACTGCATCCCGTGAGCGCGACGGCCGCCGCGGCGAGCAGCGCCAGTGGTGCCGATGGTCTTCCCATGCGGCCTACCATTCCCCGCTTATGACGAAAGATACGCCTCCCGGAGAGAGGTGCGGCTGAGCTTTCCGGTCGGCGTGCGCGGGAGCTGCTCACGGTACTCGACGACCCTGGGATGCTTGAGCCGGGCGAGTCTGCCGGCGCAGTGCTCCAGCAGATCCGCGGTGAGGTCCGGGCCGGGCTCGGCGCCGGGCGCGGGCTGGACCAGGGCGACGACCCGGTGCCCCCACTCGGGGTCCGGCACGCCGATCACCGCCACGTCCGCGACCGAGGGATGCTCCTGGAGCACGGCCTCGATCTCGGCGGGATAGATGTTGACCCCGCCCGAGATGATCAGATCGGTGCGCCGGTCGCACAGGAACAGATAGCCGTCCTCGTCGAGATAGCCGATGTCGCCCGGGGTGTACAGGTTCCCGAGCATCGATGAGGCGGTCTTGGACGGGTCACCGTGGTACTCGAAGCGGTTGACGCCGCCGATGTAGACCATGCCGGGCTCGCCCGCGGGCGCCTCCTGCCCGTCGTCGCCGACGATGACGAACCGCATGCCGTCGATCGCCCGGCCCACGGTGCCGGGCCTGGCCAGCCACTCCTCGGAGGAGACCATCGTGGCCACGGCGGCCTCGGTCGAGCCGTAGTACTCCCACACCACCGGGCCGAGCCAGTCGATCATCGCCTTCTTGGTGGCGGGCGGGCAGGGGGCGGCGCCGTGGTACAGGTGCGTGAGGGACGACAGGTCGTAGGAGTCCCTGACCTCGGCGGGCAGCGCGAGCAGCCGGTGGAACATCGTCGGGACCATGAACGCGTTGGTCACCCGGTGGCGCTCGACCAGCCGCAGGACCTCCTCGGGGTCGAAGCGCTCGGTCACCACCACCGTGTGCCCGTACTGCAGCGCCATCATGGCCTGGCCGTACGGGGCGGAGTGGTAGAGCTGGGACAGCACCAGGTGCACGCCGTCGGCCGGCAGCCCGAAGTGCCGCCAGCTCTTGCGCATCAGGATGGGATAGAGGTCCTCGGGGCTGAGCTCGATCAGCCGCCTGCGCACGCCCTTGGGCCTGCCGGTGGTGCCCGAGGTGTAGAGCATCATCGATCCGGCGCGGCGGGCGGCGGGCGGGTCGGCCGGCTGTCCCGCGGCGATCGCGTCGACCTCCTCGAACCCGCCGGGCACGGCCTCGGCGTACCGCCCGCAGCCGACCACCGCGCGCGCCGCGCAGTCGGTGACGATGTAACCGATCTCCTCGGCGGTGTAGTGCCAGTTGACCGGGACGTGGTAGGCGCCGATCTGGTAGGTCGCGAGCATCATGGTGATCGCGTCGACGCCGTTGGGCAGGACCGTCACCACGGCCTCACCCGGGACGACGCCGCGGGCGACCAGGCCGTTGGAGACCCGGTTGACCCGGTCGTGCAGCTCGCCGTACGTCACGGTGGCGCCGTCCCCGGCGGTGCCGCTCCCGATGACGGCGACCCGGCCGGGGTCGGCGGCGGCGATCTCGTAGAAGCCCCTCATGAGCGCGACCATACAGAACGACATTCTGTTCAGGGAAGGGGAAATGTCGTCACCTGCAGGTATGTGAGTGACATGGCAGATCAGTGGGGAGATGCGGTGTATCGATCACGTCATGTGGCATAGCCTGGCAGCCATGGCGGACGTCGGCGGTCCCCCCTCCGGGCGCTCTCATGACAGATATGTCCCTTCGTACGATGCGCCCACGGCGCCCATCCCCGCCATTCCCTCCGACGATGGAGCGATGATCACTCCTCGCGTGCCCCGCCGGTTCCCCATCGGGGACGGTGAGGAGACCGTCCTGGTGCCCCGGATCCCGCCCGCCGCCCCGCCTTCCGTCCCGCCGGCCGGGAAGTCCCCCGAGGTGGAGGAGTCTTCCGAGCTCTCCGCGGGTGCGCCGCCCGCCTCGCAGGACATGACCCCTCCCTCTCCCGTGCGGCGGCCCGCCCCGCCCGCCCCGGAGGCGGGAGCCCGTGCCGCGGAGGACACGACCTCTCCGGTACGGCGGCCCGCGCCGCTGGGTGAAGGGCCCGCTGGACCGTTCCGTTCCGGCGGCGCGGCCGGTCCGCAGGGGCCGGGGCGGCCGGGGCTCGGCTCCAGGCTGCTGCTGCGCATCGGGGACATCCCGATCAAGGTGGTCTACAGCCTCGGCGCCGCGCTGGCCACCGCCCTGGCGGTGTTCCTGATCTTCGTGATCTTCTCCGGCGACGAGCCCGCCGACCCGTCGCCGCAGCGCCAGGCCCAGAATGCCTCCGCCGCGCCCGCCACCCCGGTGCCCAGCGCCCCGGCGATCACGTTGCCCAAGCTCCCGAAGGCGACGCCGCTCAAGACGCTGCCCGGCACGCCCAGCGTGGTGGTCGGCAGCGTGACCGACTCCAAGGCCGCGATCACCTACTTCAGGCTCGGCGCGCCGTGGAAGGTCGCCTCGGTCTCGCCGTTCTCCGCGGGCCAGCGGGTGGGCGGCTCGCGGCTGCCGCGCACGCTCGCGGTCTCGGCGCTGCTGCCCGGCGAGAAGCCCAGGGCCGACCTGGAGACCGACGCCGACTTCCGCAAGGCGGCGGTGACCGCCGTGCGGTGGTCGGTTCGCAACTATCACCCCACGGGTAGCAAGGTCACCTGGACCGCCTCGCAGCGGCTGGCGACCGGCAAGGGATGGGTGCTCGGCTACCGCGTCGCCTATGAGATCGACGGCAGGAAGCGCAGCTCGCAGGCCGCGCTGGCGCTGATCGACATCGGCCAGCGCAAGCCCGCCATGCTGTTCGTCACCGTCCCGGACACCCGCAAGCAGCTCTGGGCGGACATCGCACCCCTGGTGGCCAGTGCCCGAGCGTTGTGACGGAAGTAGCTTCTAGAATATGGTTCTGCCACTGAACCGTTTCTGGAGGCTGTCATGGCGATCGGGTTGAGCGAGGAGCACGAGGCGCTCCGCGAGTCGGTGAGCGGCTGGGCCGAGCGCAACATTCCGTCCGAGGTCGTACGGGCCGCCGTCGCGGCCGACGGGGAGGAGCGCCCCGGCTTCTGGTCCGGCCTGGCCGACCAGGGCCTGCTCGGGCTGCACATCCCGGAGGAGCACGGCGGCAGCGGGTACGGCCTGCTGGAGACGGCCGTGGCCGTCGAGGCCCTCGGCGAGCGGGTCGCGCCCGGTCCCTACGTCCCCACGGTCCTGGCCAGCGCCGCCATCCTCGCCTCCGACGGCAAGGCCCACGCCGAGCTGCTGCCCGGTCTCGCCGACGGCACGCTGACCGGCGCGGTCGCGCTGTCCGGATCGATCTCCGGCACCCGGGGCGAGGACGGCGCGCTGACCGTCGGCGGCTCCGCCGAGACCGTGCTCGGCGGCGCGCTCGCCGACGTCCTGGTGCTCCCGGTGAGCACCGACCGGGGCGAGGAGTGGGTCGCGGTGGACGCCTCCGCGGCGACCGTGACGCCGATCAAGTCGCTGGACGTCACCCGCGGCGTGGCGAAGATCGAGCTCGACGGGGTGACCGTGCCCGCCGGGCGGGTCCTCGACGGGCTGGAGGGCCCCGCCGTACTGAACCTGGCCGCGATCCTGCTGGGCGCCGAGGCCGCGGGCGTCGCGTCGTGGTGCGTGACCGCCGCGGCCGAGTACGCCAAGGTACGCGTGCAGTTCGGCCGCCCGATCGGCCAGTTCCAGGGGGTCAAGCACAAGGCCGCCAGGATGCTCGTCGCCCTGGAGCAGGCCCGCGCCACGGTGTGGGACGCCGCCAGGGCCGCCGGGCGGGCGGGCGACGGCGTCTCGGAGGACGAGCTGTCCTACGCCGTCTCGATCGCCGGCGTGGTGGCCCCCGACGCCGCCGTGCAGTGCGCCAAGGACGCCGTCCAGATCTTCGGCGGCATCGGCTACACCTACGAGCACGACGCCCACCTCTACTACCGCCGCGCCCTGACCCTGCGCGCCCTGCTCGGCCCCGGCGCCGAATGGGCCGAGTCGGTCGCCTCGCTCGCGCTGCGCGGCGTCTCCCGCGAGATGGAGATCGAGCTGCCGGAGGACGCCGCCGCGCTACGCGAGTCGATCCGCGCGGAGATCGCCGAGATCGCGAAGCTGGAGGGCCAGGAGCAGAAGCGGGCGCTGGCCGAGGGCGGGTTCGTCATGTCCCACCTGCCCAGGCCGTGGGGCCGCGACGCCAAGCCGCTGGAGCAGGTGCTCATCCTCCAGGAGCTCAAGGCCGCCCGGGTCAAGCTCCCGCAGATGATCATCGGCGCCTGGGTGGTGCCGTCGATCGCCATGTACGGCACGCCCGAGCAGCAGGAGCGCTTCCTGCCCAAGACGCTCAGCGGCGAGATGATCTGGTGCCAGCTGTTCTCCGAGCCGGGCGCCGGGTCCGACCTCGCCTCGCTGCAGATGAAGGCCGAGAAGGTCGAGGGCGGCTGGAAGCTCAACGGCCAGAAGATCTGGACCTCGGTGGCGCACTTCGCCGAGTGGGGCATCTGCATCGCCCGCAACTCCTCCGAGGGCTCCAAGCACGACGGCATCACCTACTTCCTGGTGGACATGAAGGCCCCGGGCGTCACCGTCCGGCCGCTGACCGAGATGACCGGGGAGAACCTGTTCAACGAGGTCTTCCTCGACGACGTGTTCGTCCCGGACGAGCTGGTCGTCGGCGAGGTCGGCCAGGGCTGGAAGGTCGCCCGCAACACCCTGTCCAACGAGCGCGTCTCGCTCTCGTCGGGCTCGGGCGGCACCGGCGCCTCCGTGCCCGACCTGATCGGGCTGGCCGGCCGGCTGGGCCACGAGCTGACCCCGGCCGAGCGCCAGGAGGTGGCCCGCGTGGTCTGCGAGGGGCACTCGATCAACGCCCTGGGCCTGCGGGTGACGCTGAAGCAGCTCACCGGCGGCGAGCCGGGCGCCGACGCCTCGGTCCGCAAGCTGGTGTCCACCTCGCACGCCCAGCACGTCTCCGAGTGCGCGGTCGGCCTGCTCGGCACCTCCGCGGTCGTCGCCGCCGACATGAAGCTCGGCGACCCCGGATACTGGAACCGCGCCGTGCTCGCCACCCGCGCCATGACGATCTACGGCGGCACCACCGAGGTGCAGCTCAACATCATCGGTGAGCGCATGCTCGGCCTGCCCCGGGACCCCGAGCCGGGCAAGTAGCGGTCCGACGCCGGTCGTCCGGACAGCGGCGGCCCCGGCCTCCCGCCGGCCCCGGCCTCCCGCCGGGTCCGCCGCCGTACGGTCCGCCGCCGTACGGTCCGGCGGCGTGCGGGCTGTCATAGGGTCTGGCGATATGCGGACAGAATGGGGCGAAGCGGCGAGACGGTTCGCCCCTGCCCTGCTCGGGCTGCTGCTCGGCGTGCTGGCCCTGTGGCCCGCGCTGGGGCCCGGGTTCGTTCTCCGCTACGACATGGTGTTCGTGCCGGACCCGCCGCTCGTCCTGCCCGGACAGGGCTTCCCCCGCGCCGTGCCCAGCGACCTCGTGGTCGCCCTGCTGTCCCGGGTGGTGCCCGCGGAGGCGGTGCAGAAGGCGTTCCTGCTCGGGATATTCGTGCTGGCCGCGTCGGGCGCCGCCGCGCTCGTGCCCTCCCGCCGGCTCGGGCCGCGCCTGGTCGCGGCGGCCTTCTACGCCTGGAACGCCTACCTCGCCCAGCGACTCCTGCTCGGGCAGTGGGCCCTGCTGCTGGGCGTGGCCGGGCTGCCCTGGGCGGTGCGGGCCGTCTGCCTCGGCGGACGCCTGCGGCTCGCGGCCGCCCTGGTCCCCGCGGCGGTGGGCGGCTTCCAGGCCATGCTGGTCTCCGCCGTGGCGGTGCTCGCCACCGCGGCGACGGCCCCGGCCCCGGCTCCCGTAACGCGGGCGCGGCGGACGGGGGAGGCCGCGCTGATCATGGGCGGGCTGAGCCTGCCCTGGCTGGTGCCCGCCCTGCTGAGCGGGGCCACCACCGACCCCGCCGGAGTGGACGCCTTCGCGGCCCGCGCCGACGGGCCCTTCGGCGTGGCCGGCAGTCTGCTGGGGCTGGGCGGCATCTGGAACGCGCACGCGACGGTGCCCGGCCAGTACTCCTGGTGGTCGGCGGGCGTGCGCCTGGCCCTGGCCGCGGTCGCCGTCTGGGGTTTCGTACGGCTGCGCGCGGCCGGGAGGGGCGGGCGGTCCCGGACGGAGGACGGCGGCGTGCCGTACTGGACGGGACTGGCCGTGGCGGCGGGGGCCGGGCTGGGGGTGGCGTGCCTGGGGGCTTTCGCGCCCGGCCTGCTCAAGGCCCTGGTCGGGTGGTGGCCGGGGTTCGGGACGATCCGCGACGGGCAGCTCCACCTGGCGCCGTTCGCCCTGCTCCAGGCCGTCGGCCTGGCCACGGCCGCGGACCGGTGGACGGCCCGGCCCGTCGCCGCCCCGCGCGCCGTCGCGGCGGTCGCGGTGGCGGTGCCGGTCCTGGTGCTGCCGACCTTCGCCCTGGGGGCGTTCGGCAGGCTCGCGGCGGTGCCGTACCCGCAGGAGTGGCGGCGGGTCCAGGAGATCGTGAACGGCGACCCGGCCCCGGGGGCGCTGCTGTCGCTGCCGTGGGGCGCGCACCGGGCGTTCGGGTGGAACGGCGGGCGGGTGGTCCTCGACCCGGCGACCAAGCTCTTCGGGCGGCGGGTGATCTGGAACGACGAGCTGCTCGTGGGACTGCCGGGCGGCGGCCGGATCCGCGTCGCGGCCGAGGACCCGCTGGCCGCGAAGGCGGGCGCCGCGCTTCGGACGGGGGCGGAGGACCGGGTGCGGGCCCTGGCCCGGCTCGGCGTCCGCTACGTTCTGACCCGCCCCAGCGATAACACGTTCCAAGACGCTCTGACCGTGTTCGAGGGTCCGGAACTGCGCCTCATACGCCTCGACAGCCCCTTATGACCCGAGCATCCCCCCAGCTCTACGGAGTACCGGAGGGTAACTTGCTTTGTCACGGTTTTACTAACTCTATGGCCTATGAGGTGGATCACGTTCTACTCTCGGCACACTGTCCGAATCTTGGAGGGAGTGTCCAGTGATACGAGTGCTCGTTGCACTGGCCGTCGGAGCGGTACTTGCGGTCGGCGCCTCCGCGGCAGTTCTGAACGTTGCCGCGCCCACGCCGGAGCCCCCGAACCGGCCGCTGTACAACTACGGCGACAAGTGATCCCGGGGGCCGCCTGACGGCCCCGGGATCACCTTTTTCACCGGCGCACAGGGCCGGATGTCATTGATCGGCACGGAGTCCGGCTTCGCCATGCCCTGATCCGGGTGTGAGCCGCACGGAGACGAAGGAGGGATCGTGGCCTTATCCGGCGGGAAGACGGATGGCGCCTCGCACGCGCGGGCGCTGCCCTGGCCCCGGCTGAGCGTCGAGGCCGCGGCCGCGCCCGAGGCGCCGCTGAGCGGGGTCCGGGTGGCCGTGCTGAACTTCCGGGAGCCCCAGCAGTCGGTGGCCGGCGGCGCCGAGGAGTACGCCTGGCAGATCAGCCGCTATCTCGTCGGGCAGGGCGCCACGGTCGACTTCCTGACCAGCCGGGAGCCGGGCCAGGCCGCGGCCGAGCACGTCGACGGCATCGCGCTGCGCCGGATGGGCAACCGCTATCTCGTCTATCTGCTGGTCCCGCTCTGGCTGCTGTTCCACCGCCGCTCGTTCGACGTCGTCATCGACTCGATGAACGGCATCCCCTTCTTCTCGCCCCTGGTCGTACGGCGCCGCACCGCGGTCGTCTGCCTGGTGCACCACGTGCACGACCGGCAGTTCCACGCGTTCTTCCCCACGTGGCTGGCCAGGATCGGTTGCTTCATCGAAGGTCCGGTGGCCCGCCTGCTGTACCGCCGCCGCCTGACCGTCACGGTCTCCGAGTCCTCCAGGGACGACCTGCGCACGCGCCTGCGGTGGCTGGCGCCCATCCAGGTCGTGCCCAACGGCAGCCCGGCCGCCCGGCCGCTGGCCCGCCACGCCGCCGACGGCGACCCCGCGCTGATCTACCTCGGCAGGCTCGTCGGCCACAAGCGCGTCGAGCGCGTGATCGGGCTCGCCGCCGACCTGGGGGAGACCCACCCCGGCCTGCGCGTGCACGTCGTGGGCCGCGGGCCCGAGTCGGAGGCCCTGGCCGCCTTCGCCGCCGAGCGGGGCGTGGCCGACCGGGTCCGGCTGCACGGTTTCCTGGCCGAGCCGGAGAAGAACGCGCTGCTCGGCTCGGCGCTGCTGAACGTCACGGCCTCGGAGTTCGAGGGCTGGGGACTGACGGTGATCGAGGCGGCCGCCTTCGGGGTGCCCACGGTGGCCTACGACGTCGCGGGTCTGCGCGACTCGGTCAGGGACGGGGTGACCGGCTGGCTCGTCAAGGAGGGCGAGCTGCTGTCCGACACGGTGGCCAGGGCCGTCGAGGAGCTGTCCGACCCGGCGCGGCGCGCGGAGATCCACCAGGCATGCCGGACGTGGGCGGGTGAGTTCACGTGGGGTCGAACCGGCGCTACGATAACCGGACTAATCACCACAGAACTGGCAGAAATCGGCCGCCGGCCCGTGACCGCGGGTCCCTCGCCGATCCCCGACCTCCGTCTCGCCGTGGGTGAGACCGACCCCACTTGAGCCCTGCTTTGACCTCTGACAGCACGGATACCGCGTCCGCACGGCTGCGGCATCGGTTGCGTCTCCTCGCCGGCTGCCTGCTGCTCGGGGCGGTCGCCTTCAACACCTCCCCCGGCCAGGTCATCTCCGAGACCAAGCTGGACATGGCGCTCAACCCGCTGGGCTTCCTGTCGCGGGCGGTCCACCTGTGGGACGGGGCGTTCTTCGGCCACCTGCAGAACCAGGCCTACGGCTACCTGTTCCCGATGGGACCGTTCTACGCGCTGTTCGAGGCGCTGGACATGCCCCCGTGGAACATCCAGCGCCTGTGGATGACCGTGGTCCTGTGCGCGGCGTTCATCGGCGTGGTCCGGCTGGCCCGCGCGATGGGCATCGGCACGCCCGACACCCGGCTCCTGGCCGGCATGGCCTACGCCCTGGCCCCGCACGCGATCGCGCTCATCGGGGTCAACTCCTCGGAGTTCCAGCCGAGCGCGGTGCTGCCGTGGATCCTGCTGCCGCTCGTGCGCGCCGCCTCCCGCGAGGTGAGCCCGCGCAGGGCGGCGGCCCTGTCGGCGCTGGCCTTCCTGTTCGCCGGCGGGATCAACGCGGTGGCCGAGCTCGCCGTCCTGGTCGTGCCGCTGCTGTACCTGCTGACCCGGCGCGCGGGCCCGCGCAAGCGGCGGCTGCTGGCCTGGTGGCTGGGCTGCGTCGGCGCGGTGTCGATGTGGTGGCTGGCGCCGCTGCTGGTGATGGGGCAGTACATCTTCTCCTTCCTGCCCTTCATCGAGACCGCCTCGGCCACCACGAAGGTCACCTCGCTGCTCAACATCCTGCGCGGCACCTCCAGCTGGATCTCCTTCCTGCCGGTGGACGGCCGTCCGTGGCTGCCGGCCGCCTTCGAGCAGGCGACCACGCCCTGGCTGATCGCGGCGACCGCGCTGGTCGCCGGGCTCGGCGTGGCCGGCATCGTCGCCCGGACCACCCCCGAGCGGGCCTTCCTCACCCTGACCGCGCTGGCCGGGGTGGCGATCATCTCCTTCGGGCACGCCGACGCGCTGGCCCACCCCTGGACCGAGCAGGTGCGAGCGCTGCTGGACGGCCCGCTGGCCCCCTTCAGGAACCTGCACAAGTTCGACGCCCTCGTACGGCTCCCGCTCGCGCTCGGCCTGGCCGCGCTCCCGATGACCGTGCGCCTGCCGGCCCGCAAGGCCGCCTTCGCCGCGGTCTCCGGCGCCGTGCTGGTGACCGCCGTGCCCGTGGCCTCGGCCGGGGTCACCCCGCAGGGCGCCTTCGCCGAGCTGCCCGACTACTGGCGCCAGGCCACCGACTGGCTCAACCGGAACACCGGCGACGGCATGGTCCTGGCCGCGCCGGGCTCGCGACGGGGCGAGTACGTGTGGGGACGCCCGATGGACGAGCCCATGCAGTCGCTGCTGACCGTGCGCTGGGCCACCCACACCAACGTGCCCTGGGGCTCGCCCGGCCTGGCCCGGCTGCTGCAGGCGGTCGACGAGCGATTCGCCACCGGCAAGGGCTCGCCCGGCCTCACCTCGGCGCTGCGCCGCATCGGCGTCACCTACCTGCTCGTCCGCAACGACCTCGCGCGCGAGACGCTCGGCACCGCCTGGCCGGCGCGGGTCCACGAGACCATCGCCGAGTCCGCCGGCCTGGAGCGGGTGGCCGCCTTCGGCCCCGAGGTCGGCGTCAGGTCCAACACGACGGCCGGCGGCTGGTTCGACCAGCCCTACCAGGCCCTGGAGATCTACGCCGTCCCCGGCTCCGCGCCGCGGGTCGCGACCGTGCCGCGGGAGGGCGCGCTCCGGGTGACCGGGGCTCCCGAGGCGGTGCTGGCCATGGCCGAGGCGGACCTGCTGACCGACGACCGGCCCGTGCTGGTCGGCGACGAGCCCGAGGCGGACGTGATCTCGCCGCGCAACACGGTGATGACCGACACGATGCGCCGCCGCGAGATCATCTTCGGCGACGTGCGCCGGTCGGGCACGGCCACCCTGACCGAGGACCAGGTCCCGCAGCGTGACACGGTATCCGACCTGGTCGACCCGGCCTGGACGGGAGCCGCCTCCACCGCCGCCTACTCCGGCATCGCCGACGTGCTGGCCTCCTCCTCCGAGGCGTCGGTCACGGCCGCGGCGGGACAGCGCGACCCCGGGCGCCAGCCGTACGCGGCGATCGACGGCGACGCGCGCACCGGCTGGCGTTCCGACGGCTGGAACGGCGCGGTGGGCGAGTGGCTGGAGATGCGCTTCGTCGAGAGCGTCCGGATGCCGCAGATCACCGTGGCCTTCGAGCGGGGGATCGGCCCGCCGGTGGCGGAGATCTCCCTGGAGACGGAGGCGGGCACGCGCAGGGTGCCGGTGGCCGACACCACCGATCCGCAGCTCCTCAGTCCGCCGGAGGGCCCCAGCACCTGGCTGCGGATCCGCGTCACCCGGCTGGTCAGGGAGCCGGAGATCCTCTTCGGCAGCCGGGTGGGCATCACCGAGGTCGCCGTCCCGGGCGTCGAGGCCAAGCGCAGGATCGTGGTCCCCCCGTCGGGCGCGCAGGACCCGGGCGCGGTGCTGCTCACACGCCAGGGCGCGGCGCCGGCCTGCATGAAGGGCTCCTCGACCTGGACCTGTTCGCCGAGCCTGGAGATCCTGGGCGAGGACGGCTTCGGCTTCGAGCGCGAGTTCCAGGTGCGGGCGGGCGGCAGGCGCACCGTCACCGGCCAGACTGTGCTGACCGACCCCGCCGCGGCGCGGGCGCTCACCGAGGTCCCGGGTGTGTTCCCGAAGGTGAGGGCCTCCTCCACGGTCACCGACCACCCGGCGGTGCTCGGCCGCGCGGCCATGGACGGCGACCTGAGCACGGTCTGGTACGCCCAGACCTTCGACAAACAGCCCACCCTGACGGTGGAGCTGGGCAAGAAGATCACGGTCTCCCGGATCCGGGTGCTGTTCCCCGACTCGTTCCTGGGACAGCCGCCGGTACGGGTGAGCGTGCGCGGCGGCGGCCGTACCATGCGGGGCTGGGTCGGCGCCGACGGCCAGGTCTCCTTCACTCCCATCCGCACCGACCGGCTGGAGATCGGGTTCATGGTCCCGGCCTCGCGGACGGTCGAGGTGTCGGAGATCGCCATCCCCGGCGTGGAGCCGCTCGGCTCGCTGGAGTCCTTCCCGCTCCGGCTGCCCTGCGGGTACGGCCCGACGCTGACGGTGAACGGCAACACCGTGCACACCATGGTCGTTCAGGGCACGCTGGGCGACGTGGTCAACGGCCGCCCGCTGGGCTACCGCGCCTGCGAGCCGGTGGAGCTGCTCCCCGGGACAGCCCGGGTGGGCGCGGCCCACACCGACGCCTTCCGCATCGAGTCGATGCTCCTGCGCCCGGCCTCCGCGCCCGCGGAGGAGTCGCAGGCCACCCCGGCCGCCACGCTGAAGTGGGGACAGGAGGAACGGCGTGTGCGGGTCTCCACTTCCGAGCCCTCCTACCTGGTGGTCAACGAGAACTTCAACGCCGGCTGGAAGGCCTACCTGGACAGCAGGCCGCTGATAGCGGCCCGGCTGGACGGGTGGCGGCAGGCCTGGGAGGTGCCCGCGGCGACGGGCGTGGTGACCATGCGCTACGAGCCCGACGCGGCCTACCGGGCGGCGCTGGGCGGCGGTCTGCTGCTGGTGGTCCTGGTCGCGGTGACGGCCGCCGTCCCGGCCCGGCGCGGCCGCCCGCACCCTCCAGGTACGGCTCCCGCCGCGTTCAGGCCCGCCTGGATCTGGCCGGTCGTCCCCCTGGTGGGCGCGTGGACCGGAGGCTTCGCCGGGGCCGCGATCGCCACGGCGGCGCTGGTGCTGCTGGCCTGGCTGGGCACCGTGGCCCGGGCCGGGCACGCCCGCACCGCGCTGCCGAGGGCCGCCGCGGCCGTCACCTCGCCGTGGTCGGCGGCCGTCCCGCTCGGTCTGGCGGGACTGGCGTTCGCCGCGGGGCGGGTGTTCGAGGGGACGGCGGTGGCCGGGCCGCTGTCCGGGGCGGTGCCCCAGGTGCTCTGCCTGGTCACGCTGGCCTGGCTGGCCGCGGCCGTCCCCGCGCGCCGGAGCGTGCCGCCGCCGCCGGAGACGGCGGTGGCCGAGCCGCCCGCGCTGGAGCGGCGGCTGGAGAGCCTGGCGGTGAGACAGTGACCCCGCAGACTCCGCCGGTCCCGCAGACTCCGCGGACCCCGTCGACTTCGCAGACCCCGTCGACTTCGCGGACCTCGTCGGCTTCGAGAACCCCGCGGACTCCGCAGGCCCTGCGGATCCCGAAGATCTCGCGGATTCCCCGGGCGGCGTCGGTGGCGGCCTGCGCTTTCCTGGTCACCCTGGCGGCGCTGCTGCGCTTCCAGGTCTACGAGAGCGTCCTGGTGCTGCCGCTGGAGCAGGGCAGGACCTACCGCATGGCGGCGCAGAACGCCTCCTACATGGACATGGGCACCCTCACCCCGCGGACCGGCGTGCCCATCGTGTCCACGACGACGCTGAGCGGCGACGCCTCCGCGGGCAACGAGAACGTCGCGGTGTGGGCGGAGTTCACCTCGCTCACCACCCCCGACGGCGAGCGCGTCGACTATCACGAGCGCCGGACCGCCTTCGACCGCAGGACGGGCATGGCGGTCGACTGCTGCGGCGCCTACGTCGACGAGGACGCCCGGGCCCGGCAGGAGGGCCTGGCCTTCCGCCTGCCGTACCGCGCCGAGCCGCGCTCCTACCCGATGTACGACACGGTGCTGCGCCGGGCGGTGCCGCTGCGCTTCGAGCGGGTGGAGGAGGTCCAGGGGATCACGACCTACCGCTACACCTACACGGCGGGCCCGATCAAGATCGAGGACCTCCCCGGCGACATCCCCGGCCGCGTCCTGGGCCTGCCCAAGTGGCGCAGCATCAGCGTCTCCCGCTACGCCCAGGTCACCCGGACGCTCTGGGTCGAGCCCGAGAGCGGCCTGACGGTCAAGGCCGAGGAGCGGCACCGGCAGGGCCTGCGCACCCCCGACGGGATCGAGCGCCGGGTCAGCCTCGACGCCAACCTGGTCATGCCCCCCGACGAGGTCGCGGTCAAGGTCGGGGACGCGCGGGCCTTCCTGCGGTGGGTGCTCCTGGTGCGCGACCTGCTGCCGGGGGTGTTCCTGCTGGCGGGCCTGGCCGTGGGGCTGCTGGCCGTACGGCCGCGCAGATCCGTCCCCGGCGAACCGGCTGGGCCGGTTGAGCCGGAGGCTCCGGATGATTCCGGCGGACCAGGGGAGCGTGAGACCCCGGACGTCCCCGGTGGATCGGCGGAGCCGGAGGACCCGGATGCTCTCGGTGGGCCAGAGAAGCCTGAGACCTCGGACGCTCCCGATGGGCCGGCTGAGCCGGAGGACCGCGAGACGGCGGAGAAGCTTGAGGAAGTAGGAGAACGGTGATGACGCCGTCGCAGGCCGTCGGGCTGGAGATACGGCTGCCGCGATGGGTCGTGCGGCCGGGTGTGCGCGCCCGCGCGGTGGGGGTGTCGGCCGCCGTACTCGTGCTGCTCAGCCTGCTGCTGCGGGCGGCTCTGATGGGACGGTCCTTCTTCGTCGAGGACGACTTCGTCTTCGCCGGTCGGGCCGCCACCGCCGACTTCGGCTGGGACTACCTGTTCCGCGTCCACTACGGGCACCTCATGCCCGTCCCCTTCGCGCTGATCTGGGTGCTCACCCGGGTCGCCCCCTACGACTGGACGGTCGTCACGCTGGTCGCGCTGGCCCTGCACGGCGCGGCCGCGGCGGCGATGTACCGCCTGCTCCGGCTGCTGTTCGGGTCCCGGCCCCTGATCCTGGTCCCCCTGGTCGTCTATCTCTTCGCGCCGGTGACGGTGCAGGCGACGACCTGGTGGGCGGCGGTCGTCAACATCGTCCCCATGCACCTGGCCCTGTGCATGGCGCTGTGCTCGCAGGTGCTGTACGTGCGCACCGGCCGCCTCGTGCACGCCGCCGGGGTGCTCGCCTGGACCGCCTTCGGCCTGGCCTGCTTCGAGAAGTCCGCGATCATCCCCGTGGTGGTCTTCCTGGTGACCGCCTGGTTCCCGATCGGCGGCCGCGAGGCGGGCGGCGTGCTGGGGACCCTGCGGCGCCAGCCGCTGCTGTGGGCGGGCGCCGCCGTCATGCTCGCCGGATACCTGACGGCCTATCTCCTGCTCGCCTCCAGGACCTCGGAGTCCTCGGTCGCGCTGCCCGATCTCCCGCTCGCCGTCTCCTACGCCGCGGCCTTCCTGGGGATCGCGGTGCCCTCGCTGCTCTCCGGGGGGCCGTTGACCTGGGGCCTGGACACCGTGGCGGGGCCGTTGGCCGCCCCGGCCTGGTTCGCCGTCGGCCTGGGCTGGGCGGCGGTGGCCGCGACGGCGGTGGTGACCGTCAGATACCGCACGGCGGCTCTGCGAGCCTGGGCGCTGGGACTGTTCTACGTGGTGTGCGCGAACTTCGCGGTCGCGCTGCTGTCGCGGGCCCGCGTCACCTCCCTGGTCGCCTTCGAGAGCCGCTATCTCGCCGACGTGCCGCCGGTCCTGGCGCTGTGCCTGGGAGTGGCGCTGATCCCGCTGCTCGGCGAGCGTTCCGCGTGGCTGCGCCGCCCGCTCCCGCAGGGGCGCCACCTGCTGGCGGCCCTGTGCGTCGTCGGGTACCTGGCGGCGTCGGTGTGGTCGATGCACGGGTTCGGCGCGCGGCTGCAGGGGGAACGGCTGGCCGGATACGTGGCCACCGCCCGGACGGCCCTGGCCGCCCGCGACCCGGCCACCGCGGTCTATCCGATCCCGCTGCCGGAGAACATGGTCATCCCCTGGCAGGGGGAGTTCAGGATGAGCTCCTTCGTCCTGGCCCCGCTCGTCCCTCCCGCGGAGCGGGAACGGCTGCGCCGGCCGGAGCCCGCGCACCGCATCTCGACCTTCGACGGCCAGGGGCGGCTGGTGCCCGCCACCGTCTTCGGCGGGGTCGTGGGCCCGCCCGCGGGCAAGAAGTGCGTGAGCGTCCAGGGCGGCTCCCTGGCCACCGGCCTGACCGCGCCCCACCCAGGCTACGCGGGCCTGGTGAGATACCGGGTCTCCGCGGCGACGCCCGTGCGCGTCGAGGCGGGGGAGTACCGGGCCGAGCTGGTCCTGCGCCCGGAGCACCGGGAGGTCTTCTTCCCGGTGCCGGTCTCGCCGCAGCAGGTGCGGCTGGTCCTCCCCCAGGAGGCCGAAGGGGTGTGCCTGACCATGGTGGCCGTCGGCGGAGTCGTGCCCCAGGTCGGCGGCGGCGCGGGATGAGCGGGAGGGGCCGGCTCGGCGGCGGCGCGGGATGAGCGGGAGGGGCCGGCTCAGCGGCGGCGCAGGATGAGCAGGAGGTTCCAGCTCACGATCTCGCGCAGGCCCGGGACGTGGATGACGGCCTGGGCCCAGCGGGGGTGATAGCGGGGCAGGGCGTCCAGGACCCGCACGTCCTGATTACGCCGGGCCCAGCGCAGCGCGGCCCCGACCGAGACGGGATAGAGGCTGCTGCCGTACACGTTCTTGGGGCTCTTGCCGTGACGGCGGGTGTAACGGGCGGCGGCGCGGTGGCCGCCCAGATAGTGCCAGGGGGAGGTCTCGTGGCCGCCCCACGGGGACAGCCAGTTGGTGAAGGACAGATAGATGACGCCGCCGGGCTTGGTGACCCTGACCATCTCGTCGGCCATCCGCCACGGGTCGGGCACGTGCTCCAGCACGTTGGAGGAGAAGCAGACGTCCACCGAGCCGGTGGCCAGCGGGATGTCCAGGGCGCTGCCCAGGATCGCGCCCTGCGGGGCCGCCCCCTGGCGGGCCATCATCTCCCCGGCGTCGCAGTCCACGCACACGGGCTGGGCGCCCACGGCCCGCAGCACGTCGGTGAAGTAGCCGGGGCCGCCGCCGATGTCGGCGACCAGCGCGCCGTCGAGGTCGGTGTAGGACGCCAGCTGGGCGACGGTGTCCCGGGCGAGCATGCCGTAGAAGAAGTCCGGGTCCGTCTGCTCCTTGCGGAAAGCGGACAGCAGCCGGACCGACCGGCCGAAAGTGGCGCGGAACGGTTCCTGTGGGGTTTCCAACGCTGCTCCTCACCGCGACGGGCGAATTCGGGTGGGCCGGAGCATAACACCCCGTATTGCAGGCTATGTTCGACCCCTCGTAGGGTGAGCTGCCGTATCACGGGAAAAGAGGAGAGCAGTGGAGGCCACCAAGGTCGAGCACCAGGCACCGCCCACACTGCGGATCGCCCTGCCCGGCTGGCTCGCCGGATTCCGCAACCCCGTGTCGCTGGGGGCGGCGGCGCTCATCGCGGTCTCGCTCGGACTGCGCCTGCTGATCCTGCGCGACTCCTACTTCGTCGAGGACGACCTGCTGTTCGTCGGCAACGCCTACGAGAACGACCTCAGCCTCGACTATGTGACGCGCGTCCACAAGGGCCACTTCATGCCCGGAGCCATCGCGCTGACGTGGATCCTGGCGCGGGTGGCCCCCTACGACTGGCTGCTGACGGCCGGCGTCACCTTCGCGGCCCAGGCGCTGCTCGGCGTGCTGGCGTTCCGGCTGCTGCGCCGCCTGTTCGGCGCCCGCCCGGCCATCCTGGTGCCTTTGGCGGTCCTGCTGTTCAGCCCGCTGACGGTCCCGGCGTTCGGCTGGTGGGCGGCGGCGCTCAACGCGATCCCGCTGCAGCTGGCGCTGGTGCTCGCGCTGAGCGCCCAGGTCCGCTTCGCCCAGGGCGAGGGGACCCGGTACGGCTGGCGCGCGCTGGCCTGGTGCGCGGCGGGCATGCTCTTCAGCACCAAGGGAGTGTTCGCCTCCTTCGTGCTGCTGGCCGTCACCACGGCCTTCCTGGGCGACCTGCGGATCGGCTGGATCCGCTCGGCGCTGCGCGAGCTCGGGCGGCACCGGTGGCTGTGGGCCGCCCACCTGGGAGTGATCGCCGCCTACACCGCGCTGTACCTCGCCCGCCGGAGCACCGCCCCCGGGGAGGGGGCCTCGGTCCCCAAGCCCGACGTCGCGGCGGAGCTGGCCGGGATCATGCTGGGCCGTACCTTCCCCAGCGGGGCGGTCGGCGGCCCGCTCACCTGGAGCCCGGTGACCCCCACCGGGGGAATGGCGGGGCCGTCGGACGCGGTGGTCGTGATCTCCTGGCTGGTGCTGGCCGCCCTGGTGGTGATCACGATCGTCTACCGGCGGCGGGCGCTGCGGGCGTGGATGATCCTGGCCGGGTACCTGGTGTTCGCCGACGCGATCCCCACGGTGATCGCCCGGGGCAGCTACATCGGGCTGGTCGGTGCGGAGACCCGCTACGTCGCCGACGCCGTGGTCGTGTTCGCGGTCTGCCTGGGACTGGCGCTGCTGCCGGTGCGGGGCGAGGCCGACGCCTACCGGCGCCCGCTGCCCGACCGCTCCCCGCTCCTGCTGGCCACCGGCCTGACCATGGGCGCCTACCTGGTGACGTCGGTGATCTCGATCGAGAACTACCGGGCGACCCTCAGCGGCGACCGGGTCCGCGCCTACCTGGACACCGCCGCGGCGGAACTGGCCCGGGTGCCGGACAACGTCGTGATCTACCCGACCCCGGTGCCGGGCGACATCGTGCTCCCGGTGAACGGCGACCGCCGTCTCGGCAGCCGCGTACTCGCCCCGCTGGCCCGCCCCGCCATCCGCGCCAGGATGGCCAACCCCGAGCCCAGCCACGAGGCCATGGTCTTCAACAAGGACGGCCGGCTGGTGCGGATGAGCGTCTTCGGCTACTTCCAGGCGGCTCCGGCCGGCCAGCGCTGCATGGCGCCCGTCGACGGCGCGGTGTTCATGCCCGACGCCGTCTCCTGGGGCGGCCGGGCCACCGCGGGCGCGCTGTCCTACACGGCCGAGCGCCCGATCTCGGTGACCGTCGAGATCGGTGAGGAGCGGATCGTGCTGGCGCTGCGGGAGACCCCGCTCGGCCTGGTGCACTTCCCGGTCAAGGCCGTGGGCCGGGGCATGCGGATCGTGGTGGACGACCCGACCGCCCCCTTCTGCCTGACGGGCGCGGCGCTGGGGTCCCCGGTGGCCGAGGGCGAGCAGCCGGGTTAGACGCCGTCCGGGCGGGTTACCGGGCTTCGGGGCTTCGGGATTGCGGGAAGTCGGTGGGTACGGCGGGCGGTGCGTGCCGTGGGCGGGCCCGTTCGTGGGGCGCGTTCGGGGCCGGTCCGGGTTCTGCTTACCTGTGAGGCGAGCGAGACCGCTCGGGGTGCCTCTGGGAGTGGGGCGGGTGAGCCCACCCGTTGTGAGGCGAGTGAGCCCACCCGTGGGGCGTGTCCGGGGCTGGCCGGGTGTTGCCCGCCCCCGCTGTGCCGCACACCAGTCCGCCTGAAGGCGTTCGATGCCCGGTCCGTGCTCGTCAGTGAGCCGTGTCCGGACGCCGAAGCGAGTCGTGCCAGGATGCCGGACCGGCCGGGTGCCCGGCGATCGGCTACCGGCCATGCGTGGGGACCGTCTTCAGCGCCGGGCGCTTGTCGGGTCCCAGCATGACTGGGCGCTTGGTGAGTCTCGGCGTGACCGGACGCTTGCCAGGGTTTCGGCGTGACCGAGACCCTGGTGCGGTGGGCGGGGGCGTTCGTCGGGTCCCGGCGTGACCGAGACTCTGATGCGGTGGGCAGGGACGTTTGTCGTTCGGCGCAGCTCGGGGTGGGCAGCACCCGGCCAGCT
>NZ_BOOJ01000007.1 GCF_016863175.1 Paraplanobispora siamensis
CCGGACGCGTCTCACGGGTGGGCTCACTCGCCTCACGGGATGAGCAAGACCCCGCCCACCCCGGAGGCGCCTCCAAATGGGCTCACCGTCCGCTACGCGCCGCCGTACCCCTTCACCCTCAGGACGTACCCGGCCAGGCCTCATCCGGTAGACGGGAGAAAGCGGGGGCGCGCGGTCTCGACTTCGGTGGCCCGCGATGGTGGTATCGGGAATGTCGTACGTCCGTGCCAGGATCGGTCGGTGGGGCGTCACCGCGCCGTGGACGTTCCGATGTCCCCGACGAGAAGGAAACGATGGTGGTTTTCGCGGGTGGCACACTGCCCCCGGACGACGTCGTCGTCGCGGCTCTCCGCGCCGGAGACGAGGCGATGTTCGCAACGTTGCTCGACGCCTGGTCGCGGGGCATGCTGCGGCTGGCCCGCTCGTACGTCTCCACCGGCGAGTCCGCGCAGGAGGTCGTGCAGGACGCCTGGCTGGCGGTGATCGAGGGGATCGACGGGTTCGAGGGCCGATCGTCGGTCAAGACCTGGGTCCACCGGATCCTGATCAACACGGCCAAGAAGCGCAGTGCCCGCGAGGAGCGGGCGGTCCCGTGGAGCAGCGTCTTCGAGCGGGGAGAGGGGGCCGCCGCCGGGCTGTCGGGCTCCGTCGACGGGGTCGAGCTGCCGCCGGCCTTCTGGAAGCGGTTCTCCCCGCTCCGGCCGACCCCGGAGGACGAGGCGCTCGCCTCGGAGGTGCGCGAGCAGATCGCGGAGGCGCTGGCCGGGCTGCCGGCCAGGCAGCGGGTCGTGATCACGCTTCGCGACGTCGAGGGGTGCACTTCGGAGGAGGTCTGCGAGATCCTGGACATCTCCACGGCCAATCAGCGGGTCCTGCTCCACCGCGCCCGGTCGTGGGTGCGGGAGCGGATGAAGGCCTACCTCGAGACGGTGGGACGGCCGGACTAGGTGAAACGGTTCAACATGACACAGGTAAGGCGGTCGGCGTCGTGAAGCGGTTCAGCTGCGGCGAGGTGGTGGAACTCACCCCCGCCTACCTCGACGACGGTCTCGAAGAGCCGGTGCGGCTGCTGCTGGAGGAGCACCTGGCGTGCTGCCGCGAGTGCGGGCGCGACCTCGACCAGTTCCGCACCGTCATCGGCGTGCTCGGCGCACTGCCGCCCGAGCCGTCGGAGAATCTCCGCGAGGACGTGCGCGACCGGCTGATGTCCGCCTTCCGCAGCCGTAAGGGCCACTGAGCCCAGGGACCCGCGCCGCCCGCCCTTCGCCCCGCGCCGCCCGCCCTTCGCCCCGCGCCACCCATCCCTCGTTCCGTGCCGTCGGGCCCTCGTTCCACGCCGCCCGGATCTCGCAGCCGGGACCGTCCGGATCTTTTTTGAAGATCTTTTCTCCATCTCCGTAACGTTCGCGCGCCCGGCGGGTCTGTAGATCCCGTGCGCGTCGGACGGAGGGGGAGAGGATGGCCGGTCTGGTGATCGAGGAGACGCCGATCCGGGACGGTTCGCAGGTGGAGCGCTTCGCGCGCACCTGCTTCGGCGCCTCCGGCGATCGGGTGGGGATCGAGCTGGAGTTCCTGGTCTACGACCGTACGGCCGTCGCCCGCCACGTCCCCATGACCGAGGTCGAGCGGATCCTCCCCGAGCTGCCGGGCGGCAGCCGGGTGACCTTCGAGCCCGGCGGCCAGCTCGAACTGTCCGGCCCGGCAGGCCCGCCCGCGGAGGCGATCGCGGCCCTGGCAGTCGACGTCGGCATCGTGCGCGCGGTCCTGCGGGAGGCGGGCCTGGCGCTGGCCGGGGTGGGCCTGGATCCGGTACGGCCGCCGCGGCGCCAGTTGCGACTGCCCCGCTACGAGGCGATGGCGGAGTTCCTGGGTCGGCCGTACGGCGCGCTGATGATGTGCTCCACGGCCTCGATCCAGGTCAACCTGGACCTGGGCGACCGGCCCGCCGTGCGGTGGGAGCGGGCGCACGCGCTGGGACCGGTGCTGAGCGCGGCCTTCGCCAACTCGCCGCTGCGCGAGGGGCGGCCGACGGGCTGGATGTCGGGCCGCCAGGCCGTCTGGGAGCGCCTGGACCGCACGCGGACGGCCCCGGTCCCCTCCACCGGCGATCCGGTGGAGGACTGGGCCCGCTATCTCCTCGACGCCCGGCTCATGCTGGTGCGCGAGGACGGGGGAGGGTGCCGTCCGGTCCGCGACGGCTCGACGTTCCGCGACTGGCTGGGCGCGCGGGGACGCCCGCCGACCATGGAGGACCTGCTCTACCACGCCACGACGGTCTTCCCCCCGGTCCGGCCCCGCGGCTGGCTGGAGATCCGTTATCTCGACGCCCAGCACCCGGCGGACTGGCCGGTGTGCGCGGCGGTGACGCACGCCCTGGTGACGGACGACCGCGCGGCCGACACGGCGCTGGCCGCGTGCGAGGCCCACCGGGACGCCTGGGTGCGGGCGGCGCGGTGCGGCCTGGCGGACCCGCCGCTGAGACGGGCCGCCGAGACCTGCTTCCGCGCCGCGATCGAGGCGCTGCCCCGGCTGGGGGTTCCCGCGGACCTGGTCGGCCGGGTATCCGCCTTCGCCGACCGCCACGTGACGACCGGGCGCTCCCCGGCCTGCGACCTGATCGACCTGGTGAACCGGCCGGGACGGCACCTGCCGGCCTGGCTGATCGAGGAAGGGCGGGAATGAACGAGGAAGGGCGGGAATGAACGACGTCAAGGAACGCATCGCCGCTGAGCTGGCCGCCGTACGGGGCCGGTCGCTGACGTACACCGACGCTGAAGACGACCTGCTGCTGCGCCAGCACTCGGCGCTGATGTCCCCGCTGGTGTGGGACCTGGCGCACGTCGGCAACTACGAGGAGCTGTGGGTGCTGCGGGAGGCGGGCGGCATCACGCCGCTCCGCCCGGAGATCGACGACATCTACGACGCCTTCAAGCACCCGCGCAGGGACCGCCCGTCGCTGCCCATCCTGGGACCGGCGGAGGCGCGCCGGTACATCTCGGGCGTGCGGGGGCGGGTGCTGGACGTGCTGGACGCGATCGACCTGGAGGACCCCGACCCGCTGCGCCGCGGCGGCTTCGTCTTCGGCCTGGTGATCCAGCACGAGCACCAGCACGACGAGACGATGCTGGCCACGCTCCAGCTGTCGAGGCAGCCGGGCCTGGTCCGCGACGGGCAGCTGCCGCCCGGCCGGGCGGTGGAGCCGGAGGAGGTGTTCGTCCCCGCCGGGCCTTTCGTGATGGGCACCGACACGCTGCCGTGGGCCTACGACAACGAGCGCCCGGCCCACCGGGTCGAGCTGCCCGCCTACTGGATCGACAGGCTCCCCGTCGGCAACGCCGCCTACATCGCCTTCATCGAGGACGGCGGCTACGACGACCCGCGCTGGTGGTCGGCCGAGGGCTGGCGGTGGCGGCAGGAGAGCCGCGCCTTCGCCCCGCTGTTCTGGACCAGGGAGGGCGGCGCCTGGTGGCGCAACCGCTTCGGCCGCATGGAGCCGGTGCCCGTGGACGAGCCGGTCCAGCACGTGTGCTGGTACGAGGCCGACGCCTACGCCCGCTGGGCCGGCAAGCGGCTGCCGACCGAGGCCGAGTGGGAGAAGGCCTGCGGCTGGGACCCCGAGGCCGAGCGGTCGCGGCGCTACCCCTGGGGGGACGAGGACCCCGGGCCCGGCCGGGCCAACCTCGGTCACCGGGCGGCGCGCCCCGCCCCGCTGGGCGCCTATCCGGCCGGGGCCAGCGCCTACGGCGCAGAGCAGATGATCGGGGAGGTGTGGGAGTGGACGGACTCCTGGTTCCTGCCGCACCCGGGCTTCCGCAGCTTCCCCTACCGGGAGTACAGCGAGGTCTTCTTCGGCAGCGACTACCGGGTCCTGCGCGGCGGATCGTGGGCCGCGGACCCGGCCGTGGTCCGCACGACGTTCCGCAACTGGGACTACCCGATCCGCCGGCAGATCTTCTCCGGGTTCCGCTGCGCCCGCTCGGCCTCCCCGGAGCAGGCGTAATGTGCCGTCACGCGGCCTGGCTGGGTGCCCCGCGCACCCTCGCCTCGCTGATCCACGAGCCGGAGTACGGCCTGCTCACGCAGTCCTACGCTCCCCGACTGCAGCGCTACGGCACGGTCAACGCCGACGGCTACGGCATGGGCTGGTACGACCCCGGCCAGGACGAGCCGGTCCGCTACCGCCGTACGGTCCCCGTCTGGGGGGACGCCAACCTGCCCGGCCTGGCGCGCGTCGCCCGCTCGCACTGCCTGCTGGCCGCGGTGCGCTCGGCCACCGTCGGCATGCCGATCGAGGAGACGGCCACCGCGCCCTTCGCCGACGGGCGGTGGCTGCTCAGCCACAACGGCCGCGTCGACCGGGACGCGGTCAGGGACCTCGCCGACGACCTGCCCGGCGGCGCGGAGAGCCCCTGCGACTCCGCGTGGCTGGCCGCCGCGGTGTTCGCGCGGCGGCGCGCCGGGTTCCCGCTCGGCGAGGCGCTGGCCGAGGTCGTCGTCCACGCCGGGGCCAAGGATCCCGGCGCCCGGCTGAACCTGCTCGCCTGCGACGGCGCGTCACTGGCCGCGACCGCCTGGGGCGACACCCTCTTCTTCCACGACTCCCTTCACGGCTCCCCGTCCGATGACCTCCGCGAGGACTCCCTCCACCGCGGAGAGGATCCGGGCGGCGGCGTGCTCGTGGCGAGCGAACCGCTGGACGGACGGCCCGGCTGGCGGGCCGTACCGGAGCGGAGCCTGCTGCTCGTCTCGGCCGGGGACGTCCACCTCCGGCCGCTGTGATCCACCGACTGTGATCCACCGACTGCGACCCGCCGACTGTGATCCACCGGCAGTGATCCACCGACTGTGATCCACCGGCGGTGACCCCCCGACTGCGACCGACCGGCTGTGATCCGCCGGCGCACCGGAAACCGTCACATCCCACCGACCCTGGAGGCTTCATGCCCGTCCGTCAGTCAGCCGTGCACATGATCGACCATCTCGACCGCGACTATCTGCGCCAGGCCCTCGAACACGACGTCCGCACCGGGCTGACGGCGACGCCCAAGTGGTTGCCGCCAAAGTGGTTCTACGACGCGACGGGCAGCGAGCTGTTCACCCGCATCACCCGGCTGCCCGAGTACTACCCGACCCGCAGGGAGCTGGCCATCCTGCAGGCGCGGGCCGGTGACATCGCGGCGGCCTGCGGGGCGGACACGCTGGTCGAGCTCGGCTCGGGGACCAGCGAGAAGACCGTCCTGCTGCTGGAGGCCCTCACCGCGGCGGGGACGCTGCGCACCTACACGCCGGTGGACGTCGACGCGCTCACCCTGGCCGAGGCGGGCCGGCGGATCGCCGCCGGGTTCCCCGGGCTCACCGTGCGGGCGGTCTGCGCCGACTTCGAGCGCCACCTCGGCCTGCTGCCGCGCACCGGCCGGCGCATGGTGGCCTTCCTCGGCGGCACCATCGGCAACCTCGACCCGGCCGCGCGGGAGGTGTTCCTGAAGGACCTGCGCGCCACCCTGCGTCCCGGCGACACGTTCCTGCTGGGGGCGGACCTGGTCAAGGACACCGGCCGGCTGGTGGCGGCCTACGACGACGCGGCCGGGGTGACGGCCGCCTTCAACCGCAACGTCCTGCACGTGATCAACCGGGAGCTGACGGCCGACTTCGAGCCGGACGCCTTCGAGCACGTCGCGCTGTACGACGAGCGGAATGACTGGATCGAGATGCGGCTGCGCGCGACCCGGGACATGCGGGTGACGATCGGCGATCTCGGCCTGACGGCGCGGTTCGCCGCGGGGGAGGAGATGCGCACCGAGATCAGCGCCAAGTTCCGCCTGGAGGGGCTGGGGGAGGAGCTGGCGGCGGCCGGTTTCACGGTGCTGCGCCGGTACACCGACCCCACCGGCGACTTCGCCCTCGTCCTGGCCGGTGCATGACCACCGGTGCCCGGCCGGCGCACGACCACCGGGACCCGGCCGGGAGCGACCCGCGCGGTACGGCGGGCGGCCCGCGGAGCGGGGCCGGGGGCGGTGATCGACCCGGTACGGCGGGCGGCCCGCGGAGCGGGGCCGGAGGCGCTGATCCGCGCGGTACGGGGGCGGTCGCGGCGGCCTGGCGGGCGGCGCGGTCCAGTGTGCCGCCCGGCCACCTCGACGCCGCCGGGTGCAACGTGCCCAGCGACCGGGTGCTCGACGCCGTCGTGGGGCATCTGCGGCGGGAGCGCGAGGTGGGCGGTTACGGCGCGGTGGCGGATCTGGGCACGGCCAGGTCCGCGCTGGCCGCCCTGGTCGGCGCGCACGCGCGCGACGTCGCCTTCCTGGAGAGCGGGACGGCGGCGATGGCGGCGCTGCTCGGCGGGTGGCGGCTGGCCCCGGGCAGCCGCGTCGGCCACACCCGCGCCGAGTACGGCAGCACGCTCATGCTGCTGCGCCGCCTGGCCGCCGAACGGGGGGTGCGCCCGGTCGAGGTACCCGTGGACGGCGACTCCCGCGTCGACCTGGACGCCCTCCGGGAGGTGCTGGCCGGCGGGCTGGACCTGCTGACCGTCCCGCACATCGCCTCGCACCGGGGCGTCGTGCAGCCGGCCCGGGAGATCGGGCGGCTGTGCCGCGAGGCCGGCGTGCCCCTGGTCCTCGACGTGTGCCAGTCCCTGGGCCATGTGGACACCGGCGGCATCGGCGCCGCCGCCTACGTCGGCACGTCGCGCAAGTGGCTGGCCGGCCCGCGCGGGGTCGGCTTCCTGATCACCCCCGGCCTCGCCGGACCCGACCGGGAGCCGGATCGGCTCGGGCGGGTGATGGATGCCGCGGCGCCCTCTCTCGGGGGGCATTTCTGGGTGGGCGGGCAGCCGTCGCCGCTGACGGGTGCGGCCAGGTACGAGAGCGCCGAGGCGTCGATGGCCGCGCGGTCCGGGCTGGGCGTCGCCGTACTGGAGCACCGCGCGCTGGGCCCGGCCGCGCTCCACGCCCGGCTGGCGGAGTTGGGCGTCACGGCCCGGCGGCTGCTGGACGGGGCCGGTGGCTGGCGGGCGGGCGAGCCGCTCGGCGAGCCGTCAGCCGTCGTCACCCTGCGGCCGCCGCCCGGCGCGGACCCGGTGGCGGCGGTCGAGGAGGCCGGGGCCCGGGCGGCCGCGGCGTCGCTGCTGGTGGGCACCGTGCCGGTGGCCAGGGCGCCGCTGGACCTGGCCGCACCCGTGCTGCGCGTCTCGCCCGCCCCCGGCGCGTGCGAGGAGAGCCTGCACGCCCTCGCCCGGATCCTGGCGGGCCGCCCGCTCAGCGCCTGACGAGCCGGTTCAGCCGCTGGAAGGGCACCTCCACGAACCGGTAGGTCACCGTCGCCACGACCAGGGTGATGAGGGTGATGGGCACCAGGTTGGCCAGGAAGTCGCCGGAGAACGGCTTCTGGTCGGTGAATCCGTACCACAGGTAGATCACCACGAACTGCCACAGGAACACGCCGTAGGAGATGCGGCCGAGGAACGCCATCACCCGGTTGCCCAGCAGGCGCACGACGGACGAGTCCCCGGCCGGCGGCAGGGCGGCCGGGGCCAGCAGGCAGAAGGCCACGACGCTGTAGAGGAGGAGCTCGAACAGACCGGACCAGACGCCGTCGATGCCCAGGAAGCGGGTGCCGGTCACCGGGGAGGCCGCGACGGCGTAGGCCAGGGCGGCGACCAGCCACCACGAGCCGGGGGAGGCCGCGACCCCGCGGCCGAAGCGCGCGCCGGCCCCGTCCGGCCGGGCGCGCGTCCAGGCCATGACGACGGCCAGCGCCATGCCCGCGGCGAAGAAGACCAGCGAGCGCGGCAGCCACATGTTCAGGTGGGGCCGGTACTCCGGGTAGTAGGTCAGCACGGTCCACACGAAGGAGATCGCCACCAGCACGCCCAGGCAGGCCAGCAGCCGCCGGGCCCGCCCGTCGGCGTCGGCGCCGCGGCGGGCCACGAGCGCCATCCCGGCCGCCATCAGCGGGAGGGTGACGTAGAAGGCCACCTCCACCGACAGGCTCCACATCTGCGCCAGGCCCTGCGGGCCCAGGCCGTACCACCAGGGGCTGGTGTCGTAGTTCTGGCTCAGAGTGAGCAGCGTCACCCAGGTCCAGGCGTCGGACAGGTGGTCGCGCGACCAGACCAGCATGGCGACGACGACCACCAGCCAGTAGGCGGGCAGGATGCGCAGGGCCCGGCGCCACAGGTAGGCGCGGGTGCGGGGGACCGGGTCGCCGGTCAGCACCGCGGCCGCGTAGGGGCGGTAGAGCAGGACCCCGGACAGGGCGAAGAAGATCGGCACCGCCACGTCGCCCCGGGACAGCAGGGCGCCCATGAACCCGTCCTGCAGGGCGGCTCCCGACTCGCTCGCGACATGGTAGACGAGCACGGTGAAGGAGGCGATCGCACGCACCCCGTCGAGGGCGTCCAGATGTCCGGCGGCTGCGGGAAAACCCGGCTCGACGACGGGTTTCAGCCTAGAACTTGTTTCGGTCACTTTTCCGCATCCCTGGTGACGTGGGTGATCGGCGTCACTAACATACTGGCGAGTAGAACGTGATTTAAGTACATTTCACCCCCCATACCCCTGCATTGCGGGAAGCTCCTCAGGAGGATCAATGCGCCGAGTAGTCGGAGTTGTTCTCTTAGCCATCGGGGCATTCCTCATCGTCCTGGCGCCGCTGATGCGGTTCCAGATCGGCGGCAGTCTCATCGCGGCGCCCGCCGACCAGTACGGGGTCAGCGAGTTGGAGGCGTCGGGAGCCCAGTACTTCAGCATCAAGGACCTCAAGGTGCTGACGGGTGACCTCGGCATCACGGTGACCACCCGTGGAGACGTTTCGCAGGCCCAGGGCGACACCGTCGTCTGGGACGAGTTCACCGCGGTGAACGACGTGACCAACAACAACCCCGGCATCTCGATCACCGAGCGCCGCAGCGCCTTCGACAAGTACAGCGGCGAGGGCGTCACCTGCTGCGCGGTGAACATCGACAAGAAGCCGATCAAGATCGAGGGACAGGTCTACAAGTGGCCCTTCGACGTGGAGAAGAAGACCTACAAGGTGTTCAACGCCACCGCGGCCCAGGCCTTCGACGCCAAGTTCGTCGGTGAGGACCAGGTCAACGGCGTGCCGGTCTACAAGTTCGAGCAGACCGTGCCGCCGACCAAGACGGAGACCCGCTCGGTCCCCGCGTCGGTGATGGGGGTGACCGACGCGACCGGCGACGTCCAGGTGGACCGCGTCTACGAGGGCAAGAACACCTACTGGATCGAGCCCACGACCGGCTCGCCCGTCAAGCAGGAGCAGCAGCGCAACGAGGTCCTGCGGACCCAGGACGGCGCGCACAGCATCACCGCCTTCTCCGCGACCGCGCGGATGACCCCCGAGACGATCAACGGCCTGGTGTCCAACGCCACCAGCGCCAAGAACCAGATCACCATGATCAAGGTGACGCTCCCGCTGGTCCTGCTCCTGATCGGTCTCGCCCTGCTGATCGTCGGCTTCTTCGTGCTCCGCCGCGCCGACGGCGGCCGAAGCGTCAACAGCAAGGCATGACGAGCGACGAGAAAGTGATCGCACGGCCGCCGGCGGACCCGCCGGCGGCCGTGCGGCGGTTCTCTCCCGCCGCGCTGGTGCGGGCCTGCCGTCCCCGTCAGTGGCTGAAGAACGCCCTGGTGTTCGCGGCCCCGGCGGCGGCTGGGGTGCTGGGGACGGCCGAGGGGATCAGGGGATCGCTGATCGCCTTCGTGGCCTTCTGCCTGGCGGCCGGCGGCACCTACCTGCTCAACGACGCGGCCGACGTCGAGGCCGACCGCCGGCACCCCCGCAAGCGGTTCCGCCCCATCGCGGCGGGACTGGTCCCGGTCGTGCTCGCGCGCGTCGTCGGCACCCTGCTGATCCTGCTGTCACCGGCCGTCGCCTCGCTGACCGGCGACTGGCGGCTGCCCGCCGTGGTCGCCGGCTATCTGGCGCTGACCTTCTCCTACACCTTCTGGCTCAAGCACCAGCCGGTGGTGGACCTGGTCGCCGTCGCGGGCTGCCACGTGATCCGGGCCTACGCCGGGGCGGTCGCGGTGGACGTGCCGGTGACGAGCTGGTTCCTGGTGGTGGTCTCCCTCGGCTCGCTGCAGCTCGTGGCGGGCAAGCGGGAGGCGGAACTGCGGGCCGCGGGGGAGAACGCCAGCGGCAACTCCACGCGGGCCATCCTGGCGGCCTACAGCCCCTCCTATCTGGCGCAGGTCCGCACGATGTCGTCGGGCGCGATGATCGTCACCTACTGCCTGTGGGCGCTCAACGACCATCCCGGGCCGTTCTACGGGCTCAGCATCGTCCCCTTCGTGCTCATCGTGCTGCGGCACAACCTCCTGGTGGACCGGGGCATCGGGGAGGAGCCCGAGGAGCTGGCCCTGCGCGACCGGCCCATCCAGATCTTCATCGCCATCCTGCTCGCGTTGCTCGTCACGGGGATCTACCTGACATGACCTCTGCCGTAGTCTCACCGCTATGACCTTTCTGACCGGATGGGGCAGGACCGCCCCGACGCCCGCGCGCCTGGCCAGGCCGCGCTCGGCCGAGGAGGTCGCGGAGCTGGTGCGGCGGGCGCCCGGCCGAGGCGTCGCCGCCCGCGGGCTCGGCCGCTCGTACGGCGACGCCGCGCAGAACGCCGGAGGACTGGTCGTCGACTGCACCGCGCTGATCTCCTGGTCCCTGGACGAGACCACCGGCCTGGTCACCGCCGCCGCCGGGCTCAGCCTGCACGACCTGATGGCCGCGCTGGTGCCCCGCGGCTGGTTCGTGCCGGTCACCCCCGGCACCCGGCACGTGACCGTGGGCGGGGCAGTGGCGGCCGACGTGCACGGCAAGAACCACCACGTGGACTCCTCCTTCGGCGCCCACCTGACCTCGCTGACCCTGGTCACCGCCGGAGGCGAGAGCCGGGTGCTGACCCCCGCCGACGACCTGTTCTGGGCCACGGTCGGGGGCATGGGGCTGACCGGGGTGATCACCGAGGCGGTCTTCCGGTGCATCCCGATCGAGACCTCCCGGGTCCGGGTGGACGTCGAGCGCACCCGCGACCTCGACCACACCCTCGAGACGATGACCGCCACCGACGACCGCTACCGCTACACGGTCGCCTGGATCGACCTCCTGGCCCGGGGCGGCCGGATGGGCCGCAGCGTGCTGACCCGCGGCGACCACGCCTCGCGCGAGGACCTGCCGCGCGGCGCCCGGGGCGG
Source organism: Paraplanobispora siamensis (assembly GCF_016863175.1). Classification (GTDB taxonomy): domain Bacteria; phylum Actinomycetota; class Actinomycetes; order Streptosporangiales; family Streptosporangiaceae; genus Planobispora; species Planobispora siamensis. Next base: position 11,211 of record NZ_BOOJ01000007.1, read on the forward strand.
GGACCCGCTGGCGTTCACCCCGGGGTCCCTGCTCAAGGCGCCGCCGTGGGCGCCGAACGGCCTGCTCAACCCGGTGACCGTGCGGGCCTTCAACGAGGCCTGGTACCTGAAGTCCCGGCCCGGCAGCTTCGTCCAGGGCCTGGGGCCGTTCTTCCATCCGCTCGACTTCGTCGAGGGCTGGAACCGCGTCTACGGCTCGCGGGGCTTCGTCCAGTACCAGTTCCTCGTGCCGTTCGGCGAGGAGGCGACGCTGCGGCGGATCGTGTCCCGGCTGTCGGCCGAGAACGTGGTCTCCTTCCTGACCGTGCTCAAGCGGTTCGGGCCGGGCACGCCCGGGATGCTCTCCTTCCCGGCGCCCGGCTGGACGCTGGCGCTGGACATCCCCGCCGGGCGGCGCGGCCTGGCGGAGCTGCTGCGGACCTTCGACGACTGGGTGGCCGAGGCCGGCGGGCGGATCTACCTGGCCAAGGACTCGCGGATGGCGGCCGGGACGATGGCGGCGATGTACCCGCGGCTCGCGGAGTGGCGCAAGATCCGCGACGAGGCGGACCCGGACGGCGTCTTCCGCACGGACCTGGCCAGAAGGCTGAGCCTGTGACGCCGGGCCCGGCCGTCGATGTGACGAAGAGGATGTGAGCCGGTGAAGAACGCCCTGGGCACGGTGGACGCCGTGCTGCTGCTCGGCGGGCGCAGTGAGATCGGGCTGGCGATCGTGGAGCGGCTGGTCCGCGACGGCGCCCGCCGCGTCGTGCTCGCCTCCCGGGACGCGACCGGCGGGGAGCCGCCGGTGATCGGGGAGGCGGAGGTCCACCTGCTGGACTTCGACGCCTCGCGTCCCGAGACGCACGGCGAGGTGATCGACGCCGCGGTGAAGCTGGTCGGCGACCTGGACGTGGTGATCCCGGCGTTCGGCGTCCTGGGCAGCCAGGCGGTCTACGACGCCGACCCGGTGGCCGCCGCCGAGGCGGTCGCGGTCAACTACGGCGGGCACGTGTCGATCGGGCTGCACGCCGCCCGGCGACTGCGCGAGCAGGGGCACGGGACGATCGTGGTGCTCTCCTCGGTGGCCGGGGTGCGGGTGCGCAGGGCGAACTTCGTGTACGGCTCGGCCAAGGCGGGCCTGGACGGCTTCGCCCAGGGGCTCGGCGACGCGCTGCACGGCTCGGGCGCGCGGGTGATGGTGGTACGGCCCGGCTTCGTGATCGGGCGGATGACCGAGGGCATGACCCTCGCCCCGCTGTCCTCGACGCCCGGCCAGGTCGCCGACGCGGTGATCGCCGGGCTGCGCTCGGACGCGGAGATCGTATGGGTGCCCGGATTGCTGAAGCTGATGTTCGCGGTGATGCGCGTGCTGCCGAGAGCGATATGGCGGAAGATGCCACGCTGAACGGAAGGTGCCGCGCTGAAACACGTTCTCGCCTATGTTACTCACTGGTACCGACGAAATGTTCTAGACTAGAACGCGTTGCAGTTTTCGTGGTGTCCGCCGTACCGTGACGTTATGCGGACACGTGTCACGGACATGTTCGGAATCGAATTCCCGATCTTCGCGTTCAGCCACTGCCGGGATGTCGTCGCCGCGGTCAGCCGCGCCGGCGGGATGGGCGTGCTCGGCGCCCTGTACTTCACCCCGGAAGAGCTCGAGATGGAGCTCAAGTGGATCGACGACCACGTCGACGGCCGGCCGTACGGCGTCGACGTGGTCATGCCCGCCTCCTACGCCGGAGCCGACCTCGGCGTCGACTCCGCCGAGGACCTCGTGGGACGCCTGCAGGGGATGATCCCCGAAGGGCACCGCAAGTTCGTCGACGACCTGCTGGCCTCACACGGCGTGCCGCCGCTGTCGGACGAGACCGACGCGGGCAGGGTGCTGCTCGGCTGGACCGACGCCACCGCCCGGCCGCAGGTCGAGGTCGCGCTCAAGCACCCGATCGCGCTGCTGGCCAACGCGCTCGGCCCGCCGCCCGCCGACGTGGTCGAGATGGCCCACGCCAAGGGCGTCAAGGTGGCGGCGCTGGCCTCCACCCCCCGGCACGCGGTCAAGCAGGTCGAGGTCGGCGTGGACGTCGTCGTCGCACAGGGCACCGAGGCGGGCGGGCACACCGGGGAGATCTCCACGATGGTGCTCATCCCGCAGGTCGTGGACGCCGTGGACGTGCCCGTGCTGGCGGCCGGGGGCATCGGCAACGGCCGGCAGATGGCGGCGGGCATGGCCCTGGGCGCCGAGGGCGTGTGGACCGGATCGATCTGGCTGACCGTGGAGGAGGCCGACACCCCGGAGATGGCCAGGCGGCGCATCCTGGAGGCCACCTCGCGCGACACGGTCCGTTCGCGCTCGTGGACCGGCAAGCCCGCCCGGCTGCTGAAGAACGAGTGGACCGACGCCTGGGAGTCGGCCGAGTCGCCGGGCACCCTGCCGATGCCGCTGCAGTTCATGCTGGTCTCGGACGCGCTGCGCAGGATCGGCCGCTCCGACGCCGCCGAGCTGGCCACCTTCCCGGCCGGCCAGATCATCGGGACCATGAACCAGGTCAAGCCGGCCAGGGACGTGGTGTTCGGCATGGTCGAGGAGTACGTCGAGGCCATGGAGCGCCTGGGCCGCCTGACCGCGGACTGAACTCCGGGCTCCGACCGGGCCCGTCAGGCCCCTCCCCGCCCTGAGGCGAGAAGGGGCCTGACGGAGACAGGGCCGCTCCGGGCCGTTACGGGACGGCCTTGTCGGGCCGCTCCGAGATGCGCACGAAGCTGACGAGGGTGTCGCCGGTCCGCTCGGCGAAGCGCACGTTGAGCTGGCCGTCGGTGACCTTCACCGTGTACTGCCGGGTCACCGCGGTGTACGCGCCCGCCTCCAGGGCCAGGTCCAGCGCGGGGATCGCCAGCTGGCCCTCGACGATGACGTCGAAGACGCGCCGTCCCTCACGCATGTTCCGGGTCTCGGCGAAGCCCAGCTCGACGGTGTAGGTGCCGGCGGGCACCTGGTCGAACCGGTACTCCAGCATGCCCTCGCGCACCCGCCGGAACAGCTCCTGCTCGGTGGTGCCCGTGATCGTCCTGGTGGTGCTGTGGACCCCGGTCCCGCTGCCCACGTAACCGTGGCCGCCCGCGCTGTAGCGCCGGTCGGGGGTCCACCGGTCGCCGACCCCGTCGACGACCGTGCGGGTGCCGCCCGCGTCGGTAGCGACCTGGTGCTTGGGCACCACGACCTTCACGACGATCTCGATCTGCGGGTTGCGGCCGCTGGCCGAGCGCACCAGAAGCCTGCCGGTGCGCACGGTGCCCGGCTGGACGCCCTCGGCGGAGGCGGTGACCCTCAGCGTCGCCGAGGAGCCCGGGCCCAGCTCGCCGGAGGCGGGCGTCACGCTCAGCCAGGACTGGGCGGGGTCGGTCACGACGGTGTAGGCCGTGGCCGCGCCCGGGTTGCTCAGCCCGACCGTGCCGGTCCTGGCGGCCTCGGCCGGCATCACCAGGGTCAGCTCCCCGGCCGAGGCCGTCACCCGGCCGGTGGCCAGCGCGACGTCCACCCCGGTCCTGGCACCCGCGGTGACGGTGACGTCCCTGGTGAAGGTCCCGTAGTGCTCCTTGGCGACCTCGACCTGGTAGTCGCCCACCGGGATCTGCCCGATGAACGTGCCGTCCGCCCCGGTGGTGAAGGTCGCCACGTCGGCGGCCCGCCGGGTGAGCAGGGCCGTGGCCGCGCTCCGCACCGTCACCGTCGCGCCCGCCAGCGGCTCGCGGTCGTTGGCGTCGGTGACGGTGCCGGTCAGCAGCCCGTGCCGGCTGGCGGTGAAGGTCAGGCCCTGGCCCTCGCCGATCGCGGCGCTGTCGTAGGAGTACTGCAGCGCGTCGGTGCCGCCGGGACCCTCGATGCCGATCGTCGCGCCCGTCCCGGAGTCGCGCTCGCTGTCGACGCCGCGGTAGCGGTAGCCGATCGAGCCGTCCTCGCCGAGCAGCACCGAGAACGAGATCCGCTGGGCGGCGTCGGAGTAGAACCGGGCGTTACGCCATTCGATGACGAAGGCGCGGTCGGGCGCGGTCCCGACGGTGGCGGTGTAGACGCCCGCCTGGTCGTCCAGGACCAGGTCGTCCCAGTAGGGATAGACCGCCGCGTTGGGCGCGCCGGTGGAGGGCAGCGCCCCGTTGCCCGCCGCGGTGCTGGAGGCGGCGAAGCTCACGAACCCGTTGCTGCTGATCCAGGCGCCGGTGTGGACGCCGCCGTAGAAGGGGAAGGCGAACGGCAGCGTGACCGGCTGGGCCGCGTCGTCACCGGTGAGCGGGTGCTTCACGGTGCCCGCCGCGTACGGCTGCGCGGCGCTCGCGCAGACGTGCCCGAAGGCGTCGGTACGGCGCGGCAGCTCGATGTCCCTGGTCAGGTCGGCGCTCACGGTGATCGGCACGGTCAGGGTGTCCGCGCACCGGGAGGCCGGGGTGACCTGCAGCCGGTGGTCGCCGTGCGGCAGCGTGAGCCGGTACCGCCCGGCGTCGTCGGTGACCCCGCTGACCGGGGTGCCCGCCGCGGCCACGGTGGCGCCCGCCTCGGGCGCGCCCGCGACGGTGACCGTCCCCGACACCGTGGCCGAGGGCAGCGCCGTCAGCGTCACGTCCCCGGTCGCCGTCTGGTCGGCCACGACGGTGACGGTCGCGGTGGCGTCGCCGTACCCGAACCTCGTGACGGTCAGCCGGTACTCTCCCGCCAGCAGGCGGGGCAGCGTGTACGTCCCGTCCGGCCCGGTGACGGCCGTACGGCTCAGCGGCCCGGTGACGGCGACCGCGGCCCCGGCCACCGGCGAGCCGCCGGAGGTGACGGTGCCCGCCAGCGTGCCGAGGGGGTCGTCGGGGGCGGCCTGCACCGCCGCGAACGCGTCGAGTCGGCCCTCGCCCCAGACGTTGTTGTCGGCGGCGGTGCCGCCGCAGCGGGTGTCCTCGACGTCGACCGCGGAGCGGTCCAGCAGCGCCCGGGTGGCGGCGACGTCGCCCTGCAGGCCGGGGGAGGCCGACCACATCAGCGCCACGGTGGCCGCCACGTGCGGGGAGGCCATCGAGGTGCCGGAGAAGGAGCCGTAGCCGCCGCCGGCCACGGCGGAGCGCACGTTGACGCCGGGCGCGGCGAGGTTGGGCTTGATCTCGCCGTTCTCACCGGCGCCCCGGGTGGAGGAGCTCCAGATGGCGTTGCCGGAGTCGAACGCCCCGGCGCTGTAACTGGAGACGTACTGCCCGGGGGAGGCGCTGGAGTTGCAGCCCGCGCCCGCCAGGTTGCCGTTGGCGAAGGCCGGGAAGATGCCCGCGGCGACCCAGGCCTCGACGACCTCCTTGTACCAGGGGTCGAACCCGGCGCCGCCCCAGGAGTTGTTGACGATGTGCGGGGCCAGGTCGGGGCGCGGGTTGCGGCCGGACAGGTCGGTGGGCGCGAGGATCCACTGCCCGGCGGCCAGCAGTGAGGCGTCGGTGCAGGTGCTGGTCTCACAGCCCTTGGCGGCGATCCACCGCGCGCCGGGGGCGACGCCGATGACGTTGGTGCCCTCGCCGCCGACCATGGTGCCCATGGTGTGGGTGCCGTGGTCGTTGTTGTCGCAGGGCTCGGCCCGCGGGCACACGCCCGCCGGGTCGAACCAGTTGTAGTCGTGACTGAGCGTGCCGTCGGCGTTCCTGCCGCGGTAACGCTCGGCCAGCGCGGGGTGGTCGAACCGTACGCCGCTGTCGATGTTGGCCACCACGATGCCCTCGCCGCGGCTGCCGAACCCGTCCCAGACCCGGGGGGCGTTGACCCGGTCGACGTTCCACTCGACCGCCTCGACCTTCGCCGCCTCCTTGCCCGGCTGCGGCTCGGGCAACGCGGCGGCGCGGGTGGGCTCGACGCGCTCCACCTCGGGCAGCTTGGCGATCTCCACGGCGAGCTTGGCGTTCCCGGTCACCCGGACGGCGTTGGAGATCCAGAACGGGGTGAAGCCCGCGCTCTCGGCGGTGAGGAGCTTGATCAGACCGGCCTGGGAGGTCTCGGCGGTCTCGGTCTTGGCGCGGTAGACCTGCCGGGCCTTCTCCTGCTTGGTCGTCGCCCGGCGGGCCGCGGTGAGGTCGGCGCTGGTTCTCATGCGCACCCAGAAGGTGGCCTTGTCGTCGGCGGCCAGATCCGCCAGGACGGCTTTGTCGATCTTGCCGGGGTCGGGGTCGGGCGCGGCGTGGGCCACGCCCGGCGGGATCACGAGGGCGAGGACGGCGGCCCAGATCAGGGTCGTCCTCCGGCGCCGGAGGGTGGGGGACACATGATCTCCTTCACGTCGGGGCGGCGGCGCGCCACCGGGGGGAGTGACGTGGGGTGGACGTGATCTTCACCGCCCATGTGGAGGATCGTGAATGTCCCGTGTCAGGTTTTCAAGGCATTGACAGCCCGGAATGTTCGTCCGTCATGAAAAGATCGGTGGCCGCCCGCGCGGGCGGCCACCGATCGGGGTCTTGCGGGAGCAGGGGTCTTGCGGGGCGGGGGTTCTATGGGGCGAGAGGCCCTCACTCGCCGCGGTAGACCGCCGGGCGCTTCTCCCGGAAGGCCAGGGATCCCTCCTTGGCGTCCTGGGAGCCGATCACCGGCCAGCCGATGGCGTCGGAGATCTTCAGCGCCTCGGCCTCGGGCATGCCGAGCGTCTCGCGGTAGGTGCGCAGGATCGCCTGTACGGCCAGCGGCCCGCACTCGGCGATCTGGCCGGCGATCTCCAGGGCGGCGTCCAGGGCCTGGCCGTCGGGCACGACGCGGTTGACCAGTCCCATGCTCAGAGCCTCCTGCGCGGTGATGGCCCGGCCGGTCAGCAGGATGTCCATCGCGAAGGCGTAGGGGATCTGGCGGGGGAGCCGGATCGCCGAGCCGCCCATGGGGAACAGCGCGCGGCGGGCCTCGAACAGGCCGAGGGTGGCGGACTCGGCGACCACGCGCAGGTCGGTGCCGACGAGCAGCTCGGTGCCGCCGGCCACCGCGTAGCCCTCGACCGCGCAGACGATCGGCTTGGTCGGCAGCGCGCCGGAGTCGCGCAGCAGGCCCTTCCAGTGGAAGTCGGGGATCTCCGAGGCCCGCTGCCGGACCCGGGCGTCCTGCGAGGGGGTGCCCATGGCCTTGAGGTCGGCGCCCGCGCAGAACGTGCCGCCCGCGCCGGTCAGCACGGCGACGCGAACGTCGGGCTCGTCGGAGAGGTAGGCCCAGGCGTCGGCCAGGCCGACCAGCATGTCCGTGGAGAGGGCGTTCTTGGCCTCGGGCCGGTCCAGGGTGACCACGACGACGTGACCGTCACGCTCGATCCGGCAGTGCGGCGTGCTGATCGGCAGCAGTTCCACGGACGACCTCCGCTGGTTAGCCATTAATTAGCCAAGCGCTTGTTAGGTCATCCTAGGTGGAGTACGGCTCACGCCGCCAGATGGGCGTAGACGATGACGTTGTCCTCATAGTGCCCCGTCGCGGGGTCGAACTCCCCGCCGCAGGTGATCAGCCGCAGCTCGGGCGAGTCGGTCGCGCCGTACACCTTGGCGGTGGGGAAGGCGTCCTTGTCCACCCGCTCCAGGGCGTCCACGGTGAAGGTGGCGACCTTGCCGTCGGCGCGCCTCACCTTGATCGCGTCGCCGGGCTTCAGCTTGTGGGCCTTCGCGAAGACCGCGGGCCTGCCGTAGGCGTCCACGTGCCCGAGGAGGACGGCGGGGCCCTTCTCGCCCGGGGTCGGCCGGTGCCGGTACCAGCCCACCAGCTCGGGGCGCTCCAGCGACGGGACCTCGATGGTCTGGTCGGCGTTCAGGCCCACCGCCTCGATCGGCGCGCCCTTCACCCCGGCCGCCGGGATGTCCAGCCGGACGGGCCTGGAGGCGCGCATGGGCTCGGCGGCGACGGCGAACGACGGCTGCCCGCCCCGGGAGCCGGTCCCGGAGGACGGCGAGACCTCCGCGGCGGCCGGGGTGGCGGCGGCCGGGGCGGCGCCGGAGGCGGACTCGCCCGCGAGCGCCGACCCGGTGACGAGCACGCCGCAGAAGACGGCCAGGGCCGCTCCCGCGGTGACGGCCATACGGCTCAGGGAAGGGGTGGGGCCGGACATGACCGGATTACCTGCCTCGGGTGTGGAGGGAACGCTGAGGTGGGGGGAACCGGGGGGACTCGGGAGACGCGGGGGCTCGGAAGGCGGGGCCTGGGAAACGCGGGGACCCGGAAAGCGGGAGCCCGGGAAAAGCGGGAGCCCGGAAAAAGCGGGAGCCCGGGAAAAGCGGGGGCCGGGCTCGGTGGAGCCCGGCCCCGAGAGGTGGTGGATCAGCTCTTCCGGCCGCGACCGGCCAGCAGCACGCCGGAGCCGCCGGCGATCAGGGCGCCGCCGAGGGCCAGGCCCCCGAGCCCGGCGCCGGCCTCACCGAAACCGGTGGCCTGCGCGGTGGCCACCACGCCGCCGCCGGTCTGCGCGCCGCCGCGGGGGGTGAAGTCGGCGCCGCTCGGCCGCCAGGCGGCCTTGACCGTCAGCTGGGCCGCGGCCTTCTGACCGGTGGGCAGCTTGGCGGTGAACCAGTAGGCGCCCGGCGAGGTGCTGGAGGGGACGTGGAGCCGCCTGGCGCCCACGCCGTCCCGGCCGATCCTGACCGTGAACGCCTTGCCGGCCGGGTCGAAGATGGTGACGCGGGTGCCCGGGGCCACGTACTTCGTCGAGACGACGGCGGTGAAGTTCGCACCGGCCACGACCGTGTGCGGGTGCAGGGCGAGGGCCAGCCTGCCCGCCGGGACCGGCTTGGGGGCCTCCACGACGGTCAGCGTGGCGACGTCGCCGGGCCCGCCGCGCAGGAAGGCCGCGAGACGGTAGGAACCGGGGTCGGTGTCGCGGGGCACGACCAGCCGGAACCGGGCGGTGCCCCAGTCGTCGAGCCTGGCCACGTGCGTCCTGCCGCCCGGGTCCTTGAGGATGACCTGGGTGCCCGGCTCCACGTTCTCGGTCGTGACGCCGGCGTAGTAGACCTGGCCCTGCCGGACCGCGCGCGGCTCCACCTGCAGGTCCAGGCGGCGGGCCGGCTTGACGACGGGCCGCTCCTTGATGACCAGGTGGGCGGAGGCGGTGCCGATGACCTTGCCGCGCAGCAGGATCTCGGCCTGGACCGGGTAGCGGCCGGGCTTGAGGTCGTCGCGGGTGACGGCGGTGCCGGTGGCGCGGCCGTGGTGCAGGCCGACGGCCTGCGTGGCGGGCAGGGCCGGGGAGCTGAGGCGGGCCTCGGTGGCGTGGTGCTCGCGGGCGGTGATCTCGTAGGAGATCTTCTCGCCGGCGAAGACGGCCTCGGGGCTCACGCTGAGCGAGCCGCCGTGGCGCGGCTCCTCGTGCCGGGGCCGGTCCTTGATGAAGAGCTGGGCGGAGGCGGTGCCGATGACCTTGCCGTCGAGCAGGATCTCGACCTGGACCGGGTAGCGGCCGGGCCTGAGCCGCTCGGCGGTGACGGCGGTGCCGGTGGCGCGGCCGTGGTGCAGGTCGATGAGCTGCGTGGCGGGCAGAGCGGGGGAGCTGAGGCGGGCCTCGGTGGCGTGGTGGTCGCGGGCGGTGATCTCGTAGGAGATCTTCTCGCCGGCGAAGACGGCCTCCGGGCTCACGCTGAGCGAGCCGCCGTGACGCGGCTCCTGCGGCTCCTCGGAGTCGGTCGGCGCGGGCTTGGGCTCGGCCGGGGGCGTGCTCTCCGGGCGGGGCTTGTCCTCGGGCCGCGGCTTGCTCTCCGGCTTGGGCTCGGGCTGCGGCTTGTCCTCCGGCCGGGGCTTGCTCTCCGGCTGCGGCTTGCTCTCCGGGCGGGGCTTGGCCTCGGGCTCGGTCTCGGGCCGGGGGTTCACCGGCGCCTCGGGCTCGGTCTCGGGCCGGGGGTTCACCGGCGCCTCGGGCTCGGTCTGCCCGTCCTCGGGCGCGGAGTCCTGGGCGGGGCCGGGGGCCTTGTCGAAGGTGACTCCGCCCTGCGTCCCGGTCGTGCTGGCGGCGGGACCGGCGGGAGCGCCGTCGGTGTCGTCGGCGAGCGCCGGAGAAGCGGTCAGTACGGCGAGGCCGAGGGCACCGGCGGCTGCCAGGGACTTGGTGAAACGCATGATCTCCCCATCGGGGGTGGCGCCCGGGCAAGGTGAGCCCGGCTCGGAAACGCCATCCCGCGTTCCGTCATACTCCCTTAGCAAAAACCTTATTTGCGACATAGAGCCACTTTTAGGGCGAAACTTGACTTTCTTCTTACTTCCCGTGTGCTACCGGTGGCCCGGAAATCACACTGCGTGACGTAAAGGTAAAGGCCGGATATAGGGATACGGCTGAAATCAAGCGCTTGCTCGGTGAGTGGCGAGCGGGTTACTCTGCCCGTGCGTATGAGAACCGATTCTCGTTCGCCACCGCCCGCGCTGCCAGAGCCCTGTCGCGATCTCGGGGGATCTCCCTCGCTCCGGCGGTCCGGGGGCCTTTCGAGTCGAAGGGATTTCGGATGGGGACGCTCGGCTTCTGGAGACTGGCGCAGGCGGATCCGGACTGGATCGCCGCGGTGGACCCGGACGGCACCGAACACCGCGCGGGCGACCTGCTGGCCAGGGCCAACCGCATCGTGCACGGCCTGCGCGGGCTCGGCCTCGAAGCCGGTGACGGCATCTGCGGCCTGGCCCCCAACGGCGCCGACGGCCTGGCGCTCTATCTGGCCGCGTTGCAGGCCGGGTGGTACTACACGCCGATCAACTGGCACCTGACCGGCCCCGAGATCGCCTACATCGTCGTCGACAGCGAGGCGAAGGCCTTCTTCGTCCACGAACGCCACGCGGAGGAGGGCATGCGCGGCGCGGCGGAGTCCGGAATACCCGCCGACCGCGTCTTCGCCTTCGGCCGGGTGGAGGGCGCCCGGCCCGTGGCGGAGCTGACCGACGGGCAGCCGGACACCGCCCCCGACGGCCGTACGGCGGGCGCCACCATGCACTACACCTCCGGCACCACGGGCCGGCCCAAGGGCGTGCGCCGCCCGCTCAACGGCCTGGACCCCGACGACGCGGCCGAGCTGATGACGTTCCTGCTGGCGATGTTCGGGATCACCCCCGGCAAGGAGAACGCGCACCTGGTCACCTCGCCCAGCTACCACACCGCCGTCACCCAGTTCGGCGGCACGGCGCTGCACATGGGCCACACGCTCGTCTACATGGACAAGTGGGACGCCGAGGAGATGCTCCGGCTCTGCGAGCGGTACCGGGTCACCAACTCCCACATGGTCCCCACCCACTTCAAGCGCCTGCTCGCGCTCCCGGAGGAGGTCAGGAACAGGTACGACCTGTCCTCGCTCAAGTGGATGATCCACGCCGCCGCCCCCTGCCCGGTCCCGGTCAAGTGGGCGATGCTCGAATGGTGGGGCGACTGCGTCTACGAGTACTACGCGGCGACCGAGGGCGGCGGCACCATCGCCACCCCCGAGGCCTGGAAGAAGCACCCCGGCACCGTGGGGACCGCCTGGCCGATCAGCGAGCTGCTCATCGTGGACGACGACCTGCAGCCGGTCCCGACCGGCACCCCGGGCACGATCTACATGAAGATGGCCGGCGTCAGCTTCGAGTACAAGGGCGACAAGGCCAAGACCGAGGCCAACCGGCTCAAGGACCACTTCACCGTCGGCGACATCGGCTACCTGGACGAAGAGGGTTTCCTGTACCTCTGCGACCGCAAGGCCGACATGATCATCTCGGGTGGCGCCAACATCTACCCGGCCGAGATCGAGAACGAGCTGATGGTCCACCCGAAGGTCGGCGACGTGGCCGTGTTCGGCATCCCGGACGAGGAGTGGGGCGAGCAGATCAAGGCCGTGATCGAGCCCGCGCCCGGGGTGGAGCCCTCGCCCGAGCTGGCCGAGGAGATCCTCGACTCGCTCAAGGGCCGCCTGTCGAAGATGAAGTGGCCCAAGTCCGTCGACTTCATCGAGGAGATGCCGCGCGAGCCCAACGGCAAGCTCCTCAAACGCAAACTGCGCGCGCCGTACTGGGAGGGGCATGACCGTGCCATCTGAAGTGACCGCGTCTTCGGGATCGACCGAGGACCTGGTCGCCGACCACGTCCTGGAGTTCCCCGGCGGGTACACCCGCACCACCGGGCCGGTGATCGGGCGCTTCCTCACCGAGCTGCGGGACGGGCGGATCGTCGGGGTCCGCACGGCCGACGGCAGGACACTGGTCCCCCCGCTGGAGTACGACCCGCAGACCGGTGAGGCGGTCACCGGCGAGTTCACCGAGGTCGGCCCGGCCGGGACCGTGGAGAGCTGGTCGTGGGTGAACGAGCCCCGCGCGGCCCACCCGCTGGACCGGCCCTTCGCCTGGGCGCTGATCCGGCTGGACGGCGCCGACACCTCGCTGGTGCACGCGGTGGACGCCGGCGACGCCCGGGCCATGCGCCCCGGGCTGCGGGTCCGCCCCCGCTGGAAGACCTCCCGCTCCGGGCACATCACCGACATCGAGAGCTTCGTCCCCGAGGTCACGAAGATCGTCTCTCCGGTCCGGATGGAATACCGCGTCCGGCCGGGCAGGGCGCTGGCCCGCTTCCTGGAGGGCGTCGCGCGGGGCGTCTTCCTCGGTTGCCGGTGCGGTTCCTGTCACAAGGTCTACGTGCCCTACCGGCTGTCGTGCCCCCAGTGCGGCGTCGCGATCAGCGAGGAGGTCGAGCTGCCGGACACCGGCACGATCACCACCTTCGCGATCAACAACCTCCCCGACCCGCGCGCCCCCCAGGTGCCGTTCGTCTCGGCCTACATCCTGCTCGACGGCTCCGACATCCCGATGATCGCCCTGGTCGGCGACGTCCCGGCGCACGAGGTGCGGCAGGGCATGCGGGTGCGGGCCGTGTGGGTGCCGGAGGAGGAGCGGACGGCGTCCATGTCCAACATCAAGTGGTTCGCCCCCACCGGCGAGCCGGACGCGGAGCTGTAGATGCGGGAGATAGCGGTCATCGCATTCGCCCAGACCAGGCACAGCGCGACCGACGAGGGGCTCACCGAACCGGAGCTGATCCTCCCGGTGCTCGACGAGGTCAGGGAGCGGTCGGGCCTGCGCACGTTCGGCTTCACCTGCTCGGGGAGCTGCGACTACCTGGCCGGGGCGCCGTTCTCGTTCGTCTCCGCGCTCGACGCGCTCGGCGCCTGGCCGCCGATCTCCGAGAGCCACGTGGAGATGGACGCGGCCTGGGCGCTGTACGAGGCGTGGGTGCGGCTCCAGCACGGCGACGTCGACTCGGCGCTGATCTACGGCTTCGGCAAGTCGTCCCAGGGGGACCTGCGGGAGATCATGACCCTCCAGCTCGACCCCTACTACCTGGCCCCGCTCGGCCTGGACCAGGTGTCCTTCGCCGCACTCCAGGCCACGGCGAGCGGGGCGGAGCGGGCCGAGCTGGACGAGATCGTACGGCGCAGCCGCGCCGCCGGGCGGGACAACCCCTACGCCCTCGACCTGCCCGACCCCGAGGGGGACGCCTTCGAGGTCGAGCCGCTGAGGCCGTACGACATCGCCCCCATCACCGACGGCGCCGCCGCGGTGGTGCTGGCCGCCGGGGACCTGGCCAGGGAGCTGTGCGAGCGTCCCGCCTGGATCACGGGAATCGCCCATCGCATAGATCCCCATTACCTGGGCATGAGAGACCTGGCCCGGTCGGCCTCCGCCGCCGAAGCCGCACGTGCGGCGGGGGTCGGCAAGGGTCATGTCGACGTGGCCGAGCTCCACGTCCAGTTCAGCCACGAGGAACCCATCCTGCGCCGGGCGCTGGAGCTGCCCGAGTCCACCGTGGTCAACCCGAGCGGCGGCCCGCTGGCCGCCAACCCCGTCATGGCCACCGGCCTCATCCGGATCGGCGAGGCGGCCCGGCGGATCATGGACGGCACCGCGGGCCGTACGGTCGCCCACGCCACCGGCGGCCCCTGCCTGCAGCACAACCTCGTCACCGTCATGGAGGGCTGAGCCATGGGCAACCGTTGTGCGGTCATCGGGGTCGGCCAGACGCACTACACGACCAAGCGCAGGGACGTCTCCATCGCCGGGCTGGTCCGCGAGGCCGCCGTCAGGGCGCTGGAGGACGCCGGGCTGACCTGGAAGGACATCGACGCCGTCGTCGTCGGCAAGGCCCCCGACCTGTTCGAGGGCGTGATGATGCCGGAGGCGTACCTGGCCGACGCGCTCGGCGCGGCGGGCAAGCCGATGATGCGGGTGCACACCGCCGGCTCGGTCGGCGGGTCCACCGCGCTGGTCGGCGCCTCGCTGATCCAGGGCGGCGTGCACGACCGGGTGCTGGTGGTCGCCTTCGAGAAGCAGTCGGAGTCCAACGCCACCTGGGCCCTGTCCACGCACCTGCCGTTCAACGCCTCGCTGGTGGTCGGCGCGGGCGGCTACTTCGCCCCGCACATCCGCGAGTACATGCGCCGGTCGGGGGCGCCCGACCACATCGGCACGCTGGTCGCCGTCAAGGACCGGCAGAACGCGCTGAAGAACCCCTACGCCCACCTGAAGATCCCCGGGATCAGCCGGGAGATGGTCGAGTCGACGCCGATGCTCTGGGAGCCGATCCGCTACCTGGAGACCTGCCCGTCGAGCGACGGCGCCTGCGCGATGGTGCTGTCGTCGGAACGCGCGGTCACCGGCACCCCCGCCTGGGTGCTCGGCACGGCGATGCGCTCCGAGCCGATCTTCCGGGCCGGGCGCGACACGGTGAACCCGCAGGGCGGCAAGGACTGCGCCGCCGACGTCTACCGGCAGGCCGGGATCGCCGACCCGCGCCGGGACATCGACGTGGCCGAGGTGTACGTGCCCTTCTCCTGGTACGAGCCGATGTGGCTGGAGAACCTCGGCTTCGCCGCCGAGGGGGAGGGCTGGAAGCTCACCGAGTCCGGGGCCACGGCCCTGGACGGGGACATCCCGTGGAACGCCTCCGGCGGGGTGCTGTCGAGCAACCCGATCGGGGCCTCCGGCCTGATCCGGTTCGCCGAGGCGGCCCTGCAGGTCAGGGGGATGGCGGGAGAGCACCAGGTGGACGGGGCCCGCCGGGCCCTGGGGCACGCCTACGGGGGAGGCGCGCAGTTCTTCGCGATGTGGATGGTCGGCAGCGACAAACCATAGGTTCCGAGGACGGGAGTCCCCCCGATGGAGTTCAACCACGCAGATCTGTTCGAAGGGCTCGCGGACGCGATCGGGGACCGCGTCGCCGTCGTGTGCGGTGAGGACCGCATGACGTACGCCGAACTGGACGCCCACGCCAACCGGCTCGCCCACCACCTGGCGGCCAACGGGGTCGGGCCGGGCAAGCACGTCGGGATCCAGCTCTACAACGGCGTGGAGTACATCGCCGGGATGCTGGCGGCGCTCAAGCTCCGGGCCGTGCCGGTCAACGTCAACTACCGCTACGTCGAGGCCGAGCTGCTCTATCTCTACCAGGACTCCGACATCGTCGCCCTGCTGTTCGACGTGGAGTTCGACGACCGCGTGGCGGCGGTCGCGCCCCAGGCCGCCGAGCTGCGGCACCTGGTCGCGGTGGGCGGGCCGTCGAAGGTGGCCGGGGCGGTGCAGTACACGGAGGCGCTGGCCGCCCGGCCCGAGACGCGCGGGTTCCCCGAGCGGTCGGGCGACGACGTCTACATCATCTACACCGGCGGCACGACCGGCATGCCCAAGGGCGTGATGTGGCGGACCGAGGACCTATTCTTCGCCTTCGGCGGCGGTAACCCGTACGGCGAGCCGCTGCCCACCCCCGAGGCCGTGATCGAGCAGGCCCGCAACTCCGGCCCGCTGATCATGATGGCGGCGCCCCCGCTGATGCACGGCGCGGCCCAGATGGCCACCTTCATCACCTGGTGGATGGGCGGGACCATGGTCTACATCCGCAAGTTCGACGCGGCCGGGGTGCTGCGGACGATCCAGCGGGAGAAGGTCTTCACGATCAACATCACCGGTGACGCGATGGCCCGCCCGCTCGCCGACGAGCTCGCCAGCGGGTCCTACGACGTCTCGTCGCTGGGGGTGCTCAGCTCCACCGGGGCGATCCTGACCGGCGCGGTCCGCGACCGTCTCCAGGCGCTGCTGCCGAACACGATGATCCTGGACAACTTCGGCTCCACCGAGTCCGGCTACACCGCCTCGGCCATGCCCGGCTCCTCACCGGAGTCCGGGCTGCGCTACCAGCCCAACGCCACCGCCGGGCTGGTGGTGCTCAACGAGGTGCTGGAGCAGGTCAAGCCCGGCTCCGGCGAGATCGGCACGGTCGCCAAGAGCGGCCGGATCCCGCTCGGCTACTACAAGGACGAGGACAAGACCCGCCGCACCTTCGTGACCGACGCGGCCGGGACCCGGTGGCTGCTCACCGGGGACATGGCCACGGTGGAGGAGGACGGCACGATCGGGATCCTCGGCCGGGGCTCGGTCTGCATCAACACCGGTGGGGAGAAGGTCTACCCGGAGGAGGTCGAGGCGGTGCTCAAGGGGCACCCTGCGGTCTTCGACGCGGTCGTCACCGGGGTGCCGGACGAGCGCTGGGGCAACAAGGTCGCCGCCGTGATCGAGCCGCGGCCCGGCACGTCCCCGACGCCGGAGGAGCTGGACGCGCACTGCCGTACCCAGCTGTCCGGCTACAAGGTCCCCCGGGCCTTCGCCTTCGTCGATCAGATGGTCCGCTCCCCGGCGGGCAAGGCCGACTACCGCTGGGCCAGGGAGACGGTCCAGGCCGCACAGCCCTGACCGGCCGTACGGCGCCGCCGAGGACGATCACCAGGCGGTCCGGGCGTCGCCCACCCGAGCTTCGCCTCGCGGCAGGCGCCGGTCCCCCTCGTGCCGCTCTGGGGTCCACCCAGTTGGAGCTACTCGGCTGGTCGGACACGGAGGCTTCGGCTGGTTGGACACGGAGGCTTCGGCTGGTTGGACACAGAGGACGCTCTGGCCGACACCCGCGTGGTGCTGGTCAACGGTGCTCGCCAGTCGGGGAAGAGCACGCTGACCACCATCGTCGCGGGTTCACGGGAAGACTCGGCCGTGCGGAGTCTTGACCGGCCTCAGATTCTCGCCTCCGCGCGGGATGATCCGAACACCTTCGTGGAGCATCCGGGTCTACTCGTCATCGACGAGATCCAGTACGCCCCTGAGCTTCTGCTCCCCATCAAACACCAAGTGGACACCGACCCCCGTCCCGGCAGGTTTCTGCTGACCGGATCCGCGAGGGTCCTCGGCCTGAAGTCCCTGCCGGATGCGCTGCCGGGGCGGATGGAGACGATCGAGCTATGGCCTTTCTCTCAAGGTGAGTTGGAGAACAGAGTCGATCTGTTTGTCGATTCCGTCTTCCGGCTGGCAGGTCGAGCAACCTGGCGAGACGGGCGATCGCGACGCCGAAGGTCGCGTGTGTCGATTCCGGAGTCGCGGCTTGTCTCCTCGGCCTCGATGAGAACAGGCTGGCGACGGGAGGAGATCTCTTCGGGCCGCTGCTGGAGGGATTCGTGCTGATGGAGTTGGCCCGTCAGATCACTTGGGCGGAGGAGGAAGTCCGGCTGTTCCACTACCGCACCAAGGACATGGTGGAGGTCGACGCCGTCCTGGAGACCACCGACGGTCGCATCGCCGGAGTCGAGGTCAAGGCGAGCGCCACAGTCAGGAGTGACGACTTCCGCGGTCTGCGTCTTCTCGAACGCCAGGCGGGTGACGCGTTTGCCGCGGGGGTGGTTCTCTATACGGGGGACGAATGCCTGAGCTTCGGTCCCCGGCTCAAAGCGCTGCCAGTCGGCGCGCTCTGGCGGCTCGCCCTCTGAGCCCGAGGCCGTCCGAACTGCCGTACCCGGTTGCCCGGATACGGGATCCCCGGGCGGAGGGTGGGAGAAAGCGCTTACCGTAGGGTGAACGCCCCGGAGACGAGAGGCAAGCGATGCTCCACTCATATGACCCCCGGACCGGCGAGCCCGTCGGCACCCCGTTCTCCCTCAGCTCCCCGGCGGATGTGGACGCCGCCGTCCGGGCCGCCCACGCCGCGGGGCGGGCCTGGCGGGCGGCGCCGGCCACCGAGCGCGCCCGCGAGGTCTCCGGCGCGCCGGACGGGCCGTCGCGGGCGGAGGTCCTGGAGGCGGTGGCCGACGCGCTGGACAAGCACGTCGAGGAACTCTGGCGGGCCGCCGACGCGGAGACGGCGCTGGGCGAGGTACGGCTGCGCGGTGAGGTCGCCCGCGCGTCCGGGCAGTTCCGGCTCTTCGCCCGGGTGCTGCGCGACGGCGGCCACGTCGAGGCGGTGATCGACCACGCCACCGCCGAACCCCCGGTCCCCGACCTGCGCCGGATGAACCACCCGCTCTCCGGCGTGGTCGGCGTCTTCGCGGCGAGCAACTTCCCCTTCGCCTTCTCGGTCGCGGGCGGCGACGTCGCCTCGGCCCTGGCCGCCGGATGCGCCGTGGTCGTCAAGGTCCACGACGGGCATCCGCGCACCTCGGAGCTTTCGGCGGAGGTCATCCGGGGCGCCCTGCCGCAGCCGGGGCTGCTGGGCCTGGTCCGGGGCCTGGAGGCGGGCGGGCACCTCGTGCGGCACCCGGACGTGGCGGCCGTCGGCTTCACCGGGTCGATCCCCGGCGGCAAGGCGATCCAGGCGCTCATCGGCGAGCGCCCCGACCCCATCCCGTTCTACGGCGAGCTGGGCAGCGTCAACCCGGTGGTCGTGCTGCCCTCCGCCGGTCGCGACGGTCTCGCGCAGGGCTTCGCCGCCTCGCTCACCCTGGGCGTCGGCCAGTTCTGCACCAACCCGGGCTTGATGTTCGTGCCCGACGACGCCGGGCTGCTGGACGCGCTGACCGAGGCGGTGGCCGCGACCGCCGGGGGCCCGATGCTGACCGGGAGGATCAGGGACGGGTACGTGCAGGGCCTGGACCGGCTGGCCGGAGCGCTCACCCCGCTGGCCGAGGGCGGGCCGGGGGAGAGCCCCCTGTCCGTGGCGCCGCGGGTGTTCACCACGGGCCTGGCGGCCTTCGCCGAGGGACTGCCGGAGATCGCGCAGGAGTGCTTCGGCCCCGCCGCGATCGTGGTGACCTACCGCGACCCGGCGGAGCTGCCCGCCGTACTGGAGCGGCTGGAGGGATCGCTCACCGCCACGGTCCACGCCACGGACCCGGCCGAGGCCGGGCAGGTGAGCGAGGTGCTGCGCAGGAAGGCGGGACGGCTGATCTGGAACGGCTGGCCGACCGGCGTGGCCGTACGCTGGGCCATGCACCACGGCGGCCCCTGGCCCGCCAGCACCGCCCCGGCCCACACCTCCGTCGGCGCGGCCGCGATCCGCCGCTGGCTGGTGCCCACCGCCTACCAGGACTGGCCCGCCGAGCTGCTCCCGGCCGAGCTGCGGGAGGACAACCCGCTGGGCATCCCGCGGCGGGTCGACGGCGTCCTCGCCTGAGCTCGCCTCCTCGCGGTCCCCGCGGGAAGAAGCGGTTCCTCCCCGTCTGTGATAAAGATCAAAACTCGTCCGGACCTGGGGTCATTCGGAAATCGATATCGTTGTGTTCCCGATATCGGTATTAGACACCAATCGCTCCGGTCTGCTTTGCTCCTGCCTGTCCGTTGGACGGGAGCGAGGCCGGGCCGGACGGGGGCCGGGGCCGGCGGTACGGGGATTCGTCGACGAACGGAGTGACGGAGCAGTGGGGACCGCGTCGAAGATCGGACGCCTGATCGCCATGGGGACGGCCGCGGGCGTGCTGGTCGCGGGGATCGCGTTGCCGGCCGTGGGGGGTGCGGGCGCCGGGTTCCTGGTGGCGACCGAGGAGATCAACCTCAAGCCGGCGGAGCTCGTCGAGCCGCCGCCGGCGGAGGTCACGGTCGTGCAGGACGCCCGGGGCGGCGAGATCGCGCGGTTCTACGAGCAGTACCGCCTGGCGGTCCCGCTCGCCGAGGTGGCCGAGGTCATGAAGACGGCGATCATCGCGATCGAGGACTACCGGTTCTACGAGCACGGCGCGATCGACATCGAGGGCACGATCCGCGCCTTCGCCAAGAACCTGCACTCGGGCCAGGTCAGCCAGGGCGGCTCCAGCATCACCCAGCAGTACGTCAAGCAGGTGCTGCTCAACTCCGCCGACAACGACGAGGAGCGGGGCAAGGCGCTGGAGGCCAGCTACGCGCGCAAGCTCAACGAGCTGCGGCACGCGATGGCGGTGGAGCAGAAGTACTCCAAGGACGCGATCCTGGAGAAGTACCTCAACATCGTCTACTTCGGCGCGAGCGCCTACGGCGTGGAGGCCGCGGCCGACAGGTTCTTCGGCGTCTCCGCCTCCGAGCTCACCCTCGCGCAGGCGGCGACGCTGGCGGGAGCCGTACAGGACCCCAACGCCACCGACCCCAACCTCGGCCGCAAGCACCGCGAGCGGCTGCTGAAGCGGCGCAACGTCGTGCTGGACCGGATGGCGGAGCTCGGGAAGATCACCGAGGCGGAGGCCGCGGAGGCGAAGGCCACCAAGCTCGGCTACAAGGGCACGGAGCTGCCCGGCGGCTGCGAGACCAGCAGGTACCCCTACTTCTGCATCTACGTGCGCAACGAGATCCTGAACAACCCCGACTTCGGCAAGAGCGCCGGGGCCCGCAAGAGGTTCCTCGACCGCGGCGGCCTGACCATCAGGACCACCATCGACCCGGTCATGCAGGCGGCGGCGGACCGGGCGATCAGGAAGCGGGTGTACGCCTCCGACCACCCGGTCGCGGCCCAGGCGCTGGTCCAGCCGGGCACCGGGGCGATCAGGGCGATGGCGGCCAGCCGGAAGTACGGCGGGGACGCCGCCAAGAACGAGATCTCCTACAACGTGGTCGCCGACGCCGCCCACGGCGGCGGCACCGGCTTCCAGGCCGGCTCCACCTTCAAGACCTTCACCCTGCTCACCGCCCTGAGCAAGGGGATGAAGACCGACGACGGCCTCAGCGCGGGGGCCGGCTACCGCGCGCCGGGCTATTCGACCTTCAAGAACTGCAAGGGCGAGAACATCGGCGACCCGAACCACACCGTCACCAACGACGAGGGCAGCCCGGGCTGGAAGAGCCTGCGGACCGGCACCTGGGAGTCGGTGAACACGTTCTTCATGGTGCTCCAGGAGCGCGTCGGGCTCTGCGACACGGTCAAGACGGCCAAGTCGCTCGGCATCCACCGCTCCGACGGGCTCAAGCTCCAGGAGTACGAGACGTTCACGCTCGGCATCAACGAGATGGACCCGGTGACCGTGGCCAACGCCTACGCCGCGATCGGCGCCCGCGGGAAGTACTGCGAGCCGCTGGCGATCACCCGGATCACCGACAGGAACGGCAAGAGCACCGACTACGAGCCCGAGTGCCGCCAGGTGCTCGACCCCGAGGTGGCCGACGCGGCGGCCGACGTGCTGTCGGGCGTGTTCACCCGGGGCACGATGCGGGCCGTGGGCGGGATCGGCCGCGACGCGGCGGGCAAGACCGGCACCACCGACGGTTACGCCAGCGCCTGGTTCGCCGGGTTCACCCCCGACCTGGCCGGCGCGGTCAGCGTCGGCGACCCGCGCGGCTCGCAGAACCACAAGCTGGTCGGCGTCACGATCGGCGGGCAGTACTACGGCTCGGTCTTCGGTGCGAGCATCCCCGGCCCGATCTGGAAGGACACCATGATCGCGGCCCTGCGGAACGTCGAGCCGACGCCCTTCACCCCGATCGACCAGGCCAGGTTCGGCGGCTGCGGCGAGAGCTGCCGGCCCACGCCGTCCGTCCCGGAGGAGACCGGGACCGGGGACACCGAGGACGACGGAGCCGGGGCCGGCGAAGCCGAGAACGACGAGTCCGGGGAGTAAGTCCGGGTGCCGCCGGGGTGCCGCCGGCACGCTCGCGCGGCACCCGCGGGACCTCCGCGGCCGCGACGCCGCTCCGGCGCCGAGGCGTCCGCGGGCGGGACCGCGCGGAGACCGGGGGCCGGCCCCGGGACTCCCGGAGAAACCCGGGGTTAGGATCGGGCCGAAGGCGAGCCGCGGACCCCCTGTATCGCGGCCCCTGCCGCCCGGCAGGGGATCCCGTACTGCCACTGCAACCGATTGCTCGAAATCCCGTGGCCGCCCGAACGCACCACGCAGGACGCCGTCCACCGCCACCTCACCCGCCCTCCGGGGCGGACGTCGAGGTGACGACGGCGGCGGCGGATCGGACGAGCTCTCGGGGGAGCCGGGCATCCGGCGTTGACAATGATGCAACCGCTTGCACTAATGTGCAGCAGTACGCAGACAAGGAGCAGAGTGGCAGCGACGATCAGAGACGTGGCGCAGGCGTCGGGGGTGCACGTCTCCACGGTGTCCCGGACCTTCTCGGCGCCCCACCTCGTCAACGCCGAGACGCGCACCCGGGTGCTCGCCGTGGCGGAGGACCTCGGCTACCGGCCCAACCGGGCCGCCAGAGCGCTCACCACCGGCCGGACGCACAACCTCGGGCTGATCGTGGCCGACATCTCCAACCCGTTCTTCCCCCCGCTGATCAAGGCGGCCCAGGCGCACGCGAGGACCCGCGACTACCACGTGTTCGTGGCCGACACCGACGAGGACCCGCTGGTGGAGGAGGAGCTCATCCAGACCCTCACCAAGCAGGTCGACGGGGTGCTGCTGTGCAGCCCGCGGCTGTCCAACCGCGCCATAGAGCGCCTGCACGCCGACGTGCCGTTCGTCGTCGTCAACCGCAGGGTCAAGGGCATGCCCACCGTCCTGATGGACGTCCGGTACGGCGCCCGCCTCGCGATCGACCACCTGACCGGGCTCGGCCACCGCCGGATCGCCCTGCTGTCCGGCCCGAGCGGCTCGTGGACGAGCAAGGAGATGCACGAGACCGCCGCCGCGGCGGGCGGGGTGGACCTGGTCATCATCGGCCCCAACGCCCCCACCGAGGAGGGCGGTCTCGCCGTCGCCGCCGAGGTGATCGCCTCCGGCGCGACCGGCGTCCTGGCCTACAACGACCTGGTCGCCATCGGACTGATCGAGGGGCTGTACGAGCGCGGCGTCCAGGTCCCCGCCGACATCAGCGTCGTCGGAGTCGACGACATCGTGGCCGGACGGCTGAACCGGCCCAAACTGACCACCGTGGCGATGCCCACGGCCGCCGCCGGCCGGATGGCCGTGGACCTGCTGCTGCAGTCGGTCGACGACGGCGGCGCCGCCACCCTGGCCACCCTGGCCACCAGCCTGGTCGTGCGCGAGTCCACCGGACAGGCGCGCGCGTGAGCGTCACGGGCGCCCCGCCGGGCGGCGGGGACGCGGTGGGAATCATCGGTCGGACGTCGTCAGCGGAAGAGGTGGACGCGTGAACTTCGGAACCATGCCCTCGGGAGAGCCGGTCGAACGGCACGTCCTGGAGAAGGGGCGGATGCGGGCCGCGGTGCTGAGCTACGGAGCGGTCCTGCAGTCACTGGAGGTCTCCGGGGTCAACGTGGTGCTCGGCTGCACCACGCTGGAGGACTACCGGACGCGCAGCCGTTACTTCGGCGCCGTCGTCGGGCGGTACGGCAACCGCATCGCGCGCGGCCGCTTCACCCTGGACGGGGTGGAGCACCAGCTGCCGGTGAACGACGGGCCCAACAGCCTGCACGGCGGGCCGGGCGGCTTCTCCTCCCGGGTCTGGCGGGTCGTCGAGGCCTCCGGCACGGTCGTGACGCTCGAGTACGTCAGCGCGGACGGGGAGGAGGGCTACCCGGGCACGCTGACCACCACGCTCACCTACACGCTGAGCGAGGACGCCCTGACCCTCGACTACCGCGCGGTCACCGACGCCCCGACCGTGCTGAACCTCACCAACCACTCGTACTTCAACCTGGCCGGGAGCGGCGACGTCCTCGACCACGTGATCCGGATCGACGCCGACAGCTACCTGCCCGTCGACTCCACCAAGATCCCCACCGGGGAGCTGGCCCCCGTGGCGGGCACCCCGTTCGACCTCAACGCGCCGCAGCGGATCGGGGACCGGATCGACGACCCGCTGCTGGGCGGCGGCTACGACCACTGCTACGTGCTGCGCGGCGACATCGAGGTCACCTCCCCGGCCGGGGACCTGACCATGCGGGTCACCACCACCGAGCCGGGTGTGCAGTTCTACACCGGCCACATGCTGGACGGAGTGGCCACGGACTACGACAGGTTCTCCGGCCTCTGCCTGGAGACCCAGCACTTCCCGGACTCCCCGAACCACCCCCACTTCCCCGGCACCGTCCTGCGCCCCGGCGAGGAGTACACCTCCACCACGGCCTACCGCTTCGCCTGAGCGGCACCGGAGCGCCCGGTCCGTCCGGTCGCGGCCCCGGGGTCGTCCGGCCGGTCCGGACCCCGGGGCGCGGACCGGCCGAATGAACCCCCGCGGTGCGGGAAGACAGCCGGTGACGGCGCGTCCCGCCTCCGGGACGCCGTGACGCAGGGGAGGGGACGGACGATGCCCGCGCGTGGTGAGCCCTCGGTCGCGGCCTCGGGTGAGTGGGTGGACGACACGGGCGTACGGATGCCCGCCGGCGAGGTGCACGCCTGGTGGCCGGGGACGAACCAGACTCTGTGCGGACTGGCGCTGAGCCGGTCGCAGCTGCGCAGGTTCCATCACGTGTCCTGGCCGGACACCTTCCCCGAGTCGGGCGGCGCGGCCGAGGAGGTGCGCCAGGTGTGCCGTAGGTGCCAGGGCGCGACCGGCCGCTCCAGCCGCGGCTGGAGCAAGGGCTGGACCAGGACCTCCCCCCGCCCCTGACCCACCGCCCAGAACCAGGTCCTGTGCGGGGCGGTGCGTGCCTGGCGGGTGAGCCCACCCGTGGTGCACGTCCGTGGCCGGCCGGGCGTCGCCCACCAAGCTGCGCCGCACCGCAGACGCGCCCACCCCGCCGCCATGGCACACGCGGCGAAGGGCGCCGAGGATCGAGGTGTGCCCGACGACTCTCGGCTCGCCGGAGAGCCGGGGCCACGGTCGGGCCGGCCGGTTCCCGGTCTGCCGGGGTCTCCCGGGACTCTCGGCTCCCGGCCTGCTGGGCGGCCTCTCAGGGCTCCCGGTTCCCGGTCTGCCGGGGGGTCTCCCGGGACTCCTGGCTCCCGGCCTGCTGGGCGGCCTCTCAGGGCTCCCGGTTCCCGGTCTGCCGGGCCTCCCAGGACTCCCGGTCCAGGGCGTACTCGACGTCCCCGTGCTCGGAGCCCTCGATGATCTCGGGCCATTCCTGGTGGAAGGTCCGCACCAGGCGCAGGCCCGACTTCTCCATCACGCGCCGGGACCCGGTGTTGACGGTCATGGTCGAGGCGACCACCCGCCGCACGCCCAGCTCGGTGAACCCCTTGCGGATCAGCGCGCGCGACCCCTCGGTGGCGTACCCCCTGCCCCAGGCCGAGCGGCGCAGCCGGTATCCCAGCTCGGGCTGGTCGGGCGGGTCGCCCTTCTGGGGGCGGAAGTGGAACCAGCCCAGGAACTGCCCGGTGGACCTCTCCACGGCCGCCCAGAAGCCGTACCCCTCGAAGCGCTCGTAGTAGCCCAGGAACGCCGGCAGGACGTCGTCGCGGATCTCCTCGCGCGGAGTGGGCCTGCCGCCGTTGATGAAGCGCATGACCTCCGGGTCGCCGTCCAGCTCGACCAGGTGGTCCTCGTCGGCCTCGGTGAACCGGCGCAGCACCATGCGGTCGGTCTCCAGGAAGACGTGCACGCTTTCGCTCCTTCTCCCATGACGGGCCCCGCGGGCGCTCAGGCCTTGGCGGCGCTCTCGCCGGTGAACGCGGCGGCGGCGCCCAGACCCAGATAGACGAGGCCGCTGGTGAGGTCGAGACGGCGGCGGGCGCGCACGGACCGGCGCAGGCGACCGGCCACGGCGGAGGACAGCAGGGCGTAGGCGCCGTCGCTGGCCAGGCCGAGCGCGATCCAGATCACGCCGAGCAGCAGGATCTGCGGGGCGATCGGTCCCGCGGCCGGGTCGGTGAACTGGGGAAGGAACGCGAGGAAGAAGATCGCCGTCTTGGGGTTGAGCACGTTGACGACGAACCCCTCCCAGAACATGCGAGACCTGGTGGCGACCGGCGGGTCGACGGCCTCCCCGCCGTTGCGGTGGCTCATCAGCTTCCGTACGCCCAGCCAGATCAGATAGGCCGCGCCGAGATACTTGACGATCGTGAACGCGGTCGCCGAGGCGGCGAGCAGGGCGCTGACGCCGAGCGCGGCGGCGGCCACGTGGACCAGGGACCCGAGGTGGATGCCGAGGACGGAGACCATCCCGGCGCTCCTGCCCTGGGCGACGCTGCGCGTGACGATGTAGACGACGGCGGGCCCCGGCACGATCAGCAGGGCGAGGGTCGCAACGGAGAAGACGGCGAGCGTCGCAAGGTCGGGCATATCAGGATCGTAGGCACGCCCCCACCTCGATCGCCTCAGATTTTCCGGCACCTCGTCCCGGCCGGCTCCCCGGTACGGCGTGACGGGCGGGCGGCGGTCATCTCGGCCGCCACGGAGGTCAGGGCGGTCAGCAGGGCGGTGGTGGCGGGCGGGTCGGGGGGTTCGCCGTAGGTGGCGGCGTAGATGTGGCGGGTCGAACCGGGGATCTCGGCGACGTCGACCCCGGCGTGGCGGTGGGCCTGCAGCGCCAGACCGGGCAGGGCGGTCACCCCCATCCCGGCGGCGACCAGGGCCTGGACGGCCACGATGTCGTCGCTGGTGAAGGAGATGCCCGGCTCGAAGCCGTCCTTGGCGCACAGGTCGAGCAGGTGGCTGCGGCAGCGGTCGCAGCCCGCGATCCACCGGGCGTCGCGGTGGGAGGCCAGCACACCGGCCGGTCCGGTCCCCTCCGGGGAGGGCGCCGGCCCGGATGAACCGGGACGGCCCGGGGTGACCAGGTAACTGGGGTCGTCCAGCAGGTGGAGGAGGCGGATGCCGTCGTCCTCCGGGGCGGTGTCGTCGTAGCGGAAGATGACCGCCACGTCCACGTAGCCCGCGCGGAGCATGCGCAGGGCCTCCGGGGGCTCGGTCTCGGTCAGGCCGAGTTCCAGGCCGGGGTGCCCGCGGGCGAGCAGGGCGGCGGCCGCCGGCACGAAGGTGCCGACCGCCGAGGGGAAGGCGGTCAGCCGGACCCGGCCCGCGCGCAGGCCCACGTGGGCGGAGAGCTCGGCGGCGGCCGAGTCGACGCGGCCGACGATCTCGGTGGCCCGCTCGGCGAGCATCCGCCCGGCCTCGGTCAGCCGGATGCCCCGGCCCGCCCGCTGGACCAGTTTGGCCCCGGTCTCGGCTTCGAGCTTGGCGAGGTGGTGGCTGACCGAGGGCTGGGAGTAGTGCAGCTCCCTGGCGGCCTTGGTGACCGAGCCGTGCCGGGCGACGGCGGCCAGCACGCGAAGACGCGTGATATCCAGCATCCATCAACGGTATCTATGATTCAGCGGAATCATAGGCATTGGACCTTATGTATCGGGCGGCGCAGGCTTGAAGCATGGCAAGCATGACGCTCACCCGTCCCGGCCTGGCCGAACTGGTCGAAGGGCTCAGGGAGCTCACGAGCCGGCCCGGCGAGCCGCGGACCACGGCCTTCGCCGTCGCGGACCTGCTGCGTGAACGGCTGCCCACGCCTGAGATCCTCACCGCCGAGGAGCGCGTCGGCGATCCGGAGACCTACGTCAGGCACACCCTCCACACCGAGCCCGGCTTCTCGATCGTCGCCGTCGTCTGGCAGTCCGGCCAGCGGACCGAGCCCCACGACCACATCGCCTGGTGCGCCTTCGGCGTGCTGCAGGGCGTCGAGTACGAGACGCTCTACCGCGACGAGGGCGACCACCTGACCGAGATCGGCCACGTCGCCAACCGCGTGGGCGACGTCAGCGGGTTCGCCCCGCCCGGGGACATCCACAAGGTCCACAACATCGGCGACACCACCGCGATCTCCCTGCACGTCTACGGCGCCGACCTCAGCGTCGAGCCGTCCAGCGTCCGCCGCACCTACGACCTGCCCATCCGCTGAGCGGAGCCCGCGCGGGTGCTATCCGGCGACCCGGCCGTGGAGGAGATCGACCAGGGTGGCGTGGACCCGTTCGATCGGGCGGCCGGGGTGCAGCGCCTTGCGCTCGATCGCCACGGTCAGCACCATGCCGAACACGGCGGTCGCCGCGGTCTCCACGTCCAGGTCCCGGCGGACCGTGCCCTCGGCCACCGCCCGGCGCAGCACGTCCGCGTAGACGCCGAGCACCTCCCGGCGGAGCCGGGCCACCGCGTCCTGCCAGGCGGTGTGCCACATCTCGGCGAGCAGCACCCGGGCGAACGCGCCGTACTCCTCGAAGAACCGCAGCTGCGCCAGGACCACCGAGTCGAGGGCGTCCAGCGCCGTCTTCCCGGCCGCGGCCCCGGACAGGGCGCCGGACAGCAGCCCGACCCCGTGTTCGAGCAGGCCGGTGAAGAGCGCCTCCTTGGTGCCGAAGTTGTAGAACACGGTGCCCTTGGCCACCCCGGCCCGCTCGGCGATCGCGTCCACGGTGGTCGCGGTGTACCCCTGCTCCGCGATCAGCTCCACCGCCGCGGTGAACAGCCTGAGCCTCGTCTCGGCCCGACGGCCGCTCACTTTCATATGACAAACGGTAGTCACAGGGAGAGCTCGGGGTGCAGGCGGCGCATCGACCAGGTCCGTCCCTTGTTGACCGCGTGCACGCTCAGCGCCAGTCCCAGGGCGGTGAACAGGACCAGCACCCCGCACGTCTGCCAGGCCACGGTCAGGTCGCCGCCGCTGATCAGCCGCCGCAGCGCGCTGACCACCCAGCTCATCGGCAGCCACGGCGAGATGGTCTGGAAGAACCCCGGCGAGGTCTCGATCGGGTAGGTCCCGGCGGCCGAGGTGAGCTGGAGCATCAGCAGAGCCAGCACCGCGACGCGGCCGGGCGCGCCGAGCAGGGCGTTGACCGCCTGCACGATCGCCAGGAAGGCCGCCGCCGCCAGCAACAGGACCCCGACCACCCCCGCCCAGTGCGCGGCCTCCAGCCCGAGCCCGAACCGCAGCACCGCCAGCAGCACGCCGACCTGCGCCGATCCCAGGGCGAGACCGGGCAGCCACCCGGCCACGGCGATCCGCCAGGCGGGAGCCGTACCGGCCAGGAGGCGGGGGTTGAGGGGGCGCAGGACCATGTAGGTCACCATCGCGCCGACCCAGAGCGCCAGCGGCACGAAGAACGGTGCGAACCCGGTGCCGTAGTTGGGCACCTCGTTGACGACGTGGTTGGCCAAGGTGACCGGCTGGCTCATCATGTCGGTACGGCTCGCGCGCTCGTCCCTGCCGTAGTCGGGGATCTCCTTCGCGCCGTCGGCGAGCTTCCCGCTCAGCTCGTGGGATCCGTCGGCCAGCTTGCCGAGACCCTCCCCGAGCCGGTCGAGGCCGTCGCCGAGCCTCCCGGCCCCGTCGTGCAGCCTGCCGACCCCGCTGTCCACCTGGGCGGCTCCGTCGCTGAGCCTGGTGATGCCGCCGTCGAGCTCGGCGATGCCCCCGGCGAGCCGGACCGAGCCCCGGCTGAGCTTCACGACACCTGAGGTGATCTCGTTGTTCGCGGTCACGGCGTCGCCGAGGCCCGCGTGGAGCTTCGCCGAGCCCTCGGCCAGAGTCGCGAGGCCCGTGTCGAGCTGATTGATCTTGTCTCTGGCCTCGTCGAGCCGGCGGCCGGCGGCCGGTGCGAGCTCCGCCGTGCGCCCGGCGACCTCCGAGATCCGCCGGGCGTCCCGCTGGAGCTGGGCGACGACCGAGCCGTCGCCTCCGGCGGAGGCGTTCTCCATCCCGTGGGACACCCGCGTGGTGGACCGGACGAGCCGTTCGGCGGCGGCCCGCAGCTCCGGGTCGGCCTCGGGGTCGGCATTCAGCATGGCCAGCAGCCGCTCCGCCTGTCCCCGGGCCTGCCCGGCCTCCTGGCCGAGCGAGGCGGGCAGCCCGCCCGCGCCCTCGGCGACCAGGTCGGCGCCCCTCTCGACGGCCCGCGCGAGCGCCTGGATCCGCCCGCCGTTCTCCTCCAGGAGCGGGACGTATTCGTCGGCGGCCTGATTGATCTTCGGCACCTGGGCGTGGACCTGCTCATAGGCCTGGGCGTTGCCGTCGGCGATCTTCTCGGCGCCCGCGGAGAGGGTGCCGAGCCCCTTGCCCAGCTTCCGCGACCCGTCGGCGGCGGTCGCCAGGCCCTCGGCCAGCTTGTCCGCGCCGGACGACAACGTGCCGGTGGCGGCGGTGGCGCTGTCGAGACCGACGGTGAGCCGGTGGGTGCCGCTCTTGGCCTGGCCGAGGCCGGCGGTCAGGGCCGTCGCGCCCTCGCCCAGCCGGCCGGTGCTGTCCCACGCCTTCCGGTTGCCGTCGTAGAGCGTGTCCGCGCCGTCGGCGGCCTTGGCGGTGGCGTCGTGCAGCTCCCCGAAGGAGACGAAGACGCTGTCCCAGTAGTCCTTGATCGCCGTACGGCCGGCGGCCTCCTTGACCTCGGCGAACACCGCGTCGGAGATCGTGCCCATGATGTAGCTGCGGCCGGTGTCCACCGTGACGCCGAGCTCGGCGGGGGTGGGCGTGCCCTCGCCCGAGGGCGAGGCGAGGCGGGCGCTGAAGTCGGCGGGGATGGTCAGGGAGAGATAGAAGCTTCCGTCCCGGACGCCGTCGGCGGCCTGGCGGGCGTCGACCCGGTGCCAGGCGAAGACCTCGCGGTCCTGGAGCTCCTCGGCCAGGTCGCGCCCCGCGTCGATGGTCTTGTCGTCCGCCTCGGCGGGGCGGTCCTCCACGACGAGCGCCACCGGGATGTTCTCCAGGTTCCCCTGCGGGTCCCAGAACGACCACAGGTACAGCCCCGCGTAGAGCAGCGGCAGCACCACCACGCCCGCCAGGGCCGCCCGGGTCAGCCGCGACCGGGTGAACCGCCGCAGCTCCAGCCGCCCCGCCCGCAACGGCCTCATCGGTCTTCCTCCCGGTCCTTCTCCGCCCGCTCGGCGGAAGCGGCGTTCTCTTCGCTGTCGTCCTCCGGATCCGAGGCGGCCCCCGCCTGCCTCGGATCCGGGCAGTCATCTGGATCACCGGGTTCCCGCGAGGTCAGGTGCAGCGTCCGGGGCAGCGGGCTCTCGGTGCAGGAGGCGATCACCGTCAGCCCCTGCCCGGCCAGCTCCTCCAGCGTCGCCCACAGCGCCGCCCGCCGGTCGGCCGCCAGCCCCGCGCCGACGTTGTCGGCGACCAGCAGCCCGGGGTCGTCGAGCAGGGCCAGCGCGATCCCCAGGCGCACCCGCCGCTCGTGGCCGAGGTCGCGGACCAGCGTGCGGTCGTCGGGGGACAGGCCGAGACCCGCCCGCTCCAGCGCCCCCGCGGCCCGCCGGGCGCCGGCGGCGTTCCAGAACAGTCCCCGCGCCCGCTCGCGCACGTGCTCGCGGACCGTCAGCGCCCTGTCCAGGTCGTTGACCCCCTCGACCGGGCCGAGCGCGGCGACCCGCCGGACGGCTCCGGGCCTGGCGTGCCCGGCGACGGTCAGGGCGCCCGCGGTGGGCCGCATCCGCCCGGCCAGGGTGAGCAGCAGGCTGGTACGGCCGCTGCCCGCCTGACCGGCGACGGCGGTCAGGGTCCCCGGCCCGGCCTCGAGATCGACGTCGCGGTAGACCCAGCCGTGCCCGCCCTTCAGGGACAACCCCTCGGCGCGCACCGCCACCCCTCCGGACATCGGACCTCCTTAGAACTGACCAGTCAGTACAAAAACTAACACAGAAAAAGCCCCACCCCGCGAAGGGGTGGGGCGTCTTCACGGCCGGGGCCGTACCCGGACCGCCCGGAAGGGTGTCTCCGCGGCGGGTCGGGCGGGAGGCGCGGAATCCGGTCAGCCGGTGAACGCCGAGGCGTACTCCTGCAGGAAGAGCGCCTCGGCGAGGACCGTACGGCGCAGCTCGTCGATGACGAGCCGCTCGTTGGGCGCGTGGATCGAGGCCCCGTCGTCCTCGGCGCCGAAGAGCAGGATCTCGGCCGCCGGGAACTGCCTGACGAACGTGGAGACCAGCGGGATCGAGCCGCCGGTGCCGACGTCGCGCGGCGGGCGGCCGTAGGCCTGCTGCATGGCCCGGTTGAGGGCGGAGCGGGCGGCGCCGCCGGTGTCGGACAGGAAGCCCGAGCCGAGCGTGTAGTCGGAGAAGCTCACCTGGGCGCCCCACGGGGCGATCTGCTGCAGGAAGTCGACGACGGCCTCCACGGTCGTCTTCGGGTCGCCCGCCGGAGGGACCCGGACCGTGACGCGGGCCCTGGCCCCCGCCTGGACCGCGTTGATCGCGCCGGAGACGGTCGGCACGTCCAGGCCGGTGACCGTGATGGAGTAGGAGGCCCACAGGCGGTCGGCCAGCGAGCCGGAGCCGACCAGCGAGACCCCGTCCAGCACGCCCGCCATCTCGCGGAACTCGTCCTCCGACGGCCCGACGCCCAGGAAGGTGCCGCGGGGCAGGCCGGGGACGCGGATGTCGCCGTTGTCGTCGTGCAGGGCGGCCAGCATCCGGATCAGCGCGGCCAGGGCGTCCGGGGCGGCGCCGCCGAACGTGCCGCTGTGCAGCGACTCCTTCAGCGTGCGCACCTCGACGGTGAAGGCGCCCATGCCGCGCAGCGAGGTGGTCACCGCCGGGTCGCCCACGCGCGGGTTGCCGGTGTCGGCGACGATGATCGCGTCGGCCCTGAGCAGGTCGGGGTGGCGCTCGACGAAGGCCTCCAGGCGCTCGCCGGCGTATTCCTCCTGGCCCTCGATGATGACCTTGATCCCCACCGGGAACCGGCCCTGGAAGGCGCGCAGCGCGGCGATGTGGGAGATGACGCCGGACTTGTCGTCGGCGGCGCCGCGGCCGTAGACCGCGCCGTCGATCTCCGTCGGCTCGAAGGCGGGGGTGTTCCACAGGGCCGGGTCGCCCGGGGGCTGGACGTCGTAGTGCGCGTAGAGCAGCACGGTCGGCGCACCGGGGGGAGCGGGGGCCTCGGCGTAGACGGCGGGAAAGCTCCCGTCCACCGGGATCTGCCGGACCTCGGGCAGCCCGGCGTCGCGCAGCAGTTCCTCGGTCGCCGCGGCGGCGGCGAGCACGGGCTCCTCCGGGTGGCCGGGGAAGGCCACGGAGGGGATGGAGACGAGCCGCTTGAGGTCTTCGACTGCCCGGGGGAGGCCCGCGGTGACGGCGCCTTCGATCTCGTCAGGTGTCACGACGTTCCCTCGCATCTATCTCACTATGTGGTCGGACTAATTGGAGCACAGCGGCGGGCGCCGCCGCCCGCACCCCATCCTGCCGCCCGGCACGCCGTCGCGGGACGGACTGCGTGACACGTTGGATCTTCGTGAAGTCGGTTCGCGGATTTCGTCGTCGTTACAAGACGGTTTTGCGGATTCCGACGTTCTTACACGATGAATCTACGTTTTCACTTGGCAAGTATGTCTTTGGCATGCACACTGTGGGAAGCCCAGCTCACTGAGGGAAGATTGTGATGACGTACCCGGAAGACACCGATGTGGCGTCGGTCATGAAGGCCGCGCAGGACAACCTGTGGATGCACTTCACCCGGCACGGCTCCTATGTGGACGCCGAGGTGCCCATGATCGTCCGGGGGGAGGGCGCGTACGTCTACGACATCCACGGCAAGCGCTACCTCGACGGCCTCGCCGGGCTGTTCGTCGTCCAGGCCGGGCACGGCCGCAGCGAGCTGGCCGAGGCCGCCGCCAAGCAGGCGCAGGAGCTGGCCTTCTTCCCCCTGTGGTCCTACGCCCACCCCAAGGCGGCCGAGCTGGCCCAGCGCCTGGCCGAGCAGACCCCCGGCGACCTCAACCGGGTCTTCTTCACCACCGGCGGCGGTGAGGCCGTCGAGACCGCGTGGAAGCTCGCCAAGCAGTACTTCAAGATGACCGGCAAGCCGCTCAAGCACAAGGTCATCAGCCGCCAGATCGCCTACCACGGCACCCCGCAGGGCGCCCTGTCGATCACCGGCATCCCGCTGTTCAAGCAGATGTTCGAGCCGCTGGTGCCGGGCTCGGTCCGGGTGCCGAACACCAACCACTACCGCGCCGACGAGATCACCGGCGTGGCCGGCATGACCCCGGAGCAGTACGGCTACTGGGCCGCCGAGCGCGTCGCCCGCGCCATCGAGATGGAGGGCCCGGACACCGTGGCCGCCGTCTTCGTCGAGCCGGTGCAGAACGCCGGCGGCTGCTTCCCGCCGCCGCCCGGATACTTCCAGCGCCTGCGTGAGATCTGCGACGAGTACGACGTGCTGCTCGTCTCCGACGAGGTCATCTGCGCCTTCGGCCGCCTCGGCACCATGTTCGGCGGGCAGAAGTTCGACTACGTCCCCGACATCATCACCTGCGCCAAGGGCATGACCAGCGGCTACTCGCCGATCGGTGCCATGATCGCTTCTGAGCGTCTCTTCGAGCCGTTCAAGAACCCCACCGAGATGTTCGCCCACGGCTACACCTTCGGCGGCCACCCCGTCTCCGCGGCGGTGGCCCTGGCCAACCTCGACCTGTTCGAGCGCGAGGACCTGCTCGGCCACGTGACCCGTAACGAGCCCGTCTTCCGCGCCACCCTCGAGCGCCTCCACGACCTGCCGATCGTCGGCGACGTGCGCGGCTCCGGATTCTTCTGGGGCATCGAGCTCGTCAAGGACAAGGCGACCAAGGAGACGTTCACCGCCGACGAGTCCGAGCGCATGCTCCGCGGCTTCCTGTCCAAGGCCCTGTTCGAGGCGGGCCTGTACTGCCGCGCCGACGACCGCGGAGACCCCGTGGTGCAGCTCGCGCCCCCGCTCATCTGCGGCCCCAAGGAGTTCGACGAGATCGAGTCGATTCTCCGCTCCGTGCTCACCGAGGCATGGAACCGGCTCTAGGGCGCACGACGCCCTGAAGGCTCTCACCCCCCTCTCCGCCGAGAACTCCTGAAAGGAAACCTTCGTGAAGATCGGTGTTCCTGCCGAGGTCAAGAACCACGAGTACCGCGTCGCGGCCACCCCCGCGGGCGTGCACGAGCTGGTCCGCAACGGCCACGAGGTGGTCGTCCAGCGCGGGGCCGGGCTCGGCTCGCACCTGCCCGACGAGGACTATCTCGCGGCCGGTGCCAAGATCCTCGACACCGCCGACGAGGTGTGGGGCGAGGCCGGCATGATCCTCAAGGTCAAGGAGCCCATCGCGGAGGAGTACCACCGCATGCGCCCCGGTCAGGTGCTGTTCACCTACCTGCACCTGGCGGCCGGCAAGGCGTGCGCCGAGGCCCTGCTGGAGCGGCAGGTCACCGGTATCGCCTACGAGACCGTCCAGGTCGGCAACACCCTGCCGCTGCTCGCCCCGATGTCGGAGGTCGCCGGCCGCCTCGCCCCGCAGGTCGGCGCCTACAACCTGATGCGCTTCAACGGCGGCCGCGGCGTGCTGCCCGGCGGCGTGCCCGGTGTGGCCCCGGCCAAGGTCGTGGTCATCGGCGCCGGCGTCTCGGGCCTCAACGCCGCGCAGATCGCGGTCGGCATGGGCGCGGACGTCACCGTCCTCGACCTCAACATCGACCGCCTGCGCTACATCGACGCCATCTACCAGGGCCGCCTGAAGACCCTCGTCTCGACCTCCTACGCGATCGAGAAGGAGGTCCTGGAGGCCGACCTGGTCATCGGCGCGGTGCTGATCCCCGGCGCCAAGGCCCCGACCCTCGTCTCCAACGACCTGGTCTCCCGCATGAAGCCGGGCTCCGTGCTCGTCGACATCGCCATCGACCAGGGCGGCTGCTTCGAGGACTCCCGCCCGACCACGCACGCCGAGCCGACCTACACGGTCCACAACTCGATCTTCTACTGCGTGGCCAACATGCCGGGTTCGGTGGCCAACACCTCCACCTACGCGCTGACCAACGCGACCCTGCCGTACGCGGTCAAGCTCGCGAACCTGGGCTGGAAGGCCGCCCTCCAGCAGGACGCCTCGCTGGCCCTGGGCCTCAACACCCACGCGGGCCTGCTCACCAACGAGCAGGTCGCCGTCGCCCTCGGCCTGCCGTTCACGCCGCTCTCCGAGGTCGTCTCCGCCTGATCTCGGCAGCGAGCGCCCCATGCCCGTCCGGGGGCATGGGGCGTTCGCCGTTCTCCCGGCGCGGCCAGGGTCTTCTCGGCGCGGACCGGGGTCTTCTCAGCGCAGGCCGAGACGGGCCCGCAGGTCGCGGGCGATGTTCAGCACGTGCTCGACCTCCGCGGCCGTGGGCCAGGGGGCGCTGCCCGGCCGAAGCAGCGTGTCCCGCACCGAGCCGAGGTGCTCTACCGCGCCCTGGTGGAGCCCGCTGTGCGCGCTCAGCCAGCCGGCGGCGTCGGTGTGCTCGGGCATCGGCCGGGTGACCAGGTCCCAGGTGCCGAGGATCTCGGTCAGGTCGCAGGCCCGCAGCGGGGCGCCGTCCCGGCGGGCCAGGGCCGAGGCGGTCAGCTCGGCGCGGGCGACGAGCTCGGGATCGATGACGCGTTCCCAGGTGGGGGCCGGTGGCCCGGGCTCGGCCGCCCGGGGCTCGGGGACGTCGTGGGCGCCGCCGGCGGAGCCGGTCACCGCCAGCAGCGAGGCGAGCTCGGCGGCCGCCTGCGGGTGACCGGCCCGCGCCGCCTGGCGGAACCAGTGCTGGCCGCTCTGCAGGTCGCCGAGCTCGGCGATGAGCAGCAGGCCGAAGTTGAAGGCGGCCTCCGGGTCGCCGCCGGCCGCGGCCCGGCCGAACCAGTGGCCGGCCGCGCCGGAGTCGCCCAGTTCCACGCAGACGAACCCGGCCATCCGCTGGTCGCCGACGCGCCCGGTGGTGGCGGCCCGCTCGAACCAGGCGCGGGCGGTGCGCAGGTCGCCGCGCGACAGCGCGATCCCACCGAGCTGCGAGGCGGCGCCGGGGTGCTCGCTCCCGGCGGCCATCCGGTAGAAGCCCTCCGCGCCCATCGCGTCGCGACGGGCCGCCAGCAGGAGGCCGAGGTGGTAGGCCGCGTCGGCGTGACCGGACCGGGCGGCCCGCTCCCACCACGTGAACGCCTCCTCCTCCGCCCCCATGGCGTAGGCCAGGAACCCCAGGTCGTGGCTGGAGGCCAGATCGCCGTCGAGCGCCGCCCGGCGGTGCCACTCTCCGGCGGCCTCCGCCTCGCCGTCGTCCTCGTACAGCAGCGCCAGGCGCCGGGCCGCGGTCCGCGAGCCCGCCAGGGCCGCCGTCTCGAACCACCGCCGGGCCGCGGGCAGGTCGCCCCGCTGCTCCAGCAGCAGGATCGCCAGGTTCACCGCGGCCTCGGTGTCGTCCGCGCCGGCGGCGAGCTCGTACCACCGCAGAGCCTCGTCCAGGCTGCCGTGCTTCTCGTGCCAGAGGCCCAGGTTGTAGGCGCTGTCCACGTTGCCCGCCGCCGCGGCCCGCTCCCACCAGCGGCGCGCCGCCGCGCGGTCGCCGCGCTGCGCGTAGTGGCGGCCGAGCAGGTGGGCGGCCTGCACGTCGCCCCCCTGAGCCGCCTCCAGCAGATCGGTCCGGTCCTGCGCGCCGCTCTCGTGCTCCGCGCCCCGTGGGGCGGGCACCAGGATCGCGGTCGCGTCCGGATCACCCGGCCACCACCCCATGTCATCCTCCTCGCCGACAATGCACAGGGTCGCATGTAACCGCACGATGACGTAGGGTAATCGCAGCTTCGGTTCCCGGGAGCGCTCAGACGAAGGTGACGAACCCCGCGTACATTCCCATCGAGCAGACATAGCGCAGTGATCCCGGACGCTGCGGGCCGAGCCGTACGACGGCGGGCAGGGCCACGTCGCGGCCGTCGATGGTCAGGGACCGCGCGCAGCCGGGACTTCCCGCCAGACGGAAGTCGATCTCCACGGGCACGCCCGCGCGGGCGGTGACGATCCCCGGGCGGTACCCCCGGTCCGTCGCCCAGATCTCGATCCGCTGCACGCCGCCGGCGCCGGGCGGCCGCGCCTGGCCGGGACGGGCCTCCGAGGCCTGCTGGGCCTGCTGGGCCTGCTGTACGGCCTGCGCCGCCGCGGGGCCGGAGAGCCATCCGCCCAGGCGCAGCCCCGAGGTCGCGGTCCATATCCCGGCGGCCAGCGCGAGCACCCCCGCCAGCGCCGCCAGGCGGGTCGAGGAGATCCGGCGCAGGACCAGCCCGAGCAGGGCGAACGCGGGTGCGCTGCCGATGACGAACCCCGCCATGACCGCCGTCCCGCCGAGCGCGGAGCCACTGGAGACGGCGACCGCCTCGGCGCTGAGGGTGACCCCGCAGGGCAGCAGGACGGTCGAGGCCCCCAGCAGCGCCGCCCTTCCCAGGGCCGGCGCGGCGTGCCGCCCACCCCCGCGGGACGGGCAGGCGCGGGGCCTGGCGACGAGCAGGCGCAGTCCGAACCCGGTGACCGCCACCCCCGCCGCGACCATCAGCACGGCCCGAGCCCCCGGCGTCAGCCGTACGGCCGAGCCCAGCAGCCCCAGCAGCGCCCCCGCCACCAGATGGGAGGCGAGCCGCCCGGCCAGGAACAGGGAGACGACCTTCGGCCCCGACGCCGTCGTGGCCCCGGTGGTCAGGCCGGTCAGCAGACCGCCCTGCACGGCCGTGCACGAAGCGGTGCCCGCCACCATCCCGGCGGCGAGCCCCCCGACGAACAGCGCGACCGGCTCCACTCAGCGAGCGGCCGGGATCGCGGCCCAGGTCCCCACGGCTCGACGGTAACGGCTCCCGCCGGAGGCGAACAGTGACATTGTCATCACCCTCCGCCGTCGCCGGAAGCGCCCTCGGGCCGCCGGAGGGCCTTCTCGAAGACCGCGGTGTCGAGCGTGAGGCCGACGGGGTCGATGGCGTACAGGCGCATCGCGATCCTGGCGTGCTCGGGGGTGCCTGCCGGACTCACTATCGGACTCCCGTTGACGACCTCGGTCCGCAGTCCGGGGAACTGAGGAAGCGCGTCCAACAGCTCGCGCGCGGTGCTGGGCAGGGGAAGGGACGCGGTCTCGGGGCGGGCCGCAGGTAGGCGTGGTGTTTCTGCGAGGTCATGACCGTGATCACGTGTCCCTTCGTGCTCCGGTGAACACGGTCGGTGCCGCAAACACCTGACCGGGTAGAGGGTGGTTCAGGCCCAGCCGGGGCGGACCAGGCCGCTTTCGTAGGCGATGACGACGAGCTGGGCGCGGTCGCGGGCCTGGAGCTTCATCATGATGCGGCTGACGTGGGTCTTGGCCGTGGCCGGGCTCATGAAGAGCCGCCCGGCGATCTCGTCGTTCGTCATGCCGGTGCCGACCAGGGCGAGGACCTCCCGCTCGCGGTCGGTGAGCGGGGACAGGTCGAAGGAGGAGGCGGGCTCCTTGGCGCGGCTGGCGTACTCGGCGATGAGGCGGCGGGTCACGCCGGGGGAGAGCAGGGCGTCCCCGGCGGCGACGACCCGGACGGCCTGGATCAGCTCGGCGGGCTCGGTGTCCTTGACCAGGAAACCGCTGGCGCCGTTGCGCAGGGCCTCGAAGACGTACTCGTCGAGCTCGAACGTGGTCAGGATGACGATCTTCGGTCCCGGCGGCATGCGCCGGGTGGCCTCCAGCCCGTCCATGCCGGGCATCCGCACGTCCATCAGGATCACGTCCGGCCGGTGCTCGCCGGCCAGCGCGATGGCCTCGGCCCCGTCGGCGGCCTCGCCGACCACGGTCATCCCGGGCTGGGCGTCGAGCAGCGCCCGGAACCCGGCCCTGACCAGGGCCTGGTCGTCGGCGAGAACGATCCTGATCACGACTCCTCCTCGGCGATCGGCAGCCGCGCCTCGACGCGGAAGCCCGGTCCGTGGCGTTCTGCGGTCAGCGTGCCGCCGAGGGCGGCGGCACGCTCCCTCATCCCGGGGATGCCGTTCCCGCCGCCCAGGTTCCCGCCGCCCAGGTTCTCGGCGGGCGTCCCGCCGCCGGAGTCGGTGACGCGGATCAGCAGCTCGCGGGAGCCGTACTCCAGCAGGACCTCCACCGTGGAGCCGGGGGCGTGCCGGGCGGCGTTGGTGAGGGCCTCCTGGACGATGCGGTATCCGGCCAGGTCCACCCCGGAGGGCACCGGCCTGACCCGGCCGGCGACCCGCCGGGTGACGTCGAGGCCGTTGCGCCCGGCCGGCTCGGTCAGCTGGGCCAGCTGGTCCAGCCCGCCGGTGGGGGAGCGGGGCGCGCCGTCGCGGAGCACGCCGATCAGCGAGCGCATCTCGGTCAGCACGTCCTTGGACGCCTGCTTGATCGTGGTGAGCGCGGTGCGGGCCTGCTCGGGGTTGTCGTCGATCAGGTGCAGCGCGGTGGAGGCCTGCACGTGGATGAGGGAGATGTTGTGGGCGAGCACGTCGTGCAGTTCCTGGGCCATGGTCAGCCGCTCCTCGCTGGCCTGCCGCCGCGACTCCTCCTCGGTGATCCGCTCCCGCTCGGCCTTGCGCTCCTTCCTGGTCCGGGCGAACTCGCCCACGGCCATCAGGACGCCCATGACGGCCGCGATCGTCAGGGAGTGCCACAGGCCCGGGCTCGGGACGGGCGCCAGCCAGGTCGTGTAGACCAGGAAGAACGCGTAGCCCGACACCGCGAACGCCCAGGCGGCCCGCCGGTGGCCGAGGGCCAGGGCGTTGTAGAGCGCGATGCCCGGGCTGAAGAAGATCGGGCCGTAGGCGTGGCCCCGCACGATGAAGACGACCATCGTGGCCATGGTGACGGCCAGGGTGAGCACGGGACGGCTGCGCCGCCAGGCCAGAGCGAGCCCGCCGGCCAGCAGCAGCGCGTTGCCCACCGGGTCCGCCGCCAGCCGGCCGGGCTGGTTGTCCTGCGCTCCGTAGTTGGCGGCGACCTGGGCGACCGCCACGATGACGGGAAGCATCCGGTCGGTCCAGCGGGGGTGGGTTCGCACGTCCAGCACCCTATGTCCGGCGGTGTGACCTGCGCGTCCCCCCGGCGCGGCAGGCCGCGCTACAACCCCCGGGGTAGCCGGGGGCATTCCCGGGGTAGGCAGGGCGGAAATCTCTACCGGGAGAAGTGCTGACAATCCTGACAGGCTGGGTAAAGCTGTCCGGAGGAGGTCATGATGATCACTCGTCGCTTCGCGGCGCCGCTCGCCGCAGTCCTGACCGGAGGCTCCGTCCTGCTCGCCCCGCCGCCGGCGGTGGCCGCACCGCCGGCGGACAAGCCTGCGGAGAAGGTGGACAAGACTCCCGTCGCCGAGGGGTACGGGGGTGCGATCTCGACCGTCGACCTGGACGCGAGCAGGACGGCGCTGCAGGTGCTGCGGCGCGGGGGCAACGCCATGGACGCGGCGATCGCGGCGGCGGCCACCCTGGGCGTGACCGAGCCGTACTCGGCCGGGCTGGCCGGCGGCGGGTTCATCGTCTACTACGACGCGCGCCGGGGCAGGGTCTACACGATCGACGGCCGCGAGACGGCGCCCAGGGCGATGACCCCGGCCTCCCTGGAGGGGATCCCGTTCGAGGAGGCCGTCACCAGCGGGCTGTCGGCCGGGGTGCCGGGCAGCGTGGCCCAGTGGGAGCTGGCGCTGCGCCGGTTCGGCACGATCTCGCTGCGGCAGGCGCTGCAGCCCGCGATCGAGGTCGCCTCCAAGGGCTTCACGGTCGACCAGACCTTCTACGACCAGACCGCCGCCAACGCGGCCCGGTTCAAGGACTTCACCTCCACCGCCGCGCTCTTCCTGCCCGGCGGCGCGCCGCCCGCGGTCGGCTCGACCTTCCGCAACCCCGAGCTGGCCGAGACCTACCGCAAGCTCGGCCGCTACGGCGGGCGCTGGCTGTACGGCGGCGGCCTCGGCACGGAGATCGTCCAGACCGTCAAGAACCCGCCGGTCACCCCGGGGTCCACCAGGAACGTCCGGCCGGGCCTGATGGAGCTGTCGGACCTGCGGGCCTACCGGGCGCTCGAACGCCCGCCCACGCGCATCTCGTACAAGGGCATGGACGTGTACGGCATGGCGCCCCCCTCCTCGGGCGGCTCGACGGTCGGCGAGGCGCTCAACATCCTGGAGGCCCTGCCCGACGTCGGCGTGCACGAGTATCTGGAGGCCTCCAGGCTCTCCTTCGCCGACCGCGGCAAGTACGTCGGGGACGTGCCCGGCGTGCCGTTGCGGGAGCTGCTGTCCGACGGGTTCGCCAAGGAGCGCGCCTGCCTGATCGGCGAGCGGGCGATGGCACACCCGGCCCCGGCGGGTGAGCCCGACGGCGACTACAGTCCGTGTCCCGCCCCGGCGGGCGGCGCGCAGCCGGAGACCGCGGGACCGGCCCAGGAGGGACCGGAGACGACCCACCTCGTCGTGACGGACCGGTGGGGCAACGTCGTCGCCTACAACATCACCATCGAGTCCACCGGCGGCAACGGCATCGTCGTGCCCGGCCGCGGCTTCCTGCTCAACAACGAGCTGACCGACTTCACCTTCGGCCCGGCGCCGGGCGACCCCAACCTCCCGGGGCCGGGCAAGCGCCCGCGCTCGTCCATGGCGCCGACGATCGTCCTGGACGACGGCAGGCCGCTGCTGGCCCTCGGCTCGCCCGGCGGGTCCACGATCATCACCACCGTGCTGCAGATCCTCGTCAACCGCTGGGAGCTCGGCATGAGCCTGCCCGAGGCCCTGGCCGCGCCCCGCGCCACCCAGCGCAACACCGCCCAGACCCAGGCCGAGCAGGGCTTCCTGGACCGCTACGGCGCCGAGCTCACCGCCAGGGGCCACAGCTTCGCCCTCAATCCCGAGATCGGCGCGGCCACCGCCGTGGAGTTCCTCGGCAAGGGCAGGCTCCAGGCCGTCGCCGAGCCGTCCCGCCGGGGCGGGGGCAGCGCCCTGGTCGTCTCCCCGGCGCGCTGACCGGGCGGTCCCGCGTCCACCGGGCACGGTGCCTAGGATTCCGGCATCCGCAGTGATGGGATTGCTGAAGGGGTGGGCCGGTGGACGCAGCTGAACCCGTGGAGGTGCCGGGGCCGCCGCGTGACGAGCAGTTGCTGGCGGGGCTGGCGAAGCTGGGGCAGGCCGTGCGGATGAGCGCCTGGCGCAACGCGGGGCCGTACGGGCTCTCGCCTCTCCAGGCCGACATCCTGGCCTTCCTCGCCGGCGACGACCGGCCCCGGCGGCAGGGGGAGGTGGTGGCGGCCCTGGCCTCGACGGCGCCGACGGTCAGCGACGCGATGCGGGCGCTGACCGGCAAGGGGCTGGTGAGCAAGGCCCGGGACGCCGTCGACGCGCGGGCGTCCGTGCTGACGCTCACCGACATCGGGCGGCAGGAGGCGGCGCGGCTGAGCGCCGTGCCGGAACCGCTGCGGGCGGCGGTCGCCGCGCTGGATCCCGACGATCTCGCGGCGATGCTGCGCGGGGCCTCGGCGATGATGCGGGTGCTGCAGGAGCGCCGGGCGATCCCGATCTCCCGGATGTGCCTGACCTGCCGTTTCTACCGGCCCGACGCGCATCCGGACGACCCGGCGCGGCCGCATCACTGCATGTTCGTGGACGCCCCGTTCGGGGACGGGGAGCTGCGTCTGGACTGCCCGGACCACGAGCCCGCCTGACCCCGCGGCCGTCGGTCTGTCTCATCTCCGCCTGACCGGGGGTTGATTATTTGGCAGTGCCAACTATAGTTGGCACTGCCAAATGTTGTTTCCGGTGAAGGAGTTCCCCATGCCTCGTCTGTCCGTCGTCGACCCGGCCACCGCGAGCCCGCAGGCCCGCACGCTGCTCGGCAAGGTCGAGCGCGCGCTCGGTGCGACGCCCAACATGATGCGCGCGATGGCCGCCTCCCCGGCGGTCCTGGACGCCTACCTCGCCTTCAGCGGAGCTCTGGCCAAGGGGCGGCTGTCCGCCGCGGTCCGCGAGCAGCTCGCGCTGGTCGCGGCGGTGGAGAACAGCTGCGAGTACTGCCTGGCGGCGCACACCGTCCTGGGTGAGCGGGCGGGCGTCGGCAAGGCCGACCTGGAGGCCGGGCTCGACGCCGACGCCTCCGACCCGGCCGTCG
This sequence comes from Paraplanobispora siamensis, assembly GCF_016863175.1. Lineage (GTDB taxonomy): Bacteria > Actinomycetota > Actinomycetes > Streptosporangiales > Streptosporangiaceae > Planobispora > Planobispora siamensis. The sequence continues at coordinate 55,050 of NZ_BOOJ01000007.1, forward strand.
CCGCCGCGCTCCGCTTCGCCCGCGCGGTGATCCGCGACCGGGGCTTCGTCTCCGACGCCGACCTCGCCGACGTCCGCGCCGCCGGGTACGACGACGGGGAGATCGGCGAGATCATCGGCGCGGTCGCGCTCAACGTGTTCACGAACTACTTCAACTCCGTCGGCCAGACGGAGCTGGACTTCCCGCCGGTGGCGCTGCCCGCCAAGCCCGGCGTCGCCTGATCACGGCGCCGCCTGACCGCGGTCCTGCGCGCCGTACGGCCTCCGCGGAGGGGGCGGCCGTACGGCGCGCAGGCCGGTGGGCCTTTTAGTGGATGAGCTCGTAGGCCTCGGGCCTGACCCTGCGGGTGCGCGCCCAGTACTCGAAGGTGAAGCCGGGCCAGGTGGTGCGGTTGACGCCGTGCTCGTCGAGGTACCAGCTCCGGCAGCCGCCCTCGTTCCAGACCAGGGCGTGCAGGCGCTCCTGGAGGCGGTCGTTGAAGGCGCGCTGGGCCCCGGGCCGCACGTCCAGTGCCCTGGCCCCGGTCCTCGACAGCAGCCGCAGGCAGTCGATCACGTACTTCACCTGCGACTCGATCATGAAGACGACCGAGTTGTGGCCCAGCCCGGTGTTCGGGCCGAGCAGGAAGAACAGGTTGGGGAAGCCGGCGGTGGTGATGCCATAGTAGGCCTCGATGCCGTTCTGCCAGGCCTCCTGGATCTTCAGGCCGTTCCTGCCGATGATCCGCTGCTCGTTCAGCGCGTCGGTGACCTTGAAGCCGGTGCCGTAGACGATGACGTCGACCTCGATCTCCCCGCCGGTGGCGTCGACGATCGAGTTCTCCCGGATCTCGGTCACCCCGTCGGTGACCAGATCGACGTTGTCCCTGGTCAGCGCGGGATAGTAGTCGTTGGACAGCAGGATGCGCTTGCAGCCGATCGTGTAGTCGGGGGTGAGCTTGGCGCGCAGCTCCGGGTCGGGGACCTGTCGTTCCAGGTGACGCCTGGCCACCGCCTCCTGCACCTTCATCAGGCGCGGGTCGACGGTGAAGCCGAGGGCGCGGGTCTCCAGCACCCAGTAGATCGCGTTGCGCAGCGTGCGGGCGGCGCCGGGCAGCCGCATGACCCGCTTCATCCGGGGGGAGAGCGCGAAGTCCGGCTTGGGCTGGATCCACGGGGGCGTGCGCTGGAAGACGGTCAGGTGCGCGGCCCGCTCGGCGATCCGGGGGACGAACTGGATCGCCGAGGCGCCGGTGCCGATGACCGCCACCCGCTTGCCCGTCAGGTCCACGGAGTGGTCCCACTCGGCCGAGTGGAAGGCCGGGCCGCGGAACCGCTCGCGGCCCGGGATCTGCGGATAGGACGGCACGTGCAGGGCGCCGATGCCCGACACGATCGCGTTGGTGGTGAACGTCTCGCCGTCACCGGTGCCGACCTGCCAGTTCCTGGCCGCGTCGTCGTACTCCAGGCCGACGACCTCCTTGCCGAACCGGAAGTGGGGCGCCAGGCCGTACTTCTCCACGCAGGCGCGCATGTAGTCCCAGATCTCGGTCTGCGGGGAGAACATCCGCGACCAGCCGGGGTTGAGCTCGAAGGAGAAGGAGTACATGTGCGAGGGGACGTCGCAGGCGCAGCCCGGGTAGGTGTTGTCCCGCCAGGTGCCGCCGAGGTCGGAGGCCTTCTCCAGGATCACGAAGTCGTGGTAACCGGCCTCCTTCAGCTTGATCGCCATGCCGATGCCGGCGAAGCCGGAGCCGATGATGGTCAGACCGGGACGCGTGCTCATCCACTCTCCTTATTGGACTCAAAGTCCAATGTAGTTCGCGGCCGTGGTCGCCGTCCATACCTGCCCGGGCGTGAGCAGCGTCACACCGACCAGTCGGTATGTCAACGGGCCCGGAGAACACGAAAAGCGCCGAGGGCTCAGGCCTTCGGCGCTGTCGGTCGTCCGATCCTGCGGGAGACGGGCGGCCCGGACGGGTCGCGCGGTGCGCGGTGCGGCGGAATCCCGCGGGCGTCGGAGCCTCGCGAATGTCAGAGCTCCGCGGGTGTCAGAGCTCCGCGGGTGTCAGGGCTTCGCGGGCGTCGGAACTCCGCGAGTGCCGGGACTCCTCACGGGGTGCCGGAATTCTGCGGATGCCGGACTGTCGTCACATGAGCAGCAGGTAGGCGGCGATCGCCGCGATCACCACCACGACCGCGGACGCGATCACGATGGGGACGACCAGGGACCGCTTCTCCGGCGCCGCCTCCGGCTCGTTGCGCTGAGCGAAGGCGCGGAACTGCTGGGTGTTTCCTGCCGGGTCAATCTGGGGATCAGACATGGTCCGACTTTAGCGATAGGCGGGGACTTTTCAACACAGGTTCACGTCACTTCACCGGCCGGCCATGCCGGATCGGGATGGGGCGGGGACACGCTGGTGAGGTCCTGGAAACGGGACCACCGTCGCGGGCGGATAGCGTGGTGTCATGCTCCGGATCCTGTTCTCTCCTCGCGTGGTGGCCCTCCACCTCCTCGCGGTCGGAGCGCTCGTCGCATGTGTCCTGCTCGGCCGCTGGCAGCTCGGCGTCTTCGAGGACTCCGGCAGGCCGCAGGCGGCGATGGACCCCGCCCCGGTGGCGGTGACCACGCTCACCGAGACCGGACGTCACCTGGACGGCGAGGTGATCGGCCGCAAGGTGACCGCGGAGGGGACCTTCGACGCCACCCGCCAGCTCCTGGTGACCGGCCGGGACGGCGGCCTGTGGATCCTGACGGCGCTCGACCTCGGGGACGGCACGTCGATCCCGGTCGTGCGCGGCTGGATCCCCTCGCCCTCCGACCCGGCGACGGCCGTACCGCAGGGGAAGCTGACGGTGAGCGGGCGGCTGCAGGCCTCCGAGCCGACCGACAGCGTGCAGCGCGCGCGTGACGTGCCGCCGGGACAGGTCCAGACCGTCTCGTCGGCCGAGCTGATCAACGTGTGGCGGGGCGGGAAGCTGCGCGACGGCTACGTGGTGGCCACCGCCCAGAACCCGGCCCCGGCCGTGGCGGCCAAGCCGGTCCCCGTCGCGCCCCCGACCGCCTCCGGCGTGCTGACCTGGCGCAACCTGGCCTACGCGGCGCAGTGGTGGATCTTCGGCCTGTTCGCCGTCTTCATGTGGTGGCACTTCGTGCGCGACGCCGTCCGCAGCGGTACGGCGGGGCGGGACTCCGGCCCCGGACCGGGACCCGAGCCCGGCGCCGAGCCCGACCCCGATCCCGGCACCGGGGCCGATCCGGAGCACACGCCGGAGGCCGAGGCGGGTTCCCCGTCCAGGCCGGCCGCCGTCTGAACCCGCATATCGTTGAGTGTCCCGAACCCCAACCGAGGTAGATCACCGTGGAATCCGCCCTCAAGCCCTTCCGAGTCCTGGCCTACGTGGTCGGCGTGATGCTGCTGGTCCTGGTCGCGTGCATCGTGCTCAGGTACGGCTTCGGCATCGAAGGCCCGTCGAAGGTCGTCTCACCCATCCACGGCTTCCTGTACATGCTCTATCTGGTGGCCACGATGAACCTGGGCATGAAGGCCCGCTGGTCGTGGCCGTACATCCTGAGCGTGATGCTCGCGGGCACGGTGCCGCTGCTGTCGTTCGTGTTCGAGCGCAAGGTCACCCGGCGCGTCGAAGAGGAGATCGCAGCCGCGACCGCCTGACCCCGCGCACGGGCGCGGGGCCGGGCGGGACGGCGCACGACCCGGCCGGTGCCGTACCGGGGGATCGGCGCCGGCGGATCAGCGGCCGATGCCGCGCTTGCGGATGCGGTTGAGCCGCTTGCGCTGCGACGGGTCGAGCATGAAATAGCCGACGACCGGGGCGGCGATGACGCCCAGGACGACCAGCAGCGTCAGCCATCCGGGCAGGAAGATCCAGGAGAGCAGGACGACCGCTCCGGCTCCGAGGGCGTACTTCTGGACGGGTGACATCCTCAACATCCTCCCAACACGGAGCCGGTGCCCCGCCTCTGCCATTCTGCGTCGCCCGTCCAACGGATGGACCCCCCGACCGGGTTCCATCCGAGATATATCTCAATTTCCCCGGACGAGAGCCTCGACGGCCCACCGGGCCGCGGTCAGGGCTCCCCGCTCGATCTCCTCGGCGGGTTCACCCGCGTTGCGCTGGTACTGGACGGTGACTATCAGGTTGTTGACGCGGACGAACGCGGTCACGCCGTAACCGCTGTTGACCACCTCTCCGGTGAAGGCCTCGTTCCCCAGTCCGCCGACCTCATGCGGGGCGGTCTGCGTGCTCCCGTCCTTGGCACCCGCGCTCCTGGCCGCCGAGTCCAGGCGGGCCGCGAACGCCCGCGTCGCCTCGGCCGCCTCCGGATACAGCTTCGCGTCCACCGACAGCTGGCGCTGCAGCGAGCGGGGATCGTCCCTGCGCGCGGGCCCCCAGATGCACCCCTTCCCCCAGTTCGACGGAGTGCCGTCGACGTCGAGCTGTGCGAGCTGCTCCGCCGCGAACAGCTCGCACAGCGGGGGCGTCGCGCGGAAGGGGCCGGGATCGACGTACGAGGCCGCCGGCGTCGGGACCGCCGCCGGAGTCGTGGCGCCGCGCATGCTCCACATCACCCCGCCGGTGATCACGAGGGCGCAGACGACGGCGGTCGTGACGGCGAGCAGGGTCCTGCGCCGTGCGCTCGAGGCCCGGGGCGCGAGGCTCTCCAGGGTCAGCCGGACGGAGTCGGCGTCGGGGCGGTGGGCGGGATCGGCCGACAGCAGGCCGTCCAGGAGCGGGGCGAGGGGCCCCGAGCCGGTGGAGCCGGTCTCCGGGGAGGCCAGCGGGGTGCCGTCGGCCGTACGGAAGGCGGAACGCGTCCCCGGGAGATGGCCCTCTACCGCGGTGAACAGGGCCGTGCCGAGGTCGCGCAGCTCGTCGGCCGGGGCGGCGGCCACGCCGGTGAGGACGACCCGCCCGTCGGGGCCGAGCAGGATGGTGTCCGGGGTGGCGGTGAGGCTGACGCCGTGCCGCTGCGCGGCGGTCAGGGCGTCGAGCACGGCCAGACCCACCTCGGCGGCGCGTTCCGTGGGCAGCGGCCCGTCGGCCCGGACGGTCTGCGCCAGGGAGCGCCCGGCGACCGCCTCCAGGATCAGCCACATCCGGTCGGGGGCCGGGACCACGTCGTGCAGGGTGACGACGCCGGGATGCCGCAGCTCGGCCGCCGCGCGGAGCTGGCCGAGCAGCCGGTCGCGGTACGGGCCCGGGGGCGGCAGCCGTACCTCGGTGACCGTGACGTCGCGCTGGAGCAGCTCGTCGCGCGAGCGCCAGCTCATGCCCGCAGGGTCGCGGCGCTCCAGAAGGCGGTAGCGCCCGGCGAGCAGTCCGGGATCGTTCACGGCCGCGCCTCAGCCATTCCGGTCCAGCCGCCCGGCGATGACCTTCGCGGTGCGTAGAGTACGGCTGCGCAGGGCGGAGGTGGCGCGTTCGCCTCCCGTCGACAGGTTCACCTCGACCAGCAGGTCGGCGGAGCGGAAACGGACCACGCTGTGGGCGCGCTCCGTCGCGATCACGTCGTAGGCGAACGCCTCGTCGCCGACGCGGGCGACATCCCTGAGCGGGCCGGTCGAGCCGAAGGGGCCGCTGCCCCGGTCGGCTTCGATCCTGGTCCGCTCGGAGGCGAAGAAGGCGTGCGCCGTCTCGGGAGCGGTCTTGCCCGGCGTGGCCCGGTACAGGTTCAGCGAGACGCGGATCTCCCGGCCGCCGGCGCCCTCCCACGTGCAGGAGCCCGCCCCGCCGTCCCGGCCCGGCACGTTGAACGGGGAGGCGCCGGGGACGACGGCCCCGGCCTGCGCCTCGCTCAGCAGGGAGCACGGGTCGGGGGCGGCGGTCAGGCCCTCGGCCTGCGAGCCGGACCCGGAGCCCGAGCCGACCGGGGACGGGACGGGCGCCGCGGGATCCCCCGAGGTCAGGAACACCGCCGCCGCTCCGGCCGCCACGACGGCCAGCCCGGCTCCGGCGACCGGACCGGCGCGACGCCGGGCACCGATCCCGGCGCGGCGACCGCGCGAGGGCTGCGGGTCCGGCACCGGGGACAGCGGCCCGGCGGGCCTGCCGAGGGAGACCTCGCGCAGTGCGGCGCGCAACGCGGCCGCTCCGGGGCGCTCGCGGGGGTCCTTGGCCAGTACGGCCAGCAGCACCGAGGCGAGGCCGCCCGCACGCGAGGGCGGCGGGGTCTCCTGGGTCAGCACCGCGCCCAGCGTCGCCACCGGGGTGCCGCGCTGGAAGGGGCCCCTGCCCTCGACGGCGGCGTAGAGCGTCGCGCCCAGCGACCACAGGTCGGCGGCCGGGCCGTCGCCGGTGCCGCGCAGCCGTTCCGGGGCGATGTAGCCGGGGGAGCCGACCAGCGCGTCCGGGGAGGTGAGCTGGACGTCGCCCTCCAGGGTGGCGATGCCGAAGTCGGTCAGCAGCACGCCGCCGTCGTCGGAGACCATGATGTTGGCGGGCTTCACGTCGCGGTGCATGATGCCCCGGTTGTGCGCCAGGGTCAGCCCGTCGAGCACGGCCAGCCCGACCGCGGCCGCCCGGTCGGGCGCGAGCGGCCCGCCGGCGCGCACGACCTGCTCCAGGGAGCGCCCCCTGACCAGGTCCATCACGATCCAGGGCCGTCCGTCCTGGGCGATGACGTCGTGCACCGCGACGATCGAGGGATGGTTCAGCCGGGCCGCGGCCCTGGCCTCGCGCAACGTGCGCTCGCGCATCTCGGCCCGCTGGGCTTCGGGAAGGTGCGGAGCGAGCACGACCTCCTTGATCGCGACCTCACGGTGGAGCAGTTCGTCCCGTGCCCGCCAGACGATCCCCATCCCGCCCGCGCCGAGCCGCTCGACCGCCCGGTACCGGCCCGCCAGCACGGGAAGGGCAGAGCCCGTCGTCGGCATCTCAGCCACCGATCCTCAGGGCCTCGGCGATCCAGCGGGAGACCTTTCCGGCGTTCTCCGCGATCTTGCCGTCGGGGTCCCCCTTGACGCCTCCCTGCTCGTAGTCCACCTGGGCGACCAGGTTGCTTACCCGGAAGACCACGGTCACCTTGTAGGACCCGCCGTAGAGGTTGATCGGGCTGTAGGCGGCCGAGATGAACGCCTCCTCGCCGACGCCGCTCATGTCCTGCGGCGGCAGCGGCTTGGGCGTGGCGAGCGCGGCCTTGTCGACGGTGTCCTTCTTCTTGCCCGCGAGATACTCCCTGGCCCGGGCGATCCCCGAGGCGTCCTGCTTCTGGGCCACCAGCCGCACGCGCAGGTCGTACTTCTCCACGTTGGCCTTGCGCCAGTCATGGCTGTTGAGCCAGTTGCACTCGGCGGGCTCGACCTCGGAGCTCCGGTAACCGGGGACCACCTCGGCCGCCTGCCGGTCGGTGAGCAGGCTGCACGCCCGGGGCGCGGCGGCGAAGAGCGCCCCGGTTCCCGGGGCGGGCGCGGCCTCGTCGTCGTCCGGATCGCTCAGCACGGGAGCGAGCAGCACGCCGATGGTCGCCGCCATGCCGGCGAGCAGCACGCAGGTCAGCACCACGATCGAACGGGGCACGAGGACGCCCTTGGAGCCGCCCCGCAGGTCGGCTGAGCGCTCGGTCGGAGCGGTGGAGCCGTCCGGGTGGGGAGACGGGAGGTCCGGATGAAGGTCCTGATGAGAGGACGGGACGTCCTGGTGAGGGGGCGGACCGCCGCGGTGATGGGGCGCGGGACCCGGAGAGGCGCCCGGGAGGGCGGGGGAGGGCTCGGGCGACACGGGGGCGCCGTGGGCCGTCCCGCCCGTCTCCACGCCGGTCGGCGGGGTGACTGCCGGGTCCGAGGCGGCGGCCGGGTCCGAGGCGGCGGCCGGGTCCGAGGCGGGACCGGAGTCCCGGCCGGGGGCCGCGGGCGGGCCGGGGATCGCGTCCACGACCGTCCGCGACGCGGCGTCCGGGACCGCGTGCGAGGTGGCGTCCGGGACCGCGCGGGAGGCGAGGTCCCGGTTCGGGCCGGGGGCCGCCGCCTCCAGGGACATGTCCGGGAACATGTCCGCGTGGACGGGCATCGTGGCGTCCGGCGCCGCGAGCGCGTCCGCCGTGGGGACGAAGGGCCGTACGACGGAGGGCTCGGCCTCGGGAGCCGAGCCCCGGAACGAGGCGGCCCCTCCGGCGGGCGGCACAGCGAATCCACCGGGTGGTGAAGGGAAGCTTTCGAGCGGTGGGGGGAAGCCACCAGGCGGTACGGCGAAGCCTTCCGACGGTGCGGGGAATCCGCCGGATGATTGGGGGAAGCCTTCCCGGGGCGGAGGGAAGCCGCCGTGCGGTTCGGGGAATCCGCCAGGCGATGGTGGGAAGCCTTCCGGCGGTGCGGGGAATCCGCCGGGCGGTGGGAAGCCGCCGGGCGGTGGGAATCCGCCGGATGACGCGGGGAGACCACCGGGCGATGCCGGGAAGCCGACGGCGGGTGTGGCGGGTCCGGAGCTCTCCTGGATGATCTCCCGAAAGGTCGCGCGCAGCGTGGCCGGGTCGGGGCGCAGGGACGGGTCGCCGGACAGCAGCCGGATCAGGACCGGGCCCATCGGACCGGCGGACTGCATCGGGGCGCCCGGCGCGGGGGGACGGCCTTCGACGGCGGTGTAGAGGGTGGCGCCCAGCGACCACAGGTCGGCGGCCGGGCCGGTGACGCCCTCTGGGGCGGTGAAGACCGGGGACCGGAAACCGGGTCCGGCCAGCAGCACCTTGTCGTACGGCCCGATCAGCACCGAGCCGGGCCGTACGTCACCGTGGAGCATCCCGTGACCGTGCACGGCCACGAGCTGGTCCAGCACGGCCAGACCGATCACGGCCGCGCGGGCGGGCGGCAGCGGACCGCCCCGCTCGATCAGTGACTCCAGCGAGGACTGCCCCGGCCCCGAAGCACCGGGCCCACCCGGGCCGTACCCCGAACCCGATCCGCCCGGTCCGCCGGAGCCCGGGGCCGGGTTCCCTCCGGGGCCCGGGGCCGCGGCGCCGGGACCGGCGTGCCTGCCCTGCCGGCGGGGGGTGTCTGCCTGGTTCATCCGGTTGCCTTCTGTCTGTTCAACGCCGCCGCCACCCAGGTGGCGGCGGTGTGGGCGCCGCTCTGGATCGCGGGGCCGTCCTTGCTCCCGTCGGCCACGGTGTAGCCGACCTCGACGACCAGGTTGTCGACGCGGAGAGTGACATAGCTCTGTTCGAGCCTGCCGGTCTTGCGGTTCTCGTAGACGTCGTAGCCGAACGCCTCGTCGCCGGCGGGCTTGACCGGCAGCGGCCCGGTGTTCCGCGCCGAGCGGGCGCCTGCGGAGATGTCCGGCCAGTTCCAGCTGAGCTGGCCGCTGGGGATGGTGCCGTTGCGCCGGTTCACGAACAGCTCGTGGGCCTGGCGCGGGCTCTTGCCCCACTGGTCGGCGTCGGCCGGGCCGACCGTCAGCCCGACGCCGGGGGACACCCACTCGCAGCCGCCCCGGTTGGTCTGCTTGCCCTGGCCCTTCAGCCGGGGGAGGAGCTGCCTGACCTGGTCGGCGGAGATCAGCCCGCACAGGTCCACCGGGGTGGCGAAGGCGCCGGGCCGTTCGCTGAGCCGTACCGGCCCGGCCGGTTCGGAGCGGTCGGCGGTGAGGTGGGTCACCCCCAGGCCGGTCCCGGCCACCGCCGCGACCGCGGCCACCTCGGCGACGGCCCACAGCAGCGCGCGGCCTCTGCGCGGGGCGCGGACCGGCCGTGCCGGGGCGGTCGGCCCGGCCGGGGCGGTGACGCCGGAGCGGCCGGTACGGCCCTGCGACATGCCGAGGCGGCCGGACAGGCCGGTACGGCCCTGCTGCGACGCGCCGGTACGGTCCTGCGGCGAGGTGCGGGGGTGGCCGGACGGGCTGGAACGGTCCGCGCCGGGATCGGACGCGTTCTCGGGATGACCGGGATGGCCGGGATGACCGGGATGGCCGAGCGCGACCTCCTGGAGCCCGCGGACGACCTCGTCGAGGGACGGCCGGGCGACGGGCAGCGGGTCCAGCATGCGCATCAGCAGCGGGCCCAGCTCCCCGGCGAGCTCGGGCGGCCGGGGCGGCTCGGTGAGCACCCGGCTGATCGCCGAGATGGGCGTCTCGGCGGGGTGCGGGGGCACGCCCTCGACCGCGAAGTACAGGCTGGCGCCCAGCGACCACAGGTCGGAGTACGGGCCGCCGCGCTCGCCGCGCAGCCGTTCGGGGGCGATGTAGTTGGGGGAGCCGATCAGGCGGCTGGTCAGCCCGCCGGTGACGTCGCCCTCGGCGACGGCGATGCCGAAGTCGGTGAGGACGGCCCTGCCGGTCCGGGTGAGGAAGATGTTGCCCGGCTTGACGTCGCGGTGCGTCACCCCGGCGGCGTGCGCGGCGGCCAGCGCGCCGGCGACGCCCACCCCCACCCGGGCGGCCTGGTGCGGCGGGAGCGGCCGCCGGCCCGCGACGGTCCGGTCGAGGGACTCCCCGGTCAGCAGCTCCATGACGATCCACGGGCGGTCGTTCTCGACGACCACGTCGTGGACGGTGATGATCGACGGGTGCTTGAGCCGGGCCGTCAGGTTGGCCTCGCGGAGCGCGGCGGCGCACAGGTCCTGCCGCTGGGCGGGGGACAGCTCCGGCGGGAGCCGTACCTCCTTGACCGCCACGTCGCGGCGGAGCGTCTCGTCGGAGGCGAGCCACACCGTGCCCATGCCGCCCTCGGCGAGGGGGTTGAGCAGGCGGTAGCGACCTGCCAGCACCTGTGTGTCGATCCCGCTCACTCCGTTCGATGTCCTGCCGCGCACAAAAGATAGCCACTCATCAGGGCTGGACCCAATGGAAAGGGTTCCTCCGTATTCGGGGGTTATATCCCTGTGATGCCGACCACCCGTCCGGTCGCCCCTTGAAAAGGTGATCACGTGATGGTTAAGCTGATCGTCCCTTCGAGGAAGAGGAGGTGAGGAGCAGATGTCCACTCTGATGACGCGCTCCCGCCTCGGGCGAAAGGCCGCCTGAGACCGGAGAGCGCATATGCCTCTCTGGAGTTTCGCTTGTCTGATCTGATCTTCCGTCCGCTCACCGTGGACGAGTTCGACCTTTTCCACCGTTACGCCACCCCGCCGACCTCCGGCGTGGGCGCCCGCAAGCTGTCCTTCGAGGAGCTGGGATACCGCTCGGGCCGGGTGTGGGTCGCCGTGCGCGGCGACGAGGTGGTCGCCCGGGCCGCCTTCTGGGCCCCCGACGACTTCGACCACCCGTTCAGCCTCGACTGGTTCGACCCGGGCGCCGGGCCGGACGGGATCGAGGTGGGCGCCGCCCTGCTGCGGGCCGCCTACGACGCCCTGGTCACGCCCGACTACTCATCACCCATCGGCGACCGGCCCGACTACCACCTGTTCCTGCCCGCCGACTGGCGGGAGCGCCCGGAGGCCCGGGCCGACGCCGAGGCCCGGATCGCCGCCGCCGAGAAGGCCGGGCTGCGGCAGTTCGTGGAGCGGATCAACCTGCGCTGGATCCCCGAGTACGGCCTGCCGCCGCGCTCGACCCGGCTGACCTTCGTCCCCGCCGTCGACGACGAGCTGGTCGTGGACGTGCTGGCCAGGCTCTGCGAGAACAGCCTGGACGCCTACGCCCGGCGTGACGTCGAGCGGTACGGCCTGCGCCGGGCCGCCGAGATCACGCTGGAGGAGATCGCCGACTTCCCCGGCGGGCGCGACCGGTGGCGGCTGGCCTACGACGCGGCCGGGGAGCTGGTGGGCATCGTGATGCCCACCAGCAACAGCTACTTCGCGACGATCGGCTACATGGGCGTGGTGCCCGAGCACCGCGGCCACCACTACGCCGACGACCTCCTCGCCGAGGCGCTGCACATCTTCGCCGCCGGCGGGGAGTCCGAGGTGAGCGACGCCACCGACGTCGGCAACGCGCCCATGGCGGCCTCGTTCGCCCGGGTGGGCTACGAGGTGACCGGTCGTCGGATGATCTTCACCTGACGGGCGGGCCGGCGGGCCTGTGGCCTGCGCGGAATCTTCACAATTCACCTCAAGCCGTCTGCACAGGTCAGGCATAAGCTCGCGGCATGGCTACTCCCCAGCAACGCCGCATCCTCGTGGTCGAGGACGACGAGACGATCGCGCGGGCCGTACGGCACCGGCTCGTCGCGGAGGGCTTCGACGTGCGGATCGCCGGAGACGGGCAGGAGGCGCTCGCGGCGTACGCGAAGGCCGAGCCCGACGTGGTGGTCCTCGACCGGCTGCTGCCCGGCCTCGACGGCCTGGAGGTCTGCCGGCGCATGCAGGCGGCCCGGCCGGTGCCGGTGCTCATGCTCACCGCGCTGGGGGAGGAGACCGACCTGCTCGTCGGCCTCGGGGTCGGCGCCGACGACTACATGACCAAGCCGTTCAGCATGCGCGAGCTGGTCGCGCGGGTGCACGCGCTGCTGCGGCGGGTGGAGCGCGCCTCCCAGCTCGCCGTGGACGAGACGGTCCTGCGCGTGGGCGAGGTCGAGATCGACACCGCCGAGCGGAGGGTCTACGTGCGGGGCGCGGAGGTGCAGCTGACCCGGACCGAGTTCGACCTGCTGCGCCGGCTGGCGGAGCGGCCGGGCCAGGTGTTCGAGCGGGAACGGCTGCTGGCCGACGTCTGGGGCTTCTCCGAGGCGGCGGCCACCCGGACGGTCGACAGCCACGTACGGGCCCTGCGCCGAAAACTCGGTTCCGGGGTCGTGCGAACGGTCCACGGGGTCGGCTACGCGTTCGTCCGGCCGTGAGGCCCACGGGGACCGGGCGGGCGCGGACCGCCGAACCGATCCCACCGCAGAGCACTCGAACACTGAAATGCGCAAACCATTGAGACCTCTCGACTTCCTGGGCCGGATCAAGGTCAAGCTCGGCATCGTCATCCTGCTGGCGGTGGCGGTGGCGTTCGTCGTCAACGAGGTCGGCATCAACGCCGGCTACTCCCGCAACGTGCGCGTCGCGGTGGCGGTGGTCCTCGCCCTGATCATGGTGCAGCTGCTCGCGCGGGGGATGACCAAGCCGCTGCGCGAGATGGCCGCCGCCGCGCAGACGATCGCCAAGGGCCGGTACGGCCTGCGGGTCACGGCCACCTCCCGCGACGAGGTCGGCGAGCTGGCCCGGGCCTTCAACGCGATGGCGGCCGACCTCGGCGAGGTGGACCGGCAGCGCAGAGATCTGGTCGCCAACGTCAGTCACGAGCTGCGCACACCGATCACCGCGCTCAGGGCGGTGCTGGAGAACGTGGTGGACGGCGTCTCGGACCCCGATCCGGTGACGCTCGGGACGGCGCTGGCCCAGACCGAGCGGCTCGGACGGCTGGTCGCCCAGCTGCTCGACCTGTCCCGGTTGGAGTCCGGGGCCCGGCTGATCGACCCGGAGAGCGTCGAACTCCGGCCGCTCTGCGAGCAGGCGCTGCGTGAGGCGGTGCTCGCCCGCGACGGGGTGACGGCCCGGTGCGAGGTGCCCGCGGGGCTGAGCGTGCGGGCCGACGCCGACCTGCTGGCCCAGGTGCTGGCCAATCTGCTCGACAACGCGGTACGGCACAGCCCGGAGGGCGGGGTCGTGGTGCTCGCCGCCGCTCCGCAGGGGGGCGGTGTGCGGCTGCGCGTGACCGACCAGGGGCCCGGGATCGCGCCCGAGGACCGGGCCAGGGCCTTCGAGCGCTTCTCCCGGCTGGACGCGGGCCGGGCGGCCGACGACGGCGGCGCCGGGCTCGGCCTCGCCATCACCAAGGAGATCGTCGAGCTTCACGGTGGCTCCATCGGTGTCGAAGACGGCGTCGGCTGCCGCATCGCGGTCGACCTCCCCGAAAGGATCATGATGGACGGCCCGTCTCCCGGCGATCCCATGACCTCACCCCCGGACTCCCTCCCCCCGTCCGAGCCCGTGGACTTCGAGGACTTCGAGGAGCTCCCGGTCCCCGCCGCCCGCCCGGCCCCGGAGGCCGGAGCGCCGATCGGCACCCGCGCGACCGTCGCGATCCCGGCGGACTCCTCGGGCCCGGCGGACTCCTCGGGCCCGGCGGACTCCTCGGGCCCGGCGGACTCCTCGGGCCCGGCGGAGACCCTCGCGGCGTCCGGGGCGGACCCCGCGGGCTCCGGGGTGACCGTCGTGGACATCACTGAGACCTCCGCGGAGTCCGGAGCGGCTCCCGCGGACGCCGAAGTCACTGCGGATGCCCAAGTCACTGCGGATGCCGAAGCCACTGCGGACGCCGAAGCCACTGTGGGCGCCGGGGCGACTGCCGTGGGCGCCGCAGTCACCTCAGTGGACTCCGAGGTCGTCTCTGTGGACGCCGGGGCCGGGACGCCCGCGGATCTCTCCGCTCCGGACGGAGCCGCGTCCTCCGCCGAACCCGTGCCCGTCGTGGCCGCGGCGGGAGTCCTCGTGTCCGCCACGGTCTCAGCGGGTGCCCCCGCGTCCCCCTCCGGCGCTTCCCCCTCCTCCGGCGCTTCTCCCGCGCCGCCCGGCCCCCCGCTTTCGGCCGGGTACGGCCCCGGACCTGCGGTTCCCGGCTCCGGGGCTCCCGGTCCGGCGGGTCCCTCCGGTCCGGGACGCGCGCCCTTCCCCGCCGCGGGGGGAGCGGGCGGGTACGGGTACCCGGTCCCGCTCAGGAACTGGTGGGGAGCCGTCATCGGGGTCTTCGTCGGCGGGTTCATCGGGCTGGCCTTCGGGGTCCTGCTGGGTCTCGGCGTCGGGGCCATCAGCATCCAGGCCGGCCTCGCCCTGGGCATCCTGTCCCCGGTGATCGGCGGGTTCGTCGGCACCGTCATCGGGGCGACCACGCCGCCCAGCGGGGTCTGGGAGGCCTCCCGGCCCGCCGGAGGCGTCCCCGCGCCGAGGACGCCCGCCGCGCCGCCGCGTCCTTCCGCGCAGGGGCTGGAAGGACGGCCCGCCAGGCCCGCGCCCGACGGCGCGGGGACGGTCCGGAGCGAGGGCCCGGGTGCCCCGGAGGGTGTTGCCCGGCCTGCGGGGCAGGCGCACCGCACGCAGGAGGTCGCGCTCCGGACGGCGGCGGCGCAGCGAGGCGCTCCGGCGGGCCGTGAAGGGCGCAGGGGAGCACCGGACGGACCACGGGGACCGGGAGCGCCGGGCGGATCGGGTGAGACGCGCGGGCTGCAGGCATCGGGAACAGCGGGCGGATCGGGCGAGTCCCGCGGGCTGCAGGGACCGGGGACGCCGGGTGGACCGGGCGACTACGTGGCGCCCTCGGTGTTCCCCCGGCCGCAGTTGCCCGGCACCCCGCGCTGGGTGCCGGTGGCCTGCGCGGTCGTGGGACTGCTGGCGGCCGTCGCGCTGCCGTACAGCTCCGTGGGGCTCGGGTTCGTACTGGTGGCGGCGGCCATGGGAGTGGTGGCGCTGCCCGCCGTACGCCGCCGGATCACCCCCTGGTCGGCCGGGATGGGCGTGATCGCGTACGGGATGGTCGCGATGGCGGTCTTCAGGGACGCCGACTGGCTCGTCGGGCTGCTCCTGCTGGCCGGGTTCGCGGTGGCCGCGCTGGCCCTGTCGGGGGCGGGACGCGGCTGGCTCGGGGTGCTCAGGGGCGGGGTCTCGGTGGTGCTCGGGCTGCTGCCGGTCCCCTGGTTCCTGGCGGCCCCGTTCAAGGGGATGCCGGCCCGCCGCAGGCTGGTCCCCACGCTGATCGGGGCGGGGCTGACCGTGGTGCTGGTCGCGATCTTCGGCGCGCTGTTCGCCTCGGCCGACGCGGTGTTCGCCAAGACGGTGGAGAACATCTTCACCGGACAGGACTGGGCCGAGTCCCTGCCGCTGCGGATCCTGACCTTCGCGGTCTTCGGGGTCGTCGCCGCCTCGGCCGTGCTGGTCGGCCTGCGGCCGGTCGCCGAACCCAAGGGGCCGGACCTGCGGCTGCGGGTCGGCCGCGGCCTGTGGGTTACCCCGCTCGTGGCGCTCAACCTGCTGTTCGCCACCTTCGTGGTGATGCAGCTGACGGTGCTGTTCGGCGGCAACAGCCGGGTGCTGGAGACCACCGATCTCACCTACGCCGAGTACGCCCGTTCGGGCTTCTTCCAGCTGGTCGTCGTCAGCGTGTTCGTGCTGGCGATCGTGGCGCTCGCCTCGGCGGTGGTCGACCCGGAGGGCCGCGACCGGTGGCTGATGGCCGGGCTGCTCGGCCTGCTGTGCGGGCTGACGGTGGTGATCCTGATCTCCGCCATGTACCGGCTCGACCTCTACGTCGACGCCTACGGCTACACCCGGCTGCGGGCGTCGGTGGGCGCGGCGATCTGGTGGCTGGGCGGGATCTTCGCGCTGGTCCTGGTGGCCGGCGCGGTACGGCTGACCCGGCGCGCCGCCGGATGGCTGCCCCGGAGCGTGGTCGTGATGACCGGGGCCGGCCTGCTGGCCTTCGCGGTCTGGAACCCGGACCTGCGGGTCGCCGAATCCCAGCTCAGCATCCGGGGCGTGGACCGGCTCGACCAGGCGTATCTGAGCGACCTCGGGGCGGAGGCCGTACCGGCGCTGGACCGGCTGCCCGAGCCGACCCGCAGCTGCGTGCTGCAGGCGGTGGTCCAGTCCAACGAGCTCGACCGGCCCGACCCGTGGAACGGCTGGAACCTGGCCAGGCAGCAGGCCAGGAAGCTGCTCGCCGAGCGGCCGGCGGTGCCGGGGGTCTCCTGCGGCCCGGAGGTCTCGCGCTTCGACACCATCCCCGACCGGGACTGACCTGCCGAGGGGGCGGTACGGCCCCCGCCCGCGCGGGCGGGGGCCGTACCGGGGAGGCGGCGGGTACGGGTGCGGGTCCCGCCGCGTGGATCCCGGGTTTCCCAGGCCAGGTTCCGGGGTCAGGGCACCCAGTGGTTGCCGGTCACGGTGATCATGACCTGGAGCTGGATGCTGGCCGAGAAGTAGCCGCTCGTGTCGAGCGGGGTGGCGAGCATCCGGTTCCACAGGGCGTCCAGCCAGGCCTGGCTGCCGGGGTCGGTCATCGCGGCCACCGCGAACGGGGCGAAGAACGCGGGGTCGCCGCCACCGGAGAGCGCGGTGCCGTTGAGCCGGTAACCGTTGACGATCTTCGCGGGATCGCCGCCGGTCTTGCTCTTGATCCAGGCGTTCAGCTTGCGCGCCGCGGCCAGCGAGGTGGCGTCGCCGCTGGTCACCGCGTCGTCGCCGATGCGCCACGGGGTACGGCAGGCGTTCCACCAGTAGTTGCCGTCGTTGGGGTCCTCCAGCACCTCGCCCGGCGCGGGCCTGGCCGTGGTGTCGGTGTCGACCACGAAGTCGGGCAGCAGGCCGGTGCCCGGGGCGTACCGAGACTGCAGGGAGGTGATCAGGTTCTGGTGGTTGGCCCTGATCGTGTCCCAGGCGGCGTCGCCGGTGGCCTTGCGGAAGGCCTTGAAGTGGGCGGCCATCCAGTCGGAGGAGCGGCTGATCCAGTAGTGCTCGCCGCCGGCGCTGCTCCAGTCGCCCAGCTTCAGCAGCTTGGTCGTCGGGTTGACCTCGCCGGCCTTGATCGCGTTGATGTGCCTGATCGCGAGCTGCCTGTAGTTGTAGGCGCCGGAGCTGCCCCACTGCCGGTCGGCCAGGAGCAGGCCGTAGGCGATGTCGAGGTCGCCGTCGGTGGCGGAGTCGCCGCCGTTGACGCTCCGGCAGGAGGCGTCCTGCTCGGCGGCGTGCAGGCCCGGCGTGATCGAGGACGGGTGGTCCAGGACGTACTTCAGCAGGCCGTCGAAGATCTTCTTGGCGTCGGGGTCGGCTCCGGCCATGGTCGCGGTGATGACCATGCCGTAGCCCTGGGCCTCGGCGACGTAGGGGTGGTCGGCGTCGGGGGAGAAGACCTGGTACCAGCCGTTGCCGCAGTTCTGCCTGACGAAGGCCGCCTTCCAGCGCCGGTAGTAGTCGACCACCTTCTGGTCGAGCGTCGCCTGGCTCCCGCTGGGGCGCAGCATCCCCGGGGCATAGGGGATCGTGTGCCCGCCGAAGGGCACCTTCGGCCCCCCGGCCGTCGGCGTGGGCGTCGGTGTGGGAGTGGGCGTCGAGCCGCCGGCGGTGCCGTACACCTGCACCTCGTACAGCGAGTAGCCGTACGGCGTGCCCCGGACCGTGCCGTACATCCGGACGTAGCGGCCGGTCCCGGAGACGGACAGGTCGTCCACGGCGCCGTCGCCGGTCGTGGTCGAGTACAGGTCGGTCCAGGAGGACCCGTCGCCGGAGACCTGGATCCGGTAGGTCCTGCCGTAGGCGGCCTC
This sequence comes from Paraplanobispora siamensis, assembly GCF_016863175.1. Classification (GTDB taxonomy): domain Bacteria; phylum Actinomycetota; class Actinomycetes; order Streptosporangiales; family Streptosporangiaceae; genus Planobispora; species Planobispora siamensis. The sequence goes on from NZ_BOOJ01000007.1 coordinate 73,209, forward strand.
CCAGGTCAGCTTGACCCGGGAGATCGCGGCGGAGCGGCCGAGGTCGACGCGGATCCACTGCGGGTCGATCCCCTCGGCCGAGGCCCAGCGGGTGGAGGTGTCGCCGTCGAAGGCCGCGGCGGGCGCGAACTCGGATCCCTCGACGGATGAGGACGTGGCCGGACGGCCCTGGGAGAGCAGGGAGTCGGCGGTGAGGGCGGGCGGCGCCGTCAGCACGAGCGCCGGTGCGGCCAGGGCCGCGGCCAGGGCGAGGGTGAGGACGGTCGAGGGGCGACGGAGACGTGGTCGCACATGCACGGGAAGGAACCCTCTCTGCGGTCGATTGGGTTTCTGCAGTCGGTCGGGTCGCTGCGGTGGGTTGACGGTTCTGCTGTCGGTTCTGTGGCCTTAGTTAGGAAAGGTTCCTAACTAGAGGACGATGCCACCACTCCTGACAGCTCGCGGTCAAGGGGGAAGGGGGCCCAAATCCTCGCCTGCCCCGAGCCCGGCTGAGGATAAGGTCCTCGGAAGGTACGGGGACGGGACGTCCCGCGAACGAAGGAGGCCACCGGGTGGAGGGGATCGCCGATCCCGCGAAGGCAGTGGGGACGTCGCTGTTCGGCGGGGGGTTCACCTTCCCGGTGATGGTCGCCCACCGCGCCGCGCTGCGGCACAACATCGCCACGCTCGCGGCCTTCGCGCGCGAGCACGGGCTGACGCTCGTCCCGCACGCCAAGACGACCATGTCGCCCGAGCTCGTCCGGGCCCAGCTCGACGCGGGCGCCTGGGGGCTCACCGCCGCCACCCCCGCCCAGGCGCTCACCCTGTGCGGGTTCGGCGTGCCCCGGGTCCTGCTCGCCAACCAGATCTTCGACCCGGCCGGGCTCGACGCTTTGGCCGCGCGGCTGGCCGACGACCCGTCGTTCGAGTTCCTGTGCTTCGTGGACTCGGTGGCCGGGGTGGAGGTCCTGTCCCGGCACGCCGGGCCCCGGCCGTTCCGGGTCCTGGCCGAGCTCGGCCACGAGGGCGGGCGCGGCGGCAGCCGGACCCTGGAGCACCTCCTGGAGGTCGCCGCCGCCGCCCAGGCGGCGCCCGGGGTGGAGCTCGCCGGAGTCGCCGGGTACGAGGGGTCGCTGAAGTCGGCCGAGGAGGTGCGGCGCTATCTGCACCGGCTGCAGGAGGCGCTGGAGCACCTGCGGGTCAGGAACCCGATCCTGTCGGTGGGCGGCAGCCAGTGGTTCGACGTGATCGGCCGGGAGCTCGTCGCCTGCCAGGCCACGATCATGCTCCGCAGCGGGGCCTACGTCTCCCACGACGACGGCTACTACCGCGAGCGCACGCCGTACACCCGGATCGAGGGGGAACTGCGCCCGGCGCTGGAGATCTGGGCCCATGTGCTGTCCGTTCCCGAGCCCGGTCTGGCCGTGGTCGGGTTCGGCAAGCGGGACGCCCCGTTCGACGAGGGGCTGCCGGTGCCACGCGGCGCGGTCGAGGGCGCTACGGTTCTGAAGGTCCAGGATCAGCACGCGGTCCTGCGGCTCGCGCCGGACTCCCCGGTGCGGCCCGGCGACCTGGTGTCGTTCGGGATCTCCCACCCGTGCACCGCCTTCGACAAGTGGCGGGTCATCCCGGTGGTCGACGACGACTACGTGGTCGTCGATCTGATCACCACGCACTTCCACTAAGGACGGAATGAAGATGAGCGGCAAGGTTGAACTGAGGACCGACGAGGGCGCGGCGCCGGTCGGGGCCTACTCCCAGGGCCTGGTGATCGGCGACTTCGTCTACACCTCGGGCATGGGCCCGCTGGACCCCGCCACCGGCGAGGTCGTCGGGACGGACGTGGCCGAGCAGACCCACCAGGTGATGCGCAACCTCGGGGCGATCCTGGCCGCGCACGGCCTGGGCTTCGACGACGTGGTGAAGTCGACGGTGCACCTGCAGCACCTCAAGCGGGACTTCGCGGCCTACAACGAGGCCTACAAGTCCTATTTCACCAAGCCGTACCCGGTCCGCACGACCGTCGGCTCCGATCTGATGGACATCCTGGTCGAGATCGACTTCGTGGCGTACAAGGCGCGTTAGAGTCTGACGCAGGGCGTGGGAAGGCGGCGGCTTGGACAGTTCTTTGTACCTCTACGTCGAGGACGTGCGGGGCGAGGGACTGGACAAGACCCTTGACCGGATCGCCGGGTACGGCGTGACCGGCGTGACCGTGGCCGCCGCCTACCACCGCACCCGCGACGTCACCCCGCACGGGGCCTCGCGCGTGACGATCCGCCGGGACGGGGTGCACTTCACTCCGCCCGAGGACCTGTTCGGCGGGCTCCGCCTGGTCCCGCCCGTCCAGGAGGGGGCCGGGGAGGAGCCGCTGGCCGCGCTGCGCCGGGCCACCGCGGAGCGGGGCCTGAAGCTGCACGGCTGGACCGTCTTCCTGCACAGCGTCACCCTCGGCGACGCCCACCCCGAGGCCACCGTGCGCAACTGCTTCGGCGACCGGGGCTCGCTCGCCGACCTGTGCCCGGCCCACCCCGACGTCCGCCTGTACGCGGTCGCGCTGGGGCGGGCCGTGGCCCGCCAGGGCGTCGACAGCGTCGTGGCCGAGGGGCTGCACTTCGGCACCTTCGGGCACGGCTACCACCACGAGCGCAGCTTCGTCCCGCTCGGCCCGATGGACCTGTTCCTGCTCGGCCTGTGCTTCTGCGAGTTCTGCATGCGCCGCGCCACCGACCTGGGGGTCAACGCCCAGGCCGCCCGCCAGGAGTGCGCCAGGATCGTGGGCGGCGTGCTCGACGGCGACCCGCCCGCTCAGGGCGAGGTGACCCGCGCGGCGCTGACCGCCTACGCCGGGCCGGAGGTGGTCGCCTACGCGCGGGCCCGCTCGGAGACGGTGACCTCCCTGGTCTCCGAGGTCGCCGCGGCCGTCACCGCCGAGGGCTCGCGGCTGACCTTCCTGGACGGCACCGGGTCGGTGAAGGGGTACGCCGACGGGCTGCCCTCGCCGGTCCTGGCCGCGCACGACTCCTGGCAGCTGGGCGTGGACCTGGTCGCCCTCGGCGACCTGGTGCCCTCGCTGGCCGTGCTCGCCTACGCGAGAGACGCCGCCAGGGTGGCCGACGACGTGGGCGCCTACCGCCGCTCGACCGGCAAGGACCGGGAGCTGCGGGTCGTTCTCCGCCCGGGGCCGCCCGACACCGACTCCGCCGACCGCCTGGCCGCCAAGATCCGGGCGGTCCGGGCGGTGGGCGCGGACGCGGTCGACTTCTACGCGTACGGGCTCATGCCGTACCCGATCCTGGAGCGCATCCCCGGCGCGCTGTCGGGCTGAGGCGTCCCCGGCCGGCCGCGCAGGTCAGGCCGGTTGCGCAGGTCAGGCCGGTTGCGCAGGTCAGGCCGCTCCGTCCAGGACGGTCCGCACCGCCTCGGCGGCGAAGTCGTCGCCGAGCGGGAGCCCGCGGAAGACCGCGCGCAGCCACACGGCGCCCCCCAGCAGGTCCATGATCAGCATCGGGTCGGCGTCCTCGCGCAGCTCGCCGCGCCGCCTGGCCCGTTCGAAGACCTCCTGTTCGCGGGCCAGCCGGTCGGCGAAGAAGTGCCGGGTCGCCTCGGCCAGCTCGGGCTGGTGTACGGCGGCGCCGAGCGCGGCCACCGCGATCTCCGCCGACGGCGACTCCGTCAGCAGCGCGGAGATCTCCCGGACCAGCGCCTCCAGGTCGCCCCTGAGGCTCCCGGTATCCGGGGGGTCCACGGCGAGCGCGTCGGCCTCGATCAGCGCGGCGGCCAGCAGCGCGGCCTTGGACGGCCACCATCGGTAGATCGTGGTCTTGTTGACGCCCGAGCGCTCGGCCACGCCCTCGACGGTGAGGCCCTCGTATCCCCGCTCGACGAGCAGCCCGAGGGTGGCGCGGAAGATCTCTTGTTCCTTGCGCGGTGCCATGAGGCAAGGATAGCAACGCAACGGTGCGTTGTGTTTTAATCGAAGGGGTTTCAGTCAGAGAAGGAGGCGCGATCATGCTGCCGATCGTCTTCGTCCACGGAATCCGGGTCAGCGCCACGATGTGGGGCCCGGTCGTCTCGCGCCTGGACGGGCCCGCCGTCGCCGTCGACCTGCCGGGCCACGGGACCAGGCGGGGTGAGCCGTTCACGATGGAGGCGGCCACGTCGGCGGTGGCCGACGCGATCGACCGGGCCGGGGGACGGGCGCTGGTCGCCGGGCTCTCACTCGGCGGATACGTCGGGATCGCCGCGGCGGAGCGTTTCCCCGGCCGGGTGGCCGGGCTGGTCGCCATGGGATGCACGGCCTCCCCGGGCCGCTACGCCGGGATATACCGGTTCATGGCCCGCCTGGCCGCGCGCGACCCCGCCCGCGCCGACCGGATCAGCGAGCGCGCCCTGCGCCTGACCCTGCCGGGCTCAGCCGGGGAGGCGATGGTTGCGGGAGGGCTGTCCTGCGAGGTGATGCCCCAGGTCGTCGAGGCCGTCGCCGGACACGACCAGCTCGCGGCGCTGGCGTCGTATCCGGGACGGGTGTGGCTGGTCAACGGGGCCCGCGACCCGTTCCGCGCCGACGAGCGCGCCTTCCTGCGCGCCTGCCGGGACGGGCGGCTGATCCTGGTCCCCCGGCGGGGCCACCTGGGGATGCTGGCCGCCCCCGGAGCGCTGGCCCGGCTGGTGGGCGACCTGTGCGTCCAGGCGGACCACCTCGACTCCCTCGGTGTTCGGATCGAGCGGCAGGAGGGTGCGGCGGGCGTTCGGACCGAGCGGCTGGAGAGCACGGCGGGCGTTCAGACCGAGCGGCTGGAGAGCGCGGTCGCGACGCCGAGTCCCAGATAGATGATCCCGCTGACGCGGCCGAGCGCCTTGGCGCGGTTGCGCAGCCGCCGGCCCAGCGCGTCGGCGCCCGCGGCGTAGATCATGTCGGAGATCAGCCCGAGGAGCAGCAGCGTGCCGCCCAGGACGACGATCTGCAGCGGCACCGCCCCGGCCTCCGGGTCCACGAACTGCGGCAGGAAGGCCAGGAAGAACAGGATCACCTTGGGGTTGAGCAGGTTGACGACCAGCCCCTCGGCGAAGACCTCGCGCAGCGGCTGCGGGGCGGTCTCCCGGAGCCCCTCCTCCCGCCTGCCGGCGGTCAGCGCGCGGATGCCCAGATAGACCAGGTACGCCACCCCGACCCACTTGATCACGTTGAACAGCGTGGCCGACCGGGCGACCACGTAGGACAGCCCGGCCGCCGCCGCGGCGATGTGCACCAGGGTTCCGGCCTCCACACCGAGCGCGCTGGCCATCCCCGCCGCCCGGCCCTGGGACATGCCGCGGGCGGCGATGTAGAGGTGGTTCGGGCCCGGGACGAGGACCAGCGCCAGGGACGCGACCACGAACACCAGAAAAGTCGACATCGAGACCATGGCTCCACCATAGGGACGGATTGGTCCCCGGAGAGAAGGCCAATGCCGGGCGTTCCCAATGGACCAATCGAATGACGGTGGTCCGTGGCATACTCGCCGAGTGGGGTCGCAAAAAGTGCAAAGCACGCTGGTCGGGCGACTGGCAGAGCTCGATCGTCTGCTGGCCGTGCTGCGCTCCGCGGGCGAGGGTCTTCCGGGAGTCGCCCTGGTGGGCGGGGACGCCGGCATCGGCAAGACCCGGCTGGTGACCGAACTGGCCGAACGGGCCAGGGCGGACGGCTTCGCCGTACTCGTCGGGCAGTGCGCCGAACTCGGCGACGCCCTGCCGTACCTCCCGCTGGCCGACGCCCTGCGCGGCGCGGAGGGCGAGCTGCGCGCGGCGCTGGAGGCGCGTCCCCTGCTGGGTCGGCTGCTGCCCGGCGTCGCCGACGCCGGGCCGGAGTCCGACTCCGCCCTCACCCAGCAGCAGCTGTTCGGCTCGGTGCTCGGCTTCCTGGCCACCCAGCCGGTGCTGCTGATCCTGGAGGACCTGCACTGGGCCGACCAGTCCACCCGCGACCTGGTCGTCTTCCTCAGCCGGATGCTCCAGACCGAGCGGGTCTGCCTGGTCGGCACCTACCGCACCGACGACCTGCACCGCCGCCACCCGCTGCGCCGGGTCCTGGCCGAGCTCAAGCGCCTGCCCTCGGTGACCTCCGTCGAGCTGAACCCGCTCGACCGCCACGAGATGGCCGACTACGTCGCCCTGCTCGGCGGGATCGACGCCCGGATGATCGGCGAGGTCGTCGACCGGGCCGAGGGGAACCCGTTCTACGCCGAGGAACTGCTGGAGGCCGCGAGCGAGGGCTGCTCGATGCCCGACGGCCTGGCCAGCCTCCTGCTGTCCCGCGTCGAGCAGTTGTCCGACCCCGCCCAGCGGGTGCTGCGCGGGGCGGCGGTGGCCGGCCGGCGGGTCGACCACGACCTGCTGCGGGACGCCTCCGGCCTGGACGACCTGGCCTTCGAGGAGGCCATGCGGGAGATCGTCTCGCGCGGGCTCATCCGGCTGTCCGGGGAGTACGGCTACGCCTTCCGGCACGCCCTGCTCCAGGAGGCCGTCTACACCGACCTGCTGCCCGGCGAGCGCACCCGCCTGCACGCCGAGTTCGCCCGGCTGCTGACCGCGCGGGAGGGCGCCGCGGCCGAGCTGGCCCACCACTATCTGGCCGGCCACGACCTCGCCGGGGCGATGGCCGCCTCGGTCGAGGCCGGGCGCCGGGCCGAGCGGCTCGGCGCGCCCGCTGAGGCCCACCGCCACTTCGAGCAGGCGCTCGGCCTGTGGGACAGGGTCGCCGACCCCGAGAGCCTGGCCGGCACCGACTACATCCGCCTCGCGCTGCGCACCGCCGCCGCGGCGGCCGACATGGGCGACAACCACCGGGCGGTCGCCCACCTGCGGGCGCTGCCGCCGTCGGCCGAGGTCTGCGAGCGGCTGGCGTACTACCTGTACGACACGGGCGACGAGACGGACCCGATCCCGATCGCCGAGGCGGCCGTGGCGGCGGAGCCCGAGGGCAAGCTGCTGGCCCGCGCGCTGGCCACCTTCGCCCGGACCCTGTTCTGGACCGACCGGCACGAGGAGGTCGAGCCGCTGGCCGAACGGGCCCTGAAGGTGGCCCGCGAGGTGGGGGCGCGGGACGCGGAGAAGAGCGCGCTCATCATCCTCGCCTCCTGCGCGGAGTTCAGCGGGGACCGTGAGCGGGCCGAGGAACTGCTGTCCCGGATCGTGGACCAGGAGTCGGGCAATCTGGCGATAGACCTGCGCGCCGTCTTCCACTACGCCCGCATGCAGGCCGAGCGGGGCGCCCTGGCCGAGGCCGCCGCGACCGCCGACAGCGGCATCCAGCTGGCCGCGGAGACCGGTCTGTCGTGGAGCACGTACGGCACCGACCTGCGCTTCCACCGCTTCATGATCCACTACATCGCGGGGGAGTGGGAGCAGGCCCGCGCCGCCGGGTTCGGCAAGCGCGTCGGCACGATCCCGGAGGCGACCCTCTCGTCGTTCGTGCTCTTCGTCGAGGTCGCAATGGGCCTGCCCGAGGTCGAGGAGCGGCTGGCCTGGCTCCGGCCGTTCTGGACGGACCTGCTGGTGGCCTACATGTCCCGGGGCCTGGCCGCCGAGCACGCCCTGTGGCGGGGAGAGGCCGAGACGGCCCTGGAGCACGTCACCGCGGTCCTCGACGTCCTGGAGCGTACAGACCCGGGCAACCTCCGCATCGCCGCGGTCGGCCTGTGGGCCCTGGCCGAGCTGGGCCGTACCGACGGCGCCGACGAGATGCTCGCCCGGGCGCGGGCGGCGGCCCGGGCCGGCCTGGGCCGGGAGGGACAGGGCTGGCTGCTGCGGGCCGAGGCCGAGTGGCACCGCGTCCACGGCCGGCTGGAGGTCGAGGCGTGGCGCGCGGTGGTGGAGGCGTTCGACTACGGGTTCGTCTACGAGGTCGCGCGCTCGCGGTGGCGGCTGGCCGAGGCGCTGCTGACGGCCGGAGACCGGGCCGGGGCGCTGGCCGAATGGGAGCGGGCGGTCGAGACCGCCGCGTCCCTGGGGGCCGTACCGCTGTCCGAGGCCCTGGCCGAGCTCGGGCGCCGGGCGCGGTTCACCTCGGCCGAGACGGGGCTGCTGACCAGCCGGGAGCAGGAGGTGCTCGCGCTGGTGGCGGAGGGGCTGGCGAACCGAGAGATCGGAGAGCGGCTGTTCATCGCCCAGAAGACGGTGAGCGTGCACGTCTCGAACATCCTGGGCAAGCTGGGGGTGTCATCTCGTACCCAGGCCGCGGCCGTGGCCCGTAAGGAAGGGCTGATCTGAGGGATCCCGAGAGGTTCCAGGAGAGCCGGGATTTCGAGAGGTTCCAGGAGAGCCGGGATTTCGAGAGGGATGGGCGCAGGTCGGGGCTCGGGGCCGGACGCGGGCGGGTGAGGGGGGTCGCCCGGATCAGGCCGGGGCCGGACGCGGGCGGGCGGGCGATGGCATGTGATGGAGTCGCCCGGATCAGGCCGGGCCGGATCGGGATATGTAGTACCGGAGCACTTCGGCGTCGCGGATCATCGCCGCCTGCCCGTCGTCGGGCCCCGAGCCCCGGAAGGCGTCGAGGGCCTCCTCGGACTCCCACCGCTCGTAGACGTTGATCCTCCCCGCGTCGACCAGGTCGGCGCCGAGCGCGAAGTCGAGGCATCCGGAGGAGGCGCGCGCCTGCTCGACCACGCCGGAACAGCCCCGCAGATAGGCGTCCCGGTCATCCGGGTCGACGGCGAGCCAGCCAGAAACGATGATCATGCGTTGATCGTAGGACCCGTCACCGACAGAACCGGCGCGATGCGCGTCGGGTGGCCGAAGCGGATGACCCAGGACCTGTTCCGCCCTCAGACATACCGGCTCCCCCCGGCCTGCGCGACCGCGGTCGACCACGTCCTGTGTCGACGACGTTCCCATGGCGCCTGCCGGAGCGGATCGCGGTCGGGGGCTCGACGGGGGATCACCTCAGAGATCCCCGGAACGAGTTCCTGAAGGCGGCCCTCGGCAAGCCCTCGGCGGCCCGCAGCGGCCCGCGCGGAGATCGGCGCGCACTCCTGATGCGGCCCGGTCAGGTTTTTCGGTCCTGCTCCGAGGCGGGACGCGGGATCGCCGGGACCCGAGAGGACCGTCGGCTGCCGCGGGTCGTCAGCCGCTGCGTGCCGACAGGGCGAGGTCCCGGACCACCTGGATGAGCTCGGCGGGATCGAACGGCTTGGTGAGGTAGGCGTCCACCCCGATGCCGAGCCCCCGGCGTTTGTCGTCCTCCTGGGCGCGCGCGGTGATCAGGACGACCTTGATGTGGCTGGTGCTGTCGTCGCTGCGCAGCCGGGTGGCGGTCATCCACCCGTCCATCCTGGGCATCATGACGTCCAGGGTGATCACGTCGGGTTTCACGTCCAGCACCCGATCCAGGCAGTTCTGCCCGTCGAAGGCGGTCTCCACCTGAAATCCTTCCAAACTCAGGTTGACCGCGATGAGTTGCCGGATGACCTCGTCGTCGTCGACGACCAGAACCTTGCCGAGAAGCTCTCCCACGGCCGCCAAGCTAATCCTTTGCGGTCGATCGTGCGCGGGTTTCACCGGATGTGTAAGCGGAGTTGTTCGCGGCCGCCGGGTTTTCCCCAGAACCGAGCTCGGTCCCTCGGGGGCCATCCCGCCCCGCCGATCCTGAGGCCTCGATCGTCCACCGAGCCCAGGAGGCCCAAACGTGATCGCCACCCTCATCGCCGCCACCGCCCTCGCCACCGCCGCGACGGCCACCACCACCGTCACGGCCACCGCGGCTCTCACCAGCTCCGATGCGGCCGACCGGACACCCCGGTCCTGCTCGCGCGAGCTCGCCCGCCTGTCCGACCACATCCGCATCCCCGAGCCCGCGCAGGCCCTGATCGCCAGGATCTGCGAGGCCGCGCCGTCACAGATCGCGGGCTTCCCGCCCCCGCAGCGCCCCATCCGCGTCCCCCAGCCCGCCGCCATCCTGACCCCGAGCCCGGAACCCCGCCCCGTCCCGAGCCCGGAACCCCGGCCGAGGCCCGGCGCGGGATCCACCGCACGGCCGGCCCCCGATCCGCAGCCCCACCCCACCACGGCACCGGACGACCGGCCCGCACCGGATCCCCGAAAGCCCGGATCATCAAGGAAACCCGGCTCACCGAAAGATCCCGGAGCACCGAAGGGAGTGAAGGGACGGTCCACACGCTCCGAACGTCCTGATCGCCGTCCCTCACCCGGCCAGATCGCGGCGGCCGCCGCACTCCGCCAGATCGGCACCCCATACGTCTGGGGCGGCGGTTCCCGCAGCGGCCCGACCCGCGGCGGCTTCGACTGCTCAGGCCTCGCCCTGCACGCCTGGTCCAAGGCGGGCGCCACACTCACCCACTACACCGGCTCCCAGTTCACCCAGGGCCGCCGCGTGCCCTTCTCCCGGCTCCGCCCCGGCGACCTGGTCTTCTTCGGCGGAGGCACCGGAGACCCCACCCACGTGGGCATCTACGTGAAGAACGGCGTCATGGTCCACGCCCCCAAGTCCGGCGACGTCGTCAAGACCACCGACTTCGCCACCTCCCCCTACTACCGCGCCCGCTACCGCGGAGCCGTCCGCCCCGCCCCCCGATGAAGCCCGCACCCCGCCAGATCACACACTCCCCATACTGAGTGTCGGTTCCCCTCCGGATGCTGGTAATCTAGTCACTCGTTGGCCCCCTTAGCTCAGGGGATAGAGCACCGGCCTCCGGAGCCGGGAGCGCAAGTTCGAATCTTGCAGGGGGCACCAACCCAAGACCAGCTCACGCCCAGCGTGAGCTGGTCTTTTTCATGTCCGGTGATCGCCGCCGTTCCGCCGCCCTGTGACGCGGTGAGACGCCTGGTGCCGGGTTCTGCGGGCAGTACGCGGGCAGCGATCATGCTACGGAACCCGAGCCCGTATGCGGGCCCCAGGTGACCGCTTCCACCGAGCAGCACGAACGACTATCCGCCAGGCGGCTGACCGGCATGGTGAGTCACTTGGGTAGCTGTGCATCGACCGCCTGGTAGTAGCTCACATAAAGCGCGGCTCGTACGGACTTCCTGCGATAGGGGAAGCCGTCCAACTTGAGAGACTATGGCCTCCTGCTGCCACTGTAGTGAAGTGACTGCCTGGCTTGTCCTGGACGAGTTACTCGACGATTAGCGTCTGTTGGTCCAGGTCGATGTGGAGAGTACCTCCGCCGTTCGCGCGAAGCTGCCGCCAGGCGGCGTATCCCGTCATGATCGCCTGCTCCCAGTCGGCGGCTCGCAGGACGCTCACCTCAAGGTGGGAGGTCATAGCGGCGATGGTCTTAAGGAGTTCATGGTCAATGTGGTGCACGTTGGCGAAGTAGCCGTGGCGGGCGGCGTAGGAGAACACGAGTGCAGAGATGCCTTCTTCGATGGCGATGGCGCGCCCGCCGTCCTCGGCCTCATCGGTCCGGGGATCGCTCTTGCGCTTGCAGCCCAACAGGAAGCGGGTGACGGGGGACCAGCCCAAGACGGTGGCGTGGGCCAGGTGGAAGACGTCGTGGAAGCGGTAGTCGTCGTCGATGTGTGAGGCGTCGGTAAGGGGGTCCCCGCAGGGGATGCCATCGCGGGTCAGCACTGCAACGGTGCGGCCGTCGCGCTCACGCTGTTGCAATGTGAATATGAGGGTGGTCTGCCGCGGGAGCCGTTCGGCTTCGGGGAAAGCCTCGTCGAAGACGATGCGGTCGGCCTGCGGGGTGGCCCGCCAGCGGTCATTGATCTTTACGAGGCTGGCGGCGGCGATGTCTTCCAAATCGAGATCGAAGCGGTGAGCCAGGGCGGCGACGTACCACAAGACGTCGCCGAGTTCCTCGCGCAGGTACTGCTTGCCGGAGGCGAGGCCGAGCCCGTCGCGCAGGTGCTTTTTGTAGGCGGTCGCCAAGGATCCGACCTCGCCGGCCAGACCGAGTAGGGGAACGAGCACGGGGTCGACCCCGGGAGCAGAGGGTTGAAGGGTCTTGATCGCCGCTTGCTGGTAGCGCGTGAAGTCCACGGCTCCTCCTGTTGGAATATCCCTCACCATGGTCAGATTTCCCGACCTTCGTCGTATAGTAGAACAGCGCTGCCGGATAATCCGACGAATGGGAGAGCCTCCTGAACGCGACCAAGCCGGACTTGGAGGAGATCGTTGTCCTCATCATGGAGCTCCTGGCTCAGATGCAGGACCGTGATCCTGGTGAGCTGCGCATAGAACTGGAGCAGACTGGCGAGGAGTTGCCGGTCGACTCACTTCTGATGGTTGAGATCTTGACTCGCATCGAGGCGCGGTACGGCATCGCCGTTTCCCCCAATGAACAGGTCGCCCGCTCTACGCGGGCGGTGTACACCTTCGCCGCCACCATCCTGGAGGCGATCACCGAGAGGCACCCGTCATGAGCCCTACCTCCGCCGACTCTCGTGGCCGTGACCCCGAGCTGAACCTCCTCGGAGAGCGACTGCGTCACACTCGTGACTATCTGGGCATGTCTCAGCAGTACGTGAGCGAGATGACCGGCATCCCGCGTTCGGCGGTCAGCGACATCGAGCGCGGAACCCGGCGGGTAGACAGCCTAGAGCTGAAAAAGCTCGCCCGTCTCTACACCCGGCCGGTGTCGTACTTCCTGGACAAAGAGGAGGACGCTGACCTCGGCGAGCACGCCTTGGCGGGGCTGCCGCGCGCGCTGGTCGGCCTGACTGACGGCGACTGGCAGGAGGTTCTCAGCTTCGCCGAGTTCCTGAAGTTCCGGCGCGCGCACGAGCAGGAGACAAACACAGAGCAGGCACCGAGCACATCGCGAGACGGCAATGACCCGGCGTCGCCCGGGACGGTCGAGTGAACTGGGAGGTCGCACACCGGGCTGCCTCGATTGCGGCCGTGCAGGCCCACCGCGACCTAGGGGTCGACCGCAGCGGATACGTCGAGGTGTATGCCGCACTGCGCACCGCCGGGGTGGTGGGGCTGGCGCGGCCTATGGAGCGCTTGTTCGGAATCTACTGCTCCCCCCGCGATGACGGGCCGGCGGTGCTGCTCAACGCGAAGCTGGACATCATTGCTCAGCGGCACACCGCAGCACATGAGCTGGGGCACCACCGTCTGCGGCACGGCACTGCCTACGACGAGGAATTGGACCGCACCGCCCGCTGGGGGGACGGCAGCTGGCCGGATGAGGAGAAGTTGGCCGAGGCGTTTGCGGCCTGGTTTCTCATGCCTCTGCCCGCGGTGCAGGCGGCGCTCGGGCGCCTAGGCGTTACTCGTCCCCTGCGGCCCGAGCACGCCTACCAAGTGGCCCGCTGGCTAGGCACCTCTTACGCCGGAACCGTCAACCATCTGCACCGGCTGCAGCTGCTGAGCCGTGAGGAGAAGACCTCTTGGTTGAAGGTCAAGCCCGCCACGATCAAGGAGACATTGGCCGGTGGCCCGGTGGACGGCAGGGCGCACGTGCACCTGATCGGTTCCACCGCCGACGGGGCGACGGTGCGGGTGGATGCCGGAGACCTGATCGTGCTGGAAGGCAGCGGGGCGTACTTCGAGACGCTGCCCAGCTGCCTGTCACCGGTGGATTCCCCGAACGGACAACTGTTCTGGGGGGAGGCTGCCCCGGCGGTCGCCGAGGTCACCGACGTGCTCACGGGCATGGCCGAGGTGACGGCCCGCCTGCCGGGCGCCGCCGTCGTGGAGTTCATCGTGGCGCGGCAATCACCACGAGCCGGTCGCCAGGACCTGTGGCCGATCTGAAGCGTCCTTCGTCGTTTACCCGGCTCCCCTACCCCCTTGGCCATCACGATCTCGGGAGTACCAATGCACACCTTCACCGTCACGGCGGAGAACACCTCCCTGGCCTGGATCGCTGCCTGCCGGGCGCTGGATGTGGCCGCCAACCAGCGTCACCACGGCTTCCACACGGTGGTGCGCATCGCCGATGCCGCCGCCGAGAACGTCCACGTGCGCGCCGACTTCGATCAGATGCGCGAACGGTGCGGCTATGCGCCCATCGAGACGGTCGCCAACACCATCTTCCCCGCCCGGTTGGCCGCCACCAGTTCCTCTCCTGAAGAGCTGGTGCGCCGCTATGGGGAGATGTATGAGCGGCTGCGACGCATAGACCAGGGAAATCGGTATGGAACCTACTTCGGCCGTATCGTGGCCTATCCCACCCACAAGGGACCCATTGACCAGCTCACCGCCGTGATCGCTCGGATCCGTCGACAGGCCGCGGGTAGGGGGCCGATGAGCGCCGCCTATGAGATGGATGTGGCCCACCCCGATGACGCCACCCATCCGGAGGATCTAGCCGGTCCCGCTGGCCTAGAGTCAGGCCAAGACACCTGGTCGACGCCGGTCCACATCGCCGGTACCGACAATGGCTACCGTGGCTTCCCCTGCTTGAGCCACTGCTCCTTTCAGCTGGAGCACGGAAGCGTGCTGCACGCGGTGGCCCTGTATCGCAGCCATTACATGGTGGACCGCGCCTACGGCAACTACCTGGGCCTGGGACGCCTGCTGGCCTACATGGCCCAGCAGGCGCAGGTACAGCCGGGCAGCCTGACGGTCATCGCCGGCCACGCCCAGATCGAAAAGGACCTCCGCGCCATCCGCCCGCTCATCGCCGAGCAGGCACAACTGTCGCTCTGATCGCCGGCACGGGCCGGAATGCTCAGGCCGGCTGAAGCGCCGAGGCATTGATGCCCCACCTGGGCGGGAACCATGCGGTCAAGACAGCGGGGTCCGCCCGGTACAGCTGCTTGATCCGGCTGCGCCCGCTGATACCGGCGATCTCTGGATGCACCACGCGTGCGTACTTGTCGACCTCGCAGAACAGATTCTGGCAGTCGATCAACTGCAAGGAGCGGCCCCGCAGCCCCGTGAACTGGAGTCCAAGGCGATTGAAGTGCTCCTGCTGTGTATCGGCCATATACCGGATCACTTCGGCCTCAATGCCGCTGGCGGCAGGGCCGAAGCACTTGCGGATGCCGTCGCGGGCTCCGGGGCCCGGAACAACGAAGTCCATCTCTGAGAAAGACAGCTGCGCCGCGTAGTTCAGGTCGATCAAGTACTGATAAGCCAGGAACGGACCGATGGTCGGGAAGTCCAGCAGCACCTCATAGGCCGCGCGCATGGAGGCAGAGTGCTGGATCCGCTCCGGCGCTCTTCGGCTCATCATCAGCTCGATGAGCCGAAGATGATTGCTGTGCTTGCGCTGCTCTCCCAGCGCTGGCGGGGGAGTGATGTAGGCCGCCGAATACAGCCGTTTGCCCGCCGCAAACGCCGTCGACAGCACGCGATCCAGTGCCCGGAAGTTATATTCGCCCCAGGTCACCTCGCCTAAGTGCTCCTCCAGGAGCTGCCACGTTGGGATCTTGTTGAAGACCTTGAACAGCACGGTGCGGAAGAACACCTCCCGCCACTGTTGATCCCCGCGGTAGGAGACCTGACCGATCAAGTACTGGCTGACCCGGTCTGCAGCGCGGAAGCAGTTTGTGAAGCGATGCTGCGCCAGCACCGGATCCGAGGGTGCGGGTGGCGCTTCACCCAGCCGTGCCAGGTAGACCTGTTGCCGGGCTGCAGCAAAACGCCAGTACGTGTCGAATACCGGCGTAGGGTGCAGCGTGCGCCCGGCGATCCTTACGGCATCAGGCGGTCGGCTGTCTCGTGCCTGAGGTCGGGGTGGGGCTTGCAGCATGCTCACCATCCATTGAATATATATTGAATATAGATCAATATGTCTACAGGGGGCGTCGATGGAACTGCTGTGGCGCGCTCCACGCCGCAACACCCTGATCACCTGGCCCCAAGCTGTCGACGACCGTCTCGAGCGACTCCTTGCCGCCGGTCTCGCAGCCCAGGAGAACATGAGTCGTTCTCAACTGCTCGCCGCCCTTGTGGTCAACGCAGAAGTCTCACCGGAGCACGTCGCCGCCTTGGTACGGGCATATCGCAGCATGAGTGCGGATGCTCTGGATGACACGCCAAGTTCTGGTGCCGTCCAGGATTGGCCAACGGTCCGCCATCCGGGCCCGCGCCGGAAGGTAGGCCGCCGCAAGCCGCATTCCGATGTCCAGAAAGCGAGGGGCAACCGCGACATCGGTGATTCCCGCGAGCTGGGCAGCCGTGATGTCTCCGACTGAACCCGCTCATGAATCAACTTCACCCATGATCAGTCTTCGATCTTTCCCCAGGGATGGTCGTCCCGGAAATGGCGTTTTCAGGAGGCTCCAGACGACGTAAGTGAACATGAAGAAGCGACCTTGGATCTTCTCGGTCGTTGGTCAGAGCGTGCTGTCTCCGCGGGCGCGGTTCATCCGCTCGATCCAGATGTCGTCGTAGCCGGCCATGCATCGGTGGTAGATCCGCTGCAGCACCTCAACGCTGTGCCCGGCCCATTCGGCGACCTGCGCCGCTGGCACACCGGCTGATAGTCGCCAGGTGACCCCGGCGTGGCGCAGGTCGTACGGCGTGCCCATCAGTGGGGAGGGGAGCTGTTCCGGAGTGAGCGTCAGCTCACGGGCCTTCTTCCACAAGCGCGCGTAGGCGGACTTGGGCACTGGACGGCCGCTCTCGGAGCGAAACAGGCGCCTGTCGGCGGCCACCCCGAAACGTTCGATGTGCCCGCGTAGCAGCGCCACCAGCTCCGGCGGGATCGGCACCACCCGGACGGTCTTCTTCGACCGCCCCTTCAATCCGCGCTCGTCGTGCAGCAGTCCGGTGTCGGTGTAGTCCTTTCCCACCTCAGGTTGGGAAGCCTCCAAGATGAGCTTGCCCCAGCCGTCTTCAGGCAGATGGCAGTCGGCTCGCCGGAGCCGGCCCACCTCGGCCGGGCGCATCATCGCGTAGTACATGCAGCCGAAGAAGGCCACGAACCGCGGACCCTGGCGGCGGCCCACATACGAGCACATGATCAGCGCCTCGGCGATCTGGCGGGGGTTGCCCACAGCACGCGGGTCGATCGCGTCGTCAACCTCCGGCTGGCTCCATTCCATCCGCAGTGCCGGCGCATCCAGCGGATTGTCTGCCAGCCGCCCTTGGTTCACCGCATAGCGCAGCGCGTTGTAGAACACCCGGCGGCGCCGCCGGTAGTACTCCGGTGCCGCTGCCGTGCCGTCCAGCAGCGAAGCACATGCGGTGAGCGCCCGGCCTGTCACATCGTGCTCGGCTAGCGAGGTGATCGGCAGGGACGCCTTGCGCAGCCACTTCAGCGTCGCGATTACTTCTTCGGGCTGGTCGATCTCCTTGCGTGAGGGAATGAAGGCCCACCGCAGCGCGTCACGTAGTTCTTCGATCGAGGGCGTCCCCCGCATCTCGCGCACCAGCGCCGGGGTCACCGCCACCATGCTCTCCACCAGCGAGCGGCGGGAGTTCGCGGCTGCCTTCGGCCACTTCTTGGCCACATAGTCCAGGGCGTGCTCGAACCAGGTGATGGATTGCTGCTCGCGGTGCATCGAGGTGGGCAGGCCGGTCTCGGTGTCGAAGGCCTCGCCGGCGCGGGCGGCGGCGATGAGCTTGGCGCGGAAGGAGTCGGCCAGGCCGCTGGTGACGAACGGGCTGTTGAACGCCCGGTCGGCTACCACCCAGCGCACGATGTACGGCCGGCGCCGCCCCTTACGTGTCTGGATCTTCCAGAAGCGGACGTCGTAGCTTTTCACGCGCTCTCCTGGGTCTCCAGCCAGGCATCCAGCCAGTCGCGGCGGATGCGGATGGGGCCATTGCGGGCCAGCCGTACGGCCTTGGGGCCCGTGCGGTTGGCGCGCCAGCGATCCCAGGCCCGGCGGGAGACGCGCAGCTCGCGGCAGACCTCCTCGACGGTCAGCCATTCATGCCTGGTCGATTTCGGCGTGCGGTTGGTGGCCATGACGAGGGACTCCTTCACAAAAGGCCGGACTCAGCGCATCGGCATCGAAGGCGGTGACAGGGGGGCACGAACACCCCGCAGCAGAGCGCGGTGGACGATCCGGATGGCCAGGCGGGTGGGCAGGCCGCTGGCCTCGCCAGCGGTGATGAGATGGGCGCTCACCTGGTGTTCGGGAAGGCCGGACCAGGCCAGCAGGCCGCCGGCGTGGTAGGCCAGGGCCGATAGGGCGCGCTGGCGGCCGTCGGTCAGGGTCGCCAGATGGGCGGCGCCACGGCTCAGGACGGTGGTCAGGTAGGCGGCCGGGGCGCCGTCACAGCGTTCGCGCCGGAGGGTGGGGGAGAGACGAGGCTGGATGGGGGCGGGGGCAGTAACGCGGAGGACTTCGTGGGCCAGCCACTCGGGCAGGCGGCCGGGAGATGCCGGGTCGCCGGAGCGGAGGTGGTAGGTGCCGGTGCTGGTGGTGGCGCCTGGGGCGAGGCCGTAGTTCCAGCCGGCTTTGATGTCGATCTGCCAGCCCAGTTTTCCCAAGGCCTGTCGGAGGTTGGCTGTGGGCGCGCGGTACCACAGGTGCCGGCCGCCGCTGGGAGTGGTCGCCACGACGGGCTGATGTTCGGGGATGGCCGGCCAGGGGTGAACTCCACCGCGCACGCGGGCGAGCAGGGCCAGGGTGTGCAGGCCGGTGCGGATGCGGGCCGGCTCGGCAAGGGCGGGGTCGCCGGTCAGGTCGATGCCGGGCAACAGCCCAGTGGCCGGATCGGCTGGGAGCGGATCGTCATGGGCGTCTAGATCCAGCAGGATCAGTCCGGAAGGGCCGGCGGCCACACCGGGTACGGCATCGGGTTGGCGCTGCCACCAGGTGCTTAGGCGGGCCGGGTCGGTGGTGGCGGCGCGCACGCCGTGGCACCAGCGTCCGGCCGGCAGGCACGGGCAGGTCTCGATGGGATGCGTACTGCCGGGCCGGGCGGTGCTGTGACAGCGCGAGCAGTTGGCCAGGGGGCGTTTGCTGGTCGCCGACAGCGGCACGATGTGCCAGCCCACAGCGGCCAGATACAGGGCCAGCTCCAGCGAGGCGGCCGGTAAGGGGGTAGACATCAGGGTTCTCCCGGATCGATGGATGCGCAGTACGAGGGGCAGCGGGGGATGCCTCCACGTCTGGTCGGCGGCAAGGTGACGGGCCGCACCCGGGCTGAGGGATCGCATGACTCGGCGGTGGCCGATCACCTGCCGCGGTGGATGGGGAGGGAGGCATCCCCCGCTGCCGCGCGGTGTGTGGAATATGAGAAAGCGCGGCGAATCGTTGTCCGGTTGTCCCAATCACACGTTGACCTGCGCAAACGGTGGGACAATGAGTTGTCCTTCTCTTGTCCGCAGACGTCCCTCTCCGCATTGATCTTGGGACAACGGGGACAACTGGGGACAAGCCGTTGTCCCACTGTTCGTGCAGGTCAGATGAGGGTTGGGACAACCGGACAACGATTGCTTCTCTTTTCCAATCTGAAAAAGAGAAGCTGATCTACTGATCTAGGCCGACCGTGTGCTTGATCACGTGGACGAAGCGCTGGGCGCCGCTTTTGCGGCGGCGGATGTCCACCCCGACCTTGCGCAGGGACGGGGCCACCTCGGTCAGCCGGGTACCGAGGGTGCGCACATTGCCGGGCAATTCGCCGACGGGCAGGCCGTGCTCGATGCAGGTGCGCTGCAGACCGACCAGCAGCTGGGCGGTGCTGTCCTCCCACGGCGTGGGACCGGTGAACAGATACAGCGCCCGGGCCAGGGTGTTGCCCTCGATGATGCTCATCCCTAGAGCGGCGATGCGGGCCCGGTAGGTGGCCAGGGTGCTCCAGCCGGTCACGGTATCCAGGGCGGCCAGCACGCGGGCGAAGTCGGCCATCCGCGGCAGGTCGCTCACCTCCACGGCCGGCAGCGCAGCCAGCACGCCGGACACCAGATCCAAGACCGCGCCCAACGCCTCCGGCAGCACCTGCTCGCGTACGGCCCGCACGTGGGTTTCGGGCAAGCGCACATCCAGTACCTCGGGCTCGACCAGCAGCATGCGATCGACCAGGTCACCGGCCAGCGGGGCCTTGAATCCGATGGTGGTCATCGCGATCACCCGCTGGAAGGCGAAGACGGTGATGTCTTCATCGGAGTGCAGTACCCGTTGCAGGACGGCATCGCCGGTCACTCCCTTGCACAACGAGTTGGACAGCCAGTCGGGAATGTCGGTGACGTTGTCGAAGGAGAACGCCCAAGAAGCGCGGGCGAAGATGGCCCATTCGCGCTGGCTGGCCGGGGGTTCGCGATCAGCGGCCGGCTGCGGGTCGATCAACAGCAGCAGGCAGCGGATCAGGTTGGATTTGGCGGTGCCCTGCTCGCCCTGGATGAGCAGGATCGGGTGCGGGATGTCGATCAGATAGGCGGCCACCACCCAGGCGATGGCCAGGCGCCAGTCCTCCTCCGACAGGTTGATCAAGGCGCGCAGGCCGTCCAGGCTTCCGCCGCGGGCCGGAGTGACCAAGGGGTGGGTCAGTTCCGAGCGGCGGAAGATGACCGGCGCGGTGGGTTCGGTGCGCCAGCCGCCGGGCGTGATGACGATTGCCTCGCCGGTCTCGGTGCCCATGTCCACCACCACGCTGTCTTCATGGCGGGCCATGCGTAAGAACACCGGTTCGGGATCGAGTTCGCCGGCCTCGCCGGCCAGCACGTTGAGCGCATCGGACAGCTCGGCGCCGGAGGCTACCTCGCCGGTGCGGCGAAACAGGGAGGTGGCCAGCTTGGCGCGCAATCCGGAGCCGCCCTTGGCGGCCAGCGGTACGGCCAGGGCCGGACCGAGCCGGGGGACGGCGTAGCTGCGGCCGTCATCGGCGCGGATCAGGCGGTAGGTGTCTTCGGCCATCTGCACCAGTACCTGGGCCAGTTTGGTCTTGCCCGACCCGGTGGCCGCATCCGGGCCATCGGGGTCGGGAATGGGGCTGCCGTCGGTGAAGCGGTCGGGGTCGTCTCCTGCCGGGTTGTGATCAGATGCCTCCACGTGCGAGCCTTTCGAAGTAGTGCATGAACGTCGCCGAAAAGGCCCCGGGCAGGGGGCCTTTTCGCATTTCTCGGGGCGATGCGGGGACTAGAAGGGCGGTTCGTCCCCGCCCCAGCCGCTGCCGGAGGAATCGGACTGCGGGCCCGGCGGCGGGGCGGCTGCGGCGGCCCACGGGTCGCTCCCGCTGACGGCGGGATGCGGAGCCTGCTCCCGGGTGGTCTTGGTGACGCGGGCGGTGGCGAACTTCAGCGATGGGCCGAGCTCGTCGACGTCGATTTCGTAGGCGGTGCGTTTGCTGCCGTCCTTGGCTTCGTAATCACGCTGTCTGAGCCGGCCGGTGACGATGACGCGCATGCCCTTGGCCAGGCTGTTGGTGGCATGCTCGGCCATCTGCCGCCAGGCGTTGCAGCGCAGGAACAGGGTGTCGCCGTCTTTCCACTGGTTGCTTTGCTGATCGAAGAGGCGGCGGGAGGCGGCCACGGTGAACGAGGCGACCGCCGTGCCGCTGGTGGTGAAACGCAGGTCGGGGTCGGCGGTCAGGTTGCCGACGATGGTGATGGAAGTGTCGCCGGAGGACATGGCAGGGCTCCTTCATTCGGGGACGGCGAGTGCGGGATGAGGGATCAGTCGTCGCGGGCGAAGCGGCGCAGTTCGCGGCCGGTACCGCCGCAGGCATCGCAGGCGCGGAAGGCGTCGGTGAAGAACCAGCCGCGGTGTTTGCCGGATCCGCGGCAGCGTCGGCAGGCCTTATAGGGATGCAGGCGCAGAGAGATGGCATAACCGGCGCCGTACAGCGCGGCCAGGCTGATCAGAACCAGCCAGCCGGGCAGCGCGCCGGCGGTCTCCTGCGGCGGCTCGGACAGGAGCGCAAAGGTCAGGGGGAGCATGGCCGGAGTCCTTTCGCAGCGCATGGCACAGCGCCCGGGCGGCGGTGATCGAGTGCCGTCCGGGTGGGAGAGTGATTACGGAAGGTGAGGGCTGAACTGTCCGGCCGGGAACTGTCCTGCTGTCCTGCCGGGTCCCCTATAGGACGGCGGCAGGACAGTTCGTCCGGACAGTTGGCCAGGACAGTTGCCGGCCTCGACGGTTACGGTTCGTAGCCTTCGGAGGCGTCGTCGCCGGGGGCGTACTCACGGAGGTAATAGCGGGCCGCCCGGCCCGCACCGAGCGCCGTGATGCTGCCGTGGTCACGCAGGATGGCCAGCCAGCCGGCCACCACCGAGCGGGAGCGGCCCACCGCGGCGACCAGCTCATCACGCCGAGCCCCAGCCGGGCCGCGCTGAGCCAGCAGGCGCAGGATGGGCCGGGCGATGTGCTCAGGTACGGGAATGGCGCGGTTGACAGCCGGATCATTGGCGTCGGCGTGCTCCACGGCGTGCTTGGCAGCGATCAACTCATTGAGGCTGGTGGGCTGAGCAGGTGGGGCCGGCATGTCGGTCAGACGGGCTTCGATCTCAGCGACCATGTCCTGGGCCAGCCGGTCGATGGCGGTCGAATCGGCGGGATTGATGCCCCAGTCGGTGCCGTCAGATCTGGTGGCGCACCCACCCCCGATGCCCTTCCCGCCAGACGGCACCGCGGATGCGGGGACAGAACGGTGATGACGCTCGCCGTACCCGGGAAGCATCGCGGCGATGGCCGACTCCAGGCAGGCGACCGGCGCGCCGCGTCGGCCGGCCAGGGCTTCGACCGCATCCAGATCTGACAGATCGCGCACCCGGCCGGCCCGCCACAGGCTGTTGCCGTCGACCACCAGGGCCACTCCGTGCACGCCGCGGGCATAGGTCTCCATGTTCGGCATGCCGGCCAGCTCCCAGCCGGGGATGACGTTGTTCATCTCGCTGGCCCGGTTGACCCGCAGCACGATCTTGTTGTCGGCGTTGGCGTGCGGGTCCTTGGTGCCGGTGTATTGGATCACCCCGCGCTGGGAGGCGGTGGCCAGCACCACTCCGGCCGAGCGACCGCGCCGGTAGATCTTCTCCACCAGCGCCTTGGCCTGGGTGCCGATGGGTGAGTTGTAGCCGGTGACCTCATCCAGCTCGTCGATCAGGATCAGGAGTACCGGCGCGCTCGGTGAGGGCTTATGGTTGCGCCCGCCGGAGGCCCGGGAGCGCTCGGTGATGACGACACCGGCCCAAGCCAAGATCTGCAGCGCCTTGTCGTACTCGCCGATGCCGGCGTGGGCATCGAGCACCTGTCCCCAGATCGCACCCAGCGTGCCCTTGGCCACGTCGATCCCCATCACCAGCACGTCGCACCGGTCGCTGGCTTGTTCGATGAGGTTGTTGTACAGCGTGGTCTTGCCGCTGCCGGTGGGTGCCACCAGAAAGGTGTGGTGCCCGCCGGCCTTGTCGAAGACGCTCAGGGCCAGATCGTCGCCGCTGTCGGGGTCGAGCCCGAGCACCAGCGGCCCGTCCATGATCGAGCGGCGCGCTGCGTCGGCCGATGCCGTGCCGCTCAGCGCCGGGTGGGTCACCTCGCCCTGCCACGGGTCGATCAGCTGCACCGCGATGACGATGATGCCGGCGTGCTTGGCATCGGCGCTGATGCGCACTCGCTCGGTCGGCAGAGCCAGGTGGGCGGCCAGGTCTTCGGCCAGGCCGCTACCGGGCCGGGCCAGCTGGCTGGCACGTTTGCCGGTGGCGCGGATGTCGATGCGAAAGCACTGGCCCAGCCGGGTGTCGTCAGCTGAGATCAACTTGGAGTCTTCCAGGCCCACTGCAGTGGCCAGGGCATCCCACCGCAACTGTCGGGCCTGCCAGGCGCGACGCTCGCGCAGTACGTCCGACCAGGTGAAAGCCGACCAGGCCAGGGCGGCGGTGCTGGTGTAGCCGACCAACGTGGGCAGATTGAAGGCTCCCCAGTGGGCGGCAAAGGCCAGCCAACCTGGTACGGCGGCCACGGTGGCGGTCAGCGTGGCCGAGTACTTCACCGATCGGTGTGCCTTGTAGGTGCCCACCCAAGTCGACAGCGCCAACGGCGGCGCCAAGGCGCCGACCAGCAAAGGCTCTGGCCCCAGGGCATGCATCACCTCCCCGGCCGGATACAGGGCGGCGAGCCCTGAGGCCAGGCCGCGGGTCTCGGGCGCACGGGCCACCCACCGGCCATAGCCGCGCACCCCTGCCGCCAGTACGCGGCCGGCGCTCAAACGGTCGCGGTAGGCGCCTGCCGGATACGGCAAGCCGTCGCCATAGCGGCTGGGAGCACCGCCTGCCCAACCGCGTCGGCCGGACCCGCCCGTCCGGCGGGGACTGCGACGGGTACCGAAACGCTCGCCTCGTGCCATGAGCAGATCACCTCCTTCGAACCGGTGGGTGGCTCCGGTGAGCAGGCAGAGCTTCCTGCTCGCCGGAGCCATGCGGGTGGGCAGCGACGGGAAACGACGCTCAACCAGGTGGGGCTGACGATGCGGGACCGGGACGCCGGGTGACGATCTGCCGATAGCCGGGACCGTCCTTCCAAGCGAAGAAACCATGGCGCCGGCCGTCCTCTCCCGACAGGGAGAATCCCCAGCGGGAGTTTTCGATCAGACGGCCGCGCCATTCGGCCACGTGATCACCGGTGGTGGGATGGACGGGACTGAACTCCCGCCGGATGATCAGATGATCGCCGATGGTGACGTCGTCCCAACCGAGCGCAGAGGACGTTCGGACGGGCGCGGGCGTGCTCATGGCCGGCATCCCTGCGCGTCAGGCGGCGTCTTGGCCGGTGATGGCCAGACCACGGGCGGCGACCTCGCGGGCCTCTTCGAACTCCTCCTCGAAGCGGGTGGCCGCAGTCACCGCGCCGGCCGCGGCCTCTTCCAGGCCGGTGGCGACCGCGGTCAGCGGGTCGGTGACATTGGCAGGCAGCCCGAGGGCGGCCACGCCTTCGGCCCAGGTGCCGATCTCGCCGGCCAGGGTGCGCAGGCACTCGGCCATGGTGATGCAGTCAGTCAGGAACTCGGCGTCGGTGGTGGGCGGCTCGATGTTGATCAGCAGCTTGGACATGGTGACGGTTCCTCCAGAAAGAGCGGGACGGCGGACGGAGTGAGGCGGATGCGCCGGGACAGGATTCGGCTGGATGTCGGCAGGAGGGGACGCTTCGCCTGATCCAGGCGATGGAACGGCCGGAGCTGTGCCCTCGGCCGGGGGAGTGGCTGGCTGCAGGGCCGTCGGCTCCCCGGCCGAGGGTGCCGTTGGTGCAGCGGTGGAGTCGTCCCGATCAGCCTGACCAGGCTGGGGAGAACCTCCGGAGGCGGTGTCTCGGCCGTCGGGATGAGAGCGTCGGTGGCGGCCGATCAGGGGGATGGGAGTGTGTCCGCCTGCCAGGCGCCGATCCCAGCGCTTCCGCATCCGGCGTTCGGTGCGCCGGTAGATGCGGCGGGCCAGGGTGCTGGTGATGCGGCGGGTGGCCCGGGTGCCGCGGGCGAACAGACGGCCGCTCCAGGCGCCGGCCCGGCCGGAATGGTGGATCAGCGCCTGGCTGGGAGTACGCCAGCCGGTCGCCTGATAGCCCGAGCGGATGGCGTTGGCACCGGCGCGGCGGCCGGTCTTGGTCGCCAGGATCGCCAGCACGATGATCAGGGTGAGGGGATCAATCATGGCCACCGCCCGGGTCGAGGTCTGCACCGGCGTCATGGGCGGGCCGGTCGGCCAGAGTGAGGAGGGCGTTGATGACCACCAGGACGGCCAGCGTGCCGGCGGCCACCGCGCCGAACCACCACGACCAGCCCCACAGGTAGTGGACGGTGATGGTGATGGCGGTGATGATCAGATAATCGCTCCAGTGCGGACGCTGAGCCCACAGCGCCCGACCGAAGGCCGCCAAGCGCCGACGGGTCGGCGCAGGGACGGGGCCCAGGGCCAGGCCGGCGGTGACCGAGTCGGCCACGTCCGGGATGTTGTTGCCCAGATCGCCGACCCACTTGCTGATCTGGCCGTTGAAGATCAGGCCGTCCAGCAGCAGGACGAACAGGCCGCAGACGAAGAACTCATACATCTTCAGCTGGCGGGATTTGAAGCCGACGAACACCGCGCCGGCCAGGGCGGCAAAGATGATCCATTTGCCCGCTTCCATCGCGTTCTCCTTTTGCACAGCGGGAGCAAGGGGGTCACATGGGCCACGGGGCCGCAGTGTCGTGATCGGGGACGGCCTTGAGATCGACGATCCGCAGCTCGTTGCCGGGCCGCAGCGCCGCACGCATCACGTGCTTGTACAAGGCCGGGCTCTTGCCCGGTCCGCTCAGCGCGCCGGACGGGTAAGGGCTGGCCGACGAATCCTCAGCGGCGGGAGTCGGCGGGTAGGGATGGCGACGACGGCGGCCGGGGTCAGCGCAGTGATCGGTCATGGGGTCACCTCGGACGGTCAGGCAGGGGCAGGAGTGCATCCCGCGCCGATGGCGATGTGATCGGCACAGACGGGGACGGGGAAGGTCAGGCTGGCCGAGCTGTGTCAGCGGTGGCGGCACGCTTTTCACGCCGGAGTACGGTCTTGGCGTTGGAAGCGGTGACGCGCACGCCGCGAGCGGCCAGCCATGCGGTGATCTGCGCCGGAGTGGTGTCCAGGCCCAGGGCGTCGATGGCCAGGCGGATGCGCTCGGAGTCGTGGGTGACCGCGGTCAGGTCGGTTACGACCCCGTCGGGGTCAGCAGCCGAGCCGGGCGGGGTCACCTGCTGCGCGCCTGGGTCGGTGCGGTCCGGCTCCCGAGACGAGGTGACCCTGCTCGACGGGGTCAGGGCAGGGTCAGTCGGAGCGCGGTGACCCCATGCGGGAGCCTCGGCGGGGTCACCAGGGCCGGTCACCGCACCTGGTCTGGGCTCAGAAAGATCGGGTGCAGACAGCGGAGTGACTTCTGGCTGCGGGACGGCGAACAGAACTTTCGGGTCCGGATCCAGGACGCCCGGGCCGCGCCAGAGTGCGGCCCAGGATTGCAGCACCGCGCTGGCCTGTTCCGCCTCGGCGGTGCGGGTCGACGGCTGGGTTAGTGCGGTCAGGGCTGCAGCCCAGGGCGCCGGAACACTGGTGGTGACCAGCTGGCCGGCGTGGGCCAGCGCGCCGAGCTGGGCCAGCAGGTCGTGCTGCCGGTCCGGATCGGTGGCCAGGTGCGCGTGCTCGATCGCGGCCATCATCGCGCTGCGCAGCCGACGGGCGGCCCAGGCTCTGCGCCCCGGCCAGCGCGAGTCGGCGACCAAGGCGGCCTGGTGGGCGGCGCGGGCCAGCGCGGTCACCCGATGCTGAGCGGCGATCTCCGAGACCTGCCGATCGGCCGGGTCGGCCAGGCCCAGCCGGATCAGCAGGCGCCGGCGGGTGAAACGCCAGTAGATGCGCTCGTGCTCGCGAGGGCGGCTGGCGTGCTTGCGCCGCTCGCCGGCCAGGCCGCGTTCCCACAGCCAGGCCGCCACGAACGGGGTGGCCAACCGGAGCACGTCCACGGCGAAGCTCCCGGCGGCCAGCGCCGACAACACCGCCGACAGGCTGGTCAGCACCCATACGGCGGCGCCGTCGACGCCGGCGGTGCCGTGCTCGCGGATGTTCTGCCGGGCGCGCACGGCCGAGGTCAGCACGGCCAGCTCCAGGAAGCCGAAGAACACCACCCGCAGCACCGTGGGCAGCTGGGGCAGCTTTTCGTCGAAGAACGCCCACATGCCCGAGGCGGCCACGCCGGTGGCCACCAGGGCGGCCAGCACGGTCAGCCGGTCGGCAGGGGGGCCGGTTTTGCGCAACCCACGCCCGGCGGCCCAGAACAGGACGCCCAGGACTATCAGGGCGATCAACGCCAGTACCGCGACCAGCCAGGGCTGCGCTCTGGCCAGGTTGAGCAGTTCCTCGCGAGGCACGAGGAATCACCTCCAACAGCAGGCACCGCCGGACACGACCATGGCGTGGGTGGTGTCCGGCGGCGCCGAAGATGCGATGCGGGTCAACCGGCGGTCGAGGCGGTGGCGCGGGTGGCCCGGGTCAGGGCGTACGCGCGAGTGGCGGCGGTGGGCACGCCGGAGATGATCCATCCGTAGCGCTGGTAAGCCTGCGGTTCCTGGGCGGCGATGGCGTACAGCATCGCCAGCATGCACGCGCGGCCGTCCAACCCGGCATCGTCCAGCAGCCGCTGGCCGGCCCGATCAGCGACGTACTCGCTGCGCCGCTGCAGGGCGAGTACGCCCAGCCCCGCGCTCACCCATGTGAGCGCGGCGATCACCACGGCAAGGGCGGCACCCCACACCAGAGCGATGAGCAGGGCAGCGGCGGAGAGACCGGTGACCCGCCCCAGCCATTGCTGGAGGCGGGTCGGCTTCTGCTCGTGGCAGACGAGGGCGTGAGCCAGGGCGCCGGCGGCGGCGTGCCCCGTGGGGGAGTCGAGCTCGCCGTACAGCACGCCCTCGGCGATGGTGATGATCGGGATGGGACTGTCGTCGCCGGTCCGCTCAGTGGTGACCATGGTGTCGAGCTCGCTGTCGATCACGAGCATGACCGCGGGCACCCCGGCCGTACGGGCCAGGTGTGATGCCAGGGCCGACAGTTCGGTCACGGCGGCGGCCAGATGACCGTTCACGGGCATGCCGAGCAGATCCGGCCTGCCGTGGCCGGAGTGATCGGGGTGATCGGGGTGGGACGGCGGCTGTGGGAAGGGGACGGTGCTCATGGTGGCGGGTCTCCTGTGGTGAGGGAGCGAGGGGAGGCACGATCGCCGGAAAGTCGGCGTGTGCATGAGGAAGGGGAACCGGGGTCAGCGGCCGTCGCGGCAGCGCGAGCATCCCGGATGGACGCATCGGTTGGCCGGGCAGAGCGCCCAGGCCGCGGCGACGGTGTCGAAGCTGAGACCGGAGAAGGTGGCAGCGGCGATGAGACGGCGGGTGCGCGCCCAGACCAGTACGTCGGCCAGGTGCACCCGCACGGTGAGTGTCAGGGAAGTCATGTCATCCGCCCGGAGCGGGAAGGCAGTCAGGCCGCGGGGCTCGCTGCCCTGCGGCGGCGGGTGGCCGCCAGCCGGCACCCCTGGCTGCAGTAGCGGCCGGCCGCGGCCAGGACGGGGCCGCGGCAGTGGCGGCATCGATGCGGCAGCCGGGTGACCTTGCGGCGTTCCTGCTCGGTCAGCCCGCCCCATATCCCGTGGCGCTCCATGCGCTGCAGGGCGTCGGTCAGGCACTCGAAGCGGACCGGGCAGGAAGCGCACACCGACTTGGCTTCAGCGGTGGATGCCTCATCCCAGCGCTCGGGGAAGAAGATCTCGGGATCGGCTTCGGCGCAGTGCGCGAGGTTCTGCCAGGCGTTCATCGGGTCACCTCCGTGGCCGTGGCGGGGTGGTCGGTGGGTACGGACTGACGTACGTGCACATTCAGCAGGCGCCGGGTGAAGGCCGCAGCCGGGCCGGGCGGAGCCGATCCCAGGGATTCGGCCCGCTCTTCCCGGCGGATGCCGACGGCCATCATCACGATGGCGCCGATGACGATCACCGGGGTCAGCAGGCCGATGGCCAGCACGGTCTGCCAGGCACCGGCCAGCTGGACCGCCAGGAACGTGAGAGGACCGGGCAACACCAGCCCGGCGACGCGCAGGATGGTACGCATGGCGCACTCTCCGATTCGTGAGGGAGACGGAAGCGCCCGATAGGCCGGGCGCGACCAGATGGGGGAGGGCCCGCAGGAGGCGAGCCCCGGAAACGCGCTAGAACAGGGCGTCAGTGCCGGCCGATTGCCGGATGGTTTGTTCGCGGTCGCGGCGCCGTGTGCGGAGCAGGCCGTCATGGCATGGCGGGCACAGCGCCATCAACTGATCACCGGGCAACGTGGCCGCCTTTGTGTCGGACACGTTGGTGGACGGGGCGAGATGCAGCGGCCGGCCCGGGCGCTGTTCACGCCGGCAGGTGCCACCGTCCTTACGGTGGGGATTGCCGCACTCTCCCCGGCATTCGCACCGGCCGCCGGCTCGCTCGGCGGCCACCACGGTCCACAGAGCGGCACCGGCCAGCGGCGCCGGGACAGGATCGTTCATCGGCCCTGTCCATCGATCTGATCGGGGTCGTTCTCTGCTCGGGCCCACGCGGCCAGATCCTCCGCATGCCGAGCGCAACCGGAGGTGTGGCCGCGTTCGGCCTCATCGGGATGGTCGGCTCCGGGGCCGTAGTCGTGGATCAGCTGGCCGCAGTGCCGATCCGAGCAGCACCAAGTGAACGACTGCTCGCCGAACACGTTGTCGGCCAGGTAGACGAAAGCGGCCTGGCCCGTGGTGTGGTCCGCTCCATCGGGCAGCCGCAGCATGGTGCCGATCCGTGCCCAGGGGTGCCCGGTTTCGCGTGCTCGCCGCGCGTACCTGCGAGCCTCGCTTTTGATCAGGGCGTCCAAGTACTTGATCGTCCACAGGCCGGGCAGCGGATCGGCCACCTGCTGCCGGGTGGCGGCGCCCGGGAACACCGGCTGCCAGGTGACGGCTCGGCTGCCGTAGGCGTCGATCACCAGATGAGCCACAGCGGTCTGGATGTGGTTACGCGCCTCCTTCCATGCCCGATCCGTCGGAGCCGGGATCATGCGTTCACCCCCGTCGGGGTACGGCGCGCGCCGCGGTCTGCGGCCGGTGCGGAGGCGGCCATGTCGCTCCCGCACTCGGCGCAGACCCGTCGGTTATCCGGCGACTGCCGGGCGATGAGGTGATCCATCAGGATCTGCGCGGCCTTGGCGTCGGCCAGTACCCGGGTGGCGGTGTCGTGGTCGCCGGGCAGCTGCCCGTGACGCTCCAGTTCCCAGTGCAGGAAGGTCAGCGGCGCTGCCTGGTGACAGCGCTCGGCGGCGATGGTGGCGCGGGCCGCGGTCAGCAAGGCCAGGTATTCGCTGCGGATCAGGCCTTCACGGATCCGGCTCCCCTGGAGCTCGGCCACCAGCTCTGTGACGATGCCGGCCAGTTCGCCGGCGTCGTCGATCAAATAGGCGGCCTGCGCGTGGGTGCGCAGGGCATCGATGCATCGGCGGGACATCATGACGGCCCGCTCATCCGTAGCACGCTGCGCCACTCGTTCAGCGTCTCCTCCAACGTGGTGACGATGGACTGCAGTGCCTCGGCCTGCGCCAGCTGGGCGCAGATGGCGGCGAGGCGGAGCTGGGCACTGAAGGCGGTGGTGTCGTCGCCGGTGGCGCCGTGCGGGTCATAGCCGGACAGCACCTCGTCGAGCTGCAGCTGTGCTTCCTGCAGGTAGGTGAGGGCGGGGACGGTGGACGATGAGGATGACGAGTGGTCGACGGACATGGGAGTGCTCCTTTCGGTAGGCGGGCATGACGAAGCGCCCGGCCGGACCGGGAGGTCCGACCGGGCGCTGACGAGACGTTCCGGGAGTCAGGCGGCCATGCGATGCAGTGGAGGCGGGGCTGGCGGCTCGGGTTTGCTGAAGGTACGGCGGGCGCGGCGTCCGGCCGCATCCCGGCACGCCACGGACAGGCTCGACAGCCATTCGGCGGGAGTCAGGTCCAAGACGATCCGTTGCCCGCTGCCGGGACAGCGGGAGACGCCGTCGGCGGCGCGGTGAGGCCACAGCAGGTTCCGGCGGAGGATCCGCCAGGCGCCGCAGTCGGTGCAGACGGCCATGGGCCGCTCATCCAGGTGCAGGCTCAGCAGGTTCGGCGCCATCGTGCTGGCCAGGAGGACCGGCCGTTCGTTGTGCCGCATGGTGTTCTCCTCGCGCAAGATCAGAGGGCTTGCGTTCTCCGCCCTTCACGCGCCGACCGCCATGTACACGGTTCGGAGCGCGAGGGACGGGCAGCGCAAGCGCTGCGCGTGTTGCCAGCCGTACCGGATCGTGGCCGCGGGACCTCGTGGTTCGTCACCTGGGCCGGTGATCTGGCTGGCAGATCCGCTATGCAGTTGGCAAGTGGCGGTGACTTCGTCGAGTCGCCGGGCCTGCCGGCTTTGACCCGGTCCGCGTCCGGATCGCGGGCCGGATCAGCGCCTTCAGGACCAGTGCCGGATCATGCCGCTTTCGGCTTCTCCAGCCGGTCGGCCGCCCGCAGCATCTGGGTGGCCAGTGCTCGCAGCTCATCGGCGGTCCCGTGGATGGTGGTCCGGAAGATCCGGACCCCGCCCCGTCGCTGCTCGGAGGCGAACTCGATGCCGTGGATGTGCCGGACCGGCACGTAGACACCGGGAAACCAGGCTTGCGAGCGAGGGGCGGGTGTTGAGGTCTTCATCTCTGACTCCCATCTCCTGGCTGACTTGGCTAGTCAGATCTATTGCGCTCATCTTGGACATCCTGGCTAGTCATGTCAAGACGCAATGCCGAAAATCTAGCTAGCCTGGCTAGCCACCTATAGGGTGTGGCCATGAGCGACGACGCTGACTACCTCGGCCAGCTTGACCCTGATGATCCTCGGACGCCGTCGCGGCAGATTGCGAACAAGCTGCGAGCCGCCATCCTCACCGGGAAGCTGCAGCCCGGTGACAAGCTGCCCTCGCAGAGCGAGCTGGCCGGGCGATACGGCGTAGCGCGCGAAACCGTGAAGGCCGCCCTGCGCTTCCTGACCTCGGATCATCTGATCGTCACCCGGCAGGGGAGCGGGGTGTTTGTCCGGGCTCAGACACAGCAGCCCGTGGGGTTGCGCCCGCACGTCGAGACGGGCTTCGACCGCTCGCACGCCTCGCTTGATTTCGCCGGCTTCTCCGGTGAGACCCTCCGTAACACGATCATGGAAGTGCTCGACAAGATCAGGGCGGGAAGGCTCACTCCGGAGTCGCTGAAAATCCGGATCATGATGTACGACACGACGGCGCCCATGCTCCTGCCACGCCGGGTCGGCACCGACTCCACCGAGCCGCTGATCCAGAAGCGGGCGAACCGGATAACGCGCCGGGCCGTCGAAGGAATCATGGACGCGGTGCAGGAGCTGGCCGATCTGAAGCTGGTGAAGACCGCGAGCGTCGACGTCCGCACCCACAACCTCGCACCGTCGTTCAAGCTCTACATCCTCAACCGCGAGGAAGTGTTCTACGGCTTCTACCCGATCGTCGAACACGCGATCACGTTGGACGGGGAATCCGTGACCCTTCACGACCTGATGGGCAAAGACGCCACGCTCTTCCACTTCTCCATCAGAGACGGCGAGACTTCCGATGGACCGCAGTTCGTACAGCAGGCACAAGCGTGGTTCGACTCCGTATGGGGGACCGTGGCCCGCGAGTATGTGCCATGACCGCTGATGTCGCAGCATTGGTCGGCGGCAGTTCGGTGTTTCTCTTCGACTTCGACGGACCCGTGTGCAATCTCTTCGCGGGCCATCCGGCGTCAAGAGTCGCCGATACGGTTCGCGCTGCTCTCGCCCACCGCGGAGTCCAGCCGCCTGATGCCCTCAGGGACGCGCCCAACCCTCTTCGCCTGCTCGCATGGACCGGTGAGCATCGGGCTGATCTCCTGCCCGAGGTGGAGGACGTCTTGATAGCCGAAGAGGTCAGGGCGGCCGAGAAGGCGACCCCTACGGCCCATGCACACGAGGCCATCGAGCTGGCCTGCCGTACGGGGAGAGGTGTGGGGGTCGTCAGCAATAATTCGGAAGCGGCCGTCTCGCGATATCTCCGTATGCATGATCTGGCCCGATACGTGGCGGTTCTCTCGTGCCGGGTCTACGGGCACCCGGAGCTCATGAAGCCCAGCCCGGAACCGATCCTGAAGGCCGTTTCCGAGCTCGGGAGCAAACCGAGCTCGTGTTTGTTCATCGGCGATGCTGTGACCGATATGGAAGCAGGAGCCCGAGCGGGGACGACAACCATCGGGTACGCGAAATATCCCGATCGGATTCCAGGTCTCGAAGGCGCCGGTGCCGGCTGCGTCGTCGACAGCCTGAGGCCTGTTCTGGATGCCCTCGACTCCGACGGCGCCCTCCGGTGATGGGAGACCCTGTGGAAGCTCTACGCGTTCCGAGTGTTCCGTCGGACGTCGTGCAATCCGTGGCCAGCCGTTGGCCGGCTCTCGAAGCCTCGTGGCGACAGAGCGTCGAAGCCGAACTGGTGGAGCTGTGCCGGCGATATGAGGCGGATCCGATCGCGGTCCTGCCGGCCCGGTACGGCTTCGTCGTCGAGGTGGCGACCGTCAACGGCCCCCTGGTCATGCGAGCAAGCCCCGACCCGAACGGGTCCTTCCAGTCGGCTGTCGCAATGCGACTGGCGGAAATCGGCGCCGGCCCCAGGGTTCACGAGGTGACTCAGACCGAGTCGGGCACGTGGACCGTCATGGACCGCATAGAGCCCGGCACCCCGCTCTACGCCCTTCCCGTCAACGAAGACCTCTCCCTGCCGCTGGCCGCGATGCTGCGGCCACTCGTGGACCAGCTCGCCCCTGCGCCGGACATGCCGTCGATCAGCCAATGGCTACGGCACCGCTTGGAGCAGGGGGACGGCTTGCAGGACTTGGCTCCCGGGCGCTCGCCGGCCCATCATGACCAGCGGCAAGAGGCGCTTGCCGTACTCGATGACCTCAGTGCCGACGACCTTTCCGGCCTCTGCCACGGCGACGCCTCCACCGGGAACCTTCTGCTGGCAGCCAATGACCGCATGCTGATGATCGATCCTCGCGGCATGCGCGGCGAGGCCGCCTATGACGTAGCCGTCGTCGCGCTCAAGGCCACCCGATGGTTGCCGGCGGTGGACACCGTGGCGATCCTGGCGGACATGGTGGGAGTCGACCGGGAGCGAGTCCAGGCCTGGGTCACCGTTGCCGATGCCGCCCGGGTGTAGCCGTCCAGCAGGGCGGGCTGTGCTCTGGGGGATGCCCCCACTATAGGCCAACCGCGGTCATCGACAGCTAGAGCGTCAAGGGCGCCGACACTGCGGGCGCCGACAGCTGCGGCTATGACGCCCATAAGAAGGGCAATGGTCGTAAGCGGTTCGTGGCCACCGACATCTTCTGCCTGCTGCTGGCAGTGATGATCCGTCCGGCCAGCGTGCAAGATCGCGCTGGAGCCACCAGTCTGTTGGGGTTGTATCTGTCAGGTGCCTGCTGGGTGGTCTTCGCCGATCAGGGCTTTGCCGGGCGGTGGTGCTGTGGGCACGTCAGGTGCTGGGCATCGTCATGCACATCGTTGCCAAGCCCGCCACCCAGCGCGGCTTTCGGGTGCATCCCAAGCGGTGGGTGGTGGGGTGGGCGCTGGCGTGGTTGATGCTGTATCGGCGGTTGGTGCGTGATGATGAGCGTCGGCCACCGATGAGCGAGGGATGATCCGGTGGGCGGGGATCAGCATGCTGCTACGGCGGATCACCCGCGGACGTCCTGCTCTACGGCCCGGATCACGGCTGCTGGAATGGGCCCGATGAAGCAAGCCATTACCTCTCAAACACCTTCTGAGTCGGCCTGGTTGCGACCAGACGAATGGGACGTGACCGGACAACCTCGATGGGAGAACAACAAGTATCCCTTCGGAAACTGAGTATTTACCCGTATTGGTCGCGCCTCTACTATTACGGAAGATAGGCCGGCCTGCACTGTCGCCGGGCCCTGCGAATGGGTGGTCGATCACTGCTTACGGTAATGATGTAATTAGACGCGAAGGAAAGGTATGACGGAAACAGACATGCAGCACGTCACTATAGTTGCCTGGTACGGAGAGAAACCCACCATTTTGGGTAATTACATCAAAACCGTACAAGATTTGATGCGGCAGTCGGTGGGGCCCATTTTTGAGCCTCGCGTACAAGAGGAGGTTCATGCGACGATCGTCGGCTTAGAGCGATCAACCAACTCGGCCTCGCTGGGCAGCCTTCTTCGGATGATTCACATGCTCAGATCCGAGTTCCACGGTGGGGTGCCCATACAGTTTGGCGGTTACAACAAATCACTCGACACATTCACGAGTCGAGGGCTGCGTCTGTATGACCGCACTCTTTGGCTTCAGGGAGAGCAGTGCGTGACAATCGGATGGCCTGTCACGAACGATCTCCCGACGATGCTCTTGGATGCGTTGCGCAGAGAATGTGGAAGATATGGATTTCCGCACAAGTATCACCAGACGTCAGATGCGACAGATCCGGACGCTTATATGGTAATTGGAGACGTAAAGACTGCCAGCATTATAGAGGGCGGAGAAGTTATGGAGCGCCTTACGTGCGCGCGCGAGTTGGTCTCACGTGAAGGCGTAAAGATAGTTCTTCGAGCAGCCGATATATTCCTCGTTCATTATAAGGATACCTCACTACCGCTATCGACTTCCAGGGCGAGCTCGATAGTCGATTTTAAAGATGAAGCAACGCTTCGTCATTTCCTGCGAGAGAGCTCGTGAGTATTCGCGCTTGCTTCGAGGCTCAGCGAACACTCACGAGTACCCTCCTAAGATTTGATGTAGCCACCTAGTGCTGCGCACAACTCGTGAACCACGCTTATGACGACTATCGAAATGATGTCGCGCGTGCTCGATACCCACCCCGTAGTGATAAGAGCGAGAACGCCGACATGGCTGATCGATCTCCATGTGCGCTGCTTCAGCGTGGGTACCTGCACAATGATCGTCCTAGACCTCGACACATCTCTAACGGGTGTTACCTTGTTCATCCATCTCACCTCCCAACGCCTACTAGGAATGTTGTCAGGAGGCTGTTCGGCGGGTAAGGCCAGCAGGAGGAGAGCGAACGGGGGGATAGGCTCATGATCCATATCCACGCTGACCTGCGAGTATTTTGATCACCAGCGGATTACCCCCTGTTGCAGGTCGCAGACCGGGGGTATTCTGCTGCCGTGTCTCCTCTCTCCGCTAGGGACCGCGCCGACCTGAACAGGCGTTTCAGAGATGCGATTAGGATCGATCGCGATCTGTTGTGCCAAGGGAACAAGGAGACGAGAAAGCATCTCTCTCAGGACGAGAACGCATCGTACGGTATTTATGCTGGAGGCTGGCTGAGCTGGCCGCACCTGGCAGACATGATCTATTCACGATTGCATGGCCTGGACTTCGATCTTGCGTGGGAGCGTAAGACCGTCCTCAACGTCCTAAAGACCGGTGACAAGGCTCTGCCGCGGGACCCATACCAGCGCCAGGTCTTCCTTGAAGCAGTCCAAACAGTGATGAACCACTGCTTCGACATTGAAGCCGAGAAGAGGCGGCTTCGCGCATCTCCACATAGATACGTCAGCCTTTTTCTGGGGACGCCGCCTACCGAGACGCACTTTCAACCTTTCGGATTTGATCCGGCGTCTGTCGGTTTTTTCCGCATAATCGATTGGAACTTCTCTCGTCGGCTCGATCAGCAGCATAATATTGGGCCGATCACGGTCGTTTCCTCCATGCAGCAGGACTGGGTAGACCCGGCGGCTCTGCAAGTTTACCTGGAGGAGGAGTCTGCAAAGCCTGGCAGTCCATGTCCGACACTTGTTGCCTATGACGAGGACACTCGGGAATCGGCGAACCAGCAGCTCTGTCTCAGCGTCGCCAGGAGCCAGTATTATGAACATGTGGCAATCCGCCGCTACCTGCGAGACCATCCCGAGGATTATCATGCCATCGTAGCCCGCATCTTGCGCAGTGACCAAGAAGGCGGTTTGAGCAAGTTGATTCGAGGCGCGCCCAACTCGAACATAGTCGTGAACGTAACAGTCCAGAGTCGCAACGGTCGGATAATGATGATCCGGAGGCCTCAGGGCGCACGGGTTTGGCCGCATTTCTATCAGGTCGGTGTCCACGAGACGATGAACTGGAGGGAGCCCGGGCGGCCGTTCGAAAATTGCTATGATCTGGCAGTTCGAGCCTTGGTGGAGGAGGTGAATCTTACCGAGCCAGATTTATATGGAGACAACATCGTTTTCTCCTGGTTCGGTCTCTATGCTGTTGAGGTGTCGGCATACTTTTTCGCTCATGTGAAGACGAAGCTGGAGGAGGGGGAGCTCGTCGAACGTGCGCAAAGAGCCCACAGCGCCTACGAAATCGAAGAAATCGACTGGTATGACTTGAGCCGGGACACCGTCAAGATGGTTCTGTCTACCTGGCAGGATGGTCCTTGGAACTCTAGCGTCGACGATCGAGGGCGTAGATATCTTCCCCACGCCACTATGTCTCTCACGCAGCTATACCGAGTTTCACGCCAGGGCATGCTTTAGTCGAATGGTCATAGGGCTTACGTATCACGGGAAGCAGCCGTCAGCCAAGTAATCAGCGCCACTCATCAATCCGAAGCCCAGCAGGCCGAGCAGGAGCACGGCCGCAAGAGTCAGTGCACGAGCGCGTTTGCCGAATATCCAAGCTATCACGGCGATGGTGCCGGATCGCCGCAAAGCGATCTCTGATGCTTGTGTCACTCAGGACAAGGGGCGGGAGGGCTCCTGCCGGAAATTATTTTGTTAGAGCAAAGTGGCTCACGCGCACATGGGAATAAGCTGCCGCGCAGCGACGTGGAGGGGCGCCAGCGGTTGTCCTTCTGCCCACGGGGCGAGCCGTAGAGCGAGGTCTATCTAACTCGGAACACATCGTCCGGACGGTTCACCGCCACCTTTATGAGGACGTCTTCTCTGTCTCTGATTACTTATTGCAGTGCGGTAGCACGGTGAGTGCCTTCGGGCCTATGGACTGGGCGGCCCTCTCTATGAGAAGCCGATGGTCAGCTCCGATTCGGAGCCGGAGACCAGCGGCGCAGGACGGCGTACCATCGAGGGTCCGCAGTTCGTTCGCCCCGGCGGAGCACACCGCACGGAGAATCGCGTGTCGAAACGAAACAGCTGCCTTGTTAGGGCCGTCATCTCCGCAGCTACGGCAGTCGGCTCCTACATGCTCATTAAAAGCGGGACAGACACTCCCAGCCTGCACATCGCTTTCTTTGTCGGCGGGATCGGCGCAATCGGGTTCTTGTTGGCCGCAGTGTGGGCCGAAGACGACTGAACCGATCGAAGACTGCTA
Source organism: Paraplanobispora siamensis (assembly GCF_016863175.1). Taxonomy (GTDB): domain Bacteria; phylum Actinomycetota; class Actinomycetes; order Streptosporangiales; family Streptosporangiaceae; genus Planobispora; species Planobispora siamensis. The sequence continues at coordinate 111,860 of NZ_BOOJ01000007.1, forward strand.
GAAGGCTGGCCTCGTAGCGGTCACCCTGATGCGCCATTGCTGGAGACGCCAATGTCGGGGATGGTCCCCGCATCCGGTCGGGCACGGTGGAGGAAATGGCGTCAGCCCCGCGCCGCGGGGATGGTCCCTACGAGATCCACCACATCGCCCGCGCGCTGATGTCGGCCCCGCACTCGCGGGGACGATCTCAGAAGTTCTCGACGTGGAGGGCTTCTGATGATCCAGAGCATGATGTGCGAGCCATAGGCGGGCCGTGAACCTAAAGAAGCAGGAGAAAACGCAGATCAGAGGATGATCGGGGAGGGGCCTCCGGAGCCGGGAGCGCAAGTTCGAATCTTGCAGGGGGCACCAACCGAAAGGTCAGGCCGGACATCGTCCGACCTGGCCTTTCGCTCGTTTCGGCGCCGATTCGGTCTTGCCGTCTTGCGACGTCGGAAGCCCCCGAATGACGAGCGATGCGGGACAGTCGTGGGACATGATCGTCCTGCTCGGCTTACATCAGAGACCGAAGGAATGCCGGGCCGCCTGGCGCCCTGTTGCATCTGGCCGATCTGTGCTGGCATCATCCCGGACATGATCGAGAGAATCGAGTCCTCCGTCCGCCGGTGAGCGTGACGACCGAGCTTGGATCGCTCGGACCCCAGATCAGTCTGTTCGACTACGCACTGCGCCTGCACCGGAAAGATCCGGATGCGCCCCTGCCCCGTGACGGCGAGCCGTACCCCGACGCGGAAACACACCACCGACGGCGTGGACCGGATGCGCCGGAAGATCACCGGTTTGTCGGCATGGATGTCGCCGCGATCCTGGACGCGCACTTCGCCAAAGCCGAGGCGCCCCCTGGTGAGCTCGCCGACGCGTTCCACGACCTCTACGTTCCGGCCCACCGCAATGAGCACATTGCCGCCGCGGCGCTGCGAGCGGATAAACGACGAGTTCAGCAGACCGGGCGATGGCTGGTACGGCACAGCAGCGATCGGTGCTCTGCGACCGTGGGACTGGCGCTGCTCGCCACCGGCTGGGCGGAAGAGGACATCTCGCTGATCCAGACGATCGGGCTGTTGTCGAACCACTTCGGCCTGTTGGCCGCCAACGCCCTGCAACGCCGCCGTGGCGGCGAGGAGGCGCTGCTGTGGCTTGCCGAGAGAGTCGCCGGCTGGGGACGGGTCTACGTCGTCGAGGCGCTGTGCATGGGCGTCTTCGAGTCACGTTCGTGGTTGCTGCGCAATTCCTGCGACGGCGACTACCTCAACGGCTACTTCGCCGGCAAGGTCGCCACCGCCGCTCACCTGCATGAAGCGATCATCCGGCCTGACGCCGACGATGACCTGGTCGATCACACCGGTCGGCTGCTGAGCACCATGGCCGGCTGCAGCGGCATGGGGATGACTCTGGATCACTACCCGCCGGCACATATCGTCCTGGAGGCGCACGCCGGTCATCTCAGCCGCCAGGCAGCGACCGTGAGCAGGTACACCAATGCCGCAGAGCTCGTCGGCCACCTGGCCCGGCAGTCGCCGGAGCGGCTCGGCTGCACTCCCGAAGAGCGAGATCGCATCCTGCAGCAGTACCTCGATGTGCTCGGCCGGGAGGCCTGGCGTCAGACGGTCCGCGCGGGCCTCGACCGTGACAGCTACTTCTTCACCTGGTTCGCCGAGAACGTGGCAGCACCACTGCACCTGCAGGGCCTCTAGAGATCGCAGAAGGCCGACTCGCTCAATTTGGGTCGGCCTTCCGGGTTCTGTAGTGCGAGATTCGCCTAGGTCAATCGAGGACGGTGTGGGGGGCCGATCGCGGACCTGCTCCATCCGCTCGATCCACATCTCGTCGTATCCCGCAGGGCAAGCGGCCTTGCTCGCGGATGGCTGCGGATGACTGCGGATGATTGATCGGCGCCTGCGGCTCGACCGGCAGATCCGGCACGCAGGTGCCGGAGATCCTCATTCGAGCTCGTAGTCGAGGTGGAAGGAGTGCCGGCCGTTGCCGTTGACGATCTGGCCGCCGCCCCGGATGCCGGTCAGTTCCCCGGTGCCGGAGGTGGGCAGGATCGTCCAGCTCAAGGAGGACTCGTCCGCGTGGGCGGTGGCCGTGTGGTGGAGCACGAAGCTGCCCTTGCGGTTATGGACGGTGCCGGTGAAACGCTCGAAGCCCGCATAGGCCGCCGAGCTCTCCACCTGGCCCGTTGCGGTGATGATGTCGGTGGTGCTGGTGCCCTCCAGGTCGCCGTGGAAGGTCTTGGTGAGGTGGACGCGGGTGAGCGTGGTGCCCTCGCGTTCGTCGTAGGGCTCGGGCTCCCAGCTGTCGATGGTGAAGGTGCCGGTTGCGCGGGGCATGACGGTTCCTCTCGGTCGTCGTGGATACGCCAAGTTTCTCCGTCATCCCTGTCATCTGATGTCAGGTACAGGCCGCGTCCGCTCCAGGGGAGACATCGCCTGACGCTCTTCAGTGCGGTGTGCCAGTCCAGCAGGGGCCGAGCTTTTCGGCGGTACGGCCGTCCTCAGCCCGCCGTAGCTCGGCGGGGCCAGCCTTCCCCGTCATAGCGCGGCATCCGGGCGAACTCCGCTGCGTCCGGCTCGGAGACGAGCAACGCGGCCCCGATCTCGCCCTTGGAGAGACCGTCCGCACGCAACGAGGTGTCGAGGAGCCTCCTCGCGGCCGGTCAGCGCCGCCGTACGGTCACAGCTCTCCGAGCCTGGACAGGCACCTCCAGAGCCAGCCGAACAGACGTCCGACCTGCAGGAGGGGCCACAGGATCCATCCCAGGACCCGCTCGATCCAGACGAACGGGCTCACCAGGACGGCGAAGCCGTCCATGATCTCGCCGGGATCCAGTGACCGCACGATCCAGCACCGGCCGCGGTGTCCCCGGCGGCGGTGCACCACGGCTGAGATCAGGATCAGCGGAAGCGTCACCGCCGCCATGAGCCCGGCTCCCGGCCGTCCCCACCACCAGATCACGCCCGCCGTCCAGGCGGTCACGTAGATCACCCACAGGAACACCAGCCCGCCCAGCAACCATTCCATGCCGCCTTTGGCCTGGACGTGCTTGGCGAAACACATCTCCCGGTGTATGCAGACGTCGGGCAGGGACTCATCAAGAGAGACGACGCGCTCCCAGACCGGTGGCGGCACCGGACCCTCCCGCCGTTGCAGGGAATGGATCTCATCGTTCATGCCCCCGGTCTAACGAGTCCCGCTTGAATCCCAGTAGTCGATCACTGAAGGCGACGCCCGGTCAGGACCGCGGCGGCTCCTCTGGATTCCGGCTACACGCGCTTCAATCGAAGGCGCCGACCTGGAGAGGGCCCGCAGTCGACAGGGATGACACCTACGCCGAGCCGATCGGGGCAGCAGCCTCCGCCGACGGCACGCTCTGGTCCGCACATGACAGCGGCGGCGGAGGGTTCGAGCCCGGCTACCTTCGCCGCTGGGACGGTTCGGCCTGATGGACTTTCGATATCCCGGCGGTGCCGTTCAGCGGGTCGGTCGTCCCCGGTTCCAACCCGAACGCCGTACAGGATGTGGCCGTGGGACCGGAGGGGCGGGTGCGGGTCTTCGGCAGCCCGCCCTACGCTCACCGCTGATCTGGGAAGGCCGGAGATCGAGCAGGGTATAGATGTAAGGGCCGTTTTGGGGCGTCGAAGGGGTATTCGTCCGGGCGCCACACCATCCAGTCCTCGCGATCGGTGAACCCGCCAAGCATCGCGATCTCGAGCCCTTCCAGATGGGAGGGCTCCGGTTTGAGCGTCACTGAGCCACGCCCGAAGCCGACGACGAGTCCCGCATCGGGGCTTTCTGCCGTCGTCAGGACGGTATGGCCGATCAAGGCGCACAACGTGTCTCGGTAGCCAGGGTCGCCCATCGAGTGAACCGTGGAATCCACGCTGACCTGAGGCCAGACGAACAGGGTGAGGCGCGGCCCATCGAAGTCCAGTTGCAGATAGTCGCGGACGAAGACCACCGACCCCAGCTCCTGGCCGATCAGGGCGGACAACAGGGAATCAGGCATGGCGAGGCCTCCGGCGCCGGTCAATGGCAGGGCAGCGGCGGCGAGGCCGGCCATGGCCTCACCGCCGCTGAAATAATCACACGCCATGTGATCACGGCCCGGGCAGGATGGCCCCGTGAACCATGTCCTGCGTGGCCTCGCCGCCAATGTGGCCCCGCCGTCCGATCTGGTCGACCGGCTGATCACGGCCGCCGACGAGGACATCGCCGGGGACGCCCACCAGCTGGCGGTACCCCGACACGAAGACGGAAGCCACTTGGAAGAGCGCATCACCCGTCGACTGCGGACGGCGGACCCTTGGGAAGGGAACGACCTGACCACCTGATTCTCCGGTGAGTTGCGGAAACCATCCCCTTTTCATCCCCGCCGAAGCAGCAACGCCGTAGCGATGGCGACCTGGGCAGGTCCGAGGGTGGTCTTGCCGTCTTCGATGTCCCACAGGGCGTTCTGCAGCACGCGGCCGAGGGTCCATCCGACTGCCGGCCCCCGGTCGATGCCGAGGGTCTCGGTCAGCAGGTCGAAGCGGCGCAGCACCGCGCGAGCCACATCACCGGTGGCCTCCACCTCCTGCCACCGGTTGTCCAGCGCCGGCAGCAACTCGAATCCCGGGTGGCCCGCCAGGGGTTCGGGGTCGATGGCCAGCCAGGGTTCCCGTTCCCCCGCCAGGATGTTGTCGTAGTGCAGATCCCAGTGCAGCAGGCGGTCGCCGGGTTCGCCGACGAGTTCGGCCACGGCGGACGCGCAGGTGCGCACCAGTCGCCGTTCGTCAGGGTCTCGCAGTGCCGGTACGGCATGCGGGACCTGGTCGAGCATGGCCGCGGCGATGTCGGACAGCCGCCGCAGATCCCCCGGGGCGGGTAACGAGGTCAGGCGGGCCATCAGTTCGGCCAGGATCTGCACGGCCGCATCGTCGTCGGCCACCGAGGACAGGGGCCGGGTCGCATCCAGGCGTTCCAGCAACTGCGTGCCGCTCTTCTCGTCATAGTCGAGCAGGCGCACGATGCCGTCGCCCTTCCATGCCCGCAGGCCGGTGGCGGTGCCGGAGGTCTCCTCCCGGAGCTGCTGGAGCTTGAGGACGGCAGGTGTCCCGTCGGCCTGGAGCACAGGCAGAACCAGCGAGGCCATGCCGTACGCGGACGGGCCGTCGGGCCGCAGTCCCCAGCGGTCCAGGAACTCGCCGCCGAGACGCGGCAGATCGGTGATCCAGGCGCGTGCCTCGGCGCCGTTGGCGGCATAGGACGCGGCGAACAGGTCGGGAACGTCTATGCGGGTCGACGTGTTCATGGAAGACGTCTCCTTCGTGGGTCCGGGGTGGAAGCTGCGACGAACGAAGGAGATCCGGAGGTGCCCGGTTACCGGGCAGGCGTCAAAGCATGCCCTCACCCTACTCGGACGCGATCACATCCGATCGTTGACGGCCCCGGCTGCCCGGCGCCTCCCGGAAGCGGCGCTTGGTCGGTTCCGGATTGTCCGCCCGGTGCGCCACCGGCCTGGCGGGGCTGCAGTCCACGATCACGACGGGATCTCCCATGCCCTGATTCGTCATCGGGCCTGTGTGAGTACGGCAGCCGCCGCCTTGCGGCACCGCCCGAGGCCGTGCGTTCGCGCGGTCACGCGAGTGCGTTCCGGATCAGCGCCGCGTCGTGGTCGAGGAGCTCACGCGAGCGCTTCTTCCAGTCGGCGGTGACCACGACGCCGTCCCCCGGATAGCGCGGCACCACGTGCAGGTGGAGGTGGAAGACGTCCTGCCCGGCGGCTTCCCCGTCGGCCAGTGACAGCCGTACCCCCTCACAGCGGAGGCCCGAAGTCCGCAACGCGGCCGACACGCGCCGTGCCGTACGCCAGATCGCCGTACCGATCGCGTCGTCGGCGTCCGCCAGTCCGGCCATGTGCACGCGCGGGATCACCAGGACGTGACCGACCGTGGCCGGTTTGTGATCCATGATGGCCACCACGCTGTCATCGGCGTAGACGACGCCGGCCTCGGCTCGTCCCGCGACGATCTCGCAGAAGATGCAGGTTGCCATACGGATCATGGTCTCGGGTGCGCCGGGGTCGCCGCACCCGGATTCCTCATGGCCGCCCACAGGCCGGCCGGATGAACACGACCGCTTGGAACGATCTCCAGTCAGCTCCAACTGATCTCCAAGACCGCGGCGGTGAACTGTGTCCCGGTTCCAAAGATCGAGATCGGAGTCATCGATGTCACGACTTTCCAAGACCGGCAAGCGGATCGTGACCGTGCTGTTCGGCGCGGTCGCCGCCGCCCTGATCAGCGCCACCGCCGCCGCTCCCGCCCACGCGGCGCCCCCGTGGTGGTCGTACCAGGACGAGTTCGGAGACGCCGGCCTGTACCAGGTCCACTACGAGGACGGGCGCCCCTTCACGGTGGAGCTCTGCTGGAGCTACGAAGGGGGCCAGTACCCCTGCGGCCGGTACTTCTGACCGATCGACCGGACCCCGCACAGGGGTCCGGTTCCCCGTCATTCGCTGTCTAGGGAATCTCGCCGGGCTCCGGAATCCTGCCGGACCGTCTCCGACCACCGGATGAGTTCGGTACGGGTTTCCAGCGTGTCCGGGTGTTCGGGGCCCAGGACCCGTTCGCGTATCGGCAGCAGGGCGGTGTACTGATCGAGGGCGGCGGCCGGGTCCCCGGCCTCTGCTGTCCAGTGGGCGAGGTTGTGCCGGACGGCCAGGGTGTCCGGATGCTCGCTTCCATGCATCCGCTCGAACGTCGGCAGCAGGGCGGTCAGCCGGTCACGGGCCCCGGTCGCGTTTCCCGCCCTCCCCGTCATCTGGGCGATGCTCTCATCCAGGGACAGCGCGTCGGGATGGTCGGTTCCCAGGGTCCGCTCGTACACCGGCAGCAGCGCGGTCAGTTGGTCGAGGGCGGCGGTCGCGTTTCCCGCCTTCCCCGTCCAGTAGGCGAGGTTGTGCCGGAGGGCGAGGGTGTTCGGGTGCTCGCTGCCCTGCGCCCGCTCTTGCACGGGCAGTAGGACGGTCAGCTGGTCGAGGGCGGCGGCCGGGTCCCCGGCCTCTGCTGTCCAGTGGGCGAGGTTGCCCCGAGTGGCCAAGGTGTACGGATGCTCCGGGCCGATGACCCGCTCGCGTATCGGCAGCAGGGCGGTCAACTGGTCACGGGCGGCGGCCGCGTCTCCGGCCTGGCCCGTCGAGTAGGCGAGCTCGGCTCGGTTGATCAGTGTGTCCGGGTGTTCGGAGCCCAGGACTCGTTCGCGTACCGGCAGGAGAGCGGAGTACTGCTCGCACGCGGCGGCCGCGTCCCCGGCCTCCCGTGTCCAGTAGGCGAGGTAGCCGCGGACGGCCAGCGTGTCGGGGTGCTCGGCGCCCAGCGCCCGCTCGAACGTCGGCAGCAGAGCGGCGTACCGGTCGCGTGCCCCGGCCGCGTCCCCGGCCTTCCCCGTCATGCGCGCGAGGCTGTCATGCAGAGCCAGCGTGTCGGGGTGCCCGGCGCCCAGCGCCCGCTCGTGCGCCGGGAGAGCGGCGGCCAACTGGTCACGGGCGGCGGCCGCGTCCCCGACCTGTTCCGTCAAGTACGCGAGTTCGGCTCGGACGAGCAGTGTGCCTGGATCCCCGGGACCGAAGATCCGCTCGGACATCGACAGCAGAACGGTGTACTGGTCGCGTGCCGCGGTCGTGTCTCCGGCCTGCCGGGTCCAGTAGGCGAGGGAGAACCGGACGGTCAGCGCATCGGGGTGCTCGGCACCGAACGCCCGCTCGGCCACCGGCAGCAGGGCGGCGTACCGGTCGCGTGCCCCGGCCGCGTCCCGGCTCCTCCCGGTCGTACGGGCGAGGCTGTCACGCAGGGCCAGCGTGTCCGGGTGTTCGGGTCCCAGGACCCGCTCGAACGTCGGCAGCAGGGCGGCGTACTGGTGACGGGCGGCGACGACCTTCCCCAGCGTCTCGGTCAAGGAGGCGAGATAGTGGCGGACGGTCAGTGTCTCGGGGTGTTCGGCGCCCACAACCCGTCTCATCACCCGGACGAGGGCGCCCACTTGGGCACGGGCGGCGACCGGGTCACCGGCCGCCTCCGTCCAGCGGGCGAGATCGTGCCGGATGGCCAGCGTGTTCGGATGCTCGGGGCCCATGATCTGCTCGGCGAGTGGTGCAAGAGCCGCGAACTCGTCGCGGGCGGCTGCCGCGTCCCCGGCCTGGCCCGTCGAGGACGCGCGTTCGGCTCGGGCGATCAACGTGCTGGCCTGCTCGGATCTCCGTGCCTGCGTGCGTATCCGGAGCAGGGCCGTGGAGCTGATCGCCAGGCCGATCAGGCCGATCACCATGCCGATCGCGCTGACGCTCATGCCGATCGCGCTGACGCTCTTGTCCGGGAGGTTCAACGCCTCGGGCGCGACCGCCGACAGGTCGGCGACGAGTCCGGCCAGTCCGGCGCCGGCCGGCAGGATCGAGACGAGCGCGGCGGTGGCGGCCACGGTGCGACGCGTGCGCAGGGAACCCGGTGAGGGATCGGCGGGAAGCGGCTGCGGATCGGGGAGAGGCGGCACGTCTCTCAGCATCTCGCCCGAAAAGACCGGTATATCCGTCTGTTACCGCTTATCTCCTTGAATGGGGAAAGGAGCATAGGGCCGTGGCAGGCGGGCCCGGCGTTGCTCGTGGACCGTCGCGAAGACGGCCCTCAGCCGCTCGCGCTGCTCGGCCAGGCTCCGGCAGACCTCCTGGGCGATCGCGGCGTTGCGCCGGCCGTCGGCCCTGATGGCGGCCGCCTGGCGGACCAGGTCCTCCGCGGTGTCGCGCATCTGCGCGAGTCTCACCGAGTACTCGGCGATCCTGGCATCCGAGAGGCCGGAGCCGGGGGCCGGTGCTCGTTCGTTGCGGTCGTCGGCTCCCATCACGGCCCCCTTCGGCAGGACGACCGGGGCGATGCGGTCCGGCAGAGGACCGGGCCGCCGTCGGAGCGCACCGGGTCTCGGGCTCTGCCCCGGTTGTCCAGCATCACCCCGGGCCGGCGCTCCGATCAGCTGTCACGACGAAGATCGCGCGTTCGCCGTCATCCGGAAAACGAAGGCCCGGGGCCGCGTCAGGTGACGCGGCCGGTCAGGCGACGTGCTGCCACGGGCTGATCTGGAGCAGGTCGTCCACCTCCGCCGGGGAGATGGGCGGGGAGAAAAGATACCCCTGGGCCAGCGGGCAGCCCATCTGCTGCAGGATCTCGGCCTGCTCGCGGGACTCGACGCCCTCCACCACGGTGGACAGGTCCAGCCCGGCCGCCAGCTCCACGATCGCCTTGGTGAACGCCCGCGCCTGGCGGTGGTCGGCGCCGGTGAGCGGGGTCGTGAAGGAGCGGTCGATCTTGAGGATGTCGACCGGCAGGGTGCGCAGATAGGCCAGCGAGGAGTACCCGGTGCCGAAGTCGTCCAGGGCGATGCGCACCCCGTGGGCGCGCAGGTCGGCCAGGACGGCCACGATGCGCTGGGTCTCGGCCGGGCTGGTGGCCAGCAGCATGCTCTCGGTCACCTCCAGGGTCAGCGCGTTGCGCGGCAGCGCGTGCCGGGTCAGGATCTCCAGGACCGTGTCCCTGAAGCTGCGCTCGCGCAGCTGGCGGCCGGAGACGTTGACGGTCACGGCGATGCCGTAGCGCCGGTGCCACTGCTTGGCCTGGGCGCAGGCCTGCTCCAGCGCCCATCGGCCGATCTCGACGATCAGGCCGGTGTCCTCGGCGACGGGGACGAACACGTCCGGCGGGACGCGCCGGCCGCCGGACGGGGTCCAGCGCAACAGCGCCTCGACGGCGTAGACGGCGCCCGTGGTCAGGTTGACGACGGGCTGGTAGGCCAGGGTGAACTCATCGGCGGCCAGGGCCTTGCGCAGACCGGCGGCGAGCTCGGCGTGGTGCAGCCGCTCGGCGCGCAGGGTGTAGTCGAAGACCGCGATCTGGTTCTTGCCCGCGGCCTTGGCCGCGTACAGGGCCAGGTCGGCATCGCGCAGCGCGTCGGTGGCGGTGGTGGCGGCCTCGGCCAGCACGCCGATGCTGGTGGTCACGTACAGCTCGCGGCCGTCGATGCGGTACGGCTCGCGTACGGCGGCCAGGATCCGCTCGGCGACGGCCAGCGCCTGCTGCCGGTCGGTGCCGGGCAGCAGCAGGGCGAACTCGTCGCCGCCCAGGCGGGCCAGCGTCTGACCGCGGTGGACCAGGGCGCGCAGGCGGCGGGAGACGATGGTGAGCAGCTCGTCGCCGACGGGGTGGCCGTAGGTGTCGTTGACGTCTTTGAAGCCGTCCAGATCCAGCAGCAGCAGGGCGGATGCGGATGCGGCGGGGGCGGTGGGGGTGGCCTGCAGGGCCTGGATGAGCAGGGCGCGGTTGCCCAGCCCGGTCAGCGGGTCGTGGCTGGCGCGGTGGGTCAGGCTGCGCTGCAGGATCTCCTGCCGGCGCAGGGACTCGCGCAGGTCGACGGCCTGGGTCTCGGCGATGCCGGCCACCGCGCTCAGGCGCAGGACCAGCAGGACCGCCAGCACCAGGGTCAGCACCGTGACCACCAGGTCGGCGGGCGTGAAGACGGCCGTGACCGCCGGGTCGGCGGAGGCGGAGCCGGCACCGGACCGCCATCCGCCCACGATGGAGGCGGCCGGGCTGAGCAGCGCCACCGCCAGGAACGCCCGGATGCGCCTGCGGCCGGGGGCGGCCGCGGGCCGCAGGGAGCCGGCCCCGGCCAGGCTGGGGTGCAGCACCGCGGTCCCGAGCAGCACGAACCAGCCCAGCCAGCCGGCGGTGGTCAGCGGATCGGCGGGCCGGCCGGCGACCTGGTCGAGCAGGTAGGCGCTGTCGGCGACGAACAACGCCAGATAGGAGGCGCTCAGCATGTACAGCCACGGGGCATGGCGGCTGTCGAGGGCCAGGCGGGTGACGACCCCGTAGGCGAACAGGTCGATGACCGGCGGCACCAGCGCGAGGACCAGTCCGATGCTCAGGTGGCCGCTGACGGCGATGGCCGGGGCGATCAGGAAGGTCCACAGCGGCATGGCGGCCCCGACGCTGAGGATGCCGCCGTCCAGCAGGCCCGCCCAGCGCGAGCCGTCGGTCTGCACGCTCAGCAGGATCAACGCGGCCAGGGACAGGACGTAGGCGGCCAGGGTGCCGATCCGGTACAGCTCCAGCAGTTCGGCATGACCCAGCCACACCCCGCCGATGCCCCAGCCCAGCGTGGTGGCCACCCAGGCCACCACGACGGCGGCGCGCATCAGCCGCCACGGGCGTGAGCGGGCCAGGCCGTGGCGGCGGGTGCCGACGAAGACGGCCAGCGCGGAGGCGCCCTGTCCCAAGACCCAGCACAGCACCTCCGCGCCCAGCCACCGGTTGGTGAGGAACGTGGCGATCACCGTCAGCGCGCTCCCCAGCAACAGGAAGACCAGCCAGGCGCGGGAGCCGACGGCCTGGCGGACTGCGGTCTTGAGTTCTGAGGGGCTCATCGGGGTTCTCCTCGTCATCTGTTCCGGCGGTCGGTCAACTCCGGCCGCCGGCCGCCCGCCGGGCGGTGGCGGCCTGTGCCGCGAGCAGATGAGAGCGGGTGTGCATGGGACGATCCGTTTCTTCCACGACCTTCGGGTGCTTTTTTCATCGGCCGGCGAGGTGGGCGGATGAGGCAATCCAGCGAAAGTCCGGATCCCGGACGACGGGCCCTCTCCGGCGTCCGGGATCACCTGCGTAAGATCACCGGGTATGCGCCCGTCCTCCCGGAGGCCACCCGAGAACCCGCTGCGGCGGCTCCTCGACCCGGGCCTGGTGGCCGATGAGGAGCTGGCGATCCGGCGTGGCCGCATGGTCTGCGACAAGATCATCAATGGGGTGGGGGACTCGCCCCACACGCTCCGGGAGTACACGATGCGGCTGTTCTCCGACGAGCACGCGCAGATCGACGCCGGCGAGGTCACGGAACTGCTCGAAGCCGCGGTGTACGTCATCTGTCATTGAGGGGCGTCCCGCGGATCCCCGCCGCGGGAGCGGGGGACGACCAGGCCGGTCTCGTAGGCGGCGATGACCGCCTGGGTCCGGTCGCGCAGGCCGAGCTTGTTCAGGACGCGGCTCACGTGGGTCTTCACCGTCTCCTCGGTGACCGTCAGCCGTCGCGCGATCTCCGGGTTGGACAGGCCCTCGGCGACCAGCCGCAGGACCTGCGTCTCGCGAGGTGTGAGAGCGGCGAGCGCGGTCGCGGCCGAGGCGGCGGGCTGGGCGTGCAGACGGGTGAACTCGCCGATGAGGCGGCGGGTGACCGCCGGGGCCAGCAGGGCCTCACCGGCGGCGATGACGCGCACCGCGTCGAAGAGCCGCTCGGCGGTGACGTCCTTGAGCAGGAACCCGCTGGCCCCGGCGCGGAGCGCGTCGTAGACGTACTCGTCCAGGTCGAAGGTCGTCAGGATGAGCACGCGCGGCCCCGCGTCCGCCGAGCCGGTCAGCCGCCTGGTGGCCTCGATGCCGTCCATCCCCGGCATGCGCACGTCCATCAGGACGACGTCGGGGGACAGCTCGCGGCACACCCGCACCGCCTCGGTCCCGTCGCGGGCAGTGCCCACGACGGTGAAGTCCGGCTGGGTGTCGAGCAGCGCGGCGAATCCGGTGCGGACCACCAGGTGGTCGTCGGCGACGACGATCCGGACCGCCGGAGACGGTGAACGCGGAGAAGGCGAACTCGGAGAAGGCGAACTCATCCGGGCACCCCGTCCCGGGCCGGCGGGTACAGGGCCCTCATCCGGGTGTTCCGCTCCTGGCCGGTGAGGTCGGGACGCCTCATCCGAGCTCTCCGTCCCGGGCCGGCAGGCGGGCCTCGACGAGGAAGCCGCCGCCGGTGGCCGGGCCGGCGTGCAGCTCGCCGCCGACGGCCGCGGCGCGCTCGCGCATGCCGGACAGCCCGTGCCCGCCGTACGGCGCCGCGGGCAGCCCGCGCTCTTCGTACGGCGCCGCCGTGGCCGGGCCGGGGCCGTTGTCGCGGATGGTCAGGTGCAGGCCGTCGCCGGTGTAGTGCAGCTCCACATCGACGGCGGCGCCCGGCGCGTGCCGCCGGGCGTTGGTGAGGGCCTCCTGGACGATGCGGTAGGCCGCGAGTTCGACGCCGGGGCCGAGCGGGACCGGCGGGCCGGTCAGGATGAGGCGGACGCTCGTCCCGGAGGCGTCACGTGATTCGTCGATCAGCTCGTTGAGCTCGCCCAGGCCCAGGCCCGGCTGGGGCCGCCGGTCCGCGGTCTCCGCTCCGGTGTCCTCGCGCAGCACGCCGAGCAGGCGCCGCATCTCGGTCAGCGCCGCCCGGGCGGTGTCGCCGATGGCCGACAGCCGCTCCGCCCCGGTGGCCGGCATCCCCGGGGTGGTCAGCCGGGCCGTCTCCGCCTGCACGGCGACCATGGAGATGTGGTGGGCGACGACGTCGTGCAGCTCCCGGGCGATGCGCGCGCGTTCGCCGCGCGCGGTGTGCTCCAGGAGGGTGTCGGCGATGGCCCGGCGGGCGGCGTCGTCGTCCGCCGCCCGGGTCTGCGCCCGCCGCGCGATCCCGGCCAGGGCCGCCGCCGGGGCCAGACAGGCCGCCAGCAGGGTGAGGACGCCTGTCCCGCCGAGGGCCGTACCGGCCACGGCCACCAGGACGAACGGCACCGTCAGGAGGACGGCCAGCGGCTGCGAACCGGTACGGCCGAGCCGGTAACAGCAGATCAGCTGCGCGGTCACGCCCGCCGCGGTCAGCGTGTGGAAGGCCGCCAGGGACAGCAGTCCCGCCGCGGAGACGGCGACGGCGGCCACGGCCGGCCGCGCCCGCACGATCGCGACGGGCAGCGTGGTGGCCAGGCCGAGCAGACCGGACGCCACCAGAAGGGACGGGGCGCCGGGGTTCGGATCGGGTGGCGGACCACCGGGGCGGGCGATCGTCCCATCCGCCGGTACGCCGCCGGGGTGAGTGATTGCTTCGCCCGCAGGCACGCTCACCGTCTCCCCGATCAGGGGATAGGCCGGGAGAGCGCCCGTGAGGTGTGCGATCGACTCGGCCACCGCCAGCGACGCCAGCAGGGCGGCGGCCACGGCGGGAGCGTGCGGGGTCGCGGCGATCCGCCGGCCCCGGTCGGCCCAGGTCGCCCACCTGCCCCGGCGGTCGTGTGCTCGCTCCACGGGGATCATTGTTCCCGCGGCGGAGGATTCCGGCATCCCTCATGTGAGGGACGGGCCGTCCCTCACGCCAGCGACGGCGAAGACCGCTCCGTTCCGTGACGACCGCGGCCCCCGCGGCTGCCTAGGGTGCCGTGGCATGGAAGCAACCATCGAAGTCGCCGGGCTGCGCAAGCGGTTCGGCCGGGTCGTGGCCCTGGACGGGATGTCGTTCACCGTGACGCCGGGGCGGGTCACCGGCCTCGTCGGCCCCGGCGGCGCGGGCAAGTCCACCACGATGAGGGTGATCCTCGGCCTGGTCGCGGCCGACGGGGGAAGCGCTCTGGTGGGCGGCCGGCCGTACCGGAGCCTGCGCAACCCCCTCGGGCACGTCGGGGCGTCGCTGGAGACCGGCGCGCTGCAGCCGGGCCGCACCGGCCGCGACCACCTGCTGTGGCTGGCCCGGTCCCAGGGCCTGACCGCCGGGCGGGTCGACGAGGTCGTGGAGCTGACCGGACTGGGACAGGCGGCCCGGCACAGGGCGGGCGGCTACTCCCTCGGCGTACGGCAGCGGCTCGGGGTCGCCGCGGCGCTGCTCGGCGATCCGCCGGTGCTCATGTTCGACGAGCCGTTCGACGGCCTCGGTCCCGAGGACGCCGGGTGGCTGCGCGGCCTGCTGCGGTCGCTGGCCGCCGAGGGCCGCGCCGTCCTGGTCTCCGGCCGCCTGATGGGCGAGCTGCAGGACACCGCCGGCCATCTCGTGGTGGCCGGTCACGGCAGGGTCGTCGCCGACACCGGTGTGGCCGAGCTGATCGCGGCCGCTTCCGGCGGCCGGGTCGCGGTGCGCACCACGGCGCGCCCGGAGGCGATGACGGCGCTGGCGGACGCCGGGGCCTCCGTGGCCGTCACCGGCCGCGACATGCTCGTCGTGTCCGGAATGGCGGCCGAGCGCGTCATGGCGCTCCTCACCGCGGAGGCGGTGCCGTTCTCCGAGGTGACGGCCCACCGGGCGACCCTCGAGGAGGCCTACATGGATCTCACGAGGGACGCCGCGGGATCGGGGGCCGGTCCGGCGGTCTCACCGGAAGCGGCCGGGGGAGCCGCGGCGGGGCGGGAGGCGGCGCGATGAGCACCGGTACCGCCACGCCGTACCGTTCACCCCTGCGCACCGGCCGCGGCGGCTTCACGCAGCAGCTGCGCGCGGAGTGGACCAAGTTCCGCACCGTCCGCGGCTGGGTGCTCGCCACGGGGGCCGCGGCGCTGGTCACCGTACTGCTCGGCCTGCTGCTGGCGGCGGGCGACCGCAGCGTCTGCAGCAACGGCCCCGTCGAGATCCCCTGTCCCGTCCCTCCGACGGGTCCGGGCGGCGAGGCGGTGGAGGACGACTTCTACCTCGTGTACCGGCAGCTGACCGGCGACGGCTCCATCACCGTCCGGGTGACCTCCATGACCGGGCAGATCCGTCTGCCCGACGAGACCCCGGGGGTGCGGAACGTCGCCCCCGGCGTCGTGCCGTGGGCCAAGGCCGGGGTCATCGTCAAGGCGAGCGGCGAGCAGGTGTCGCCGTACGCGGCGGTGATGGTCACCGGTGAGCACGGGGTGCGGATGCAGCACGACTTCACCCACGACACGGCCGGCCTGCCGGGCAAGGTGTCCCGGGAGTCTCCCCGCTGGCTGCGGCTGACCCGCACCGGTGACACCCTGACCGGCTACGAGTCCGCCGACGGCGTGAGGTGGACCGCGGTCGGCACGGCCCGCCCGGCCGGGCTGCCGGACACGGTGCGGATCGGGATGTTCGCCGCCTCCCCGGGTCACCTGACGGCGACGGGCGGGTTCGGCGGCCCTTCGGCGATGCGCTTCGCCGAGGTCACCGCCGTCTTCGACCGGGTCGCCCTGGAGGGTGCGGTGACCGGCGGCGGCTGGGACCGTCACGACGTCGGGGTCACCCTCGGGCCCGACGGCTCCCCTCACCACCCGGGCGGGCTCGTCGAGTCCGGCGGCACGTTCACCGTGACCGGGGTGGGTGACATCGCGCCGAGTATGGAGGGCGCCAGGATCGAGACCCCCCTCACCGGCGTGGTGATCGGGCTGATCATCGTGATCGTCGTGGCGGCGACGTTCGCCACCGCCGAGTACCGGCGCGGGATGATCCGCACCACCCTGCTGGCCGGTCCGCGGCGCGGCCGGGTGGCGGCGGCCAAGGCCGTCGTGATCGGCGCGGTCGCCTTCGCCGCCGGGCTCGCCGCCGCCGGGATCCTGGTTCCGCTGGGCGCGCGGATCCTGCGCGGGGGCGGCACGCCCGTCCTGCCGGTGAGCACGCTCACCGAACTGCGCGTCATCGCCGGCTGCGCGGCGCTGCTCGCCGCCACCGCCGTCCTCGCCCTGGCCCTGGGCGTGCTGTTCCGGCGTGGCCTCGCGGCCGTGACCGCGGCCATCGTGATGATCGTCGTCCCCTACGTCCTCGCGGCCACCGCCGTCCTGCCTCCGGGCGCGGGGCAGTGGCTGCTGCGGCTCACCCCGGCCGCGGCCTTCTCGGCGCTGCAGAGCATCCCGCGGTATCCGCAGGTGATCGGCGACTACACGCCGGTGGCCGGGTACTACCCGCTGGCGCCGTGGGCGGGCCTGGCCGTGCTCTGCGGATACGCCGCGCTCGCTCTCGGCCTGGCCGTTCTGGCGCTGCGCCGGAGAGACGCGTGACCGGCCCGGCGCCGCACCGCAGGGACGCGTGAGAGGACGGGCGGGGGCGGGCGGGCGCCGGCCGGGGTACGGCCTGGCCTTCCCGGCGGCGGCCCGCCCCGTGCCTAGGCTCGTCCCCGTGACCGACTTCTTCGCCGGGGATCCCCGTACCAACCGTGAACGCATGCTGGCAGGCGATCTGTACATCGCCGACGATCCCGAACTGGCGGCCGCCCTGGAACGCGCCGCCCTCCTGTCCCACCGGTACGGCGAGCTGTATCCCACCGACTACGAGGCCGCCCGGCTCGTCCTGCAGGACCTGCTGGGCTCGGTCGCCCCCGACGCCCACATCCGGCCCCCGCTGTACGTCGACTACGGCTCCCACATCACCGTCGGTCCGGGCACGTTCGCCAACTACGGGCTGACCGCCCTGGACGTGGCCCCCATCACCATCGGCGCCGACGTGCAGATCGGCCCGCACGTGCAGTTGCTCACCCCCACCCACCCGCTCGATCCCGAGCGGCGGCGCGCCAAGCTGGAGGCCGCCGCGCCGATCGTGATCGGGGACAACGTCTGGCTCGGCGGCGGCGCCATCGTGCTCGCCGGGGTCACCGTCGGCGCCGACAGCGTCATCGGCGCCGGCTCCGTCGTCACCAAGGACATCCCCGAGAACGTCGTCGCCATGGGCACCCCGGCCAAGGTGGTCCGCCACCTGTGACGGCGTCACCGGCCGCCGTCGCGGGGAGCATCGAGTTCATGATTGCCTGAATTCAAGGTTTTCTGTACTTTATGGGCGTATGACCGTCGCTGCTCTCGTGATGTACCTGACCGCCCTGATGCTGGCCTTCGGCTGGCGCACCCTCGTCCAGTGGCGCCGGACCGGTGACAGCGGCCTGCGCCTGGACGCCGGTCCGGCCGGCTCCCTGGCCTGGTGGGCCAAGCTCGCCTTCGTCGCCGCCCTCGTCCTCGGGCTGGCCGGGCCGATCGCCGGCCTGGCCGGCCTGGCGCCCCTGGCCGCGCTCGATCATCCGCTCGTCCGGGGCGCCGGGCTGCTGATCGCCGTCCTCGGCACTGCGGCCACCCTGGTCGCGCAGCTGGCCATGGGCACCTCCTGGCGGATCGGCGTGGACGCCGGCGAGCGCACCGACCTGGTCACCGGCGGCCCGTTCGCCGTGGCCCGCAACCCGATCTTCACCGCGATGATCACTACGAGCCTCGGGCTGACGCTGATGGTGCCCAACCCGGTCGCCCTCGCCGGTCTGGCCGTCCTGGTGGTCTCCATCCAGATGCAGGTGCGCGCGGTGGAGGAGCCCTATCTGCGGATCGTGCACGGCGCCGCCTACGGGGAGTACGCCGCCCGCGTCGGCCGGTTCGTGCCCGGTCTGGGGCGGCTGCCGTACCGGCCGGTGAGCCCGTCCGGCGGCTGAGGTGATCAGTCCCCGGTGATCAGTCTTCAGTGAGGGGGTGCGCCTCGCCCCAGCGGAGCATGGCGTCCAGGACGTCGCTGAGGCTCTCGCCCTCCTCGGTGAGCTGATAGACGACGCGGGGCGGCACCTCGGCGTAGACGGTGCGGGTGAGGATCCGCTGGTGCTCCAGGGCCCGCAGGCGGTCGGTGAGGGTCTTGGCGCTGGGGGAGCCCATGGCGGCGCGCAGGTCGCCGAAGCGCTTGGGGCCGGACAGCAGCTCCCGGACGATCAACGTCGTCCACTTCCCGTCGAGGACCTTCAGCGTGCGCTCCACGCCGCACCCGCGGGGCACCGCCGAGTTCAGGCGTTCGAGCTGCTCACTGCCATTGGTTTCCATAATGAAACAATATTACGTCCTAGGTACTGCTTCATTCTGGAAACTAACGTGGCCGCCATGAACAGATCATCGACTGTGGTCGTCCACGGTGCGACCGGCACCCAGGGTGTCGCCATCGTCCGCGCCCTGCTCGCCGCGGGACACCGCGTGCGGGGCATCGTCCGTCCCTCCGGCGTCCGTCCCTCCGGCGTCCGTCCCTCCGGCGTCCGTCCCTCCTCGGGTGTCCGGCCCTCTTCGGGTGTCCGGCCCTCCTCGGGTGTCCGGCCCCCCTCCACCTCCGACTCCGGCTCCCGGCTGCATCCGGACGCCGAGCCGGTACCGGCCGACCTGCTCGACCCCGGCTCGCTGGCCGCCGCCTACGCCGGCGCCGACGCCGTGGTCGTCCAGCTTCCGCTCGTCTTCGCCGCGGACCCGGCCCTGCGGCAGGCCGAGGCGGTGCTGGCCGGGCTCCGGAAGGCGAGGGTGGGGCGGGCGGTGTTCAACCCCGGCAGCGGGCTGCCCCCGGCGCCCGTCGGGGTGCCGTTCGTCGACGCCCGCGTGCAGGTGGCGGCCGGGCTGCCCGGCAGCGTCGGGGCCGCCACGGTGGTCGCGCCCGCGCGCACGTACATGGAGAACCTCACCGCCCCCTGGTCCGCCCCGATGGTGCGCGCCGGGCAGGTCGCCTACCCGCTCCCGCGCGACCTGCCGGTGCCGTGGGTGGCGCTGGACGACCTCGGGACCGCCGTCGCCGCCGCGATCGCCTCGCCGGCGCCTCCCGCGCTGCGGATCGTGGCCGGCCCTCAGGCGCTGACCGGAGACCAGGTCGCCGCCGAGCTCGCCGCCGCGCTGGGGCACCCGGTGCGCTGGACCACCGTGGACCCCGGCGCCTACCGGGAGATGCTGGCCCCGCACCTGGGGGAGAAGGCCGCCGGGGGGATCGCCGGGGCCTACACGCCGCCGCCTCCCGGGACGCCCCCGCCCCCGGCGCCCGATCCGTCGGTCGTCACCGTCGGCGCCACCTCCCTGCGCGAGTGGGCGGCCCGCCAGGACTGGACGGCCGGCGCCTGACCGATCCCCCTGAAACGGCTGACCTGAGGATTTCGCGGTGTGGGAACCATCACGGTCGCATTGCGACCGAATTGGTCGCATAGCGCCTATTCTCGTCTTATGCCTCGTCAGACCCGACAGCAGATCGATGAGGAGATCATCGACTGCGCCGCCATGTTGTTCGCCCGTCACGGCTTCGCTGAGACCTCGATCCAGCGGGTCGCCGACGCGGTGGGCTACTCCAAGAGCGGTCTGCTGCGGCACTTCCCGTCCAAGGAGGCGCTGCAGGACGAGGTCGTGGCCCGGTGCCTGGCCGAGTTGCGGGACGCCCTCGGCGAGGCGGCCGGCCGGGCTCCCGGGCCGGGGCGCGACCGCGCCGCGCTGACCGGGCTGGCGCACCTGGCGCTGCGCCGGCCGGGCTTCATCGCGCTGCTGCTGTCGACGCTGCTGCGCGACCCGGTGGGCGGCGAGAGCGTCCCGCTCCAGCCGGTGGCCGAGGTGATCATCGAGACGTTCGGGCTCGATCCCGACACGGACCTGAGCCGGCTGGTGCGGGTCGCCGGGGCGATCGGCGCGCTGGCGGTGGCCCGCACCGCGCTGGGCGAGCACCTGCCCGCCGACGCGGCCGGTCACCTCATCGACGTCGGCTACGACGCCTTAGGCCATTCGCCTTCGGTTTCCTGACCCGGGCACGGAGTCGTACGGCACGCCGCCGTCATTCCCGCCCCGGGCACGCATGACCTACTGCCGTTTCTCCTGAAGGTGTATCAAGTGGCGACTTTGCTCTACCGGCTCGGCCGGTTCTCCTTCCACCGGCGCGGCCGGGTGGTGGCCGTCTGGCTGCTGCTCCTGGCCCTGCTCGGCGGTGCCGCCGCGATGTTCAGCGGCTCCACCAGCAGCGAGTTCAGGATGCCGGGGACCGAGTCCCAGCGGGCGATGACCGTCCTGCAGGAGCAGTTCCCGCAGGCGGGCGGTGCGACCGGCACCATTGTGATCGCCTCGGCCACCGGGGAGAAGCTGACCCCCGACCAGGTCGAGCCCGTGGTGGAGCAGGCGGGCGCCGTACCCGGCGTGCTGGCCGCCACCGACCCCTTCGCCACCCGGTCGGTCTCTCCCGACGGCCGCTACGCCCTGGTGCAGGTGCAGTTCTCCGCCGAGGTGACGGACCTGACCGACGCCCAGCGTGAGGCGTACGAGAAGGTCGGCGACGGTCTGGCGGGCCTGCGCGTCGAGCAGGGAGGCGACCCGGTCGACGGCGGCGCGCCGGAGGTCGGCTCGTCCGAGGCGCTGGGCGTGCTGGTGGCCGCGGTGGTGCTGGTCGTCACCTTCGGCTCCCTGGTCGCCGCCGGCATGACGCTGGTGAACGCGCTGGTCGGCGTGGGCGCGGGCATGGCCGGGCTGTTCGCCCTGACCGGCGTGGTGGAGCTCAACAGCGCCGCCCCGACCCTGGCCCTGATGCTCGGCCTGGCCGTCGGCATCGACTACTCGCTGTTCATCACCTCCCGCTACCGCCAGTTCCTGGCCGAGGGCATGGACGCCCGCGAGGCGGCCGGCCGCGCGACCGGCACCGCCGGTTCGGCCGTGGTGTTCGCCGGTGTCACCGTGGTCATCGCCCTGGCCGGCCTGTCGGTGGTGGGCATCCCGTTCCTGACCGCCATGGGCCTGGCCGCCGCGGCCACCGTCACCGTCGCCGTGGCCGTCGCGCTGACCCTGCTGCCGGCCGTCCTCGGCTTCGCCGGAGAGCGCATCCTGCCCCGCAAGCACCGCTCCGCGCAGGCCGCGCCGTCGCGCCGCGCGCCGCGGGAGGCCTTCGGGTTCCGGTGGGGCCGCATGGTCACCCGCCTGCGCCTGCCGATCCTGCTGGTCGGCATCCTGGGCCTGGGGGCGCTCACGCTGCCCACGCAGGACATGCGCCTGGCCCTGCCCGACGCCGGCACCGCCGCCGAGGGCTCCCCGGCCCGCCGGGCCTACGACCTGATCAGCGAGGGCTTCGGCCCCGGCTTCAACGGCCGCCTGATCGCCGTCGTCACCGCCGACACCAAGGAGGCCGCCACCGCCGCGGCCGCCGAGGCCGTCAAGCTGATCACCGGCACCGAGGGAGTGCTCGCCGTCGCCCCGCCGCAGCCGAACGCGGACGGCACCGCGGCGCTGCTGCCGATCATCCCCACCGCCGGGCCCAGCGACGCCGCCACCGAGGAGGCCGTCCACGCCATCCGCGGCAAGGTGGCCGCCATCGAGGGCGCCGACGTCGCCCTCACCGGCGTCACCGCGATGGGCATCGACATCTCCGAGAAGCTCGCCGACGCGCTGCCGGTCTATCTGCTGCTCGTGGTCGGCCTGTCGGTCCTGCTGCTCATGCTGGTCTTCCGCTCCGTCCTGGTGCCGATCAAGGCCGCGGCCGGGTTCCTGCTCACCGTCGGCGCCACCTTCGGCATCACCGTCGCGGTCTTCCAGCAGGGCCACCTGGCCGACCTGTTCGGCGTCGACACCCCCGGCCCGCTGATCAGCTTCCTGCCGATCCTGCTCATCGGCATCCTGTTCGGCCTGGCCATGGACTACCAGGTGTTCCTGGTCTCGCGCATGCGCGAGGACTACATCCACGGCGACACCGCCCAGCAGGCCACCGTCAACGGCCTGGGCCACAACGCCCGCGTCGTCACGGCCGCCGCCCTGATCATGATCGCGGTCTTCGGCGGGTTCGTGCTCATGGACGACCCCATCATCAAGTCCATCGGGTTCGCCCTGGCGGTCGGCGTGTTCGTCGACGCCTTCATCGTCCGCATGACCCTGGTGCCCGCGGTCATGTCCCTGCTCGGCCGCGCCGCCTGGTGGCTGCCCCGTCCTCTGGACCGGGCCCTGCCCAACCTCGACATCGAGGGCGAGAGCCTGGCCGGGTACGACGCGACCGTCAAGGAGGAGGAGTACTCCCTGGCATAGCGCGCCCGTACGGCACGGCGGCCGCCCGGTCCACCTCGGATCGGGCGGGGATTGCCGTATCTGCTCTCGTATACGTACCCTTATACGTATACGAGGATGAGAGTGAAGGATGCCCAACAAAACGATCTACGTCTCCGATGAGGACCTGCCGCTGTTCCAGCGGGCCCAGGATCTGGCCGGGGGCAAGTTGTCGGCGGCGATCAGCATCGCGCTGCGGCGCTACGTCGAGATGGAGGAAGGCCGTCAGGAGGGGTACGACGAGATCGTCGTGAAGGTCGGCCAGGGCAGCGCGGTCCGCAAGCAGCGCTTCTCCGGGGTGCTGCTCGGCGAGTGGGGACGCACGGTGGGCAGCCGGGTGGAGATGTTCCGGGTGTACCGCTCCCGCAAGGGCAGGTACGTCCTGCACGTGGACCGCTCGCCCGACTGGCCGGACAGCGTCAGCTCGGGGCCCGGCAACTGGCTGGAGAACCTCTTCTCCCGCGAGGCGCTGCGGACCTATCTCGGCCTGGCCGACTCCACCTGGGGCTTCGTCCAGGGTGAGGCCACGCTGGAGGTCGTCGAGACCTTCGAGGAGCTGCGCGGCAGGATCCCGGACGAGCTCTACGACCTGGTCGCCGATCTCGCCGCGCGTCCCGTCGTCGAGGACCTCGACATCTGACTCCATCCGCTCGGAGACACCGCCGGACGGTCGGCAGCCGACCGCCCGCCATCCCGCCATGCCCGCGAACGGACCGGGAAGAGGTTCGCATGCCCCCTGCCATCACAGCCGAAGGGCTGGTCAAGAAGTACGGCGACGTGGTCGCCCTCGACGGGATGGACCTGTCCGTCCCCGAGGGCACCGTGTTCGGACTGCTCGGCCCCAACGGAGCAGGCAAGACCACGACCGCGCGGATCCTGACCACCCTGCTGAAACCGGACGCCGGCCGGGCCACGGTCGCCGGGTTCGACGTCGTCACCGACGCCCCCCGGCTCCGCGCCCGCATCGGCGCCTCCGGCCAGTACGCCGCCGTCGACGACCACCTCACCGGCGCCGAGAACCTGGAGATGGTGGGCCGCCTCTATCACCTCGGCACCCGGCGCAGCAGGCAGCGCGCCCGCGAGCTGCTGGAGCGCTTCGACCTGACCGGGGCCGCCGACCGCCCGGTGCAGGGCTACTCCGGCGGCATGCGGCGCCGCCTCGACCTGGCCGGAGCGCTGGTCGCCGACCCGCCGGTGCTCTTCCTCGACGAGCCGACCACCGGCCTCGACCCCCGGGCCCGCGCGGGCCTGTG
Organism: Paraplanobispora siamensis; assembly: GCF_016863175.1. GTDB lineage: Bacteria > Actinomycetota > Actinomycetes > Streptosporangiales > Streptosporangiaceae > Planobispora > Planobispora siamensis. The sequence continues at coordinate 135,675 of NZ_BOOJ01000007.1, forward strand.
GGACGTCATCTCCGAGCTCGTCGCCGGCGGCACCACGGTCCTGCTCACCACGCAGTATCTGGAGGAGGCCGACCGCCTCGCCGACACGATCGCGGTCGTCGACCACGGCCGCGTGATCGCGCTCGGCACCGCCGACGAGCTCAAGGACGACCTGGGCGGCGACCGCGTCGAGGTGGCCGTGACCGGCGCCGCCGACCTGGAGGCCGTACGGCGCGCACTGGCGCCCCTGGCCGCGGGGGAGATGCGGGTCGACGCCGCCGCGCTCCGGCTGACGGTCCCGGTCGCCGACGGCGCGGCCTCGCTCACCGCGGCCCTGGGCCGCCTGGCCGCCGAGGGCGTGACCGTACGCGACGCGGGGCTGCGCCGGCCGACGCTGGACGAGGTGTTCCTGAGCCTCACCGGGAACCGGGCCGCAGAGCCCGCCGAACCGGCCGAGATCGAGGAGTACAGCCGATGAACGCCCTGCGGACGGCCGTCGCCGACGGCGTGACGATCACCAGGCGCAACGTGCTCAAGATCAGGCGGGCGCCGGACCTGCTGGGCGGCGTGATCACGCTGCCGATCGTGATCGTGCTGCTGTTCGCCTACGTCTTCGGCAGCATGATCGAGCTGCCGGGCATGTCGTACGCGGAGTACCTGATCCCGGGGATCTTCGTCCAGTCGATCGTGATGAGCGGGCAGATCACCGGCTACACCCTCACCCAGGACCTGCAGAAGGGCGTCTTCGACCGGTTCCGCACGCTGCCCATGGCCCCGTCGGCGGTGCTGGTCGGCCAGACCGTCGGCGACATCGTCATGAACGTGACCAGCATCGCCACCATGGCCCTGATGGGACTGGTCGTCGGCTGGCGCGTCCACACGGCGCCGCACGAGGCCGCGCTGGGCTTCCTGTTGCTGCTGTTGTTCGCCTACGCGTTCTCGTGGGTGACCGCGACGGTCGCGCTGGCCCTGCGCAAGCCCGAGGTCTTCAACAACATCGTCACCACCGTGACGATGCCGCTGGTCTTCCTGTCCAACGCCTACGTCGACACCACCCGCCTGCCGGGGCCGTTGCAGGCCGTCGCCGAGTGGAACCCGGTCTCCGTGGTCATCCAGGCCGTCCGCGAGCTCTTCGGCAACACCTCGGCGGCCATGCCCGCCCCCGAGGCCTGGCCGCTGCGGCACGCGGTCCCGGCGGCGGTGCTCTGGTCGCTCCTGCTGCTGGTCGTCTTCGCGCCCCTGGCCACCCGGCTGTACGGCAGGGCGGTCAGCCGGTGACCCGGCCAGGCCCCCTCAGCGCAGGGAGGCCGTGACGCACACCAGAGGCGCCGACGCCGAGGTGCGACCGGTCAGCACGGTGGTGACCAGACCGTGCGCGGCGACCGCGGAGCCGACCTTGGCCGCGATCTCCTCGGCCCGCCCGGCGCCGGGCGGCTCGTAGAACAGGTACAGGCCGCCTCCCGGCGCCAGCCAGCGCCGCAGGAGCCCGACCTCCGCCGCCGGAGAGCGCGTCCAGAAGAGGTTGACGTTGACGGCGAAGATCTTGTCGAAGGAGTCGTCCTCGAAGGCGCTGCTCTCCAGGGCCGCGACGCGGAACACCGCCCTGCCCGAGGCGACGTGCGCCGCGTTGCGCCGCTCCGCGGCCTCGATCGCCTTGTCCGAGCGATCGACGGCGGTGATCGTGCCCTCGGCCAGCCGCTCGCAGACCAGCTCGGCCGCGACGCCGCGACCGCACCCGATCTCCAGCACCCGGTCGGCGGGACGCACGTCCAGTGTCTCCACGGCCCAGAGCAGGCGCTCGGGTATCGGTCCAGCCGTCATGATCGGAAAATATCAGGCGGCGCGCGGGGACCGGCGGCTCGTGGACGAAACCCGGTGACGGGTGGCACGGTGTCGGCATGATCTCCGACACCGCCGTGGGCGATTCCGGACCGGACGAGGACTTCCACGACCTGCCGTGGCAGCGGGCACGCGAACGCGCGCACGCCGCGGCCCGGCCGGTGCCGCCGATCGTGGCCGAGCTGGACCGGGCGGCCGGGCTGACCCTCGCCGAGGAGATCACCGCCCGGACGCCGGCCCCGGCCTTCGACACCTCGGCGATGGACGGCTTCGCCGTGGCCGGACCCGGGTCCTGGCAGGTGTGCGGCGCGGTGCGGGCCGGGACGGTCTGGACCCGCGGCGCGCTGGAGGCGGGGCAGGCGGTGGAGATCTCCACGGGAGCCCCGGTGCCGCCCGGGGCCGACGCCGTGCTCCCGGTGGAGCTGGCCGTACGGCATGCCGACCTGGTGAGCGGTCCGCAGCCCGCGAAGGGCCGGCACATCCGGCTGGCCGGTGAGGACGCGCCGGCCGGGGCCCTGCTGGCCGCGGCCGGCGGCTGGGTCGGCCCCGCGCTGCTCGGCCTGGCCGCATCCTGCGGCTATGACACGCTGCGGGTCCGGCCGCGGCCCCGGGTGCGGATCCTGGTCACCGGTGACGAGCTCGTCCGCCACGGGCTGCCCGGCCCCGGCCAGGTGCGCGACGCGCTGGGCCCGATGCTGCCGTCGCTGGTGGAGAGCATGGGCGGGCGGGCGGAGGAGGTCCGCCACGTGCCCGACCGGCCCGAGGGCTCGCTGGCGGCCGCCGTCGAGGCCGCGGGCGAGGCGGAGGTCATCGTGGTGACCGGTTCCACGTCGGTCGGCGTCACCGACCAGCTGCGCTCGCTGCTCGACGACCGCGCGGCCCGGTGGGTCGTCGACACCGTGGCGTGCCGTCCCGGCCATCCGCAGCTGCTGGCCGGGCTCGACGGCGGGCCGTGGGTGGTGGGCCTGCCCGGCAACCCGTACGCCGCACTGGTCGCCGCCCACACGCTGCTCGGCCCGCTGCTGGCGGGGCTGTCCGGGCGGGGCCTGCCGGTCCTGCCGCGGGTGCCGCTGGCCGGTGACGTCCGGGTGGCCGTGGGGCGCACCCGGGTGCTCCCGGCCACCTGGGACGGCGCCGTGGCCCGCGTGCTGGCCGAGCGCGGCTCCGCGTTCCTCAACGGGGCGGCCTCGGGGGACGCGCTGGCCGCCGTGCCGCCGGACTGGACGCCGGGCGACGCCGTCCCGCTCGTCCTGCTGGCCCGGCCCTTCTGACGCCCCGGCCCTGTCTGTCAGGGGTGCAGCTCGGTGCGCAGCTCGTGGCTCTCGTCGGGCAGGCGGGCCTCGTAGTAGAGCCGGTGGGCGCCGCCGGGCAGGGGGAGGACCTCGACGTAGCGGACGTCGACGACGGGGGAGTCCGGGACGGCGGCGAGGACGTCGCCGGCGGGAGCGGCCACGCCGGTGCGCTCGAACCAGTTCTCCTCGGGGGTGGCGCGGCCGTCGTAGAAGGCGTGACCGTCGGGCAGGACGGCGGTCAGCCGGGCGCCGCGGGCGTCCCAGGCGCCGGGGCGGCCGGACAGGACGGTGCCGTGCCAGGTCCAGTCGAGCCCGTCGGAGCTGGTGGCGTACGCGGTGCTCATGCGGTCCTCCTCGCCGGGGACCTCCAGGTGGTGGCAGCAGATCCAGGCCTGCCAGCGGTCGCCGTCGCGGTGGATGACGGGGTCCTTCACGGCGGTCTTCCCGTCGCCCTCGAAGACCCGGACGACCGGGGCGTCGGGCAGGTCCTCCGGCGTGGGGGCCTCGACGGCGCCGATCCACCAGTGGTGCGTGCCGGGGGTGGCGCAGCAGACGTACAGCCGCCAGGCGCCGGTCTCCGTGCGGACCAGGGCGGGGCGTTCGACCATGGAGGCGCCGAACCGCTCCCGGGTGAGGACGGCGACCGTGGTGAAGCGCTCGCCGTCCGCGGAGCGGGCGATGACGTTGTGGTCGCCGTCGCCGCGCACACGGTAGGCGAGGACGACCGAGCCGTCGGTGTCGAGGGCCGCGCTGGGCGCGCCGGCCCATCGGTGCGGGCCGGGACCGGGGGCGGGGACGACGACCGTGGACGGACGGGAACCGGGAAGGGGCAGGTGGGAGGTCATGCGCCCCAGGATCGTCCGCTCGGGCGGGAACCGGGAGTGGCAGGAATGCCAGGTATCCGGAATTTCCTGCCATACTGGCGGCGTGATCCGTGACGTGGTGGCGGTGGTCGGCCGGCAGGCGGCCGTGTTCGAGCTCGGGCTGGTCTGCCAGGTGTTCGGGCTCGACCGGTCCGAGGACGGGCTGCCCTCCTACGACTTCGCGGTCTGCGCGCCGCGGCCCGGGATGGTCCCCACGACCTCCGGCTTCGCGATCGAGGTGCGGCACGGCCTCGACCGGACGCGCACCGCCGACCTGGTGATCGTGCCGGCCTGGGGGGACGAGCCGCCGCTGCCGGAGGGGGTCGCCGAGGCGCTGCGGGCGGCGGTCGCGCGGGGAGCCATGCTGCTCTCGGTGTGCACGGGCGCGTTCGCGCTGGCCGAGGCGGGCCTGCTGGACGGCCGGCGGGCCGCGACGCACTGGCAGTTCGCCCCCCGCCTGGCGCGGAGGTATCCGCGCGTGCGGGTCGACCCCGGCGCTCTGTACGTCGAGGACGGGCCGATCGTCACCAGCGCCGGCGCCTCCGCCGGGATCGACGCCTGCCTGCACGTCGTGCGGCGCGAGTTCGGCGCGGCCACGGCCAACGCCCTGGCCCGGCGCATGGTCGTCCCGCCGCACCGGTCAGGGGACCAGGCCCAGTACGTGGAAGCGCCCGTTCCCGCGGCCGGGGAGGGCTACGGCCTGGCCGAACTGCTCGACTGGATGCAGGCCCACCTGGACCGGCCGCTGACCGTGGAGGCGCTGGCGGCCCGCGCGCTGATGTCCCCGCGCACCTTCGCCCGCCGGTTCAAGGACGTCACCGGCACCACGCCGCACCGCTGGCTGCTGGACCAGCGCCTGCGCCTGGCCGAGCAGCTGCTGGAGACCACCGACCTGCCCGTCGACGCGGTCGCCGCCCGCACCGGCCTGGGCAGCCCGGACACGCTGCGGCATCACTTCGCGGCCCGCCGCGGGATCACGCCGACCGACCACCGCCGCGCCTTCCGGGCCGACTGAGCGCTGAGCGGTGTCCTGATTTAGCGGTGTGTCCTGATTTAACAGGAAATCAGCGACTCGCCGGTGTGGCTGCCGATGAGACCGTCAAAGGCACAACGGTGCCGTTTCGTCGAGTTCGCAAGGATGCGGCATGGAACTGCACGACCGCCATGGAGGGCGGGTGATGTGGCTGGGGCAGCACCCCGACCGCGGCGAGGTCTACCGGCTGTGCCGCGATGACAGGTGGCTGGGCGACCACAGCCTGGACGCTCTGCCCGCGGCCGCGGCCTATCACGGTCTGACGATGGCCGAATTCGGACTGGCCGATCACTTCACCTGCATGACCGTCAACCTGGCCGACCGTACCTGCTGCCTGCGGCGGGCCGAGACCGTCGAGGTCGACGCCGCCAGCGGGCTGATCCAGCGCCGGTGCGCCCCGTGCCGGCAGGCCGCCGCCGAACTGGCCACCGCCGACCCGGTGGCCCCCGCCCCTCCCGTCGCCGGTCCGGCCGCGGCGGCTCCGGCGTTCGCGGACCTTCCCGCCGATCCCGGGTCCAAGGAGCACCCGCTCTGGAGCGACCTGGACGAGTGGTGGCTGCAGCGGCAGGAGGACCGGCGGCGCTCCGTCTCCCTGCAGCTGCGCGACGCCGTCACGGTGATCTACGCAGCCTGCGAGATCCTCTCCGACATCGGCGCGTCGGACTCGGACGCGGAGCGGGAACGGCTGCTGGAGATGGTCCGGACCCGCGCCTCGCGGCTGCGGGCCCTGCTGGCCACCACCGCGTGGGCGGGCCTGTGAGGCGTCGCCGTACGCGGATCGCCGGG
>NZ_BOOJ01000008.1 GCF_016863175.1 Paraplanobispora siamensis
GGGCTCAGAAGGCGCGGCCGGAGTCGCCGCGGCGCCCCCCGTCCTCGTCGCCCTCCATCTCGATGCGCTCCTTGCGGACCTGGCCGGAGACGGTCTCCTGGTCGGTGACCTGCTCCTTGCTCAGCCGGACGCGCTCGACCGGGACGGCGTGCTTGTCCACCACGGGCCGCTCCTCGTGCAGGGTGACCTCGTACTCACCCTCGCTGATGTCGGGCCCGGACAGGGCGGCGTCCCGGTTGGCGCCGGTGATCGGCTCGCGCTCGACGCGCACCTCCTCGCGCGTCACCGGCACGCTGACCTGCTGCTCCTCGGTGACCACGTACTTGCGCAGCCGCGCGCGGCCCACCTGGTGGGTCTCGGTGCCCACCTCCAGCTGCTCCTCGGAGCGGGTCATCGCGTCGTCGGTGCGGCCCAGCCGCTCACGCTCGGCCTGACCGCCGGTGTGCGCCCAACCGGCCGTCCCCTCCTCACCGGACCGGTTGGCCTCCTGCCAGGAGGTCTCCCAGTCGATGTTGTAGTAGCGGTACAGCTCGCGCTCCTCCTCGGCCGACAGATGGCCGCCGGCGTCGACGTCGACGTTGGGAGCGTCCTTGACCAGCTCCTTGTCGTAGGCGACCTCCACGTGGTCGGCGACCACGTCGGCGGCCTGGATGGGCACGAAGGTCTCCCGCATGCCGAACAGACCGGTCTTGACGCACAGCCACTCGGGCCGCCCGGTGGCCTCGTCGAGGTAGACGTGCTTGACCTCGCCGATCTTCTCGCCGTTGGTGTCGTAAACATCCTGGTCGATGACCGTACGGATCTGATCGTGGGTGATCATACGTTTCCTCCCGCATTGGTGCGTTTCTCAGGCTTCGTTCGGTTGATGGCAATAACCGGGGAGGAGCGATGAAAACCTGTGCGACCGAAACGGCTCCCGGCTGCGATGATCACTACGGGTGAGGCGCCGATCGCGCCGGGACGGTCCTCCGCCCCCAGTTCGCGCGGGAAAAACCGGCGCCCGTCCGGGGGCCGTTCCGGCTCGGGAGGGGAGGTGGGGGGTAACGCCCTGACCAGGGGATTCTTTTCCTCTTCTCACCATGAGGTGACAAGAGCCTAACCTCGCCCTGAAGGCGACAGAAGTCTTACCGCGTGTCCCGGGCACCGGAAATCTTCCAGCACGCGCCGGGGTGACAGCGGCCCCATTCGGGGCACGAAGCGCGCATGCGCGTCTCCGCCGAATCCGAGTTCAGATACGAGCCCGGACATGAGCTTCGCCGGACTCCGCGACCGCGAGGGAGGGGAGCCCGGCGAGGCGACGGGGAGCCGGTCAGAGGTCAGTCGCCGGTCTGGTCGTCGACCGGGGCCCCGGCGTTGGCCTTGACGGACTCGATGCCCTTCAGGGCGCCCGCCTTGGTCTTGTAGGACTCGCTGGTCGCGATGATCTCACCGTTGCCGGCCACCAGGTTGAACCGGAACCCGGCCGAGGTCTTCTTGACGACGTATCGGGCTGACATGGAACGCCTCCTTGGCAGTCGATCTACCGAACGGTTGCGTCTGCCAGTTCCCCGATCGGCGTCCTCCATGCCCGTACGGCCTCAGCCGAGACGGGGCTCGACGTGGCGCCAGAGGGTGGCCGTCGCCACGCGGTGGGCGCCCTCCGGCAGATACGACGGGCCGGTGCCGGCCCGGGTGTGGCGCGCCAGCTCTCCGGCGGCCTCCCGTACGGCGGGCCGTACGGTGTCCCAGGCGAGCAGGACGAGGTCGTAGGCCCGTGACGCCGTGGCGGCGGAGTCGGCGTACGCCGCGCCGAGCTGTGAGCCGCGGACCGTCGCGAGCATCTCGGTCATGCGCTCGCGCGGGTCCGGACAGGGGTCGCCGGCGGATCGGTCGGCGTGGTCCTCGTAGGCGGCCCGGGCCCGATCCAGGAGATCGAGGCCGGCCAGGAAGAGCACGGGACCGAGCACCGGGGCGTCGTCGGCCCCGGGCGTCTCGGCGGCCGACAGCGTGATGCGCAGCGCCTTGCCGTCGGCGGCGAACTCCCGCTCGCGCAGGCCGTCGCCCGGCGGGCCCGCCGGCGGATGGGCGTCGAGGTCGCCGTTGAGGAGGTGGGCGTACTCGTGGGCGACGACGAAGGTGACGACGGAGTCCTGCACCACCCGTGCCGCGGCGGCCAGGGGCGGCGGGATCAGGCGGGCGTACGTCCCGTCGCAGGTGCCCATGACGACCTGCGCCGCCACGAGGTCGGAGACCAGCTCCATCGTCGCGCGGCCGGGACGGCCCGTCTCCCGGTGCTCGTGCACCGCCGTGACCCCGAGCTGCGCCAGCATGCGGGCGAAGGCGAAGATCCCGTTGTCGAGCAGGACGACCGGCTCGCCCGAGGGGGCGCGCCGGGTCGTGGCGGAGACCCGCCCGGTGCCGAGCGTGCCGACGGCGGGCGGTTCGGGCAGGGTCCAGCCCTCCTCGTCACCGGCCAGGACCAGGGCCGTGAAGTCCCTGGAGGCGCGCCGTCGCGCCAGGCGCGCGATGGCCGCCTCGATCCTGCCGCAGGTGTCCGCCAGCCGCCAGGCCTCGGGTGGCAGCTCGTACTTCGACCACTGGCCGGGCCGGTCCAGCCGGGCGGCGCGCACGGCCTCGGCGACGCGGGCGTCGAGGTCGTGCCCGGCCTCGGGCGAGGCGAAGTCGGGCATGGAGGCGGCCCACGCGGTGAAGTCGTCGGGCCCCTTGTCCTTGCCGGAGGCGGGCATGCGGTCGTAGGTCCGGGCCCGGGCGAGGGCCGCCTTCAGAGCGCCCGCGTGGTCGGTCTCCACCGGGGACAGGCCGGCGCCGGAGCGCTCCTGCTCCTGCAAGGTCTCGAGCGTCTTGACGGCCGCGCCCGGGCGGGGGGCGAGAGGGAGCATGTCTTCATCTTCATCCGGTTGGGAGGGGGTTTCCAGGTGTTCGGTGTCGTGCGGATGGACATGTCGGCCGGGCGGTCGCCCGGGTCACTTGACGGCTCCGCGCAGGACGCCGGAGATGACCCAGCGCTGGGCGAAGAGATAGACGAGCAGGGCCGGGGCCAGGGCCATCAGGTAGGAGGCGAAGGCGGTGGTGTAGTCGGAGGTGAACTGGTTCTGGAAGACGTACTGCACCAGCGGGAGGGTGCGCGCCGACGGGCTGGACAGGACCACCAGGGGCAGCAGGAAGTCGTTCCAGGCCCACAGGAAGGTGAGGATGCCCACCGTGGCGTTCATGGGGGCGAGCAGCGGGAAGATCACCCTCCAGAACACCGTCCACGTGCCCGCCCCGTCCGTGCGGGCGGCCTCCTCCAGCGCCCGGGGGATCGACTTGATGTACCCGACGTACAGGAAGATGTTGAAGGCCAGGCCGTACACGACGTAGAGGAAGATCAGCCCGGCCTGGTTGTCCAGGCCCAGCATCGAGGTCTGCTTGATGACCGGCAGCATGATGATCGGGAACGGGATGAACAGCGCCGAGACGAAGAAGTAGTACAGGCCCCTGAACAGCCTGCGGTCCATGTTGCGGGCGATGGCGTAGGCCACCATCGAGTTCGTCAGCAACGTCAGCAGGACGGCTCCGACGGTGATCAGGGCGCTGTTCAGCGCCGCCTGGGGATAGTCGGTCAGCCGCCAGGCCTCGGAGAAGTTGCCCCACTGGGGGTCCTGGGGCAGGTCGAAGCCCGCTCCGGCGAGTTCGGCGGGTTTCTTCAGCGCGGTGACGACGGTGAAGTACAGCGGGACGAGCACCGTCAGCGAGCAGGCCGCGAGCAGGGCGGTGAGCCACCAGTTGACGCTCGGCCGGCGACGGGGCCGGGAGGGGGAGCGCGGGGGCGTCCCGGTCGGCTCGGCCGGGGCGGTGGCGGGGGCGGGAGTGTCGGATCGGATGGACATCAGGCGCTCATTTCACGACGCTGCAGCAGGCGCATCTGGAAGACGGAGACCGCGACGATGACGAGGAAGTACACGATGGCGTTGGCCGTCTGGTAGGCGTACTCGCCGCCCTCCAGGCCGCCGCTGTAGATCAGTACGGAGACCGACGTGGTCGCCGTGCCCGGGCCGCCGTTGGTGAGGGCGATGATGTGGTCGAAGACCTGCAGGAAGTTCTTCAGCGACAGCACCATGTTGATCGTGAAGAACGGCGCGATCAGCGGGAAGGTGATCGAGACGAACTGCCGCCACCGGCCCGCGCCGTCGATGGTGGCGGCCTCGACCACGTCGCCCGGGATGGTCTGCAGACCGGCGAGATAGATGATGATGTTGAAGGCCACCGCCTGCCAGGTGGCGACGATGACGATGCCGAGCCAGGCGAGGTCGGGGTTGACCAGGATGTTCGTGCTCAGCGCCTCGATGCCGAGCGCCTCGGCGACGACGGGCAGCGAGTTGGAGAACAGATAGTTGAAGATGTAGCCGACGATGAGGATGGCCAGCACGTTGGGGATGAAGAAGATCCCGCGCAGCGTCGTGCGGAAACGGATCTTCGCGTTCAGTCCCATGGCGATGGCCAGCGCGATGACGTTGGTCAGGATGGTGGCCACGATCGCGAACTGGAAGGTGAACAGGTAGGCGTCCAGGACCCTGTCGTCCTTGAAGAGGTTCGCGTAGTTCTGGAAGCCGATGAACTCGTGGCTGCCGTATCCCGGATAGTCGGTGAGGCTGTAGTAGAAGCCCTGCAGGACCGGGAGCGTGTGGAACAGCACGAACAGCACGAGCGCCGGGATGACCATCCAGTAGAACGTGCGGCCGACCGGTTTGCGGGTCCGCCTGCCGGGCGGGGCGGCTGTCGTCATGGAGATTCCCTTGTGTCAGGATCGGCGGGCGGCTGCCTCTGGATCGGCGGGCGGCTGCGTCAGGATCGGCGGGCGGCGACCTTGTCCCACTCGTTGTCGAGGGTCCGCAGCAGCCGCTCCCGGTCGCCGTCGATCAGGAACTGCTGCAGATACGCGTCGAGCTGGATGGTCAGCGGGATGTGGTGGTCGGTGTATCCGGTCAGCCGGCCCTGCGAGAAGTACGGCATGAGCCCGGCCAGCACGGGGTCCTGCGAGGTGGCGTCCTTGATCGGCGGTACGGCCCGCTGCTCGTCGGCGTAGGCCTTGATCACTTCTGGGCGCATGAGATAGTCGATGAAGGCCATCGCCTCCTTCGGGTGCTCGGGCTCGCGCGGCATGGTCAGGGCCACGTCGACGCCGGACACCAGGCGGGTGGCCGAGGCGTCGTCGGTGGCGGGCAGGGCGAAGGTGCCGATCTCGAAGCCCGGCTCGAACTGGTCGATGGCCGGGATGGCGAAGCTGCCCTGCAGATACATGGCCGCCTTGCCCTGGGCGAAGGCCTGGTTGCCGTCGTCGTAGTCGCGGGAGAACCGGTCCTGCTGCCCGTACCCGGACAGCTCGCTCAGCTTGCCGATGACCTGCGGGTAGGCCGAGGTGAAGGTCGTGCGCCCGGCCTCGCGGGCGGCGAAGAAGTCCTGCGGCGCGAGGTTCGCCGCCAGGGAGTTGAAGGCGGGCAGGGCCGTCCAGGAGTCCTTCAGGGTGAGATAGAACGGGGTGACCCCGGCCGCCTGGAACTTCTTCGCCGCGGCGAGCAGTTCCGTCCAGGTGGTGGGCGGCTCCACCCCGTGCTGCCGGAAGAGGTCCTTGTTGTAGATGACGCCGTTGGCGTTGGAGGCGAACGGCAGGCCGTTGATCTCTCCCTGCCGGTGCACGCCGAGATCGTCGAGGATGCGCTGGATGGGCGGGTTCACGTTCTTGGCGGCGGGGGCGGCGGAGAAGTCGTAGAAGACGCCGGCGGAGGCCAGCTCCCCGAAGACGCCGTTGCCGTTGAGGCTGATGACGTCGGGGATGTCCTCCTTGACCAGCCGGGCCCTGATGGCGCTCTCGGCGGTCGGCGAGTGGTTCTGGACCACGTCGATGCCGGGATGGGCGGCCTCGAAGTCCGCGATGATCTTGTCGAAGGTCTCGATCGCCTCGGGCTTGAACTGGAAGAACTCCAGGGTGACCCGGGATCCGGCGGATTCCTGCGAACCGCAGGCGCCCAGCAGGAGGACCCCGCCGAGAAGGAGGACCGCGTGTCTCGTGGTCGCCGCGCGGCGGGCGGGCAGGCGGTGTCCCGGCCTGGGCGGGACGCGGTCGTCGCTCGTCACGAACGGACACTCCCCTCACTCGACAGTGGAGCCCCCGCGCCGTCCCGCTGCCCCGTGGCGGCCGGCTTATGTGCCCGGGCCGTGACTATTGCCGGGACTCTCCGGGAGGGTCGCCCCGGGGGTGGGAAGGGTGATGGTGAAGGTGGAGCCGCGCTCCGGGGCGCTGGTCGCGGTGAGGGTCCCGCCGTGGGCGTCGACGATGTCCTTGGCGATGGTCAGGCCGAGGCCGATGCCCTGGACGGCGTGGTCGGCGGCCAGGCGCGTGCGGTAGAAGCGGTCGAAGACGTGGGGCAGCTCGTCCTCGGGGATCCCGATCCCGGTGTCGGTGACCGCGATCGACACGGCGTCGCCGGCGGAGGACACGCGGACGGTCACCGGGGCGCCGGGCGCGGAGAACTTGACCGCGTTGGACAGCAGGGCCCGCAGGGCGCGGGAGAACTGGACGGGGTCGGCCTCGATGGGGCCCACGTTCTCGTCGATGTCGACGTCGATGGTGTGGTCGCGGGTCCGGGAGACCATCGCCATGCCCTCCAGGGCCGTCTCCAGGACGTCGCCGACCATGACCAGGACGGGGTCGACGGTCAGGAGACCGGCGTCCGCGGTGTTGACGGCCAGGAGGTCCTCGACCAGGTGCTGCAGCCGTACGGCGTTGTGGTTCATGGCCTGCAGCATCCGGCCCTGCCGGTCGTTCACCGGCCCGGCGTCGCCGTCGATCAGCACTTCCAGATAGCCGATGAGGGTGGTCAGCGGGGTGCGGAGCTCGTGGGAGACGGTGGCGATGAAACCGGTCTTGGCCTCGTCGAGCTCCTTGAGCCGGGCCACGGTGGCCAGCTCCCGCTCGTAGGCGGTGCGCAGCGCCTCCTGGGCCCGGCGGTAGTCGGTGATGTCGTTCATGAAGGCGTTGAACACCCACTGGCCCTCGTCCTGGAAGGCCCAGATCGCCAGCTGGACCGGGAACTCGCTGCCGTCGGGCCGGTAGGCGGGGACCTCGATCCGCTGGCCGAGGATGCGCGCCCGGCCGGTGGTCAGGAAACGCTCCAGGCCCTTGCGGTGACTCTCCCGGTAGACGGGCGGGATGATCGTCTCGGACAGCGGCCGTCCCAGCGCCCGGTCCCGCGGCAGGGAGAACATCCGCTCGGCCGCGGCGTTCCATCCGATGATGCGTCCGGAGGCGTCCATCGCCACGAACGCCTCCACCGACGTCTCGACCATCTCCTCCAGCCGGCGGCGGCCGGCCTCCAGCGCCCGCCTGCTCCGCTCCCGGTCGACCACCCGGCCGAGCTGGTGACCGAGGTTGGCCACCACCCGCAGCAGCGGCGTGTCGGGAGGCGCGGGTTCGGGGCGGAAGAACTCCAGCACGGCCACCACGCCGTGGGCGGCCACGATCGGGAACGCGAGCGCCGCTCCCACCCCGAGGCCGGGTTCCTCCCGGGCGCGGACGAACAGCGGGTCGTGGACGACGTCGTGCGACCACACCGGCTCTCCGGTGGCGACGGCCTCCCCGACGATCCCCCGGCCGGGGGTGAAACGGGTGCGGGCCGTAACCTCCCGCAGCGTCGTGAACCGCTCGACGGCCCCCACCCACACCCCCGAGGAGACGAATCCACCCGAGTCGTCGGGCACGCACAGATGACCCAGCGGCCAGCCGGTCAGCTCGCACACCGCCGCCATCATCGCCCGCGCCGCGGGCTCAAGACTGTCGGCCGTGTTGACGACGCCCGTGACGCTGTCGAGCAACGCCACCAGCGCCTTCTCCTGTTCGGTGTACGGCACCGACCGCCTCCTCGTCCCGGAGATCACCGTCTCGGGATGCTGCCTGGGCACCATCATGCCCCGGCGGCTACGCAGAGCGACCGACATTCAACGGATGGAGACGGTGTGCCTTCTTCCCCGGCGGGTCAGCGGGGCGCCCGCAGGCCCGCGATCACCAGGGAGCAGACGGCCTCGAAGGCGGCCTCGATGTCCGGGGCGGACCATTCGGCGGCGTAGACGGGGTTGTGGAAGCGGCCGGTGGCGTCGAACACCGCCCGTGCGGCGACCGCCGGTTCGGCGGCGGCGAACGTCCCCTCCGCGATCCCGCCGGCGATGATCCGGGTGAGCTGCTCGGCCAGGTGCCCCACGTGTTCGGCGATCACGCCGTCGTCCTCGCCGACGAGGACGGAGTAGGTGGCGAACAGCTCGGGATCGTCCAGCGCCTTGCGGCGCTTGGCCGCGAACAGCGCGGTCAGCCAGTCCCGCAGCCTGGCGGGGGCGGGGGAGTCCCCTGCGGCGATCTCGGCCAGCCCCTCGTGCGTGCGCTCCAGCCAGCGCCGCGTGACCGCGGCGCGCAGCGCCGCCTTGGTCGGGAAGTGCCGGTAGACGCTGCCGTGACTGACGCCGAGGGCCCTGGCCACGTCGACCACGGTGGCCTTGGCCGGGCCGTAGCGGCGCAGCACCTCCTCGGTGGCGGCCAGGATGGCCTCGGCGGTCAGTGTCCCGGCAGACATGGTGTCCTCTCAGCCGCGCTCGCTGTCCATGTGGGCCATCAGCGCCGCGGGGTAGCGCTCACCGGCGACCGCGTCCGCCGGGACGGCCTGCTCGATCGCGGCCAGGTCGGCCGGGTCGAGCGTGACGTCCAGGGCGCCCAGCGCCTCGGCGAGCCGGTCGCGGCGGCGGGCGCCGACCAGGGGGACGACGTCCTCACCGCGGGAGAGCACCCAGGCGATGGCGGCCTGCGCCACCGTAACACCCTTCTGCTCGGCGACCTTCCGCAGGGCGTCGACCAGGTCGAGGTTGCGCTCCAGGTTCTCCCCGGAGAAGCGGGGACTCGCGCCGCGGAAGTCGCCGGCGCCGAGCTCGCGGTCACGGGTCCAGTGCCCGCTGAGCAGGCCGCGGGAGAGCACGCCGTAGGCGGTGACGCCGATGCCCAGCTCCCGGCAGGCCGGCAGGATCTCCTTCTCGATGCCGCGGGAGAACAGGGAGTACTCGATCTGGAGGTCGCAGACAGGCGCCGTGGCGGCCGCCCTGCGGATGGTCTCGGCGCCGACCTCCGACAGGCCGATGTGGCGCACCCGGCCGGCCTGCACCTCCTCGGCGATGGCGCCGACGGTCTCCTCGATCGGGACCTCGGGGTCGAGGCGGGACAGGCGGTAGACGTCGACGTGGTCGGTGCCGAGCCGCTGCAGCGAGTAGGCCAGGAAGTTCTTCACGGCGGCGGGCCGGCCGTCGTAGCCGGACCAGCCGCCCGCCGCGTCGCGCAGGGCGCCGAACTTGACGCTGATGACCGCGTCGTCGCGGGCGCCGGGACCGGCCTCGCGCAGGGCCTCGCCGATGAGCAGCTCGTTGTGGCCCATGCCGTAGAAGTCGCCGGTGTCCAGCAGGGTGACCCCGGCCTCCAGCGCGGCGTGGATCGTGGCGATGGACTCGGTGCGGTCGGCCTGCCCGTACAGGGCCGACATGCCCATGCATCCCAGGCCGAGGGCGGAGACGGTGGGTCCGGTGGTTCCGAGGGTACGGCTGCGCACGGTGTGCTCCTTCGTTGCCGGGTGTCCGTAGTCGGGTGGCGGAACGGGTTCCGCCGACATGGCGACTATGGCATATCGGATGACAGATTTCAATATTTGTCATTCAATGGTGCGTGTCGGCGCGGAAGGGGAGCCGGAGGACTCTCGACGACCGGGGACGGCGGAGGCTCGGGCGGTCCGGGATCCCCGACCGCCCGAGCGGGCTACCTCTCGGTGACCTTCGTCAGAGGTGTGGGCTTGACCAGGTTCGCCGGGGCGTTCCACTTCTGCAGCTCGGAGCCGCTGCAGACCTCCACCTTGACCTTGCTGGTGCCGTCGCTGTGGACGGTTTCGGTGGTGGCCGTCTCCAGGTCCGTCGGCGCCAGGCAGTACCCGTAGGCGTCGATGATCCGGTAGCTGGTGGTGTAGTCGCCGGTGTCGCCGTACAGGGTCCACTGCAGGTCTTTCGCCAGCGTGCCGGTGGCGGCGCAGGAGGTCACCGTGGTGTACTTCCCCGCCGCGGGCGATCCCGGACTGCGCAGGCAGTAGCCGCTCCCGTTGACGGTGCGGATGCGGCCGGTGGCCTTGGCCGCGACGGAGGTGCCGACGGTGGAGGTGGGCACCGCGGGGAAGCTCCACTTCTGGTTCCAGGGGACGTTGCCGTCGGGCGCCTGCTTGCAGAACCAGGCGATCATGTACTTCGACGTGACGTTGAGGTCGGTGACGTCCAGGCACCGGCTGAACTGCTTGAAGTTGACCAACTGCCCGGTGGCGGCGTTCGCCATCCCGGCGCCCACGCCGGGGTCGGACCGGAAGGCGCGCTGGGTGTTGCCGCCGCCGCAGCTGCCCAGGACGACGTAGCTGGAGGCCACGCCCGGGGACTGCATGTTGAAGCAGCGGCCGTTCAGCCCGACGCCGTTGCTGGTCCCCTCGAAGTTCGAGCTGCTGTTGATGCTCCACTGCTGGCGGGGGGTGCGGTTCAGGCACGGCTGGAAGACCACGTAGGCGCCGGACGCCTGCGGGGTGGCACCCGCGTCCAGGCACATGCCCATCGGCGCGGTCGAGGTCTCGGAGCCCACCAGCTTGAGGCTGAGGTCCTCGGTGTAGGCGAACTGCTGCTCGCTGGTGCCGGGCTGGCACTTCTGCATCCGCAGCCGCGTGCCCGCCGGGGGCGACTCGTTGTTCTGGCCGGCGTCCATGCACAGGCCGGTGCCCGAGGCCTGCGCGATGCGGATCGCCCCGCCGAAGATGTTGGCGTTGGTGGTCTTGAAGGAGTAGATCGCCTCGATCGTGCGCGTGCCCGCGGTGCCGACGGTGAAGGCGACGCCGGGCTTCTCGATCCCGGTGGAGACCAGGGCCGCGTAGGCCGGCACCTCCGTCGGGGAGCAGCCCATGTCGTTGCGGTCGACGTCCTGGTAAGTGATCTTCACTCGGTAGCGGGGGGAGCCCAGCGCGCTGTCCGACCCCAGGGTGCCGGTCAGCTCGCACGGGGGCAGCTGCTCCACCAGGCCGTTGCCCTCGCCGTCGACGGCGGCGCGGATCTGCCCGACCGCGGTGTCGACGCCGGCCTCGGCGGCGTGCAGGGTGCGGACGCGCTCCGAGCCGCTGCGGGTGGTGTCCATCTGGCCGAGGACCACCGGCACCAGCAGCGCGCTCAGCGACAGGCCGACCATGGTGAGCAGCAGGGCCATCGGCATGGAGCCCCGGTCGTCCCGCAGGCGCGGGAACCCGCGCGGCCGGTGCGGGGTCGGAGAGGCGGTCACTGCGGTCTCCCTTCGTCGCAGACGTTGTCGGACTTGGTCTCCCTGGAGGTGTTCAGGGCGGTGAACGTGATGTCGGTCTCCACGGGGGCGGCGTCCGACGAGGTGCTCACCCGGGTGGTCAGGTGCAGACGCAGCCGCTGGTAGTCGGGGGCGAAGTCGGCGCCGACGGCGGAGCTGCCCGTGCCGCCGTACGGGAAGGAACCCGCCTCCTGCAGCTCGAACGGCGGGGTCGGCGTGCCGGTCCCCAGACCGGTGGTCACGATCTGGGAGGCCAGCGTCTGTCCCGGCCGGCCCTCCGCGGGCGGTGAGCCGGGCGTCCAGCGGATCAGCTGCATGACGCCCGTGCCGAGGTCCAGGCGCAGCTGCCCGCACTCCGTCGCGTCGTTCTCCGCGCTCGTCCCGGCGAACTCCACGTACCAGCGGTTGCGGACCAGGCCGGGCTCGGCGACCCAGGACGCGTAGCGGATCTCCTTGTCCAGCCGCTGGAACATGATGTTCAGCTGGGACTGGGCGGTCGCCACCGACTCGGTGACGTTGACCGAGCGGTAGACCTGCAGGATGCCGGTCGTGAAGATCGCCATCAGGATGCCCATGATGCCGACGGTCACCATGACCTCGACCAGCGAGATCCCGGCGTCCCCGGACGAGCGGACACCCCGCAGGCGCGCGGCGAGCCGGGAGGAGAACCGCTGCCCGCGCATCACTTCACCGTCCAGGTGAACATCAGCGTCGCCGACTTCTGGGCGCTGTCGGTCACCTTCAGGGCGACGACGTAGGTGCCCGCGGTCGTGGGGGTCCCGGTGACCTGCGCGTTGCGCCCGGAGGCGGTGGTGAGGGTCAGCCCCGGCGGCAGCTCGGCGGCCGTCCAGACGTAGCCGCTGCCGCTGCCGCCCCCCGCCGTGGCGGTGAGCGAGACCGCCGTGCCGACGGTGCCGGTCTGGCTCGTGGCGGTCGGAGCCGTCACGGCCAGGGTGCCCGCAGGCACCGAGACGTTCCACTGGAACCTCCTGGTGACCTCGTCGCCCGCGCTGTCCCGGACGGTGACCTCCGGCAGGTAGCGGGTGCCCGCCGTCACGGTGCCGCGGATCTCGCCCGTCGAGGCGTTGATCTGCAGCCCGGCCGGGAGGTTCTCGGCGCTCCAGGTGTAGGGCGCCCTGCCGCCGGTCGCTGTCAGGTAGACCCCGCTGACGGTGTTGCCGACGGTGTTGGTCCGGGTGCCCGGGTCGGACAGCGCCAGCGTCAGGACCTTCCAGGTGAAGGTGACCGAGTCGCTCTTGCCGGCCTTGTCGGTGGCCTTCACGGTGACGGTCTTCGTCTCGTAGGTCGTCGGGGTGCCGGTGATGACACCCGTGGTGTCGTTGATCGACAGGCCCGCGGGCAGGCCGGTGGCCGTCCAGGTCAGCGGGGCGTGCCCGCCGGCCGAGGCGATCGGCAGCGAGACCGCCGTGCCGGCCCGGGTCGACTGGTCGCCGGGACCGGTCACCTCCAGCGGGTCCGCGACGGCCCAGGTGAAGGTGGCGGTGTCGGTGTCCTTGTCCCGGTCGGTGACGGTGACCGTCACGGTGTAGGTCCCGACCTGCGTCGGGGTGACGTTGTCGACCAGTCCGCCGGACGTCATCGACAGGCCCGGGGGCAGGCCGGTGGCCGACCAGGTCAGCGGCAGCCGCCCGCCGCTCGCCAGGAGCTGGAGGTTCGCCTCCACGGTGCGGTAGCCGTACTGGACGCCCGGGTTGGTCACCATGGGCGCGGGACGCTTGATCTTGAACAGGGCGTCGCCGGCCGCGCTCATCAGGGTGGAGGTGACGTACGCGCACTCACCGCCCTCACAGGCGGCGTCCTTCCACGTCACCGAGGCCACGACGCGGTAGAACGGCACGTCGGCGCTGGCGGGAGCGGGGTCGGGGGCGGCGGGGCTGGTGCAGGCGCGCTCGGGCGCGGTCGTGGGCCGGCCCTGCTGAATGCAGCGGCCGACGTACCAGTTCTGGGTGTACTCCACCCCGTTGACCTTGACGACGTTGGGCGCGGTCGGCAGCGGCGCCGTGTCACCGGCACCGGAGGAGGCGTCCAGCAGCAGGTCCCAGGCCGGCTCCGTCGTCAGAAGGTAGGGGCGCACGGCGGCGGGAGCGCTGTTCCACTGCGCCATCGTCTTGGTCTGGCTGCGCCCGGCGGGCAGGGCGGTTCCCTTGAGGGCGCGGGCCCGCTCGATGGCGTCGCCGGCCAGCTGGATCGCCACCTGCTTGTCGCGCTGCTGGCCGGAGAAGTGCAGCGAGTTGGTGAAGAACACGGCCAGCGCGGCCATGACGGTGCCGATCACCGCCATGGCGATCAGGACCTCGATCAGAGTGAACCCGGAGTCGTCACCGGCGCGCAGGCGGGTGAGCGGCCGGACGAGGGCACGACGGGTACGCGGGCCGGGGTACGGCCGCGCGGAGGCGCAACGGGCGGTTCGGCCGACCGGCATCGCTCCTCCTCGTTCTCGTCATGGGTTCTCGGCAGCTGCTTCACAGCGCACGGCGCACCGCGCGGATGTCATACAGATCGGCGGGTTCCCGCCGTCGTTTAGGGCTTACGGCCCGTCGTCCAGGGCTTACGGAGCGCCCGTACCGCGGGCCGGGGATCGGGTCCGCGCCGGGCGGGTCACTTCACCGCGGGCGGGGCGACGAAGATCTTCAAATTGACGTTGAGGCCCGTCTTCGAATCCGCTTCCTCGCCGCCCTCCTGGACGGTGACATCGTCGATCAGTGCGGCCCGGGGCTGCACCTGCTGGAGCTGGTCCAGGAACTCGTCCAGGGCGACGGTGCCGCCGGTGGCGGTCAGGGCGACGGGCAGGGAGTGCATCTTGACGCCCGCGGCCTCGACCACGGCGGGCGCGCCGACGGCGACCGTGCCGACGTCTACGCCTGTGGCCTCCCCCGCGGTCTGCAGCTGGCGCAGGAACTGCTCCGACTCCGCCGTCGTCGGCAGCGCCTGGCGGGCCGCCTCGAGCTCTGCCCGGTAACGCGGCAGGTCGGCGTTCTCCCGCTTGAGCTGGGAGAGCCTGCTCTGCAGGGTCGCCGCCCGCACGTGGGCGGTCTCGGTCTCCCCCTGCAGGCGGTCGGTCTCGGCGAGCTGCGGGCTGATGAGGAAGAACCAGCCCACGACGAGCAGGATCGCGGCGACGAGGATGCCGCCGAGCGCCCAGATCCGGTCCATACGTCCGGCGAACATCAGCTTCCCTTCTTCACGTCGGCGGAGAACCGGCCGCCGAGCGCGGAGCCGGTGATGTCGGCGCGCACGGTGAAGTCCACGTCGGTGTCCCCGGTGGAGTCCGTGTCGGAGATCATCTCGTGAGCGTCGGTGAGCAGCGGGTTGCCCAGCCCGGTCACCTTGCCGAGCGCGTCGACGTAGGCGGCCACGGTCTTCTTGTCCTCGCCCGTGCCAGTGATGGTCAGTTCGCCGACCAGCTCCTTGCCGGAGGTGTTCGGGAGGGCGTTCTCATCGACGGCGTCACCGGCGGCCGGGTCCTTGATCTGACCGGTGACCCCGGTGACCGACACGCCGTCGGGCGCCGCCTTGCGGGTGGCGGACAGCAGGTCGGCCCACTGCAGGTCGGTGGCCAGCAGCGCGGACAGCTGCCCGTTGATCGTTTCGACCTCCGACTGGGTGGTGACGAGCTCGGAGAACTCGTTCTGGTCGCGCGTCAGGCGCTGCACCTCGGCTTCGGCGGTGACGAGCTCCTCCTCCTTGGCCGCCGTCTGGTAGCCCGCGAAGACGTACCAGCCGGCCAATGCCAGGACGAACACGCCCAGTGCGGACAGGACGACGGCACGGACCCTGCGGCCCCGCCGGGCGGCCACGATCTCCGGGGGGAGCAGGTCGGCGGCGATGGGCAGCGTCCGGAACGGGTCCTGCGCAGGTACGGCGGGCCCGGGCTGCACGGTTGTGGCGGTCATCAGGCTGCCGCTCCCAGGGTGAGGCCGATGGAGATGGCGGCGGCCGTGCGGAACCGGTCGAGGTCGTCGCCGCTGCGGCTGCGGCCGGGCCGGGTGCGCACGGTCGGGTCGGTGAGCATCACGTCGATGCCGAGCTGGGTTCGCAGGGTCTCGGTGAGACCGGGCAGCAGGGCGCCGCCTCCGGACAGGACCATCCGGGTGACCCGGGTCGGCCGGTCGCCGGAGCCGAGGTAGGCGAAGGAGTTGCGGATCTCGGTGACGAGGGGGCGTACGGCGTCGCGGATCGCCTCGGCGCTGTCGGCGTCGGGGTTGTCCAGGACGCCGACGCGGCACTTGAGCTCCTCGGCGGCGGCCACGTCGATGCCGAGCCGGGAGGCGATGGCCTCGGTGATCTCGGCACCGCCCCGGGGGAGCGTGCGGAAGATCAGCGGCGCCCCGTCGTTGTGGACGATGACGGTCGTCGACCGCGCGCCGATGTCGACGATGGCCTCCACCTGCGCGTCCAGCCGGGAGGCCGCGCGCAGCAGGGCGAAGGAGGCGATGTCCACGCGGGCGACGTGCAGGCCGGCCTGCTCGACGGTGTGCACGGCGGACAGGATGACGTCCTTGGGGGCGGCGACGAGCAGCCCGCGCACGGTCTCCTTCTCGCCCGGCTCCTCCAGGGGGAAGAAGTCGAGCAGGGACCGCTCGACCGCCAGCGGCAGCGCGTCGCGCACCTGGAAGGGCAGCGACTGGCGCAGCTCGCGGGCGGGCAGGTTGGTCACCGACATCTCGCGGACCACGATCTGGGGGTTGGTCACACCGAGCACGACCTTGCGGCTGCGGAACTTCCGCGTCGACCACAGGCGCTTCAGCTCGGCGGTGACCACCTTGGCGTCGTTGATGACACCGCCCTGCACGGCGCCCGGCGGCAGGAAGGACATCCCGAAGTTCGTGATCACCGGACCCTCCTTGCCGCGCGTGGTCTCCACCGCGCGGATCGACATCGAACCGATGTCGAGTCCGATCGGGTTGACGCTGGCCATCAGGTACTCCTCGTCGTGGAAGTCGGGTCGGGCGGATCAGGCGGCCGGCAGCAGGAGGCTGCCGTACCAGGCGGTGATGGGTCCCGCGGCGAACAGGGCGAGCAGGGCGCCGGCGAGCATGGCCGGGCCGAAGGGGATGGCGGTCTTGCGACCGGCCCGGCCGGTGGCCAGCAGCACCACGCCGGCCAGCCCGCCGAGCAGGAAGGCGGCGAAGGTGCCGACGACGACGGCGCCCCAGCCCAGCCAGCCGAGATAGAGGCCGAGCAGACCGGCGAGCTTGACGTCGCCGAAGCCCATCCCCGCGGGGTGGATCAGGACGAGCGCGAGGTAGAAGAGGAACAGGACGGCCATCGCGATGAGACAGCGCAGGGCCGCGTTCCAGTCGGCGCCGGCGACCACCGCGGGGATCAGCAGCAGGGCGCCGATGACGTACGACGGCTTGACGATCGCGTCGGGCAGCCGGTGCACATCGAAGTCGATCATGGAGAGGGCCACCGCGACGGCTGCGAGGTAGAGGTAGGCGGGCAGTTCCGGCGTCAGCCCGAACCGGGCGGTCACGGCGGCGAAGAGCAGTGCGGTGGCCAGCTCGACCAGCGGGTAGCGGATGCTGATCGGCTCCCGGCAGGAGGCGCAGCGGCCGCGCAGCGCGAGCCAGCTGACCACCGGCACGTTCTGCCAGGGCCGGACCGGCGCCTGGCAGTGCGGGCAGTGCGAGCCGGGCCGCACCAGCGACTCGGCCCGCGGCACCCGGTGGATGACCACGTTGAGGAAGGAACCGACCACCAGGCCGAGCACGCCGGCCAGAGCCAGAACGATCGTGTCCATCGGGGTCTCTCCTTCCTCTCGGCGGGTCCTTTGGCGGATGGGGCGGGGCGGCGCTACGGGTGTCGCCCCGCCGGTTGCGATTAGGAAACGGCGCAGGTCGAGAAGTTGACGGTGGTGCCAGTGGCGGTCTCGACCGAGCCACCCTTGGTGCTGTCGTACTTGTAGATCGCACCGGAGCCGCCGCTGTTCTTGGCGCAGATGAGGTACGACTTGCCATCGCTGGACTTGACGTAGCTGAGGGTGGTGTTGCCGGAGATGGCAACCCGCTCCTCGTTCGGCTTCGCCGAGTCGAGCGGGAAGCTCGCCGTCTTGCTCGTCGCGCTGGCCGGGTACTGGTTGCCCTTCGTCGTGTAGAAGCTCTCCACGGCGGTGATGGCACCACGCACATCGGCCTGGGCCGACTTGTCGGCCGCGCCCTCGCGGTAGTTCATGTAGACCGGGATCGCGATGGCGACGAGGACGCCGATGATCACGACGACCACCAGCAGTTCGATCAGGGTGAAGCCGCGGTCGCCGTGCGCGCGCTTCTGCAGGCGCTGGAGCGCTGCCTTCATGGTGATACTCCTATGATTCGTTAGGGTGGAGACGGCCTCCGGGCGGTCGCCCGGGTGCCGGTCCGGCCTGACGGCCGGTTCTTCCGTGGCGCGCACGGAAAGCTTGTGGAGGGCCGTACTAGCCCTGGATGTTCTGGTAGATCGTGAACATCGGGAGATAGAGGCACAGGACCATGCCTCCGACCACGACGCCCATGACGATGACCATGAGCGGTTCGATCGCCGCGGTCAGCGAGTCCGCCGCGGTGTCGACCTCTCTGTCATAGAAATCGGCAACCTTGTCGAGCATCTGACTGATTTGGCCAGATTCCTCGCCGACCTCAATCATCTGGGCGACCATGCGGGGGAAGATCGGGTGCTTGCCGAGCTGCGTCGACATGGGAAGGCCGTCGCGCACGGCGAGCTGCAGGTCCTTCATGGCCTCGGTGATGACCGCGTTGCCGGTGGTGGCGCCCACGACGTCGAGGGCCTGCATCACCGGCACGCCGACGCCCAGCAGGGTGCCGAAGTTGCGGGCGAACCGGCTGATCGCGATCTTCGCGAACAGCTTGCCGAAGACCGGCAGGCGCAGTTTGAGCCTGTCGAACCCCAGTCGCAGCGACGGGTTGCGCCGCAGCTGCCGCCGGAACACGACGACGGCGGTGGCGACCACGGCGACGAACAGCGGGCCCGCCCACACCAGGTTGTGGCTGCCGGTGACGAGGATCTGCGTCGGCAGCGGAAGCTCCCCGCCGAACTGTTTGAACATCCCCTCGAAGACCGGGACGATGAAGGCCAGCACGCCCGCGACGAGCACTCCGGTGAAGATCAGGACGATGACCGGGTAGGTCATCGCTCCCTTGATCTTGCTGCGGAGGTTCGCGTCCTTCTCCATGGTGACGGCGATGCGCTCCAGGGCGCCGTCGAGGAAGCCGCCGGTCTCACCGGCCCGCACCATCGCGACCATGAGCGTCGGGAAGACCTTGGGATGCTTGCCCAGGGCCGCCGACAGCGACATGCCCCCCTCGATGTCGGCCCGCACCTCGCTGATCGCCTTCTTCAGCGACGGCTTGGCCGCCTGGTCCTCCAGGACCGAGAGCGAGCGCAGCAGGGTCATGCCGGAGGCCGTCATGGTCGCGAACTGCCGGGCGAAGACCGCCAGGTCCTTGAGCGTGGTGCGGCTGCCGAGGCCGGGGATGGTGATCTCGCGCCGCAGCAGCGAGCCGCCCTCGGTGATGGACACCGGGACGAGGCCCTGCTGGCGCAGCTGCTGGATCGCCGCCGCCTCGTTGGCGGCCTCCAGCATGCCCTTGGTGTGCCTGCCGTCGCGGTCGACGGTCTGGTACTCGAAAGTCTTGGTCGCCGGCATGGTCACGCCCGTCCTGCGAGGCGCCGCAGCTCATCGGCCGAGTGGCAGATGTCGAGCGCCTGCTCGAAGGTGATGATCCCTTCACGGACCCGCTCGGCCAGGTGCTGGTCGAAGGCCAGCATCCCGCTGGTGCCGCCGGACTGCATGAAGGAGGGGATCTGGTGGTTCTTGCCCTCACGGATGAGGTTGCGGATGGCCGGGGTGGCCACCATGATCTCCGCGACGACCGTACGGCCGAAGCCGTCCGCCCGGGGGAGCAGCGCCTGGGTGACGATGCCCTGCAACGCCGAGGACAGCTGTGAGCGGACCTGCTGCTGCTGGTGCGGCGGGAAGATGTCGATGACGCGGTCGACCGTCTGGGCGGCGCTCTGCGTGTGCAGGGTCGCCAGCACGAGGTGACCGGTCTCGGCCGCGGACAGCGCGGTGGCGGTGGTCTCCAGGTCGCGGAGCTCGCCGACGAGGATGATGTCCGGGTCCTGGCGCAGCGCGTGCTTGAGGGCCTCGGAGAAGGACGCGGTGTCCGCGCCCACCTCGCGCTGGTTGACGATGCAGCGCTTGTGCTGGTGCAGGAACTCGATCGGGTCCTCGATGGTGACGATGTGCCCCGAGCGGGTGCGGTTGGCCAGGTCGACCAGCGCGGCGAGCGTGGAGGTCTTGCCCGAGCCGGTCGGCCCGGTCACCAGCACCAGCCCGCGCGGCAGGTGGGCGAAGCGGCCCACCGACTCCGGCAGGCCCAGCTCCTCCAGCGGCTTGATCGTGTGCGGCACGGCGCGGAAGACCGCGCCGTAGGAGCCGCGCTGCCGGTAGAGGTTGGCGCGGAAACGGGAGACGCCCTCGATGCTGTAGCCGACGTCGAACTCCTGGTGCCGCTCGAAGTGGTCCCACTGGACCTCGCTCACCGTGGCGCGCAGCAGCCACTGCGTGTCGCCGGGGCCCAGGCGGTTGTAGCCCGGCAGGGAACGCATCTGCCCGTTCACCCTGATCGTGGGCGGCGCGCCCGCGGTCAGGTGGAGGTCGGAGCCGCCGTCCTGTACCAGGGCCACGAGCATCCCGTCGAGGGCCCTGCGGGCCTCGCCGAGGTCGTCCCTCGGATGGCCGAGGGCCTGCACTGCCTCCATCGGAGATCTCCTTGCCGTCACTTGTCACCGGCCGCGTGTCGGCACGGCCGGTTCTCACTCATGCCGGCCCCTTCGGCCGGCGAAGCCCACATATGAGGGGACGTCCCGCGCGATCCGGATCAGATCGCGACGCGCAGGACCTCCTGGATCGACGTCTGGCCGTCGGCGGCCTTGGCCAGGCCGTCCGTGCGGAGCGAGAGCATGCCCTGGGCCTCGGCGACCCGCTGCACCTCGGTGGCGGAGGCGCGCTGGATGGTCAGGCCCTCGATCTCCGGGGTCATCGGCATGACCTCGTGCAGCGCGATCCGGCCGCGGTAGCCGGTGTTGGAGCAGGAGCGGCAGCCGACGGGCCGCCAGAACCGCTCCGGAACCGGCAGGTCGTTGATGGGCCACCGGGCGCCGATCAGCTCGGCCTCCGTCGGGGCGTACTCCTCCTTGCACCAGTCGCACAGCCGCCGCGCGAGACGCTGGGCCAGCACGCAGTCGACCGACGAGCCGACGAGGAAGGGCTCGATGCCCATCTCGGTCAGTCGCACGACCGCGCTGGGCGCGTCGTTGGTGTGCAGGGTGGACAGCACGAGGTGACCGGTGAGGGCGGCCTCGACGGCGAGCTGCGCGGTGGCGCGGTCGCGGATCTCACCGATCAGCACGACGTCGGGGTCCGAACGCAGGATCGCCGGCAGTACGGCGGCGAAGGTCAGTCCGGCCTTGTGGTCCACCTGCACCTGGTTGATGCCGGGCAGGCGGTACTCGACCGGGTCCTCGACGGTGATGATGTTGACGGTGGGCTTGCTGACCGCCGTGAGCGTGCCGTACAGCGTGGTGGACTTTCCCGAACCGGTCGGCCCGGTGACCAGCACCATGCCGTGCGGCTTGGTGAACGAGGCGGAGAAGCGCCGGTAGTTCTCCTCGGTGAAGCCCAGGTTGCCGATGGCGAAGTTGACGCCGCCGGTGTCGAGGACGCGCAGCACGATCTTCTCGCCCCACACCGTGGGCAGGGTGGCGGTACGCAGGTCGACCTTGCGCCCGTTGACCATGACGGTGATGCGGCCGTTCTGCGGGATCCGGCGCTCGGTGATGTCGACGTTCGACATGATCTTCAGACGGGAGATGAGGGCCGACTGCACGTGCTTGGGCACGGTGTCGACCTCGTGCAGCACGCCGTCGATGCGATAGCGCACCCGCATGTCGTGCTCGGTCGGCTCCAGGTGCAGGTCCGAGGCGCGGTTCTGGATGCCCTGTTCCAGCAGCGAGTTGACGTACCGGACGATCGGCGCGTCCTCCTCGACGGAGTTCAGGTTCGACACCGTCTCGGCGGCGGCCTGCTCGGCGCGCAGCGTCTCGGCGATGCCGGCGAGGTCGTTCTCCTCGCGCTTGAGCCGGTCGATGATGCGGCGCAGCTCGCTGCGGGCCACCACGACGGGGCGGACCGTCAGGCCGGTCGCCGCGCGCACGTCGTCGAGCGCCAGGACGTCGCCCGGGTCGGTGATGCCGACGGTGATCTCGTTCTCGTCCAGGGAGAGGCCCAGGACGCGGTGCCGCAGCATGAGAGCGAACGGGATCTTCGCCACCGCGACCGGGTCGATCGGGTAGCCGACCAGGTCGACGGTCTTGATGCCGAAGGCGTCCGCGGAGGCCTGGGTGAGCTGCTCCTCGGTGACGACGTTGTCGTTGATGAGCACCGCGCGCAGGGATCGCCCGGTGCGCTCGGCCTCTCCGGCCGCCCGCTCGAGCGCCTGCGGGTCGACGCCCAGCTGCTTCAGCGCCTCAAGCAGCGGAGAGAAGGTCTGGTTCATGTCGCCCCTCGATCGGCCCATGTGGCCGGACGTGTTTCTTCCAGGGGTCCCATCGGCCGCCCGGGGCGATATCTGAGGCGCTCGGAGAGTGCACCCGTTATGCAACCGTGACGAACGCGCCGGCCGGGCCGTGGGACGACGCCCGCGGCCCGGCCGGCGCGCCGGTCAGGTCCTGTCCTGGTCGGAGTCGGCCGCGAAGACGATGGCGCCCACGTAGTCCCCGCCCCGCCGGGTGACCTTCATGAGCATGCTCGGCCGGTAGATGTCGTCGCCGTCGTTGAAGGTGTCCCGGCCGGTGCGCCGGGCGTACGGCCGGCTCTCGAACACCTTCGTGTTGAGGTCCTCGTCGAACATCATCTGCGTGATCAGCACCCGGGCGTCGCCGACGTGCACCATGGCGTGGATGTGCACGGTCCGGCCCGGGTACCACCCCGGCCAGATCGTGACGAACTGCACGATCCCATCGGCGCCGGTGACCTGGGCGCCGCGCAGATAGCGCTTGTCGTCGGCCGGTTCGAGGTCGCCCCCGGGGCCCCCGCCGCCCGGTCCGCCCTGTCCCGACGACATCGCCTCGGCGCCGGAGTAGAGGCCCCCGGCGTCGCAGTGCCAGATCTCGACCACCGCGCCGGACAGCGGCTCGCACGTCTCGCCGTCCTGGATCTTGACGGCGACCCGCAGCGGGGTGCCCTCCCGGTCCTCGCGGATGTCGCTGCGGACCTTGTCCGCGTCGAAGTAGTACGGCCCCTGCGTCGTGGTCTCGGTCAGGGTGCACGTGTTCGCCCCGGCGAACAGGTCCTCCAGCCCCGAGGTGCCCGTGCTCCGCGGGGTGATCGTGGCGGTCGACCCCGAGGTGGTGGTGACCGCCGTGGGCGTGCCGGCGTCGCCGCCGCACGCGGCCAGGAGCGCGCCCAGCCCGATCGAGCCGATCCCCGCCAGCGCGGTGCGGCGGCTGACCCGCTGTCCCCCGTGGTCGTCTGCCATGTGATCCGTCCCTTCGGCGCCTGCCCGTACGGTCGCATGACCGCACGGCGGAAAACTACGGAGGGAGCGTGAGAATCAGCTTGAAGTGCTCCGGGAACGGCCTCCGTGACGGTGGCGGGCACCCGGGCGAAGGCGTCCCGCCGGTGACGGCCCGCCGCCTCAGCCCTGGTCGTCGAACCAGTTGCCGTGGAAGCCGGCGGGCACCCGGCGCGGCAGTCGTACCGCCGCCACCCGCTCCAGGGAGCCGGCGTCCAGCACCTGCAGCTCCGAGCCGTCCCCGGCGCCGACGATCGACATCAGCCAGCCGTCGTCCTCGGCCCGCGCGTCCTCGGAGGGCACGAACACGGCCTCCCCGGTCGTGCCGCCGGTCTCCTTGACCTGGCTGGAGCCGGTGGCCGTGTCGTACTTGACGACCGCGTCGCCGGCCACCGCGTAGAGATAGCGGTTGGCCAGCCCGGTGCGGTCCCCGTTGAGGCTGGGGAACTCGATCCCGCGGTCGTCGATCTGCTCCTCCCGGGCGGTCGCGCCGAGGGTCCAGCGGTGCAGCGTCGCCTCGCCGATCACGGCGGCGGAGGCGGCCGGGTCGGAGTTCCCGCTGATCTCATCCCAGATCCGCCGGAACGAGCCGGGGGAGTAGCGGACCGCGTCCAGCACGACCCGCCCCTCGGCGTCCTCGTGGGCGTTGCCGACGTGGAAGACGTAACACGGGTCGATGTCGTACCAGCGCACCTTCCCGCCGTCGCCGCCGTCCCTGCGCATCACGCCGAGCCGCGCGCCGTAGGCGTCGTCCCACCGGTACGGCAGGCCGCGGCCCACCCCCTCCATGTCGAAGGTCACCGGCAGGTCCAGCCAGACCACGTGGTTCTCGGTGATCGCGAAGTCGTGCATCATCGTCGGCCCGGGGACGTCGACCTCCCGGCTCTCGACCAGCTCGCCGTCCGCCGACAGACGGTGGTAGGTGAGGTACGGCGGGGCGAAGCCGTACCCGAAGAAGAGCAGCTCCCCGGTCGCCGGGTCCTCCTTGGGATGGGCGGTCATGGCGGTGGTCAGCCTGCCGCCGAAGTCGCGGGGGCCCAGGGTCTCCAGCTCGGGGCTGATCTCGTACGGCAGGCCGCTCTCGACCAGGGCGAGGATGCGCCCGGAGTGCCGGATGACGTGGGTGTTGGCGGTGACCGCGGCCCGGTCGACGACGCCGGTGTCGCTGACGAGCCGGGCGTCCTCGGTGAAGACGGTGGTCATGGTCCACCGGTTGCGGTACCACTCGGCGCGGCCGTCGCGCAGCCGGACGCCGTGGATCATGCCGTGCCCGGCGAACCAGTGGCCCGGGTTCTGGCCGGGCAGCGGGTTGGGGCCGTTGCGGAAGTAGCGGCCGGCCAGCTCGGCGGGGATCTCGCCGGTCACCGCCAGATCGACGGCGCTGATCTCGTCGGGGACGGGGGCGAGGTGGCCTCGCAGGTAGGCGGGGGTGCTGGGGGATACGGCGGGAGTGGTCACGGCTTCCTCCTCGGCGGGAGCGACGGTGTGACGGACGGGACCGGGCCCGGTTGCTTCTGACGTTCCTGTAGTGACATGTCGAAAGTAGAACTTCCTGTTGTGACATGTCAATCCTGGAATATAGAATTATCGGCATGAGCCTCCGCCACGCACTGCTCGGCTTGTTGTCCCAGGGTTCCGCCAGCGGTTACGACCTGCTGAAAGTCTTCGAGATCTCCCTCGCCAACGTCTGGCCCGCCACCCAGAGTCAGCTCTACGGCGAGCTCGGCCGCCTCGCGGACGCCGGGCTGATCGAGGTCGTCGCCGAGGGGCCCAGGGGCCGCAAGGCCTACGGGCTGACCGAGGCGGGCATGGCCGAGCTGCGCCGCTGGCTGGTCGAGGTCCCGCCGGAGCAGCTGCACCGCAGCGACATGCTGCTGCGGGTGTTCTTCCTCGGCGTGGTCAGCACCGAGCAGGCCCGCGCCTACCTGGAGGAGCAGGGCGCCGTGGCGACCCGCACCCACGAGCACCTCGACACGATCCGCCCGATAGTCGCCGAGGACGATCGCGACCTGTCGGTCTACGGGCGCATCGCCCTGGAGTGGGGGCTGCGCTTCACCCGCATGCAGCAGGAGTGGGCCGAGTGGGCCGCCCGGGAGATCGAGGCGCACACCTCCCGCGCGCCGTCCGAGACCAGCGCGTGAGAAGGGCGCCGGGCGGGACCGGCGTGTGAGCGCGGCGCCGGGCGGGGCCCGCGTGTGAGGACGGGGTCAGGCGGGGCCGCGTGTGAGGACGGGGTCAGGCCAGGACGCGGCCGACCACGCGGGCGTACATCCGGCCGGGGCTGGGCACCGACGGCGGGGTGAGGAAGCCGGGCAGCATGGGCAGGTCGACGGCGAAGGCCTGGAGGCGGTCGTACAGGACGTCGGCGCCGGCCGGTCTCCTGTCGGGGTCCTTCTCCAGCAGCTCGGCCAGGAGCCGGTCCAGCTCCGCGGGGATCCCCGGGACCGGCGGCGGGCGCTCCTTGACCTGGCGCTCGAAGACGGCGTACTCGGTGGGGCCGGTGAACAGCTGCCGGCCCGTCAGCATCTCGTGGATCACGCAGCCTAGGGCGTACAGGTCGCTGCGCGGGCCGGCCAGGCCGCGCTGGATCTGCTCGGGGGCCATGTAGGACGGGGTGCCCAGGATCTGGCCGACCCGGGTGAAGCTGGTGGAGTCGGTCTCCCGGAGCATCGCGAGGCCGAAGTCCAGGACCTTGACGCTGCCGTCGGGGCAGAGCATCAGGTTGGTCGGCTTGAGGTCGCGGTGGTAGATGGACAGCGCGTGGGCGGCCGACAGCACCGCGCAGGCCTGGGCGGCGATCGCGGCGGCCCACGGGACGGGCAGCGGGCCGTGCTCGCTGACCAGGTCGGCCACGGTGACGCCCTCGATGAACTGCATCACCTGGAACAGCCGCTGCTCGAAGGCGCCGAAGTCGTACAGGACGGGGGCGCCGGGATGCTCCAGCCTGGCCAGGATCCTGGCCTCCCGCAGGAAGCGCCGCTCCAGTTCGGCGTCCGGCCCGGGAAGCAGGCGCAGGAACTTGACGGCGACCCTGCGGTCGAGGTGCTTGTCGTGACCGGCGTAGACCGCGCCCATCCCGCCCTGTCCCAGAGGGAGGTCGTCGAGAATGTAGCGGTCGCCGATGACCATCGACCCTCCCATGGACCTGCGGGCACTACACCCCTTGGCCGCACGGCCTCAGATGGCCGTCGACCAGTCCATCAAAGCCTAGCCGGATCAACGTCTCCCCCAGTGCCGCCGTCTCACGCAATCGATCTTCCAGAGCGGCCAGTTCGCGGAAGGCGACGCCGTAGCGCCGCTGCTCGGCCACCGGCAGCACCGGCACCCGGGCCCGGCGCACGTCGAGCCGGCTGGAGCTGGGATGCACGCGGGAGGAGTCGGCCGAGCGCAGGAAGCCCGCCAGGAAGTACGGGTCGAGCCGGGCCGGGTCCACCCGGTAGAGCGTGAGCTGCGGCCCGAGCGCCGTGCCCGGCAGCTCGACCACCCGGACCGCTCCCAGGGCGGTGGTCACCACGTCGCCGGCCTCGACCATGACCAGGCCGGGGTCGAGCACGGTCCCGCCGGAGGGGGCCGTGCCCGCGGCGACGTCGTCGGCGGTCAGCACCGGGACCGGGCCCTCGTCGGCGGTCATCCTGGCGGGGGCCTGCAGGATGGTCACCAGGCCCGCCTTGACCAGCTCGCCGATCGTCGTGGTCGGCAGCTCCTGCCGCTCGGAGAGCATCTCCAGCGCCGGGGGCGCCTCCGGCAGCGGGGCCGAGGCCTCCCTGAAGCGGTGGAGCGCGTCGCTGAAGTCGCGGACGAAGTCGACCCCGCCCTGCGGCGGGCGGTGCCGTCCCGGCGCGAGGTCCACCTCGTCGTCGAGCAGGTCGATGATCCGCACCGTACGGGCCCCGGGCGGCTCGGCCTCGGGGTCGGTCGTGTAGGCGCGCCAGGCGGGCTCCACGATCGACAGGTCCTCGGCGGCGTCCACGATCAGCAGCCGGGAGGGGGGCCGCTCGCCGTTGGGGCGGCGCAGCACCCACAGGTCCGGCCCGCCGGGGGCCAGGGCGATCACGGCCCGCAGCGCCCCCGCCCGCAGCAGGTTGCCGCGGATCCGCTTGCCGGGACGGCGGCTGGCCGCGGCGGAGGGCATCAGGACGGCTGCCAGGCCGCCGGGCCTGACGTGGGACAGGCAGTGCTGAACCCAGGCCAGTTCCGGCTCGCCGCGGGGCGGCAGGCCGTACTCCCAGCGGGGGTCGCCGGCCAGTTCCTCGTAGCCCCAGGCCCGCTCGTTGAACGGCGGGTCGCAGACCACCGCGTCGGCCAGCTCGCCGGCCAGCCCGTCCTCGCGGAGCGAGTCGCCGGCCACCACCCGCGCCCGCGTCCCGCGCAGCAGCAGCCGTACCGCGGTCAGCAGGGCGTTGGTCTCGTTGATCTCCTGGCCGAGCGGGACGCCCGCGTGCAGCAGGAGGGTGCCGACCCCGCAGGCCGGGTCGAGCACGGTGCCCTCGCCGGGATCGACCAGCTTCGCCATGAGGGCGGCGACGTCGTCCCTGGTGACGGAGAGCTGACGGGAGTGCGCCTCGACATAGCGCGCGCACAGGAACTCGAAGGCCGCCAGCGGCCCGTTCTCCGCGGCCA
The DNA here is from genome assembly GCF_016863175.1 of Paraplanobispora siamensis. Taxonomy (GTDB): domain Bacteria; phylum Actinomycetota; class Actinomycetes; order Streptosporangiales; family Streptosporangiaceae; genus Planobispora; species Planobispora siamensis. Next base: position 27,595 of record NZ_BOOJ01000008.1, read on the forward strand.
GCCGGGCGGTGAGCCGCAGCAGTGCGGGGTCCTCGTCCGGGGCGAGGCCGGGCGAGCCGGGCAGGTCGGCCGTGGCGGCCGCCACCGGCCCGCTCAGGGCCGTTACGGCAGTGGCGTCGTAGTCGCCGGCGCGCAGGCGGGCGCCGTGCCTGCGCCAGCCCGCCGGGTCGCGCTGCAGGAACAGCAGGAAGGCCCCGATCCGGCCGACCAGCTCGCCCAGGCGCAGGTCGTCGACCGTGGTGCGCATCCGCTGCCAGACCAGGTCGCCCAGGGAGACCTCGAAGGACTTGCCGTTGCCGCGCAACCACGCGGTGACCTCGGACAGGGAGAAAAGCGGGCTGGAGGCGGTTCCTCCGATCGGCTGGGGGAAGTCCTCGTGACGACGGCGCCAGTTGCTCACCGCGGCTCGGCCGACGTCGGCGAACCGGGCGATGTCGCCCGCGTTCACGGTGATCTCCTGACTCTCCTCCATACTCAGCCACAGTAGTTGACTGTGCTGAAACGGTCTACAGCATCTTTGCTTGTGAAGTGCTTCAACCAGTGCTTTACTGCCTTCATGGCACAAAACGAAGGACTGGCACTGCGCTACGCCGCCCGCTCCGACGTCGGCGTCCGCCGTGAGGCGAACGAGGACTCGGGCTACGCGAGCGCGCGTCTGCTCGCCATCGCCGACGGCATGGGAGGCCACGCCGGCGGCGAGGTCGCCAGCTCGATCGCCGTCAACGCCATAGCGGCCCTGGACGACAACCTGCCGTCCGAAGTCGACGATCTGAAGGCGGCGCTCAAGTCCGTCGCCAAGGACGTCAACCACATGATCCGCGAGATGAGCGAACAGGAGCCCGCGCTGCGCGGCATGGGCACCACGCTCACCGCGATGCTGTGGGACGGCGACATGTTCGCTCTGGCCCACGTCGGCGACTCCCGTGCCTACATGCTGCGCGACGGCGCGCTGTACCAGATCACCCATGACCACACCCTGGTCCAGTCGCTCGTCGACGACGGGCGCATCACCCCCGAGCAGGCGGCCGAGCATCCACGCCGGTCGATGGTCCTGCGGGTGCTGGAGGGCACCGGGGACGGCGAGCTCGACCTGACCCTGCGCGAGGCCCAGGTCGGCGACCGCTATCTCATCTGCTCCGACGGCCTGACCGCCGTGGTCGGCCCGGAGACCCTCTTCAACACCCTCAGTGAGATCGAGGACCCCGACGAGGCCGTGCGTTGGCTCATCGACCTGGCCAACCGGGGCGGCGGGCCGGACAACATCACCTGCGTCGTGGCCGACTTCGGCCCCCACCCCGTCTCCGGCGAGCGGCTCGTCGTGGGCGCCGCGACCGAGCGCAAGCTCACCACCTGAGGCCCCCGGGCGCCTGGAGCGCCCGAGGAGCCTCTCCCGGCTCACGGCTCCGCGGACAGGCGGTCGGCGGCCTGCTCGATGGCCGTGCTGACCCGGTCGGCGAGCAGGCCGACCGCGCCGACGGCCCGGGTCATCGGGTCGTCGTCGGCGCCGCCGAGGCTCTGGGACCGCACGTAGGCGGCCTTCACCTCCGCCCACCGCCCGGCCTGCCCGGGGGTGAGCCTGCCGCGCAGCTCGGCCAGCTTGAGCAGGTTGGCCTCGGCGCCGGAGGTGAGGGTCTGCGCCTCGCCGAGATAGTGGTCGTCGATGACGGCCTCCAGCTCCCCGTCGTTCATCACCGGGACGATCCTGGCCGCGAGCTTGTTCATGTTCCGGTAGGAACCCTGCAGCTGGAACGGCGGCTCGGTCCTGGAGACGTCTGCCTGGGCGGCCGAGGCGATGTAGGCCCTGTTGACCTCCAGCACCACCTTCTGCACGTGCAGCAGCTTGCGCAGGACCGCCAGGACCTGCTCCAGCTCGACCGGGGAGTAGGGGTGGGAGAGCCGGTCGGCGCGGACGGCGGGGTCGTTCTGCGCCAGCCGTACCAGCAGGCGGACGTCGCCGCGGTCGCGGGAGGCCAGCGGGGCGAGGACCGGGTTGGAGGTGAGCGCGTTGTCCACGTAGCTCAGCGCGAACAGCTCGTCCCGGCCCGACAGGACGTCACCGAGGTTCCAGACGTCGGCCCGGTTGGCCAGCATGTCCGGGATGCGGAACCGCCCGCCCGACTCGGTGTACGGGTTGCCCGCCATGCAGACCGCGAAGCGCTTGCCGCGCAGGTCGTAGGTACGGCTGCGGCCCTCCCAGACGCCCTCCATGCGGCGCTGGGCGTCGCACAGCGAGATGAACTTCTGCAGCAGCTCCGGCGAGGTGTGCTGGATGTCGTCGAGGTACAGCAGCACGTTGGAGCCCATCTCCAGCGCGAAGTTGATCTTCTCGACCTCCTGGCGCGCGGTCGCGTCCGGGGCGTCGGCCGGGTCCACCGAGGTGACGTGGCCGAGCGCGGGGCCGTTCACCTTGACGAAGACCAGGCCCAGGCGGTCGGCGACGTACTCCATCAGCGTCGTCTTGCCGTACCCGGGCGGCGAGATGAGCAGCAGCATGCCCATCTGGTCGGTCCGCTTGGCGTCACCGGCCGCGCCGAGCTGCTTGGCCAGGTTGTCGCCGATGAGCGGGAGGTAGACCTCGTCCAGGAGCTGGTTGCGGACGAAGGCGCTCATCACCTTCGGCCGGTACTCCTCCAGGCGCAGGCGCTCGCGCTCGGCGGCCACCAGGGCGTCGCGCCGCCGCAGATAGGCCCGGTAGGCCGGGACGCGGCGGGTCCTGAAGTCCCGGGTCCTGGCCAGGAACTCGTCCAGGCGCAGCGCCAGCGTGCGCCCGGCCAGGCGCGGGTGCGTGCCGAGCAGGTCCTCGACGGTGGCGGTGAGCGCCGCCGAGGAGTCGTGGCGGGGCAGCGCGCACAGCAGCACGGCCACCGCCTCCGGCAGCTCGGCGGAGCGCTCGAAGGCCCCCAGCCACGCGTCGGCCAGCCGGTAGCGGCCCGGCAGGTCGCCCTCCAGAGCCCGCAGGTCCCCCTCGAACTCCTTGCGCGAGGTGCCCAGCGCCCGCTCGAACCGGTCGAGCAGGCTCCTGGCCCCGGCACTCGTCACGAACCCGGGAGGGCCGCCGGCCAGCTCCTCGAACAGGTACTCCCCGGCGAGGGCGACGTCGTCCCCGCCGTCCGGATCGACGGGTACGGCGAGCGAGGACATGAAGGACCCGATGGCGCCGGACAGGGTGCGGCAGGTCTCCTCCACCGCCTCCACGTGCCCGAACAGGGCACGCGCCCGGGCCAGCGACGCCGCCTTCGTGCTCCAGGCGGCGCGGGCGGCCTCGTCGGTCCCGTGCGCCCAGAACAGCTGGGCGGCCGCGCGGGCCGAAGGGGGATAGCGCAGCAGGGCGGCCCCGGCGTGCAGGCGCAGCAGGGCGTCGAGGATCAGCGTGGCGTCGTGGTCGTGCACGCCGCGCTCGTAGCCCTCGTCGTAGCGGCTCTCCGCCACCCGCCGGACGATCGCCGCCAGCGCCCCCTCGGCCACCGCCGCCTCGTGGAGCGCGTGCAGCGAGACCACCTGCTCGCCCAGGACCGGGGTCCCGGCCTCGGCGGCCGACAGGATCAGCGCGGCCAGGTGCTCGGCGCGGTAGACCTCGGGCGACTCCGAGGCCAGCAGCTGGTTCCAGAAGGGCCGGGTCTCGGCGAAGTCGGGGTCCCGGACGGGGGAGCGGTAGTCGGTGCCGGTGACGGCGAAGGCCATCCCGTCTCCGTGCGGGACCAGCGTCAGGTCGGCGGACTGGGTGGTCACCGCGAACCGGTGCCGGCCCAGCCGGATCGTCTCGCCGCCGTCGGCGTACAGGTCGAGCCGGTCGCGCAGGGCCCGCCCGGCCTCCTGACGGGCCGACTTGACCCGCCCCTCCAGCTCCTCGGCGCGGACCTGGTCACCCAGGGCGCGCAGCTCCCCGGCCACGGCGTGCAGCTTGGCCACCATCGGGTCCGCGGCGAAGTAGGTGTTGACCTCGTCGAGCGAGCCGAACGTGGCCACCCTCCTGCGCACGCTCGACAGGATGCGGTCGGCCGAGCCGGCCAGCCGGTCGGCCCGGCGGGCCCGCTCGTCCATCAGGGCCTGCCGGCGCGAGGAGAACGCCTCGTAGACGTCCTCCCGCTTGGAGCCGAGCTGCGCGAGGAAGTCGTCGAACTCGGCGAAGCGCGACTCCAGCGTCTCCAGCTGGAGCATCAGCCGGCCGAGCTGCTCCTCGCACCGCTCGGGGGTGTCGGCCACCGCCAGCGCCCCGGTGATCGCCTGACCCAGCAGCGCGAACTCGGCGGCGAAGGCGGCCCGCCCCTCCGAGCTCAGCAGCTCGCGCCGCCGCGCCTCCAGGGCGGCACGGGCCCGGTTGACCCCGCCGAGCACCTCGCCGATCCGCTCCAGGATCGCGGTGCGCACGGTCGCGTCGGCGATGTCGAGCGTGCCGACCACCTCGATCACGACCTCCAGGCCCTGGGCCTGACCGGCCAGCCGCTCGCCGACCGGGCCCGCCTCGGCCGTGGTCGTGATCGCCGCCGCCCCGGCGGCCAGCCGTTCCACCTCCTCGTGGTAGGCGGCGAAGGCCCCCTCCCCGCTGAGGAAGGCGACCGCCCGCTGCGCGACGCCCGCGAGCTCGGCCTCCAGCTCGGCGTCCAGCCGACTGATCCGGTCCAGGTCCGCGTAACGCAGCTCGCGCAGGGTCACCAGGTGTCCCCGCGCCCGGCGGAGATCGGCGAGCAGGGTCACCCACTCCCGGGCGGAGCGCGGCGCCTCGGCCCGGGCCCGCCGTACGAGGGCGGCCACGTCCTGCGCGGCCTCCTCCACCGCGGCCTCGGCCTGGGCGGTGAGCGAGCGGACGTTCTCGAACTCGTCGAGCACCTGCTCGGCCGTGGCCCGCACGTCGGCCACCGGCCCGCGCAGCTCGTGGTCGCCGAGCCAGTGGTAGTGGTCGAACACGCGGGTGCAGGCCGCGATCAGCGCCTCGAAGACGCCCGCCGACGGCGCCGTCTCCTCGACCATGCGCGCCACCGACAGGCAGTCGGAGATCCCGCGCACCAGCTCGGCGTTGCCGATCCGCTCCAGCGGACCGGTCCCGACCGGCTGGGCGGCGGCGTAGAGGTCGGAGGTGAACGGCGTCTGCCACACCTGCATCGGATGGACCCGGGTGGGCTCCTCCGAGACGGCCCGGAAGACCACCATCGTCCCGTCGTCGAACAGCGAGTACCCGTGGCAGGGGATCGGCGTGGCCACCTGCTTGCGGATCACGTTGTACGGCAGCAGCAGCGACCGGCCCTCGGCGCGGGCGTGGAAGACGTAGAGCACGTCCTCACCGTTGGCCGAGCGGATGATCCGCTCGAACTCCAGGTCGGTGACGTCGGTGTCGAACGTCTTGCCCACGCCGGTGGACAGGTAGTAGCCGCCGGGGAAGATGATCCCCTGGTCCTCGGGGAGCCGCTGGCAGGCCTGGCCGATGCCGTCCAGCCGCACCACGTCCCTGGTGCGGGTGTTGAAGACCAGGTGCCGCCACTCGGTCTCGTTGTAGGGCCGGATGCGCAGCAGGATCAGCGGGCCGACCCTGGCGTGCAGGACGTCGGCGTCGGCGAGGCTCTGCAGCGGCTCGTCCACCGGCTCGCGGTAGACGCCCTCACCGGTCTCGGTGTTGTTCTCGATCTTGATGGTGAGGTCGCCGCCGACGGCCTCGACGAACACCTCGCCCTGGATCGAGATGTGCGGGTGGCGGCCGAGCACGTGGTCGTCGCGGGTGGTCGGGGTCCACTCGAAGTCGTGGGACGGCGGGAACACGTGGTCGCGCTCGCCCCGGTCGTCGATGTAGGACAGCGAGCCGTCCGTGCCGACCTGCCAGCGCAGCACCCGGATGTCGCTCGGACCGGTCCGGAAGACGGCCAGCATCTTGCCCTCGACCCGGCGCAGCTGCATCAGCCGGGTCTCGCGGTAGTAGCGGTAGAGCTCGGCGAAGTCCCGCTCGAAGCGCGGGTCCTTCGGCACCGGTCCGGGATCGAACCGGAACGCCTCGCCGTCCCGGGTGAAGCGGTGCGCGGAGAAGACGTCGTCGATCGTCGTCTCCGGCTTCAGGCCGATGAACACGTTGTAGCCGAACAGCATGAGCTCGCCGATGGAGACGATGTCGCGCGGCACGCAGTTGTTCTCGGTACGGATCCGCTCGGTGCCGACCAGGCGCAGCTCGGTCCCGCCGAAGACCTCCAGGCGGCGGGCGTTGAGCGCCTCGGCCCGCCGGGCCAGCTCCGCCGCCTGCTCGGCGAGCCGGGCGCGGAGCACCTCGTAGGTGCCCGCGTCCAGCGCCGTGGTCTCCGCGCTCCCCGGGACGCCTGGGGCTCCCGCGGTCGTGCTCTCGGTGACGGTCACGTCCGCGGTCACTCCTGGACCGTGTCGATGACGGGGCCGTTACCGGTGTGGCCGGTGACGGTCGTGGCGGCCACGGCCGCCACGGCGGGGGGCACCGTGGTCGTCACGGTGGCCGCCGGCGCGGTCGTCGCGGACGCCGCGGTGCCCAGCAGCTCGCGCAGCCGCTGTCCGTCGGCGCCGCCATCGCTCATCAGCTTGACCAGCAGCGCCGACAGCGACAGGTCCCGCACGTCCCCGGCGCCCAGCGAGCCCAGGGCCCGCGTCAGGTCGGCGGGCAGGCTCTGCGACCCGTCCAGGTACGGCCCGGCGAGCGTGCGGGCCACCTCGGAGCTGCCGACGAAACCGTCCACGCTCTTACCCAGCGTGACGGAGCCGACCAGCTTGTCGAGGAACATGCTGTCGCCGCCGACGATGTCGATGTTGGCCTTCTCCAGGCCGGCCGCGAGCACCATGGCCTGCGCCTCGGCGACCTTGACCTGGGAGGTGACGCCGGCGAGCCGGATCTCCTTCTCCGCGTCCAGCCGCAGGCGGTACTCCTCGTGGCCGCGGCTCGCGTCGTCCAGAGCCGCCATCGCCGCGGCCTTCTCGGTCAGACCCTCGGCCTCCGCCTTGAGCTTCTCGCCCACCGCGGCGGCCGCGGCCAGCGCCTTCTCCCGCTCGCCCTCGGCCTCGGCCTTGAGCTTCTCGCGCACCGCCGTGGCGACGGCGTGCGCCCGGGCCTGCTCGCCCTCGGCGGCGGCCAGCGCCTTCTCGCGCTCGACGGCGGCCTCGGCCCGGCCCACCTTCTCGATCGCGGCGGCGTTGCGCTCGGCCACCTGCACCTCGGCCAGGCCGGTCGCGGCGGCCTCGGCCTGGACGCCCTCGGCCAGCCGGATCTTGGCGCGGGCGTCGAGCTCGGCGGCCTGCTGGCGCGACTCGGCCAGCACCAGCGCCTCGCGCGCCTTGAACTTGGAGGCGGCCTCGGCGGCCTCGGCGGCCTTGATGTCCTTGACCAGGTTCTCCTGGGCCTCGGCCTCGGCCTGGATGATCACGGCCTGGCGGGTCCGCTCGGCCTCCTCGACCACCCGCAGGCGCTTGATGCTCTCCTCCTGCTCGGCGACGGTCTTCTCGACCGCGATCCGCTCGCGGACCACCTCGGCGATCGAGCGCTTCTCGCCCTCGACCTCCTTGTCCTTGGAGATGCGCGACAGCTCGGTCTCGCGCTCGCGGGCGATGACCTCCAGCATCCGGTCCTTCTCGATGCGCTCGGTCTCGATGGCGATGACCCGCTCGCGGTTCTTCTCCGCGACGGCGATCTCCCGGGCGCGGTTCTCGTGCTGGATGCCGATCTGCTCGTCGGTGCGGATGTTGGCCGTCTGCGCCTTGAGCCGCTCCTCGGCCTGCACCCGGGCGATCTCCGCCTCCTCGCGGGCCCGCATGGTCTCGACCTCACGCCGCTGCTTGATCTCCGCGTCGGCCTGGCGGCGCTCCAGTTCGAGGATCGCCTCGCGGGCGTCCACGTTCTGGCGGGTGATCTCCTTCTCCTCCTGGCGCTGGAACTCGTTGGTCCGCACGTGCTCGAGCGCGGTCAGCTCGGTGATCTTCCGGATGCCCTGGGCGTCGAGGATGTTGTTCTTGTCGAGCGAGAGCAGCGAGGTCTGCTCCAGGTAGTCGATCGCCGCGTCCTCCAGGCTGTAGCCGTTCAGGTCGGTGCCGATGACCTGGATGATCTGGTCGCGGAAGTGGTCGCGCTGGGTGTAGAGGTCGACGAAGTCGAGCTGCTTGCCGACGGTCTTGAGCGCCTCGGAGAACTTGGCGTTGAACAGCTCCTGCAGCGTGTCCTGGTCGCTGGCCCGGGCGGTGCCGATGGCCTGGGCGACCTTCACCACGTCCTCGACGGTCTTGTTGACCCGGACGAAGAAGGTGATCTTGATGTCCGCGCGGATGTTGTCCCGGCAGATCAGTCCCTCGCGGCCGGAGCGCTCGATCTCGATGGTCTTCACCGAGATGTCCATGACCTCTGCCTTGTGGAGCACGGGCAGCACGACCGCCCCGGTGAAGGTGACGTCCACCTTGTTGACCTTCGAGACGATGAGAGCCTTACCCTGCTCCACCTTGTGGAACAGCCGGCTGATCATGAATATCAGCCCGAGCGCGACGAGCAGGACCACGGCGAGCAGCACGCCGAGGCCGGTGGAGATGACGTCCATGGAGCCCCTCGTTATATAGGACGATCAGGATCGAGTTCCGCGTCGTAGGGCATCACCCAGAAGAACTCGCCGGCGTCGTCGTAGGCGAAGATCAGGGCGGTGCCGCCGGCGAGGAAGGTCTCGTCGCCGGTCTGCCGGACTTGGATGAGAGCGGACGAGCCGTCGGCGGCGGTGACCTCGGCCTGGCCGAAGTCCCGCGAGACCCGGCCGGTCCGGATGACGCACGTACGGCCCACGAAGTCGGCGCGGGAGGGGACGCGCTCCTTCGGGACGGTGCGCCGCAGTGGCAGCACTATGAGACGGGTGCCGAGCCAGGCGCAGGCGAGTGCCGCGGCCAGTACGGCGATCAGCGCGGGGGTACCGCTGACCAGGGTGGAACCCGCGAGGCTGACGAACCACGCGATGACGATCAGCAGGGAGACGGTCACGCCGACCGGCACCCCGCCGAGCCCGAGCCCGGACAGGACTCCGGCGAACCCGGTCACCTCGGTGGCGTCGACCGCCTCGTCGCCGTCGAGCCCGGCCACCCCGACGAGGACGAGCACCCAGTAGGCGACGACCACGACGAGGAGGAAGCTGAACAGGACGGTGGGAAAGGCCAGTGCGGCGTCGACGAACCGGGTCATCGGCGTGCGGGATCCCCCTGTGATGTGACGAAGAGCGCTTCCCCCGAAGCGTGTGCCTGACTATATAGAGATAAAGCGGGAGTAAAGCGGATAGTTCCCGAAATTAGAAAAAGTGTGGTTGCCGGGAAGAGTGAGCCGGGGGCGCCGGGGGCCGGCGGACGTGGGGACTCCCCGGGGGCGCGGAGGACTTCCGGGGCACGCGAAGGAATTCCGGGAACTCCCGGGGGACTTCCGGGGAGGGGGAAAGCGGGGAGCTCCCGGGGAACTTCCGGGGAGGGGAAAAGCGGGGAGCTCCCGGGGAACTTCCGGGGAGGGGAAAAGCGGGGGATCCGGGGGTGTCAGGTGGCGGTGATCATGTAGGCGAGGCCCACGAGGATGACGACGGGAATGAGCCACACGATCGCCTCGATGGCGAATTCCTTGTACATGACGGCGTCCTTCCGGAGCGGTGATCGACAAGGGGCACGGATCACCGACGATAGCGGCTGACCAGCGCTCCGGCCAGGACCACGCGGCCGTCGCTCAGGGAGGGTCGGCGGAGCCGACGATCATGGGGGTGTCCTGGGCGGGGCCGGGGGTGTCGACCACGTCGGCCACGACGCAGGTGATGTTGTCCGGGCCGCCGCCCTCGCAGGCGAGCTCGATGAGCCTGCGGGTCACGTCGCCGAGGTCGTCGACCGTGGCGAGCACGTGGCGGAGCTGGTCGGCCTCGACCACGCCGGACAGGCCGTCGGAGCACAGCAGGTAGCGGTCGCCCACCTCGGCGTCCCGCAGCGACAGGTCGATCTCGATGTTGTCGCTGCCGTCCAGGACCTGGAGCAGGATCGAGCGGTGCGGGTGCCGGGCGGCCTCCTCGGCGGTGATCCGGCCGTCGTCCATCAGGGTCTGCACCAGCGTGTGGTCGTAGGTGATCTGGTAGAGATCCCCGTTGCGGAGCAGGTAGGCACGTGAGTCGCCGATGTGGGCCAGGGCCACCCGGGGGCCGTCCCAGAGCATCAGCGTCAGGGTGGTGCCCATGCCGGTGAGGCTCGGGTCCTGCTCGATCAGCTCGCGCAGGCGCTGGTTGGCGCGGCGGACCGCGCCCTCGGCGGCGGCGACCAGGTCGGCGGGGCACTCGTGGTCCAGCGGTGCGATCGCGGCGACCGCCGCGGAGCTGGCGACCTCGCCGCCGACGTGCCCGCCCATCCCGTCGGCGATGGCGAGCAGCCGGGCGCCGGCGTACGCCGCGTCCTCGTTGCCCTGGCGGACCTTGCCGACGTCGGAACCCGCCGCGTAGCGGAGCGTGATCATCTGCACTCCACTGTAACCCACACCACTGGAACATCGAGTTGCACGAGCGAGTCGCTTTCGGACAGTCGATACGGACACGGTCGAACTGAGATCTTCCAACGATCCACTGTGCGCCGTGGTGGCGCAAGCGGCCGGAGAAAGTGTTGCCACATCAATTGACGGTCGTGGTGCCGCGTAAGCTGTTGCGGCACCCACGACACTACTCGGACACGCTCCGTGACACGCGAGGAGAACGAGAATGACCGCGATCGCGCAGGAGGCGGCGCGGCGCCGCACGTTCGCGGTGATCAGCCATCCCGACGCGGGTAAGTCCACGATGACCGAGGCGCTGGCGCTGCACGCCTCCGCGATCACCGAGGCCGGTGCCGTGCACGGCAAGGCCGGGCGGCGCGGCGTGACCTCCGACTGGATGGACATGGAGAAGGCCCGCGGCATCTCCATCACCTCCGCCGCCCTGCGCTTCGAGTACCGCGGGCACATGTTCAACCTCGTCGACACGCCCGGCCACGCCGACTTCTCCGAGGACACCTACCGGGTGCTGGCCGCCGTCGACTGCGCGGTCATGCTGCTGGACGCCGCCAAGGGCATGGAGCCGCAGACCCTGAAGCTGTTCGAGGTCTGCCGCCACCGCCGCATCCCGGTCATCACGTTCATCAACAAGTGGGACCGTCCCGGCCGCGAGGCGCTGGAGCTGCTGGACGAGATCGAGGAGCGGACCGGCCTGCGGCCCACCCCGATCACCTGGCCGATCGGCACCGGCGGCTTCTTCCACGGCGTCATCGACCGGATCGCCGACCAGGCCGTCCGCTACACCCGGACCCCGGGCGGCGCGACCAAGGCCATCGAGACCGAGCTGACCCCCGAGCAGGCCCTCGCCGAGATCGGCCAGGACTGGGAGCGGGCCGCCGAGGAGGTCGACCTCCTCACGGAGATCGGCGCCGACCACGACCAGAAGGCGTTCGAGGCCCACGAGTCGACCCCGGTGCTGTTCGGCGCCGCCCTGTCCAACTTCGGCGTCGGCCGCCTGCTGGACGCGATGGTGGACATCGCCCCGTCGCCCGCGCCCCGCCCCGACGTGGAGGGCGACCCGCGCCCGCTGGAGGAGCCGTTCTCCGGCCTGGTGTTCAAGGTCCAGGCCAACATGGACCCCTCGCACCGCGACCGCATCGCCTTCGTCCGGGTCTGCTCCGGCCGCTTCGAGCGCGGCATGGTGCTGACGCACGCCGCGACCGGACGCCCCTTCGCGACCAAGTACGCCCAGTCGGTCTTCGGCCAGGAGCGCGCCACGATCGACGAGGCGTTCCCCGGGGACGTGGTCGGCCTGGTCAACGCCACGGCCCTGCGTCCCGGCGACACCCTCTACGAAGGCCGTCCGGTCGAGTTCCCGAAGATCCCGAGCTTCGCGCCCGAGCACTTCTGGACCGCCCGGGTCCGCGACTCCAGCCGGTCCAAGCAGTTCCGCAAGGGCATCGAGCAGATGGAGGGCGAGGGCGTCGTCCAGGTGCTCCGCTCCGAGATCCGCGGCGACCAGTCGCCGGTGCTCGCGGCGGTCGGCCCGATGCAGTTCGACGTGGTCAAGCACCGGCTGGCGGGGGAGTTCAACACCGAGATCGTGATGGACCGCCTCGACTTCAGCATCGCCCGCCTCACCGACGCCGAGTCCGCGCCCATCCTGGCCCGCCAGCGCGGTGTCGAGGTCTTCACCCGGACGCTCGACGGCGCGCTGCTGGCGCTGTTCACCGACGAGTGGCGGATGCGCGGCGTCCTGCGCGACCACCCGAACCTGACGCTGAACGCCCTGCTGGCCGACACGCGCTCCTGACGTCCCCCGCCGCGCCGGCCGTACGGCTCGCCTTTTCTGAGGGCGTTCTGGAGGGTCGTACGGCTGCCGCCGGTGCCGGTGAGGTGGGGCTTCTCTGCGTGGGGCGTTTGGTGGGAGCGTTCCCATAGGGTGGGAGGGCATGGTGAGATATGTCCTTATGAGCACGATTAAGTGGGGCATCCTGGCAACCGGCGGCATCGCCGCGACCTTCACCGAGGACCTGAAGCTGCTGCCGGACGCCGAGGTGGTCGCCGTGGGGTCCCGGTCGGCCGAGACGGCCAAGGTCTTCGCCGACCGCTACGGCATTCCCCGCGCCCACGGCAGCTGGGCCGAGCTGGCCGCCGACCCGGACGTGGACATCGTCTACGTCGCCAACACCCAGAACGCCCACTACGAGGCGGTGACGACCTGCCTCAACGCGGGCAAGGCCGTACTCTGCGAGAAGGCCTTCACGCTCAACCGGGCCCAGGCCGCCGAACTGGTGGGCCTCGCCCGGGAGCGCGGGCTCTTCCTGATGGAGGCCATGTGGATGCGGTGCAACCCCGCCATCCGCAAGATCGTCTCCCTGGTCGGCGAGGGCGTGCTCGGCCCGGTGAACACCGTGCACGCCGACTTCGGGATCTCCGTCTCCGTCGGCCCCGACCACCGGCTGCGCGACCCGAAGCTGGGCGGCGGCGCCCTGCTCGACCTGGGCGTCTATCCGGTGTCGTTCGCCCACATGATCCTCGGCGCGCCGGAGAAGGTGCAGTCGTGGGCCCGGATCACGCCCGAGGGCGTGGACGAGAACACCGGAATCCTGCTCGGTTATCCCGGCGGCGCGGCCGCGATGCTCTCCTGCGGCATCACCACCCACAGCCCGGTCACCGCGTCGATCTCCGGCCCCCTCGGCCGCATCGAACTCCCGCACCTGTTCTTCCGCCCCGACACCTTCACCCTGTACCGCGCCGCCACCGAACCCGAGACGTTCCACGTCCCCTACGAGGGCAACGGCATGAACCACGAGGCGGCCGAGGCGATGCGCTGCCTGCGCGAGGGCCTGCTCGAAAGCCCGCTCGTCCCGTGGCAGTCCACCCTCGACGTGATGGGCATCATGGACGAGGTCCGCGCCCAGATCGGAGTCCGCTTCCCGGGCGAGTGAACGTCGTTGTACGGCGGGGTTTGCGCCGGGTACGGCGGGGATGCTGGGCAAGGCGCCGGTACGGATGTGGTTGACGCCGGGTACCACGCGGATGCTGAGCGAGGCCTGGCGCCGGGTACGGCTCCAGCGTTGTCACCGCCGAACCCGCTCCGCTCGCCCGCTTCCCGCTGCAGTCCTGCCCTCACCGGCCCCACTCACCTGGCGCCGGTACGGCTCGGGCCTTTCGGCGTCGGCCTTCGCCACCTTGTCCCGGCTACCCGCAGCCCTTCCGTCGGCACATGCGGGTCCTCCCTTGTGGCGCCGGTACGGCGGGGCGATGGGCGGCGCTGATCGGCGCCGTTGTACGGCGGGTGGGGCCGGGGCGGGGACGCGGCTGAGGGTGGGTGTTTCAACGCGTGGCCGGGGTGGGTGGGGCGCTGTGCGGGCGCCCAGCGTGCGTCCTGATGCTGAAGCGCAGGTGCGGGGCCGGTTCAGGGTGCTCGCCGTTGCCTTGCGGCCATGCCGTCCGGAAGGAGCGCAGGGCTGATCGCCGTGGTCGGCGCCGTGGGGGAGGTCGTACGGGATCAGGTCTGCGGCCGTGGGGCCGGGTCCGGGTTGTCATGCGCGGGCTGTTCCGCTGAGGTTTTGGCGAGTGCGACGATCCGTTCCAGTGCCGCGGCGTGTCGCTGGAAGGCGTCCCGCCCGGTGGGGGTGAGCCGCACGGAGGTACGGCGGGTCCGCTTGTCCTGTCCCTTGCGGACCTCGACGTATCCGGCGGCGGCCAGAGCCGAGACCTGCTTGGACAGGGCCGAGTCGCTGGTCCCGATCGAGTCCCTGAGGAAGGCGAAGTCGACCCAGTCGGCCGGCGCCAGGAGCGCGACGACCGACAACCGGGCGGGGACGTGCAGGAACTCGTCGAAGAGCGGATCCATCAGTCGCGCCCGTCGCCTTGGTGAATGATCCTTCTCATGGCCCGGCGGGCCAGGGGGGTGAGCGCGACATAGGTCAGGGCCGCCACGGCGCCGGCGACCACGCCCTGAGACAGCAGGCCGTGTGCCGGGATGCCGAACAGGGAGAAGGCCGCGATCCGGGTGATGGAGAAGACGACCAGGAGGCTGGCGGACAGCGCCAGGTAGACCCCCAGTTCCCGGCGGCTGGGCTTCCTCTGCACGGAGTTCGAGTAGGTGCACATGATCCAGACGCCCGTGTACAGGCCGAGCCCGATCACGAGTGCGACGGTGCGCCACGGGTTCTCGAGGTCGGTCGACGCGAACGTGGCGAAGAGGCCGAGCGCCGAGAGGAGCACGTGGGGCAGCGGGAAGAGCCGGCGGACGATCTCCTCACGGGTGACGTCCTGGTAGCTGCGGATGTTGTCGAGTGCGAGCTGGGCGTCGCGGGGGTTCATGGACCGTCCTTGCTGTCTGCTACTTTCCTGACAGGAAAGTAGCAGATACTTTCCTATGAGGAAAGTCGTAGTTCGCCGAGCGTCTGGATCCGATGCGGGATCACCCGTGGAGGATGAGGCGGACGCCCGTGCGTCCGGTGGGAATGGGAGCGGATCGGCCCGTCGGTTCCTCCGGTGGGCGGCCGTGGGAAACGCAGAGGAGTGACCATGACCGGCGCCGGAGACTCGACATCTCAGACCGCTCTGCCGTACTGCTCCCAGCCCGTGCGGCCGGAGATCCCGCTGAGCCCCGACCTCAGCTTCGAACGGCAGAGAGCGATCCTGCTGAACCGCACCAAGTGGGTGAACGGCACCGTCCTGCACTACTTCTTCTTCACCGACGGGGACCGGGGAGCCGATCGGCGGCAGAGCGACCGGGTCCGCCAGGCGTTCGGGACGTGGAAGGAGCTCGGGATCGGGCTGGAGTTCAGGGAGGTCGACTCCGCGTCCGAGGCCGAGATCAGGATCGGGTTCGCCCAGGATGACGGCTCGTGGTCCTACGTCGGGAGGGACGTGCTGGACATCGGGATCCGGGAACGGACCATGAACTTCGGCTGGGACCTGACCGACGAGTACGGCATGGCCACCGCGCTCCACGAGATCGGCCACACCCTCGGCTTCGCCCATGAGCACCAGAACCCGTTCGCCGGCATCGTCTGGGACGAGGAGGCGGTGTACCGCTATCTCGGGGGGCCGCCCAACAACTGGCCCCGGGAGACCACGTTCCACAACGTGCTGCGCAAGCTGTCGCCGCAGGAGGTCTCCGGATCCACCTGGGATCCGGATTCGATCATGGAGTACGGGTTCCCGGCGGACCTGATCCTCCAGCCGGAGGAGTACCGGGCGGGGATCAGGCCGTCGCTGCGACTGTCCGCGCTCGACAGCGAGTACGTCCTGCGGTGGTATCCGCCGCTGGAGGACGACAAGGCCCGGCAGCTGAGCCCGTTCCAGTCCGCCCCGTTGAGCCTGAGGTCCGGAGAGCAGGAGAACTTCGAGATCAGGCCGGAGGAGACCAGGAGATACCGGCTGGGCGCGTTCGGGGACAGCGACACGGTGCTGGTGGTCTTCGAGGACGTCGACGGCGAGCTGCGCTATCTCGCGGGCGACGACGACAGCGGCCAGGACCGCAACAGCACCCTGGAGTTCAACCTCCGCAAGGGCCACCGCTACGTGGCCAGGATCAGGCTCTACTCGGCGTGGAGCTCCGGGAACACCGCGATCATGCTCTGGTGACTCAGTCTTCGATGGTGATGCCCATGGCTCCGGCGAGGCTGTAGACCAGGCCCTGGGCGTCGCGGCCCTTGATGATGACACCCCTGAGGCTGGTCACCCCGTTGATGCGCAGCAGTATGCAGTCGGCGAACCGGGCGCCCTCCATCCGGGCGCCGGAGAACTGGGCGCCGGTCAGGTCGCAGTGCTCGAAGCGGACCCCGCGCAGGTCGGCGTTCTGGAAGTTGGCCTCCGGCATTGCGCAGTCGCGGAAGACGGCGTTCTCGAAGGTCGAGAACCGGAAGCCCGTCAGGTCGGCCCGGCAGCCGTCGAAGACCACGTCCCTGAACGAGCACTCGGACCAGCTCATGCCGGTCAGCCGGCTGGCGGAGACCCGGGCGCGGTGCATCGTCGAAGCCCTGGCCGTCATGTTCGACAGGTCGCAGCGTTCCAGCTCGACGTCGGACAGGCTCGCCCGGCGCATCGCCGTACCGGAGAACCTCGTGTCGAGCAGGCGGCAGCCCTCGATGTCGAGCCCGTCCACGTGGCGGTCCGAAAGGTCGGCGCTCCTGAACTCGGCGGACCGGTACGCGGTGTCGTCGTCGAGGTCGTGCCGGGGGACCTCCGCGGGGGTGAGGGCGGCGGGGATCTTCGGAACGACCGGGTCCTTCGGGGCTGCCGGGGCTTTCGGCCGGGCGGAGTCGGTTCCGGAAGGGCGGGAGGGCATGGCGGGGAGCCTAGTCGGCGGGCCGGGTCAGACGCGCTGCCAGTCGTGGCGGTCGAGGAAGGCGCGCTCGCCGGTGGCGTACTCGGTGAAGGCGTCCTGGACGGCCTCCAGGTCCGGGACGTGGGTGCGGAACATCTCATTCCGGACGCTGTCCTTGTACTCCAGCTCGTAGCCCTCCGTCTCCGGGGACGACTGGATGAAGTGCCGGCCGAAGACGACCAGCGCGGTGAAGGGATTCTGCGGGGACATCGTGGCGAGCGCGTCGTTGACGAGCTGGAGGTCGGGGTCGACCAGGATCATGCCGTCGCCCGTGTGCATCTGCATGCCCGGGTAGGCGCCGACGGGTTCGAGGTTGTGCACCAGGCGGCGCTGGGGGTCGTAGCAGACCAGCCCGCACGCGCGGGCCAGGCGGAAGGCCGTGCCCGCCACCTCGTCCGAGCGCTCCAGCTCGACGGTGACGAGGGCGTACTCGGGGGAGATCTGCTCGGCCTCGGCCAGCTGACCGGCGAACGCCGCCACCCCGGGATGCGCCCCGGCGGCCCCGGGCTCTCCCCGGCGCAGCGCCCGGAAGACGTTCTCGGCGTACTCCTTGGTGACGGGCTTGGGCTCGTGCCAGACGGCCAGTTCGAAACTCACCGGTCCATCGTCCTACACGGTGCGCCGCCACCGGAAAACGCCTTGGGAAACCGGCTCTGACCTGCGGCTTCACCGAGTTACAAGTGGGGGTTAAGCGCGGCCCGACAGACTTCCGCCATCAACCGTCCCGGTGGAAGGAAAGGGGCGGGCAACGACGGGGTGGGAGAAGTGAGCGGAAATTCGACGCGACGGATGGCCGTGGTGGCGGCGCTGGCCGTGGCGGGCACGCTGGGATCACTCGGCGCAGCCGTGGCCGAGACCGACCCGGCCCCCGCGGCGACGCGAATCGCCGCTCAGGCGAACCCCGCCGTGCAGCTGATCGAGACGACCTACTCCGGCCGGATCACGGTGCCCAGCGCCGCCCCCAAGAAGGCGTTCACGGCCCTGCACAAGCAGGCGCAGGAACAGGCCCGCAAGGGACGCATCCCCTCCGACCAGCTCAGCATCGCCAAGTGGGCCTTCCGCAAGGTCGCCGCCGACCCCGGAAAGTACATCGGCGCCGCCAAGCCGCAGCGCACCGACGACGTCACGTTCGCCGGTACCTGCACCGGCTGGTGGATCACCCCGGACGGTCACATGATCACCGCCGGGCACTGCGTCCAGAGCGCGCCGGCCGACGTGCGGGCCGGCTTCGCGACGTACGGCCTGGCCGACGTCACGGAGGAGGACGTCAAGGCCGAGCTGAAGGCCCTGATGGGCGCGGTCGAGCCGGACAAGGAGCTCACCGAGCTGGTCACCAAGGTCTACGAGACCTTCAACACCCGCAACCTCGAGGTCACGGATGTGAAGGTCGGCTACAACGTGGTCCTGCCCCTGCCGGGCGGCGGCATGAACGCGACCTCCACCCGCCTGCCGATCGAGCTCGTCGCGGCGGAGGGCACCGGCGGCCCCGGCAAGGACGTCGCGCTGCTCAAGCTCGCCGACGCCCGCAACCTGCCCACCGTGCCGCTCGGTTCCGACGGCGACGTGCGGGTCGGCAACACCCTCTACGCGGTCGGCTTCCCCGGCACGATCAACCGGGACACGGGCCTGACCGAGAAGTCCCGGCTGTACCCGGCGATCACCGAGGGGGTCTACAGCGCGCGGCGCGAGACCACCCAGAACGTCCCCTACATCCAGGCGCAGACGCCCATCTACGGCGGCAACTCCGGAGGCCCGGTCTTCAACGCCGAGGGCAAGGTCATCGCGCTGGTCTCGGCCACCTATCTCAACGAGAGCGGCACCGACCGGCAGGAGAACCAGAGCGTGTTCTTCCCCGTCGGCCAGATCAACGACTTCCTGACGGCCCAGGGGGTCACCCCCCAGGAGTCGCAGACCACCCGGATCTACAACACCGCGCTCAACGACTTCTTCGCCGACCGCCACAGCGCCGCGCTGGCGGGCTTCAAGGAGGCGCTGCGCCTGTATCCGCTGCACCCGTACGCCGCCGGATACATCGCCGAGGCCGAGGAGGCCATCGCCGCCGGCCGTGACACCGCTCCCGCGGCCACCCCGTCCCCGACCGCCGGAACCGCGTCCCCTTCGGCCTCGGCCTCGGCGGTCCCGGACGCGAGCGCGTCGGCCACCGGTGACCCGGCGGTCGCCGCGGGGACCGAGTCGTCGGCCCCCGCCGCCGAGCCCTCGATCGAGGCCGCGCCGGTCTCCACCGAGAAGAGCCTGCTGAAGAACCCGATGACGCTCGGCATCTTCGGCGCCGCCCTGCTCGCCCTCTTCCTGTCGAGTGGCCTGCTGATGGCCCGCAACCGCCGCTTCCGCCGCCGCCAGGCCGCCCTCGCCGCGCCCTTCCCGACCCCGGCCCAGTTCGGCCCCGCAGCCCAGGCCCCCGGAGCCCCAGGAGTCCCCGCGGTGCCCTACCCCGGCACCCCCTCGGCCCCGTACCTCAACTCCCCGTCCGGCACGCCCCAGCCGCCCTCGCCGTACGGCACGCCGGTCCCCCCGCCGAACAACTACGGCACCCCCGTCCCGCCCCCGGCCGGCTGGAACCCCCAGCCCCCCGGCCGCAACTGACCCCCGGCGGACCGGCACCACCACCGCCGACCCCGTCGCCACACACAAAAGGTCCGGACCGATCCCCGTGATCGGCCCGGACCTCACGTATTCGGGGAACCTCCCAGCTTCTCGCTGGTGAAGTCACCTATGTTCGCCGCGAGCTCGTCCCACTCGTCGACGTGAAAGACGACTACAGGTCCGTTCTCCCCGTCGGCGCTGTTACGCAGCGCGATCCACTCGCCTTCTCGGGCTACTTGAGGGCACTGGCCATTGTTGCAGAGGGTGTGCCAAAAGGATCCCTGAAAGGTGGGGCGTTGCATGATGCGCTTCCTCCTGCAGGGTCGACAGCCTCATCGAAGGCACGCCAACAGAAGATTAACGCACTGCGCAGTCATGGTGATATGGCGGTGACCGGTGTGATCAGTGTGACTGATGTGGTGGCCGAAGACTCAAAAAATTATCAATACCCCTGCTTGATGTCGTTGATGAAATCTTGCCACTCTTTACGCGTGAACTGAAGGACCGGACCGCCTGCTTCTTTGTTGTCACGCATCCCGACCAGCCCTCCGGGAAGAGATGCGACTTCGACGCAGTTGCCATTGTTGCATTTGCTTGAGATGCGCCACTTGATCTCCGGCTGATTATAGTATTCGGCAGACTTCATTGTCGTGCTCACTATCCTCTCTTTGGTTGTGCTCATATCCTTGCACAATGTTATTGTGTCAGCCGGAATATGACGCGCGGATTCTTGAAATGAGTGCGACCGACTCCCTGGGGTTGAGGGCTGTGGCGCGCAGGTGTTCTATCGCTTCCCGGTAGGGATCTGTGTCGGAAGCCTTCTCGTGGTAGGTGTTGCTGATGAGGCTCTCGATGTACACCGTGTCAGGAATTGCCTGGTCGGGGAACCTGAAGAGCACGAACGAGTTGTCCAGGCCCATGTAGGATCCCGCTTCGAATGGTATTACCTGGATTGTGACATTCGGCAGTTCGCTCACTTCGGCGATGCGTTCGAACTGTCGGCGCATTATTTGATTATCGCCTAGTTTTCGATGAAGCGCGGCTTCGTCGATCACTGCCCAATATTGGGGGGCATCGTTCCTCAGGAGGAGTTCCTGTCGCTTCAGCCGAGACTCCACCCTGCTCTCCAGGACGTCCTGCGTCATTCGGGGAAGCATTCCGCGCATGAGGGCGCGAGCGTAGTCTCCGGTTTGCATGAGCCCGGGAAGGAAACTCGTTTGGAACTCGACGATCGAGGCGGCCGTCGTCTCCAGGTCGATATAGGTGCGGACCTGGCTTTCAGCGCTGGCGATGCCGGACTCCTCGCGTAGTCCGAGTTGCTTGGCTTCACGGGCCATCTGCATCAGTTCGTCGATTTTCGCCTGCTCGGCGACCCCGTAGATCTGACACAGGTCGCGTACGTCTCTGAGGCTCACTCCCCGTTGGGCGGTCTCCAGCCGGCTGATCTTCGTGGTCGAGCAGAGCAGCCGGTTCGCCACGTCCTCGATGTTCATGCCCGTCTGGAGACGTAGCTCGCGCAGGCGGGCGGCGAGCTGACGGCGACGAAGGGTGGGACTGGACCCAGCCATGATCGTTCACCTTGCCTTCGAGTACGTCCTGGCATGCGCATAGACGGCATGTTCGAACGGCAGGTTCGATTGGCAGTTGCCAGCCGCTGCCGCACACCTTATCCCCAGGGGGGCAGGGAAGGTCCACCTTCTATGCAAACACGTAACCGTTGCTTGTCTACGTCATTCGACACACGAACCCAAAACGGACGGACGGTTACCTGTTGGATTGGGCGTCCCTTACTGGCAATCGCCAAGAGCAACTTCATTTGGCACTTGCCAATGGCGTTTTCCGGGCGCACTCTACATCTAAGGGCAGTCTAGCGTCGGACTGACGATAAGGGGGCTGTCGTCTAGGTGACGATAAGGAAGCGAAGGGGGCGCGAACGCGAGCTGGACCGATGTTCGCGGCATCGGTCCAGCTGAAGAGGGATCACCAGCTGCTGGTCACAGGCGAAAGGAGCAACCCCTCATGCGGCATGGTAACAACATCACAAGTCAAAGCAAGAGCTACTCCCACCTGCGGGAACTCGTCCAGGAGTACGTCGGGGGCCTCCTGGACCGGGCTTTCGCCGAGGATGACGCCCACGCGAGAAGGCAGGGGTGGCAGATCATCCGCAAGGGGACGCGGAGGATCTACCGGGATCCCCGGTTCGACGCCCTGCAGGAGTGCGTCCTGTGCTGGGGCGAGGGCGTGACCGCCGACGAGAAGCGGTGCTCGTCGTGCGGGGGCACCGGGCGGATAAACCTGCTGCTGAGGCAGGTCCGGTGAAGGGCCCGGAGACGGTACGCGCACATGCGAAGGCCGGTGTGCGATGAGCGATGACAAAGACGCTCGCAGGCAGATGTTCGTCGGGCAGAAGGCGGCGATCATTCCGATGGGGCGGCCGGGGCTGCTGACCCTGGCCTGGTGGTGGCGCTACGAGATCATGCTCGTCGTCGGGCTTCCCGTGGTGACCCTGTGGGCGGCCGCGCGGTTCGGCTGGCCCCGGGTGATCGCGGTGATGCTCGCGCTCGCGTTGCTGGTGATCAGCGTGCCGGTGGCGCGGCGCGAGGTGTGGGGGTGGATCCGGTGCGTGTACGTCGCGCACCGGATCCGATCGGGGTGCGTCGAGGCGCTGGTGGTCAACCGGCGCGGCCGGATCCCGTCCGTGCTGTGGACGGCGGCGACGCCGTACGGAGAGCGGGTCTGGCTGTGGTGCCGGGCGGGCACCACGGCGACCGAACTGGAGAGGGCCGGGGAGATCCTGGCGGTCTGCTGCCTGGCGCCGGCCGTGGAGGTGAGCGCGCATCCCCGCCATCCCGCGCTCGTGCTCGTCGACGTGATCCGCTACGGCAGGGACCCGACCGGTGACGGGGCCGGGGCAGGGAGCGGTGAGGGCTACTATCGGCGCAGTTCGTGAGCGAGGTGGCCGGGGATGGACTTTCGTGTGCTGGGGCCGGTCGAGGTGGTCGGCGACGACGGGGCGCCGCTGGACATCGGGCCCTACCAGCAGCGGGCGGTGCTGGCCCTGTGCATGATCGCCGCGCCGCGGCCCGTCCCGCCGAGCCGGATGATCGATGTGCTGTGGGACGAAGAGCCGCCGCCGGGAGCGGTCAACACGGTGCAGGCGTACGTCTCCAAGCTCCGTAAGGTCTTCGAGCCCGGCAGGCGCCGGGAGGTGCCCCCGGCGATCCTGGTCAGCAGGCCCGGCGGCTACGCGCTCGACATCCCGCCGCAGGCGCTCGACCTGGCCCGGGCGCGCGGGCACGCCGAGGAGGGCAGGCGCAGGGCCGCCGCCGGGGACCAGCGGGGCGCGGGGGAGGAGTTCCGGCTGGCGCTGGCGGAGTGGCGGGGGGAGCCGCTGGCCGATTTCGCCGGTACGGCGTGGGCCGACGAGGAGATCGCCCACCTGACCGAGTTCCGGCTGACGCTGGAGGAGGATCTCGCCGAGGCCGACCTCGCGCTCGGCCTGGGCGAGGCGCTCACCGGCGGGCTGGCCCGCCTCGTCGCCGCCCACCCGTTCAGGGAACGGCTGCGCGTGCTCAGCGCGCACGCGCTCTACCAGGCGGGACGGCAGGCCGACGCGCTGGCCGTACTCGCCGAGGGGCGCAGGCTCCTGGTCGAGGACCTCGGGCTCGACCCCGATCCCCGGTCGCGGGAGATGGAGCGGCGCATCCTCGCCCAGGATCCCGCCCTCGCCCCCCGGGTGAGGGCCGCGGAGTCCCGGCTGGTCGGCCGGGAGACCGAGGCGGGGGCGCTCGACCTGGCGATCGCCGAGGACGGTCACCGGGTGGTGCTGCTGGCCGGTGAGCCCGGCATCGGCAAGACGAGCCTGGCCGAGCAGGCGGCGCGGACCGCGGCGGACCGGGGGCACCGGGTGGTCTGGGGACGCTGCTGGGACGGCACCGGCGCGCCGCCCTTCTGGCCGTGGACGCAGGCGGTGCAGGAGCTGGCCGGTCCCGGCGGACCGGCCAGGCTGGCCGGGGGCGGCCGGTTCCAGCTCTACGAGGCCTTCGCCGCTCTGCTGAACGAGCACGGCCGGGTCCTGGTCGTCCTGGACGACCTGCAGTGGGCCGACGCCTCCTCGCTGCGGCTGCTGGAGTTCCTGGCCACGACCCGGCTCTGCCCGGAGCTGACCGTGGTGGCCACCTACCGCGACACCGGCGTACGGCCGGGCGGTCCGCTGGAGCACGCGCTCGGCGCGCTGGCCCGGCTCCCGCACGTGCGCAGGCTGTCGCTGCGCGGCCTGGGCGAGGGGGAGATCCGCGAGTATCTCGGCAGGGCAGGGGCCGACCCGGGACGGGCCGCCGAGATGGCCCGGCTGACCGCGGGCAACCCGTTCTTCCTCGGCGAGGTCCTGGAGCTGGGAGAGAGCCCCGGGGCGCTGTCGGACGTCGTGCGCGGCAGGCTGGCCGGCCTGCCGCCGGAGACCGAGCAGGTGCTGACCGCCGCGGCCCTGCTGGGCAGGGACGCGGCCACCGACATCCTGCTGCGGGTCGTCGAGCTGCCCGAGGAGCGGGTGCTCGACATCCTCGACGCCGCGGTGGGGGCCCGGCTGCTGGCCGAGGGCGACGGTCTGACCTGCCGGTTCGTCCACGACATCGTGCGCGACGTGCTGCGCGAGGCGCTGCCGCCGCTGCGCCGCAGGCGCCTGCACGCCCGCATCGCCGAGGTGCTGGAGGAGCGCAGCGGCACCCGCCTGACCGAGATCGCCCACCACTACCGCGAGGGCATCCTGAGTCCGCGAATGACGGGTAAGGCGATCGGCTACACCCGCCGGGCGGCGGCCCAGGCGACGGCGCAGTTCGCCCACGAGGACGCGGTGGAGCACCTGCAGCAGGCGATCGAACTGATCGACCGGCTGCCCAGGTCGGACGACGCGCTGCGCTGCGACCTCCTGCTGGACCTGGCCGAGGCGCAGGCGGCGGCGGGCATGAGCACCGCCGCCCGCGCCTCGCTGGAGGCCGCCGCGGTGATCGCCGAGGAACTCGGGGACGACAGCCGGCTGGCCCGGGCGGCGCTGGGCCTGTCCGACCAGATCTACCTGTCGATGTACGAGGAGGTCACCGACGTCGAACGGCTCGCCGAGCGCATCGACCGCGCCCTGGCCTCGGGACTGGCCGGGGACTCGCCCTGGCGGGCCCGGCTGCTGGCCGCCGCGGCGTTCATCGGGTCCACCGGGCGGCCCGTCGGGCGGAGCCGGGAGCTCGCCGCGCAGGCGGTACGGCTGGCCCGCCGCACCGGTGACGACGGGACGCTGTCCAGGGCCCTGATCGTGCAGGAGCTGCTGCTGCGGGCCGGCGACGACCACGACCTCCGGCGGGCGGTCATCGCCGAGATCGTGGACATCGGCGAGCGCACCGGGGACCTGGCGACCGAGTGGATCGGCCGCGAGACGGCCTACGTCGAGCTGGTCGCCCGGGGGGAGACCGAGGGGGCGGAGCGGGCGCTGGCCTGGCTGCGGGAGAACGCCGACCGGCTGCGGCTGCCCTCGATGATCAGCCTCGCCGCCTGGCAGGCCGCGGTCCACGCCTACCTGACGGGGCGCTCCGGCGACGCGCTCGCGGCGGCCGAGGAGTCCGGCGCGGTCTATCCGGAGGGGGCGCTCGGCCGCGGCGACGCGCACCTGCGCCGCGAGACGTTCCGCTTCCTGGCCCTGCGGGCCGGGGGCAGGCCCGCCGAGGCCCTCGATCTGGCCGAGGAGATCCTGCGGGCGCGTCCCGAGCAGCGGCCCTGGCGGATCCTGCGCTGCCTGGCCCTGATCGACGCCGGGCGGGCGGACCGGGCGCGGGCCGGCTTCGCCGAGCTGTCCCGCGACGGCTTCGCCGGGATCCTCCCGGACCTGGCCTACCGGTTCGTGGCCGACGCCCTCAGCGAGATCTGCGCGCGGCTCGGCGACGTCGCGGCCGGCCGGGTCCTGTACGGCCACCTGACGCCGGGCGCCGGGCGGCTGCTGGGCTGGTCGGTGGCGGACCTGTGCCTGACCCGGCTGGCACTGCTGGACGGCGACGGGGAACGGGCCGCGCTCCACCTGCGGGCGGCCGGGGAGTTCGTCCGCCGCGCGGGGCTGCGCGTCTACGAACCGGCCCTGGAGGAGCTGGAGAAGGAGTGCTCCGCCCCGGAGTGATCGCGTCGGGTTTTGCCGGATCCCCTCAGGCTAAGGGAAATCCATGGCAGTCAACCGGATCCTGACCAACGTCCTGTCCGACCGGCTCCCCGAGACCAGGGACTTCTTCGTCGACCTGCTGGGCCTGCGGGTCGACTTCGAGGAGGACTGGTACGCCCACCTGTCCGCACCGGGGAACCCCGCCCTGGAGGTCGCCGTCTGGCGCCGTGATCACGAGCTCATCCCCGAGGCCTACCGGGACGCACCCCGGGGCACGATCCTGACCGTCGTCGTGGACGACGTGGACGCCGTCCACGAGCGGGCGGTGAAACTGGGCCTGCCGGTCGTCGCCCCGCCCCGCGACCAGTTCTACGGGCAGCGCAGCTGCCTGATCCGCGACCCCAACGGCCTGCTGGTGGACGTCTCCACACCGGTTTCCTGACGGCCGCGTCGCTACTATCCGGAGATTTCCGGCATTCCGGATGAGGCTGGTGTGCCAGGGATGGGAAAGCAGGCATGGCTGGGGGAGCATTGGGCATATCTCCACACCGCTGAAGGGCGGTGAAATGATCGAAATCTGGCCGGGTGATCCTTACCCGCTGGGCGCGACCTACGACGGCGCGGGGACCAACTTCGCGATCTTCTCGGAGGCCGCAGAACGGGTCGAGCTGTGCCTGTTCGACGATGACAACCACGAGACTCGCGTCCTCCTGACCGAGTGCGAAGGCTATATATGGCACGGCTATCTGCCGCGCGTGGGTCCCGGGCAGCGGTACGGCTACCGCATACACGGCCCCTACGACCCGGCGAACGGCAAGCGCTGCAACCCGGCGAAGCTCCTGATCGACCCCTACGCCAAGGCGATCGAGGGGGAGGTGAAATGGGACGAGGCCGTGTACGGCTACCGCTTCGGCAGGCCGGACAGCCGCAACGACGCCGACTCGGCGCCGTTCGTGCCGCGTTCCATCGTGATCAACCCCTTCTTCGGATGGGGTCATGACCGTCCGCCCGCCACGCCGTACCACGACACGGTGATCTACGAGGCGCACGTCAAGGGCCTGACGATCAACCACCCGAAGATCCCCGAGCGGATCCGCGGCACCTACGCGGCCATCGGGCATCCGGAGATCGTCGACCACCTGACCGCGCTCGGCGTGACGGCGATCGAGCTCATGCCGGTGCACCAGTTCATCATCGACCAGCACCTGGTCGAGCGGGGGCTGACCAACTACTGGGGTTACAACACCATCGGCTTCTTCGCCCCGCACAACGCCTACTCCAGCAGCGGCCAGCGCGGCGGGCAGGTGCTGGAGTTCAAGGCCATGGTCAAGGCGCTGCACGAGGCGAACATCGAGGTCATCCTCGACGTGGTCTACAACCACACGGCCGAGGGCAACCACCTGGGCCCGACGCTGAGCATGCGCGGGATCGACAACGAGGACTACTACCGCCTCGTCGAGAACGACAAGCGCTACTACATGGACACCACCGGCACCGGCAACAGCCTGCTGATGCGCTCGCCGCACGTGCTCCAGATGATCATGGACTCGCTCCGTTACTGGGTGACGGAGATGCACGTGGACGGGTTCCGGTTCGACCTGGCCGCCACTCTGGCGCGGGAGCTGCACGAGGTCGACCGGCTGAGCGCGTTCTTCGACCTCGTCCAGCAGGACCCGGTGCTCTCGCAGGTCAAGCTGATCGCCGAGCCGTGGGACGTGGGCCCCGGCGGCTACCAGGTCGGCAACTTCCCGGCCCGGTGGACCGAGTGGAACGGCCTGTACCGCGACACGATCCGCGATCTGTGGCGGGGCGAGCCGGCCGCGCTGCCGGAGTTCGCCTCGCGGCTGACCGGCTCCAGCGACCTCTACCAGGACGACAGCCGCCGCCCGGCCGCCTCCATCAACTTCGTCACCTGCCACGACGGGTTCACCCTGACCGACCTGGTCTCCTACAACCACAAGCACAACGAGGCCAACGGAGAGGGCAACCGCGACGGCAGCGACGACAACCGCTCGTGGAACTGCGGGGCGGAGGGGCCGGCGACGCTCGCCATCGAGTCGCTGCGCGAGCAGCAGAAGCGCAACTTCCTGACCACGCTCTTCCTGTCCCAGGGCGTGCCCATGCTCTCCCACGGCGACGAGCTCGGCCGCACCCAGCAGGGCAACAACAACGCCTACTGCCAGGACAACGAGATCAGCTGGGTCGACTGGTCCGACATCAGGGAGAACTGGCTGCTGCTGGAGTTCACCCGCAAGCTCGCCAAGCTCCGCTCCGAGCACCCGGTCTTCCGGCGGCGCCGCTTCTTCTACGGCAGGCCGGTGCGCGGATCGGAGGACGCGCTCAGCGACATCGCCTGGCTCACCCCGCAGGGCAAGCGGATGACCGACTCCGACTGGAACGTGGGCTACGCCAAGTCGCTGGCGGTCTTCCTGAACGGCGAGGCCATCACCGAACCCGACCGCCGGGGACGGCCGATCACCGACGACTCGTTCCTGCTGATGATCAACGCGCACCATGACGTCATCAAGTTCACGATCCCGAAGGACTACGGCGAGATGTGGCTCACGGAGATCGACACGGCGATGCCGATCACGGTCGACACCCGGCTCTGCAGGGCCGGTGAGACGGTGCCGGTGGTGGGGCGTTCGATGCGGGTGATGCGCCGTGTCTGAGCCCGCGCGCGACATCCACCGTGATTCCCACAGCGATTCCGCGGCGGCCTCATCCGGCCGCCCGGGACCGGGCCCCGCGGCCCGTCCCGCCTCCACCTACCGCCTCCAGCTCACCCCGGACTTCGGGTTCGCCGAGGCGGCCCGGCTCGCGCCGTACCTGCGCGAACTCGGGGTCAGCCACGTCTACCTGTCGCCCGTCCTGCAGGCCGACCCGGAGTCCAGGCACGGCTACGACGTCACCGACCACTCGCGGATCCGCCAGGAGTTCGGCGGGATCGAGGGGCTGCGGGCGCTGGCCGCGACGCTGCGGGACAACGACCTGGGGATCGTGGTGGACGTCGTCCCCAACCACATGACGGTCCCGGTGCCCGAGTCGGGCAACCCCGCGCTGTGGTCGGTGCTCAAGGACGGCCGGGACTCGCCGTACGGCTCCTGGTTCGACATCGACTGGTCCGACGGCAAGGTCGGCATGCCGGTGCTCGGCGACGACACCGAGCCGGTCGTGGACGGTGACGTGCTGCGCTACTACGAGCACGTCTTCCCCTACCCGGACACGCACTACCGGCTGGTCGACTGGCGCAAGGGGCCCGGCTACCGGCGCTTCTTCGACGTGTCGTCGCTGATCGGGGTGCGGGTGGAGGACCCGGAGGTCTTCGACGCCACCCACGAGGTGATCCTCTCGCTGGTGCGGGACGGCCTCGTCCAGGGGCTGCGGGTGGACCACCCGGACGGCCTGGCCGACCCGCGCGGCTACCTGGCCCGGCTGCGCGCCGCCTCGGGCGGGCTGTGGACGGTGGCGGAGAAGATCCTGGTCGGCGAGGAACGGCTCCCGGACGACTGGGACTGCGACGGCACCACCGGCTACGACGTGCTCAACCGGATCACCGGGCTGTTCGTGGACCCGGCCTCGGCCGGGCCGCTGACGGACCTGTTCGTCCTGCACACCGGCGCGCCGCGCGAGTACGCGACCGTGGTCCGCGAGTCCAAGAAGTACGTCCTGGAGCTGTTCTTCGGCTCCGAGCTCGACCGGCTGGCCGCGACCACCGGGGCCGACCGCGAGGTCCTGGCGGAGCTGCTGACCGCCATGCCCGTCTACCGGGCCTACACGGTGCCGGGCGAGCCCGTGCCCGCGGCC
Organism: Paraplanobispora siamensis; assembly: GCF_016863175.1. Taxonomy (GTDB): domain Bacteria; phylum Actinomycetota; class Actinomycetes; order Streptosporangiales; family Streptosporangiaceae; genus Planobispora; species Planobispora siamensis. The sequence goes on from NZ_BOOJ01000008.1 coordinate 56,938, forward strand.
TCGGCCGCGATCGTGGAGGAGGCCGGCAGGGTCGCGGCCGGGCACCTGCCCGAGGGCGCCCCGGTGGCGGAGGCGGTGGAGAAGGTGCTGTACGGCCCCGCCGAGGGCGTGGTCCGCTTCCAGCAGACCTGCGGCCCGGTGATGGCCAAGGGGGTGGAGGACACCGCGCTCTACCGGTGGTACCCGCTGTCGTGCCTGAACGAGGTGGGCGGGGAGCCCGACCGGTTCGGCGCCGAGCTGGAGGAGTTCCACGCCTTCGTCCGGGCGATGCCCAGGGGCACGATGACGACGCTGTCCACCCACGACACCAAGCGCTCGGAGGACGTGCGGGCCCGGCTGGCGGTGCTGTCGGAGCTGCCCGGCACCTGGGCGCAGGCGGTCGGCGAGTGGTCGTCCAAGGTCTCCTTCGACCCGCGCCTGGACTATCTGGCCTGGCAGAACCTGATGGCCGCCTGGCCGATCGACGCCGACCGGTTCTTCGACTACCTGTTCAAGGCGGCCCGCGAGGCCAAGACGGCGATCTCCTGGGCCACCCCCGACCCCGCCTACGAGGAGGGGCTGCGCGATTTCGTACGGCGGGCGATCGACGAGTGCGGGCCCTCGATCGCGGACTTCACCGCCAGGATCGAGCCCTACGCGCGCTCCAACTCCCTGGGCCAGAAGCTGGTGCAGCTCATGCTCCCCGGCGTGCCCGACCTCTACTGGGGCAACGAGATCACCGACTTCTCGCTGGTCGACCCGGACAACCGCCGCCCGGTCGACTTCGAGCTGCGGCGCGAGATGCTCTCGCGGGCGCGGAGTGGTGAGGGGATGTCCTGGGACGAGGAGAAGCTGCTGCTCACCAGGGAGGCGCTCAACCTGCGGCGGCGCATCGACCCCGACGCGCCGTACGTCCCGATCGAGGCCGACCCGCACGTGATCGCCTTCGCGCGGGGCGAGCAGGCGGTGGCGGTGGCCACCCGGCTGCCGGTCGGGCTGGAACGGCTCGGCGGCTGGGGAGGCCGCACGCTGACGCTGCCGCACGGGCGCTGGCGGGATCTGCTGTGCGGGGTCGAGCACACCGGGCGGATCCCCCTGGCGCATCTGCTCTCGCATCACCCGGTCGCGCTTCTGGAAAGGGAGTAGCCGATGTTCGAGGTGTGGGCGCCGCAGGCGGCGTCGGTCGAGGTGGAGATCGACGGGACCCGGCACCCGATGCGGGCGGGGCGGGGCGGCTGGTGGACGGCCGAGGTGCCCGGGGCCGGGCACGGCACGGACTACTGGTTCCGGCTGGACGGCGGCGACCGGCTGCCCGACCCGCGGACCCGCTGGCAGCCCGAGGGCATCTTCGGGCCGAGCCGGGTCTACGACCACGACCGGTTCGTGTGGGGCGACGACCTGTGGACCGGCCGCACCCTCGCCGGGTCGATCATCTACGAGCTGCACATCGGCACCTTCACCCCGGCCGGGACGTTCGAGGCGGCGATCGAGAAGCTGGACCACCTGGCCGCGCTCGGCGTCGGCTTCGTGGAGGTCATGCCGGTGCCGCCGGTCCCGGGCGGGCGCAACTGGGGCTACGACGGGGTGGACCTGTGGGCGGTGACCGACAACTACGGCGGTCCCGACGGGTTCAAGCGCTTCGTCGACGCCTGCCACCGTCAGGGGCTGGGGGTCATCCTCGACGTGGTCTACAACCACCTCGGCCCGTCGGGGAACTTCCTTGCCCCCTTCGGGCCCTACTTCCACTCCTCCGCCTCCTCCTTCTGGGGGCAGGCGGTCAACCTGGACGGTCCCGGCTCCGACGAGGTGCGCCGCTACTTCGTCGGCAACGCGCTGCAGTGGCTGCGCGACTACCACGTCGACGGCCTGCGGCTGGACGCCGTGCACGCCCTGCACGACAGGCGGGCCGTGCACCTGCTGGAGGAGCTGGCGGTCGAGGCGGACAACCTGTCGGCCGCGCTGGGCCGGCCGCTGACGCTCATCGCGGAGTCCGACCTCAACGACCCGCGGCTGGTGACCCCGCGGGAGGCCGGCGGGTACGGCCTGGCCGCCGTCTGGAACGACGACGTGCACCACGCCCTGCACACGGCGGTGACGGGGGAGCGGCACGGCTACTACGAGGACTTCGCCGCGACACCGGCCGGCGCGCTGGCCAAGGTGCTGACCTCGGCCTACTACCACGACGGGACGTACTCCAGTTTCCGCGGGCGGGCCCACGGCCGTCCGGCCCGGCACGTCCCCGGTCACCGGTTCGTCGTCTGCGCGCAGAACCACGACCAGATCGGCAACCGCGCCGAGGGGGACCGGATGGACCCCCAGGCCCTGCGGCTGGCGGCGGGACTGCTGCTGACCTCGCCGTTCACCCCGATGCTGTTCATGGGCGAGGAGTGGGGGGCGCGCACGCCGTTCCTGTTCTTCACCGACCACGTCGAGCCGCACCTGCGCGAGGACGAGGCCGACCGGCGGCGCAGGGAGTTCGTCGGCTTCGGCTACGACGACTGGGCGGGCAAGGCGCCCGACCCGAGCGAGGAGACGACGTTCCTGCGGGCCAAGCTCGACTGGAGCGAGCTGGAGCACGACGCCCACCGGGCCCATCTCGACTGGTACCGCGCGCTGATCGCGCTGCGCCGGGAGCATCCGGATCTGTCGGACCCGCGGCTCGACCGGGTCCGGGTGGAGCAGGAGGACGCCTGGCTGGTGGTGCACCGGGGCGCCTTCCGGGTGGCGGCCAACCTCGGCCCGGCGCCGGTCACGCTGCAGACCCAGCCGGCCGAGATCGTGCTCGCCTCCGATCCCGGGGTGCACCTGGGCCCCGATCTCGTCCTGCCCCCGCGATCCCTGGCCGTGCTCAGGACCACCGGCTCCTGATCAGCCCCGGCTCAGCCGGGGACGTGGTTGCGCAGGCGGAGTTCTTCCGGGTAGGGCGCGAAGTACGTCTGGTTCCTGACGTAGTCGGCGCCCTCCCCCTGGGCGTCGTGCATGATCAGGGCCGTGGGCACGCTGAGGGACACCAGGCCGGCCTGGTAGGAGGAGATGACCTCCGTCAGGTCGGCCCGCCGGGCGGGGTCCAGCGTGTCGCCGATCATCCCCATGCAGTGCTGGAGCACGTTGACGTGGCGGCCGATGCTCGCCTTGCGGCTGAAGGCCGTACGGAAGGCGGTGCTGTACTTGCCGATCAGCTCCCGGCGGCTCAGCACGCCGGCGAGGGCGACGGCCCGGCCGGCCTCGTGGTAGGCGACGGGGTCGTGCGAGAGCAGCTGCATCTTGTGGCGGGTGTGGAAGGCCACCAGGTCGCGCGGGCTCCAGTCGCTCTGCATGAACGCGCGCAGCCGCGCGTGGGCGAAGACGCGCTCGACGAAGGTCTCGCGCAGCAACGCGTCGTTCAGCCGTCCCTCGTCCTCCACCGGCAGCAGCGGGTGGGTGTCCATGATGCGGGCGGCGAACACGCCCCGGCTCCTGCGGTCGACGGCCGAGTCCCCGGCGTAGACCGGTATGCCGTGGATCCCGCAGCTGGGGCTCTTGGACTTGAAGACGTAGCCGTCCACGTCGAGGGCGGCCGCCCGCTCGGTGGCCAGGAGCGCCATCCGGCCGGTGAGGTCGGCCCGCGTCTTCCTGGTGACCAGGCGGGGGCCGTCGGGCGAGCGTTCGAGGCGCAGGCTCTCGCGGGGGGCGCCGAGGCCGATCTCCATCTCCGGGCAGACCGGCACCCAGTCCACATGCGGATCCAGCTCCCCGCTGAGGAACCGGTCGCGGCTGTGCCCGCCGTTGAAGCGCACCATCTCGCCGATCAGGCAGCTCGACACCGCGATCCTGGGCCTGACCTCGTGGTTCGTATGGGCTCTCATGTCGTGGTTCATACCGCTCAGACCGCCTTTCACGCCGCGACCGGGGTCAGGAGGTCCGAAAGCCGGCGCAGGCCCCGGGCCGTGCGGGCCTTGACGGTGCCGAGCGGGACGCTCAGCCTCTCCGCGATCTCCCGCTGTGTCAGGTCGCCGTAGTAGGCCAGCTCGATGGCCTGGCGCTGCGGCGCGGGCAGCTCGGCCAGCGCCCGGCGGACCCGGTCGCGGTCGGCGAGGCCGTCACCGTAGGACCGCCCGTCCGCACCCGGCGGGTCGGCGACCGCGTCCAGCGGCACGGTCGCCAGGCGGCGCACCCGCAGGTGGTCGACCGCGCGGTTGTGCGCGATGCCGAGCAGCCACGCGGGCAGGCTCCTGGCCGGGTCGTAGCGGTGACGGCAGCGCCACACCTCCGCGAAGACCACTTGTTGCAGGTCTTCCACGTCCTGGGCGGGCACGAAGCGGCGCAGGTAGGAGCGGATGAGGGCCGCGTGGGTGCGCAGGCACTCCACCAGGGCCATGTCGTCGCCGGCCGCCAGTCGCGCGTTCAAAGTGTCCGTGGTCATGATCTCCTCCTTCCCTGAAAACCTATTCAAAACTTATTCATACCCATCCGCAGCCAAGACCACAAGGTGAACGGATTGATCAACTCAGGGCGGCGGAGATTCCGGTGAGGGCGTCACGGAAGGAGGCGACGTGCGGGATCGACGGGGGCAGGTCCTCCCGCCACCATCCCGGTCCTCCCGCCACGATCCGGCTCGGCGGGCGGGACCCGGGCAGTCTCGTCAGGGGCCCGGGGTCGCCGGTCGCCGACTGCTGCGACCAGACGAAGACGACCGCGGGGCCGACCCGGCGCATCGCCTCGGCCAGGGCGGAGAACGGCGTGCGCGCGCCCAGGACGCGCGTCTCGACCCGCTGCTCGGTGGTCAGGGCCGCCGCCAGGGCGTAGACGGCCAGGCTGTGCTGCTCGTCCTCCGCGCATGCCAGCAGGACCGGCCGGTCGTTGACCGGGGTCTGCGGCGGCCTGACGAGCGGGATAAGCGCGGCCAGCACCCGGTCGGAGAACACGTGCTCGATCTCGATGGCGGCCCCGGTCTCGGCCTGGCGCCTGGAGATCGACGCGAAGACCGGAAGCACCAGGTGCTCCCAGGTCCACTGGACCCCGTACCTGGCCAGTGCGGCGCCGATCCAGCCGGAGACGGTCCTGCTGTCCAGCGCGACCGCCGCGCGGGTCAGCATGGCCACCGTTGGGATCTCGGGCGGGATCTCGGGCGGGATCTCGGGCGAGCCGGCCGCGGTATCCGGCGAGATCCCGGACGGTGCGTGCGCGGCGGACTCGGAGGGCGGCCGCGGCGCGGACGCCCCGTTCCCGCCGGCGGGCAGGTCGGGGGCGGGCGCCTGCCGGGGCGCGGCGGCGGTCTCCCCGTCGAAACCGGGGCTCATGACCAGCTTGGCCGCGTCGGCGGCCGGGACACCGCTCCTGATCAGCCGGTTCATCTCCTCCAGGCGCCGCAGGTCGCGGGAGTCGTAGCGGCGGTGCCCACCGGGGCTGCGACGGCTCGGGCCGATGCCGTAACGCAGGTTCCAGGTGCGGAGTGTCGGGGCGGGCACGCCGAGCCGCCGGGCCACGGCTCCGATGCCGTATCCCGGTTCGTCCTCGGTGGTCGGTCGCTCGTCCATCCGCTGCCGTTCTTCCTCCCGCCCCGACTCCACGGCGCCCCGGGCCGCGGCTCGCGGCAGTGGGGGCTCCCATTCTTTCGGAACCGATCCCGTGGCGGATGCAACCACGGACCGTAAGCGTACGAAGATGGCTGGTGATGGACACCGTCATTGTCTTGTTCAACCGGGACCTGCGCGTGCACGACCACCCCGCGCTGACCGCCGCGTGCGCCGACGCGCGCCGGGTCGTCCCGCTGTTCGTGGTGGACCCGGAGCTGGCGCGGAGCACGCGCGGGGGCTTCCTGGTCGAGTGCCTGGCCGACCTGCGCGACTCGCTGCGCAGACGGGGCGGGGACCTGGCGGTCCGCTGGGGCGACCCGGTGGCGGAGACGGTACGGCTGGCGCGGGAGCTGTCCGCGCGGGCCGTCTACGTCAGCGCCGACGTCAGCGCGTTCGCCCGCAGCAGGGAACGGCGGCTGGCCGAGGAGTGCGCGCGGCACCGGCTGGGGTTCCGCACGTTCCCCGGCCTGACCATCGTGCCGCCGGGGGCCCTGCGCCCCTCGGGCGGGGGCGACCACTACCGGGTCTTCACCCCCTACCTGCGGGCCTGGTCGCGCGCGGAGCGCCGGCGGATGCTGCCGGCCCCGGAGTGGGTGCCCGTCCCCGGGAACCTGCGTTCGGGCTGGCCCGAAGGGACGTGGCGGGCCTCGCACCCCCTGCTGACCGGAGGGGAGACGGTGGCGCGCAAGCGGATGGCGCAGTGGCTGAGGTGGTGCGTCGGCGACTACGCCGAGGGGCAGGACGACCTCGCCGGCAACCGCACCTCCAAGCTCAGTCCCTACCTGCGCTTCGGCTGCCTGTCGCCGCTGGAGCTGGAGTCGCTGGCCGAGGGGGGCGGGGAGTTCGTCAGGCAGCTGTGCTGGCGTGACTTCCACCACCAGGTGACCTTCGCCTTCCCCCGGATCAACCGGGACGACTACCGGTCGCGGGGGTTGAGCTGGCACGACGACGAGCACGCCGCCCAGGCCTGGAAGGCGGGCATGACGGGGGTGCCGATCGTCGACGCGGGCATGCGGCAGCTGCGGGCCGAGGGCTGGATGCACAACCGGGCCCGCCTGATCACCTCGTCGTTCCTGGTCAAGTGGTTGAAGGTCGACTGGAGGGTGGGGGCCGAGCACTTCTGGAAGCTGCTGCTCGACGGCGACGTGCCCAACAACTACGGCAACTGGCAGTGGGTGGCGGGCACCGGCAACGACACCCGGCCCAACCGGGTCATCAACCCGATCAGGCAGGCCGTGCGCTTCGACCCCGACGGCGAGTACGTCCGCCGCTATCTGCCCGAACTGGAGACCGTCCGGGGCAGGGCGGTCCACCGGCCGTGGCGGCTGCCCTCGGCCGTCCACGGCTATCCCGGCCCCCTGGTCCCGCTCGACTGACCCCGGCCGTCGTCCCGGTCGCTCCCCGGATCGTCAGTTCCGCTCGGCTGGTCCGGACCGCCGGAGGATCCCGTGGATTTCACCGGATGCGCCGATTCTCTGGGAGTTATGGCGGTCTGGAAGTGATCGCGGATAATGTCCGCGATGCCGTCCGTAGAGGCTTTTCGTCGGCTACGATCTGCGACAGGGACGACCCAGGGTGACGGCGTCGGGGTGAGGTGGCTGCATGAGCGAGCGGAATCCCTACGGTCTTGACGTCAACACGGCGAATGTCGCACGGATCTACGACTACATGCTCGGCGGCAAGGACAACTTCGCCGCCGACCGCACCGCCGCCGAGCAGATCCTGAGGGCCTTCCCCGAGTCACGCGAGGGCGTCCAGCTCAACCGCGAGTATCTCGGCAACGCGGTGCACCACCTCGCGGCACAGCAGGGCGTCCGCCAGTTCGTCGACATCGGCGCCGGGCTGCCCACCCAGCAGAACGTGCACCAGGTCGCGAGGAAGGTCGACCCGGAGATCCGCACGGTCTACGTGGACAACGATCCGATCGTGTGCGTGCACGGCAGGGCGCTGCTCGCCAACACCCCGACGGTCGCCATGGTGGAGGCCGACCTGCGCGACCCCGAGGACATCTGGGCCAAGGCCAAGGAGACCGGCCTGCTCGACCCGGAGGAGCCGGTCGCCGTGCTCCTGGTCGCGCTCCTGCACTTCCTCGACGACCCCTATCCCGAGGTGGCCAAGCTGCGGGAGATGATGGCGCCCGGCAGCTTCCTGGTGATCACCCACCTGTCGATGGCCGAGCGCCGGGCCAAGGACACCGACAAGATGAAGGACGTCTACGCCCGGGCCGGTTCGGGAGTGGTCCCGCGGACGCCGGAGGAGATCAGGCTCTTCTTCGGTGACTTCGAACTGCTGGACAACGACACCTTCATCGCCCCCAACGCCCTGGAGCGCATGGCGATCCTCGGCTGGGGCGGGGTCGGCCGCAAGAAGTCCTGAGCGCGGAAGGCCCGTGGCGCGGGAGGAACGATTTCATCGTCCCGCACGTCGCACAGATGTGACCTCCTACACCCCCATTGACGATGATCTGCGCGCCGCCCGGGAGCGAGCCCGGCGGCTGGATCGACTGACCGCGCAGCACCGGGCCGTGAGCGTGCAGATCGAGGAGGCGGGCCGTCTCGTCGCCGATCTGGAGGCCCGTCTCGTCGAGGAGGAGGGCGACGTCTCCCGGTTGGAGAAGGGCGGTTTCGCCGCCTTCCTGTCGGGGCTGGCCGGATCCCGGCAGGACAGGCTCGACCGGGAGCGGGCGGAGGCGGAGGCCGTACGGGAACGGCTGCGCGGGCAGCGGACCCGGCTCCAGTGGCTGCAGTCGGACCTGGCGGCCCTGCGCGGCGGCCTGGCCGAGCTGGAGAACGCCAGGCAGGAGTTCGACATCCTGCTCGGGCACAAGGAGCGGCTGCTGGTGGGGTCGGACGACCCGCGCGGCCGCGAGCTCGTCGAGATCGCCCGGCGCCTGGCCGACACCGCGGCAGACCTGCGCGAGCACGAGGAGGCCCGGCAGGCCGGGATCGCCGCCGGCCACGCGATCGGCCAGGTCCTGCGCTGCCTGGGCGGCGCGCGCGGCGCCTCCACCTGGGACCTGATCGGCGGCGGCACCATCGCGGACATGATGGAGCACGGCCACCTGCGCCGGGCCGACGAGGCCGCCTGGCACGCCCAGCAGGCGCTGGACGTCTTCGCCAGGGAGCTGGCCGACATCGGGACGCACGTCACCCCGGCCATGCCCGAGGTGGACACCCGGTGGTTCGCCGACACCTTCTTCGACAACATCATCACCGACGCCATCAAGCACCAGCGGATCGCCCGCACCGGGGAGGCCGTCGCCGAGATGGGCCGGTGGGTCGGCGAGACGGTCGAAGGCCTGGCCTCCCGAGCCGCCGAGCTGGCCGTACGGCGCGACCGCCTGGTCGCCCGCCGCGAGGAGATCCTCGCCGGCTGAGCCAGGCGGCCTCCGGCTGGACCGCGCGGCTGAACCAGGCGGCCTCCGGCCGGACCGCACGGCTCAGCCGGAGACCGCGAAAGTCCGGAGCCTGCCAGGGCCCGGAGCCTGCCAGGGCCCGGAGCCTGCCAGGGCCCGGAGCCTGCCAGGGCCCGGAGCCTGCCGCGCGGGAGCTCGCGTGACCACCAGTGGGAGCCCGCGTGACCACCGGAACGCGCACACGCCCGGTCCCCGTAGGGGGGGCCGGGCGTGCGACGTCACATGTCAGTGCTGGTGATCGTGATCGTGGTCATGGCCGTGCCCGTGGTCGTCGTCCTCCTCGTCGGAGGGACCGTCGGAGGGCTCGACGCCCAGCACGGCCTCACGCGGCTCGACATGCTCGACGTGCTCGATCAGTCCCAGGACGTGGTCAGGCTCGATCAGCCACTGCAGGGCCGTGGCGCCGGTCTCGTCGGCGGAGACCATCTCCGCCTGCTCCCGGCGCTCCTCGTCGTCGAGGTCGGCGTCGGGGTGCTCGATCTCCTTCAGCGCGGCGGCCTGGAGAGCGCCGAGGTCCCCCACCTCCACAGTCAGCTCGACCGTCAGACGGAGATAGCGTTCGGTGCTCGAATCATCGCTCATGGTCAATGATCCTAGTGCCCCGCGGCTCCGGGGTCAGCCTACGGCAGTTTCCAGTCGACCGGGGTCGCGCCCTGCTTCTCCAGAAGCTGGTTGGCCTTGCTGAAGGGGCGAGAGCCGAAGAAGCCGCTGCGCGCCGACAGCGGGCTCGGGTGGGCGGACTCGACGGTCGGCGTGTCACCGAGCATCGGCACCAGCGAGCGGGCGTCGCGGCCCCACAGGATCGCGACCAGCGGCTTGTCGCGGGCCACGAGCGCCTTGATGGCCTGCTCGGTGACCTCCTCCCAGCCCTTGCCCCGGTGCGAGGCGGGCTTGCCCGGCATGACGGTGAGCACCCTGTTGAGCAGCAGCACGCCGTGCTCGGCCCACGGGGTCAGGTCGCCGTTGCTGGGCATCGGCAGGCCGAGGTCCTCGGTGAGCTCCTTGTAGATGTTGCGCAGACTGCCCGGGATGGGGCGCACGTCCGCGGCGACGGAGAAGCTCAGCCCGATCGGGTGCCCCGGCGTGGGGTAGGGATCCTGTCCGACGATCAGCACCTTGACCTGGTCGAAGGGCTGTTTGAAGGCGCGGAGCACGTTGTCTCCTGCGGGGAGGTACTGCCTGCCCGCGGCGACCTCCTTCCGGAGGAAGTCGCCCATTTCGGCGATCTTGCCGGCGACGGGTTCGAGGGCCTCGGCCCACCCGGCTTCCACGATTTCGTTCAACGGACGTGCGGCCATGCTCGGCACCCTATCGGGATCTACCGACATTACGGGGAGGTACGCGTCACTCCGTGAAGCCCGATCCCATCGGGAATCGCGGAGGTCCGGTACGGCCCGCGCGGGCCGCACCGGACCTGCCCCCTTATTTCACCGAGCCCGCCAGCATTCCCTGCACGAAGTAACGCTGGAAGGCGAAGAACAGGATCAACGGGATGATCAGCGACAGGAACGCTCCCGGCGCCAGGATGTCGACGTTGGTCCCGAACTGCCGCATCTGGGACTGCAGGGCCTTGGTCATCGGCTGGTTCTCGGTGTTGGCGAAGACCAGGGCGACGAGCAGGTCGTTCCAGACCCAGAGGAACTGGAAGATCCCGAGCGAGGCGATCGCCGGCTTGGCCAGCGGGAACACCACGGTCGAGAAGATCCTCCACTCTCCCGCGCCGTCCATCCTGGCCGCCTCCAGCAGCGAGGAGGGGATGCCCACGAAGAAGTTCCGGAGCAGGAAGATGGCGAAGGGGAGCCCGAAGGAGACGTGGAAGAGCACCACGCCCGGGATGGAGCCGAAGATGCCGAGGAAGCCGTACAGCTGCGCGATCGGGATCAGGGCGATCTGGATCGGCACCACCAGCAGGGCGACGACCACCAGGAACAGGATGTCCCTGCCGGGGAAGTCCATCCAGGCGAACGCGTAGGCCGCCATGGCCGCGACGCCGATCACCAGGATCGTCGTGGGCACCGTGATGAGCACGGTGTTCCAGAACGACGCGGTGAAACCGCTGGCCAGCAGGTTGCTGTAGCTGGACAGGGTCAGCTCGGCCGGCTTGGTGAACACCGTCCACCAGCCGCTGGAGTTGTTGGCGGCCTCCTCGCGGATCGAGACCACGAACAGTCCGAGGGTGGGGACCAGCCAGAAGATGCCGATCAGCACGAGCAGCGCCTGGAGCACGCCGCCGCCCACCCGGTCGACGATCCGGCCGAGGGTGCTGCGCGGCGGTGCGCCGAGAGTGGGGGCCGTCACTGGTTGTCCCTCCTGAACCGCCGGATGTTGAGGACCATGAAGGGCAGCACGAGGAACAGCAGGAAGATGGCCAGCGCGCTGCCCAGCCCCTGGTTCCCGCCGCCGCCGAAGGAGACCCGCCACATCTCCAGCGCGATCACGTTGGCGTTCGGCTGAACCGATCCCGGTGCGATGATGAAGACCAGGTCGAAGACCTTCAGCGTGTTGATGATCATCGTGACGAACACGACGAGCAGCACCGGGGAGAGCAGCGGCACGGTGATCCTGCGGAACACCTGCCACTCGGTGGCGCCGTCGATGCGGGCGGCCTCCAGCGCGTCACGCGGGATGGCCGACAGCCCCGCCGCGATCAGCACCATGGCGAAGCCCGCCCACACCCAGATGAACGCGCCGATGATCGCCGGGGTGATCAGTGTCGGGCCGAGCCAGGTCAGGCCGCCGAAGGACGCCTCGAAGTTCGACTGCGGGAGCCGTACGACGTAGTCGCCCGGGGCGAGCCCGGTGATGCGGAAGGTCCCGTCGGCCTCGGTGGTGGCCTCCGCCTTGACCGCGCCGTCCTGCACCGCCTCGACGGTCATCCCCTCCAGGCCCTTCTCGGTGCCGTCGACCTGGTTGGGCTGCCCGCCGCCGCCCTGGGTGAAGTCCACCCACACGGTGCCGGCCAGCTCGCCCGGGGCGGGCTGGGCCGCCTTGGCCGGGGCGGCCGTGGCGAGGTCGGCGGGTTTGACGCCGACCAGGGGGAGGAGCGCGACCTGTCCCGGCTGGGCGGGCTGCTTGCTCACCACCGCGCGGCCCTCGGCGGCGACCGGGGACTGGTCGCCTCCTCTGGGCCGGGCGTCCGGGTATCCCTGGCCGCCGCCGAACGCGCCCGAGACCGAGGAGATCACGGCGTTGGCCACGCCGCGGTCCGGGTCCTGCTCGTAGACCAGGCGGAAGATGACGCCGGAGGCCAGCAGGGAGACGGCCATGGGCATGAACACGATCAGCTTGAACGCGGTCGCCCAGCGGATCCGCTCGGTCATCACCGCGAAGATCAGGCCGATCGTGGTGACCAGCAGGGGGGCGACCACCACCCAGATCAGGTTGTTCCTGATGGTGGTCAGGGTCGAGGCGTCGGTGAAGATCGCCGTGTAGTTGTCCAGGCCGACGAACTCGGCCTCGTTCGCGCCGTAGAAACTCCGGTAGATGGAGTAGAAGATCGGATAGAGCACCATCGCGCCGAGCAGGACCAGGCTCGGCAGCAGGAACATGATCGCCATCGTCGACGGCGGGCCCAGCCTGGATCCCTTGGCCCGCGCGGGCGCGGCCTCCGGAGCGGCGGGCCCGGCGGTCGCGACCTCCGGGGCGGCCGGGGGGGTGATCGGGTCCTCCGAGCGGACGTCGGACAGCGCGGGGTGCACCCGCCCGTCGTCGCCGGCGGATGTGTCGTTCGGTCCGGGTGAGGACCCGCGGGCGGCCTCGCCGCCGCGCGGGTCCTGCGGGCCGTCCAACCTGTCGGTCACGGCCTGTCCCCTTTACTTCCAGGCCTTCTCGGCCTCGGCCTCGAGCTGGGTCTGGATCTTCTTGATGTCGGACGGGTCGCGCAGGAAGTCCTGCAGGAGCTTCCACTCGCCCTTGCCGTCGGTGCCGCCGAAGGCGCTGGGCGCGAGGTCGGACATGTCGTAACGGACCGTCTCACCGGCGGAGATGATCGTCTGGGCGAGCTGCTTGGTCAGGTCGCTCGGGTAGTTGTCCGGGGAGACGTTGCGGTTGGGCGACAGGTAGCCGGGGAGCTTGGCCCAGACCTCGCCGCCCTCCTTGGAGGCGAGGAACTCCAGCAGCGCCATGGCGCCCGGGGTCTCCTTCATCGCCACCGCGATGTCGCCGCCCAGCACGACCGGCGTGGTGTCGCCGGCCTTGGGGAACGGGAAGTACTTGGCCTCCTCGCCCAGCTTGGCGTCCGACTCCTCGGCCGTGGTGCCCACGAAGTCGGCCTCGATGATCATGGCCGCCTTGTCCTGGCCGTAGACCTGGGTCACGCAGGTCGGGAAGTCGGTCTGCAGGGCGCCGGAGCTGCCGCCGAGCATGAGCTCCTGCTTGCCGAAGATCTGCGCCATCTTCTCCAGCGCGGTGGTCACGCTGGGGTCGGTCCACGGGATCTCGTGCTTGGACAGCTTGGTGTAGTTGTCCGGCCCGGCGGTGGACAGGTAGACGTTCTCGAACAGGTCGGTGAGCGTCCAGCCCGAGGCCCCGCACAAGGCGAACGGCGCGGTCCCGGAGTCGGCGACGGTCTGAGCGCCGGTGATGAGCTCGTCCCAGGTGGTGGGCGGCTGCACCCCGGCGTCGGTGAAGGCCTGGTCGCGGTACCAGACGAGCGACTTGTGGGCGGCCTTGACCAGCACGCCGTACGTCTTGCCGTCGGCCGAGCCCAGCTCCTTCCAGTACGGGGTGTAGTTCTCGTCGATCTGCTTGACCACCTCGGGGGTGAGCGGCTTGAGCGCGTCCTGGTCGGCGTACTGCTGGACCAGGCCCGGCTGGGGCAGGATCGCGACGTCCGGCGGGCTGCCGCCCTGGATGCGCGGACCGAGGTAGGCGCCGGTGTCCTCACCGGTGGAGGAGTAGGTGACCTTGGCGCCGGTCTTGGCGGTGAAGGCGTCCAGCACCTTCTGGAAGTTCTCCTGCTCGGCGCCGGTCCACTTGGCGGCGACCTCGACGGTCTGACCCTCCAGGGTCTTGGCCGCCGCCGGTGCGGAGGTGGTGCCGCTGGCCGCCCCGGGAGAGGGGCTCGCGGTCTCACCGCCGCCACCGCACGCGGCGAGGGCGATCGCGAGCCCCGCCGTCGTCACTATGGTCATGGTCTTACGCATGCGGAACAGACCTCCTGTGCTTGTCGGAACCCCGATGTTCTGACTGGCGAGGGGATGACGGCTCCCGTAGGGGGGTCGCCCCGGTCATGGAGCCCGGATGATCTCGTTGAGCTGGTTTCTCATGGAGGCGACGACGTCGCCGCCGGACTCCTCGAAGGGTGGCGTGAGTGCGTTGGAGACCGAACTGGCGATCGCCAGGCTCACCTGTTCGTAGTTGGCGGTCACCGGCCTCGGCTTGGCGGAGAGGATGCTCTCCTTGAGGACCGGCAGATAGGGAAAACGCTTGATCAGGGCGGGGTCGTCGTACAGCTCGGCCCACACGGGCGGGAACGAGCCGTCGGTGAGCACCCGCCGCTGGTTCTCCAGGCCGGTGAAGTAGCGGATGAACTCCAGCGCCGACTTCTGCTTCCTGGAGTAGGCGCTGATGGCCAGGTTGACCCCGCCCAGCGAGCTGGATCCCGGGCCGTCGAGCCCGGGCAGCCTGGTGACCGCGAACTTCTTCGCGATCTCCGACTGGGCGGCCGGGCCGTAGGCGTGCGGCCAGTTGCGGGCGAAGGCCAGCCGCCCCTCCTGGAAGGCGAGCCGCGACTCCTCCTCCTTGTAGGAGAGTGACTCCGACGGGATCCACCCCTCCCGGAACCCGTCGATCAGGAAGTCGAGGCCGACCTTCGCCCGGTCGGGGTCCATGGTCACCTGCGTGCCGTCGGTGCTGAGGATCTGCCCGCCGCCCGCCGACTGCACGGCCTCGGCGAAGTTGACGGTCAGCCCCTCGTAGGCCAGGAACTGCCCGGCGTAGCCGCCGATGCCGTACTTGGCGTGCAGAGCTCGCGCCTGCTCGCGCAGCTGCGCCCAGGTCGTGGGCGGAGCGAAGCCCTCCTCGGCCAGCAGGTCCTTGCGGTAGTAGAGCAGCCCGGCGTTGCCGGTGTACGGCACCGCCCAGAGCTTGTCCCGGTAGACGGCGGTGGCCACCACCGGCTGCAGGAACCGGTCGAGCGGGAACAGGCTGCGGTCCAGCGGGACGATCCAGCCGGCGTCGGCGAACTCCGCCGTCCAGACCACGTCCAGTCCCAGCACGTCGTAACGGTCGCTCTTGGCCTGGAGGTTGGCGACCATCTGCGCGCGCTGCTCGTCGGCGGCCTCGGGAAGCTCGAGCAGGGTGACCCGCTCGGCGGGATGATCCCGGTTCCACCGGTCGAGCAGCGGTTGCAGATAGGAGGTCGTGTCGCGCCCGATCACCAGGGTGATGGGCCCGCTGCCGTCCGCCGGCCCCGCCGGGCCGGCGTCCGCCTCGCCCTCCGCTCCCGCCGAGCATCCCGCCAGCGCGAGCGCGGCGAGAAGAGCGAGGAGCGGACGGCGCACTCGTGACCTCCGGGTTTCGCGGCGGTTACATACGTGTTAGGTAGGTGCATTCATGTTATGCACAGCGGTAATGTGACCGTCAACGGATAAGTCCGTAACGCTCACATAACGTGAGCACGAGGAGGAGGTGAGCGTGCGGCCGTTCCTGCTGGCGCTCCTCGCAAAGGAACCTGCCCACGGCTACGAGCTCAAACAGGCGCTTGAACAGATCTTTGGCAGTGCCTACCCCTCACCGAACATCGGGCAGATCTACGTGACGCTCGGCCGCCTCGAGAAGGACGGGCTGGTGCGCGCGGTGGACGTCGAACAGTCCAACCGGCCGAACAAGAAGGTCTACTATCTGACCGCCGCGGGGCGGGACGCCCTCGACGCGTGGGCGGACGAGCCGGCGGAGGGCCCGCGGGTCCGCGACGAGTTCTTCATGAAGCTCGTGCTGGCCCCGATGACCGGCATCGCCGACCGGATGACGCTGATCAACCGTCAGCGCCGTCACTACATCGCGCTCATGCGCGACCTCAACGAGCTCTCCGAACGCACCGACCCGGGAGACCGGGTCGCGCTCCTGCTGATCGAGGGCGCCATGCTGCATCTGCAGGCGGATCTCGACTGGCTCGACCGTTGCCAGGAAGATTTGAGCTGAGCCCGTACGGCGAGCGGCCCGTGGAGTGATGGAGTGGTGAGCGACTCATGAGCGCCGACCCGGTGGTCAGCACCGTGAACCTCGTCAAGATCTACCAGAGCGGCGGGGTGCCCGTGCCCGCCGTGCGCGGGGTGGACCTGCGGGTGGAGTCCGGCGAGTTCGTCGCGATCATGGGCCCCTCGGGTTCGGGGAAGTCCACGCTGGTGCACATGCTCGGCGGCCTGGACGCCCGCACCAGCGGTGAGATCTGGCTGGACGGCCGGCGCGCCGACACGCTGGGCGAGAGCGCCTGGGCGCTGCTGCGCCGCCAGAAGATCGGCTTCGTCTTCCAGTTCTTCAACCTGATCGCCAACATGACCGTGGCCGACAACGTCGAACTGCCCGCGCTGCTGGCCGGAGCCTCTCCGCGCGAGGCCCGCGAGCGCAGGGAGCGCCTGCTGGGCGCGCTCGGCCTGACCGGCCGCGCCGACGCCGCCCCCGCCCAGCTCGCCGGCGGCGAGCAGCAGCGGGTCGCGCTGGCCCGGGCCCTGGCCAACAAGCCCAGCCTGCTGCTGGCCGACGAGCCCACCGGCAACCTCGACAGCCGCAACACCCGCGACGTGCTGAAACTCCTGGCCGACGTGCACCGCGACGGTCAGACGATCATCCTGGTCACCCACGACGCCCGGGTGGCCAGCCTCGCCGACCGCGTGGTCTCCCTCCTCGACGGCCAGATCGTCGACGACGGCGTCGTCGGGACCTTCCGCCGCCGCCCCAAGGGCACCGCCGGCGACGTGGTCGAGCTGCGGGGATGACGGTGAGCACGTTCCGGGCGTCGGCCCGGTGGATCAGGGCCGACCTGCGGGCCCGGCGTGGACAGGCCGCCCTCACGGTCCTGGCCGTGGCCGGGATCGTCACCGCGCTGATCACCTCGGCGACCCTGCTGGAGGACGGGACCAACCCCTGGCGAGGGCTGTTCTCGCAGACCAGGGGCGCGCACGTGTGGATCCACACCAAGGACGCGCCGGACGCGGCGGCCCTGTCGCGGCTGCCCGGGGTGGAGCAGGTGGCGGGGCCGTACCGGACCGCGCCCGTGACGCTCGCGATGGGCGGCAAGAAGTCGCCCGTCGCGCTGCGCGAGACGACCGCGCAGCCGCCCCGGGTGGCCGCCCCGCTGGTCGGCGAGGGCCGCTGGCTGCGCACCGGCGACACCGCCGGCGTGGTCGTCGAGCGGTCCTTCGCCGAGGCGCTGGACCTGCGGGTCGGCGGGCCGTTCACCGTCACCGCCCTCAACGGCGCCTCCCACGCCCTGGTCGTGGTCGGGCTCGCCGAGACCGCCGACCAGGGCTTCTATCCCGAGTGGACCCCCGGCCTGGCCTGGGTGCTGCCGCAGACCCTCGCCGGGATCGAGCCCGCCCTGGGCCGCAGCGAGTCGGTCACCGGGCTGCGGCTGGCCGACGGGGAGGACACGCTGCCGGTCGTGCACGGTGCGGTCACCCTGCTCGACGAGCAGATCCAGCGCATGTCCACCTGGCGCGAGGTGCGCGCGTCCATGGAGCTGGACAACCGGCTGCTCGGGCTGCTGCTGGCGCTGTTCGGCACCGCCGGGCTGGTCGCCGCCGCGCTGGCCACCGCCAACGCGGTGGGCGGCCGGGTGCTCACCCAGACACGCGACATCGCCACCCTGAAGTCCCTGGGCTACACGCGGGGCCAGGTCTTCGCCGTGCTCGTGGCCGAGCACGGCGCGCTCGGACTGCTGGGGATCGGCCTGGGGACGGTCTGCGGCCTGCTCGTGACGACCCTCGCGCTGGACGGCCTGTCCGTGCTGCCGCTCTCCCCGGTGCCGCTGCTGGCGATCATCGCGGGCGCGGCCGCGGTGGTGCTGGTGGCGGTGGCCCTGCCGGCCTGGCGCGGCGGGCGCACCCCGCCCATCCCCGCCGCCCCGGCCGCCCCGCCCCGCGGCCGGCTGTCACGGGTGGCCCGGCTCGCTCTCCTGGTACGGCTCCCGCCCGCCCTCGTCCTGGGCACCCGCGACGCCTTCACCCGCAGGACGCCCGCCTTCCTGAGCATCGTCGGCCTCGCCGTGCCGATGATGATGATCACCATCGGCCTCGGCTGCTGGGCGACCCTCGACGACTTCCTGCGCCGTCCCGAGCAGGTCGGCCAGGCCGCCGCCCTCACCGTGCACCCGGACGGGCTGCCCGCCGAGGACGCCGCCCGGCTCGCCCGGGCCGACCCGGACGTGCGGGCGGTCTACCCGGGCAGCGAGGTCTCCGCGCTGGAGCCCGAGCAGACCAGGAGCGTGCTGGCCCGCGCGCTGGGCACCTCGGCCGAGCCGTACCCCTTCTCGGTCGTGGAGGGCCGGATGTTCGCCGCGCGCGGGGAGGCCGTGGCCGGGCAGGGGCTGCTCGACCTGCTGGGCGTGGAGATCGGCGACCGGGTCCGGATGACGGTCGGCGGCACGCCGCTGATCGTGCACATCGTGGGCCGGGTGGTCGAGCCCGACCACGACGGGCAGGTGCTCTCGCTGGGGATGGACAGCCTGGCGGCCAAGGACGCGGTGCCGCCCCAGTTCTACAGCCTGGTGCTCAAGAAGGGCGCCGACCCCGAGGCGGTCCGGGACCGGCTGCTGGCGGCCTCCGGCGAGACGCTGGAGGTACGGCGGGCGGTCAACCCGGCCGAGCGGCTCGCGGTCATCCGGGTGGTGATCGTGGCGCTGACCGTCGTGCTGGCGCTGCTGGGCCTGGCCAACCTGCTCACCGCCAGGTCCCTGGGCCTGCGCGACCACGCGTTCGACCTGGCGGTGCTCAAGGCCATGGGCCTGACCCCGGGGCAGGTGGCCGCCACCCTGGTCACCGGCACCGGGCTGCTGGTGGTGCTGGGCGTGGTGGCGGGGACGGCCGCCGGGGCCTCGGTGGTCGGCGGTCTGATCGACCTGCAGGGCCACACCAGCGGGGTGGGGGCGGGCATCGGCCGCACCCCCTCCGCGCTGACCCTGGCGGTCACCGCCTGCACCGCGATCGGCGCGGCCCTGCTGGTGACGTCCGTACCGGCTCGCAGGGCCGCCCGCGCTCAGGTCCCGGTCACCGCGCGGTGAGCTGGAACCAGTAGAAACCGTGACCCGGCAGGGTCAGCAGGTACGGCAGGTCCCCGATGACCGGGAAGGGCACCCCGCCGCGCGCCTCGACCGGCGTCATGTCCCTGTAGCGGCGCAGGTCGAGCTGGACCGGCTGCGGGTGCCCCGACAGGTTGTTGACGCACAGCATCACGTCGTCGCCGTCCTCGCGGACGAAGGTCAGCACCGCGGGGTTGTCCGACCACAGCTCGATGTAGGCGCCGGTGCCGAAGACCGGGTGCTGCCGGCGGATCTTCAGCATCCTGCGGGTGAAGTGCAGCAGCGACGACTCGTTCTTCTGCTGGGCCTCGACGTTGACCGCCTGGAAGCCGTAGATCGGGTCCATGACGGCCGGCAGGTAGAGGCGGCCCGGGTCGGCGGTGGAGAACCCGGCGTTGCGGTCGGGGCTCCACTGCATCGGGGTGCGGACCGCGTCGCGGTCCTCCAGCCAGATGTTGTCGCCCATGCCGATCTCGTCGCCGTAGTACATGACCGGGGAGCCGGGCAGCGACAGCAGCAGCGCGGTGAACAGCTCGATCCGGTCACGGTCGTTGTCCAGCAACGGGGCCAGGCGGCGCCGGATGCCGAGGTAGGCCCGCATGCGCGGGTCCTTGGCGTACTCGGCGTGCATGTAGTCACGCTCGTCGTCGGTGACCGTCTCCAGGGTCAGCTCGTCGTGGTTGCGCAGGAAGATGCCCCACTGGGCGCTGTCGGGCAGCTTCGGGGTCCGCGACATGATCTCCGAGATCGGCTCGCGGCTGCCGCGCCGTACCGCCATGAAGATCCGCGGCATGAGCGGGAAGTGGAAGGCCATGTGGCACTCGTCGCCGCCCACGGCCGGGTCGCCGAAGTACTCGACCACGTCCTCGGGCCAGCCGTTGGCCTCGGCCAGCAGCACCCGGTCCGGGTAGAGCCGGTCCACCTCGGCGCGGACCTTGCGCAGGTAGGCGTGCGTCTCCGGCAGGCCTGAGCAGGTGGTGCCCTCACGTTCGAACAGGTACGGCACCGCGTCCAGGCGGAAGCCGTCGATGCCCAGGTCCAGCCAGAACCGCAGCACCTCCAGCATGGCCTCCTGAACCGCGGGGTTGTCGTAGTTCAGGTCCGGCTGGTGGTGGAAGAAGCGGTGCCAGTAGTACTGCTTGCGGACCGGGTCGTAGGTCCAGTTCGACTCCTCGGCGCCGATGAAGATGATCGGCGCGTCGGGATAGCGGGACGGGTCGTCCCCCCAGACGTAGAAGTCGCCGTAGGGCCCCTCCGGGTCGTGCCGGGAGGCCTGGAACCAGGGGTGCCGGTCGCTGGTGTGGTTCATCACCAGGTCGGTGATGACGCGCATGCCCCGCCTGTGGGCCTGCTCGACCAGTTCCACGAAGTCCGCCAGGTCCCCGAAGTCCGGCAGGATCTTCATGTAGTCCGAGATGTCGTAGCCGCCGTCGCGCAGCGGCGACTCGTACAGCGGCAGCAGCCAAAGACAGTCGACACCGAGCCACTGCAGGTAGTCGAGCCTGTCGATGAGCCCGCGCAGGTCGCCCGTGCCGTCGCCGTTGGAGTCCTTGAACCCTCGGACCAGCACCTCGTAGAAGACGGCGCGCTTGTACCACTGGGGGTCCGCCGAGACGAAGTCCTCGGGGACCGACTCGGGGCGGGGGGATGTGTTCATCATTCTCGCTCACGATGAGAAAAAGGGCAGGACGAAGTCACCGGGTGCCCCGGCTCATGATGTTTGGTGACCGCGCTGGCGGGAGCCGTCATCCCCACGTGCTCCCTGCCCCCGGCCGGACCGAATTCGTGGTTCGGGCCGACCGTTCTGGCGCTTTCTGGGGCGAACACTACCAGTCGCCCGCATACCGGGAAGTCCGTTCAGCAGGACTTCTCGTGCCCGGGAAACGGAATCCGCAAGATCCCCCTGGTGTTACACGTAATCGCTCCCTCATATCCAGTTCATACGCACGCGGCACCCCTCGCGACGCCCTCCGGCGATCGCGGGTTCGCGGGTTTCGCGGCCTCGTGAGGGGCGCGCGTCAGGACGCCTCGGGTACGGCGGCGCTCCGGCGGTGGCGGTAGGGGATCCACAGGCCGAGGCCGTAGATCCCCAGGCCGAGCAGGACCATGAAGACGATCACCGGCCACTGGAACGCCTCCGGCAGGTGGAGCGCCAGGAACCAGCTGCGGGTCTCGGAGTCCTGGGCCTTGAGGAAGCCGGCCACGATGCCCTGCGGGAACAGCGGGATCGCCCCGACCGACCAGCAGAGGGCCGTGATGATCTGCTCGCGCTTCGGCAGCTCGTCGATCCGCACCCAGCCGCCCTGCCTGGACGGGGGGCGCTTGCCGGTGCGCATCATCTGCAGCAGCTCGGGACCGTGGCCGTGCAGCCGCCGCTGGGCCAGCAGCCCGAACCCCCACCAGCACAGGACGCCGGTCGCCGCGCCGACGGCCACCCCCGCCCAGCCGTACATCACGGCCACCACCGCGGCCGGGGCCCCGGTGAGCGCCACCAGCGCCAGCACGGCGTAGGCCATGCCGGTCAGCGCGCCGTCGTCCTCGCTGACGCGCAGCGGGTTGCCGCCGCGCCGGTGCGGGTCGGTGCCGGGGACGAGCGCGTAGACCGAGATGAGCGGCACGATCCCGGCGCCGCCGCCGAGCAGCGCGGCCGTGACCGCGAGCACCGGGGGCCAGGGACCGCCGGTCACGGCGGTCAGGCCCAGGGCCAGCGCCACGACCGGCGGGCCCACGACCAGCAGCCAGGCCCGCTGCCTGCCCCGCACGTCGGCGGCGTCCGGGATCATCAGTGTGAGCCAGAGCGCGGTGCCGTCGACGGCGTAGACGCCGGCCGTCATGGCGGCCGCCATCAGGACGGCGACCGGACCGGCCCAGGCCAGCATGACGTCCAGGCCCAGCAGCAGCGGGGCGCCGGCGAAGAACACGCCGTAGGCCAGCGCGAAGGTCAGCTGGTGGGTGCGGACCAGGTCACGCGACCAGGTGCGCAGTTCCTTGGCCACCACGGCGCCGGACGGGGTCGAGGCCGTCATGGGACGCCGGCCGCGGGCGGAGGCCCTGGCCGCGCTCGCGCGCCGGGTGAGCAGGGCGGCCCAGGCGGCCAGCAGCAGCGCGACGAGGACCACCATCGCACCCAGTGCCAGGCCCGTACGGTCCCAGCTCCCGGTGCCCGCACCCTCGACCGCGGCCAGCCCCCACCCGGAGGGCAGATAGCGCAGGACCGCCGAGGCCTCGGGAGTGATCCCGCCGGTCTGGCCCAGGGCGATGGCGAAGACCCACACCTGGCCGAGAGCGGCCAGGATCGCGCCGTTGACCAGCCCGGTGCCGATCGCGCCCAGACGTGAACGCAGGGCGATGCCCAGGGCGGCCACCGCGACCCTCGACAGCAGAACGAAGATCGCCAGCTGCAGGAGCATCGCGGGCAGCGCCACCAGCGCGGCGGCCGGGCTCTGCCGTACCCCGAGGATCACCAGACCGGCCAGGGCGAGCAGGTTGATCGCGGGCGCGACCCCGACGAAGGCCCCGGCCAGCAGCCCGGCGGCCAGGCGGCGCGGCGGGAGGCCGAGCAGGGTGAAGTACTCCGGGCGCAGGGTCTCGTCGCCGCCCCCGGAGAAGACCGGGCCGAGGATCCAGCCGAGCATCCAGACCGCGTAGGCCGCGGCGAGCAGGTCACCGCTCTGGAAGGCGGCGAACAGGGTGCCGCCCGCCAGGACGAGCCCCAGCACGCCGCCGGTGGCGACGAGACCGGCCTTCTGGCCGCTCATCGAGTGACGCAGTACGGCCAGCTTCATGCCGGCCATGGTCCCGAGGACGGTCGTCATGGCGGTCACGAGGTCGGCCTCGCTTCGGCTCCGGCGCGGGGGGCCGTGTTCACGCCGATGCTGAGGCCGACGCTGACGCTGACGTCGGACGGGGTCAGCGCGACAGCCACGACAGCTCCTTCGTCCCCGTGTCGGCCGACCCGACCAGCCCGACGAAGGTGTCCTCCAGGGAACGGTCGCCCCGGACCTGCTCCAGCGTCCCGGCGGCGGCCACCCGGCCCTTGTCGATCACACCGACGTGGTCGCAGAGCTGCTCGACCAGGGCCATGACGTGGCTGGACAGCACGATGGAGCCGCCCCCCGCCACGAACCCGCGGAGGATGGTCTTGATCGTGGCCGCCGAGACGGGGTCGACGGCCTCGAAGGGCTCGTCGAGCACGAGCAGCCGTGGGGCGTGCAGCAACGCGATGGCCAGCCCGATCTTCTTGCGCATGCCGGTGGAGTACTCGATGACGAGGGTCTTCTCCGCCTCGTCGAGCTCCAGCACCGACAGCAGCTCCTCGGCGCGCTCGGCCACGACCTCCTTGGACAGGCCGCGCAGCAGGCCGAGGTAGGTGAGCACCTCACGCCCGGTCAGCCGCTCCGGCATGGCCATGCCGTCGGGCAGCACGCCGACCAGCGACTTGGCCCGCGAGGGATCCGACCAGACATCCGCCCCGAAGATCCTTGCCGAGCCGCCGTCGGGACGCAGCAGGCCGACGGCCATGGACAGGGTGGTGGTCTTGCCTGCTCCGTTCTGTCCGACCAGCCCGTAGAACGAGCCCTGGGGCACGGCCAGGTCCACATGGTCGACGGCGACCTTCTCACCGAAGGTCTTGGAAAGGCCGATGATCTCTAAGGCCGGTGTCATGGAGATTCCCCGAGTCGCACGTTTCAGAACAACGGCCGCATACGGGAACCCGGGCGACCCCGAAGATTCGATCATGCATTTCACGCCGGCGTCCAGAGCTTCACCCTTACCGCCGAGTACACTCCCGGCGCCGTGTGTACGGCGCGCAGACCGGTCCTCATGGCGCCGGGTACGGCTTCGCGTGTCGATGCCGGCCCCAGTTTCCGATCTCGTCGCCACATCCCGCCGCTTCGCCCCGGCCTCTCGACTCCGTCGCTGCTGCGTCCCGGCTTCTCGACTCCGTCGCTGCTGCGTCCCGGCTTCTCGACTCCGTCGCTGCTGCGTCCCGGCCTCTCCGCTCCGTCGCTGCTGCGCCCAGTTCGGGTTCCCTCTTTGCGGCGCCGGTACGGCGAGGCGTTGGGCGGCGGTGATCGGCGCCGCTGTACGGCGAGTAGGGCGGGGTGGGTGGTGATGGGGCATGGTCGTGCTGTGCGGATGGTTGTTCCGGCCGGCCGTCTCGGTTGGGCTCTGGCGCATTCAGGCCTCCGGCCTGCCCGGGCGCGCGGGGTCCGGTCCTTTTCCTACGCCGGCCTCCACAACCACCCGCGCCGCACTCCTCGTGGCCCGCCGTACCCACGCGGGCCGTCTGGTGTGGGCCTTTCCCGGACGACCGGTCTTCTGCGGGTGGCTGAAGCGCGAGTGCGGGGCC
This sequence comes from Paraplanobispora siamensis, assembly GCF_016863175.1. Taxonomy (GTDB): domain Bacteria; phylum Actinomycetota; class Actinomycetes; order Streptosporangiales; family Streptosporangiaceae; genus Planobispora; species Planobispora siamensis. The sequence continues at coordinate 81,477 of NZ_BOOJ01000008.1, forward strand.
GTTCAGGGCGGGCCGCCGTTGCCTTGCGGCCATATCTGCGGGAAGGAGCTCAGGGCTGATCGCCGTAGCTGCGCCCAGCCTCAAATACGCGGTGTGGGATGGGGTCGTCCAGGGCTGGGTGCAGGGAAAAAGGAAAGGCCGGGGGTGAGATCTGGGTGTTACGATCCCCGCATGTTGGGAGTTCGGCGATTTATCCGCCCCCGGCTGGCTGTGCCGGCTGCTGGGGCGAATCGGCGTGCTCTGACCTGACTGGAAGGCGGCGTCCGCATCGGTGCTCGGCGGCGGGCCGGCCGGGGGAGACCTCCCGTCCGCTGCGAACCGATCGGAATCACCGTGTCTTCCATCTGCTCTTCGTCTTCTGCCTCTCTCTGCACTGACGTCTCTCCCCGTCCGGACGCGCTCGGCGCCGATGAGCTCGCCCGCGCGCTGGCCGTCCGTGACCTGAGCGACCCCGCCCACGGGGCGCACGCCGTTCAGCTGGTCGTCGACACCCTCGTCCAGGCCCTCCGGGCCTCCTGGGGCAGCCGGATCCGGTTGATACGGGACCATCCGCTGGTGGCCGTCGAGGACAACTACGAGCGGCTGGGCTATCCGCAGGACGCCATCTCACGCGATGCCCGCTACACCCGCTATGTCAGCCGGACCTGCATGCTGCGCAGCCACACCAGCGCCATGATCCCCCCGGCCCTGCGTGAACTGGGCCAGGACGCCGGCGGCGGGGGTTACCGCTGGCGCGATGTGCTGCTCGCCTGTCCGGGGATGGTCTACCGGCGTGATGTCGTCGACCGGATCCACACCGGTACGCCGCACCAGCTCGATCTCTGGCGCATCGTCACGGACCGGCGGACGGACGTCGACGATCTCGATGAGATGATCGCCGTCGTCGTGGGCTCGGTCCTTCCCGGGGTGCCGTACCGGGTCGTCCCCGCGGCGCATCCCTACACCGAGCACGGACGCCAGATCGACGTCCGGGTCGGTCAGGAGTGGGTCGAGATCGGCGAGTGCGGGCTGGCCGCGCCCCGGGTCCTGGCGGGGGCGGGGCTGCGTCCCGCCGTCAGCGGCCTGGCCATGGGGCTCGGGCTGGACCGGCTGCTGATGGTGCGCAAGCAGATCCCCGACATCCGCCTGCTGCGGGCGGCGGACTCCCGGATCGCCGGGCAGATGCTCGATCTCGCTCCCTACCGGCCGGTGTCCAGGCACCCGGCGGTATCCCGCGACCTGTCGGTGGCCGTACCCGCCGAGGCCGACGCCGAGACGCTGGGCGGTGCGGTGCGCGACGCTCTCGGCCCCTACGCCAATGCGATCGAGGAGATCCGCGTCGTCTCCGAGACACCGGTCGAGGCCCTGCCCCCGGCCGCGGTCGACCGTCTCGGAGCGCGGCCCGGCCAGAAGAACGTGCTGCTGCGCGTCGTCCTGCGCGACCCCGCCCGCACCCTGGCCGACGACGAGGCGAACGCCGTACGCGATCGCATCTACGCTGCCGTGCACCGGGGAACCGTCCACCAGTGGGCCGGTCCCCGGCCACCGGGGGCGACTACGGACGAAAGGTGACCATGCTGATCAGAGCGGCGCGGGAGGACGAGGCCGAGCTCCTGAGCGGGCTGGCGATCCGGTCCAAGGCCCACTGGGGCTACGACGAGGCTTTCATGGCCGCCTGCCGGGACGAGCTGACCCTGCGGGCGCCGGAGGTCGTGGAACGGCGCACCGCGGTGGCCGAGGACGGCGGCCGCGTCCTCGGCTTCGCCACCCTGGAGGGAGAACCGCCGGAAGGGGAGCTGGGCATGCTCTTCGTCGAGCCCGACGCGATCGGGCACGGTGTCGGGCGGCGCCTGTTCGGGCACGCCCTCGCCATCGCGGCGCGCCTCGGCTTCACCCGCCTCACCATCGACGCGGATCCGAACGCCGAGCCGTTCTATCTGGCCATGGGCGCCACCCGGATCGGCGCGACCCCCTCCGAGTCCGTCCCAGGTCGGATGCTGCCCCTGCTCGCGGTCACCGTCACCGGTGAGGACGATCAGACCCAGGGCGGGGTGAGGTCGGACAGGCGGTCCTCGTAGTCGCCGAGCCAGGCGCCGAAAAGGACCAGGCTCCGGACCCAGAACCGGTCGTTCCAGCCGTTGAACCGGGCCAGGGCGTCCGGGCCCTCGGCGACCACCGCGTGCAGCTGCTCCGACAGCAGGGACGGCACCGTGGCCGCGACCCGGGTCAGCATCGCGTGACCGTAGGCGCGGGCGGGGGCGGCGGCCGAGCGCAGGGGGACCCGCTGGAGCGGCTGCTTGACCACGTTCGTGGACGGGAGCGCCGCCACACGCGGGTTGGCCGCGTGCAGCACCTCGCGGTAGAACTTGCCGCCGTCCTTGCGGGCCACGCCCACCGAGAGGGCGGCGTCGAAGAAGTCCGGGTGCATGAACGGCGCCGCGAACGAGGCCTCGGGTCCGACCAGGTTGACGGCCGAGCGGGCGATGCCCCGGGCGGTGCGGGTGTGCAGGACCGACAGGGGCAGCTCGGCCCGGTGGCCGTTGAGCATGGAGGTGGCCTGGGTGAAGGCCGTGCCCACCGAGGAAGTGATCCACTCGGCGGCCGGCTCCGACAGGAACGGCACCGACGGGGCGCCCAGCGCGAGCGAGCCGAGCAGCGCGGCCTTGCGCTCGGCCTGCGTGGAGGCGGTCAGAGCGGCCCCGCTGACCATGAAGTTCTTCAGCAGCGGGCCGCCCGCCAGGCCGTCGATCAGGACCCGCCCGGCCTTGTGCACCTCACGGGCGAACGGGGCGTACCAGGCGTGGTGCGGGGTCATGTACTCCAGCCGCCGGGCCACGGCCAGGGCGTCGTCCGGATAGGCCGCCGGATCCTGGCCGATCACGCGGTGCCGTACCCCGAGCTCGCGGGTGATCGCCCTGGCGAAGGCGATGTCGGTGTCGGTGCCGTCGTCCGGGCTGGTCGTCCACGACTCCACGTCCGCGCCGCGGGCCACGGCCACCGAGCACAGCAGCCGCGAGTCGTAACCGCCGCTGACCGGCACCAGCAGCGGCCGCCCGTCGAACTCCTTGTAGACCTCGTGCAGGATCTCCAGGATCTCCCCGGCGCTGCGCCCGGCCTCGAACGGCTCCTCGCGCAGCCAGCGGGGCAGCCGCCGGTCGGTCGACAACCGGCCCGCCCGCTTGTCCCACACCAGCGCGCTGGCCCCGGCCAGCCTCCTGACCTGCGCGTACGGCGTGTCGTCCCGAAGCGGGAAGGTGAGCTGGACGATCGCGGCCCAGGCGTCCCAGTTGACGTCGTAGGGCCGGTCCGCCAGGGAGAGCAGCGGCTCCAGCAACGAGGAGAAGTAGACCGCCTCACCGGAGACCAGGTAGTAGACGTCGATCAGGCCGAGCCCGCCCGCGTGCAGCGTGACGGTGTCACCGTCGTCGATCAGCCCCGGCGTCTCGTAGGTCTCCGCCACGCCGATCCACGGCGCGGCCCCGGCCGGCCGGCGCTCCCCCCAGGAGAACGCCCACGTCTCCCCGCCGCCCCCGGAGGCGCCCTCCGGAGCGTTCCCACGGCCCCTGGCGTACGGCGGCAGCGGAGCGGAGCTGAACAGCGCCGCCTCGGCGGTCCGCAGCGCGGGCCGTACCCTGGGCCCCGACGCCTGCAGCGTGGCGAGGACGCCCTCGTCCAGGTGACCCAGGCCGCCGCAGACGTACGGCCTCACATTGAACGTCGGCCACTGCACCGTGCTGACTCCTCCGTGTCGCGATTGACCAAAGGGTATCCTTCGGTCCCAGTTCGTGAATCGGAGGACGACGTGGCGGGCGAGCAACTCGAGAGCACGCGGCAGGCGTTGCGTGAGGCTGTGGCCCACGCGGAGCGGGCCGCCGAACTGGCTCGGCTTCTCGATGCGGCGCAGGCGAGGCTGGCCGAGGCCGAGCGTGCGGCCGAGGAGCTGGGCGGGGTCCGCGAGCGGTTGGGCGAGGTCGAGGAGCGGCTGGCCGCCGCTCAGGAGGTCGAGGCCAAGCTCCGCAAGGACCTGGCGGAGCAGCGTTACCAGACCGAGGTGGCGCGGTGGAAGCTGTCGTCGGTGCAGGTGGCCCGCTGGTCGCGGCTGGGTGACGCGATCAAGACGGGCAAGAGCAATCCGGTACGGCTGGCGCGCGGTCTGCGCGGTGCCGCCAAGCCGGCCAAGCGGCCCAGCGCGCCCAGGCGTCAGCCCGTCCCGCAGACGAAGCCCGAGGCCAGGTCGGTGCAGGGCGCGGCCTTCCAGGCCACCACGTCGACCCGGACGGTCGGCGGCGTGTCGGTCAAGCTCAAGCCGTTCAGGGTGCCCACCGGGCCGAACACCCGCCCGCACCTGACCGCGGCGGTCGTCGCCGAGCCGCACGCCGAGGCGCTGCTGCGTTACGAGTGGCGGCAGACCACCGGGTTCACGCCGAAGGACTTCGCCCGCGTGCTGGCCGCCGAGGTGCCCCACCTGCTGCTGGTGGAGTCGGTCACCGAGGGGCCGTGGGCCGCGGAGCTGAAGGAGCGGGGGGAGGGCCTGCGGGCACTGCTGGCGTGGTGCGCGGAGCGGGGCATCCGCACGGTCTTCTGGCACACCAGGGGCCAGGTCGGCGACTTCGCCGCGGTGGCCTCGCTGTTCGAGCACATCGTCACCGCCCTGCCCTCGTCGGTCGCCGCCTGGGGCGCGGCGCTGGCGCAGGGGGAGCCGGGTCCGGGCCGTCGTGAGCCCTCGCTGGGCCTGCTGCCCTTCGCGATCCAGCCGCGCGTGCACAACCCGCTGCCGCTGGGCGGCGACAGGTTCGACCGGGTGCTCACCCTGGACGAGCTCCTGCCCGCGCACCTGTCGTATCCGGACGTGCTGACCTCCTACCGCTGGCCCAAGGCGGTGGACTGCCCGCCGGGCACCGAGCCGTGGCGGATGGCCGAGCTGGCCGCCTGCGGCACGCCGATCGGCACCGAGCCCGACGAGCGCCGGGCCCATGTCGCCCTCCGGCAGGCCTACGCCTCGGGGACGATGACGCAGAAGGCCGACGAGCTGCTGGAGGCGATCGGCCTGCCCAGCGCCCGCGCGACGCTGAACATCTCGGTGATCATGATCGACCGGGGGGACCTCGACCACACCCTGGCCCAGGTCGCCCCGCAGAAGGGCGTCGTGCAGCTGGTGCTGCTGTCGGACGCCGAGGACGCCGAGAAGCGGGCCCGCGCGGCGATGCCCGACCACGTGGACGTCATGGTCCGCGGGACGGATCCGGAGCTCAGCACGGGGGCCGTGCTCAACCGGGCCCTGGATCTGTGCGAGGGCGATCTGGTGGCGGTCATGGACGGTCAGGACGCCTACGGCGAGCACTATCTGACCGACCTGTCGCGGGCCTTCCTGTTCGCCACGGCCGACATCGTCGGCAAGGCCGCCTACTTCGCGCACCTGCGCGACGTGGCCGCGACCGTGCTGCGCCAGCCCGACGCGGAGTACTCCTACCTTCCCGAGGTCGCCGGGGCCACCCTCCTGGCGCGCAGGACCGTGCTGCGCTCCATCGGGTTCGCCGACGTCTCCGAGGGCTGGGACGAGGTGCTGATGCGGCAGTGCCGCACCGACGGGATCAAGGTCTTCTCCGCCGACCGCTACGGCTACGTGCGCCTGCGCGACCGTGACCGCTGGCTGCTGGGTTCGGCGCTGCTGGTCGACTACGGCCCGGCCGAGCCGCACGCCTTCGTGTAGGCGGGGCGCGGTGACGCCCGGACGGCTCGGCGGGATCCTCGGGATGCCGCCGACCCCGCAGGGGACGTGGGCCGCCGAGGCGCTCTACGTCTCCCCGGCCGCGCTGCGGAGGGGGGAGCCGCCCGGGGAGCTGGCCGGGCGGCTGCGCGCGCTGCCGGGGGTGGCGCAGGTGCGGGTCCGGGCCAACGGTTTCCTGGAGATCGTGGTGGCCGTGCCGGGGGAGCTGGTCGAGGAGATCGGCCCGGCTCCGGTCCGGCTCCGGGAGGTCCCGGGCGGGCCGCCGTGGTCGCTGACCCCCGGCACCTGGGACAACCCCGGCTTCGTCGTCGGGTACGCGCACGTCAGGGCGCTCGCCGTACAGCGCTGGGCGGGCGGGCTGGGCGTGGCCGGGCGGTTCAGGCCGGAGCTGCTGGACGGCGAGCGGGACAGGGCGGTGCTGCGGCTGCTGGCGGAGGCGCCCGGCCGCCGGGCGGGCCGCGACCCCGGGTGGGCCTCCTACGCCGAGCAGCTCGCCCTGGCCTACCACGACGCGTTCGAGCGTGCTCCGGCGCTGCCGTCGGGTGATGAGGAGCCGTCGCCGCTGCACGTGGCCCGGGTGCGGCTGGCGCGGGCCGTGGGGGACGTCCTGGCCGAAGCGATGGCGGCCGTCGGCGTGGCGGCACCAGATAGGTTGTGACAAACCCCTAGAAAACCGGCGTTTGGAGATCGAGTGAACGGCCCGCGGGACTGGTCGCCCGAAGGATCCCCCCGGCGGGGTGCGATCCGCCGGATCCTGCCGATCGCCCTGGCCTTCGCGATCATCGGCGGCGGGGTGTTCTACCTGCGCTACGACCTGCGGGACCTGCTCGGGACGGCGCCGGGCTCGGCGCGCTCGGCGGTGGCCGCCAATCACGTCTACGAGGAGGCGGGCCCGCTCGGCGGCCGGTGCGACGGCCTGCCGAAGGACTTCGACGCCGACGTCGACGCGACGCTGAACGCGCTGGCGCGCTGCCTGGACCGGATGTGGGCGGCCGCGCTGGAGCCGGCCGGGATCGAGTACGAGAAGCCGGAGGAGGTCCGGCTGGTCGCCACCCCGGAGGAGGCGGCCTGCGGGACCGAGGACTTCGACTGGGCGGGGATCTACTGCGGGCAGGAGCGGGTCGTCAACGTCCTGGTCGAGGACGCCCCCGAGGGGCGCCGGGTCTTCCCGATGATGTTCACCCTCGCCCACGAGTACGCCCACCACGTCCAGGAGCTCATCGGCATCTCCGGCAGGGAGGGCTCGGAGGTCTTCGACGAGGCGTGGTCGCGGCGCCTGGAGCTGCAGGCAGACTGCCTGGCGGCGGCCGCGCTGCGCGACGTCCAGCCGTACCTGCTCAACGACCTGCGCCGGTCCCTGTCCCACGTGGTGGACGACGCGGTGGAGGAGGAGGCCGCGGCCCGGCGGGAGTCGCACGGCTCGGAGGGCGCCGGCGCCCGGTGGATGCTGCGCGGGCAGAAGGGCGGCACGGTCGGGTCCTGCAACACGTGGAAGGCGCCCGACGCCGAGGTGTCCTGACGACATGCGGGAGGCGCCCGGTGAGGTGTCCCGACGGCACGTGGGAGGCGCCCGGCGCCGAGGCGTCTTGATCGCCCGACCCCCACGAAACACCAAAATATCCGGTCGATTGGGTGTGAAAGGTGAAAAGTTCGCGTGCTGCAGGGTGATTCCGTCTCGCCAGTTGGTCACCCGTCCCACGGGGATCAGCGGGTCCGATAGCCTCTTTTGGGTGAGTCGATTCGTCCACCCCGCCGGTGACCGGCACGCCGAAGTGCTGCCAGAGGACCGGCCTCCGCACGCACCCGCCGACCTGAACACGCTCGACCCGGCGATCTGGCCCCGAACGTCGGGCCGCGCCGGCGGCTCGATAACGATCGGCGGCGTGGACGTCAGAGACCTGGTGGCCGAGCACGGCACGCCCCTCTACGTCGTGGACGAGGAGGACTTCCGCTCCCGCTGCCGCGACTACCGCGCCGCGTTCACCGACGGCGAGGTCCACTACGCGGGCAAGGCCTTCCTCTGCCGCGAGGTCGCCCGCTGGATCATGCAGGAGGGCCTGGGCCTCGACGTGTGCAGCGCCGGCGAGCTCGCCGTGGCGCTGAGCGTCGGCTTCCCGCCCGAGCGCATCACCCTGCACGGCAACAACAAGTCGCCCGCCGAGCTGGAGCGGGCCGTCGAGGTCGGCGTCGGGCACATCGTGGTCGACTCCTTCGAGGAGATCGCCCGGCTCGGCTTCCTGGCCGACAGGCACGGCAAGCGGCCCAAGGTCATGATCCGCGTGACCGTGGGCGTGGAGGCGCACACCCACGAGTTCATCGCCACCGCCCACGACGACCAGAAGTTCGGTCTGTCGCTGAACAGCGGGGCGGCGGCCGAGGCCGCCCGCAGGATCCTGGCCCTGCCCCAGCTGGAGCTGGTCGGCCTGCACTCCCACATCGGGTCGCAGATCACCGACACCGCCGGGTTCGAGGTGGCCGCCGGCCGCCTGGCCAAGCTCCTGGTGCAGATCAAGGAGGAGCACGACGTCGTCCTGCCCGAACTCGACCTCGGCGGCGGGTACGGCATCGCCTACGTCGAGGGCGACGAGGCGCTCGACGTCAAGGAGATCGCCGACAGCCTGCGCGAGATCGTCGCCAGGGTGGCCCAGTCCGCGGGCCTGCCGGTCCCCAAGCTGACCGTCGAGCCCGGCCGGTCCATCGCCGGGATCGCGGGCGTGACGCTCTACGAGGTCGGCACGATCAAGGACGTGGAGGGCCTGCGCACCTACGTCAGCGTCGACGGCGGCATGAGCGACAACATCCGCACCGCCCTGTACGGCGCCGATTACACCGCGCGCCTGGCCTCCCGCGAGAGCGACGCCGAGCCGATGCTCTCGCGCATGGTCGGCAAGCACTGCGAGAGCGGCGACATGGTGATCCGGGACCTGTGGCTCCCGCAGGACCTGGCCACCGGCGACCTGATCGCCGTCGCGGGCACCGGCGCCTACTGCCGCTCGCTCGCCAACAACTACAACTACCTTCCCAAGCCCGCCGTGGTCGCGGTCAAGAACGGGGAGTCCCGTGTGATCGTCCAGCGGGAGACCGAGGATGACCTGTTGAGAGGGCAGCTGTGAAACAGACCCCAGGCAAGAAGCTGCGCGTCGCGCTCCTCGGCTGCGGCGTCGTCGGCTCCCAGGTGATCCGGCTGATGCGGGAGCAGGCCGACGATCTCGCCGCCCGGGTCGGGGCCCCGCTGGAGCTGGCGGGCGTGGCCGTACGGCGCCCCGGCCGGGCCCGTGACGTCGAGGTGGACCCCGAGCTGATCACCACCGACGCCGAGGCGCTGGTGACGCGCGACGACGTCGACATCGTCGTCGAGGTGATCGGCGGCATCGAGCCCGCCCGCTCGCTCATCCTGGCCGCGATGAACAGCGGCAAGTCGGTCGTCACCGCCAACAAGGCCCTGCTCGCCGAGGACGGCGCGACGATCCACCGCGCCGCCCGCGACAACTCCGTGGACCTGTACTTCGAGGCCGCCGTCGCCGGCGCGATCCCGCTGATCCGGCCGCTGCGCGAGTCCCTGGCCGGTGACCACGTGCACCGCGTGCTCGGCATCGTCAACGGCACCACCAACTACATCCTCGACAAGATGGACTCCTCCGGGGCCTCCTTCTCCGACGCGCTGGAGGAGGCGCAGGCGCTGGGCTACGCCGAGGCCGACCCCACCGCCGACGTCGAGGGCTTCGACGCCGCGGCCAAGGCCGCGATCCTGGCCGGGATCGCCTTCCACAGCCGGGTGACGGCCGCCGACGTGCACCGCGAGGGGATCACCGAGATCACCGCGACGGACGTGGCCAGCGCCAAGGCCATGGGCTACGTCATCAAGCTGCTGGCGATCTGCGCGCGCTCGGAGGACGGCCGGTCCTTCGGCGTGCGGGTGCACCCGGCGATGATCCCCAGGACGCACCCGCTGGCCGGGGTCCGCGAGGCCTACAACGCGGTCTTCGTCGAGGCCGAGTCCGCCGGGCAGCTGATGTTCTACGGCGCCGGCGCCGGCGGCGCCCCGACGGCGAGCGCGGTGCTGGGCGACATCGTGGCCGTGGGCCGCAACCGCCTGGCCGGCACGCGCGGTCCCGAGGAGTCGACCTACGCCGACCTGACCGTCCACCCCGTGGGCGAGACGGTGACCCGCTATCACGTCTCCCTCGACGTCGCCGACAAGCCGGGCGTGCTCGCCCGGGTCGCCGACATGTTCGCCAAGCAGGACGTCTCCATCCAGACGGTCCGCCAGGAGGGGCTCGGCGCCGACGCCCAGCTCGTCCTGGTCACCCACCGGGCCAGCGACGCCGCGCTGTCGGCGACCATCGACAGCCTGCGTGAGCTGGACATCGTGCGCGACGTGGTCAGCGTCATGCGCGTCGAGGGCGAGGACGCCTCCTAGCGTCTGCCTCCCGGGCTTCTCCGGGTTTTCCGTGCCTTGCGGGCCCGCCGGATCGGCGGGCCCGTGCCGTACGGGCCGCAAGTGATGGAACGGGCCAGCGTGATGGACGGCGCAGCCGATAAATATGTCGGTATGGTGGTTTTCCGTGCACTTGGTCCCCCGACTGCCGCGAAACCCCGCCGTCCTCCTCGCGCTGATCGCGATCGTCTACGTCGCGGTGCAGCTGGTCGTGCTGCCGTACGGCATGCCGCTGGAGTGGGACGAGGCGGTCTACGCCAGCCAGGTCGCGCCCGGTGTCCCCGACGCGGTCTTCAGCGCCCCCCGGGCCCGGGGCATCGTCTGGCTGGTCGCGCCGGTCGTCTACTTCACCCGGGACCCGGTCCTCATCCGCCTGTGGATGACCCTGCTGTCCGGGATCGGCTTCTGTCTGGCCTTCCTACCCTGGTCCTTCCTGCTGCGCCGGAGCGTCCTGGTGCTGTCGGCGGCGCTGTTCGGCGGGCTGTGGACCACCCTGCTGTACGGCACGCAGGTCATGCCCAACCTCTACGTGGCCTTCGGGTGCGCGGCGGCGACCGGCTGCCTGCTGCTCGCCCTGCGGGGCGGGCCCGCCCGGGCGGCCCTGGCCGGGCTGGCCGCCTCCGTCGCCGCGGTGGCGGTGCTGCGGCCGGGCGACGCCCTGTGGCTGGCCCTGCCGCTGGCGGCGGTGAGCCTGCTGCGGCGGCGGGTCAAACTCGCGGCGGTGACCTCGGCCGGGGTGGTCGCAGGGTTCGTCCCGTGGATCGTCGAGGCCTACGTCTCCTACGGCGGCCCGCTGTCGCGCTGGCGCGCGGCGGGTGAGGTGCAGGGCGGCCTGTCGCTCTCCCCGGGGTTCCTGCACCAGTTCAAGACGGCCAACGGCCCGGTGTTCTGCCGGCCCTGCACGCTCCCCCTGGAGGATCCGTGGCCGGCGGCGTGGTGGCTGGTCCTGCCCGTCCTGGCCCTCGCCGGCGCGATCGTCTCCCTGCGCTCCGTCTCCCTGCCCTCCGTCTCCCGGGACGCCGTGGACCCCGTGTCCGCGCCGTCGGCTCCCGGGTCCCCGGGCGTCCCGGCCGCCGCCGTGGCGGCCGTCACCGGGTTCAGCGTGGCGGTGCCGTACCTGCTGCTGGTGGACTACGGGGCGCCCCGCTTCCTGCTGCCCGCCTACGTCCTCCTGGCCGTCCCCGCGGCCGAGTTCCTCCTCTGGCTGGTCGCGCGCCGGGCCTCCCGGGTGGTGGCGGGCGCGGTCGCCGTGGCGCTGCTGGCGCACGCCGCGGTGCAGATGACCGTTCTGGTGGAGCTGGCCGATCAGCAGGACAGGCAGCGCAGCTACAACGCCCAGGTGGTCAGGGACATGGCCAAGCGGGGCGTGCGGCCGCCATGCACGATGGTGGACGACCTCGTCGACCCCGCCATGACCTTCGTCTCCCGCTGCGACACCCTCAACCTCACCGACCCCGGTGACTCGCTGGAGGCGCGGATGGCGGCGGCCGAGCCCGGCCGGGTCTTCGCTCTCCTTACCAAAAAGGAACCACCGGAGCCCATGGCGGGCTGGCAGAGATACGTTCTGCGTGAAAAAGACGGCGAACCCCTGTGGACCGCCTACATCACCCGAAAGGACACGGCACGGTGAAGACCGCGACCTTCCCCCGCGCGGCCTGGATCCCGGCGGTACTGGCCCTGGCCGCCCTCCTCCTCCCGCTGGGCGCCCCCGCCCGGGCGGAGGCCCTGGCGCCGAAGAAACCGCGGACGATCGTGGTGCTGACCTTCGACGACGGCGACGCCACACACCTGGCGGTCGCGCGCATGCTCCAGAAACACGGCATGCGGGGCACCTTCTACGTCAACAGCGCCACGCTCGGGGACGAGGAGAAGCTGACCACCCGCCAGCTGGCGGCCATCGCCGAGGCCGGTCACGAGATCGGGGGCCACACGCTGAACCACACCCGGCTCACCGAGCTCCTGCCCGACCAGCAGCGCACGCAGATCTGCGACGACCGCCGCGCCCTGATGAAGATGGGCCACCGGGTCACCACCCTGGCCTACCCCTTCGGGTCGGTGGACGCCGACGCCAAGCGGACGGCGAAGTCGTGCGGGTACAACGCGGCCCGCGTGGTGGGCGGCATCAGACAGTGGAACTGCCCTGCCTGTCCTCCCGCCGAGAGCCTGCCGCCGGCCGACCGCTGGGGGGTCCGCTCGCCGGGCTCCTTCACCGAGGAGACACAGGTGCGGCAGATGAAGCAGCTGGTGCTGAACGCCGAGAAGACCGGCGGCCTGATCCCGCTCGTCTTCCACCGCGTCTGCGCCGGCTGCGGCTGGTACTCGAACTCGCCCGAGGACGTGGAGGAGTTCCTCGGCTGGCTGGCCTCCAGGAAGAGTCGCGGCACGGTGGTGAAGACCATGGCCGAGGCGATCGGCGGCCCGCTGCGCCCGATGCCCAAGGGCTGACCCGCACGCCGGCCGGGCCGTCCGGGACCCGCGGGCCGGCCCGCGGATCAGGAAGCCGTTCTGCAGGCGGCGAAGGCGGGTCAGGAGCCGTTCTGCAGGCGGCGGAGCCGGTTTCCGGCCCGCCGCAGCAGGGAGCGCCGGGCCGCCGCCTGGAGGGCGACCACCTCCTTGCGGCGCTGCTCGGCCTTCTCCCGCCAGCGGGCCGCGTCGCGCTGCCCCTTGGCCGCGGCGGCGCGCAGCTCCTTCAGCTCGGCCTTGAGCGCGTCGACCTGGCGGCGGGCGCGTTCGAGCTCCTTGCCGCGGGACTCGGCCTCGGCGCGCCACCGGGCGGCCTCGCGGTTGCGGTTGGACGCCCAGGAGGGGTAGGCCCCGGCCGCCGGGCGGAACTTCCACGACTCGCCGTCCAGCCAGGTCACGCCGTACAGGTCGGCGATCACGTCGTCGGAGGACTCGCCGTCGCGGATGACCAGCGCCGCCCTGGCCGCGGCGGCGGTCCGCTCCAGCCGGGCCGAGATCACCCCGGACTCGTCCTCGTCCAGGGCGACGAGCAGCAGCCCGGCCCCGTCCTGCTCGGCCCGCTCGACCAGCGACTGGATCGAGGCGGCCCCCGGGACCCAGCCCGCCGGGCACAGCAGGCGGAACGGCGCGGGAGCGGGGGCGGGCGGCCCCGGGGGCGCAGCGGACGTGAACGGCTCAGCCGGCGCCTCGGCGAAGACGACGCGGCCGTCATGGGCGTACTGGGCCCGGAGCAGCCGCAGGTCGAGCAGGGGATCGTCGAGCGGGATCCGGCGCTCGTCGGTGAGCGACGACCACGGGCCGGTCACGGTGACCCGGACGTCGGGCAGGGTGCTCGCCAGCGCTCCGTCCACGCTCGCGCGCACGTCCTCGAACGAGGCGTCACGGGCGTCCACCACCACCTCGACGTACGGCACCAGCCACTGGCGGCCCGGGTCCGTGCGCAGGTGGCGCCGGTAGGGGATCCGGTCGGCGACGAGCGGGGCGGTGTAGCGCCGCACCTCGACGCCGCGCCGCATCGCCGTGGTCGTCCCCAGGTGCCAGGCCAGAGCCGCGGCGTCGGGGACGAACACCCCGCCCGCCTGGGTGAGCCGGTAGCCCAGGTCGGTGTCCTCGCCCAGCACCAGGGAGGTGTCGTACCCGCCCGCCTCCCGCAGCAGGCGGGCGCGGACCGAGACCGTCGCGCCGACGTGGATGCGGTGCAGGAGTGCGCCGGGCGCGTCGCGGAAGCCGCGGTGCTCGGCGACGAGCCGGTCGATCCAGTCGTGCCCGTGCTCGGGGTCGGGGTCGAACAGCGACCCGGCCCCGTCCTTGGCGACGGAGGCGCGGACCTCGGCCGGGGAGGGCGGGGTCCCGTCCACGGCGGTGAACCGCAGCGTGCCCGTGACCACCAGGTATCCGGCCAGGTGGTGCCAGCGCATGTGCGCCTCGACGTGGTCGCGGTAGGGGACGATGTCGGCGTCCATCCGGTGGACGACCTCGCCGTCCGCGACCGCCGTACCGGACCGCAGGGCCCAGGCGATGCCCCAGCCGCCGGGGGCGGCGGGGACCAGGCGGGTGCGCTCGGGCGCGATCTCGGGGATGCGCAGCGGCGGCGTGCTGCCGTCGTCCACGACGACCACCTCCATCAGGTGGTCCGGGTAGGACTGCGCGGCCAGCGCGGCCAGCAGGAGGTCGAGCTTCTCCTGGCCTCCCCTGGCGGGGATCACCACGCTCACCGGCAGCCGCGGCTCCCATCCGCCGAGCGCGGGCGGCTCCAGCACCCCGTAGTCGTTGCCCGGGATGCGGGGCTCACCGCTCACGACGCCTCCACGGGGAGCTCCATCAGGGCGTTCGGCCGGAAGCCGCGCCACTGGCGCTTGTTGCGCCGCAGGAACGTGCCGATCGGCTCACGCCAGGTGTGGCCCGTCACGTTGCCGCGCCGCAGGATGTAGCCCAGGCCGTGCGTGCGGTAGATCTGCCCGCCGGCGGCCTGCACGGCGTGCTGGAACTGGGCGTCGATCGTGCCCGGCAGCGGCCGGAAGCCGCCCACGGCCTCGAACGCCGAGCGCTCGGCGAAGATCGTCCCTCCGGCGATGAAGTTGGTGATCTGCTCGGTGATCTGTTCCCGGTGGACCGTCACGCCGATCGAGGCGAGATAGACGAACTCCGGGACCGTCCCCACGACCTCGGCCCCCGAGTAGGAGTGCGCGAGGATCAGGTCGGACAGGAAGTCCGGGCCGTACCAGTCGTCGTCGTCCATCTTCAGCAGGTACGATCCCGACGCCCTGGCGGCGGCCTCGTTGAGCACCGCGCCGAACACCGTGCGCCCCTCGGCCTCGAACACGGTGACCGGCCGGTCGAAGGAGGCCAGCGCCGAGGCCACCTCCGGATGACCGGCGGGCACGCCGTGCAGGGCGAGGATCACCTCCAGCTCCGCGCCGCGCTGCCTGCCCACCTGCTCCAGCGCGAAGCCCACCATCTCCGGGCGGCGGGTGGCCAGCAGCACCGAGGTCAGCGGGGCGGGTGCGGAGGGGGCGCCCAGCTGCTCCCACCGGGTCCGCACGCCGTGGGTGCGCAGGGCCTCGCGCCGCAGCCGGATGCTGTGCTCCTCCCGCTCCAGGTCGTCGGCGAGACCGGCCTCCGGCACCGAGGTCAGCAGCCGGGTCAGCTCCTCGCCGAGCGCGCCGGCCCAGGCGGGCACGGCGTCGCAGACGAGGGGGACGCCCGCGGCGGCCAGCCCGGTGACGACGCGCAGCGCGGCGACGGGGCCGGTGTGGCTGCGCCCCCAGTCCACGCGCACTCCGCGGACCTGCCTGATCCGGCTGACGTCGACGTCGGTGACGCATCCGGAGGCGGCGAACCGGGTGAGCGTACGGCCCTCGCAGGTGATCGCCCACCGGTCGGAGTCGAGGGAGAGGTCGGCCATGTCGAGCGCGGGCACGGTGACGAAGCCCATCGGGTTGACCGAGCGGTCGTCCACCGGCGGCACGGCCCGCGGGTCGGACAGGTCGGCCAGCCCGTTCCTGAGGATCTCCTCCCCGCCGGGGCGTCCCAGCCGCTCCCAGCTGACCAGCTCGGCCAGCGGCCGCTCCACCGGGATCTCCTCGCCCTCCCAGGGCTCGGGGTCGCTGTCGGTGGTGCGCAGGACCAGGTCGCCGCCGCGCGCGCCGAACCGGTCGGGGACGGGTCCGGCGACGTCGGCCGGGGCGGCGTTCGGGTCGCCGGGCCGCCAGTGCGCGGCCCCCGGGCCCGCCAGCCCGGCCACCGGCGCCGCGACGACGTCCAGCCGGTATCCGGCGAAGGCCCTGGCGGTGGCGGCGAGAGTACGGCCCGCGGGCGCGGGCTTGGAGAATCGCGCGTCCACCACCCACGTGGACGCGCCGGCCCGGTGCACCCGCAGCTCGGTCAGGGCGCGCCAGCGGTGGGCGGGGGTGGGCGACAGGACCGGCGCGGTGTACCAGTGGGGCGTCTCCGCGACCGCGACGACGGTCCGCGAGGAGGAGGGGAGCAGCGCCTGCATGCTGGCGGCCCGGCGGACGTCGGTCGGCGTCTGGGCCAGCAGCAGCACCTCGGCGACGCTCTCCTCGGGGGAGGGCGCGCCGGTCAGGTCGCCGTCCAGGTCCAGGACCCGGCAGCGCCCGGTCCCGGCGGCCGCCTCCAGCTCGTCGAGCGTCTCGAGGCCGGCGCAGTAGACCAGCACGCGCCGTCCCGGGTTGCGCTCCACCGCCGCGCGGACGAGATCGGTCAGATGAGGCATCAGCCCGTCTTCCTCTGCCGCATGGCCGCGGAGATGATCTCGCGCAGGTGACCGCGGGGGCGCTCGCCCTCCGCCCGCTCCAGTTCGGCCCGCAGGCTCTCGACCTCGGCGCGCAGGGTCTCGGTCTCACCGCGCAGGCGCTCGGCCTCCCGTCGCCACTTCGCCGAGCTGGCCCGCCACTTCGCGGGGTCGCCGGTGGCCGGCTCCGCCTCCTCGGCGGTCGTCACGCCGAACTCCTCCGCGCTCACCCAGAACGAGCCGAACAGCTCGTGCACGGTGTCGTCCAGCGCGCCGGTCTTGTGCGCGTCGTCCACCTGCGCGTCGTCCACCAGCGCGGCCCTGGCGAAGGCGGCGGCGCGCTCCAGCCGCATGGCCTCGATCCCGTCGGTGCCCTCGCCGAGCACCACGCTCAGCAGGCCGTACCCCTCCCGCTCGGCCAGCCGCACCAGCTCGGTGAGGCTGTCGGCGGCCAGGACCCGCCCGGCCGGGCAGGTCAGCCGGAACGGCGCGGGCGCCGAGGTCGCCGCGAGCTCCCCGGCCAGGCGCACGCGCGGCTCGTGGGCGTAGAAGTTGCGGACCAGCCGCAGGTCCAGCATCGGGTCGTCGAGGGAGGGATGGCGCTCGGAGGTGAGGTCCCGCCAGGGGCCCAGCACGGTGACGGCGACGTCGGCCAGGGTCCCGGCGAGCGCGGCGTCCACGCTCGCGCGGACGTCCTCGTAGGAGGCGCCGCGGGCGTCCACGACCACCTCGACGTACGGCACCAGCCAGCTCCTGCGCGGGTGGGTCCGCAGCCAGCGCAGGTCGGGGATGAGGTCGGGCAGCAGGGACCAGTTGTGCCGGTGCACCTCCTTCTCCCGGCGCATGACCGTGGAGGAGCCGAGGTGCCAGCTGCGGGCCTGCGGGTCGGGCACGAAGACCGCGCCCGCCTGGGCCAGCCGGTATCCGAGGTCGGTGTCCTCACCCATGGTCAGGCCGGTGTTCACCCCTCCCGCCGCCCGAAGCAGGGCGGCCGACACCGAGGCGGTGGCGCCGGAGTGCAGGCGGTAGGCGCCCGCCCCGGCCTCGCGCAGCCCCCGGGTCTCCTCCAGCACGCCCACCCGGTAGGCGTGCGGGACCGTCTCGTCGAACAGGCCGGCCGCGGCGCCCGCGCCGACCGCGGTGAAGATCTCCCGGGCGGAGGGGGCCGGTCCGTCGGGGGTGAACAGGACGTCGCCGAGCACGACCGCGTAGGAGGCGAGGTGGTGCCAGCGCATGTGCGCCTCGAGGTGCTCCCTGTCGAGGACCATGTCTGAGTCGATCCAGTGCACGACGTCGCCGCGCGCGGCGTCCGCGCCGGTCTGGCGGGCCCAGCCCCGTCCCCACCGGCCCCGCGGCACCCGCACGATCCGGGTGCGGGCGGGCGCGAGGCCGGGCACGCGCAGTTCGGGGGAGCTGCCGTCGTCGGCGACGACCACCTCGGTCAGGGCGGCGGGGTAGCTCTGCGCGGCCAGCCCGGCGAGCGTGCGGTCCAGCGCGTCCTGGCAGTCGTGGGCGGGGATCACCACGCTGACCGTCAGCCGGGGCCGCCAGTCGCCGAGGTCCGCGGGCCGCAGCGGCCCGTAGTCGTTGTGCCGGATCCGCGCCTCGGGCGACGGCCGCGCGCAGGAACGGGAGGCCGGCGGCCAGGCGGGGGAGCCGGGGGAGGCCGGTCGGGGCCCGGGGAGGGGGTGGGCCCCCGCTGTGTCCTGGCCCCGCATCATGTCCCGGTCTCGGAGGAGACGCGCGCCTCGACGGCCGCCAGCCGGGGCAGCAGGCCTTCGGCCAGTTCCTTCATCTCCTGGCGCAGGGACATCGCGTGGACCCGCTCCTCGCCCAGGGAGGCCAGGACGGCGTTCAGGTCCTCGTCACGGCGGAGGCGGTCCTGGCCCAGCAGCTCGGTGATCTCCCCGAGCCGGGCGTCGAGCCGCTCGGCGGCCGCGGCGACCTGCGTGATCCCGGCCTCGCAGCGCTTGACCCTGGCGTCGAGCCGCAGGACCTTGCCGTCGGCCCTGCGGATCCCGGCGACCACGAGCACCTGGAGGCCGAGCAGGAGCACGATCATGCCGAACAGCACGGCGACCGTCACGGAAACGACGCCGGTGCCCACCAGCGCCGCCAGAGCGACCAGAGCCAGGAGTCCGGCTGCGGCGGCCGGGAACACCAGTTGTCGGGGCGTTGGCATCCGTGTAGTTACCTTTCGTGCTGTCTCGTCTTCACCCGTCGACGGGGGACAGGTCGGGGCTTATCCACTGCCCGGATGCGGATACACCGTTAAATGTAACGTTTAGAACTATATGAGTTCTGCGTGATTCCTGAGAGTTCCCTCCTGAGATCAAAGTCGTCCGCGGCGGAGAGGGGCCGGATTCCCCGGACGCGGAGAGTGCGCACGGCCGCTTCCCGAGGGTGTGGGAGCGGTTCCCCCAAGGGGCGCGAGAGCGGCGAACGATGCGGTCCGCGCATCTCTGACCTGGAGATTGCCGGATCTTGGTTAAGGTGTCCCTGCATGCGGTGAGAACCGCCCCGGCGGAGGAATCAGGTGGGAAACGACCTCTATGGCAGCTGTCGCCGATCTCGGCTCCCCGGGGGCCGGGCTGGAACCTGTGGGTTTCCTGAGAATCGCATCCGGAGACACCGGAGACCTGCGCTGGGAACACGGCGGATGGACCGTCGAGGATGACTCGCTCGCCTCGCTGAGGACCCGGCGCGGGCTGCGCGTCCACCTGCCCGAGGACGCGGTGGACCTGACCGGGGTGCTCGACCTGGCCGCGGCCGGGGTGCCGATGCACGCGCCGCACGTCCCCGGCTGGGTGACCGGAGCCGATCCCGAACTCGCCAAACTCCTGTCCGACGGCGCCTGGCTCGCCGAGACCCCGCGTGACACGCCGCGCTGCACGGCCGCCCTGCGCCGCGAGGAGCACAGCGTACGGCTGCGCCGGCACGGCCTCGGACGCCGCGCTCTCACGCACGGGGCTCTCACGCGTGCCGGAGGGTCCGGCATGCCCGCGGTCAGCGTCGTGATGTCCAGCATGCGCCCGCACCTGCTGGAACCGGCGCTCGCGCAGATCGCCCGGCAGCGCGGGGTGGACGTCGAGATCCTGCTGGGCCTGCACGGCGTCCCCGCCGGCCACGAGGCGGTGCGCCGGGCGGTCGCGGGCTGCCCGCTGCCGGTCACCGTGGTCGAGGCCGACGCCGCGACGCCGTTCGGGGAGGTGCTCAACCTGGCGGCGGCCCGCGCGGGCGGCGACCACCTCGCCAAGTGGGACGACGACGACTGGTACGGCCCCGAGCACCTGTCCGACCTCCTGCTCGCCCGCTCCTACGCCGGGGCGGACATCGTGGGCACGGCGGCCGAGTTCTTCTATCTGGAGCCGCTGAACCTCACCGTCCGGCGCACCGACTACTCCAGCGAGGTCTGGTCCGACCACGTGGCCGGGGGGACGATCCTGCTGGACCGCGACAGGTTCCGGGAGGCCGGCGGGTTCCCCGGCCTGCCCGCGGGGGTCGACGCGGCCTTCCTGAAGGCCGCCCACGGCGCGGGGGCGCGCGTCTACCGGGCCCACGGCCTGGGATACGTGCTGCGCCGCTCGGTGAGCGCCGAGCACACCTGGCGGCTCTCCCTGGCGCACTTCCTGCGTGTCGCGTCGAACCAGTGGCGGGGATTCCGCCCCAGCCTGATTCTGGAAATGTCATGACAGCACGCATCGTGGGCAACGACTACCGCACCCTCACCCCGCCCGAACTGGGCGCGTGGACGCCGTCGTTGCGGGTCAGCGTGGTCGTGCCGGCCTACGGCGACCAGCGCAAACTCGACCTGACCCTGGCGGGGCTGGCCGGGCAGACCTACCCCGCCGACCTCACCGAGGTCATCGTGGTGGACAACGGCAGCGAGCCGCCGCTGCGCCTGCCCGAGATCCGCCCGCCGCACACCCGGCTGGTCGTCTGCCCGCTCCCCGGCCGGGCGCACGCCCGCAACGCCGGGCTGGCCGAGGCGGGCGGCGACGTCGTGCACTGGCTGGACTCCGACGTGGTCCTGGACCGCCGCTCGGTCGAGGCCCACATGCGCTGGCACCACGCGGCGCCGTACCTCGTGGTGACCGGATACCTGCGCTTCTCTCCCGCGGAGCCGCCCACGCCCGAGGCGGTCGCCGCCACCGACGACCTGGCCGAGCTCTTCGAACCCGCCGAGCCGCACGCCTGGCTGGTGGACCTGATCGAGCGGACCGACGGCCTCACCGACAACCCCGGCCGCGCCTTCAGCCTGCACGTCGGCGGCGCCACCTCCGTCAACGCGGCGCTGCTGGCCCAGGCCGGGCCGATGGACACCGACCTGATCCTCGGCCAGGACACCGAGATGGGCTACCGGCTGGCCCAGGCGGGCGCGGTCTTCGTGCCCGAGCCGCTCTCGCGCGCCTTCCACCTCGGCCCGACCATGCGCATGCGAGGCAAGGCCCCCATCGACCGGGTCAGCCACGCGTTCGTCGCCGACCGGATCCCCTCCTACCGCTGGCTGCGCTCCCATCCGGCCCGGCAGTGGAAGGTCCCCTACGTGGAGGTGGTCGTCGAGACGGCCGGCCCGCCGGGGGAGGGGGCGGAGGACTCCCGGCCGGGATACGACGAGATCCGCGCGACCGTGGACGCGGTGCTGGCGGGGACCGTCCCCGACGTCGCGGTGACGATCCCCGGTCCCTGGGAGGACCTCAGGACCGAGGACCGCGCGCCGCTGACCAACCCCGACCTCGATCTGGTCCTGGTCCGCGGGCACTACGCCCACGAGTCCCGGGTACGGCTGGAGCCCCTCACCCGCGACGCGACGCCGTACCGCTTCAGGCTGCCCGCGGGCTGGGTGCCCGGCGAGGACAGCCTGGCCCGCCTGCTCGACCTGGCCGTGGAGGGCGGCTACGGCCTGGTGTCGGTGCTGCTGTCCGAGGGGCCGGGCCGGAAGGTGACGACGGCCCGGCTGGAGCGCGCCGCCGCGTTCGCCCGGGCGGCGATCGTGCTGCGGGAGGGCGAGGACCTCGACGACGCCGTGGAGGAGACCTTCGGCACGTTGTGGGTGGAGGGCCGGGCCTACGGGTTCACCTCCGAGCCGCAGCCGATCACCGGCCGCCGCGGCGCCTACCGGGCCAGGACCGAGGCGCAGGCCGAGGTGGTCCGCCTCACCAAGGAGGTCGAACGGCTGCGCGGCCAGGTGGGCAAGTGGCGCGAGGAGGCGGGACGCTGGCGCAAGAGCACGGTGGAGCTCAGACGCGAGGTCGGCGCGCTGCGCAAGGAACTGGCGGCGGCCAGGAAGGTCGTCCAGGACGGCCTGATCTCCTCGGTGAAGCGGGCCATCATCCGCCGTCGCTGACCGGCGCCGCGGGACCCGCTCACTCCGGGCGGATCGCGGCGCGGAGCCGGTCGATCAGCGAACGCGAGCCGCCGGGCGCCGGACTCGCGCTCTCCTGGCCTCTGGGCCCGCTGGGCCCGCTGGGTCCATTGGGCCCGCGTCTGCCCGGATCGGCCTTCCTGCCCGGACCGGGCTCTCTCGTCGCCTTGGTCCCCGGCTCAGGTCTCGCGACGGTCCTGGCCGCCGGGGCGTCCGGGAGCGGGGCGCTTTCCGGAGCGCCCGGCCGGGCCGCGCGCGAGGAGGGCCAGAACTCCTTCGCCTCGCCGTGCCGTACGCCGTGGGTGGCCTTGATCGAGGCGGCCACCTCCTGGGGATACCGGGCGCCGAGCAGCAGGGCGCGGCCCACCGCCTCGGTGCGCTCCAGCGTGGCCGGGCCCGCGCCGGGCAGGTCGACGGTCAGGAGCCCCGACCTGTCCTCCTGCACGGCGGCGATCATCCGCTCCAGGGAGTCGTGGCCCAGCGGGACCGAGATCGGGCCCGTGTAGCGGAACGGCGTGGGCGCCGGGGTGGGGGAGACCTCGTCGGCCAGCCGTACCCGCTCGTCGTGGCCGAAGTGCTCGCGCATCAGGCGCAGCTCGAAGTCGGGGTCGCCGAGCACCGGCCGGCGTCCCCGCGGCAGCCTCGACCAGGGGGCGACCAGGGTGACCGTCACGTCGGTCACCGACCCCTCCAGCGCCGCGTTCACCGCCTCGCGCACCTGCTCCTGGCCGGCGCCGCCCACGTGCAGGACCACCTCGACGTACGGCACCAGCCAGCGGCGCCCCCGGTCCTTGCGCAGGTCCCGGCGGAGCGGGATCCGGTGGGCCAGGTACGGGGCGACCGCGCGGACGACCCGCTGCCGGTCGCGGCGCTGGGCGGGCAGCCCCAGGTGCACGGCCCCGGCCGTCATGTCGGGGATGAACACCACGCCGCGCTGGGCCAGCCGGTAGGCGAACTCGGTGTCCTCGCCCCGCAGCACGTCCGGGTCGATCCCGCCCACGGCGTGGAAGGTCTCGCGCCGCATCGACACCGTGGGTCCGGTGCACACGTGGTAGGGGTTGCGGCTGGCCCGCAGCCCGTCGGTGCGGGCGATCGTCTGCTCGGTGGAGCTGGGCAGCGCCTCCGACAGGTCGAAGATCTCCTCCAGCGAGCCCGCCCGCACCGCCTCGTGGACCCGCCCGGGCGTCAGCCGGGGTTCCTCGACGAACTTCTTCGCGCCGATGGTGACCAGGTGCTCGGCCAAATGGTGCCAGCGGGCCAGCGCCTCGATGTGCTCGCGGCAGACGACCATGTCGGCGTCCAGGCGCTGCAGGATGCGGCCCTCGGCGAGGGCGGCCCCCGTGTTGACCGCGTGCGCGATGCCCCAGCCGCCGGGATCGGCGGTGACGATCCGGGCGCCCGGCGGGGCGATCTCCGGCAGGCGCAGCGGCGGCTCGCTGCCGTCGTCGACCACGATCACCTCCATGAGGTGATCCGGGTAGGTCTGCGCGGCCAGGGAGGCGAGGGTCAGGTCGAGCCGGTGCTGCCCGCCGTGCGCAGGGATGATCACGCTGACCGGGAGGGACGGGTCCCAGGCGCCTATTTCGGGCGGTCGCAAGGGGGAGTAGTCGTTGTGCCGGATCGGCGGCAGGCCGTTCGCCGCTCCGCCCGTCATGATGCCGTACCCCTTTACGAGTGGTGTGCCGTCGCCGGCGTTCCCGCTTGTCAAGCCCTCGACCCTACCTGCGGTTGCTGAGCGTTTCCTGTACACAGGACGCGCGGCCTGTCCATCTGGTGGACGCCGCATCCCCTCTCCGAGACCGTTGCCCGTAGACTCTTTGCCCAACATCGCAGGTAGAACGCGCACGGCGGAGCCTTGCGCGGGAGGAGCAATCATGACCAGGGCGTGGCGTGGCCTCATCGAGGAGTATCGTGACCGGCTTCCGGTGACCACGGCGACGCCCGTCGTCACCCTGCTGGAGGGCGGCACGCCGCTCGTCCCCGCGCACCGGGTCTCGGCGCTGACCGGCTGCGACGTCTACCTGAAGGTCGAAGGGCTCAACCCGACCGGCAGCTTCAAGGACCGCGGCATGACGATGGCCATCAGCAAGGCCGTCGAGGAGGGCGCCAAGGCCGTCATCTGCGCCTCCACCGGCAACACCAGCGCCTCCGCCGCCGCCTACGCCGTCCGCGCGGGCCTGACCTGCGCCGTGCTCGTCCCCCGCGGGAAGATCGCGATGGGCAAGCTGGCCCAGGCGCTGGTCCACGGCGCCAAGCTGCTGCAGGTCGAGGGCTCCTTCGACGACTGCCTGGAGATGACCAGGAAGCTGTCGGAGAACTACCCGATCGCACTGGTGAACTCGGTCAACCCCTTCCGGCTCCAGGGCCAGAAGACCGCGGCCTTCGAGATCGTCGACGCACTCGGCGACGCGCCGGACATCCACTGCATCCCGGTGGGCAACGCCGGCAACATCTCGGCCTACTGGATGGGCTACACCGAGTACGCCGCGGACGGCGTCGCGACCAGGACGCCCCGGATGTTCGGCTTCCAGGCCAGCGGTGCCGCGCCGATCGTCAACGGCGCCCCGGTGACCCACCCGCACACGATCGCCACCGCGATCCGCATCGGCAACCCCGCCTCCTGGCAGCTGGCCGAGGCCGCGCGCGACGAGTCCGGCGGCGTCATCCAGTCCGTGACCGACCGCCAGATCGCCGCCGCCTACAAGCTGCTGGCGCAGGAGGAGGGCGTGTTCGTCGAGCTGGCCTCCGCGGCCAGCGTGGCCGGTCTCCTGCAGGCCCACGAGCAGGGCCTGGTCGAGCCCGGTCAGCGCATCGTCTGCACGGTGACGGGCAACGGCCTCAAGGACCCCGACTGGGCCATCTCCGGCGCCCCCACCCCGCTGACGATCCCGATCGACGCCCACGCCGCCGCCACCGCCCTCGAACTCGCCTGACCGGGGAGACGATGATCAATATCCACGGCGGGAAGGTCGCCGTCCGGGTTCCCGCCACGAGCGCCAACCTGGGGCCGGGCTTCGACTCCCTCGGCCTGGCGCTGGGCCTCTACGACGAGGTGGAGGTCGAGATCGGCGCGGCGCCCGGCCTGACCATCGAGGTGAGCGGCGAGGGGGAGGGCGAGCTCGACGCGGGCGAGGGTCATCTGGTGGTCCGCTCGCTGCGCGCCGCCTTCGACGCCTTCTCGGTACGGCAGCCCGACTCCATCAGGCTCGTGTGCCGCAACCGCATCCCGCACGGGCGGGGGCTGGGGTCGTCCTCGGCGGCGATCTGCGCCGGGATCGTCGCCGCCAGGGCGCTGGCCTACCCCGAGCACGCCGGAGACCGGAGCGTCCGCGAGCGCGCGGGCAGCGTGCTGTCGGACGCCTTCGCCCTCGGGCTCGCCACCGAGATCGAGGGCCATCCGGACAACGTCGCCCCCTGCCTGGCCGGGGGCCTGACGATCGCCTGGATGGAGCAGCCGGGCGATCCGCGTATGGTGAAGCTGGCCCCGCACGGCGACATCCGGCCGGTGGCCATCGTCCCCGCGGACCGCCTGTCGACAGAGGTGGCCAGGGGACTGCTCCCCAAGGACGTGCCGCACGCCGACGCGTCCGCGAACGCCGGGCGGGCGGCGCTGCTGATCGCGGCGCTCACCGCGCGGCCGGAGCGGGAGCTGCTGCTGGCCGCGACCGAGGACCGGCTGCACCAGGACTACCGCGCCCCCGCCATGCCGCAGACCGCCGAACTGGTCAAACGCCTGCGCGGGGCGGGTGTCCCCGCGGCGGTCTCCGGGGCGGGTCCCACGGTTCTTGCGTTTTCGACACCGGATACACAGGATTTGATCGCACCGGAAGTGGGTACTGACTGGCACATCCAGCCACTGGATGTCGAAACCCACGGTGCGTGCGTTGTTTCTCCCGAGACACGCTGAAGCCTCTTCGACCTTCAGGGAATAGCAGTGTGCGCTGGTGATGTTAGGCTGATAGCCGCACCAGGTGCCCCCGTTTCGGGTGCGTGCTTGTCAGCCACACATCGTCGCCCCGCGTCTCGCTCCACGAGGCGTGAGCGCCACAGTGGTTTCCCCGAATCCGTCGCCTCCGAATGGCCCACATTCGGTTGGGGCAACGAGAGGCGGCGTTTCAGGGGACATGCGCGTTCGAACCATCTCGACATCTGGTTGCCGGTAGCAATCCGGGGGGTGTCCTCCAAGCCCCACCGTCGGCGAATCTCGATGGTGACGGCGTGGATGCGCCCTTCTCCGACAGTGGCGGCGGTCCTCACGGGCCGCCGAGGATCGCGACGTGCAACCCGACCCGGTCTGTCCCTCCGGGTCGATCGCACCACCGGGACGATTGGCTGATCGTGGCCACGCCCGACCCCTGGGAAGGACCCATTAGTGAGCGACACCACCGAACTCCTCTCCGATGCCAACGGCACTCAGCCGGCGGCCGGCGACACCCCCACCCGCGCCGCGACCAAGCGTCGTCGCTCCGGCACCGGCCTGTCCGCCATGGTGCTGCCCGAGCTGCAGGCCATGGCTTCCAGTCTTGGCATCAGCGGAACCGGGCGGATGCGCAAGAGCCAGCTGATCGCGGCCATCCAGGAGAAGCAGGGCGTCTCCGCCGAGAGCGCCCCGGCGCCCGCGGCGGCGCCCCAGGAGGCCCCGGCTCCGGCCGCCGCCGAGCCGGTCGCCGAGCGCCCCGCCCGTAGCCGCCGGGAACGTTCCCGGAGTGCCGCCGCCGCTCCCGCCGCCCCGGTCGCCGAGCCGCTGCCCGAGCAGGTCGCGGCGCCCGAGCCCGTGGTGGCCACCTCGCCCGTCGTGGAGCAGCAGGCCGACGCCGGTCAGGCCGAGGGCCGTCCCGAGCGCGGCGAGAGCCGTCGTGAGCGCCGCAGCCGCGGCGAGCGCCGCGAGCGCGGTGAGGGCCGCGAGCGCGGTGAGGGCCGTGAGCGCGGTGAGCGTGGCGAGGGCCGCGCCGACCAGCGCGCCGCGGACGCGGGCCAGGGCCGCGGCGAGCGCACCGACCGGGGCGAGCGCACCGACCGGGGCGAGCGCCCCGATCGCGGTGAGCGCGCCGACCGCGGTGAGCAGAACCGCGGTCCGCAGGGACGCGGCGACCAGCACGGCGCCGGTGTCGAGGACGACGACCGCCGCGGGCGCCGCGGCCGGTTCCGCGAGCGCAACCGCCGCGGCCGCGACCGCTTCGACGGCAACGAGCCCGTGGTCGGCGAGGACGACGTCCTCATCCCGATCGCCGGCATCCTGGACATCCTCGACAACTACGCGTTCGTCCGGACCAGCGGCTATCTGCCCGGCGCCAACGACGTCTACGTGTCCCTGGCCCAGATCCGCCGCAACGGCCTGCGCAAGGGCGACGTCGTCACCGGCGCCGTCCGCCAGCCGCGCGACGGCGAGCGCCGCGAGAAGTTCAACGCGCTGGTCCGGCTCGACACGGTCAACGGCATGGACCCCGAGCAGGCCCGCCAGCGGCCCGACTTCAACAAGCTCACGCCGCTCTACCCGCAGGAGCGCCTGCGCCTGGAGACCGAGCCCAACGTCCTGACGACCCGGATCATCGACCTGGTCGCCCCGATCGGCAAGGGCCAGCGCGGTCTCATCGTCTCCCCGCCCAAGGCGGGCAAGACGATGGTGCTGCAGGCGATCGCCAACGCGATCACCCGCAACAACCCCGAGTGCCACCTGATGGTCGTCCTGGTCGACGAGCGTCCGGAAGAGGTCACCGACATGCAGCGGTCGGTGAAGGGCGAGGTCATCCACTCGACCTTCGACCGCCCCGCCGAGGACCACACCACGGTCGCCGAGCTCGCCATCGAGCGGGCCAAGCGCCTGGTGGAGCTGGGCCACGACGTCGTCGTGCTGCTCGACTCGATCACCCGCCTGGGCCGGGCCTACAACCTGGCCGCCCCGGCCTCCGGCCGGATCCTGTCGGGTGGTGTCGACTCCACGGCGCTCTACCCGCCCAAGCGCTTCTTCGGCGCCGCCCGCAACATCGAGAACGGCGGCTCGCTGACGATCCTCGCCACGGCGCTGGTCGAGACCGGCTCCAAGATGGACGAGGTCATCTTCGAGGAGTTCAAGGGCACCGGCAACGCCGAGCTCAAGCTCAACCGCTCCCTCGCCGACAAGCGGATCTTCCCCGCGGTGGACGTCGACGCGTCCGGCACCCGCAAGGAGGAGATCCTCATGTCGAAGGACGAGCTGCAGATCGTCTGGAAGCTGCGCCGGGTGCTGCACGCCCTGGACATGCAGCAGGCTCTGGAGCTCCTCCTGGAGAAGATGAAGGAGACCAAGTCCAACGCGGAGTTCCTGCTCCAGGTGCAGAAGACGACGGTCAGCTCCGACCGCGACTGATCCCGCGCGACGCACGCGAAAACGCCCGGCGGCCTCGGCCGCCGGGCGTTTCCCGTGTCTGACTCTATGCGTCTCTGCGTCTGTGTCCCCGTGTCTGTACGGCTTGCGCCCGGGGTTGGGGACGCGAGCCGTACAGCCTCTCGACGGGTGTGACGGGTGCTGAGCGCCCGTCGGGGCCGCTAGCGGACGTCGACGTACTCGTAGCCGGACTTGGAGCCGTAGGTCTTGCTGGTCCCGCTGACGGTGGCGCGCCAGTAGGCGTCGAACTTCGGCTTGAGGGTCTTGCTGTACTTGCCGGTGCTGTTCGCCTTCACGTAGTGGGCGAACTTCCAGCTGCCGCCCTTCTTCTTGTAGTAGAGCGCGACCATCTTGCCGGAGTAGGCGCGGCTGCCCCGGTAGACCTTGCCGTACAGGCGGATGGCCTTGCCCTTCTTGACCTTGTTCGCGGTCACGTCGAACGAGATCTTGGAGGAGGCCTTCTTGGAGGAGCCCTTCCTGACCGTGAAGGTGTCGGCGGTCTTGACCTCCAGGGACTGCCCGCCGCGCGAGGCCTCCAGCTCCAGGGTCCAGGACCCGGTGGTGAAGGAGTAGTCGAAGTAGGTGTCGGCGTACCAGGCGTTGGCGCCGTTGCCCTTCTCCAGGGTCACGTCGATCGAGTCGCCGCCGTCGGTGGCGTACAGCTTGCCCTTGACCGAGGACGCGCCGATGACGCTGGCGCGGACCTGGACCTCGGTGTCGCCGGAGGTGCTGATGACGACGGGGTCGGTGACCGCGGCCGAGACGAACTTGACCTGCGGGTCGACGGTCACCTCCTTGCAGGCCTCCTTGGCGGCGCCGTCACGGGTGACCAGGACGCGGACGGACCACTTGCCGTCCTTGTTGTCCTTGGTGATCTTGAAGCTGCCCTTGACCTTGACGTCGGCCGGGGCGGTGGTGTGATCACCGGTGGGCGGGGCCGGGACCTGCTCGATCGTGGCGTCGTTCCAGGCGGTCTCACCGACGCGCTGGAAGTCCGCCTTGACGGAGGTCACGTCCTTCTCCAGGGCCTTACCGTTGAGCTTGTAAGGGCTCTTGATGGTCGCCTCGAAGGTGACCGTGGCGTCGTCCTTGAGCGGGACGAAAGCGTCGCTCACGGTCAGGGCGGTGACGTCGGCGGACAGTTCGCAGGCCACCGCGGTGGTCGCGGAACCGGCGGCGAGCGCTGTCGCCGTGCTGCTGGTGAAGACGGCAGCCCCCGTTGCGGCCGCGAGAAGCAGCCGCATTCCCTTCTTCATTCGCTCCCCTTATTTAGGTAAAAAGTGAGAAAAGTGACGGTTTGGGCACCGGAGCCTAGTGGGATGGGAGTGACGCGTCCATAGACTCCGGCGATCCCCTCGGGGAATGCCTGATGGCCTGGAGTGGTTGGAGCATCTGGCACACTGGTAGCCGAACCGCAGCGGTTCCGGTTCCCGCCCGCGCGCACCTCGGTGTGCTTCAGCGCGCAAGCCGTATCAGGCGAGAAGACAGTGGCGACCCGGCGACCGCGCTTTGGAGAGGACAAGAGCCATGAAGCCCGAGATTCACCCCGAGTACGTCACCACGCAGGTGACCTGCACGTGCGGTAACACCTTCACCACCCGCAGCACCGCCAAGAACGGCGCGATCCACGCCGACGTGTGCTCCGCCTGCCACCCGTTCTACACGGGCAAGCAGAAGATCCTGGACACCGGCGGCCGGGTGGCGCGCTTCGAGAAGCGCTTCGGCAAGAAGCCCGCGGGCCAGTAGCCCTCGTCCCGACGCCGGCTCGGAAGCGTCCCCCGGTGGGGACGCCCGGGTCGGCGTTCGTGGTGATGAGGCAGGCCGACAAGGGTTTTTCAAGGAAGAGGACGTGCGGTGAATCTCGACGAGCTGCTCAGTGAGTACGCCGAGCTGGAACTCAAGCTCGCCGACCCCACCGTGCACGCCAACCCGACGCAGGCGCGCACCTTCGGCCGGCGTTATGCCGAGCTGACCCCGATCATCACCACCTACCGCGAGCTCGAGGGCGTCCAGAACGACCTGGGCACCGCCAAGGAGCTGGCCTCGGAGGACGAGGCCTTCGCCGAGGAGGCCAAGGAGCTCGAGGCGCGGATCCCCGAGCTGGAGGACAAGCTCAGGCACCTGCTCATCCCGCGTGATCCCAACGATGACAAGGACATCATCATGGAGATCAAGGCGGGCGAGGGCGGCGAGGAGTCGGCGCTGTTCGCCGGCGACCTGCTGCGGATGTACCTGCGCTACGCCGAGCGGGTGGGCTGGAAGACCGAGATCATCGATGTGACCCACTCCGACCTGGGCGGATACAAGGACGTCACGGTCGCGGTGAAGGCCAGGGGCGACGACGGCGTCTGGTCGAAGCTGAAGTTCGAGGGCGGCGTGCACCGCGTGCAGCGCGTGCCGGTCACCGAGTCCCAGGGCCGCATCCACACCAGCGCGGCCGGCGTCCTGGTCTATCCCGAGGCCGAGGAGGTCGACGTCCAGATCGACCCCAACGACCTGCGCATCGACGTCTACCGCTCCAGCGGCCCCGGCGGCCAGAGCGTCAACACCACCGACTCGGCCGTGCGCATCACGCACCTTCCGACCGGGGTGGTCGTCTCCTGCCAGAACGAGAAGAGCCAGCTCCAGAACAAGGAGTCGGCTCTGCGCATCCTGCGGGCGCGTCTGCAGGCCCTCGCCGAGGAGGAGGCCAACGCCGCGGCGATGGCCGAGCGCAAGTCCCAGATCCGCACGGTCGACCGCTCCGAGCGCATCCGCACCTACAACTTCCCCGAGAACCGCATCTCCGACCACCGCACCGGTTTCAAGGCCTACAACCTCGACCAGGTGCTGGACGGCGACCTGACGGCCGTCATCCAGTCCCTGCTCGACGCCGAGATGGCGGAGAAGCTCGCGGCCCACTCCTAAGGCCAACGCACAGAACGCGCCCATGACCCTTCTGCTGGACGAGATCGCCCTCGCCACCGCCAGGCTCGCCGAGGCCGGTGTGCCCTCGCCGCGCACCGACGCCGAGGAGATCGCCGCCTGCGTCCACGGCGTACGGCGCAGCGAGCTGCACACCGTGGCGGACGCGGACTTCGACGCGCTCTTCTGGGAGGGCGTCGCGCGGCGTGAGGCCCGCGAGCCGCTCCAGCACATCACCGGGCGCGCCTACTTCCGCTACCTGTCCCTCGAGGTCGGGCCGGGCGTCTTCATCCCGCGCCCGGAGACCGAGGTCGTGGCGGGATGGGCCATCGACCGGCTGCGGGAGATGGACGTGGCCTCGCCGGTGGTCGTGGACCTGGGCACCGGCTCCGGGGCGATCGCGCTGTCCATCGCCCAGGAGGTCGCGCTGGCCACGGTGCACGCGGTGGAGGTCGACCCCGACGCCTACCGGTGGGCCAAGCGCAACATCCTGGAGCAGGGCCAGGGCCGGGTGCACCTGCACCCGGAGGACCTCGCCGACGCCCTGCCCGAGCTCGACGGCCGGGTGGACCTGGTCATCTCCAACCCGCCCTACATCCCGCCCGGCGCGGTCCCGCGCGACCCCGAGGTGCGCGACTACGACCCGCGCCGCGCGCTGTACGGCTCGGGCAGCGACGGCCTCGACGAGGTCAGGGCGGTCGAGCGGACCGCCAGGCGGCTGCTGCGGCCCGGCGGTTTCGTCGCCGTGGAGCACGCCGACGAGCAGGGCACCCCGGTCTATCTGATCTTCTCCGAGGACAACGGCTGGCGCGACGTGCGCAGCCGGCAGGACCTCACCCGAAGAGATCGTTTCGTCACCGCCCGTTTCGGCCAGGAATGAGGATCGAACGCCGTGAGTAGACGCTATGACTGCAGCGACCCGGAGCAGCGGAGCGCGGGCCTGACCGAGGCGGCCTCGGCCGTACGGCGGGGCGAGCTGGTGGTGCTGCCCACCGACACCGTCTACGGCATCGGCGGTGACGCCTTCACCCACGCGGCCGTGAACCGCCTGCTGGAGGCCAAGGGCCGCGGCCGGGACATGCCGGTGCCGGTCCTGGTCGGCACCGTGAGCGCGGCCAACGCCCTGGTGGAGAACCTGGGCCCCTACGGACAGGACCTGGTCGACGCCTTCTGGCCCGGCCCGCTCACGCTGGTGTGCCGGGTGAACCGCTCGCTGTCGTGGGACCTGGGCGACACCAAGGGCACCGTCGCGCTCCGCATGCCCCTGCACGCGGTCGCGCTCGACCTGCTCAAGGAGACGGGGCCGATGGCCGTCTCCAGCGCCAACCGCTCCGGCTCGCCGCCCGCGACCACGGCCGCCGCGGCAGAGGAGCAGCTCGGCGACTCCGTCGAGGTCTACCTCGACGGAGGCCCCTGCACGGACGACGTCCCGTCCACGATCCTCGATCTCACCACGGCGGTGCCCCGGCTGCTGCGGCAGGGGGCCATCCCGGTGGGGAAGCTGCGCGGAGTGATCGGCTACGTGGCGACGGACGCCGGTCCGGAGAACGCGGACTGATCCCGGCCGCGGGACCGGCCCCGGCCTGGCCGGTCCCCGCCGTGGCCGCCATCCATGCCGGCTGATTATCGCCGTGACGGGCGGGCCCGTCCCCGGTAGCGTGAAGTGCGCCGCCACCTTCCGGGAGACGCCCATGGGCAAGTTCGACGGAATGGACCCCGAGCTGGTCCGCGATCTGCTGTCCGAGGTGAAACAGGCCGCCGGGCAGATGCGGACGATCGAGAGCCGGGTCGCCCAGCTGATGGGCGGGGCGGGGCTGTCCTCCGGATCCGCCCAGCGTCCGTCCCAGACCGCCGAGGCGTGCGACGCGATGGTCAAGGACGTCTCGGCACGCGTGGCCCTGCTGGAGAAGAAGGTCAAGCAGGAGACCACCTCCGCCGCCCCGAACACCCGTGCCGACGACCCGAGTCCCACACCCACTCCCACCCCCACGCCCGAGCCTCCGAAGGCGGATGACTCCAAGCCGGAGGCTCCCAGTCCCGAGGGCGGAAACACTCCCACTCCCACGCCCGAGACCCCGAAGGGTGAGGACGCCAAGCCGGAGGCGCCGAAGGAGGACGCCAAGCCGCAGCCCCCGAAGGCGGAGGATCTCAAGCCCGCCGTTCCCGACTCCGAGGGCAGGACCACTCCCGCGCCCACCCCGACGCCTGAGCCTCCGAAGGCGGATGATTCCACGCCGCAGCCTCCCAAGCCCGAGGACGGGATCACTCCCACGCCGGAACCGCCGAAGGCGGAAGACCCTACGCCTCCTCCGAAGGAGGACGATTCCACACCGCAGCCCCCGAAGGCGGAGGATCTCAAGCCCGCCGTTCCCGACTCCGAGGGCAATCCGCGCATCGAGGACCAGCCGTCCGGCACGCCCGACGCGCCCGCCCCTGAGACGGACCGGAGCCCCGAGACCGACCCGAGGCCCGATCCGAGCCCCGACACCGGGAGCACGCCGAGCCCCGCACCGGAGACCGGCACCGCGCCGGACCCCAAGCCGGACACCGATTCCAAGGGCGACGAGCGTTCCCCCCGGGACGGGGGATCCGACAGCCCGCAGGGCGCGGGGGACGGCCCTCTCGACACGCCGGAGAAGAACCATCCCGACGACATCGACCAGACCGGCGACCTCAAGCCGCAGGTCGTCGAGGTGGACGGCGTCAAGGTGCTGCAGATCCCGCTCGACCCGCCGACCGCGGAGCAGGTCGAGGCGCTGCTGGAGGACATCGAGAACATCCCGCCCATGGACATGCCCACCGTGGACGGCCTAGGGAACGGCTCCGGCACGAACGGCACGGGAACGGACGGCACGGGAACGGACGGCACGGGAACGGACGGCACCGGAGCAGGCGCCGGTCAGGTCGACCCCAGCCCGGCGCTCGACTCGGCCCGGCCGCAGGACACCGTGCTCGACACCGCCGCACCGGCGCCCGACCAGACCGTCCAGCCACCCGGCACCGGTACGGGTCAGGACGGCACCGGGACCGGCGATTCCAGCACACAGGGCAATCCCGGCGGGCAGACGGACTCCGGTGCACAGGGTTCCGGCGCTCAGCAGGATTCCGTGGCGCGGTGGGCGGACGACGGCAGTGACGTGGTCTCGGTCGAGGTCAGTCCGCCGAGTGCCGAGGCGCTCAAGACGCTCATCGGCAACGTGCGGGAGATCGAGCCGCTGGACATGCCGAGCGTGCAGGTGCCCGAGGGGGAGACGTGGGGTGAGGGCCGCTGGGCGCCCATGGATGTCGGGCCGGACGGGCCGGCCGGTGAGGTGGATCCGGGAGAACCGCGCAGGCCGATTCCGCCGCCCGGCGGATCGTCGGGCGCGTAGTCGGTGTGAGGAGCCTTCAGATGTACGTGGACCCGCCCGCCCCGCAGCCGCTCCAGCCGGGGGAGACCCCGCCGTCGGCGGGCACCTCGGCGCTGCCGTCCCCGGACGCGGCCACTGCGTGGGAGTTCAACCCCGACTACCAGCGCCTGGTCGTGCTCTGGCGGCAGGTGCTGCCCATGCTGGAGAACCTGACCTCCTCCCTCGACCGGGCCTACCAGATGGCCAGGAGCCGCGACGTCTGGGACGCGCCGGTGGGGGAGCGTTACGTGGAGGACCTGGCGGAGTGGCGCACCCGGCTCGGCCAGTACCGGCAGGCCGTCCTCACCTCGATCAGCGACCAGGCGGCCGACACGCCGCGCTGGGTGCCCGTCAACGCGGGCGCCCCGCACGCCTTCTCCTGACGCCCTCCGCGGGCCCTCTTCCTGTGACGTTCTCCCGGACTCTCTCATGACTCCCGCCCTGACATGGGATAACGGGGAGAGACGGGCTTACAGTTGGAGGTGAGCCGTCCGCCAGAGTCGCCGAACGGAGTAAGGCAATGAGTTCTGCGCCCTATTACGGACCGGACATCGGCCTCCTGCTCCGTCAGGATCCGGAGATCGCCAGCGTGCTTCT
This sequence comes from Paraplanobispora siamensis, assembly GCF_016863175.1. Classification (GTDB taxonomy): domain Bacteria; phylum Actinomycetota; class Actinomycetes; order Streptosporangiales; family Streptosporangiaceae; genus Planobispora; species Planobispora siamensis. The sequence continues at coordinate 116,458 of NZ_BOOJ01000008.1, forward strand.
CGACGAGCTCGATCGCCTGCGCGGCGGCATCCAGCTCATCGCGAGCGAGAACCTGGCCTCGCCGGCGGTGCTGGCCGCGCTCGGCTCGACCCTCACCAACAAGTACGCCGAGGGTTACCCCGGCCGGCGCTACTACGGCGGATGCGAGGTCGTCGACCGGGCCGAGAAGCTCGCCATCGACCGGGCCCGGCAGCTGTTCGGCGCCGAGCACGTCAACGTGCAGCCGCACTCGGGCGCCTCGGCCAACCTAGCGGCCTACGCCGCGCTGCTCCAGCCGGGCGACACGGTCCTGGCCATGGCCCTGCCGCACGGCGGCCACCTCACCCACGGATCGAAGGTCAACTTCTCGGGCCGGTGGTTCGACATCGTGGCGTACGGCGTGCGCCGCGACACCGAGCTGATCGACTACGACGAGGTCAGGGAGCTGGCGCTGCGACACCAGCCGAAGATGATCATCTGTGGCGCCACGGCCTATCCGCGGGAGATCGACTTCGCGGCCTTCCGGGGGATCGCCGACGAGGTGGGCGCCTGGCTGATGGCCGACGTCGCCCACACCGTCGGGCTGATGGCCGGGGGCGCCCTGCCGTCCGCGGTGCCGTACGCCGACGTGGTGACCTTCACGACCCACAAGGCGCTGCGCGGTCCGCGCGGTGGCGGGATCATGTGCACCGCGGAGCTGGCGACGAAGATAGACAGGGCGGTGTTCCCCTTCGTCCAGGGCGGCCCGCTCATGCACGCGGTGGCGGCCAAGGCGGTGGCCTTCGGGGAGGCGCTCCAGCCGGAGTTCGCCGTCTACGCGCGGCAGGTGGTCGACAACGCAAGGACGCTCGCCGACGCGCTGGCCGCCGAGGGCATGCGGCCGGTCGCCGGCGGCACCGACAGCCATCTGGCCCTGATCGACCTGCGTGACGTCGGCGTCACCGGGGCGCTGGCCGAGCAGCGCTGCGCCGCCGCGGGGATCACACTGAACCGCAACGCCATCCCCTACGACCCCGAGCCGGCCACGGTGACCTCGGGCATCCGGGTGGGCACTCCCTGCGTGACCACCCAGGGGATGGGGCCAGAGGAGATGAAGGAGGTCGCCGCGCTGGTGGCGCAGGCCGTCCGGAGCCCCGAGACGGCGGACGAGATCAGGGAGCGCGTGCTGGCGCTCATGGCCGTCCATCCGGCATATCCCAGCGAATTATGAGTTGTTCTGTGCTGTTTTCCGGTCACAGCCGGCCCGACTATCCGCGAAACTAGGTCCGTGCGCGAATACCTACTGATGGCGCTCGTGGCGGCGGCGGCGACGTATCTTCTGGTCCCGCTGGTCCGCGTCTTCGCCATCCGCATCGGTGCGATGCCCGAGGTCCGTGACCGGGACGTGCACACCACCCCGACGCCGAGACTCGGCGGTCTGGCGATGTACGGCGGGCTGGTGGCGGGCCTGCTGGTGGCCGCCAAGCTGCCGTACGCCGGGGGGAAGCTCGCCGAGGAGGCCGCCACCGGCGGAAAGGTCGTCCTCGGGCTGATCGTGGCCGGCGGCCTGATCACGCTGACCGGCTTCCTGGACGACTGGTGGGGCATGGACGCCCTGATCAAGCTGGCCGGGCAGGTCGGCGCGGCGGGCGTGCTGGTGGCCTTCGGCGTCAGCCTGCCGTGGATCCCGCTGCCGTCGGCGCTGGGCGGGTCGACCATCCTCGACTCCACGCTGAGCCCGTTGATCACCATCATGGTCGTGGTCGTCATGATCAACGCGGTCAACTTCGTCGACGGGCTGGACGGGCTGGCGGCCGGGATCGTCGGCATCGCGGCCATGGCCACCTGGACCTACGCCATCGTCCTGTCCAAGGACTTCGGCAACACCAGCATCAACGTCACCGCGGCGGTCGCGGCGGTGCTCATCGGCGTGTGCCTGGGCTTCCTGCCGCACAACTTCCATCCGGCGAAGATCTTCATGGGCGACACCGGCGCCATGCTGATCGGCCTGGTCCTCGCCTCCACGCTGATCACCATCACGCCGCTCGACTCCGCCAGCATCAACAACTTCCCGGTCATCCTGCCGCTGCTGGTCCCGGTCGCGATCCTGGTGCTCCCGCTGCTCGACCTGATCATGGCGGTGATCCGGCGCACCTCCAACGGGCTCTCGCCGTTCGCCCCCGACCGCGGCCACCTGCACCACCGGCTGCTGGACATCGGCCACTCGCACCGCCGCAGCGTCCTGATCATGTACGCCTGGACGTTCCTGTTCGCGTTCGCGATCGTGGCGATGTCCGTCGAGGGCGTGCCCCTCATCCTGTTCCCGCTGACCGTCCTGCTGGCGGTCGCGGTGCTGGTGGCGATGGCCCTGCCGAGCTGGCGCTCGCGCCGCAACGGCGGGGGCGGCCGGCACGCCCGCTCCGCCGAGGAGCCCGTCCCCGAACCGGCGGGGCCGTTCACGCCGGGTTCCGCGACCATGAGCCCCGCGACCACGGGGGAGCCCTCGGCCCCGCCTGCCCAGCCCCCGTACTCCCAGCCCCCGTACTCCCAGGTCCCGCACACCCAGGTCCCCCACACCCAGGCTCCGCATCCGCAGACCCCGCAGGCGCCGATCGCGCATCCGCACATCCAGCAGACGCCGCACACTCAGCAGACGCCGCGCGCTCAGGCTCCGCACATCGAGACCCCGCAGGCGCCGCCCCCTCCGGCTCCGCCCCGTCAAGCCCAGCGCGGCCAGAACCCCTACGCCCCGGCGCCGCAGGAGCCGATCCCCCCGCAGGCCCCGGCCGCTCCGCGCGCCCGGGCGCCCCGAGGGCCGTTCTCGCCGCAGACCGCCCAGGGGGCCCCGGTCCCGCTCGCGGCTCCGACTCCCGAGGAACCCGCCGGCCCGCGACCCTCCCGGGGGCCCGGGGAGGGCGAGGACACGATGCGGTCCGCCGCCCCCGGCCTGCCCTTCAGGACCCAGGAGACCTCCTTCCCGAAGACGGGGCCGTCCCGCTGAACATCTGCCGGAAACGTCTTGATCGTCCACTTGAAACGGCAGGTAAAGGCGCTCTTCCATGAGCTTGTGATAGCTTTCACTAGCAGGTCCTGAACCGCTCGGGACCTGCCTGGAAGCAATCGCTCGCTTGATAACAGTCACCTGGAGTGCCGATGCAGGCCAACGACCTCCGACTCATGAAGGCCGCCGCGATCCCGACGGCGGCGGTCGGTCTGGTCGCGGTCCTCGTCGCCACCTTCCTCGCGGGGGCCGAGGGCGCCCTGGGCGCGGGCATCGGCGTGGCCGTGGTGGGCGTCTTCTTCACCGTCGGCCTGGTCGCCGTCGCCTACGCCTCGCGGATCTCGCCGACCATGATGATGGCCGCCGCGATGGGCACCTTCTTCACCAAGATCGTCATCCTCGTCGTGATGCTGGAGGCCCTCGCGGACGTCGAGGTCTGGCACCCCAGGGCCTTCTCGCTGACCGCCATCGCCTGCACCATCGCCTGGACCTTCGGTGAGGCGCGCGGGTTCATGAAGCTGCGCATGCTCTATGTCGAACCGGGCATCAAGGTCCCCGGGCACTACGAGGAGAAGCGATGACCTCCGTCACGGGTCGCGCCCCCGTCCCACCGCCCCGCGACATCCGCACGGCGGAGCCGGTGGGCCCGCCGTACGAGGCCCCGATGGGAGCCACGCGCCCCAAGCGCTGGCCCGGTATGACTAGTCACCACCGCGACTGCTATCGTCGCGTACGCGATATGCAAAGTAGGGGAGTGTCGGCCTGGGCTCGCAGCCCCCGGCCTCCTTGCGATCGCATCACCCATCTACTTGATCTTCCCCAGGCACCGCCCTCCGGCGGCGCGGCAGCGGAAGACGTCCTGACCCACCACGACGAAGGGAAAGCCGAGTGAGCGCCGTGCTGCCACTTCTCGCTGCCGAGGAGTTCCAAGCCCCGGGGCTCGGCCTGTTCGAATGGCCGGCGCTTGTCGCGGGTCAGGCTTGGTTCAACAAGCCGGCCCTGTTCGCGCTGATCGCCGCGTTGATCGTCCTCGTGTTCGCCTACAGCGCCTTCTCCAACCCGAAGCTGGTTCCCAGGGGTGTGCAGAGCGTCGGGGAGTTCGCCTACGAGTTCGTCCGTGAGCAGATCGCCCGCCCGTTCCTGGGCAAGGACAGTGACCGCTGGATGCCGCTGCTGTTCAGCATGTTCCTCTTCATCTGGATCATGAACCTGTTCGGGTCCGTCATCTTCATCCAGTTCCCGGTGATGTCGCGGATCGGCTACCCGGCCGTCCTCGCCATCGGCGTGTGGATCATGGTGACCTACCTGGGCATGAAGCACCAGGGCGCGCTGGGCTACTTCAAGAACATGATGTTCCCGCCCGGACTGCCCAAGTGGATGTACGTCCTGGTCGCCCCGATCGAGTTCGCCTCCACCTTCATCCTGCGCCACGTCACCCACGCGGTCCGGCTCTTCGCGACGATGATGGCCGGTCACCTGATCATCGCCCTGTTCTCCGAGGTCGGCTGGCACTTCCTGTTCGTCCAGCTCACTCCGGCCGGTGCCCTGATCGGCGTGCTGGGCGTCCTCATGACGATCCTGCTGACGGCCTTCGAGCTGTTCATCCAGGCCCTGCAGGCCTACGTGTTCGCGCTGCTGACCGCCATGTTCATCAACGGCGCCCTGCACGCCGAGCACTGAGACTTCCCGCCCCAACGACAGATGGTTCCGGTGGACAACCCCCACCGGTCGATAGAAAAGGAAACAAAAAGTATGAGCGCCACCACCGTGCTCGCTGAGGTCACCGGCAACCTCGGTTCCATCGGCTACGGCCTGGCCGCCATCGGCCCGGGCGTCGGCATCGGCATCATCTTCGGTCAGGGTGTGCAGGCCATCGCCCGCCAGCCCGAGGCCTACGGCCTCATCCGCCAGAACATGCTCCTGGGCTTCGTCTTCGCCGAGGCGCTCGCGCTGATCGGTATCGCGCTCGCGTTCGTCTTCCGGACCTAGGACAGATCACCGCCCCTGACGGGAGGCAGCAGCCATGATTCATCTGATAGCGGCAGCGGAAGAGAACAACCCCCTGCTCCCGCACCCGGCCGAAATGGTCATCGGTGGCTTCGCCTTCCTGCTCGTCCTGTTCTTCGTCGGCAAGCTGCTGGTGCCGCGCATCCAGAAGACTCTGGAAGAGCGCACCATCGCCATCGAAGGCGGCCTGAAGAAGGCCGCGGACGCGCAGGAGGAAGCCCAGCGCGCCCTCGCGCAGTACAAGGAGCAGCTCGCCGAGGCCCGTCACGAGGCGTCCCGCCTGCGTGAGGAGGCCCGTGAGCAGGGTGCGCAGATCAAGGCCGAGCTCCGCGAGGAGGCTCAGGCCGAGGCCCGCCGTCTCATCGAGGCGGCGCACGCCCAGATCGAGGCCGACCGCCAGCAGGCGTTCGCCCAGCTCCGTTCCGAGATCGGCCGCCTGTCGACCGATCTGGCCAGCCGCATCGTCGGTGAGTCCCTGGAGGACGAGGCGCGTCAGCGCCGCACCGTCGACCGGTTCCTGACGGAGCTCGAGTCGAGCAACGCGGCGGTCCGCTGATGCCGGAGCGAACCCGACGCAGTGAGCGGGAAGCGGTGAGCGGCCGATGAGGGGTTTGAGCAGGACGTCTCTGGCCGAGGTCGAGGAGCGTTTCAACGCGGTCGCGGGAAGCGCCGACCTCGGCACCCTGGCCGACGAGCTCTTCGCGATCGCCGATCTGTTCGACCGCGAGCACGGGCTGCGCCGTAACCTGTCCGACGCCTCCCGCCCGGCCGAGCAGAAGACGCAGATCGTCCGGGTCCTGCTGGAGGGCAAGGTCGGCACCGCCGCCCTGGAGACGGCCGTCTCGGCCGTGTCCGCCAAGTGGTCGCGCTCCGGTGACCTGGCCGACGCGCTGGAGCGCCTCGGCGTGGTCGCCGCCTCGGCCGAGGCCGAGGCGCAGAGCAGGCTCGACGACGTCGAGGACGAGCTGTTCCGGTTCGGGCGGATCGCCGCGGCGAACCTCGACCTGCACCGGACGCTGTCCGACGCGGCACTGCCCGCGCAGGCCAAGCAGGGGCTGCTCGACTCGCTCCTGACCGGCAAGGTCGCGCCGACTACGCTCCGGCTGATCCGGCAGCTCGTGGCACATCCGCGAGGGCGTAGCCTGGAAGGCGGGCTCGAGGAGTTCGGCAGCTTGGTGGCCGCCCAGCGGCAGCGTCTCGTCGCGGTGGTGCGCAGCGCCGTCGCGCTCTCCGAGGAGCAGAAGCAGCGCCTCGCGGCGTGGCTTCGCACCTCGTACGGCCACGACGTTCATCTGAACGTCGAGGTGGATCCGCGAGTGATCGGTGGGTTCTCCGTCCGAATCGGAGACGAGCTCATCGACACCACTATCGCGGGACGAATCGAAGAAGTCCGCCGCCGGTTGGCCGGCTAGGCGAATAGGGAGACAGAAGAGAGATGGCGGAGCTTACGATCCGGCCGGACGAGATCCGGGACGCGCTTGAGCGCTTCGTCCAGGCGTACGAGCCGGAAGGTGCCGCGCGCGAGGAGATCGGGACCGTCGTCGACTGCGGCGACGGCATCGCCCATGTCTCCGGCCTTCCCTCGGCGATGGCGAACGAGCTGCTCGAGTTCGAGGACGGCACGCGTGGCCTGGCACTGAACCTGGACCCCAGGGAGATCGGTGTCGTTGTGCTGGGCGACTTCAGCAAGATCGAGGAGGGCCAGTCGGTCCGCCGCACGGGCGAGGTCCTGTCCGTGCCGGTCGGCGACAACTTCCTCGGCCGCGTGGTCGACCCGCTGGGCAACCCGCTGGACGGCAAGGGCGCCATCGAGTCCGAGGGCCTGCGCGCCCTGGAGCTCCAGGCCCCCTCGGTGGTTCAGCGCCAGCCGGTGAAGGAGCCGCTGCAGACGGGTCTCAAGGCGGTCGACGCCATGACCCCGATCGGCCGCGGCCAGCGCCAGCTGATCATCGGTGACCGTGGCACCGGCAAGACCGCCATCGCCGTGGACACCATCCTCAACCAGCGCGAGAACTGGCTGTCCGGCGACCCGTCGAAGCAGGTCCGCTGCGTCTACGTCGCGGTCGGCCAGAAGGGCTCGACGATCGCCCAGGTCAGGGGTCGCCTCGAGGAGGCGGGCGCGATGGAGTACACCACCATCGTCGCCGCCCCGGCCTCCGACCCGGCCGGCTTCAAGTACCTCGCCCCCTACACCGGCTCGGCCATCGGCCAGCACTGGATGTACCAGGGCAAGCACGTCCTCATCGTCTTCGACGACCTGACCAAGCAGGCCGACGCCTACCGCGCCGTCTCCCTGCTGCTGCGCCGTCCGCCGGGCCGCGAGGCCTTCCCGGGCGACGTCTTCTACTTGCACTCGCGTCTGCTGGAGCGCTGCGCCAAGCTCTCCGACGACATGGGCGCCGGCTCGATGACGGGTCTTCCGGTCATCGAGACCAAGGGCAACGACGTGTCGGCGTTCATCCCGACCAACGTCATCTCCATCACCGACGGCCAGTGCTTCCTCGAGACCGACCTGTTCAACTCGGGTGTGCGTCCGGCCATCAACGTCGGTGTCTCGGTCTCCCGAGTCGGCGGTTCGGCCCAGATCAAGGCCATGAAGAAGGTCGCGGGCACGCTCCGTCTCTCCCTGTCGCAGTACCGCGACCTGGAGGCCTTCGCGGCCTTCGCCTCCGACCTGGACGCGGCCTCCCGCGCCCAGCTGGAGCGCGGCCAGCGCCTGGTGGAGCTGCTCAAGCAGTCCCAGTACAGCCCGTTCTCGGTGGAGAAGCAGGTCGTCTCCGTCTGGGCCGGCACCACCGGTGAGCTCGACGACGTCCCGGTCGAGGACATCCGCCGCTTCGAGGCGGAGTTCCTGGACTACCTCGGTCGCGAGCACAAGGGCGTCTTCGACAGCATCCGCGAGACCAAGGACCTGTCGGACGACGCGGTGACGACCCTGAAGGACGCGATCACGCAGTTCAAGAAGGGCTTCGAGACCTCCGCGGGCGAGCTGCTGGTCAACGACGAGCCGGTCGCGGCGCTCGGCGCCGACAAGGTCGGCCAGGAGAAGATCACCAAGCACGTCCGCGCGGACGAGAAGAAGTAGCCGATGGGTGCCCAGCTAAGACTGCTGCGGCGGCGGATCAAGTCGGTCAGGTCAACGGCGAAGATCACGCGCGCCCAGGAGCTCATCGCCTCCTCGCGCATCGTCAAGGCGCAGCAGCGGATGCAGGCCGCCGTGCCGTACGAGCGGGAGATCACCCGCGCCGTCACGGGCGTGGTCAGCAACACCGCCAGCGTCGACCACCCGTTGACCGTGGCCAGGGAGAACCCCACCAGGGCCGGTGTGCTCATCGTCACCAGTGACCGCGGGTTCTGCGGCGGCTTCAACGCCAACGTCCTGCGTGAGGCCGAGGCGCTGGCCGGTCTGCTGCGCAGCAGGGGCGTCGAGCCGGTGCCCTACGTGGTGGGGCGCAAGGGCATCACCTGGCACAGCTTCCGGGGACGGGAGATGGGCGGGCAGTGGGGCGGGTTCTCCGACAACCCCTCCTACGCCAACGCCAAGGAGATCGCCGACGTGCTCATCTCCGCGTTCTCGGCCGAGACGGACGGGATCGACGAGATCCACATCGTCTCGACCGAGTTCGTCTCCATGCTCACGCAGGAGGTCACGGTCAAGCGGGTCCTGCCGCTGACGGTGGAGGAGACCACCGAGAAGCCGGAGACGCCGCTGCCGTACTTCGAGTTCGAGCCCACCGCGGGCGACGTGCTCGACTCGCTGCTCCCGCGTTACGTGGAGTCGCGCGTCTTCAGCACGCTGCTCCAGTCGGCCGCCTCGGAGCACGCCGCGCGTCGCCGGGCCATGAAGTCGGCGACCGACAACGCCAACGAGCTCATCCGTGTGTTCACCCAGCAGATGAACCAGGCTCGCCAGGCCGAGATCACCCAGGAAATCAGCGAGATCGTCGGTGGCGCCAACGCGCTGGCTGACGCCGCAGCGGGGAAAGAGTGAATAGCCACAATGACTGTTGAGACCGTCGCGACCGGAACCGGTCGCGTAGCCCGAGTGACGGGTCCCGTCGTCGACGTGGAGTTCCCCGTCGAGGCGATGCCCGACATCTACAACGCCCTCAACGTCGACGTCACCGTCGGCGGCGAGACCAAGACCCTGACCCTGGAGGTCGCCCAGCACCTGGGTGACAACCTGGTCCGGGCCATCTCGATGCAGCCCACCGACGGCCTGGTCCGCGGCGCGACGGTGTCCGACTCCGGTGCGCCGATCTCGGTGCCGGTCGGCGACGTCGTCAAGGGCCACGTGTGGAACGCGCTCGGCGAGTCCCTGGACGTGCCGACCGCCTCCCTGAAGGTGACGGAGAAGTGGGGCATCCACCGCCCCTCGCCCTCCTTCGACTCCCTGGAGTCGCGCACCGAGATGCTGCCCACCGGCATCAAGGTCATCGACCTGCTCACCCCGTACGTGAAGGGTGGCAAGATCGGTCTGTTCGGTGGCGCCGGTGTCGGCAAGACCGTTCTGATCCAGGAGATGATCCGCCGCGTCGCCCTGAAGTTCTCCGGAACCTCGTGCTTCGCGGGCGTCGGCGAGCGCACCCGTGAGGGCAACGACCTCTGGCTGGAGATGGAGGAGGCGGGCGTTCTCAAGGACACCGCCCTCGTCTTCGGTCAGATGGACGAGCCCCCGGGCACGCGTCTGCGCGTCGCGCTGTCCGCCCTCACCATGGCGGAGTACTTCCGTGACGTGCAGAAGCAGGACGTGCTTCTGTTCATCGACAACATCTTCCGTTTCACCCAGGCCGGCTCCGAGGTGTCCACCCTGCTCGGCCGCATGCCGTCCGCGGTGGGTTACCAGCCGACCCTGGCCGACGAGATGGGTGTTCTGCAGGAGCGCATCACCTCCACCCGCGGTCACTCGATCACCTCGATGCAGGCGATCTACGTCCCCGCGGACGACATCACCGACCCGGCCCCGCACAACGCGTTCGCGCACCTCGACGCGCAGACCGTTCTGTCCCGGCCGATCTCGGAGAAGGGCATCTACCCCGCGGTGGACCCGCTCGACTCCACCTCGCGGATCCTCGACCCGCAGGTCGTCGGTGAGGAGCACTACCGCGTGGCCCAGGAGACCAAGCGGATCCTGCAGAAGTACAAGGAACTGCAGGACATCATCGCCATCCTGGGCATCGACGAGCTCTCCGAAGAGGACAAGGTCACGGTCAACCGGGCCCGCCGCATCGAGCGCTTCCTGTCCCACCCGATGTACGCCGCCGAGGCGTTCACCGGTCAGCCGGGTGAGTTCGTGCCGCTGGACGAGACCATCGCGTCCTTCAAGGGCCTGTGCGCCGGTGACTACGACCACCTGCCCGAGCAGGCGTTCTTCATGGTCGGTGGCATCGAGCAGGCCATCGCCAAGGCCAAGGAACTCGCCCGCTAGTCGCCTTCGGTGCCGGTACGGCCCGCCGTACCGGCACCTGGTTCGAAAGGAACGCAGAGAAAGTGGCGAAGCTGCGAGTAGGCGTCGTCTCGCCGGAGCGCGAGATCTGGTCCGGCGAGGCCGACATGGTCATCGCCAAGACCATCGAGGGTGAGATCGGCATCATGCCCCAGCACGCTCCCGTGCTGGGCGTCCTGGTCGAGGGCGGCGTGCTGAGGGTCAAGCGCGGTGGCGAGCCCGACCTGGTCGCCGCGGTGCACGGCGGGTTCGTGTCGGTGGCCAACGACGAGGTGTCGATCCTGGCCGAGGTGGCCGAGCTCGGCTCCGAGGTGGACGTCGCCCGGGCCCGCAACGCGATGGAGCGCGCCCAGGCCTCCGTCGAAGCCGACCAGGAGAACGCGGAGGCCGCGGCCGGGGCCAAGCGCGCCAGGGCCCGGCTGCGCGCGGCCGGCGAGGAAGTCGGATAGGTTCTGCTTCTGGGCGGTGTGGTTCTTGGGGGCGGCGATCATCATGGCGCGTGACGTACTCATCGTGGCGGTGGTGCTCGTCGTCCTTCTGTCCCTGCGGGTTCTGGTCCTCATCCGATCCCGCGGATCGGTGCTGTGCTGTCTGCGCCCCGTGGAGGGCAAGCGCGGCTGGCGGGTGGGAGTGGCCCGTTACGCCGGGGGACGGCTCAACTGGATCCCGCTCATAGGTCTGCTGCCGAGGCCGCGCCACGTCATCGTGAGGCGCGGCCTCGTGGTTTCCGGACGGCGCCGGATCGGGACCGGCGAGTTCTTCGGGTTCCTGGAGGGCGTGACGGCCCTGCGGTGCGAGAGCGCGGGGTTCACCTTCGAGCTGGCCGCCGGTTACCGCGCCCTGACCGGGTTCGTCGCCTGGCTGGAGTCCGCCCCGCCCGGCGCCCACCTCGACGTCGCCTGAGCCGCTCCCGGGCCGCCTGTCAGCGGGTGCCGCCGGGCTTCCAGAGGATCTCCTCGCCCGCGGCCGCGATGCGGCACAGGATGAACATCAGGTCGCTCAGCCGGTTGAGATACTTGGCGGTCAGCGGGTTGACGTCGTCGTGGGCCTCCAGCGCCGCCCAGACCGTGCGCTCGGCCCGGCGCACGACCGTCCTGGCCACGTGGAGCTGGGCGACGACCGGGTTCCCGCCCGGCAGGATGAAACTGCGCAGCGGCTTGAGCCGTTCGTTGAACTCGTCGCAGCGGGCCTCCAGCCACTCGACGTAGGACGGCTCGACCCGCAGCGGCGGGAACTCGGGGTTCTCCGTGACCGGGGTGCACAGGTCGGCCCCCACGTCGAACAGCTCGTTCTGGATCCGGGTGAGGACGGCGACGACGTCCTCGCCGAGGCCTCCCGATCCGCTCCCGGAGGCCGCGGAGGACGCCGGGAAGGACAGGGCCAGGCCGAGCGCCGCGTTGGCCTCCTCCACGTCGGCGTAGGCGGCCAGGCGCGGATCGGTCTTCCGGGTGCGGCTCATGTCGCCCAGAGCGGTGGTGCCGTCGTCTCCCGTACGGGTGTAGATCTTGGAGAGCACCACGGGGTTGTCTCTGTCAGCTCGCGTCATGGGCTCAGCGTAACGGGCCGAAAAATATCAGGATTAACACCATGGTTGACAATATGATGCAACGATGGTTTCTGGTTCTTACCTGCGATTTCCGCATATATCCGGGGATGTGCTGACGTTCGTCGCCGACGACGACGTCTGGGCGGCCCCCGCGGAAGGGGGCCGGGCCTGGCGCCTGTCCTCCGACCGGGCTCCGGCGAGTCACCCCCGCCTGTCCGCCGACGCCTCCAAGGTCGCCTGGACCAGCGTGCGCGAGGGCGATCCCGAGGTGTTCCTGGCCGACCTGGAGAGCGGCTCCGCCGAGCGGCTGACCTACTGGGGCGACTACCGTACCCGGACTCGCGGGTGGACCCCCGACGGCCGGATCCTGGCCATCAGCGCGACCGGCCAGCCGTTCGGCTCCATGACTTTCGCCTACGCGCTGGACACCGCCGGGAACGCCGAGCGGCTGCCGTACGGCCCGGTCACCGACCTGGCGATCGCCGAGGACGCGACCGCGCTGCTGACCGCCTCCCTCGCCCGCGACCCGGGGACCTGGAAGCGCTACCGGGGCGGTACGGCGGGCCGGCTGTGGATCGGCGGGCAGGACGGTTTCACCCGGCTGCTGGCCGAGCTGAACGGCCACTTCGCCAGCCCGATGCTCGTCGGCGGCCGCCTGGTCTTCCTGTCCGACCACGAGGGGGTCGGCAACCTCTACTCCGCGGAGCTCGACGGCACCGGGCTGCGCCGCCACACCGACCATGACGTCTTCTACGCCCGGCACGCCACCACCGACGGGACCCGGATCGTCTACCAGAACGCCGGCGACCTGTACATCCTCGACGGCCTGGACGCCGAGACCCGCAAGCTCGACGTCCGCCCCGGCTCCCCGCTCCGCGGGCGTCAGCCGCGGGCGGTGGACGCCGGCCGGAGGCTGGACGACCTGGCCGTGGACGCGACCGGCCGGGCCAGCGCGGTGGAGGTGCGGGGCACCGTGCACTGGCTCACCCACCGTGACGGCCCGGCGCGCCAGCTCAGCTCCGGGCTGGCCGCGGGCAAGCCCCGCATGCTCGGCGCCGACCAGGTGGTGTGGGTCATCGACGACGGGCAGGCGCACGGCCTGGAGATCGGCCCGGCCGGCGGCGGGGAGACCCGCAGGATCGCCGAGGGGAAGCTGGGCGAGGTCGGGGACCTGGCCGTCGCGCCCGACGGGGCCACCATCGCGGTGGCGGCCAGGGACGGCAGGCTGCTGCTGGTGGACGTGGCCTCCGCCGAGGTCGTCGAGCTGACCCGCGCCAACGGCCAGATCGACGGCATGGCCTGGTCGCCCGACTCCGCCTGGCTGGCCTGGTCGCACCCCGAGGCCACCCCGCTGCGCCGGATCCGGCTGGCCAGGGTGGTGGACCGGGTGATCCACGATGTGACCGACGGCCGCTTCGTGGACGTCTCGCCCGCCTTCGCCGGAGACCACCTGGCCTTCCTGTCGCGCCGCGGCTTCGACCCGGTCTACGACGCGCACTCCTTCGACCTGTCCTTCCCGTACGGCTACCGCCCCTACCTGGTCCCGCTGGCCGCCTCCACCCCCTCGCCCTTCGCGCCCAGCATCGACGGGCGGCCGGTGGCCGGGGCGGACGGCGGCGACGGTGACGGCGACGGCGGGAAGAAGAAGGAGCCCGTCCCCCTCACGGTCGACACCGACGGGATCGCCGCCCGCGTCGTGCAGGTGCCGGTGCCCGAGGGCCGCTACTCGACGCTGCGCGCGGTCAAGGGCGGGTTCGTCTGGCTGCGCGAGCCGCTGGCCGGGGAGCTGGGCGAGGACAGGGGAGACCTCGGCGGGGACCCGCCCAGGGCCGCCCTCGACCGCTACGACCTGGTCAAGCGCACCTGCGAGGAGCTGGTCGACAAGCTCGACTGGTACCGGGTGAGCGGCGACGGCACCCGCCTGGTCGTCTCCGACAAGGGCGCGCTCACCGTCCGCCCGGCCACCGGCAAGAACGGCGACGACGACGTGACGGTGGACGTGTCGAGGATCCGCATCACCGTGGACCCCGTCGTCTACCGGCGGCACGCCTACACGCAGATGGGCCGCCGGGTGCGGGCCGACTTCTGGGTGGAGGACATGGCGGACGTCGAGTGGGACGCCGTGCTGGAGGAGTACCGGCCGCTGGTGGACCGGGTCGCCACCAACGACGACTTCGCCGACCTGCTGTGGGAGGTGGCCGGCGAGCTCGGCAGCTCGCACGCCTACGTCATCCCCGCGCCCTGGGGATCGCCCTCCAGCGACGCGGTGGGCCTGCTCGGCGCGGACGTCTCGCGCAACGAGGAGGGCCGCTGGCAGGTGGACCGGGTGCTGCCCGGCGAGTCGTCGGACGTGCACGCCCGCTCCCCGCTGGCCGTACCCGGCGCGGGAGTGCAGCAGGGGGAGGCGCTGCTGGCGGTCGACGGCCGCCCGGTGCCGCCGCAGGGCCCCGCGCGGCTGCTGGTCGGCGCCGCGGGCAAGCCGGTCGAGCTGACCCTCGGGGGCGGGCGCCGGGTGGTCGTCACGCCGCTTCGCGACGACCGCCGGCTGCGCTACCAGGACTGGGTGGCCGGTCGCCGGGCGCACGTCCGTGAGCTGGGCGACGGGCGGCTGGGCTACCTGCACATCCCGGACATGGTCGCCGAGGGCTGGGCGCAGTTCCACCGCGACCTGCGCCGGGAGATGACCTTCGAGGGGCTCGTGGTGGACGTCCGGGGCAACCGGGGCGGGCACACCTCCGAGCTGGTCATCGAGAAGCTGCTGCGCCGGGTCATCGCCTGGGACCTGCCCCGCGGCCTGATGCCGATCACCTATCCCGAGGACGCCCCGCGCGGCCCGCTCGTCGCGGTCACCGACTACAACGCCGGCTCCGACGGCGACATCGTCACGGCCGCCTTCAAGATCCACAAGCTCGGCCCGGTGGTCGGCACCCGGACCTGGGGCGGCGTCATCGGCATCGAGGATGACCACCGCCTGGTGGACGGGTCGGCCGTCACGGTGCCGAGGTACTCGTTCTGGTTCGAGGGCCTGGGCTGGGGCGTGGAGAACTACGGAGTGGACCCCGACGTCGAGGTGGACATCACCCCGGACGACTGGGCCGCCGGGCGCGACCCGCAGATCGAGGAGGCGGTACGGCTCGCGCTGGCCGCTCTGGCGGAGCGCCCCGCGGCGACCCCGCCGGACGCCGCGACCCGTCCCTCCCGGCGCCGTCCCGCCCTGCCGCCCCGCCCGTAGGGGGCGTCGGCGCCCCGGCGTCCCGATGCGGGTGTCCCGGATGACATTTGTCATCCGGGACACCCGCGAGATCCACATTTCTCTGGTGATATCCACGACTACCTGCGGCTGAGCAGGTAGATCATGATTTTCCCATGAGAACACGACAGCTTGCGGACGCGACCGGCACCGGAACCACCGGCCCCGAGAACGTGATCGAGGTCGGCGGGCTCCGGCAGAAGTATGGTGACTTCGAGGCCGTGCGCGGCATCTCCTTCACCGTCCCCCGCGGAGAGGTCTTCGCCCTGCTGGGCACCAACGGGGCCGGCAAGACCACCACGATGGAGGTCCTGGAGGGCTACGCGCCCGCCACCGACGGGACCGTCCGGGTCCTGGGCCTCGACCCGATCCGGCAGCACCGCGAGCTGCGCCCCCGCGTGGGCATCATGCTGCAGGAGGGCGGCTTCCTCGGCGACCTCACCGTGGCCGAGACCGTGGACCTGTGGAAGGGGCTGAGCCAGGACGCCGGCCGCCCGGTCACCCTGTCCGGCAGCACCGAGCTGCCGGGCGGGTTCACCCTCCTGGGCAGCCGGATCCGCCGGGTGGACCGCGTCACCATGGGCGCGCTGGAGCTGGTGGGCCTGGAGAAGAAGGCCCGGGTCAGGGTCAAGCAGCTGTCCGGCGGCCAGAAGCGCCGGCTCGACCTCGCGCTCGCGGTGCTGGCGGCGCCCGAGGTGCTCTTCCTGGACGAGCCGACCACCGGGATGGACCCCGAGGCGCGCCGTACGACCTGGAAGGTCGTGGAGGAACTCCGCGACGCGGGCACCACCGTGCTGCTGACCACGCACTATCTGGAGGAGGCCGAGCGCCTGGCCAACCGGCTGGCCATCATGCACGAGGGCCGCATCCACACCCACGGCTCGGTCGAGGAGGTGGTGGCCACCTCCGGCGACATGATCACCTTCCGGCTCCCCGGCACCTCCTGGACCTTCGGCGACCTGCCCGTGCTGGACGGCGTCGCCCCGGCGCTGACCTACGCCTCCGGCGGCACCGAGGTCGGCTACACCCTGTCCGGGCCCGACGCCGGGACCCGCGCGCACGCCGCCCTCCGGCCGCTGCTCGCCTGGGCCGACACCCGCGGCGAGACCCTGGAGCGCCTGGCGGTGCGCCGCGGAACCCTGGAGGACGTCTTCATGCGGATCGTGGGAGAGGCCTGAGATGTCCGCGACGACGCGGCATGACGGTGTGACGGACGGAAAGGTCCGCGGGGGCGCACGACCCGCGCGGTGGACGAGGAGTGACGAGCGATGACGAAGACCGATGTTCTGCACGCCGTGCGGCTGGCGCGGCTCGACCTGACCCTGGTCGGCAGGAACACCACCGTGCTGTTCAACGTGATGCTGATGCCGCTGCTGCTCGCGGCCCTCTACAGCAGCTTCCCGACGGGCGACGTCGGCGGGGTGGAGGGCAAGGTGTTCGTCCTGACCGGCGTGCCCGGACTGATGCTGGCGTTCGCGGTCTTCATCAACCTGGTCAACGCCTTCACCTCCCGCCGTGAGGAACTGGTGCTCAAGCGGCTGCGCGGGGGCCAGCCGTCGGCGATGGCGGTCATGGCGGGCAGCGGCCTCGGCGCCCTCGCCGTCTTCCTCTTCCAGGCGCTGCTGATCGGGATCTGGGTCTACCGTTTCGAGGACGTCCTGCCGGTCAACGTGCCGCTAATGGTGCTCGCCGCCGTCCTGGGCGTCGCGGTGTTCGGCCTGCTCGCGGCGGCCTTCTCCGGGATGACTCCCAACGCGGAGATGGCGCAGATCACGGTGCTGCCGGTGCTGCTCGTCATGATGGTCGCCGCGCCGGTCGCCTTCCCCGCCGACGTGCTGCCCGGCCCGCTGGCCGTGGTCTCGAACCTGCTGCCGGTCACTCCGATCGTGGAGATGATGCGCACCGGCTTCCTCGGCGCCGACCACTTCGCCGACGGCGGCGAGAAGCTGACGATGGCCGGGCAGTGGACGGCCGCGCTGCCCTCGATCGGGATCCTGCTCGTCTGGGTCGTGATCGGAGCGCTGCTGGCCAGGTGGTTGTTCCGGTGGGAGCCCCGGCACGGCTAACGTGGATCGCCGATGCTGACGAAAACTGATGAGAAGGGGACGGGGCGCCGAAAGGCCCTCGTCCCCTCGGGGCTGTTCCGATCCCTGCTCCGGCGGCCGACGATCCCGGGAGCGGGCTCCCTCGCCGGATTCTTCCGGAGGGACAAACGCTCCCAGGTCGAGCGGCTGCGCCGGCTGACCTTCTGGATGCTGAGCATCGGGGTCTTCCTGCCGTGGGTCGGCTCCCTCGGCTGGCTCTCCCGGGCCACCGAGACGGAGCCGATCCCCCTCATGCTCCTGGGGGTCGTGCTGCTGATCCCCTTCAGCGTCCTCCAGGTGCGCATGGTCAGGGCCGCGATGGACGGCACCACCGCGAACCGGGAGATCGCCGTCTCGGGCGTCATCGCGCTGGTCGTGATGGCGACCCAGGAGGGGCACCTCTGGTCCTGGGGGTTGGCCGCCCTGGCCTGGACGACGAGCACGGCGCTGCTGCTGAGCCGGTCCGCCACCCTCCTCGTCACCCTCGGCGCGACCGCGGCGGGACTGTACCTGCTCTGGCCGGGCGCCCCGAATTCCCCGGAGGCTCTGGCGATCTACTCGGACGAGGAGAGCTTCGGCGCGACGGTCGGCGGATATATCGGGATATCTCTGGTCCTGCCGTGGGCGAACCGGTTCCAGCTCTGGTTCTGGGAGGTGGTCCGGGCGGCGGAGGCCGGCAAGGAGGCCCAGGCCCGGCTGGCGGTGACCGAGGAGCGGCTGCGCTTCGCCCGCGACCTGCACGACCTCGTCGGGCACAGCCTGTCCGCGATCGCGGTCAAGAGCGAGGTCGCCGTCAAGCTCGCCAGGGCCGACGCCGACCGGGCGGCCGCCGAGATGGGCGAGGTGCGCGGGCTGGCCAGAGAGGCGCTGAAGGAGATCCGTACGGCGGTGCGCGGATACCGGACGGTCGACCTCGACGCGGAGCTGCGCAGCATGGTCTCCGTGCTGGAGGCGGACGGCATCCAGTGCACGCTGCAGGCCCCGCCGGACGGGGTGCCCGAGGAGCTCGCCACGCTGCTGTCCTGGCTCGTCCGCGAGGGCACCACCAACGTCCTGCGGCACAGCAGGGCGACCCGCTGCCGCATCTCCATCGTGCTGCAGGAGGGTCAGGCGGTGCTGGAGATGACGAACGACGGCGCGACGGAGGCGAGCGGGCGGGGCGGGACGGGCCTGACCGGGATGGCCGAGCGGGTGGCCTCCTCCGGCGGCTCGGTCACCGCCGGGCCGAACGGCTCGGGAGAGTTCAGGCTGCGGGCGGTGGTCCCGCTGGAGGGGATCCGATGAGGCGGGCGCCGGAGTACGGCGCCGCCGGAGAAGGGGCGGGTGCCGGATGGTCCGGTCCCGCCGGGGAGTGTCCGATGACGCGGGCGCCGGGTGGTCCGGCGCCGCAGGGGGAGGTCCGGTGATCCGGGTTCTGCTGGCCGACGACGAGCACCTGATCCGGGGCGCGATCGCCACGTTGCTCGGGCTGGAGCCGGACATCGAGGTCGTGGCCCAGGTCGCCCGCGGGGACATGGTGGCGCAGGCCGTACGGGAGCACGCGCCCGACGTGGTGGTGCTGGACATCGAGATGCCCGGGATGGACGGCCTGAGCGTGGCCGAGACCCTCCCGGGGCACGCCGTGCTGATGCTGACCAGCTTCGGGCGCCCCGGGTACCTCCGGCGGGCGCTGGCGGCGGGGGTGCGGGGGTTCGTCCCCAAGGACGCCTCCTCCGACGAGCTCGCGACGGCGATCCGCAAGGTCCACTCCGGGGGGCGTTATCTCGACCCGGAGATGGCCGCCTCGGCGATGATGGCGGGGGAGAGCCCGCTGACCGACCGCGAGCGGGACGCCCTGACCCTGGCGGCCTCGGGCGCCTCGGTGGGAGAGATCGCGACCTCGCTCCACCTCAGCGAGGGCACCGTCCGCAACTATCTGTCCAGCGCGATCACCAAGCTGGGGGCCACCAACCGGATCACCGCCATCCGGGCCGCGCAGGAGAAGGGCTGGCTGTGAACCCCCGCGGCGCGGAAGGGCCGGCCGTGAACCCCCGCGGCGCCGGAGCGCTCACAACGCCAGCGACCGGTTGAAGATGTACACCGCCGTCTTGATCAGGCTCTCCACCGGAGGCGGGTCCTCGGCCAGCACCCACTCGATGAGCAGCTCCTGGATCGCGCCGATCATGCCGAGCACCAGCAGGTGCAGGTCGACCCCGGTCTCCTCGGGCACCTGCAGGAGGTTGGTCTCGATGATCTGGGTGAATCCGGCCACGGCCCTCTGCCGGGACGAGGTGAGGCAGTCGCCGGCGCGCCGTACCTCCAGATGCAGGATCCGCGCCCGGCGCGGATCCTCGGTGATGAACTCGATGTACGCGGCGACCCCCGCCTCGATCCGGCCGAGCAGCGTGTTGGGAGCCTGCTCCACGGCCTTGGAGACCGCGGCGAGGTTGTCGCGTACACATCGGTTGTAGACCACCCACATCAGCTCGTCGCGCCCGGTGAAGCACTCGTAGAAGGCACGGTTGGAGATGCGCGCGGCGGCGCACAACTTCTCGATCGTCGTATCGGGGAAGCCGAGGTCGGCGTAGAGGATGTACGCCGACCTGATGAGCCTTTCGCGCCGCTCGGCCAGTCGTTCTTCCGAAGACATTCCCCGATATGAGCGTCCGCTCATGTCAAGTCCCCGCTGCGGGGCGAGGACTTGACAGCTTTTGGCTGTATCACTTCCACTCCATGATCTTGTCTTCTGGAACCCCCCATTATGGGTGCAAGATCCTTTTTGTGGAAGAGTCAAGATGTTATCGCTTGCGTCGCCCGTGCAAGAACGTCACAAGCTTGACCAGTCGGTCAAGTTCGGCTTGCCCTCGAGTGAAAGATGTGAGATTCATTCCGGGGAGCGCGAAGCGCTGGCGGGAGACGGCCTTGGGCCGGGTGAACTCGCGCAGCCCGTCCGCGCCGTGGATCCGGCCGAAGCCGGAGTCGCCCACGCCGCCGAAGGGCAGGGCGGGGACGGAGGCGAAGGAGACGACCGAGTTGATCGCCGTCATCCCGCTCCGCATCCGGCGGGCGAGCGCCATGGCCCGCCGTACGTTGCCCGAGAAGATCGTCCCGGCCAGCCCGTAGGCGGAGGCGTTGGCCAGGGTCAGCGCCTCGTCGGCGTCCGCCACGCGCCTGACCGTGAGGGTCGGGCCGAAGGTCTCCTCGCGGACCGCGGGGGAGTCCTCCGGCACGTCCTCCACGATCACCGGGTCGACGTACGGCTCCCGCACCGACTCCGGTCCGCCGAGGACCGTCTTGCCCGTGGCGACGGCGTCGTCGATGTGCCGGCGGATCACGTCGATCTGCGCGGGCATGGTGACCGGGCCGTAGTCCTGCCCGGCCCGCACGTTCGCCGCCCGCCCGGTCAGCTCCCGCATGAAGTCGTCGTAGACCGCGTCGACCACGTAGACCCGCTCGACGCCGACGCAGGTCTGCCCGGAGTTGGACATCGCCCCCCACAGCGCCGCGTCCGCCGCCGCCGGCACGTTCGCGTCGGCGTCCACGATCAGGGCGTCCTTGCCGCCGCACTCGGCGACCAGCGGCGTCAGGTTCTCCGCGCACGCCGCCATCACCCGCTTGGCGGTGGCCGTCGACCCGGTGAACGCGATCTTCCTGACCCCCGGGTCGCCCGCGAGGGCGGCCCCGGTCTCACCGAGACCGGTCACGGTGCGGAAGACCGGCTGCTCCGGCACCGACTCGGCGAACAGGTCGGCCAGCAGCACGCCCACACCCGGGGTCAGCTCGCTCGGCTTGAACACCACCGCGTTCCCCGCCGCCAGCGCGTAGGCGATCGAGCCCATGGGCGTGAACACCGGATAGTTCCAGGGGCCGATGACGCCGACGACGCCCAGGGGCAGGTACTCCAGCGTGGCCGCGAGGTTGACCCCGACCATCCCGGGGGAGACCTGGCGCGGCCCCAGTACCCTGCGCGCGTTGCGCGCCGCCCAGTCGATGTGGGTGATGGCGAGGATCACCTCGAGGGTGGCGTCCGCCTTCGGCTTGCCGGTCTCCTGGTGGACCATGTCGACGACCCGGGCGATGTCGCGGGTGACGACCGCCTTGTAGTCGAGCAGCCGCTTCCTGCGCTCGGCCCAGTCCAGCCCGCCCCACCACGCCGCGGCGGGCTCGGCGGCGGCCACCGCCGCGCGTACGGCCGCCGCGTCCTGGATCGGGTGGGTGCCGACGACGGCACCGGTGGCGGGGTTGAGGGAGTCGAAGGTTCGCTGCTCGGTCGCCGTGGACATCGCGGGTCTCCTGTCTGAGTGACGGACGCCCGGAGGCGTCCGTACGGCGGACGCCTCGCGGGGCGGAGCGCCCGCCCTGCCCCGGTGCGGGAGACGGGCACGGTGCGCTCACGATAGACCGTGTCCGTTGCGCAGTAAACCATCACTTACTGGGGAGAGGGGCGGACCCGCTCGGCGAGACAAGCCCCGGCCCGCGGTCATGCCCTCATGTCCGCAGGGAGAGGATTCCGGTTCGCGGTCATGGCCGCCGCAGGAGCAGACCCCGGTCCATGGCCGTGGTGACCGCGGCGGTGCGGTCGGAGACGCCGAGCTTGCCGAAGATCCGCAGCAGGTGCGTCTTGACGGTGGTCTCACTGATGAACAGCTCCCGGCCGACCTCCGCGTTGGTCAGCCCCCGCGCCACCAGGGAGAGCACCTCGGTCTCACGCGGGGACAGCGACTCGGCCACGGGGGCCCGCATCCGGCTCACCAGCTTGGTCGCCACCGAAGGCGACAGCACGGTCTCACCTCGCGAGGCCGCCAGGATCGCGGCCAGCAGGTCCGCCCGCGAGGTGTCCTTGAGCAGGTAGCCCGCGGCCCCGGCCTCGACGGCGCGGACGATGTCCTGGTCGGTCTCGTAGGTGGTCAGCACGATCACCCGGCTCTCCGGCCGGTCCGCCAGGATGCGCGAGATCGCGCTCACGCCGTCACCGCCCGGCATGCGCAGGTCCATCAGGATCACGTCCGGAGTCAGCTCCCGTGCCCGCACGACCGCCTCGTCCCCCGAGGCGGCCTCGCCCACCACGGTGATCCCGGGGCCGGCCTCCAGCATCCCGCGCAGCCCTTCGCGGACCACCGGATGGTCATCGACGATCATCAGACGCAGCAAGGTCACACTCCCGGATCGGCGGGGACGGCGGTTTCGGACGCGGTGCGGTCCGTTCCGGGGTAGATCGGGACGGTCGCCTCGAGGGTGGTGCCCGCGCCGGGCGCGCTGGTCAGGGCGAGGTCGCCGCCCGCCTGCTCCACCCGGGTGCGCATGCCGCGCAGGCCGTACCCGTCGACCGCCGCCGGATCGAAGCCGCGCCCGTCGTCGCGGACCTCCAGCGTCACGGACTCCGGCCCGTAGGTCGTCACGACGTCCACGCGGTCCGCCGCCGCGTGCTTGCGCACGTTGGCCAGAGCCTCCTGGACGGCCCGGATGAGTACCACCTCGGTGGAGGGCGCCAGCGGGCGGGAGTCGCCCCGGACGGCGGTGGAGGTCGTGATCCCCGTCTCCTCGCCGAGCCGGGCGGTGAGCCTGCCGAGGGCCTCGTCGAGAGTGGAGCCGTCCAGGGGCGCGGGGGCCAGCGCCGCCACCAGCGCGCGGGCCTCGGCCAGGTTCTCCCGCGCGGTCCGTACGGCCAGCGCCAGATGGCGGCCCGGGTCCGGCTGGGCCTCGGCGGCCTGGATGAGCATGATGATGCTGGTGAACCCCTGAGCCAGGGTGTCGTGGATCTCCCCGGCCAGGCGCTCCCGCTCGGCCATGGCCCCCCGTTCGGCCGACAGCCGTGCGACCTCCGCCCGCTGGGCCTCCAGCTCCTCGATGAGCGCGGCCCGTTCCTCGCTCTGCTCCATGATCCGCTCCATCCATATGCCGAACACGCCGGAGAAGAAGATCACGATCATGGTGACGGTCAGCAGGTTGAACGCGCCGCCCGACCCGCCGTCGATGACGAAGAACCGCACGGCGGGGGTGAGGTTCAGCGCGATCACGCCGAGGATCGCCTGCCTGGCCGGGAGCACCATGAAGCACTGCGGGCAGAGCCCGAAGAGCGCGAACGTCGTCGCCGGTTCGATCAGCACGGCCGGGGTGAACAGGAGCATGATCAGGGTGAGGTAGACGACTCCCCGGCGCCGGTTCTCGTTGATGATGGCGGGGCGGCCGACCAGCAGATAGACCGGCGTGATCGCCGCCATGAGACCGGCGGCGGCGAACTTCTCCAGGGGAGGGACCTCGCTCGTCGCGATGACGAACACCGCCGGAACCATGGTGGCGAGGACCAGCAGCGCCTCCCAGCCGATCAGCGACTCCCAGGCGTGCGGCCCCGCCGGACCGGCGGCCCGGTCCGGCGGGGCCGGCGGTCCGACGAACCCGGCCAGGCGCCGGAAGGGCCCGGCGGGGCCGGCCGGACGCGCCGCTATCCGTCGCGCCGGCTCTTCCAGCGGAAGGTCGTCAGGCACAGCACCAGTCCTCCGATGACCCACGCGCCCAGAATCAGCGCGACCCGGTCGAGTTCATACGATTTGGCGAGCTCCAGTGTGGCACCGGCGTCTCCCAGGAAGACCGACCGGAACCCCTGGCACATCCACTTGAGCGGGAAGAACGAGGCGATCTGGACCAGCCACTCGGGCAGCTGGCTGATCGGGATGAACACCCCCGAGATGAACTGCAGCACCACGAACGGCATCGCGATCACCGCGCTGGCGCTCTTGCCCGAACGGGGCAGACTGCTGACCGCGATGCCGAGCAACGACGATCCGAGCACGCCGAGCACGAACACCCAGGCGAAGGTCAGCCAGGTGGAGACCTCCGAGGGCAGCTCCAGCTCGAACAGCGCCACCCCGATGGCCAGCAGGATCACGACCTGGACGAAGGAGATGAGGAGGGTGTTGAACGCCTTGCCCACGAAGTAGGCGGCCGGGGGCATCGGCGTGCCGGCCAGCCGCTTGAGCGTGCCGTCGTCGCGGTCCATCGCGATGCCGATGCCGAGATTCTGGAAGCCCGTCATGGCCGCCGAACCGATCAGCCCGGCGACGTAGAGCTGGGAGACGTTGAGACCGGTGCCCTCCAGGTCGTCCGCGAAGATCGACCCGAAGATCACCAACAGGATGATCGGGAACGAGAAGGTGAAGATCACCGCGTCCCTCTCCCGGAAGAACATCCGGGTCTCGAGGGCCGCCCGTGACAGGCCCGTCCTGATCGTGGAGGGCAACTTGGCGGGTGCCACCGGAACGGCGGCGTCGGGAACGATGGTCTGGCTCATGGAGCTGCTTTCTCAAGCGACTGAGGTGGATTGTCCGGATAACCGGCGCGGGGACGGTGGGGGCGGCGTGTCCGCCGGAGGATCGGCGGCCCGTCCGCGTTCGGCCGGGGCGGCCAGTGGCGGAGATCCGCCGGAGGGGCAGGACTCGCCGGAGGCGAGCGGCCGTCGAAGAAGTGGACGTGACTCGGAGGGATCCGAGGTGGACTGCTTCGGAAGGGCTCTGAGGTGGACCTGGTTCGGAGGGCTCTGAGGTGGACCTGGTTCGGAGGGGGTCCGGGATGGACCTGGCTCGGAGGCGGTCTTCCTGCGGAGCTTCCAGAGCGGATGTCATCCCGGGGGCGAGGTCAGCCTTCGATGAGGCGGAGATAGATCTCCTCCAGGGACGGCCGGGTCACCGTCAGTTCCGGGATCTCGCCGTCGAACCGCCGGGTCAGCTCCAGTACGGTCTCGGTGGGGGTGTCGGTTTCCAGGGAGCCCCCCGCCCAGCGGACCGTCGCCTTGGCGGTGGCCCGTCCGCCCAGGGTCGTGGGCTCTCCTTCGGCCACGATCCGGCCCTTGGCGATCACCGCGACCCGGTCGGCCAGCGCCTCGGCCTCGTCCAGATAGTGGGTCGTCAGCACGATCGTGGTCCCCTGATGGGCCATGTTCCCGATCAGCTCCCAGAACTGGCGGCGGGCCTCGGGGTCGAACCCGGTGGTCGGCTCGTCCAGGAAGAGCAGTTCGGGACTGCCGATCACGCCCAGCGCCACGTCCACCCGGCGCCGCTGGCCGCCGGAGAGCTCCCGGATCCGCTTGCCGGCCTTGTCGGCCAGGCCGACCTGCTCGATCACCTGATCCGGATCCATGGCGTTGGGGTAGTAACCGGCGAAGTGCCGGACTGTCTCCCGCACCGTCGCCTCGGCCACGTCGTTGGCCGTCTGCAGCACCACCCCGACCCGGGAACGCCACTCACGCGTCGGCCTGCCCGGGTCGGTCCCCAGGACGCTGACCTCACCCGAGTCACGCTGCCGGTAACCCTCCAGGATCTCCACCGTGGTCGACTTCCCCGCCCCGTTGGGCCCGAGGATCGCGAACACCTCGCCCGCCCTGATGTCGAGGTCGATGCCCCCGACCGCCTGCACGTCGCCGTAACGCTTGGTCAGCCCGCGTACTTTCACCGCTGTGGTCATGTCTCAAGATTCGTCCGGCCACGCCTCACCCGGCACCAACGGCCGATGGAATCCCGTGTCCTCCATTCGGAGGACACGCTCGATTCAGACCCCGGGGACACGGGGTTCAGAGGCGGCGATCCGGAGTCCGGATCCGGTGGCTGCGGACTCCGGCGACTTCGGACCAGGCGACTTCGAATCCGGTGGTTGCGGATCCGGTGGTTGCGGGGACGCGGTCGAGTGAGGGGCGTGACGGCGCGTGCCCCGTCCGCTCGAGGAGCGTGCTGACGCGGAGCCCGGCCGGGTACGGCGAGGAGGGACAGCCGGGCGGGGCCGTACGGCGTGGGCATGCGCGCCGGGCCGTACGGCAGGACCCCGCACGCCGGACCGGAGGCGGGGACGGACACCGGATCAGAAGAGGGTGGGGTTCTCCGGCTCGATGCCGCGCAGGGCGTCGTAGTCGAGGGTCACGCAGTCGATGCCGCGGTCGGTGGCGAGCACCCGGGCCTGGGGCTTGATCTCCTGGGCGGCGAAGACGCCCTTGACCGGCGCCAGCAGGGGGTCGCGGTTGAGGAGTTCGAGATAGCGGGTGAGCTGCTCGACGCCGTCGATCTCGCCGCGGCGCTTGATCTCCACCGCCACGGTGGCGCCGTTGTGGTCGCGGCAGAGGATGTCCACCGGCCCGATCGCCGTCATGTACTCGCGCCGGACGAGCGTGTAGCCCGGGCCCAGCGTGGTGATGTGCTCGGCCAGCAGTTCCTGGAGGTGGGCCTCGACGCCGTCCTTGATCAGACCCGGGTCGACGCCCAGTTCGTGGCTGGAGTCGTGGAGGATCTCCTCCATGGTGAGGATGAGCTTCTCACCGGTCTTGCCGTGGGTCACCGTCCAGGTGCCCCCGTCCTCGCGGAGCTTGCACGGCGGGTTCATCCAGTTGAGCGGTTTGAACGCGCGGTCGTCGGCATGGATCGACACGCTGCTGTCCGCCTTGATGAGGATGAGCCGGGGGGCCATCGGGAGATGGGCGGTGAGCTTTCCCACGTAATCCACGCTGCAACGAGCGATGACCAGTCGCATGAGCGACAACCCTACCGGCCCGACGGGACCGGCCGCCCTGCGAAGAGGACGGCCGGTGGACGCGACGGGCGGCGGGGGAGGTCAGCGCGCGACGGCGGAACCGTCCCGCACGACTTCGGAGAGCTTGACCCGCGCACCCGTGCGCAGGATGGCGCGCTCGTAGATCCGGGCGCCCAGGATCAGCACGGCCCCCGTTGCGACGATCATCAGGGCCGCCGCCACGCCCATCTCCCACAGGGGAACCTCGCCGGCCGCCGTGCGGACCGGCATGACCATCGAGGAGAAGGGCGGGATCAGCGACAGGATGCGGGCCACCGAGTTGCCGGGCTCGATGGCCGCGAAGTAGGACACGAAGTAGGCGGCCATGATCAGCATCATCATCGGGGTGAGGACGCTGCTGACCTCCTCCTGCCGGGAGACCAGCGAGCCGAGCGCGGCCGCCAGCGTGGCGAAGAAGGCGTAGCCGAGCACGAACCAGAACAGCGTGCTGACCACGACACCGCCGATCCCGGGCGGCATGTCGGAGGTGAAGCCGCTGATCGTGGCGGCTCCCAGACCGGCCACGATCACCACGACGAGGTTGAGCAGCGCCAGCGCGCCCAGTCCCACGATCTTGCCGCCGAGCAGTTGCCAGGGGCGGATGGAGGTCAGCAGGATCTCGACGATGCGGCTGCCCTTCTCCTCGACCACGCCCATGGCGACGTACATGGACGGCTGGAGGAGCTGGAAGAACAGCAGCATGACCAGCAGCGTCGCGATGCCCGTCCGCGCGCCGGCGTAACGGGTGTCGGCGCCGACGGAGACCTGCTCCAGCGGGGCGACCCGCATCGCCTCGGCGACCTTGGCGGCGTCGAGCCCGGCCGCGGCGAGTTGCTTGCCGGCCTGGGCCGTCTGGTGCGCGCCCTCCAGCAGCAGGCCCAGCTCCCGGTCCACCTCGCCGTCGGCGAGCACCCTGCGGTCGTCGACCACGACCGCGTCCACCTCGCCGTCGAGGACGGCCTTGCGGGCGGCGGCCTCGTCCGCGAACGGCTTCGTGGTGATCGTGACGTCCTTGTCCGCCCCGGTGAGGGCGGGCTGCAGCGTCGAGGAGCCGACGAATCCCACGGTGTAGGAGTCGGGGCCGGAGAAGAGCCTGGGCAGGAAGGCGAGGGCGCCCACCAGCAACGCGCTGATCACCAGGCCGATGACGAACGCTTTCGTACGGCCGCGCGTGGCGATCTCCCGCCGCGCGACCAGCCACAGTCCACTCATGCGATCTCCCCGCCCATCGGCCCGGAGCCCGCGTACGCGAGCGTGCCGTGCCCGTTGATCCGCCTGCTCATGCCACTGCCTCCCGGAAGATCTCCGTGAGCGTGGGCCGCTCCCAGCCGAAGTGCTCGACGGTCCCCGCCTTCGTGGCGGCGCGCAGGATCTCCTGGTCGCTGCCGTTCACGTCGGCGAAGAGCACCTCGTCACCCTTTTCGGTGATATTTCCGCCCAGGCCGGCCGTCCAGCCGGGCGCCGCGTCCCGGACCACCACCTTGAGCAGGCGGCGTCCCTCACGGGCCCGCAGCTCCTCCACCGTGTCACTGGCCACCATGCGACCGGCCGAGATGATGCCCACCGAGTCGCACAGCCGCTCCACCAGGTCGAGCTGGTGGCTGGAGAAGAGCACCGGGACGCCCGCCGAGCGGCGCTCGAGGAGCACCTCGGCGAGCGCGTCGACGGCGATGGGGTCCAGGCCGGAGAAGGGCTCGTCCAGGACGAGCACCTCGGGCCCGTGCACCAGGGCGACGGCCAGCTGCACGCGCTGCTGGTTGCCCAGGGACAGGGCGCCCACCTCGTCACCGGCGCGTTCGGTGAGCGAGAGCCGCTCGAGCAGGTCGGCCGTGGCCTTGGCCGCCTGGGCGGCGGACATGCCGTTGAGCCGGCCGAAGTACTGGACCTGCTCGGAGACCTTCATCTTCTGGTAGAGGCCGCGCTCCTCCGGCATGTAGCCGAACTTGCGCCTGTCCTCGAAGGTGAGAGGCCTGCCGTCCCACCGCACCTGGCCGGAGTCGGCGGCCAGCACGCCCATCAGGATGCGCATCGTGGTGGTCTTGCCCGCGCCGTTGGCGCCCACGAAGCCGAACATCTCGCCCGGCTTCACAGCGAACGACACTCCCGTCAGGGCTGTTTTGTCGCCGTAGCGTTTGTGCAGATCGTCGATCTCTATCATCAGGGGGATCCTTCGGTCAGTCTTTTCAACACGGAAACGTAGTCGTTGAACGCGCGGCGCCCGTCATCGGTGAGTGAGAGCCAGGTGCGCGGCCGTTTGCCGACGAACACCTTCTCGACCTCGACGTAGCCCGCTTCCTCCAGCGTGATGATGTGCTTGGAGAGCAGCGAGTCGCTCACCTCGATCGTGTCCCGCAGGAAGCGGAACTCGGCCTTGTCCGCGGCGGCCAGGGCAGCCATGATCGACAACCGGACCGGCGCGTGGATGAGGTCGTCCAGCTGGTGGCGCGGGTGGGAGCCGTTCCCGCTCACCTTTCCGCCCGGAGGATCCGCCAGGCCGCGTAGAACAGCGGCAGGCTCGTGCAGACCGTCAGCGCGACGATCGCCGTGATCCAGCCCGCGCCGGGGTCCTCCGGGAGGAGGAACATCCCGACCACGAGCATGACCACGGTGAGGATGCCGTAGGTGACGGTCACCGGTCCGGTGGGCTTGCCGGCCCAGGCGATCTCGCGATCCTGGATGCCCAGCCGGTTGGTCTGGACGACGGAGAAGACTGTGAGGGCGAGCCATATCGCGGCCACCGCGAGCTTGGACCAGCCGGGGCCGAGTGACATGGCCAGCCAGTAGACGATGGTGAAGAACCCGGTGACCAGGAACGTCACCCCGACCTCCCGCGCGGGCCGCCGGGCCCGCCGGTCGACCTTGTCTATGTGCCGCAGGGCGTTTTCAGGTGTGAGGTTCTCTCCCATGTTCCCTCCTCGCTCATCTATTAAAACGCTAGACGATACTCAACTCTCATTCAAGTACTCTTCTGAGATTGAAAACGGAGAGCCGGGCGGGGCACCCGGCCGGTGAGGCGGGTGGGTCATCTCTGGGAGACTGGTGGGGTGCCGGGGCGGGCCGCCCCGGCGGCAGCACGTTCTCGGTGCGATGGGGAGAGTCGATGGCGGGCACCTTTGAGACGGTCGGCGTGGTCGGCCTGGGCACGATGGGCGCGGGGATCGCCGAGGTGTTCGCCCGTGCCGGACTGACGGTGATCGGGGTCGAGGCCGATTCCGGAGCGCTGGAGCGCGGACGGGGCCACCTGGAGGCCTCCACGGACCGGGCCCTGGCACGAGGCAGGCTGACCGAGGAGCAGCGGACGGAGATCCTCGCCAGGGTGACCTTCACCACCTCCCTGGAGGACCTCGCCGAGGCCGACCTGGTCATCGAGGCCATCCCCGAGGTCATGGACTTCAAGCGGGCCCTGTTCACCGACCTCGACCGCGTCTGCAAGCCCTCCGTGGTGCTCGCCACCAACACCTCCTCGCTGTCGGTCACCGCGATCGCGGCCACCACCACCCGGCCGGGACGGGTCGTGGGCATGCACTTCTTCAATCCCGCCCCGGTCATGAAGCTGGTCGAGGTGGTCCGCACCGTGACCACCGACGAGGGGCTCGCCGAGGAGGTCGCCGATCTCGCGCGCCGCCTCGGCAAGACGCCGGTCGTCGTGGGCGACCGCGCCGGGTTCGTGGCCAACCGGCTCCTGCTGCCCTACCTCAACCAGGCGGCGGTCATGCTGGAGAACGGCGTGGCGGGCAGGGACGACATCGACGCCGCGATGCGGCTCGGCGTCGGGCTGCCGATGGGCCCCTTCGCCCTGCTCGACCTGATCGGCCTGGACACCTCCTACGAGATCTGCGAGGTGCTCTTCCGCGAGACCCGTGACCGCCGCCACGCCCCGGCGCCGGTCCTGCGCGAGCTCGTCACCGCCGGCCGGCTCGGGCGCAAGTCCGGGCAGGGCTTCCACTCCGCGGAGGAGCCCGAGAGCCCCTCGCCGGAGGAGAAGCCGTCGGCGAGATCGGTGGGGGTGCTC
This sequence comes from Paraplanobispora siamensis, assembly GCF_016863175.1. GTDB lineage: Bacteria > Actinomycetota > Actinomycetes > Streptosporangiales > Streptosporangiaceae > Planobispora > Planobispora siamensis. The sequence continues at coordinate 147,290 of NZ_BOOJ01000008.1, forward strand.
GGGGAGGGAGCCGAGGAGTTCGGCGCCCGGCTCTCCGGGGCCGGGTTCAAGGTCGTCGACGCCGACGACGCCGAGCTGGTCATCGCCCTGTCGCGCACCCCCGTGGTCGAGCTGGCCGTACGGCTCCCGCACCCCGAGCGCCTCGTCGGCCTGCACCTGGTCGGCGACCGGATCGCCGAGGTCGCCTCCACGGTGCTCACCTCGCCGGAGACCGCGAGCGTCGCCCACGGGCTGATGCGCATCCTCGGCCTGACCCCGGTGCCCTGCAAGGACCGCGCCGAGTTCGTGGTCGACGCCCTGCTGTACCCCTACCTGAACGACGCCGTGCGCATGTACGAATCCGGCTACGCCGCGATCGAGGACATCGACACGGCCATGAAGCTCGGCTGCGGCTACCCCGAGGGGCCGTTCGAGATGCTCGACCGGCTGGGCCTGGAGACCGTCCGCGACGGTCTGCGCGCACTCTACGCCGAGTACCGCGACCCCTGCTTCGCCCCCGCGCCGCTGCTGGACCAGCTCGTCACCGCAGGGGTGCCGAGCATCCGCGACCTGTCGTCGTGAGCCCGCGCAGGGCCAGGCGGATGGACCCCTTCGACCGGGGATCGGGCAAGACCTCCCGGCCCGTCGGGCGCTCCGTGCCCGGCGTCGACCAGATCGAGGAGTGGCCCGACGGCGACTGGCACGTCCGCCGCCTCACCGGCGCCGGGGCCGACAAGACCTACCGGTGCCCGGGCTGCGACCAGCTGATCAGCCCGGGCGTGCCCCACCTGGTGAGCTGGCCCGCCTGGCAGGGCGGCGAGGAGGAGCGCAGGCACTGGCACACCGCGTGCTGGCGCAACCGGACCAGACGCGGTCCCGGTCGCAGCCGCTACTGAAGGCCGGTGCCGTACCGGCGGCGGGGGGCCGGGACGCACCGGTCAGTCATGGCAACGAACCCACGAAAGGCATGAGATGGAGATCCGGGCCGCCACGGTCCTGCCCGCCAGGCGCGAGCCGATCGAGCTGCACACGGCCGACGGGCTGACGCTCGTGGGCGAGCTGGCCCTCCCGCCCGAGCGGCCGCCGGTGGCCACGCTGATCTGCCTGCACCCGCTGCCCACGCACGGCGGCATGATGGACAGCCACGTCTACAAGAAGGCCGCCAACCGGTTGCCGGCCCTGGCCGACCTGGCGGTGCTGCGCTTCAACACCCGCGGCACCGGCTCCGAACGGGGCACCTCGGAGGGCGCCTTCGACGGCGGGGAGGGCGAGCGGTTCGACGTCGCCGCCGCTCTGGAGTACGCCGAGTTCCACGACCTGCCGAACGTCTGGCTGATCGGCTGGTCCTTCGGCACCGAGCTGGTCCTGAAGTGGGGCCACGACCCGCTGGTGCACGGCGCCATCCTGCTCTCCCCGCCGCTGCACCGGGCCGGCGACGCCGACCTCGACGCGTGGGCGGCGTTCGGCCGCCCGCTGACCGCGCTGGTCCCCGAGTTCGACGACTACCTGCAGCCGCCGGAGGCCCGCACCCGCTTCGCGCGGGTGCCGCAGGCCGAGGTCGTCGGGGTGGACGACGCCAAGCACCTGTGGGTGGGCGAGCCGTACGTGCGGATCGTGCTCGACGAGATCGTCCGCCGGGTGAACCCGGCCGCCTACCCCCTCCCCACCGAGGTCGCCGACTCATAGAATCTTGTTCGGTTCGAGCCGCACGGTGCGGCGTTCACGGACAACGAGGAGGCGGCCGTGCAGGCGTTCGATCTTTCCGGCCAGAAGGCGTTCGTCACCGGCGCGTCGCGGGGCATCGGGCGGGCCATCGCGGTCGCGTTCGCCCAGGCCGGCGCGGACGTCGCACTGGTCTCCCGGTCGGCCGAGTCCCTGGCCGAGACGGCCAAGGAGATCGAGGCGCTCGACCGCCGGGCCGTGGTGATCCCGTGCGACCTCACCGACCGGGACGCCGCGGCGGCGGCCGTACGGCGGGCGATCGAGGACCTGGGCCACGTCGACGTGGTGGTCAACAACGCGGGCGGGTCCAACTTCCTCGTACCGTTCAAGGACCTGCGGCTGTCCGGGTGGGACAAGCTGATGCGGCTCAACCTCGACTCGGCCATGGCCGTCTGCCACGCCTTCGCCCCCCACCTCCTCGACCGCGGCTCCGGATCGGTGATCAACGTGTCCTCGGTGGCGGCCAAGGGCGCGCCGTTCCTGGCCCCGTACGCCGCGGCCAAGGCGGGCCTGGTCGCCCTGACCAAGACCCTGGCCCTGGAGTGGGCAGGCAGCGGCGTCCGGGTCAACGCCCTGTGCCCGGGCTGGACCGCCACCGACCTCAACCGCAACCTCTGGGAGGACCCGGCCTCGAACGAGGCGACCGTCCAGACCGTCCCCATGCGCCGCTGGGGCACCGCGGAGGAGATGGCGTACCCGGCGCTGTTCCTGGCGGCCCCGGCCTCCGCCTACATGACCGGCCAGGTGCTCCTGGTCGACGGCGGGGTCAGCGCCACCTCATAACGGGTCCATAGTCAAGGGGTGTCAGATCGGGTGTCCGCCATTACGGTGGACGGCGTGCGCCTGTACACACGATCGGCGGGCGAGGGACTTCCGGTCGTCCTTCTCCACGCGTTTCCGATGTCATCGACGATGTGGCTGGCCCAGCGCGAGGGACTCGCCGCCACCTGCAAGGTGATCACTCCGGACCTGCGCGGGTTCGGCGGCTCGCTGCTCGGAGACGACGAGCCGTCGCTCGACGCGATGGCCGACGACGTCGCACGCCTCCTCGACAGCGAGGGCATCGACCGCGCCGTGATCGGCGGCCAGTCCATGGGCGGTTACGTGACCATGGCCCTGTGCCGCCACCACCCCGACCGCCTCCTGGGGGTCATCCTGGCCGACACCAAGGCCACCGCCGATCCCGAGCCCGCCCGCGCCAACCGCGAGCGCATCGCTGCCGCCGTCCTCGACAAGGGCCCCTCGATCCTCCTGGAGGAGGTCCTCCCTGCGCTCGTCGGCCCCACCACCAAACAGCGCCGCGCGATGGTGTTCGGCCGCATCCGGGGCCTGGTCCAGTCCGCCCCGCCCGCCGCCGTCGCCTGGGCCCAGCGCGCCATGGCCGCCCGCCCCGACTCCTTCGACACCCTGCGGGCCCTGAAGGTCCCCGTGCTCGTGATCGTGGGCGAGGAGGACGAGTTGTCCCCGCTCTCCGACGCCGAGGCGATGACCGAGGCGGTCCCCGACGGCCGCCTGACCGTGATCGAGAAAGCCGGCCACCTGAGCGCCGTCGAACAACCCGAAGCCTTCAACCGCGCGGTGACCGGCTTCCTCAGGGAGCGCATCATCACTTCGTGACGCCGGGTACGGCGAGGTGGCGCCGGGTACGGCGCAGGTGCTCAGCAAGGCACCGGAACCGGTGCGGCGAGGTGGGGAGCGGTGGTGGTCGGCGCCGTTGTACGGCGGGCGGGAACGCGGCCGAGGACGGGTGTTTCAACGCGTGGCCGGGGTGGGCGGGGCGCTGTGCGGGCGGGTGTTCCGGCCGGCCGTCTCAGCGGGGCTCTGGTGCGTTCAGGTCTCCGGCCTGCCCGGGTGCGCGGGGTGCGGTCCTTTTCCTGCTCCGGCCTGCACACCCGCCCGCTCCGCGCCCGTCCCCGCTCCGCTGTACTCATGACCCGCCGTAGTGGCGGACCTTTCCCGGACGCCCAATGTCCTGTGAGCGGCTGAAGCAACCGGCAGCGGGGCCGTTCAGGGCGGACCGCCGTTGCCTCGCGGCCGTGCCGGCGGGAAGGAGCGCAGGACGGGCCGCCGTAGCCGGTTCAGGATCTGGTCATTCCCCGTCGACCACGCCGGTGTTCTGGCAGGCGGTCAAGAGCCACCGCCCGTCCTCCTTCGCCATGACGAACAGTGGCGTGCCCACGTCCGTCCCGTCGGGCGACTGATACACCTGGCGCACTTTGACGGCGGCGACGTCGGGGCGAACGAAGAGCACGTGTTCCACCTCGAACGTGACCGTCGTGCCCTGCATCCCGCCGGGAAGCACCTGGTGGGTGAAGGCGGAGATCGCATCGCGGCCGAAGAGGCGCTTACCGTGGCCCGTCGTCCAGATCGCGTCGGCCCGGAACAGGGCGACGAATGCGTCGGGAAGCTCATGGTTCTGGGCGTGTTCAACCGCGGCGACCACTTGCTTGATCGCTGTGATCTCGGCGGTAGCTGTTGTGCTCATGAAGATCACGGTAGAACCTCGATTTGACTTGAGGTCAAGATCCCGGGCGAGGCTCACCCACTTGCCCATGTTCCATCCCGCACCCTGTCTGGCGCCGGCTGCGGCGGCGCGTCCGAGGTGTGAGTGGACAACGTCCTCGCACGGGATTTCCGGGATCGGAAGCCTGCCGGACAGCCCTTTTGATGAGGCGATCGGATGAGGCTTCTGCCGGACCGCTCCGCGGTGATATGACGAAAGGCGATTCTGGCGTCGAACCCGGAGATCACCGAACGTGTGAAATGGAATGCCCCCAGCTTCTGTCACGACGGAGTGGACAGAGTGACCTTCCTGCTCCGATCGGCCGATCGGCTGCAGCTCGTTTTTCACCGCGGCGCCAAAGTCCGGGACGACAGCGCCGAGTCCTCCTTTGAGGATCCCACGGGATTGATGAAATGGCAGGCGCCCGATAGGGCTGTCGTGTCATTACTGAGGTTGAACTCGTGGTGTCGTAGGGGCTGATGGCTCGTCGTCCGTGCGGTATCACCGGAGCATGCGATATCCACAAGGAGGCGGGCTGACGCCGAACGGCAGCAGTTCCGCGAGGAGTTACGGCTCAAGGCGGCCGAGCGGTCCGCTCGGGGCGAGGCGAGCTCGGTCATCGCCAAGGCCCTGCGCGTCAACGTCCGCTCGGTACAACGGTGGCGGCAGAAGTGGGAGCAGGGCGGTCCGCGGCCCCTGCGGTCGCAGGGGCCGGCATCGCTGCCGAGGCTGAGCCAAAAGCAGTTCGCGCAGCTGGAGGCGGAGCTGGCCAAGGGGCCGACCGCGCACGGCTGGGAGGACCAGCGCTGGACACTGGCGCGGATCAAGACGGTGATCGGTCGGCGCTTTCACATGGCCTACACGATCCAGGGTGTGCGGAAACTGCTGGCGCGTAACGGCTGGTCCTGGCAGGTCCCGGCCCGACGGGCCATGGAGCGGGACGACGGGGTGGTGGCCGGGTGGGTCAAGCAGGTGTGGCCCTGCGCGGAAGACTCGCGGCGGCCCGTGGAGCCTGGCTCGTCTTCGAGGACGAAGCCGGATCCTCCATGACGCCGCACGTGAAGACCCGGTCACAGCGGTCACAGCGCGGCCGGACCCCGGTGGTGCGGGTCCGCGGCCGCTCCCGAAGACGGATCTCCATCACCGCGCTGACCTGCGACAAACCCGGTCGCCGCTCCAGGCTCATCTACCGGCCCCGCCATGACGACGGCCGTCGCGATGGGCGCAAGAGCTTCTCCTGGCGCGACTACCGGGACCTGTTGATCGCAGCACACCAGCAGCTCGGTGGCCCGATCGTTCTCGTCTGGGACAGCCTCAACGTCCACAAGGCCGCCGACCCGCAAGAGTTCGCCGAGGCCCGGGACTGGCTGACCATCTGCTATCTGCCGCCCTACGCACCCGACCTCAACCCAGTCGAGGGGATCTGGTCCCTCCTGTGACGCGGCTGGCTCTGCAACGTCGCCTTCAGTACCCCTGAACACCCCGTCCAGCGCCTACGGCACATCCAGTACCGCAGCGAACTCATAGACGGCTGCCTCGCCGAGACCGGCCTGGCAATCAGACCTACCTGAGCAACCCGGCCACATCACGAGTTCAACCTCAGTAATGCAGGGCGGCCGCGAGTGCCTCGGCCAGGGTCACGGGCGGGCGGCCGATCAGGCGGCGCAAGTCGCCAGAGTCGGTGTACATCTCGCCGCGCTTCATACCGCGGTCAGCGTCAGCGAGGACCTCCGCCAGCTCGGAGGGTAGGCCCGCGGCGTCCAGTACCTGGGTGAAGTCGGCCACCGGGAGGTCAGCGTAGGTAACCTGCTTTCCGGCCGCAGCGGAGATCGCGGCGGCGAGCTCAGTCAGGGTGAAGGATCCGTCGCCGCCGAGCTCGTACACGGCGCCGGTGTGGCCTTCAGTGGTGAGGACGACCGCTGCGGCCTCGGCGTAGTCGGCGCGGGACGCGGCGCTGATCCGCCCCTCGCCTGCGGCGCCGACGACCGCGCCGTTCTGCAGGATCTGTGGCAGTTGGCTGGTGTAGTTCTCCAAGTACCAGCCGTTGCGCAGCAGCACGCTGGGGATTCCGCGGTCCCGCAGATACGCCTCGGTCTCGCTGTGCGTGGCACCGATGACGGTGGTGGCCGTGTCCGCGTGCGTCGTGCTCGTGTACGCCACTAGCGACACGCCTGCGGATGCCGCGGCGTCGATCACGCGGCGGTGGTTGGCGACCCGCTCGCCCACGGGGACCGAGGCCGAGATCAGCAGCAGCCTGTCCGCCCCCGCGAATGCCTCGGCCAGGCCGTCCGTGTCCGCGAAGTCGGCGCGGCGTACCGTGATGCCTCGGTCGGCCAAATCCTTGATCCCGGCGATGTCCCGGCCGGTCGCGATGATGTCCGCGGCCGGGATCCCACGCCGCAGCAGTGCCTCGACGGTGAGCCTGCCCAGCTGGCCGGTGGCTCCAGTGACGACGATCGGCATGATGGTCATTCCTTCCTTCCGCGCGTGCCTCGCACGCCTGCCGCGGTCCGTCCGCCGCGGGATGGAACACAGAATGACCTGAACACTCTCTGTTGGGGAGTAGCCACTTCTTGGTACGGTACTTACCGCAGCGAAAGCATTGAGGTGAGCCGTATGGCTGCTGTCGAGAATGCGACCGGGCCCATGCCGTCATTCGATCCGTACGAGCGCGGCTGCCCGTCGCGGGACCTGCTCGACCAGATCGGCAGCAAGTGGGCGGTCCTCGTGCTGGGCGAACTCGGCCGGAACGGGACCTCCCGGTTCGGTCATCTCCGGCAGGCGCTGGCGGGCGTGAGCGAGAAGATGCTCACCCAGACGCTGCGCACCCTCGAACGCGACGGGCTGGTCAGCCGGACCGTCTACCCAGAGGTGCCGCCGCACGTGGAGTATGAGCTGACCGCGCTCGGCCAGACGCTACGGGAACCGCTGAAGGCGCTCACGGAGTGGTCCGTGCTGCACATCGAAGAAGTCATCACCGCCCGCGAAGAGTACGACGACCGCACTGAGCGCACCAGGTAATCAGCGGCGGCCAGCGGTCTGGTCATAGACGGCCGCCTCGCCGAGACCGGCCCGACAATCAGACCCGCCTAAGCCACCCGGCGACATCACGAGTTCAACCACAGTAACGAGCCTGGATGACGTCGAGTCCGAACAGGCGGCGGTGGTTTCCCTGGCGAACCGATGGGTTCTGACGTAGACGAGCGGTGGCGGCCGGTGGCGCGCGAAGCGCCGTGTCCGGGCGTCGAGAAGGGCAAGCCGGAGCGCCACGAGGGCGGGGCGTGTCCCGGAGCCGGATCCGAAAAACCGGCAGACAGAAGGAGAGCCCGGCGACCGTGGAAGTCGCCGGGCTCTCCTGTAGCCGTCGTCAGAGCCCCGACGCGGGGGCGGGGAGATTACTCCTGCCACCACTCCGCGTCGTCGTCGGCCTTCTCCGCCTTGGCGGGAGCGGGAGCGGGAGCCGGGGCGGGCTTGTCGTTGCCGTTGGCGGCGGCGATGGCCGGCTTCGGCGGGGCCGCGGTGACCGCGGGCTCCGGCTCGGTGGCCGGGAGCGGGGCGCCGCCGAGCAGCTGGCGCAGCTGCGCGAGGTGGCTGGTGATGCTGTCGCGCTGACGGGTCAGCTCGTCGACCTGGCGCTGGGCCACGGAGCGGCTCCGCTCAGCCTCGGCCTTGGCCTCGGAGACGATCGACTCGGCGCTCGTCTTGGCCTCGGAGACGATCTGGTCGGCGTTCTTGCGGGCGTTGGCCAGCAACTGCTTGGCGTGGGTGTCGGCCTCGCGGCGGGTCTGCTCGGCCTGCTGGGTGGCCTTGGTGGCCCGCTGCTCGGCGGTGGCCGCACGCTGCTCGGCCTCGGCGACCAGCTTCTGGGTGGCGGCCTGCGCGGTGGCGTGGCGCTCGGCCTCCTGGCGCTCGGCCTCCTCGCGGCGGGCGGCGAGCTGGATCTCGAACTCGGCCTCGTCCTGGGCCCGCTTGGCCTCGGACTCCTCCAGGACGCGCTGGGCCTGGGCCCGCATCTCGTCGGCCTGACGCTTGGCGGTGGTGAGGACCTCGTCGCGCTCGCGCTTGGTGGAGGCGCGCAGCTGGGCGACCTCGCGCTCGGTGGTGGTGCGCAGCTTGGCGATCTCGCGCTCGGCGTCGGCGCGCTTCTCGGCGACCTCGTGGTCGGCGGTGGCCCGCAGCTTGGCGACCTCGCGCTCGGTGGTCGAGGTGAGCTCGTCGGCCTCGCGGCGGGCGGTCGAGCGGATCTCCTCGGCCTCGCGCTCGGCGGTGCTGCGCATGTCGTCGGCCTCGCGGGTGGCGAGGGCCCGCTTCTCGGCCGCCTCGTTCTCGGCGGCGGCGCGCAGGTCGGCGGCCTCCACCTTGGCGGCGGCCTTGATCTCGTTGGCCTCGGAACGGGCGGCCTGGACGAGCTCGGTGGCCTGCTCCTCGGCGAGGCGGAGCAGCTGCTCGATGCGGGCGCCGAGACCGGAGTAGGTCGGGCGCTCCTGCTCCTGCAGCTGGCGCTGGGAGTCGGAAAGATCCCGCTGCAGGCCGGTGACCTGCTCGCGAGCCTGACGGAGCTCCGCGTCGAGCTGCTTGAGATGATCGTGAACCTGGTGCCGGTCATAGCCGCGAAGCACCACGTCGAATTCCCGAGCGGGGGCGTCCTCAAAGAAGTTGTTGAGCTGGGCGTCGATGTCGGACTGCATGGAGGCTCGATCCTGGGTTGGCGAGACGGCTACACGGGCCGGACGAGGGTTGTCGGTATCCAGGCGGGAGCCGCGACGAGGATCCACGTCCGGTGATAGGCCAGCGTACTCCGCTGTTGCCTCCTTGGCGGCCCCCTCCGACTATGTGCGTGACTTGTTACGCATGAACCTTTCTTGTATTTGACACGTCTAAGCCCGCCTTTCCGGGGCCTGGACGAGCTCGGTGAGCATCCCGCCCACGTCCTTGGGATGCAGGAAGGCGATGGAGGAGCCCATCGAGCCGTGGCGCGGCTTCTCGTCCAGGAGGCGGATCCCCCTGCCGCCGATCTCCTGCAGGGCCTGGGTGACGTCCGGCACGCCGAAGGCCACGTGGTGCACGCCCTCGCCGCGCTTGGCGAGGAACTTCCCGACGGGCGTGTCGGGGCCCAGCGGTTCCAGCAGCTGGATGTAGGACCCGCCGCCCTCGCCGTCGGCGATGTGCAGCATGGCCTCCTTGACCCCCTGCTCCTCGTTGACCTCGCGGGCGACCACGGTCAGCTCGAAGGTCCGCTCGAAGAAAGCGATCTTCTCTTCGAGGTCGTGACACGCGATTCCCACATGGTCGATGCGCATGAACATAGGGCCAACCTCCATGGCGGACGCTCAGGTACTCATGGGTATGGTGGCAAAGTCATCCCACTTCCTGCCAGGGAGGCCCCTCCATGTCTGGTTCCGTCATCGTCGCCGGAGCTCGCACCCCCATCGGCCGGCTTCTCGGCTCGTTGTCCAGTCTGACGGCCGCCGACCTCGGCGGCATCGCCATCAAGGCGGCGCTGGAGCGCGCGGGCGTCGCCCCCGAGGCCGTGCAGTACGTGATCATGGGGCAGGTGCTCCAGGCCGGAGCGGGTCAGATCCCCTCGCGGCAGGCGGCGGTCAAGGCCGGCATCCCGATGACCGTGCCGTCGCTGACGATCAACAAGGTCTGCCTGTCGGGCCTGGACGCGATCGCTCTCGCCGACCAGCTCATCCGGGCCGGTGAGTTCGACATCGTCGTCGCGGGCGGCATGGAGTCCATGTCGAACGCCCCGCACCTGCTGCCCGGCCTGCGCACCGGCGTGAAGTACGGCAGCGCGGGCATCGTCGACTCGATGGCCCACGACGGCCTCACCGACGCCTACGACCAGGTGTCCATGGGCGAGTCCACCGAGCGGCACAACGCTCGCCTGGGCTGGAGCCGCGAGGAGCAGGACGAGTTCTCCGCCCGCTCCCACCAGCTCGCCGCCGCGGCGATCAAGAACGGCATCCTCGACGAGATCGTCCCGGTCCCGATCCCGCAGCGCAAGGGCGACCCTGTGGTCGTCTCCGCCGACGAGGGGGTGCGGGCCGACACCACCGCCGAGGCCCTGAGCCGGCTGCGCCCCGCCTTCAGCAAGGAGGGCACCATCACCGCCGGCTCCGCCTCCCAGATCTCCGACGGCGCCTGCGCGGTGGTCGTGATGTCCAAGGCCAAGGCCGAGGAGCTGGGCCTGGAGTGGCTGGCCGAGATCGGCGCCCACGGCAACGTGGCCGGGCCCGACAACTCGCTGCAGTCCCAGCCGGCCAACGCCATCAAGCACGCCCTGGGCAAGCAGGGGCTCTCGGTCGACGACCTCGACCTGCTGGAGATCAACGAGGCGTTCGCCCAGGTCGTCCTGCAGTCGGCCAAGGACCTAGGCGTCTCCCTCGACAAGGTCAACGTCAACGGCGGCGGCATCGCCGTCGGCCACCCGATCGGCGCCTCCGGCGCCCGCATCGTGCTCGCCCTGGCCTACGAGCTCAAGCGCCGCGGCGGCGGGACCGGCGCGGCCGGTCTGTGCGGGGGCGGCGGCCAGGGCGACGCGCTGATCATCCGCGTCCCCTCGGCGTGACCTTCCTGAGCCCGCCCGGCCCCGCCCGCCGTACGGCGGGCGGGGCCGCGGGCCGTGATCGGGAGGTCGTGATCGAGAGGATGGGAGCGGCATGGATCTGGACGCCCTGATCGCCGGGGCACGCGAGGGGCGGCCGCGGGCGGTGGCCCGGTTGATCTCCATGGTGGAGAACGGCTCGCCGCGGTTGCGGGAGATCACCGCGGCGCTCTGCGCCGACCGCCCGAACCGGGCCAGGATCATCGGGCTCACCGGCTCGCCGGGCGTGGGCAAGTCCACCTCGACCGGCGTGCTGGTCCAGGCCTTCCGCAAGCGCGGCTTGCGGGTCGGCGTGCTCGCGGTGGACCCGTCCTCGCCGTTCACCGGCGGGGCGCTGCTGGGCGACCGGGTGCGCATGCAGGACCACGCCACCGACCCGGAGGTCTTCATCCGGTCGATGGCCAGCCGTGGTCACCTGGGCGGCCTGTCGTGGGCCACGCCGCAGGCGCTGCGCGTGCTGGAGGCCGCCGGGTGCGAGGTCATCCTCGTGGAGACCGTGGGGGTCGGCCAGGCGGAGGTGGAGATCGCCTCCATGGCCGACAGCACCATCGTGCTGCTGGCTCCGGGCATGGGCGACGGCGTCCAGGCGGCCAAGGCGGGCATCCTGGAGATCGCCGACGTGTTCGTGGTGAACAAGGCCGACCGCGACGGCGCCCAGGCCGCGATCCGCGAGCTCCGCAACATGATCGCCCTGGTCGAGAGGGACTGGAAGCCGCCGATCGTGCCGACGGTGGCCTACCGGGGCGAGGGCGGCGAGGACGTGGTCGAGGCCCTGGACGAGCATCTGGCCCATCTGCAGGAGTCGGGCGAGCTGGAGCGGCGCAGGCAGGCCAGGGCCCGGGACGAGATCGAGGCCATCGCCCTGGCGGCGCTGCGTTCCCGCTTCGCCGACCTCCACGGCGACCAGCGCCTGGACGCGCTCGCGACGCGCGTGCGGGAGTCCGGCCTGGACCCGTACACGGCGGCCGACGAACTGCTGGCCGCCCTCGGCTGACCGGTCCCGGATCCCGCGGGATCCGGGACCGGGACCGGAGGGCTCAGGGCTCGTCGGCGAACTTCACGCTGACCTTGTCGAAGCCGAGCGTGGTCAGCATGCCCTGCAGCATCATCTTGGTGTTCTGGTCGGCGCGGTTGCGCAGGTCGCTGGCCAGGGCGGCCTCGCCGATCTTCTTCTCGGCCAGTACGTACAGCTCCTGCTGGTCGCCCGGGGACGACGACAGGAAGTCGGAGACCCGGTCGAACAGGCCGCGCTCCTGGGAGTAGACGTAGGAGCGCTTGTTGTCGAGGTTGGTCTTCTCCAGCTGGGCGCGCGGGAGCCGTACCGTGACCGAGGTGCGGTCGGGGGAGACGGTCAGCGCGTCCTTGGTCAGGCCGCTGAAGTCGACGTAGGCGTCGACGCTCCCGGCCCCGACGAAGAGGGTCCGGGTGCCTTTGACGGCGTCGGGCAGGAAGTCGGCGTCCTTCTCGAGGTCCACGATGACCTGGAAGTTGCCGGTGGCCGCCTCGAAGCGGCTGAGGTTGTGGATGGACTGCAGCAGCACGGGCTGACTGCGGTCGACCGTGGTCTCGCCGAAGGGGTTCAGCCACGACCAGGTGAGCCGGGCCCCCACGACCAGGACGATAACGATCACGAGGAACCCGGCCAGGAAGCGCCAGCGGCGCCGGCGAGGGGCCGCAGGGGCCTCGGGGGGTGCTTCCACGTCAGCTTTCACAAGGGTCTCCTTCCCGGGGCGACCGCCTTCTCACCTCACCCCGGAGCGGGACCCCTGTGCCGATCTTGTCAGTTCCCCGGCACTCCTCGGTCCACCATCCCGCCCGGGGCCGCGGCGCCCTCCGGGATCCCGCGCTCCGGACGCCGGCCGGCCTCCGGCGGACGCGAGGGCTCCATCTGGATCGCCTGGGCCGCGTGGCCGCCGAAGTGCGCGCTGCGCAGGCGGCACGCGGCGAAGTCGGAGTAGTGCATCCGCAGCCAGCCGCGCCGCTGCACCTCGGTCAGGCCGGAGAACCACGCCGCGGCGTACTGGTGCTCGGAGAGCGGGCCGCCGGGCAGCGGCTCGCCGCGCAGCCAGGCGACCACGATGTCGCGGTAGCCGTCGGCCACGCGGTTCTCACAGGCGCCGGCGAGGTTCTCCACGAACTCGTCGGCCGCCCGGTCGGCGAACCCGGCGGCCAGATCGTCCACATGGACCGGGACCGCGCCCGGCGCGAGGGCGGCGTCGTCGTGCCGGGGCCGCTGCTCGACCCGGGAGAACTCGCCCGGGGTCCCCGCCAGCCGAGAGGCGATCTTGGTGAAGGCGGAGCCGAGCTCGTCCAGGCCGGTGCGCATGCCCGGGTGCACGCAGACCATGATCGGCCACTCCTGGCAGCTGTAGACCACCCGCTCCGCCGCGACGGGCCGCGGCTCGGTGAGCAGCCGGGTGACGCCCGCCCCGGCGGCCAGGACCGCCAGCAGCGCCGCGGCCAGCACGAGCGCCTGGCGGGTGACGACCGCGGCCCAGCCCAGCAGCAGCGCGGCGCTGACCCCGAGCAGCCACAGCGTCTGGTCGGTGAAGGCCGCCGAGCTCAGGCCCTGGAAGATGTCGTACGGCTCCCGTGTGGCGGGCACCAGCCGGTCGGTCCACGTCGATCCGCCGGCGAGCCAGGTGAACAGCCCGTAGCAGCCGAGCCCGGCCAGCACCGGAGTGATCGTCCACGGGATCAGCCAGCCGGTGATCCATCCGATGGTGACGTACAGCGCCAGCCCGGCCACGCTCATGACCAGGCCGCTGGGCAGCAGCCGCCCCGCCTGCTCGGTGAGGATCGTCCTGACCGCCAGGACCAGCACGGTCGCGGTGAAGGAACCGGTGACCACGACCAGGATCGCCAGCGGCGCGCGCACCGCCTGCCAGGCGGTCAGCGAGCGGTTGCCGTTCCCGCGCCGCCTGCGGACCGCCACCCAGGCGGCGAAGGCCGCGGCGACCGGCCCGGTGAGCCGGAGCGAGCCGATGAGCGCGACGATGATGTTCTCCCACGCGCTGACACCGGGAATGAGGACGCTCCACGCCGCGGCCACGCCCAGCACGAGCAGGACGGCGACCGCCACCAGTGCGCTCTGCTGGAGTTCCTCGCGTGAAACGCCCCTGTGCTCACGCACCGTGGAGCGTGGGCCGGACCCACGCCGCGTCGATCTGGCCGACGGCCGAGCCACGATCGGTATGGCGTCCGAACGCCTTCGTAATGTCGTTCATCAAGCACCCCCCGTGCCGTGAATGTGCGGAGCCGGCCCTCCGGGCGTCCGGCCCGGCCCGCTTCCCCCGCAGGCCGGGCTGAGCCCGCGCCACTTGGCCGCGGCCTCACCATTCGATGTGGGAACCATAACTGAGTGTGACGTTTGATGCCCTGCTTCTTGGCGAAGCCATCGATCCGATTGCCGTACGTATGTGGATGGACCGGGATGAGGCCGCGCTACGGTAGCCCTGTGGCTACCGGTCAGCTGAACTTGCCGTTCGACCCCATCGAACGCGCCGCGGACACGTGGCGTGCTCGCTTCGGGCCGTCGTCGGCCATGGCCGCGGTCACCTCGATCATGAGAGCGCACCAGATCCTGTTGTCGCAACTGGACACGCTACTGAAACCGCATGACTTGACCTTTGCCAGGTACGAGGCACTGGTTTTGCTGACCTTCAGCAAGACGGGAGCGTTGCCGCTCTCCAAGATCGGCGAGCGGCTGATGGTGCACCCGACGAGCGTCACCAACACCGTCGACCGGCTGGAGCGTGCCGGGCTGGTGCGCCGGATGCGCAACCCCAAGGACGGCCGCGGGGTGCTGGCGGAGATCACCGACGGCGGCCGGGAGGTCGTGGACCGGGCGACCGAGGCGCTGATGGGCGCCGGATTCGCGATGACGATGTACGGCGAGGACGAACTGCGGCAGATGTTCGGCCTGCTCAGGACGCTCCGGGTGGCGGCAGGGGACTTCGAGGGCTGAAACCGGGCAGGGAACTGCCCGCGGCGACCTCTGGCGAAGAATTACTAGGACGTCCTAGTATTTTTCCGAGGCCACAAGCCGGACGAAGGGGTGGGCGATGAACGCCGAGGAGATCAAGGCGGGGCGGGCACGCTGGCAGGCGCGGTTCGACAAGGCAGCCAAGCGCGATTCCGAGTTCCGGACGCTCTCCGGCCTGGAGGTGGAACCGGTCTACGGTCCCTCCGGGGACGACCCGCGCTTCGAGCGCATCGGCTGGCCGGGTGAGTACCCCTTCACCCGGGGCCTGCACCCCACCGGCTACCGGGGCAAGGCCTGGACCATCCGGCAGTTCGCCGGGTTCGGCAACGCCCGCCAGACCAACGAGCGCTACAAGATGATCCTGGCCGCCGGCGGCGGCGGGCTGAGCGTGGCCTTCGACATGCCGACCCTGATGGGCCGCGACTCCGACGACCCGCGTTCCCTCGGCGAGGTCGGGCACTGCGGGGTGGCGATCGACTCCGCGCTGGACATGGACCTGCTGTTCGACGGCATCCCGCTGGGCGACATCACGACCTCCATGACGATCAGCGGCCCGGCCGTTCCGATCTTCTGCATGTACGTCGTGGCCGCCGAGCGCCAGGGGGTGCCGGTCGGCCGGCTCAACGGCACGCTCCAGACCGACATCTTCAAGGAGTACATCGCGCAGAAGGAGTGGCTGTTCGCCCCCGAGCCGCACCTGCGGCTGATCGGCGACCTGATGGAGTTCTGCGCCGCCGAGATCCCCGCCTACAAGCCGCTCAGCGTCTCCGGCTACCACATCCGCGAGGCGGGCTCCACGGCCGCGCAGGAGCTGGCCTTCACCCTGGCCGACGGGTTCGGGTACGTCGAGCTGGGCCTGTCCCGCGGCCTCGACGTCGACGTCTTCGCCCCCGGGCTGTCATTCTTCTTCGACGCGCACATCGACTTCTTCGAGGAGATCGCCAAGTTCCGCGCGGCCCGGCGGATCTGGGCCCGGTGGATGCGCGAGGTCTACGGGGCCAAGACCGACAAGGCCCAGTGGCTGCGCTTCCACACCCAGACGGCCGGGGTCTCGCTCACCGCGCAGCAGCCGTACAACAACGTGGTCCGCACCGCGATCGAGGCGCTGGCGGCCGTGCTGGGCGGGACCAATTCGCTGCACACCAACGCCCTGGACGAGGTCCTCGCGCTGCCCACGCAGAAGGCCGCCGAGATCGCGCTGCGCACCCAGCAGGTGATCATGGAGGAGACCGAGGTCGTCAACGTCGCCGACCCGCTCGGCGGATCCTGGTACGTCGAGGCCCTCACCGACCGCATCGAGGCGGAGGCCGAGGCGATCTTCGCAAAGATCCGGGACATGGGCTCCGACGGCTCGATGACCTCCGGCATCCTGCGCGGCATCGAGGACGGCTGGTTCATGTCCGAGATCGCCGAGGCCGCCTTCGACTACCAGCGCAAGCTGGAGAAGGGCGAGAAGAAGATCGTCGGGGTGAACTGCCACACGGCCTCCGCCGAGGAGCCCCTGGAGATCCTGCGGGTGAGCCACGAGGTCGAGCGCGAGCAGAACCGCGTCCTGGCCGACCGCCGCACGGCCCGCGACCAGGCGGCCGTGGACGCCTCCCTGGCCGCGATGGTCCAGGTCGCCAGGGGCGAGGGCAACCTGATCCCCACCATGCTCGACGCGGTGCGCGCCGAGGCCACCCTGGGCGAGATCTGCGACGCCCTCCGCGACGTGTGGGGTGTCTACACCGAACCCGCGCGCTTCTGATTGCGACGCTGACGCGTCGCAATCGGACACAGCGCGGCCATGGGCAGAGATGCGGCAGGATTGAGTCATGAGCCCAGCGGACTTCACTCGACCCGGATCGCTTTACGGTGCCGTGGATCTCGGCGCGCGCAAGCAGGCGCTGGACGCGCAGGCGCGGCGGGAGGCCGCGGCGCAGGAGAGCGGGGGCGTTCCGGCGCCGGTCATCGATGTCGACGACGCGAGCTTCGCGACCGAGGTCGTCGAACGCTCCATGAACAGCCTGGTGCTGCTGGAACTCACCGTCACCCGTGCCGAGCAGGCCAGGCAGTACAGCCTCCTGCTGGAGAAGCTGGCCGCGGAGAACGCGGGCCGATGGACGCTGGCGCGGGTGGACGTCGAGACCAGCCAGCAGATCGCCCAGGTCCTGCGGGTGCAGAACGTGCCCGCGCTCTACGCCATCTTCCAGGGCCAGCCGGTGGCGGTGGTCCCCGGGATCGCCACCGAGGCGCAGCTGCGGGACTGGCTGTCGCAGCTCCTGGAGGCCCTGGCGCAGTACCTCCCGCCGGCCGGCGAGGCGCCCGGCGCCGGGCCGCAGGAGCCCCCGGCCGACCCGGAGATCATCGAGGCCGAGCGCGCCATCGACGCCGGTGACCTCGACGCGGCCACGGCGGCCTACGAGCGGCTGCTGACCCGTTCCCCGAACAACGCCGACGCCAAGCTGGGCCTGGCCGGGCTCGGGCTGATCCGGCGGACCCAGGACGTCGATCCGGCCGAGCTGGAGCGCCGCCTGGGCGATCCGGCGGACATCGACGCCCAGCTTCTGGCCGCGGACTTCGAGCTGCTCTCCGGCGACGTCGACGCCGCCTTCGACCGGCTCGTCGCGGTCGTGCGCCGGACCGCGGGCGACGACCGCAACAAGGCGAGGGTGCACCTGCTCGGCCTGTTCGACACCCTTCCGGCGGAAGACCCGTCCGTCGCCAGGGCGCGCAGGAACCTGGCCTCCGCGCTGTTCTGAGCCGCGGGGGATTCCCCGATCCGGACGGCCGGAAAAGTCGTACGGACACCCTCGCGCGGGCATAAACGGAGCATGCGGGTCGTCACCATCTCCGCGACGTACGGCACCGCCGGAAGCGTGATCGGCCCGGCGGTGGCCGATCGCCTGGGCGTGCCGTTCGTGGACCGGGCCATCCCCGGCGCGGTGGCCGAAGAGCTCGGCTGCACGCTGGAGGAGGCCCTCGCCCACGACGACCGTTCCGAGCACGGGCTCGGCTGGCTGCTGTCGGGGGCCGTACGGCTCCCGACGGCCACGTTCGGCGGTGTGGACGTCTATCTGCCGGGGGCGATGCCTCCGCCCCCGGAGGACTTCGTCTCCCACACCGAGGCGGTGATCAGGAAGGTCGCCGCGGAGCAGGGCGGTGTGATCCTCGGCCGGGCCGGGGCGCTGGTCCTGGCCGCCCATCCGGGGGCGCTGCACGTACGGCTGGACGCCCCGCAGCGGCGGCGGATCCTGCAGACGGCCGCCCTGGCCGGGGTGAGCGAGCGTGAGGCGCGCAGGCTGGTGGAGGACAACGACCGGGCGCGCACGGCCTACGTCCGCCACTTCTACCGTGCCGATCCGGCTTCTCCGGAGCTGTACCACCTGGTCCTGGACAGCACGACCATCCCGGTGAGCACCTGTGTGGAGCTGATCGTGACCGCTTCGACGGCTCTGGGCTGACCACCCCGGCGCGCGCACCACCGGGGGAGTGGCACGATGGAGGGACCCCGAACCAGGTCAGTCGCAAAGGAGCGGATTGGCTGTGGCCACAGTCCCTAGCGTGTCGTACTCCATCACCGTGCGCCTGGAGGTGCCGGCGGGAGGCAAGGCGGTCAGCCAGCTCACCCACGCCGTAGAGTCCGCCGGGGGTGTGGTCACCGCTCTCGACGTGACCACCGCCGGTCACGAGACCCTGCGCATCGACGTCACCTGCGCCGCGCGCGACACCGACCACGCCCAGGCCATCGTCGACAAGCTCGACGTCGTCGAGGGCGTCGTCATCCACAAGGTGTCCGACCGGACCTTCCTCATGCACCTCGGCGGCAAGATCGAGATGAAGTCGAAGGTGCCGCTGCGCAACCGTGACGAGCTCTCCATGGCCTACACGCCCGGCGTCGCCCGGGTCTCCATGGCGATCGCCCGCAATCCCGAGGACGCCCGCCGTCTGACGATCAAGCGCAACAGCGTCGCCGTGGTCACCGACGGCTCGGCCGTGCTCGGCCTGGGCAACATCGGCCCGTCCGCCGCGCTGCCCGTCATGGAGGGCAAGGCCGCCCTCTTCAAGAGGTTCGCCGACATCGACGCCTGGCCGATCTGCCTGGACACCCAGGACGTCGACAAAATCGTGGAGATCGTCCGTTGCATCGCCCCGGGTTTCGGCGGCATCAACCTGGAGGACATCTCGGCGCCGCGCTGTTTCGAGGTGGAGCGCAGGCTGCGCGAGCTGCTGGACATCCCCGTCTTCCACGACGACCAGCACGGCACCGCGATCTGCGTGCTCGCCGCGCTGACCAACGCGCTGCGGGTGGTCGGCAAGGAGCTGTCGGGGGTGCGCATCACCCTGGCCGGCGCGGGCGCGGCGGGTACGGCCGTGCTGCGCCTGCTGCTCGCCGCCGGCGCGCGCAACGTGATCGTCTGCGACTATCTGGGCGCCGTGCACCGGGGGCGCGACGACCTGGACGACTCGCTCCGGTGGATCGCCGACCACACCAACGTCGAGGGCTACTCCGGCGACCTGCGCGGCGCGGTCAAGGGCGCCGACGTGTTCATCGGGGTCTCCGCACCCGGCATCCTCAACGGCGACGACATCGCCACGATGGCCGAGAACGCCGTGGTCTTCGCGCTGGCCAACCCGGAGCCCGAGGTCTCGCCCGACGACGCCCGCGAGCACGCCGCCGTGGTCGCCACGGGCCGGTCGGACTACCCCAACCAGATCAACAACGTCCTGGCCTTCCCCGGGGTCTTCCGCGGCCTGCTCGACGCCCAGGCGAGCGTGGTCAACCAGGAGATGCTGCTGGCCGCCGCCCGCGCGCTGGCCGCCGTGGTGACCGACGAGGAGCTCGGCCCGAACTACATCATCCCCAGCGTGTTCCACCCCGACGTGGCGGGCGCCGTCGCGGCGGCCGTACGCGAGTCCGCCGGGGGCCGGGCGCGCACCGGCATGACCGAGGCGTAGCCGTACCGGCCGTTTGGTGCGGGATTTCGTGTGAAAAAGGTGGCATAACGCGGAAGTTCGATGTGTGAGATGGGGGGTGGGGCGGCGAAACGCGGGCCGCACCCTTCATGATGGAGGAATGGCGGAGGCGATCTATGTCGGCGGTCTGCTGGTGGCGACCCCGAAGCTCGACGACCCCAACTTCCGGCGCAGTGTGATCCTGATCCTGGAGCATGACATCGAGGGGGGAACCCTCGGGGTGGTGCTCAACCGGCCGAGCGACATCTCGGTGACCCAGGTGCTCCCCACCTGGGACTCTCTCGTCACCGGCCCGCCCGTGCTGTTCCAGGGCGGGCCCGTCCAGACCGACAGCGCCCTGGCGCTGGCCGCCGTGCCGAGCGGTCAGGAGCCGCTGGGCTGGCGGCGCCTGCACACGGGCACCGCCGCGGTGTCCCGGCTCGGCACCGTCGACCTCGACGCCCCGCCGGAGATCCTGGCCGGTGAGATCGCCCAGATGCGG
The DNA here is from genome assembly GCF_016863175.1 of Paraplanobispora siamensis. GTDB lineage: Bacteria > Actinomycetota > Actinomycetes > Streptosporangiales > Streptosporangiaceae > Planobispora > Planobispora siamensis. Next base: position 167,526 of record NZ_BOOJ01000008.1, read on the forward strand.
ATCTTCGCCGGCTACGCGGGATGGACCGCGGGCCAGCTGGAGGCCGAGATCGGCGAGGGGGCCTGGTACGTGGTGGACGCCGAGGCCGGCGACACCTTCCACGACGACCCCGGCACCCTGTGGCGCGCCGTGCTCCGCCGCCAGCCCGGCGAACTGGCCTACGTGGCGACCTGCCCCGACGACCCCTCCATGAACTGACCGCCTAGTGCTGTGACCGGAAACGATCACCGGGTTGGCGCGTAGGACGCTCCTGCCAGTTGGATGGTGCTGATCACGTTCGATCGGCACTCGGGAGGCCAGGTGACGCACCGGTCAAGGTCCGCAGGCTGCACAACTGCAGGACGTCCATCACGGCAATGAGATGTGCTGGATCTCGCCTCTACGTTTTGCCCGCTTGGTCATTCCGGAGTGGGGAGATCGGTTTGTGGGCCGAGCGGGGGGTCGTTGGCCAGGTCGAATGCGGCGGCGAGGATGGTGAGGACCTGAATCATGGCCTGAGGTGCCAACTCGTACGCGCCGCGCCGCCGCTGCGTGATCAGTTTGGCGCTCTGCAGCGCGCGCAGGTGGTGATAGAGCTGGCCACTCGTGGTCTGCTCACCGTCTCCGCCGAGGGACCCTTGGAGGTCGGTGGTGGTGCACCGGCCCTGTCGTACGAGCGCGGCGAGCAGCGCCAACCGAGGCTGGCTGCCCAGGGACTCCAGGATGTCGGCCACCGGTGCCCAATCCGCCGACAGCAACTCGGCGAGAGAATGCTGCCTGTCCCAGAGACTCTCGCCGCCGGCCAGCCGTGCGGCTCCGACGTAGCCCACCGTCCCGAGCTTGTCCTCCTCCTTCGCCTGGCGAAGCATGCTGGTGGCTGCAGTGGTGAGGGCCGGCGACTCCAGAGGGCGTCGCGGCGGGCCAAGGGTGTCGACCCGGCCCTCCAGGTGAGCGATCCGGCGCTCGAGTTCGGCGAATCTGTCCTCGCTCATCACACTCTCCTACGCTTCTCCATATTTACGAAATAACGTAGATAGCTGACGTGGGCATGGCAAGGCCTTGGCGAGAAGGTGCTCCGGTCCGTTGCCCATATGCCGGATCAAGCCGCCGGGGCTCAGCTAGTGCTGTGACCGGAAACGATCACTGAGTCAGGTAACAGGTTTCAGGCTGCGGGAGTCAGGGGCGGCCGCCCCAGCGGACGCCTTTCTCGCTTCGGACGCGGGCGCGTTCGCGGCGTTGGGCGGCCAGTACGTCGGGGTGGCGGGCGTGGGTGTTGCGCCAGCGCAGGTAGGCGTGCAGGGCCCGGCTCTGGACGGTGTGGTTGGGATGGTCGGAGTTGGCCAAGGTGAACTGGCGTAAGGGTCCGAAGTGGGCCTCGATCGGATTGGCCCAGGAGGCGTAGGCCGGCGTGAACAGCAGCATGACCTTGTGTTTCTTGCCCCAGGTGCGGATGCGCCGGTTCTTGTGCGCCGACAGGTTGTCTCCGATCACGTAGATCGGGGCGCCGTCCGGCCGGGCGGCGCGCATCGACTTCAGGGCGGCCCAGGTGCGGTCGCTGCCCTTGCGCCGGTGGTTGACGCCCCACAGCAGGTCATCGCCGACGGAGTAGCAGCCGTGGAAGTACCTCACGCCATGGGTGCGGTGATAGGTGGCCGGCAGCCGGTCGGGCTCGCCTTGCGGGGCCCAGCCCGAGCCGGCGGTGGGCCGGACGCCGAGCGGCCCGAACTCACCCGGAGGCGAAGGTGCGCTCGGGCCGCTGGGTCAGGGCGTACTCGATCGTATCCAGCTTGGTGTCGAAGTCCGGGTCGGGTGAGTCTTTCCAGGTCTCGGTGGGCTGGAAGGTGATGCCGTGCCGGGCCGGCAGGGTGCACAGCGCCTCCCGGCCCAGGGTGAGGCTGCGGCCAGGCAGGCAGTGCAGGTAGGCGAGAAGTCTGCGGATGGACCAGCGGGTGAAGGGCTGGCCGAGCTTGGCAGGTCGGGTGGTGGCCGTCGCCGCGACGAAGTCTTCGTCGTCAGGACTCAGCAGGCGGGGACGGCCTCCCGCCCACTGAGGGTCCAGGCAGGCCAGCCCAATCTCGTTGAAGCGGTGAATCACATCGCGCACGGTGTCTTCATCGGCCTGCACCAGGCGCGCGATGACCGGCACGGTGTTGCCGCCCGCCGATAGCGCACCGTGCTCATCGTGCCGTGCCGCACGATGCGCTGCAGCTTCTGTCCTTCTTGGTCCGTGAGCCCGCGGACCTTGACCGGTTGCGTCACCTGGCCTCCCGAGTGCCGATCGAACGTGATCAGCACCATCCAACTGGCAGGAGCGTCCTACGCGCCAACCCGGTGATCGTTTCCGGTCACAGCACTAGGGACCCGCGAGGGGGCGCCGGTGAACCAACCGAGGAACGCCCGCAGCGAAGCGAGGACGTGACGAGGGCGGGAGCCGGATCGAGGAGCCCCCGAGCCTGCGACGCGCAGCGTCGCCATCAAACACAGCGTCGCCATCAAACACGGTCCCAGCCGGGGCGCAGCGATCGTTCCGCCAGGGCGAGGATCTGTTCCAGTCGTTCGGCGAAGGCCGGCAGGTCCTCGACGGTGCGGGGGTGGCAGGACTCGAAGCCGACGCGCGCCACGCTGGTGAACAGCGAGACGACGAAGTGGGGGAGCAGGTCGTCGGGGGAGCAGCCCTCCCGGCGGGCGATCTCGGCGATCAGCCGCCGCTCGTTCTCCATCATCCGGCTGACGCTCCCGGCGAAGAGCGCGGGGGTGCTCTCGATCAGCTCGCGGGCCTTGAGGAACCTCCTGGTCTCGGTCTGGTCTCCGTTCTGCAGCTCGGCGACGACCGCGCGCATGGCGTGGCCCAGGGCGACGAAGGGCGGCTCCTCGGCGGGACGGGCGGCCAGTTCCCTCAGCATCACCTCCTGCCCGTCGACGGGGAGGGAGAGCGCGACGTCCTCCTTGGTCGCGAAGTAGCGGAAGAACGTGCGTGGCGAGACCTCGACGGCGGCCGCGATCTGGTCGACGGTGGTGGCCTCGTAGCCCTGAGCCAGGAACAGGTCGAGGGCGGCGTCGATCAGTGCCAGCCGTGTCTTCTCCTTCTTGCGCTCACGCAGCCCCGGCTGGCTCATGACTGTCACCTCCTCGCAACGTAGAGTTCACAGTCTGCCATAAGTCATTTTGTGCCTCATGAAATGATTTGTCATCTGTCAGTGGCTGCCATAAATTACCTCGATGACGTCCCAACATGGGATGTATCCGCAGCTACAGAGGGGGACTCTTCCATGGCACAGGCCAAGACGGTGGCGCCGCCACCGGACGGGGGCGCGGCATCCAGGCAGGGCCATCCCTGGCTCACTCTGCTGGCGGTCTCGCTCGGCGTGATGATGGTGATGCTCGACGGCACGGTCGTGGCCATCGCCAACCCGGTGATCGGCGCCGACCTCAAGGCGTCCCTCGCCGGCCTGCAGTGGGTGACCAGCGGCTACCTGCTGGCGCTCGCCGTGTTCCTGATCACCGCCGGCAAGCTCGGTGACCTGTTCGGCCACAAGAGGGTCTTCGTCGTCGGCATCGCCGGGTTCGCGCTCACCTCGCTCGCGATCGGCCTGAGCGACTCCATCGGCATGCTGATCGCCTTCCGCGTGCTCCAGGGCCTGTTCGGCGCGTTGCTGCAGCCCGCCGCCCTCGCCCTGCTCCGCGCGGCCTTCCCGGCCGAGAAGCTCAACATGGCGATCGGCGTCTGGGGCGCCACGATCGGCCTGTCCAGCGCGGCCGGCCCCCTCCTCGGCGGTCTGCTGGTGGACGAGAAGACCGGCGACTGGCAGTCGGTGTTCTTCATCAACGTCCCGGTCGGCATCGTCGCGCTGATCGTCGCCCTCCTCGTCATCAAGGAGAGCAGGGCCGAGTCGCTGTCCAAGGTCGACTGGCTCGGCGTGGTGCTGCTGTCGGGCGCGATGTTCTGCCTGGTCTGGGCGATCATCAAGGCTCCGGAGTACGGCTGGGGCGACGCCAAGACGCTCGCCTTCCTGGCCGGGACCCTGCTGCTCGGCGCGGCGTTCGTCTGGTGGCAGGGCAGGGCGGCCGAGCCGCTGGTCCCGCTCAGCCTGTTCGGCAGCCTGTCGGTCTCGGTCGGCACCGTGCTGATGGTGCTGACCGCGTTCTCGATGTTCGGCGCGATGTTCTTCCTCACCTTCTACTTCCAGGGCGTGCACAACCTCTCGCCGCTGGAGGCGGGCGTCCGGATGCTCCCGATGAGCGCGGGCATGATCGTCGCCTCGCCGCTCGCGGGCGCCGCCATCAGCAGGTTCGGCCCGAAGATCCCGATCGTGGCGGGCATGCTGATCACCTCCGTGGCGATGTTCCTGCTGTCCCGGCTGGGACTGGAGGACGGCTACGCGGCCAGCGCGGTCCCGTTCGTGCTGCTGGCCTTCGGCCTCTCGCCGGTCATGGTCGGCGCCACCGAGATCATCGTGGGCAACGCCCCCGAGGAGCTCAGCGGCGTCGCGGGCGGCATGCAGCAGTCGGCCATGCAGGTCGGCGGCTCGCTGGGCACCGCGGTGCTCGGCGCGATCGTGGCCGGCAAGGTGAGCGACGTGCTGCCCGGCTACTGGAGCGCGACCGGGCTCCCGGCGCCGTCCCCGGCGCAGATGGAGGGGCTCGCGCAGGCCGCCTCCTTCGCCGAGGCACCCGTCCAGCCCGGCACGCCCGAGGCGGTGGCCCAGGCCATCACCGGTGTGGTGAACTCCTCCTTCCTGGACGGCATGCACCTCGGCTTCCAGGTCAGCACGGGCGTCGCGGTGCTCGCCGCGCTGCTCGCGCTGGTCGTCAAGGCCGGCCGCAAGACCGAGGGCGCCCCCGTCCACATGGGCTGACCCTCCGGCGTCCCCGCCGTCCCCTGGCGCCCTCTCGCGGACGCCGGGACGGCGCGGGCATAAAATCGACAGGGTGAGCACGAAGATCCTTCCAGAGAGCGACGTCAGGCCGGACCTGTCGCACGGTGACGGCGACCACGAGCGGTTCGCGCACTACGTCGAGAAGAACAAGATCATGGAGAGCGCGCTCAGCGGCATCCCGGTGCGCGCGCTCTGCGGCAAGGTCTGGGTGCCGAACCGGGATCCGCAGAAGTTCCCGGTCTGCCCCGAGTGCAAGGAGATCTACGAAGGGCTTCCCAAGGGCGACGACGGCGACAATCAGTGAGTGTTGCTCACCGGTGATCGCGCCCCGTGCGGCTACGGTCGAGATGTCGCTGAAAGGCGGCATCCGGCCAGGCCGGATGGCTTATCGGGGGAGTCATGTTTTCGCGCGCGATCGCCGTCGCTTCGGCGTGCCTGCTGACGGCGGGTCTCGCCCCGGTGAGCACCGGCCCGCCGGTCCATGTGGCCGCCGGTTCAGCACCCCTGGCGACCACTGAGTTCCCGGCCCGGCTCTCCGCCTCTCCGGCGTCCCTCGTCCCGGCGCTTTTGCAGCCCGGCCCGGCGCGCCAGGAGGCGGATCCGTGCGCGGCCGCCGCCCGGGTCGTGAACCCGCGGTCCCCGGGACGCGACGCCGAGCCGTACGCCCCCGGGCGGGCGCAGGTCGCCGAGATGATCGCCGACCTGGAGGCGCGCCGCCCGCGGGCGGCCAGGCTCACCGGGGAGCCGGTCACCGTCCCGACCTGGGTGCACGTGATCACCGACGGGCCCCGGGGCGCGCCCGACAACGCGGTGCACGACCAGATGGCCGTGCTCAACGACGCCTACGCCGGCCGGCTCGGCGGGTCCGACACCGGCATCCGGTTCCGGCTCGACGGCCTGACCAGGACCGACAGCCCGGCCTGGTTCCACGACCCGCTCTCCTACGAGCGGTCGATCAAGCGCATGCGCAGGGGCGGCGCGGAGACGCTCAACCTCTACATCGCCCAGCTGGGCCGGATGGTGCTCGGCTACTCCACCTACCCGCACTGGTACGCCGACGAGCCCCAGCTCGACGGCGTGGTCGTCGACTGGCGCAGCCTGCCCGGCGGGTCGCTGCGCGACTTCGACCGGGGGTTCACCGGAGTCCACGAGATCGGCCACTGGCTCGGGCTGCTGCACACCTTCGAGAACGGCTGCCGGGAGCCGGGGGACGCGATCGCCGACACACCCCCCGAGGCGCATCCCACCGACGGCTGCCCGGAGGGCAAGGACACCTGCCCGCAGGAGGGCACGGACCCGGTGCACAACTTCATGGACTACTCCCACGACGCCTGCATGTCGGAGTTCACCGCAGGCCAGGCGGTCCGGATGCGAGAGGCCTGGGCCGCGTACCGCGAGGCGGGAACGGACATTACTCTTGACAGGTGACAGCACCGAAGACGATTGACGCTCCATACCAACCCCCTCGGATCTTCGGCCCGGAATACCGGACGGCATCGCTCGGGATCCTGCTCGTCGTCACGTTGATCGCCTTCGAGGGCATGTCCATCGGCGCGATCATGCCCGCGGCCTCCGCCGAGCTCAACGCGCTCAACCTGTACGGCATGAGCTTCTCGGCGTTCCTGATCGCCGGACTGTTCGCCAACGTGGCCGCCGGGCTCTGGTCCGACCGGCGGGGGCACCCGACACCGTTCCTGGTCGGCGTGGCCCTGTTCGTGGTGGGCATGTTCCTGGCGGGCGCCGCCTCCTCCAAGGAGGTGTTCATCGTCGCCCGCGCCGTGCAGGGGCTGGGCGGCGGGTTCGCCGTCGTCGCGATCTACGTCATGATCGCGCGGGTCTACGCCCCCGCCGCCAGGCCCAAGATCTTCGCCGGACTCTCGGCGGCCTGGGTGCTGCCCGCCCTGGTGGGTCCCGGCATCGGCGGGTTCGTCGCCCAGACGGTCGGCTGGCGCTGGGTCTTCTACGGGATCATCCCGCTGGTCATCCCCGCCCTGGTGATGCTGCTGCCCGCGCTGCGCGGCGGCGGCGGCCCGGGCCGTGAAGGGGCGCCCGCCCCCGCCACCGGGCCCCGCTCCAGGCCGCTGCCGATGACCCTGGCCGCGCTGGGGACGGCCGTCGGCGCCGGGGTGCTGCTCTACGGGGCCGACCAGCTGCACAGCGCCCCGGTGCGGGGCGGCGTCCTGTCCGCGGCGGGTCTGCTCGCCCTGGCCGTCGGGCTGCCCCGCCTGCTGCCGCGCAGGGCGCTCAGGTTCGGCCGCGGGCTGCCCACCACGGTGATGATGCGCGGCGTCCTGTCCGCGGCCTTCTTCGGGGTCAACTCCTTCATCCCGCTGGTGCTCCAGAAGGAGTTCGGCTTCACCCTCACCGAGGCCGGGATCGCCCTCACCGTCGGCGCCATCGGCTGGAGCAGCGGCTCCTACCTGCAGGCCCACCGCGAATGGGACCGGCCCAAGCTGGTGCGGTTCGGCGCGGCCGCGGTCACCGGGGGCATCCTGCTGACCGCGCTCGCCATGGTCCCCGGGCTGACCGGCTGGATCATGGCCCCCGCCTGGATACTCGCCGGACTGGGCATGGGCGTCGGCATGTCCAGCGTGAGCCTCACCACGATGCGCCAGTCGCCCGACGCCGAGCAGGGCGCGAACTCCGCGGCCCTGCAGGTCGTCGACACCCTGGGCAGCTCGCTGACCATCGGCTTCGGCGGCGTGCTGGTCAACCTGATCGGCCACGACGACATCGGCACCGGTTTCCTGTCGATCGTCGCCATGACCGCGGCGATCGGGGCGCTCGGCGTGGTCGTCGCCGGGCGCATGCGCGACACCGCCTGATCCGCCGTGCCATACCGGTGATCACCTATGGCCGGACCGCCGGCCGGGAGGCATGGTAGGACGGGAGAGCCGCGTTCACCGGGAGGAGGGCCGCGTGGACGAACCGCCCCACCGGATGCGACCGCCACAGGAGCCCCCGCAGCGGCCCCGCCGCCCCCGCCGGGCGCGGCCGTACGGCCCGGTGACGCCGGCGGACGCCTCCGCCGAGGGCGCGGAGGACCCGGCGGCCCGGGCGGGTGGTCCGGCGCTTCAGCGGGGCGGCTCCGCGGAGGGTGCGGAGAGACCGGCGGCCCGGAGGGGTGGTTTCGCTGAGAGCGCGGAGGATCCCGCGCTCTGGAGAGGCGGCTCCGAGGCGGACGAGATCACGGGGCCGGGAGAGCGGACCCGGGCGCGGCCTTTCCCGAGGCCGGGGTGGAGCCCGGTGCGGCCGGGGCCCGCCCGCTCGCCCGAGGCCCTCGGCGAGCCGGAGGAGGACCTGCCCCCCTCGGCCCGCCTGTACGGCGCGCCCGTCGCGCCGCCCCGGCACGGGATCCCGCGACGCCTGCACCGCCCCCTCATCGGCCTGCTCGTCCTGGTGATCTGCGCCGGAGCGGTCGCCGCAGTCGCCTTCCTGGTGGTGCGCTCCCCGTCCTCCGCCGAACCCGTCCGGGTGACCGACCGGGCCGCGGGCGCCGGCTACCCGCTGCCCGCCGGGTGGAGCAGGGCGGCCTCGCCCCCGGTCACGGGCTTCACCTCGGCCGCCGGGGACGGCCGGACCGTGACGGTGCTGGCCGGGCCGGGTGAGCCGGTCACCGACGCGCGCAGGGCCGCGACCGAGCTCGCCGACCTGTACAGCAAGCTGCTGCTCCACGGCGACGAGGTGAAGGTCGAGGAGGACGAGGCGATCACCGTCGGCGGGTGGACCGGGCACAGCCGCGCCCTGCGGGCGCAGTACCGCGACGTGGTGAACCTCCCCGCCTACCTGCGGGTGGTGGTCCTCACCGGGCCCTCCGGGCCTCCGCTGGTGCTGCTCGCGGTGGCCAAGCCCGACGATCCGGGGGCCCGCGCCGCGATCGACGCGGTGGTCGCGGGCCTGCGACCGGCGTGACGGCGGCCCGCCGTACGGGCCCGCGGGCGTCCGCGACGGGGCACGGCGGGTGTGGACGTACGGGACCCGGGGTCCCATTAGCACGAGGAGATGACCTTGGCGAGGATCTCGGACGATCGGCACGTCTTGTCGGCGGCGGCGATTACTCTGGGGGAATTGTGAGTGAGCGAAGCGAGCGAGCCATCAGACACAGCAGCGCTGCGAGTGCCCCGATGACCCCCCGGGCGAGGAGGGGCGCATGAGCACTTCCGCCGCCTCCCACCTGTCGCCGTCATACCCCGACAGGGCCGCCTGGGGCACCGCGCCGAAGCTGCGCGCGTGGCAGCAGGAGGCCTTCGACCTCTACCTCAGGCGCGAGCCGCGTGACTTCCTGGCCGTGGCGACCCCCGGCGCGGGAAAGACCACCTTCGCGCTGCGGATCGCCAGCGACCTGCTGTCCCGGGGCATCGTCAGGGCTGTGACGATCGTCACTCCCACGGAGCACCTCAAGCGGCAGTGGGCGGAGGCCGCGGGCAGGGTCGGCATCGCGATCGACCCCGAGTTCAAGAACAGCCAGGGCGCGACCTCCCGTGACTACACCGGGGTGGCGGTGACCTACGCCCAGGTCTCGATGCACCCGGCCCTGCACCGCGCCCGCACGGAGGCGCGCAAGACGCTCGTCATCTTCGACGAGATCCACCACGCGGGCGACGCCAAGTCCTGGGGCGACGGAGTGCGCGAGGCCTTCGAGCCCGCCGCCCGTCGCCTGGCGCTGACCGGCACCCCCTTCCGCTCCGATGTGAACCCCATCCCGTTCGTCACCTACGCCGAGGACGGCGAGGGGGTGCGCAGGAGCGTCTCCGACTACTCCTACGGGTACGGCCCGGCGCTGGCCGACGGCGTCGTGCGGCCGGTCATCTTCCTCGCCTACGCGGGGGAGATGCGCTGGCGCACCCGCGCGGGCGACGAGATCGCCGCGACGCTCGGCACCCCGCTCACCAAGGACCAGCTCGGCCAGGCCTGGAAGGCCGCCCTCGACCCCAAGGGCGACTGGATCCGGCAGGTGCTCCACGCGGCCGACCGGCGGCTGACCGAGGTGCGCAGAGGCGTGCCCGACGCGGGCGGCCTGGTGATCGCCACCGACCACGAGACGGCCCGCGCCTACGCCCGGCACATCCGCACGATCACCGGCGAGGGGGCCACGGTCGTCCTGTCCGACGACCCCGAGGCGTCCAAGAAGATCAAGCAGTTCTCCGGGTCGCAGGACCGCTGGCTGGTCGCGGTCCGGATGGTCTCCGAGGGCGTCGACATCCCCCGCCTGGCCGTCGGCGTCTACGCCACGAGCACCTCGACCCCGCTGTTCTTCGCCCAGGCCGTCGGCCGTTTCGTCCGCGCCCGCAAGCGCGGCGAGACCGCCTCGGTGTTCCTGCCCTCGGTGCCGACCCTGATGGGCCTGGCCGGGGAGATGGAGGCCGAGCGCGACCACGTGCTCGACCGCAAGCTCCCCGAGGAGGGGCTCGACGACTTCCTCCTCGAGGACGCCAACCGCAAGAAGGACAACCCCGACGTCGTCGGCGACGAGCTGCCGTTCGAGACCCTGGAGGCGGTCGCCACCTTCGACCGGGTGCTCTTCGACGGCGGCGAGTTCGGCGCCGCCGCCGAGCCCGGGTCGCCGGAGGAGGAGGACTTCCTCGGCCTGCCCGGCCTGCTGGAGCCCGACCAGGTCCGCACCCTGCTGAGCAAGCGGCAGTCCGACCAGCTCAAGGCCAAGCGGAACAAGCCCGAGCCCAAGGAGCCCGAGCTCACCCCGCACGAAGTGATCGCGAACCTGCGCCGGGAGCTCAACGGCCTGGTCGGGGCGTGGAACCACCGCACGGGCCAGCCTCACGGCGTCATCCACGCCGAACTGCGCCGCGCCTGCGGCGGTCCGGCCATCGCCCAGGCCACCGCCGAGCAGATCCAGGAGCGGATCGACAAGATCCGCCACTGGGCCACCCAGAGATCGCGGTAGGAACCGGACCACCCGCCGGCTCCCGGAGAGGTCAGTACAGGGCGATGGGGCGGCCGGTGCGGCCGTCGATTGCGGTGAGGCCCTTCCCGCCCGGCAGCGGCGGGACGAGCCGGACCTCTGTGGAGGCCGTACCGCCCGCCACGGTGACCGGGACCGCCCGGGCGCCGGCGGACGGGCGCCCCGCCGGCCCCTCCTGCACCCACACCTTGATCCGGTTGTGCGCGTGGTGCAGGCGGACGGTCGCGGTGCTGCACTCGCCGGCCGTCGCCGGCCAGGAGAGAGTCACCGAGTGGAGCTCCCCGCCGCGCTTGACCAGCCTGGCCTGTTGCGGCGCGGGCACCCGCACCGCACACGGCGCGGGCCGCTCGGCCTGTACGGCGGGCGGAGCGCTGGCCGCCAGCGCGAGCGGCGCCTCCGTCCCGGTCCCGACGGTGATCCAGATCGTGGCCACCTCGAGCCCGGCGAGCGTGAGAAGCCCGCCCAGCCTGGCCGGTGTGCGGCCGCGGAACAGCAGCCACAGGCACAGGGGAGACAGGATCATCCACAGGACACCGAGCACGAGCATGTGAGGTCACCACCGCGGGATAGGAGATATCAACTCTCGGTGATACTCCTGTCCCTGCAGGTAGTGGATTCGTTTACCCGTTGCTTCACTCGGCGTGACCGATTCCGTACCTGGAGTGCCCGATCCCGGTAGTGTTCTTGCCGCCCCTCCGGTGTCATGGCTCCGGCCCCCTCCGACGGCGCCCGGTACTCTCAAGAAAGAAGACGCATGTTGCAGGAGATCATCCGCGCTGAAATAAGGGAATACGTGGCTCCCATGTTCGAGCAGATCATGATGAGGATGGACACCCTCGCCACGAAGGAAGACCTCAACAAGGTTGACCGGAAGGTCGAGGACCTCAAGATCGACGTCGCAGTTCTCAAGACGGATATGGCCGAGGTCAAGCAGGACGTCTCGGGACTGAAGCGGGACGTCTCGGATCTGAAGACGGACGTCTCGGGTCTGAAGAACGACATGGTCGAGGTCAAGCAGGACGTCTCGGCGCTGAAGACGGACGTCTCGGGGCTGAAGCGGGACTTCAGGACCATGGACGGGAAGCTCGACAGGATCATCGGGTTCCTGGGGATGCCCGCGAGCTGAGAGACGTCAGGGGGCGCGGACCACCGGGGCGCCGGTCAGGACGACTCCGGCCGAGTCGAGCTGGGCCAGGGCGGCCTCGGTGGTCTGGCGGGCGACGCCGGCGGTCAGGTCCAGGAGGACGTGGACGGCCAGGCCGTTCTCGACGGCGTCCAGGGCGGTGGCGCGCACGCAGTGGTCGGTGGCGATGCCGACGACGTCCACCGCGTGCACCTTGCGTGCGGAGAGCCAGGCGGCCAGGCTCGTGCCGTCGGGGGCGGAGCCCTCGAAGCCGCTGTAGGCGGCCGCGTAGGCGCCCTTGCTGAACACCTCCTCGACGCGGCCGGTGTCGAAGGCGGGGTGGAAGTCGGCCCCCGGCGTCCCGGCCACGCAGTGCGCGGGCCAGGTGATCACGAAGTCGGGTTCGGCGGCGAAGTGGTCGCCCGGGTCCAGGTGGAAGTCGCGGGTCGCCACGATGTGGTCGTAGGCGTGCGAGGCGGCGTGCCGGGAGATCGCGGCGGCCACCTCGGACCCTCCGGCCACCGCGAGGCTGCCGCCCTCGCAGAAGTCGTTCTGGACGTCGACGATGATCAGCGCGGTTGCCATGGGCCTAGTCAAACACGGTCGGAATCGCGACGTCTCCCCGGGACAGCTGATGGGCCGTGGAGGGCAGCTCGCCGAAGGCCTCGCGGTGCCAGGCGCGGGAGTCGTCGAGCTTCTCCCGGCCGACGGCCTCGCCGCCGTCGACCAGCATCACCTGCAGGGGCCGGGAGTCGGGCGGCTGGACGTCGGAGACGGTGACCACCTCGGCGGCCGCCGCGCCTGTCTCGTCGAACCGGCGGAAGGCGTTCTTGCGCCCGCCCCGGCTGGGCTTGCCGACCGACTTCTTGGCCACCGCCTGCATGTCCCCTGAGGCGTCCTCGCGGGCCACGAGCTTGTAGACGAGGGCCGCCGTGGGCGAGCCGGAGCCGGTGACCAGGGAGGTGCCCACGCCGTAGCCGTCGACCGGCGCGGCGGCCAGGGCGGCGATGGCGTGCTCGTCGAGGTCGCCGGTGACCAGGATGCGCGTGTGGTGGGCGCCCAGGGCGTCGAGCTGCGCGCGCACCTCGTGGGCCGCCTCGCCCAGGTCGCCCGAGTCGAGCCTGATCGCGCCCAGGTCCGGCCCGGCGAGCTCCACCGCGGTCCGTACGGCCTGCTCCACGTCGTAGGTGTCCACCAGCAGAGTGGTGCCCGCGCCGAGCGAGTCGAGCTGCGCGCGGAAGGCCTCCTCCTCCGAGTCGTGCAGCAGCGTGAAGGCGTGGGCCGCGGTCCCGGTGGTCGGCACGCCGTACACGTGGCCGGCCATCAGGTTCGAGGTGGCGGCGAACCCGCACAGGTAGGCGGCGCGGGCGGCCGCCACCGCGGACGACTCGTGGGTGCGGCGCGAGCCCATCTCGATGATCGGCCGGGCTCCCGCGGCGTGGACCATCCGGGAGGCGGCGGTGGCGATCGCGCAGTCGTGGTTGAAGATCGACAGGATCAGCGTCTCCAGCAGCACGGCCTCGGCGAAGGTGCCCTCCACGGTCATGATGGGGGAGCCGGGGAAGTAGCACTCGCCCTCGCGGTAGCCGTACACCCGGCCGCGGAAACGGTAGGAGGCGAGGAAGTCGAGGGTCGGGGCGTCCACCACCCGGTTGTCGCGCAGGAAGGCGAGTTCGTCGTCGCCGAACCGGAAGGACTCCAGCGCGTCCAGCACCCGGCCGGTCCCGGCGACCACCCCGTAGCGCCGCGCCCCGGGCAGCCGGCGGGCGAAAACCTCGAACACCGCCCGTCGCGATGCGGCCCCGCTCCGCAGTGCCGCCTGTACCATTGTCAGCTCATAGTGATCTGTCAGCAACGCCGTGCTCATGCTCATCGTCACGAGTCGAAGACTAAGCCCGGGGTAGGGCAGACTGGTGGATGTGGGTAGCACTGCTCCGATGGAGGTCGAGCGTCCCTCGGCGGACGTCCGGCCCGATCTGCCGTGGCTGACCATCGTCTGGAACGACCCGGTCAACCTGATGTCCTACGTGACCTACGTTTTCCAGTCCGTCTTCGGCTACTCCCGCGAGAAGGCGGAGAAGCTGATGCTCGACGTGCACCACAAGGGCAAGGCGGTGGTGTCCAGCGGCACCCGCGAGGAGATGGAGCGTGACGTTCAGATCATGCACTCCTACGGGCTGTGGGCCACCGTGCAGCAGGACTCGTGAGCCGAGGCCGCGAGCGGGAGTGATGGGCGGGCGATGAGCAGCGGGTTCAAGGCCGGGCGCGGCGGCACGGTGATCGCCGACTTCGACGTCGCGGAGGTCTCGGTCCTGCGGTCGCTGATGACGCAGATCCTGGACCTGATCGAGCCGGGGACGACCGGTGACGATCCGCTGGAGCGCGCCCTGGGCATCGGCTCCTCCGAGGAGCCCACCGATCCGGTGCTGGCCCGGCTGTTCCCCTCGGCCTACGAGGACGACGCGCTGTCGGCGGAGTTCCGCCGTTACACCGAGGCGACCCTGCGCGACGCCAAGCGGGCCGACGCGCAGACCATGCTCGACAGCGCGGTCCCCGGCCGGGTGGAGCTCACCGCCGAGCAGGCGCAGTCGTGGATGCGGGCGCTGAACGACGTGCGCCTCGCGCTGGGCACCCGGCTGGAGGTGACCGAGGAGGTCCACGACGAGATCGCCGGGATGCCGGAGGACGATCCCCGCTATCCGGCCTTCGTCACCTACGACTGGCTGACCTACCTCCAGGACACCCTGGTCCGCGCCCTTTGGTAGCTTCCAGGCATGCTCACGATCTCGCAGGAACTGGTTGACAAGATGATCGCCCACGCCCGGGCCGACCACCCGGACGAGGCGTGCGGCGTGATCGCGGGACCCGAGGGCTCCGACACCCCCGTCAGGTTCGTCCCGATGGAGAACGCCGAGCGGTCGCCGACCTTCTACCGCTTCGATTCCATGGAGCAGCTGCGGGTCTGGCGCGAGATGGACGACCGCGACGAGGAGCCGGTGGTCATCTACCACTCCCACACCTCGACCGAGGCCTACCCCTCGCGCACCGACATCAGCTACGCCTCCGAGCCGAACGCCCACTACGTGCTGGTCTCCACGCGCGAGGAGCTGGGGGAGAAGGCGGAGGTGCGCTCGTACCGGATCGTCGAGGGCGTGGTGACCGAGGAAGAGGTCGTGATCGTCCCGGTGTGATGTCCGGCACCTGGGACGGCCGTGGGGGGTAAGCACCCCTTTGGGTAAACTGACCATCATGTCGACCGCCGACCCGACCCTGGAGGACGTCGTGCGCGCACGTCCCGGTGTCCGGGTGCGGCACGCCGGTCTCGCGCCCGTGCAGAACTTCCTGTTCGGGCATACTCCCTTCGCCGTCGTCTACGACTGTCGCTGACCGGCAGTCCTGGAATCCCCCTTCGCCAGCCGGTGTTCTGATCCGGTGGCGTCACCCGACGACTTGAGGAGACTGATCCGAGATGGCCATCGAAGTCCGCATCCCGACCATCCTGCGCACCTACACCGACGGCGCCAAGGCCGTGGACGCCCAGGGTTCCACGCTTGAGGAGCTGATCGGCGACCTGGAGTCCCGCCACCCCGGCCTGCAGGCCCGGCTGGTGGACCAGGGCGCCCTGCGCCGCTTCGTGAACGTCTACCTGAACGACGAGGACGTGCGTTTCCTCGGCGGTCTGGAGACCCCGGTGGCCGACGGCGACACCGTCACCGTCCTGCCCGCCGTGGCCGGCGGCTCCCGCTAGGCACGCCCGCGCCGCCGGCGACCCCCGGCGGGGCACGCGGGCGCCCGCCGTCCGCCACCACGACGTCTGCCATCGCGGCGTCGGCCACCTCGACGTCTGCCATCACGGAGCGGAAGCCAGCTCTCATGCGTTTCGAATCGCTGATCGACTCGGTCGGCCGTACTCCCCTGGTCGGCCTGCCCCGCCTGTCGCCGTCGGAGGACGTGCGGATCTGGGCCAAGCTCGAAGACCGCAATCCGACCGGTTCGATCAAGGACCGTCCCGCGCTGTGGATGATCGAGCAAGCGGAGAAGGACGGGCTGCTCCGGCCGGGCTGCACGATCCTGGAGCCCACCAGCGGCAACACCGGCATCTCGCTGGCGATGTCCGCCAAGCTCAAGGGCTACAAGCTGATCTGCGTGATGCCGGAGAACACCTCCGAGGAGCGCCGCCAGCTGCTGCGCATGTGGGGAGCGGAGATCATCTCCTCCCCGGCGGCGGGCGGCTCCAACGAGGCGGTCCGGGTCGCCAAGGGCCTGGCCGCGGAGAACCCGTCCTGGGTGATGCTCTACCAGTACGGCAACCCGGCCAACTGGCGTTCCCACTACGAGACGACCGGCCCGGAGATCCTGGAGGATCTGCCGACGGTCACCCACTTCGTCGCAGGCCTCGGCACCACCGGCACCCTGATGGGGGTCGGCCGGTTCCTGCGCGAGCGCGTCCCCGACGTCAAGATCGTCGCTGCCGAGCCGCGGTACGGCGAGCTGGTGTACGGCCTGCGCAACGTGGACGAGGGCTTCATCCCCGAGCTCTACGACCCGGAGGTGCTGACCACGCGCTTCTCGGTCTCCTCCGGTGACGCCCTGCGCCGGACGAGGGAGTTGCTGGCCGCCGAGGGCATCTTCGCCGGGGTCTCCACCGGGGCGGCCCTGCACGCCGCGCTCGGCATGGCGGCCAAGGCGGTCAAGGCCGGCGAGCGGGCCGACATCGCGTTCGTGGTGGCGGACGGCGGGTGGAAGTACCTGTCCACCGGCGCCTACGAGGGCACGCTGGACGAGGCGGAGGAGCGGCTGGAGGGCCAGCTCTGGGCCTGACGGTCCGGCTCCGGGCCTGACCGGACGCGCGGAGACGGAAGCGAAGACGAAAGGGCGGGCGCCCCAGCCGGGACGCCCGCCCTTTCGTCTTGTGACCGTCGTGGTGCCGGTCGGGCCGTACTAGTTGAACAGGACCCTCAGGGAGAAGTCCGCGTCGCCGCCGTTCTGCGAGCCGCTGATGCCGACGGCGCGCAGGACCTGGGCGTTGGCCTTCTCGTCGCCCTGGAGGTTCTCCAGGTAGAACTTCTCGATCTTGTCGAGGTCGACGAAGGCCGCGAAGGTGGCCTCGCCGGCGTTCGGGATCGCGAGCTTGAAGGTCTCGCTGTCGGCCAGCGTGCCCTCCTTGGCGAGCTCGGCGGCGTACTCCTGCGAGCTGGCCAGGACCAGGACGCCGTCGCCGGGAACCTTGGCGATCTGCGGGACGGCGGTGCCGGAGTCGGCCAGGAACTTCTCGATCTTGCCGACGACTTCCTGGGCCTTGGCCGGGTCGGTGGCGATCCGGGCGCCGAACTTGGGCGCGTTGCCGTCCAGGCCGTTGGCGTCGAGGGCCACGGTGAGGTTCTTGCCGAGCAGCGTCACAAGGTCGGCCGGGAGGGCCAGGCCGTACCGCTGCTGGGCCTGGTCGACGAACTGCTGGAAGCTCTGGCCGTTGCCGCTCTGGTTGAGGGTCTTCATGACCTCGGCCCACTGCTTGCCGAGCGCGTCGCCGAGACCGGAGATCGAGACGGCGGCGGCGGTGGTGGCCGGGAGCCGGCCGATCTGGGAGGGCTCGGGCTCGCCCATGTCCAGGGCCTGCCCGCCGCGGGCGATGCCGGCGACCTCGGCGTAGCTGCCGTCGAAGCGGAGCGCACCGGCCACGCGGAGGTTCTTGATCTTGGCCAGGGTGGCCGGGTCCTGGGTGGCCAGCTCGGGAGCGAGTTCGGCGACCTTGCCCGCGTCCATCCAGAAGGACAGGACGCCCGTCTCGCCCAGGTCACTCTGGTCGGAGGTGAAGTTGGCGTTCTCCGACAGCGGCGCCGCGGAGACGGCCTGGTCGGCCTCGGCCTGGGTGGGGGTGATCAGCGCGTAGTCCTCGCGGAAGGCGATGCCGTACTTCTCGTCGCCCATCAGCTTGGCGATCCCGGCCTTGGCCTTGTCCTGGTCGGTGACCTGGACGGCCACCACGGCGCGGGGGTCCTCGCCCTGCTTGGCCGGCGGGAGGAAGGCCGCGCCGACGCGGGAGCCGAGCCACGGCTCGATGTCGGCGGCGTAGTCCACCTTGCTGAGGTCCTGGCTGTCCTTCTTGATCATGTCGAAGAGGGACTTGCGCGGGTCGTCGCCGCTGAAGGAGTCCTTGGTGACGGTGAACTTCCTGGCGATCTCGAACAGCGCCAGCTTCTGGTTCGCGGCCGGGTCGAGGTCGACGCGGACGTAGCCGAAGGCGTTGCCGGGAAGCACCTGGTCGGGCTGGGTGCCGCCACCGCTGAGCAGGTTGAACGCGTAGGCGCCGCCGCCGCCGATCAGCGCCACGACCAGCGCGGCGACCACCGCGACCAGCCAGCCCTTCTTGCCGCGCTTACGCGGGGCGGAGGGCTGTGCGGCGCCGAGGAACTCGGGGTTCTGCTGCTGCCAGCCGGCCTGCTGGCCGTAGCCCTGCTGCTGGTAGGCCTGCTGGCCGTACTGCGCCTGCTGGCCCTGCTGCCCGTAGGCCTGCTGGCCGTACGACTGCTGCTGCTGGCCGTACTGGGCCTGCTGCCCGTAGTTCTGCTGCGGGTAGGCGGAGGCGGGCTGGGACTGCTGGGGGTAAGGAGGCGGGGCCTGCTGGTAGCCGCCCGCGCCCTGGGGGTATCCGGACTGGCCCTGCGGGTAACCGCCGCCCTGGGCCGGGTAACCGCCCTGCTGGGGGTAGCCCTGGGGGTAGGCCTGGGTGTGCGGCTGCTCGTGCTGCTGCGCACCCTCGTTCCGACGGTATGCGATCGTCCTGTCAGGCTGGGGGCCCGATCCGGGGGACTGGTCGGGGGGATTGTTGGCAGGCATGCTCACTCACAATGTGGACTTCGCGGATGCTTAGAAGTTAGTGCACGTCTCTAGCGAATCACTTGCATCGAACTAACTGCGGCTTTGCTGCATCTAACAGGGATTCACCCTGCTCCGACCGCCGCCCGGCACTCTCCGGCCTGGATCACCGTCCCGAGACATGCAGTTCGAGGATGCCTTATGTGACACCCCTTACATCGTCATAGAAGGGAAAATCTAGACAAAAATGTTAAGTGAGCGACTTGTCGGGTCTGTTGCGCCTGACGGGCCCTCGTCCCGCTCGCGGCGGGAACCGGGGGAGACGCGCGCCGTGCCGGATGGGTAAAGTGGCCTCACTAGAATAAGGTTCGGGACAGCGCCCCTCCGATGCCCGGTGACCTCGCCGGGAGCGGGGGCCGACGCCGCGGTGACCGGGTGGCGCCGGGACCCGGACCGCCGGGTGAAGCGAGGCAGTGGACAGCAGATGACGAAGTTCGACGAGGCGACGCAGGCGATCCGGGTCGACGAGACCACCTATGACGTGTGCCTGGACCCCGGCTACTCGATCGGCGGGCCGCTCAACGGCGGCTACCTGATGGCCGTGATCCTGCGCGCGGTCGTGGACTCCTCCCCGCACGAGCACCCGGTGACCACCAGCGCCCAGTTCCTGCGCGCGCCCGTGCCCGGTCCCGCGCGGGTACGGCTGGAGCAGATCAAGACCGGCCGCACCGCGACGATGACCCGGGCGACCCTGGTCCAGGGGGACGGTCAGGGCGAGAAGGCCTTCATCGAGACCCTCGTCACCACCGCCACCCTCACCGACGCGACCCCCGACTGGACGGACGCCCCCGCGGCGGCCATGCCCCCGGTCGAGGAGTGCGTCAAGCTGCCCGACCCCAAGCCCGAGTCGAACATGACGTTCAACGCCCAGATCGACATGGCGTTCGACCCGCCCACCATCGGCTGGCTCACCGGCAGTCCCACCGGCCGCCCCGAGGGCCGCGCCTACTTCCGGATGGCCGAGCCGCAGGACCCCGACCCCTACATCCTGGCCCTGGCGGTGGACGCCCTGCCGCCGGTGGTCTTCTCCGCCGGAGCCCGCGGCTGGGCCCCGACCGTGGACCTCACCTGGCACCTGCGCGCGCTGCCCGCCCCCGGCCTGCTCACCCTGCTCGGCAGCGGCCGGATGATCAGCGACGGCTGGTTCGACGAGGAGGTCGAGGTCTGGGACTCCGCCGGCCGGCTGGTCGCCCAGTCGCGTCAGCTCGCCCGCGTCGGCCGGGGCTGACCCGCCGCGGCCGCGGGTGGCGGCTCCGGGCCGTGGGCGGGTGACGGCCCGGAGCCCTGATACGTGAGCGATGCAACATGCGTTGTGAGGATTCTTACCGTGAGCGTTCGTCACCCGTCGCCTAACCTTGGGAACCGTGTCGCAAGCGAGCATCGGAATTTTCGACAGCGGTGTGGGCGGTCTCACGGTGGCCAGGGCCGTCATCGACCAGCTGCCCAGTGAATCGATCTTCTACGTGGCCGACACCGCGCGGCAGCCGTACGGGCCCAAGACGATCGCGCAGGTCCGGGCGTACGCCCTGGAGGTGATGGACCACCTCGTCGAGCACGACGTCAAGATGCTGGTGATCGCCTGCAACAGCGCGAGCTCGGCGGTGCTGCGCGACGCGCGTGAGCGGTACGACGTGCCGGTGGTGGAGGTCATCCAGCCTGCCACCCGCCGGGCCGCGCAGGCCACGCGCAACGGACGGGTCGGCGTGATCGGGACCCGGGCCACCATCGAGTCGATGTCCTATCACGACGCCTTCGCCGCCGCTCCCGACGTCCGGCTGACCGGGGTGGCCGCACCCCGGCTGGTGGAGTTCGTCGAGCGCGGCGAGACGATGAGCGACGAGCTCATCGAGGTCGTCCGGGGCTATCTGGAGCCGATCCTCGCCGACGGCTGCGACACGCTCATCCTGGGGTGCACGCACTATCCGCTGCTCGCCGGGCCCATCTCATATGTGGCGGGAGACGGCGTGACCCTGGTGTCCAGCGCCGACGAGACCGCCAAGGACGTCTTCCGGATCCTGCACGACCGAGGCCTGGCGGCCGCGACCGGGACATCACCCCGTCACCGGTTCCGCGCCACCGGCGACGGCGCACTGTTCGCCCAGCTCGGGCGGCGCTTCCTCGGACCGGAGATCCAGGCAGTCGAACTCGCGGCGGTGGGAGACGCCGGGAGCAACGGGCACCGCCCGTAAAAGTGACCCGGCCGCGAGGGGGCGAGCCGGAACACAGGGAACATGTGAGGGCGCGCCGGTTTGCCGCGCCCGAGCCGCGACGCGCTGCGCCGCAACGAACAGGAGGCCGCCGTGAAGTTGACCATCATCGGGTGCTCTGGAAGTTTCCCCGGTCCGGACAGTCCCTCGTCGTGTTATCTGCTGGAGGCCGAAGGCTTCCGGATGCTGGTGGACTTCGGCAACGGCGCTCTGGGAGCGCTCCAGCGACATATCGGCCTCTACGACGTGGACGCCATCTGCCTGTCCCACCTGCACGCCGACCACTGCCTCGACCTGTGCCCGTACCACGTGGTGCGCACCTACTCCCCGGAGGGCCCGTTCGGCAGGATCCCCGTCCACGCGCCCGCCGACGCCTCCCGGCGCCTGGCCGCGGCCTACGGCATGCCCGAGGAGCCGGGGCTGGAGACGGCCTTCGACTTCTCCCGGCTCTCGCCCGGCGTGTTCGAGGTCGGTCCCTTCGAGGTGACCGCCGCGCGGGTGAACCACCCCGTCGAGACCTACGGCTTCCGGATCTCCTACGGCGGCCGCTCGATCGCCTACTCCGCCGACACCGGCGAGTCGGCCGAGCTGGTCACCCTGGCCAAGGACGCCGACGTGCTGCTGTGCGAGGCGTCCTTCCTCGACCTGCCGGACCTGCAGCCCGACCTGCACCTGTCCGGCCGCCAGGCCGCCGAGCACGCCGCCCAGGCCGAGGCGGGCACCCTGGTGCTCACCCACCTGGTGCCCTGGTACGACCGGAACCGGATCCTCGACGACGCCTCCCGCGGGGGGTTCGACGGAACGATCGAGCTCGCGCGGAGCGGGGCGGTGTATGACCTAGGGTGATGTCCATGGCTCGTGCAGACGGACGTAACCCCGATCAGCTCCGCCCGGTGAAGATCACCCGCGGCTGGCTCGCCCACGCCGAGGGCTCGGTGCTCATCGAGTTCGGCGGCACCAAGGTGCTGTGCGCCGCCTCGGTGCAGGACAGCGTGCCGCGCTGGCGCAAGGGCAGCGGCCAGGGCTGGGTGACCGCCGAGTACGCCATGCTGCCGCGGGCCACCAACACCCGCAACGACCGCGAGTCGGTGCGCGGCAAGATCGGCGGCCGGACCCACGAGATCTCCCGCCTGATCGGCCGTTCCCTGCGGGCCTGCGTCGACTACAAGCTCCTGGGCGAGAACTCCGTCCTGATCGACTGCGACGTGCTCCAGGCCGACGGCGGCACCCGTACCGCCGCCATCACCGGCGCGTACGTCGCGCTGGTCGACGCGGTCCGCTGGATGCGCGAGCGCAAGATGTGCAAGGGCGACCCGCTGGTCGACTCGGTCGCGGCCGTGTCGGTCGGGGTCGTCGGCTCCACCCCGCTGCTCGACCTGTGCTACAGCGAGGACGTCGCGGCCGAGACCGACATGAACGTCGTGATGACCGGCTCCGGGGAGTTCGTCGAGGTCCAGGGCACCGCCGAGGGCAGGCCGTTCAACCGGGCCGCCCTCGACCAGCTCCTCGACCTCGGCGTCGCCGGCTGCGCCGAGCTGACCCGGATGCAGAAGGGGGCGCTGGCATGAGCGGGGGTGACGGTTCCGAGGGGAACGGAGCGCGCCGCGTCGTGCTGGCGACGAGGAACGCCGGGAAGATCACCGAACTGCGCCGCATCCTGGCCGGCGCCTCGGTGCCGGTGGAGATCGTGGGCCTGGAGGAGTTCCCGGAGATCGGCGACGTCGCCGAGACCGGCCTGACCTTCGCCGAGAACGCCCTGCTGAAGGCGCACACCGTGGCCCGGCTGTCCGGCCTGCCGGCCATCGCCGACGACTCCGGCCTGTGCGTGGACGCGCTCAACGGCATGCCCGGCATCTTCTCGGCCCGCTGGTCCGGCACGCACGGCGACGACAAGGCGAACCTGAACCTGCTGCTGGCCCAGGTCTCCGACGTGCCGCGGGAGCATCGGGGGGCGCACTTCGCGTGCGCGGCGGCGCTGGCGTGGCCCTCGGGCGAGGAGCGGGTGGTGGAGGGCGCGCTGCGCGGCGTGATCATCGACGCCCCGCGCGGGACCGGCGGCTTCGGCTACGACCCGATCTTCGTCCCCGAGGGCGAGACCCGGACGACCGCCGAGCTGTCCCCCGACGAGAAGGACGCCATCAGCCACCGGGGACGCGCCTTCCGGGCACTCGCCCCGATCATGGCCGAGTCCTTCGCCTGATCCGGCGCCCGCCCAGATCGCGGCCGGGCCCTCCGCCTGATCCGGCGCTCGCCCCGATCACGGCCGGGTCCTCCGTCCGGCGCCGCCCCGGGCCGATGTCGATCATGTCCCGTAATCGGCGCGTAAGAACCTCCGGCCCCCGGTGGGCGTAGCGTCTGCAGCATGGAGAGCTACAGGGGCGTGCCCGCATGGGCCGCCGCGCTGGTCGGGCTGGTCACGGGGGCCGTGGCGCTCGGGGTGTCATGGCTGGTCGCCGGGGTCGTGAAGGCCTCGGCCTTCCCCGTCCTCACGGTCGGCGACGCCGTCGTGGACCTGTCCCCGTCCTGGCTGAAGGACTGGGCCATCAGGACCTTCGGCGAGGCCGACAAGGCCGTCCTGATCTCGGGCGTCTCGGTGGTCCTGGCCGCCTTCGCCGCCGGGATCGGCGTCCTGGCCTTCCGCGATCTCCGGTACGGCCACGCCGGCCTGGTCGTCCTCGGCGCGATCGGCCTCGCGGCGTCGCTGACCCGTCCCGAGGCGGGGCTGCTCGACGTCCTCCCGATCCTGGCGGGCGTCGGCGCCGGCATGGTGGCCCTCTCCCGGCTGGTCCGCCGCTCGGCCGCCCCCGGCTCGGGCCGGTCCGGCACGGCGGAGGCCGGAACCGCCGCCCCGCAGCCCGAGAGCGAGGCGGGTCTCCACCCGGCGCCCGGGGAGGAGGGGACGGTCGTGACGGCTCCGCCGATCATGCGCGCCGGGGACGACCTGCGCGCCTTCGACCGGCGCGGGCTGCTGACCGGCCTGCTCAGCGGGGTGGTCATGGCCGGGGCCGCCGGTGCGGCGGGACGGCTGCTGTCCGGCGGCGCCGAGGTGGACCAGGCCCGCGTCGGCCTGACGCTGCCGTCGCCCGCGACCGCGGCCAAGCCGGTCCCCGCCGGGAGCGACCTCAAGATCAGGGGCCTGTCGCCCTTCTTCACCCCCAACGCCGACTTCTACCGGGTGGACACCGCGATCATCGTCCCCAAGGTCGAGCCCGGCAGCTGGACCCTGAAGATCCACGGCATGGTCGACCGGCCGATCGAGCTGACCTTCGCCGACCTGATGCGGCGCCCCATGGTGGAGGCCGACGTCACGCTCTGCTGCGTCTCCAACGAGGTCGGCGGGCCGTACATCGGCAACGCCCGCTGGCTCGGCGCCCGTCTGGCCGACATCCTGCGCGAGGCGGGCGTGCACAAGGACGCCGACATGCTCCTGAGCACCTCCGCCGACGGCTGGACCTGCGGCACCCCGGCCGACGTCGTCATGGACGGCCGCGACGCGCTGCTCGCGATCGCGATGAACGGCGAGGCGCTGCCCGTCGACCACGGCTTCCCGGCCCGTCAGGTCGTCCCGGGGCTGTACGGCTACGTCTCGGCGACGAAGTGGGTCACGGAGATCAAGGTCACCCGGTTCGACCGGGACGAGGCGTACTGGACGCCCCGGGGCTGGTCGGCCAAGGGGCCGATCAAGACGCAGTCGCGCATCGACCTGCCCAAGTCCGGCGCGACCGTTCCGGTGGGCCGGACGACCGTGGCGGGCGTGGCCTGGGCCCAGCACAAGGGGATCGACGCCGTCGAGGTGCGGATCGACCGGGGGCCGTGGCGTCAGGCCAGGCTGGCGGAGGCGCCGACGGCCGACACCTGGCGCCAGTGGGTGATCGACGACTGGGAGGCCACCCCCGGCGAGCACACCATCGAGGTGCGGGCCACCGACGCCACCGGCTACACCCAGACCTCCGATCAGGCCCCGGTCGCCCCCGACGGCGCCACCGGCTGGCATGCGATCAGGGTCAACGTCGCCTGACCTCCCCCTCCACCTCCCGCTGGTGGAATGCCGCCGGTCCGGATATGGCCAACTCCCCGACGCCGCGCAGGCGGGCGTCCTACCATCGGCTGCGATACGGGTGGGGCGAAGGGGGATTCGCGTGACGCGACGGTTGCTGCCCGCAGGAATCTACAACCCGGTTGTGACCTCGGACGGGAAACGCTGGCGTGACTTCGAGCTGGACGCTCCGGCATCGGTGGTCGTGGCGCCGCCCAGGGAGCCGGAGCGCGAGCCCTGGCGGCCGCCGCGGCTCGACCGCTGCCGGCCGTACGGCATGGAGGGCGGGCTGGCGCGGCCGGAGCCGCAGGCGCAGGCCGACCTCGCGCTGGCCGTACCGGTCGACGAGCAGGGGGTGCCGCGGCGCTTCCCCGACCCCCGCGGCATGTGGATCCGGCTGATCAACGGGGCGGGCTCGACCGACGACCCGTTCCGGGCGACCAACGCCATGGACTGCGCGATGGCCGTCCTGTCGACCTGGTACGGCGTGCCGACGGTGGCCGCGCCCCGCTATCCCGAGTACGACCGCATCGGGAAGCCGCTGCTCACCGGGGAGACCGGCGGCACGGCACGGGCCGAGCGCTGGCTGGGCCAGCGCTTCCAGCACGCGGGGCAGGGCAAGCGCGCCTACACCATGGTCGCGCAGACGCTTCTGGCCGGCGGGCACGGCGCGGCCGCGCTCCTGATCACCCGGTGGCCCAGCGGCGGCAGCCACGCCTGGAACGCGGTCAACTCCGGCGGAGAGGTGATCTGGATCGACGCCCAGCGCGGTCACATGGCCGTCGAGCCGCCCTACGACGCCGTGACGGGGGTCTTCTGCGTGATCGTCGACAGGGAGGGGCGGAGGCTGTGAACCTCGAACAGGCCCGGGCCGTGGCCGAGGAGTACATCAACGGGGTCCGCCACTACGACGCCGCGCTGGAGATCGGGATATATGCCTTCAAGGAGGGCTATGTCGCCTGGTCGAAGGAGAACGAGTCCGACGACCCGACCGCGCTGCCCGACACCATCGGCGCCGGCTGCATCGTGATCGACAAGGCGACCGGAGAGATCGACATCCGTCCCCTCCTCAACCCCGAGACCGTCGCGGACCAGTGGCCGGGACGCCGCCCCCGTTAGGGACGTCCCGGCCACCGGTCCGGAGCCGCCGGGCAGGTGATCGGTCCGCAGGCCGGTGAACCCCGGCCGGCCCGCGGATCACCGGGCCGGAGATCAGCCCGAGGCCAGCGAGCCGACGATCGACGCCCGCGCCGCCCGGCGCGCCGGCAGCACCGCGGCCACCACCCCGGCCAGGCCCGACAGCGCCACGAACGCCAGGATCTGCGGGATCGGGAGCTGGAAGACGACCCCGGTGGTCATCGTCGTCGTCGCGGCCCAGCCGAACACGGCCCCGAGCGCCACGCCCACCAGGGCGCCGATGATGCCCAGGACCAGCGCCTCGACCGAGAGCATGCGGCGCAGCTGCGGCCGGGTCAGCCCCAGCGCCCGCAGCAGGGCCGACTCGCGGGTGCGCTCGTGCACCGACAGCGACAGCGTGTTCGCGATGCCCAGCAGCGAGATGAGGATCGCCAGGCCGAGCAGGCCCGTGATGATCATCAGCATCATGTCGAGCGCCTCGTCGAACTCCCCGCGGATCTCGGTCGAGCTGGCCACCTTCGCCGTCGGGTACGGCTGCGCCGCCGCCTCGACCGCCTTGCGCGCGCTCTCCTCGGCCACGCCGTCCTTGACGTTGGCGATGATCTGGCCGTCGCCCAGCGGGCCGAAGTACCGGTCGAAATCCTGCTCGGGGACGGTCACCTCGGGCAGCAGGGCGTTCTCCCCGAGGAACGTGGCGACCACCTTGAGCCGCACCGTGCCGTCCTCGGTCGTCTTCACCGCGATGGTGTCGCCGACCTCGGCCTTCAGGTCCTTGACGACGTAGTCGGCCAGGGCCACGGTGCCGGGCTTCAGATCGCCGAACGAACCGGTGTCGGCCTTCGGGGTGAAGTCCGCGGCGGCGGTGAACGTGCCGACCTCGAACTCGCCGTTCCCCCCGATCTTCGCCGAGGCGGCGCGCAGCGCCACCACGGAGGCCAGCTCCGGCCTCGTCCGCAGGTCCTCGGCCAGCGCCCGGGGGAGGGCCCCCTGGTCGCCCTGGGAGGCGACCAGGTAGTCCACCGGGAACTGCTCGTCGAGCTTGGCGTTGTAGGTCACCCGCAGCGTCGCGGTGAGCACCGAGATCAGCGTCATCAGCGTCACGCCGATGGTCAGCGCCACCGTCGTGGTCGCCGACCGCTTCGGGTTGCGCTGGGAGTTGTCCACCGCCAGCCTGCCCGGCACGCCGAACAGTCTTCCGGGAAGCCACCCGACGAACGCGCTGAGCGGCTTGACCAGCACCGGCCCGAGGATCAGCACCGCCAGGAAGGTCAGGGCGCCGCCGCCCATGACGGTGAACAGCGCCGCCTCACCCGGCTCCTGGGTCACCCCGAGCACCGTCGCGCCGACCCCGGCCAGCAGGAACAGCCCCGCGAACACGACCCGGACCACCCCGGTCCTGAAGGTCTGCTCCTCCACCTGCGAGCGCAGCGCGGCGATCGGCGCCACCCGCGTCGCCGCCCGGGCCGGCAGCAGCGCCGCCGCGATCGTCACGACGATTCCGAGCACCATCCCGATCGCGACCGTGCGGGGCGCCAGCGCCACCCCGTCGGTGGGCACGTCCAGCCCGGTCCGGCCGATCACCGCCAGCGCCCCGGCCCCCAGTCCCAGGCCGGTCAGCAGGCCGAGCACCGAGGAGATCAGGCCGACCACCGCGGACTCCAGCACGATCGAGCCGAACACCTGCCTGCGCGTGGCGCCGATGCAGCGCAGCAGCGCCATCTCGCGGGTCCGCTGGGCCACCAGGATGTTGAACGTGTTGTAGATCACCAGGGCGGCGACGAACATCGCGACCAGGCCGAACAGCAGCAGGCCCAGGGTCAGCATCTTCGTGTCCGCGCCGTTGGCGGCGGCCAGCTCCTCGGCGTGCTTCGCGCCGGTCTTGACCTCCCCCCGGGCGCCCACGGCCGCGGCGACCGACGCGCGCAGGGTCTCGGCGGTCACGCCCTCGGCGGCGGCCACGTCGATCTCGCGGAAGTCCTTCTCGCCGCTCATCTTCATCGCGGTGTCGGTGGTGAAGCCGACCGCGCCGCTGTAGGCCAGCGCCTGGTCCACGCCGACGTCGAACAGCCCGACCAGCGTGAACTCGTGCTTGACGTTCTTCGAGTCCAGGACGGTGATCCTGTCGCCCACCGCGAACCCGCGCGTCTTGGCGGTGTTCTCGTCCAGTACGGCCTCCGCCGCGCTCTTGGGCGCCGCGCCGCCGGTGATCTCGGTCCGGTTGAGCCTGCCGTCCGGGATCGAGACCGCCGAGGTCGGATAGTCACCGACGGCCTTGCCGTCCTTGCCGATCAGCGCCGCCGTACCGCGCACGATGCCCTGCGCGTCCGCCACGCCCTCGACGCCGCGGACCTTCTCCAGCAGCTCCGCTCCGACGGCCTGCTGCTCGCGTCCCCCGTCCTCCGCGGGCAGCACCACGACGTCGATCTTGTCGGCCGCCGCCGCGAACTTCTGCCGGAAACCCGCCTCGATGGTGTCGGTGAGCACGAACGTGCCCGCGATGAAGCCCACACCCAGCATGATCGCCAGGGATGTGAGCAGCAGGCGCAGCTTGTGCGCCCGCAACCCGGCCAGAGTGGTCTTCAGCACCCTCAGGCCTCCAGCTTCATCAGGGTGTCGAGCACCGACTGGGGGCTGGGACGCATGAGCTCGCTGACCAGCAGGCCGTCCCGCAGGAAGATCACCCGGTCGGCGTAGGAGGCCGCGACCGGGTCGTGGGTGACCATCACGATCGTCTGCCCCAGCTCCCGCACCGAGGTGCGCAGGAACGACAGCACCTCGGCGCCGCTGCGCGAGTCCAGGTTCCCGGTCGGCTCGTCGGCGAAGATGACCTGCGGCTTGCTGATCAGCGCCCGCGCCACCGCCACGCGCTGCTGCTGACCGCCCGACAGCTCGGTCGGCTTGTGCCCGAGCCGGTCGCGCAGGCCGACCGTCTCCACGACCCGGTCGAACAGGTCCTGGTCGGCCTTGCGGCCGGAGATCTCCAGCGGGAGCCGGATGTTCTGTTCGGCCGTCAGCGTCGGCAGCAGGTTGAAGGCCTGGAAGATGAACCCGATCCGCTCACGCCTGAGCAGCGTGAGCTGCTTGTCGTTGAGCCCGGTCAGCTCCACGTCGCCGATGTGCACCTTCCCGCCGCTGACCGCGTCCAGGCCGGCCAGGCAGTGCATCAGCGTCGACTTGCCGGACCCCGAGGGGCCCATGATCGCGGTGAAGGCGCCCGTCTCGAAGGAGACGTCCACCCCCCGAAGGGCGTGCACGGCCGCGTCGCCCTGGCCGTAGACCTTGGTCAGGCCCCGGGCCACCACGGCGGGCGCCGCGTTCCCCCGCGCGTTCCACGCACCGACCTCTCCGGTGATAGTCACGTCAGTCTCTCCCGAAAACGAATGCCTTATGACGAGATAGACGCTATTGCCAGGGGAAACGCGGGCCATCGGACTCGTGGACGGACTTCACCTCCCCCGCAGGGCCACTCCCGTCCCACGGGTGCGACCAGTGGGTGAGTCCTCCATCGGCCATTCGGACGATCCGTCCGGCGGCGGGCGCGGATCAGATCAGCCCGCAGCGGCGGCACCTTCCCCGCCGGCGCAGGTGATAGCCGGCGGTGGCGACGCCCAGGGCCACCGCCCACAGCGGCCAGTACGTGATCGGGTTGGCCAGCCAGGAGACCGGGTCGGTCCAGTCGGTGACGCGCACGGCCGTGGCCCCGGCCGAGGCCAGGACGACCGTGATCACCGAGGCGAAGGTGACGGGGAAGACGGGCGGCACCCGCCGGCCGGCCAGCCCGACCACCCAGCGCGGCCAGACCTCGCCCCAGCGCTGCGCCAGCCCGAGCGTGAGCACGCCGCCGAGCGCGGCCAGCGTCGCCAGTCCGGCGCCCGCCCACACCAGGCCGGTCTCGTGCAGCCACCGCAGGCCCTCGTCGGGGACCAGCAGCGGGATCTCCAGTGCCCACGCCCACCGGACCACGGCGTAGAAGAGGGGGATGGCGAAGGCGACGTAGGCCGCCCGGCGTCCCCAGCGCGCCGCCGCGGCGGGCCGGGTCCAGGCGGAGTGCCCGTCCTCGGCCCGCCCGCAGCTCTGGCAGCACCCGGCGGAACGACGCTGGAAGGCCAGCGCCGTCGCCCCCCACAGCACCCCTCCGGCCATGCAGATCATCAGGTTCAGCACCGGCCACGGCAGCGCCGTCTCGAAGTAGTTCGCCGGGGGCCAGCCCCAGGGCAGGCCGACCAGGGCGATCGGCGCGTAGGCCACCGCGACCAGGACCCGCTGGTCGGGGACGAGAACGGTCAGGGTGAGGGCGGCGGCCCAGGCCAGGACGAGCGCCACCGCCCGCGGAGCGCCGCGCAGCCGTACCCTGGCCAGGACCAGCGCCAGCAGCGCGCCCGCGGCGCCCAGCACGGCGATGACGGGCGCGGTCCCGGCCGCCGTCGCGGCGCCGAGCAGCGACTCGGCCCGGGCGTCGGGGATGTCGCCCTCCCCGAAGGGGAAGCCCCGCCCGCCGAGCGCCCACCAGAGTCCGAGCCCGCCGTAGACGAGCGACCAGGCACCCGCCGCGTAGGCCGCCCACCGGGACCAGCGGGCCGTCGTTGGAGTGATCGTCGTATCCATGGCCCCAGCGTGGGCCGGGGACGGGCGCGAGTCCCATCCGCCATCCGGGGGATCCGGTACGGCTTCGGCCGTCTTCGATCGGCCGTCCGGGAGATCCGCTCCTCCCGGCCGCCCTCTACAGTCAGCGCCATGGAAGTGATCTCGGCATGCCTGGCGCTGGCCGCGATGGTCGCGGTCTTCGCGCCGCGGGTCCCCGTCGCGGTGGCGGCGGGTGCGGCCGGGGCCGTGTCTCTCGCGATCACCGCCGCTCAGCCGCTGCTGGGGCGGCAGTCCGAGGCCACCGTCTGGATGATGGTCGAGACGGTCCCGCTGCTCGTGCTGGTCCTGCTGGCGGCCCGGGGTGCGCCGGGCCGGCGGGCCGCCGTCGTGACGGCGCTGCCGGGACTGGCCGTCGCGCTGATACTCGTCCGTGTCCTGTGGCCCGGCGAACTGCTCCTGATGGCCGGGGCGTGCGCGGCCTGGTCCCTGCCCGCGATCGCGGCCGCAGGGGCGGGCCTCTACCTGCGCTCCCTCGACGGCGCCCGGCGCCGCGCGGTGGCCGAGGCCAGGCGCGCGCAGCGGCTCGCCCTCGCCGGTGACCTGCACGACTACGTCGCCCACGATGTGGGCGGCATGCTCGTCCAGGCGCAGGCCGCCCGGCTGGTCGCCGGCCCGGTGCCGCCCGCCGTCGCCGAGGCGCTGCGGCGCATCGAGGAGGCCGGGCAGCGGGCGCTGGCCTCCCTGGACAGGACCGTGGAGATGCTCCACGACCGGCAGGACGCCCTCGGGAGCGACCACCGCCTGCCCGGTGTCGAAGGGCTGGAGAGCCTGGTCGAGGGGTTCTCTCCGGCGGCGGACCTCACTGTGACCCCCGGCCTGGACCTGTCACGGGAGACCTCCGCCACCGTCTACCGGGTGGTGACCGAGGCGCTCACCAACGTGCGCAGGCACGCCGTACAGGCGACCCGGGTGGAGGTCGCGGTCACCCGGGAGGGGAGGAACGTGCGGGTGCGGATCACCGACGACGGCGGCGGCCACTCCGAGGCCTCCCGCCGGGGCGGGTTCGGGCTGGCCGGCCTGGCGGAGCGGGCCGAGATCCTGGGCGGGTCGCTGGAGGCGGGCCCCATCGGGGACGGCTGGCATGTGACCGCGCTCCTGCCCGCGGAGGCGGCATGACCGGGTGGACCCACGAGGCGGAGACGGTGAGCGTGATCAGGGAACCCGCGGAACGGAGACGACAGGCGTGATCAAGAGGATTCACGGGACGGGGGCGGCGGCATGACCACGCGGATACTTCTCGCCGACGATCAGGAGGACGTGCGCATCGGGTTCCGGCTCATCCTGGACGCCCAGCCCGACATGACCGTCGTGGCCGAGGCCGCCGACGGGCGCAGCGCGGTCGAGCAGGCCCGCCATCTGCGCCCCGACGTGGTGCTCGCCGACATCCGCATGCCCCGCCTCGACGGGCTGAAGGTCACCAGGCTGCTGGCGGGTGAGACCCGGGTGATCGTGGTGACCACCTTCGACCTCGACGAGTACGTCCACGCCGCGCTGCGCGACGGTGCGTGCGGGTTCCTGCTGAAGCGGTCGGGCCCGGCCCTGCTCGTCGAGGCGGTCCGCGCGGCCATGGCCGGTGACACGCTGATCAGTCCGCAGATCACCGTCCGGCTGCTCCGCCGCCTGCGCGTCCCCGCCGAGCCGGTCCCGTCGCCCGCCGAGCCGCTGACCGCCCGCGAACTGGAGATCGCCCGCCTCGTCGCGCACGGCGGGACGAACGCCGACATCGCCGCCGAGCTGGTGATCAGCCCCGGGACGGTCAAGACGCACATCGCCAACATCCAGCGCAAGGTCGGCG
This sequence comes from Paraplanobispora siamensis, assembly GCF_016863175.1. Classification (GTDB taxonomy): domain Bacteria; phylum Actinomycetota; class Actinomycetes; order Streptosporangiales; family Streptosporangiaceae; genus Planobispora; species Planobispora siamensis. The sequence continues at coordinate 200,120 of NZ_BOOJ01000008.1, forward strand.
CCGCCAACCGCGTCGGCATCGCCGCCTGGGCCTGGAGCACGGGCCAGATGGGCTGAGCGCCGACCGGGACCGGTACCCGCCGGACGGGCGGCACCCGGCCCACCGCGCACACGCTTCACGGGCGGGCCCAGGGGCATCCGCCCGGCCGATCCCTCCTCTGGGGACAGATCGCGGCAGGCTGCTGGAGGGCCACACGAGAAGGGATCTCTTGCGCATCCCGGACCGGCATACCTCCGGCCGCAACGCCGCCCGAGCAGGCGTCACGGTCGCCAGAGGATCATCCCTGGCCGCCGATGACCCGGCGGATGCCGTTGTACTTGCCGTCGAGGATGCGCAGCATCAGCTGATAGCGCAGCGTGGTGTCCATGTGGGTGAGGGTCTGCTGGTCGAGGTTGACGTTGTTGCCGTTGGTGCGGGTGGGCTCCAGGGAGCGGGCCACGGTGGGGCGCACCTGTGCGGGGGAGTCCCCCTTCTCGATCGCGGCACGCAGCTCTTGTTCGAACTGCACCCGCCCGGCCAGGAACCCGGGGGTCTCGATGTTCGCGATGTTGTCGGCGACCACCCGCTGTCGCATGGACAGCCCGTCCAGGGCGACATGGAGCATCTGTACCACCGTGCCGTCAAACATCGCATCCTCCCAGAGGTGTCATGCTCTGCTCCCAGGTGCGGGCACCTGACCTCACCTGCCCTATCGGCAGCACCGAGCCGAAGCTGAGCAGAACCCGAGGCGGGCCCCACCCGCCTTCGGCCGCGCGGCCCACAAGCGCCGCAACGTCATCTAGTCCGCCGAGTGCGGGACGACCAGTCCGGACTCGTAGGCGTACACCACCACCTGCGCCCGGTCGCGCAGCCCCAGCTTGGCCAGCACCCGTCCCAGGTGCGTCTTGACCGTCGCCTCGGCCAGTTCCAGCCGCTCGGCGATCTCCATGTTGGACAGCCCCCGGGCCACCAGCACCAGGACCTCACGCTCCCGCGCGGTCAGTCCCGGCAGGGCCGGGGCCCGTGCCTCGCCCGGGGACGGCAGGTGCACCGCGAAGCGCTCCAGCAGCCGCCGCGTCGTGCTCGGCGCCACCACCGCGTCCCCGCTGTGCACCGAGCGGATGGCGCTGACCAGGTCGGCCGGGGGGACGTCTTTCAGCAGGAACCCCGACGCCCCGGCCTTCAGCGCCGCGAACGCGTACTCGTCCAGGTCGAACGTCGTCAGGATCAGCACCCGCGGCGCCTCGTCCGCCGCGCGGATCAGCCTCGTGGCCTCCACCCCGTCCATGACGGGCATGCGCACGTCCATCAGCACGACGTCGACCCCGCCCGCCCGCGCCGCCTCGACCGCCGTGCGCCCGTCCGCGGCCTCGGCCACCACCTCGATGTCGGGCTGGGCCTGCAGCACCATCCGGAACCCCGTGCGCAGCAGCTCCTGGTCGTCGACCAGCATCACCCGGATCGCCGGCCGGCCCGTCATGCCGCACGGCTCCCGCCGGACTCGCCCACCGGCAGGTGGGCGACGACCTCGAAGCCGCCCCCCGGCCTCGGTCCCGCCTCGACCGTCCCGCCGAACATCGCGGCCCGCTCGCGCATGCCCACCAGGCCGTGCCCGCCCGGCCTGCGCAGCGCCGCCGCCCCGCGACCGTCGTCGGACACCCGCACCACCAGCTCGCGCACGCCGTACTCCATCTCCACCGAGGCCCTGGTCCCCGGGCCACCGTGTTTGAGCGTATTGGTCAGCGCCTCCTGGACGATCCGGTACACCGTCAACTGCTCACCCTCGGGCAGCTCCTGCGGCTCGCCGGTGACCCGCATCTCGACGGGCAGGCCCGAGGAGCGCACCCGCGCGATCAGGTCCTCCAGCTCCGGCAGGCCCGGCTGCGGCGCGTAGTCCTCCGCCCCGCCCTCGTCGGCCCGCAGCACCCCCACCATCCTGCGCATCTCCGCCAGCGCCCGGCGCCCCGTCACCGAGATCGCCTGCACCGCGCGGCGCGCCTGCTCGGGATCCCGGTCGATCGCGTATCCCGCCCCGTCCGCCTGGACGATGATCACACTCACGTTGTGCGCGACCACGTCGTGCAGCTCCCGCGCGATCCGCGCGCGTTCCGCCGCCGCGGCCAGCCGCGCCTGCTGGTCCCGCTCGCGTTCGGCCCGCTCGGCCCGCTCCTCCAGGCCCTCCAGGTACCGGCGGCGCGTGTTGGCGTAGATCCCGGCGATCCAGATTGCGACCACGAACACCGACGTGCTGGCCCAGGTCTCGAAGTCGGGCTCGGTGGGGATGCGCCCGAACGACAGCGCCAGCCCCAGCTCCGCCACCAGGCCCGCCGCCACCGCCCAGCGCAGCGGCCGGTACGCCGCCACGGCGTACATCGCGATCAGCACCGCCAGGTTGGCCGGGTTCGGCTCCAGGCCGAAGCACCACTGGACGAAGCTGATCAGCGAGACGGCCGCGAACACCTCCAGGGGCCGCTGCCGCCGCAACAGCAGCGGGATCGTCAGGACGAAGCCCAGTCCGATGTACCACCAGAACACCGGGGCGGCCGGGTCGAAGACCGGCATGGTGGAGTACGACCACAGAGCGAGCAGGCACGTGAGCACGAACGGCGCCAGCCACATGACGTCCATCAGCGCGCCGTGCCGCCTGCTCCAGGCGTGAAATCGACCGAACACTCCTCAACCCTACGTATTCGCAGATCAGCGGCCTTCCACCATAAGGCGGAACCCGATGTACGACCCAGGTCGCATGTCTCCGTACGCCTTACGCGGCTCTTACGCCCCCTACTGCACCATGGTTTCCGGGAGCACCCTCCGGGGTGAGTAAAGGGAGAATGTTTGTGATGGCGGATCACAACGACGCGGGGTCGCGCGGCGAAGAGGACGCGCCGCGCGACCCGGCGGACCGGGGCGGCGACACCGTCGAGACCCCGGTTCCGGGCGGCACGAGTGACAGGCCCGGCTCCGCCGGTGCGCAGGCGGCCCCCGACGCGGGGGCGAGGGCCGCTGGGACGGGGACGGGGACGTTCGGGCAGCCCTCCGCCACGGGAGCCTACGGACCGTACGGCCCCGGCGGTCGTGGTTGGAGCGCTCCAGGCTGGGCGACGACCACGACTGCGGCCGCTGCGCCGCCCCGCCCGGGCCGCTACGCCCGACTCACCGGCGCCGCGCGCGGCAGGACCTTCCAGATCGTCGCCGCCGCGCTCATCGGCGCCCTGGTCGGCGGCGGTTTCGTCGCTGTCGTCGACCGCTTCGGCGACCGCCACCGCGGCGGCTACGCCGCCGAGCGCATGGACGGCCGCGAGTGGCGCGGCCGCTCGCATGACGACGGGCGCGGATTCCGTGAGCGTGAGCGGGGAGGCGAGCGCGGTTACCGCGGGGGTCCGGGGATCCCGATGCCCCGGGACGGCTCGCGTCTGCCCGGCCGGTGCACGCCCATCGAGGGCGGCTTCACCTGCACCTATCCGACGCCCCCTGCGCCGCAGACGCCGGCGACGCCTTCGCCCTCCTCCTGAGGGACCGGCCTCCCGGGGAACCGGCCTCGCGCGGGGCGGAGATCTCCGCGCGGGGTGCGCCCGGCGCGCTCCGTGTGTGGGGCCGGCGGGATTCGAACCCGCACTGTCATGATCCTAAGTCATGCGTCTCCTGCCGTTGGACTACGGCCCCGCCTGTACGGCTGGCGCCATCCTAGTTCAGGCGGAGGCACCGGCCGTACCGATCAGTCGAGGCCGAGTTCGCGGCGCAGGCGGGCGACGTGGCCCGTGGCCTTCACGTTGTAGAGAGCCTTCTCGATCTTCCCGTCGGCGTCGATGACGAAGGTCGAGCGGATCACCCCGAGGGTGGTCTTGCCGTACATCGTCTTCTCGCCGTAGACGCCGTAGGCGTTGTGGACCTCCAGGTCGGGGTCGGACAGCAGCGGGAAGGTCAGCGCGTCGTGCTCGGTGAACTTCGCGAGCTTGGCGGTGGTGTCCTTGGACACGCCGAGCACGGCGATGCCGGCGGCGGCCAGGGAGTCGAGGCTGTCGCGGAAGTCGCACGCCTGCTTGGTGCAGCCGGGGGTCATCGCGGCGGGGTAGAAGTAGAGGATGACCCGCTTGCCGCGGTAGGCGTCCAGCGAGACGGTGGTGCCGTCGGCGGCCGGGAGGGTGAAGTCCGGGGCGGCGTCGCCTGGCTCGAGTTTCATTGGTTTCCTCCGAGGAATCGTTCCCGGGTCAACTTACCGGCCATGCCGAAGTGCCGCCGGGGGGCGGGACCTGACAGACTGATCAATGTCAAGGGCGATGAGAGGAGTGCCATGGCGGATACCGATCCCGTGGAACTGGAGCGCCGGATCGAGCTCACGCGTGAGGAGCTGGCCCGGACGGTTGACGCCATCGCGGACAGGGTGAGTCCCCGGAACGTGGCGCGGCGGGCCGTCATCCAGGCCGAGGCGAACGCCAAGGAGTTCGTCGTCTCCCTGGGGGAGCGGATCGGCGACGCGCTGGGGGTGACGGCGCGGCCGGTCAAGCCCGGTGACGAGCCCGACGACCTGTGGGCCGACGAGCCGCCGAACCTGGCGCCGGTGCTGGTCGGCGTGGGCGCGGTGCTGGTGGTGGGGGCGGCGGTCATGCTCTGGCGGCGCCGCCGCAGGTGAGACCGCTGCCGAGGCCGCTCGCGACGGTCGCCGGTGACGCCGATGCCGGGACCGCGTGTGGCGGTCGCCGGTGACGCCGGGCGTCACAGGAAGGCGTGACCCTCGCCCCGGTAGGTGGGCACCTCCTCGACGATCTCGTCGCCGTCGATGAGGTGCAGGCCGGTGAAGCGCTCGCACAGCTCGCCGGCCTTGGCGTGGCGGAACCAGACGCGGTCGCCGATGCGCAGGTCCTCGGCGGCCTGGCCGAGCAGGGGGGTCTGGACCTCGCCGGCCCCCTCGTCGGGCGCGTAGCGCAGGCCCGCGGGCAGATAGGGCTGGGGCAGGCGGTCGGGGCCGGGGGAGCCGGAGGCGACGTAGCCGCCGCCGAGTACGGTGACGACGCCGTTGGCGGGGCGGCGGACCACGGGCAGGGCGAACAGGGCGGCGGGGTGGCCGGTGAAGCCGCGGTAGAAGTCGAACAGGCGGGGATGGAACAGGCCGGACCCGGCGGCGACCTCGGTGACGGCCTTCTCCCGGATGGTGGATTCGATGCTGCCGGTGCCGCCGGCGTTGACGAACTCCAGGTCGGTGACCTGGCGGACCGCCTGGACGATGCGGCCCCTGCGCATGATGAGCTCCCGGCGGGAGCGGGCCTGCATCCACCGGATGGCGGGGGTGAGCAGGGGATGCCCGGCGGGGGCGTCGCCGACTCCGGCGATCTGGGCCTCGTAGGCCATCACGCCGGTGAGGCGGAAGCCGGAGCGCTTGGCGATCTCGGTGGCCAGGTCGGCGGCCTGGTCGGCCTCGCGGATGGGGGAGCGCAGGGCTCCGGCCCGGAACCTGCCGCCGAAGGCGACGTATCCGGCGTCGACGTCGAGGCACAGGCGGATCTCGTGACGGTCGCGGACCTGGGAGACCGCCGACTCGATGACGTCCAGGTGCTCGGAACGGTCCACCATGACGGTGATCTCCTGGGCCGCCCTGCGGTCGGCGGCCAGGGCGGCCAGCGCGGCCCGGTCGGCGGTGGGATAGGCGACGAGCACGTCCCGCAGTCCGGTGGAGACCAGCCACAGGGCCTCGGGCAGGGTGAAGGCCATGATCCCGGAGAAGCCGTCCATGGCCAGGACGCGTTCGAGGACGGCCCGGGAGCGGATGGACTTGCTGGCGACCCTGATCGGCTTGCCGCGGGCCCGCCGTGCCATGTCTGCGGCGTTGGCGCGCAGGGCGGCGAGGTCGAGGACGGCGAAGGGGGGATCGAGGTGCGCGGTGGCCCGGTCGTAGCGCTGGCGGTCGTCCATGGGGGCAGGATAACTCCGGCCCACCGAACGTGAGTAGTGTTCACGTTCATCGCCGGCGGTAAATTCTTCCGCCAGCGCGGCTCCGGGATCATGCAAGATCCGGAGTCACGGCCCCGCGGGGGCGCCGCGGGGCGCTACACCTGACCCCGTGATGACTACTCTCCAGGGAAGCCTGACGGGTACGGGGGGCACCCTCGCGGGTGAACGTCCCCGCGCCGTCCGCCGCAGGTCGGTGCGGATGCTCCGGCCCGATCGCAGCCCGGCGGGCGTGGTGGTCGCCCTGGCGGTCTCCGTCACGCTGTCCGCGACGGTGGGGGTGACGGTCGGACTGCTGACGGGCTCGCCGTTCGGGCTGGTGCCGTACGGGAAGCTGGCGGCCGGGGCCGGCGCGCTGAAGTGGTCGGACCCCGTCGTGATCGGCGCCGCCGCGGCCCTGATCGCGCTGGGCCTGGCGCTGGTGGCGATCGCCGTGCTGCCGGGACGGACCCGGCTGGTCCCGCTGGAGACGGGCGACCCGCTGACGGTGATCGGCCTGACCAGGTCGGGGCTGCGCCGCACGCTGCGGGCGGCGGCCGAGTCGGTGGACGGGGTGGGCCGGGCGCGGGTTTACCTGAGGTCCCGCCAGGTCGAGGTCATCGTGATCGCCGACGGTGAGCGGACGGGCCGGCTGCTGCGTCAGGTCGGCACGGCGGTCGGGGACCGGCTGTCGGGTGTGGGCGCGATGTACGGCGGTGAGGTCGTGGTACGGCTGCGCGGGCGGGGGCACTGACGCCCCGGCACGGCCGGGCACGGCGACCGGATCGTGCCACGGACGCGTACGGGGCGGCACGCGGGCGGGAGTGGTGATGAAGGCGTACATGGGCAACCGGATCGGTCTGGCCGTCACCGGGGTGGTGCTGACGGGAGCCGGGATCTACGTACTGGTGCGGGGGCAGGAGAAGATCCCCGGCCAGCCGGCCGGTGAGCCGGTCCTGGATCCCGGGCTCGCGGCCCGGCTGGCCGACGACCCGGGGCCGGGCTGGCTGGTCGCGCTAGTACTTGTAGTACTGGCGCTGGTTGCCGTGCGGTGGCTGCTGTGCTCCCTGGGCTGGGGGCGCCGGGGGAGCCGCAGCGGGACCGGGATCGCGATGCTTGGGGTCGCTCTTGAAGAAGTCGAAGGGCTGAACCGGATCAGGGTCAGGGCCGTGGAGGGTGACCGGGTCCGGATCGCGGTCAGCTGCGGGCCATCGGCCGACGTCGGCGCTCTCGTGGCGCGGATGAACAAGGACGCCGTCGACAGGGTGCGCAGGACGCTTGGGGACGAGCGTCTGGGTGCGCTGGTCCGTCTGCACGTCCGCCGCCGCTGAGGGCGGCGCCGGCCAGAGGCCGTGCGACGGGGCCGCGGCCGCCGCGGTCGGCGCCGCCGGTGCCTCCTCGCGCGGCTCCGCGGCGGGGGCCGGGGCCTCGTCCCGCCTCTCGGGCCCGTACGGCCTGCGCGCGCCGAAGGCCAGCCCGGCGGCCAGGCACGCCAGCGGCACGGCGGGCACCACGTAGCGGTGGTCGAAGGCCGCCACGAACGGCGGCAGCGCGATGAGCGCGGCCGCGGTGGCCCACGGCAGCAGGACCGCGCCGCCCAGGGCCCAGCGGCCGGGTTCGGCCCCGGGATCCTCCCGGTGGGCGCCGCGGCCGGGCCGTTCGGCGGGCCCCTCGTAGGAGGTGCGCAGCCGGGTCAGCACGCCGATCAGGCCGATGGCCAGGACGACCGCGAGGAAGGGGCCGCGCAGGTATCCGTGCTCCTGGTAGGCGCGCAGCCAGCCGGCGTACGGCTCGACGATCGCCGGGTCGCCGGGCTCACCCTGGTAGGCGGTGGTGAGCTCGTCGGCGGTGCGGCCGCGGGAGGCGGGGGAGTCCGGCAGGGAGCCGGCCGTGTCGGGGAAGACGTAGGCGCTCTGGTCGCCCTCGGTCGGGTAGACGCGGCGGGTCCAGTCGAAGACGTGCGCCAGGTCGGTCAGCCCGGCCTGCAGGAACTCCACCGGCTGGGCCTTGACGGCCTGGACGGCGAAGTCGCCGGCGAGCGCGTCGCGCTCGGCCCAGCTGCCCTTGATCTTGTTGAACGGGGATTCGCCGTCCCATATGTAGACGGGCGGCGGCTTGCGCTGCCCCAGCGGGTCGGTGGGGCAGAGCGCGGCCTCCGGGCCGGTGGGCAGGATCTCCGCGCAGTCGGCGAAGGTCATCGTGCGCGCCCACAGGAAGGCGTTGCCCCGGGTCAGCCCGTAGGTGCCGAACTCGGTCCTGAACCAGGCGGCGTAGCCGCCGAGCACGATCACGCTCGCCGTCGCGGTGGCGACCACGGCCCGCCAGCCCGCCCGGCGGATGACCAGGGCGACCAGCACCACGGCGATGATCGGCAGCCCGACGGTCCTGGTGACGGTGGCCGCGCCCAGCAGGAGCCCGGCCGACAGGGCCACCCAGAGGCCGGGCCGCCGCCTCCACAGCAGCAGCGTGATCGCCAGCACCACCAGGAACTGGAAGAGCAGGTCGGCCATGACCAGGTGTTCGAGCTGGATCTGGTGGACGTCCAGCAGGGCGGGGAGCGCGGCGAGCGTGGCGCCCCAGCCCGGCAGACCGGCCAGCCGGCGCAGCAGGAGATAGACGCACACGGCGATGGTCAGCCCGAGCAGGTGCTGGGCCACCACCACGGCCTGGACGCTCTGCAGCGGGCTCAGCAGCCACAGGAACAGCGAGTAGCCGGAGGGGCGCGACTCCATGGGCCTGGGGTCGAGGCCGGCGTTGAGGTAGACGAAGGAGTCGGCCCAGAACCACAGGGCGGGGCGGTAGCCGAGCACGGCCAGGGCGCGCAGCCCGCCGCCGACCAGCAGCGCGACCGCGAACAGCCAGTGCGCGCGGAGGAATCGCCCCACCGGCCGGGTTCCCGTCGTCACCGAGACCTCCAGACCTTCGTGAACAGGTCCCAAACGATAACCGCAGGGCTGCGGGCTACTGTACGAGATTGCGAACTTCGTGGTGATGTTTCCGGCGAGGTCAGCACTCGATGACGTTGACGGCCAGGCCGCCGCGGCTGGTCTCCTTGTACTTGTCCAGCATGTCGCGGCCGGTGTCGCGCATCGTCTTGATGGCCTTGTCGAGCGAGACGAAGTGCCGGCCGTCGCCGCGCAGCGCGATCCGCGCGGCGGTGATGGCCTTGATGGAGGCCACCGCGTTGCGCTCGATGCACGGGATCTGCACCAGGCCGCCGATCGGGTCGCAGGTCAGGCCCAGGTTGTGCTCGATGCCGATCTCCGCGGCGTTCTCCACCTGCTCGGGGGTGCCGCCCAGGACTTCCGTGAGCCCGGCGGCGGCCATCGAGCAGGCCGAACCGACCTCGCCCTGGCAGCCGACCTCGGCGCCGGAGATGGAGGCGTTCTCCTTGAACAGCACGCCGATCGCCCCGGCGGTGAGCAGGAAGCGCACCACGCCGTCGTCGCTGGCCCGGTGGACGAACCGGTCGTAGTAGGTGAGCACGGCCGGGATGATGCCCGCCGCGCCGTTGGTGGGGGCTGTGACGATCCGGCCGCCGGCCGCGTTCTCCTCGTTGACCGCCAGGGCGAACAGCGAGACCCAGTCCATCGTCTGCAGGGAGTCCTTCTCGGGGGACTCGCTCTGCAGCTGGCGGTGCAGCTGGTGGGCGCGCCTGCGGACCTTCAGCCCGCCGGGCAGCACGCCCTCCTTGGCGATGCCCCGCTCGACGCACTCGGTCATGACCCGCCACAGGTGCAGCAGCCCGGAGCGGATCTCGGCCTCGGTGCGGCCGAAGGCCTTCTCGTTCTCCAGCATCAGCCCGGAGATCGACAGGCCCGTCTCGTGGCAGTGGGCCAGCATCTCGGCGGCCGTGGTGAAGTGGTAGGGCAGGACGGTGTCGTCGGCCTTGATCCGGTCGGCGCCGGTGGCGTTCTCGTCCACGATGAAGCCGCCGCCGACCGAGTAGTAGACCTTCTGCCGAAGGACCTCCCCCGCCTCGTCGAAGGCGGTGAAGCGCATGCCGTTCGGGTGGCCGGGGAGGGACTCCTTGCGCTCGAAGACGAGGTCCTCGCCGACCACGAAGGGGATCTCGCGGGAGCCGTACAGCCGGATGGTGCCCGAGTCCTTCATCGCGGCCAGCCGCTCGTCGACGGAGTCGACGTCGACGAGCTCGGGCTTCTCGCCGGACAGGCCGAGCAGGACGGCCTTGTCGCTGCCGTGGCCCTTGCCGGTGAGCCCGAGCGAGCCGTACAGGATCGCCTCGACCCGGGCGGTCTTGTCCAGCAGCCCGTCGTCGTCCAGGCCGCGGGCGAACTTGTGGGCGGCGGCCATCGGCCCGCCGGTGTGCGAGCTGGAGGGGCCGATGCCGACCTTGAAGAGGTCGAAGACGCTGATCGCCATTGATCCGGTCCTTCGTGCCGCCGTGACCGTGCGCGCCCGGTGGCGGCCCGCACGATCACGGCAAGAGGGGAAATATCAGGATTCACCAGAGGTGAGGGCGGCGTACTCCTCGGCGGACAGCAGGTCGTCGGCGTCGCCCTCCAGGCGGACGCGGAACAGCCAGCCCTCGCCGTAGGGGTCGCCGTTGACCAGCGACGGGTCGTCCACGACGGCACTGTTGACCTCGACGATCTCGCCGCCCACGGGTGCGTAGATGTCGCTCACCGACTTGGTCGACTCGACCTCGCCGACCGCGTCACCGGCGGAGACCGAGGCGCCGACCTCGGGAACCTGCACGTAGACCACGTCACCGAGGGCCTCGGCGGCGTAGGCGGTGATGCCCACCGTCAGCGTCAGGCCGTCGTCGAGGCCGGCGACCCACTCGTGCTCCTTGGTGTAGTTCAGCTCTTCGGGAATGCTGCTCACTTGTTCCTCCGATAGAAAGGCAGGTCGACGACCTCGACCGGCTCGTGGCTACCCCGGATGTCCACCGCCAGACCTTCGGCCGGGCCGTTGTCCACGTACGCCATCGCGATGGGCCTGCCCAGGGACTGGGAGGGCGCCCCGCTGGTGACCTCGCCGACGACCGCGCCGCCGGCGTCCACCACCGGATAGCCGTGCCGGGGCACCCGGCGCCCGGTCGCGACCAGGCCCACCAGGCGGCGGGACGGCGGGACGTCCTTGAGCGGTTCCAGGGCGGCCCGGCCGACGAAGTCGCCCGGCTTGTCAAACCTCACCACACGGCCCAGGCCCGCGTCGAACGGGGTCAGAGCCGCCGAGAGCTCGTTGCCGTACAGCGGCATGCCCGCCTCCAGGCGGAGCGTGTCACGCGCGGACAGCCCGGCCGGGCGCAGGCCGTACGGCTCACCGGCCTCGGTGAGCGCGGCCCACAGCGGCTCGGCGTCGGCGCCGTCGACGAACAGCTCGAACCCGTCCTCGCCGGTGTAGCCGGTGCGGGCGATGAGCGCCGGGCGGCCGGAGACCGTGGCGGGCAGGCCCGCGTAGTACTTGAGCCCGCCGAGGTCGGCGTCGGTGAGCGTGGCGAGGATCTCCTGGGAGCGCGGCCCCTGTACGGCGATCAGGGCGTACCGGTCCGAGCGGTCGTCCACGACCGCGTCGAACGCCTTGGCGCGCTCGGTCAGCTGCGCGGCCACCATGGGGTAGTTGGAGGCGTTGGCGACGACCATGAACTCCTCGGGCGCGAGGCGGTAGACGATCAGGTCGTCCAGCACGCCGCCCTCGGCGTTCACGATCATCGTGTAGCGGGCGCGGCCCGGCTCCAGCGCGGAGACGTATCCGACGAGCGCGTAGTCGAGGGCCTCGGCGGCCTGCGGCCCGGTCACGAAGATCTCGCCCATGTGGGACAGGTCGAACAGGCCCGCCGCCTGGCGGACCGCGTTGTGCTCGGCGGACTCGCTGCCGTAACGGAGCGGCATCAGCCAGCCCGCGAAGTCGGTCAGCGTGGCGCCGAGAGCCTCGTGGACGCCGCGCAGCGGCGTGGGTCGGGACATGTTCGCACCTCAGACAGGGGTCGGATGAGAGCATCCTCCCCCTCTGTCATGGTTGCCTGAGAGCTTCGCCCGGTTTTTGCCGGACTTTCACCTTCGGCGAGACCTCGGGGGCCTGCTTTCCAGAGGGCACCTACCCGCACGGTCCTTTGCCTTGAGAGGTTCGCGGGGAGGGCTTGCTCCTTCAGGGGTCCTGGGCTGGATGTCAGGACGCTCTCCCGCACGGGTTCATCGGTGTCACCGCCAGCCTAACGGCCCGGACCCGCCGAGCGAAATCCCCCGCGCGGCTCCGCCCTCCCGCTCAGGTCTCCCCGGCCGCGGCTTCGGGCCGTACGGCGTGCAGCTCCCCGGCGTGCGCGGCCAGCGCGGCCAGGCGCTCCTCGGCGCCGTCGACGACCTGCAGGTCGGCCCGGGTGTGCGCGATCGCCGCGTCGACGAGCAGGGAGACCAGCGGGTCGTCCTGCTCGCGGCGCAGACGGGTCAGCGCCGCCAGGTCCGACAGGTAGGTCCGGCGCTGCGCGGAGACGAACGCGGCGAGGGTCTCGGGGCCCAGCCGGGTGCCGGCGAGCAGTTTGAGGAACAGCTCGTCCCGGAACCCCGACGAGCGGGCCCAGGGGGAGACGGCCCACTCGCGAAGCTCGTCGGCCCCCGCCTCGGTGAGCCGGTACAGGGTCTTGTCCGGACGGTCGCTCTGCGCGACGTGACTGCGGATGACGTGGCCGTCCCTGACCAGCCGGTCGAGGATCTGGTACAGGTGCCCGATGTTGAGGCCGCCCCACTGCGGGCCGACGGCCGACTCGAACTTCGACTTGAGCTCGTAGCCGTGGCTTGGCCCGTCGGCGAGGAGGGCGAGGACGGCGTGACTGAGCGGCATGGCCCCTACATTGTCACAAGATAGAGGCTTCCCGGTCTTTCTACATTGTGACAATGTAGGGGCCATGGGCGTTGCGATCAGTGTGCGGGGCGTCAGCCGTGCCTACGGGCCGGCCAGGGCGCTGGACGAGGTCGACCTGGAGGTCGAGGCCGGTCAGGCGGTCGCCCTCATGGGCCCGTCCGGGGCGGGCAAGTCCACATTGCTCCACCTCGTCGGCGCGATGGACCTCCCTGACGGGGGCGAGGTCCATGTGGCCGGGGAGCGCGTCGACATCCTCAGACGCCGGGGCCTGGACAGGCACCGGCGCCGGGTCGGCTTCGTCTTCCAGCGCTTCCACCTGCTGCCCGCGCTGAGCGTGCTGGACAACGTGCTGGCCCCGGTGCTGCCGCACCGGGTGGACTTCGACCGCCGGGCCCGGGCCCGCGAGCTGCTGGAGGCGGTCGGGCTGGCGGACCGGGAGCGGGCGCTGCCCGGCGAGCTGTCCGGCGGTCAGCAGCAGCGGGTGGCCATCGCCCGCGCGCTGATCGGGCACCCGCCCCTGCTGCTGGCCGACGAGCCGACCGGCAACCTCGACAGCGTCACCGGCCAGGAGATCGTCGACCTGCTGTCCACCCTGCGCGAGGAGTACGGCATGACCATGCTGCTGGCTACCCACAACCCCGAGGTGGCGGCGGCGTGCGACCGGGTGGTGCGGATGCGCGACGGCCGGATCGCAGGTGACGACCGGGTGACGCCCGCCGAGAACGTCCTGGACCGGATCGGGCGGCTCGGGTGACCCGCCTGGTCTGGGCCCAGCTCCGCCACCGGGTCGGCCGGGCGCTGGTGCTGCTGCTCGGCGTCGTGGTCGCGGCCACCGCCTTCACCGTGCTGACCGGCACCGCCGAGACCCAGCGCCTGGAGATCGTCGGCACGGTGGAGAAGAACTTCCGCTCGCAGTACGACGTCCTCGTCCGCCCCAAGGGCTCGGCCACCGCGCTGGAGCGCTCGCAGGGGCTGGTGCGCGCCAACTACCTGTCGGGCATCTTCGGCGGGATCAGCATGGAGCAGTACGAGAAGATCAAGGAGATCAACGGCGTCGAGATCGCCGCCCCCATCGCCATGATCGGTTATGTCGTGCTGGGCGGGACCGAGGCGATCGACGTGACGGACCTGCTGCATGAGGGCGACCGCACCATGTTCCGGGTGGAGCGCACCCGGGTCACCGACCGGGGCCTGACCCGCATCCCCTTCCGGCAGCCGCAGTACGAGTACTTCACCCGCCGCCCGATCGACCTCGACTTCCAGGAGCTCAGGCAGCGCAACGCCACTTTCGTCATGGGGGCCCAGGAGGTGCTCCCGAGCGGCCGGCAGGCCCCGCTGAAGACCTCGCTCGGCTGGTCGGAGGATCCGGCGAAGGCGAGTCCCTTCCCCGCCGAGGCGGCGCTTCCGGTCGTCAACCACTGGTCGCTGAAGACGGGCTGGGGAGAGTTCGACCCCTCGAACATCGGCCTGCGGACCGGGCGGGCGACTGTCGTGATCAGCCAGGGCTTCCCGTTCGTGCTCGCCGCCGTCGACCCGGCCGCGGAGGCCCGGTTGACCGGACTGGACCGCGCGATGGCGCAGGGCCGATACCTCAAGAACGACACGCCCCGGGACACCTCCCGCGAGGTCAAGCTGCTCGCCTCGTCGGTTCCCTACGCCGACCAGCAGGACGAGATCGTGATCCGCAGGCTGCCCGAGGAGGCGGCGGACAAGGTCGTCGACGGGGTGCCGTCCGGGAAGTTCCTGCCCTACCTGGACAAGCGCCGGGGCGAGGTGGTCAAGCGGGTGACGATCGGCGCCGGGCAGGTTTACGAGCGGATGCTCAAGCAGTGGTCGGACATCCCCCGGGGGCATTTCCATCCGTTGAAGCGCTACTGGACCTCGGGGCCCACCGCCTACCGCGAGCAGGGCGGGCGCAGGCTCGCCGCCCTCCCGGTGCGCAACGCGCCGCAGACCTGGAAGAACCCGTCCGCCGACGAGGAGGGGGGAGACGACTCGCCGATCGCGCCCGTGGGAGCGGCCGACACCCAGTTCCGTGAGCTGACCCCGAGGACGGTCGAGGGCATGATCACCGACGGGCTCACCACCCGCGTCGTCGGCCGGTTCGACCCCGCCGAGCTCCCCGGGTTCAGCGAGCTGACCCGGCTGCCGATGGAGACCTACAACCCGCCCGTCGCCAGGCCCGGCGACGCCCGGACCGCCGGCCTGCTCGGGAACCGGCCCCTGCTGCCCAACGACAACGTCGCCGGGTACCTCCAGGCCCCGCCGCTGCTGCTGGCCAACCTCCAGGAGATGGAGAAGATCGCCCGGATGACCGTGGGGCGGCCCACGGCGAAGGCGCCGCTGAGCGTGATCCGGGTGCGGGTCTCCGGCGTCGTGGGGACCGACCCGGTCAGCCGCGAGCGGATCAGCCAGGTCGCCCGGGACATCGTCGCCGCCACCGGCCTGGAGGTGGACATCACCGTCGGCTCCTCGCCCTCGCCGGTCACCGTGGAGCTGCCCGCCGGATCCTTCGGCCGCCCCGCGCTCACCCTGGAGGAGGACTGGGTGAACAAGGGCGTCGCCTACCGGATCCTCAACGCCGCCGACCGCAAGTCGGTGGTCCTGTTCGTGCTGGTCCTGGCCGTGTGCGCGCTGTTCGTGCTGAACGGCGCGGCGGCGGCCGTGCGGGCCCGCCGGGCCGAGCTGGGGGTGCTCGCCTGCCTGGGCTGGTCGCGGCCGAAGCTGTTCGGGACCGTGCTGTCGGAGGTCGGCGCGATCGGCCTGCTGGCGGGTACGGCCTCAGCCGCCCTCGCCGGGCCGGTCGCCGCGTGGGCCGGGGTGGCCCCGCCGGGACAGCGGATCTGGCTGGCCGTCCCGGCGGCGGTGCTGCTGGCGCTGCTGGCGGGCCTGGTCCCGGCCTGGCGGGCCTCGCGGGTGCCGCCCGCGGAGGCGGTACGGCCCGCCGTACGGCTGCCGCGCCGGGCCCGCTCGCCGCGCGGGGTGGCCGGGCTCGCGCTGAGCGGGCTGACCCGGGTCCCCGGCCGGACCCTGCTGGGCGCGGCCACGCTCGCGGTCGCGGTCTTCGGGCTGACGGTCCTGCTCGGCGTCACCAACGGCTTCCGGGGCCGGGTGGTGGGCTCGCTGCTCGGCGACGCCATCGTGGTCCAGGCCCGTCCGGCCGACTACGCGGCGGTCGCGGTGATGTTCGCGCTGGCCGCCCTCGCCGTGGCCGACGTGCTCTATCTGGGCATGCGCGAGCGTGACACCGAACTGGCGGCGCTGCGCGGGTCCGGTTGGCCGGGCGGCGCGCTCGCCCGGCTGATCGTGCTGGAGGGGGCGGGCATCGGCCTGCTCGGGGCGCTGGCCGGGGCCGTGGGCGGGGCGGCGGCGTCGTTCGCGCTGACGGGCGGGCTGCCGGTCGCGGTGATCACGGGGGCGCTGGTCGCGGCGGGGGTCGCCGTCGCGCTGGCGGCCCTCGCCTCGGCCGCCCCCGCCCTGCTCGTCCAGCGTCTCCCGCTGGCGCGGATCCTCGCCCAGGAGTGAGCGGGAGGAGATCGTCCGGAGGGAGTCGCGTCTCCTGCGGGGGATCTCCGGTCAGCGGCGGATGTGGTCGACCAGGCCGGTGAACAGGGCGCACTCCTCGTCGGCCTCCGGGTGCCACTGCACCCCCACCGCGAAGGGATGGCCCTCCAGCTCGGCGGCCTCGACCGTGCCGTCCTCGGCGCGGGCGGTCACGGTCAGGCCCTCGCCCGGCCGGTCGATCGCCTGGTGGTGGTAGTGGGCCACGTCCGCGGTCCCGGCTCCCAGGATCTCCGCGACCCGGCTGCCCGGCGTCAGCCATACGGGCATGCGGCCGAAGCGGCCCGGGGCCGGGGCGTGGTCGCCGTGTCCCACCACGTCGGGCACGTGCTGGTGCAGCGTGCCGCCCAGGACCGTGTTGAGGACCTGCAGGCCCCGGCAGACGCCCAGGAGGGGCAGGCCGCGGTCGAGGGCGGCGCGGACCAGACTCAGCTCCGCGTCGTCACGGAACCCCCGGACGTAGCCGGTCCGCTCGTGCGGCGGCTCGCCGTACCGCGCGGGGTCGATGTCGCCGCCACCCGCCACGATCAGCCCGTCCAGCCGCCCGGCCAGTTCGGCCGGGTCGCCCGCCGGGGGCAGGATCACCGGCTGGCCGCCCGCGCGCACCACGTGCTCGACGTAGCCGTACGGCAGCAGCGCGGCGGTCGTCTCCCAAACGGTGAAGCGCGCGGGCTCGACGTAGCAGGTGATGCCGATGACGGGACGGGACACGGCGGCCGCCCCTCACAGCGGGGTGACGTAGGCGCCGGAGATGCCGCCGTCCACCAGGAACTCCGCGCCGGTGACGAAGCTCGCGTCGTCGGAGGCCAGGAAGGCCACCGCCGCGGCGATCTCGGAGGCCTCGGCGAAGCGGCCGAGCGGGATGTGCACCAGGCGGCGCTGGGCCCGCTCGGGGTCCTTGGCGAACAGCTCCTGCAGCAGCGGGGTGTTCACCGGCCCCGGGCACAGCGCGTTGACCCGGATGCCCTCGCGGGCGAACTGCACGCCCAGCTCGCGCGACATCGCCAGCACCCCGCCCTTGGAGGCGGTGTAGGAGATCTGCGAGGTCGCCGAGCCCATCACCGCCACGAACGACGCCGTGTTGATGATCGAGCCCCTGCCCTGCCGCTGCATGTACGGGATCACGTGCTTGCAGCACAGGTAGACGCTGGTCAGGTTGACCTCCTGGACCCGGCGCCAGGCGTCGATGCCCGTCGACAGGATGGAGTCGTCCTCCGGCGGGGAGATGCCCGCGTTGTTGAAGGCGATGTCCACGCCGCCGTAGGCGTCGAAGGCGGTCTGGTACATCCGCGCGACGTCGTCCTCGTCCGTGACGTCCGCCTTCACGAACATCCCGCCCACCTCGGCGGCGGCCTTGGCCCCGGCCGGCTCGTCGACGTCGACGCACACCACCCGGGCGCCCTCCAGGGCGAAGCGGTGCGCGGTGGCCAGGCCGATCCCGCTCCCGGCGCCGGTGATGACGGCCACTCGGTCCTGCAGGCGCTGCATATCCCCTCATTCCTCCGAAATGAAGACGTTCTTGGTCTCGGTGAAGGCGGCCAGGGCGTCGGGCCCCAGCTCGCGGCCCAGCCCCGACTGCTTGAAGCCGCCGAACGGGGTCCAGTAGCGCACCGACGAGTGGGAGTTGACGCTCAGGTTGCCCGCCTCGACGGCCCGCGCCATCCGCAGCGCCCGGCCGACGTCACGGGTCCAGATGGACCCGCTCAGGCCGTAGCGCGTGTCGTTGGCGATGCGCACGGCCTGCTCCTCCCCGTCGAAGGGCACGACCGACACCACGGGACCGAAGATCTCCTCGACGAACGCCGGGTCGTCCGGCTCGGGGGTCAGCACCGTGGCCGGGAACCAGAAGCCCGGCCCCGGGGGACAGGAGCCCTGCAGGTACGGCGTGCCGGAGACGAAGGAGGCCACCCGGTCGCGGTGCGCGGAGCTGATCAGCGGGCCCATCTCGGTGCCCTCGTCGAGCGGGTCGCCGACCTTGACCCCGAGCACCGCCGCGGAGAGCCGCTCCATGAACTCGTCGTAGACCGAATGCTCCACCAGGATCCGGGAGCGCGCGCAGCAGTCCTGGCCCGCGTTGTCGAAGACCGCGTACGGCGCGGTGGCGGCGGCCCTGGCCACGTCGGCGTCGGCGAAGACGATGTTGGCGCTCTTGCCGCCCAGCTCCAGTGTGAGCCGCTTGACCTGCCCGGCGCACGTGGCCGCGATCTGCTTGCCCACCTCGGTCGAGCCGGTGAACACGATCTTCGCCACGTCCGGGTGCCCGGCCAGCCGGGCGCCGGCCACCTCGCCCTCGCCGGGCAGGACCTGGAGCACCCCCTCGGGGAGGCCCGCGGCCAGGGCCAGCTCGGCCAGGCGCAGCGCGGTCAGCGGCGTCTGCTCGGCGGGCTTGACCACCACCGTGTTGCCGGCCGCCAGGGCCGGGGCGACCCCCCAGGTCATGATGACCATCGGGAAGTTCCACGGCACGATCACCCCGACCACGCCCAGCGGCTCGGCGAAGGTGACGTCCAGGCCGCCGGGCACCGGGATCTGCTTGCCGTGGTTGCGCTCGGGCGCCCCGGCGTAGAAGTCCAGCACGTCGCGGACGTTGCCCGCCTCCCAGCGGGCGTTGCCGATGGTGTGCCCGGCGTTGGCGACCTCCAGGGCGGCCAGCTCGGCGGCGTGGGCGTCCACCAGCGCCGCGAACCGGCGCAGCAGCCGGGCGCGGTCGCCGGGGGCGACCTTCCGCCAGGACGCGAACGCGGCCCTGGCCTGCTCCACCGCGCGGTCCACCTCGGCCGCACCGGCGAGCTCCACCTCGGCGACGACCTCCTCGGTCGCCGGATTCAGGATCTTCATCGTCACATCCGCTCGAATCCCCGGAACAGCTCCCAGTCGGTCACCGCCGCCTCGAAGGCGGTCAGCTCGACTCTGGCGTTGTTGGCGTAGTGGGCCACGACCTCCTCGCCGAAGGCCTCCTGCGCGACCTCCGAGCCCTCCCACAGCGTCAGGGCGTCCCGCAGGGTGTGCGGGACGGTGTCGGCGCCCGAGGCGTAGGCGTTGCCGGTGAACGCCTCCTCCAGCTCCAGCCCGTTGTCGATCCCGTGCAGCCCGGCCGCGATCATCGCCGCCACCGCCAGGTAGGGGTTGACGTCGCCGCCGGGCACCCGGTTCTCCACGCGCAGCGACGGCCCGTGCCCGACCAGGCGCATCGCGCAGGTCCGGTTGTCCACGCCCCACTTGACCGCGGTGGGGGCGAAGCTGCCCGGCACGTACCGCTTGTAGGAGTTGATGTTCGGCGCGTGCATCAGGGTCAGCTCGCGCAGGCAGGCGAGCTGCCCGGCGATGAAGCTCCGCCCGGTCTCGGAGAGTCCGTGCGGGCCGTCGCCGGCCATGACCGGCTCGCCGTCGCCGGAGCGCAGCGACAGGTGGATGTGGCAGGAGTTGCCCTCACGCTGGTTCGGCTTGGCCATGAAGGTGATCGACATGCCCTCCTGGGCGGCGATCTCCTTGGCGCCGTTCTTGTAGACGGCATGGTTGTCGCAGGTGGCCAGGGCCTCGGTGAAGCGGAAGGCGATCTCGTGCTGACCGAGGTTGCACTCGCCCTTGGCGGACTCGACGTACATCCCCGCGCCCTCCATGTCGAGCCTGATGCGGCGCAGCAGCGGCTCGATCCTGGCGGTGCCGAGCAGGGAGTAGTCGACGTTGTAGAGGTTGGCGGGGTTCATGTCCCGGTAGCCCCTGCGCCAGGCGTCCTCGTAGCTGTCGTTGTAGACGACGAACTCCAGCTCGGTCCCGACGAACGCCCGCCACCCCCGCTCGGCCAGCCGGTCGAGCTGCCGGCGCAGGACCTGCCGGGGCGAGGCGGGCACGGCCGAGCCGTCCTCCCACACCAGGTCGGCCATGAGCATGGCCGTACCCTCCTGCCATGGCACACGGCGCAGGGTGGACAGGTCGGGCCGCATCACGAAGTCCCCGTACCCCCGATCCCAGGACGACATCGCGTAGCCGTCCACCGTGTTCATGTCCACGTCCACCGCGAGCAGGTAACTGCAGCCCTCCGAGGCGTGGTCCAGCACCTCCTCCAGGAAGTAGCGCGCGGACAGCCGTTTGCCCTGCAACCGCCCCTGCATGTCGGCGATCGCCAGCAACACCGTGTCGATCCGTCCCGCCGCCACCTCGTCGCGAAGCTCGCTGAGGTCCACGCCGCCCTCCTCGCCGGAGACTTATTGGGCTAGTGTCAGACCATTGATGTGCACGGAGGTTTCGCTTGTCAAGAGCCGGAGGGGAGATTGGACGAGTCGCCGATGCTGACGACCGTGCTGCGACCGGTGCGGGCGGGCAACGCCTTCGAGGAGACCGTGGAACGGCTGCTCCAGGCCATCAAACTCGGGGCCGTCGTCGAGAAGCTGCCGCCCGAGCGCGAGCTCGCCGCCCAGCTCGGGATCAGCCGCGTCACCCTGCGCGAGGCGATCCGCGCGCTGCAGGAGGCCGGCTACCTCGACGTACGGCGGGGCAGGTACGGCGGCGCGTTCGTCACCTACACCCCGCCCCCGCCCCGCCAGGAGGACCTGCGCCGGGCCGTGGCCGACATGGGCACCGACGACCTGGCCGACGCGCTCACCTTCCGGATGGCCGTCGAGTGCGGCGCGGCGCAGGTGCTGGCCGCCACCGCGTCGGCCGGACGGCTGAGCCGGGAGCGGCGCGAGGAGCTGCGCCGGCGCCTGCAGGAGGTCAACTCCGCGAGCCCGGACGACTACCGCCGTCTGGACACCGCCTTCCACCTGGCCATCGCCGAGCTGAGCGGCTCCCCGCTGCTGGCCGCCGCCTGCGCCGACGCCCGCCTGCGGGTCACCGACCTGCTCAACGCCATCCCGGTGCTCCAGCGCAACATCGAGCACGCGGCCGCGCAGCACGAGGCGATCGTGGAGGCGATCCTGGCCGGGGACACCGACGCCGCCGGCCGCGCGGTGGCCGAACATCTGGAGGCGACGGCGGCGCTCCTGCGGGGCTTCCTCGCATAGCCTGGACGGACTGTGGGGGATTGGTTCCAACAACGGATCATGGAGACAGGGCGGCTGCCGCTGTTCTGTTTCTTCGTCGCGCTGATCCTCGCCTTCGTCTTCACCCGCATCAACGTCCGGCTCATCCGGGCCAAGATCGGCTGGTTCCGCAACGTCAACATCGGTGAGATGCACATCCACCACGTGGTGTTCGGCGTGGTGCTGAGCCTGCTCGGCGGGGTGGCCGGGCTGCTCGTGTCGGGCGTCTCCGAGACCTGGTACGCCGTGACGGCCGCGGTCTTCGGCGTCGGGGCGGCCCTGGTCCTCGACGAGTTCGCGCTGATCCTGCACCTGCACGACGTCTACTGGGAGGAGGAGGGCCGCACCTCGGTCGACGCCGTGTTCGTCGCCATCGCGGTCACCGGCCTGCTCCTGCTGGGCCTGCGCCCCCTGGGCTGGGACGACTCCGACGGCACCCCGCAGGGCGTCTGGCTGACCGGCGGCCTCATCGTGGTCAACCTCATGCTCGCCGTCGTCACCCTGCTCAAGGGCAAGATCTGGACCGGCCTGGTCGGCCTGTTCGTGCCGATCCTGCTGATCCCCGGCGCGCTCCGCCTGGCCCGTCCGGGCTCGCCCTGGGCCCACTGGTTCTTCGCCCCCGGCTCCCGCCGCCCCCGCCCCGGCAAGATGGCCCGCGCCGAACGCCGCGAGGAACGCTGGCGCCGCCCCGTCATCCGCGCCAAGATCGCCTTCCAGGAGTTCGTCTCC
The DNA here is from genome assembly GCF_016863175.1 of Paraplanobispora siamensis. Taxonomy (GTDB): domain Bacteria; phylum Actinomycetota; class Actinomycetes; order Streptosporangiales; family Streptosporangiaceae; genus Planobispora; species Planobispora siamensis. The sequence continues at coordinate 222,157 of NZ_BOOJ01000008.1, forward strand.
GGCCGCCACGACCTGCCCTCCACCCGGCTGCGCTCCCGGCGCTAGCCATTCCTGCCCGGACGCGGAGCCCCGCCTTGATCGCGATGCTCTCCTCGAACCGGAGCGGTGCGGGCATACTTGGAGTGTGACGGACTTCCCCCCGTTCCAGGAGCGCGTCCTGCAGGCCGTACTGCCCGTCTGCGAGCGGTTCGGGCTGGTGCTGGCGGGGAGTCACGCGCTGAGGAGCCACGGGCTCACCGACCGGCCGGGCCGGGACGTCGACTTCGCGACGGCGGCCGAGACGCCGCTGGCGGAGGTCGTGGACGGGGTGGCGGAAGCCGTGCGGAAGGCGGGACTGGACGTCGAGGTGCGCGAGTCGGCGCCGCGCATGGGCTGGCTGGTCGTGACCGATCCGGTGACCGGTCAGAACGGCGGGATCGGGCTGCGGCGCGAGGCCCTGCAGCAGCAGCCGGTGTTCTTCGGCGAACTGCCCGTCATCGGACTGGACGACCTGGTCGGCCTCAAGGTCCGAGCCCTGCACGAACGCGGGCTCGCCCGCGATGTCATCGACGTCGCCGCGGTCTCGGAGCTGTACGGCTTCCGCGAGCTGGAGCGCCTGGCCCGCCTGCACAACGAGGAGTTCTCCCTCGCGGAGCTGGTGATGCGGCTGGAGTTCGTCGACCTCATCGCCGACGAGGAGTTCGAGGCCTACGGACTGGACGAGGAGCGGATCCGGGAGATCCGCCGCTTCGCCACCGCGTGGGTGGAGGACATCAAGCTCCGGCGCGCCGACGAGGGCGACGCCGAGTACGACTCCGACGTCCCCGACCTCGACTGATCCCACCTGCAGGTGGGGCGCGGAACGCGGTGTCAGGCGGGGGCGGACGGTCCCCCCGCCGGGTTGCGGACGGCCGAAGGGGCATGATCGCCCGGTTTCCGGGCAGATGGTGGCTCACGATGACACGAAGGAGTGAGAACCGTGAGTCTCATGGAGAAGCTCAACCTGCGTGAACTGAAGGCCCGCGCCAAGCGCCGGATGGGCACCCGGACCGGCAACCGCCGCCTGGCCGCCGAGGGCCGGACCGAGGAGGCCGAGGCGAAGCTCCTCAAGACCCAGGACGAGATCCTGGACGCCGTCGCCGAGATGCGCCGCGAGTACGGCATCCGCCGCCGCCGTCCCCTCGACGGCCGCCCGTCCTGACCCACCGGCATCCGGATCGCGCCCGTACCGACCTCTGCCGTCCCGAAGGCCGCGCCGACCCGACCGGCCGCGCCTTCGCGGAGCGGGGACGCCGCCCGGGCACCCGCGTCCGTGTCGACGCCCTAGACCGCTCCGCCGAGGCTGCGCAGGGCGAGGCCGAGGCCGAGCAGGACGACGACCACGGCGGTGCCGACCGGGGCCAGGGCCGACAGGCGGGCCGCCAGGCCCCGGCCCGCCGTCGTGAAGCGGTCGAGCCGCCCGGCGAGCCTGACCAGGAGCAGGCCGGTGGCCGTGAGAGTCCCGGCCATGCCGATGCCGTAGGCCAGGACGAGCGCGATCCCGAACCAGGTCCGGCCGAGCGCGATCGCGCCGAGCAGGACGATCAGCGCCGAAGGGCTCGGCACCATCCCGCCCGCTATGCCCAGGCCCACCAGCCCGCGCCGTGACTGCGCGGGCGCCGGCCCGTCGTCATGGGCCGGAGCGGGCGGGACCGGAGCCTCGGAAACCAGAGCTTCCGAGGCCAAAGCTTCCGAGGCCGGAGCGCCGGGGACCCGCTGCGCGTCCGGTGTGTCCAGGACCGCCACCCGGCCGGCCCGGCGGTTCGTGCCACCGTCTCCACGGCTGTGTCCGTGCCCATGTCCGTGCCCGTGGTCGTGCTCGTCCTCATGGTTGTGCTCGTGCCCCTGCTCGTCCTCGTCCTCGTGCTCGTGCCCGTGTCCGTGGCCATGACCGTGTCCGTGGCCGAAGGCGCCGAAGTGGCCGTGGCCGTGACCGTGGGGGAGGGACTCGCCGGTGCGGTGGGCGCGCCAGGCGGTGGACAGCAGGCGGGCGCCCACGGCGACGATGAGCAGGCCGCTGGCCAGGCCGAGCCAGGCGAGCACCGACTCCCCGGTCAGGAAGGAGAAGGCGCTCAGCAGCAGGCCCACCACCAAAACGCCCAGCGTGTGGGTGACGGTCACGGTGGCGCCGACGACCAGGGCGTCACGTGGCCGGCCGCGCCGTCCCGCCAGGTAGGCGGCCATGATGGTCTTGCCGTGGCCGGGGATGAGCGCGTGTCCGGCTCCCAGGAGCACGGCGATGCCCACCGCCAGCAGGCCGAGCGGGACCGTCAGCGACTCGGCGCCGATCAGGTCGGTGAACGCGCGGTCCAGCGCGGCGAACGCGTCCCCGATCGGCCCCGGCGGCAGCAGCGGTGACACGGCCGAGGGCGATCCGGGTCCGGTGCCGGTTCCCGTTCCGGCATCGGACCCGGCCTCGGCCGTGTCACCGGTTCCGGAACCGGCTCCCACTCCGGTCCCGGTCTCGGCCCCGGGACCGGTCTCCAGCCCGGTCCGGGGCCCGTTCCCGGGAACGCCGTTGTCCCCGGGAACGACGCTCAACCGCGCGGTGCGCTGGTCGAGCGGGCTAGTCAGCAGGTCGTCGGGGTAGCTGCGCAGCTCCCCGCTCACGCTCGTCTCCGGCACCGACGACTCCGTCAGCCGGACCCCGCCGAGGGCGACCGCGGTGGCCTCCCGCCAGCCCAGCCGGTCGTCCAGGAAGCCGTCCTCGAACTCGACCGTCCGCGGCGGGGGAGTCGCGGCGGACAGCGAGCACGTCAGCCGGCTGGTCTCCAGGCCGCCCTGCCCCGGCGCGTAGGCGAAGTCCGATGAGACGACCCGCCACGTCACCGCCGTGCCGTTCACGGTCAGCCGCTGCGCGGAGGCCAGCCCGGCGCAGCGGGCCGCGCCGTACGCCGACCGCTCGGCCGGTGACACCGCGCCCGAGCGGTCGGCGTCCGCCGCGGGACGGCTCTGCAGGGTCGGCAGTTCGGCGCTGTCGATGACGGCGTGGTTGTCCACCCGGTCGGGGAAGACCCGCAGGCCGTTGTAGTGGTTGACGGTGAAGTTGCCCAGCGGGTGCGCGACGGCCGCGGTCACGGTCGTCGCGGCCGGGGCCGTCGCTGTCCCCGCCCCTGTCACGGTCACGGCTGCGGGCGCCGTCGCCGCGACGGCCGGGGCGGCCGGCAGGGCGAGCACCGCGCCCAGGGCCGCGAGACCGGCGGCGATCCAGGCGGCCATCGGGCGGGACGTCTTTCGGGGGGTCATGGAGAGAACCTCGGGTCGTTCCGGGAGGCCGACGGACCTCGCCGGGGCGGGCGTGGGAGGGGCCGTGAGGGCTTGGAGCGGGTGGCGGAAAGGCTGGGCGCGGGGGCGCCCACGAGAGCGGCCGGTGAGATCCGGAGGAGGCTCTACGAGAGCGGCCGGTGGGATCGGGAGGGTCCCGCCCCGGGCGGGTTGGGGGGAACCGGGAGAGAATCCCGCCCGGGCGGGGGTCAGGAGAACCTGGCCAGGGCGGACAGGCGAGGGGAGAAGGCGGGATTGGCGTCGCGGGCCGCGCCGGCCGACCGGCGGGCCTGCTCCTTCATGCCGAGCGCGCGCTCGATTTCGGCGCGGTGGTGCAGCAGGAGGGCGTTTCGCCAGCCGGTGGCGGTGGCCTTCTTCGCGTACGGCAGGGCCTCGCGGCTGCGGCCGTCGCGGTGCAGGGCCCAGGCCAGGGCGTCGGCGGCCACCACGTTGGGGTTGCGGGCGTACTCGGCGCGGGCGTGTTCGACGGCCCGGGCCGGGGAGCCGTGGTCGGCCTCGTACTCCGCCCAGGTCAGATCGTCCCTGACGCCGGCCTCGGCCATCAGGCTCCGCTGCGCGCGCAGCAGCTCCCACTGTCCAGAGGGGTCGGCGCCCGAGGCCTTGAGCACCTCCGCGTACTCGACCACGTACTGGGCCAGCGGCAGCCGTCCGACCACCGTGGCGTACAGGTCGAGCGCCTCGGCCGTCCTGCCGTCGAGCGCGGCGGCCCTGGCGCTGCCGGCCAGCGCCGGGGTGAAGTCCGCAGAGGCCTGCAGCGCCATGCGGTAGCGCTCGGCGGCCCCGGCGAGGTCGCCCGCGTGCAGGTCGAGCTCGCCCAGGTAGTAGTGGCAGTAGGCGACGTCGGCGGGGGTGAAGGCGTCCTGCAGGGCGCGCTCCAGCATCCGGCGGGCCTCGGCGCGGTCGCCGCGCAGCTCGGCGGCGTAGGAGGCCCGGGTGAAGGCCGCGACGCCGGGCCGCAGCTCCATCATCCGGTCGATCGCCCGCTCGGCGTCGCCGTACCGGCCGAGCTGGGTGTAGGCGTCGGCCAGGACGGCCTGGGCGCCGGAGCCGTAGGGGTTGACGGCGACCGAGCGCCGCGCCAGCCGTACGGCCTCGGTGAAGTCGTGGCGTCCGGCGGCGAGCGCGGCCTGGCCGGTCAGGGCGGCGAAGTTGTCCGGCTTCAGCTCGGCGGACCGGGCCAGTGCCTGCTCGGCCTTGGGGTACAGGGACGGGTCGGCGGTGAGGCGGGCCTGCTGGATGTAGGCCGCGCCCAGGCCCGCCCAGGCCTGGTCGTCCCGCGGCAGGCGGCGCAGCCGGTCGCCGAGTCCCTTGATCGCCTCCTCCACCGAGGCGGCGGAGGCGGGGAGCTCGGCGGGACCCGCGATCTGGACCGGCACGTCGGCCGAGCCGGTGCCCGGCGAGACCGGCTCCCGGGGGAACAGCGAGGCGCCCGCGGTCAGCGCCGCGGCCAGCCCCAGGACGGCGATCCCCACCTTGACGCGGGTCCGCGCGGCGGACGTCCCGCGGAGGCCGGAGCCCTCGGAGCCGTTGGAGCCTCCGGAGGCGTCGGGGACGCCGGTGCGGCCGTCTCGCGGCGGTCTCCTCTCGGGGAGGGAAGTCTTCACGGTGATCTCTCCTGGGCGGGGCGCGGTCACGGCGGGAACGGTCTCCCGGAAGTCCGGGAAACGCGGGGAGTACGGGGGGTGCGGAGCCCGGACGGGCCGGGCTCCGCACCTGGGGGATCAGTTCTGGTTCACGGCCTTGTTGCTGGGGAGCGGGATGTAGGGGAACGTCTTGCCGGTCGGCTTGTCGTTGGCGTCCACCTTGTCGCCCGCGGCCAGCGCGTCGACGAGCTTGCCGCTCTGGGCGGCACCGGCCACCACCTGCAGCGAGATGTCGACCGTGTCATCGACGAAGCGACGGCCGTTGGGGTAGCCCTGCGGGTCGCCACCGATCACGCCGAGGCGGTTGGGGTCCTTGCTGGGCGCGATGGACATGTTCAGCCGCAGCATCTCCGAGGGGCGCAGCTTGACCGCGTCCTTGTTGAGGGTCTGCGAGTTGAGGTCCGTCTTGATCGGGCCGTTGTCCTTCGCGATGCCGGTCAGGAAGATCTCGACCAGGTCGTTGCGCGGGGTCGCCGGCGCCTTGATCCCGTAGATGGCCTCCAGCAGGCGGGCCAGCTCGGGGTCGGTGACGCGGTTGACGACCGCCGGGATGCCGGCGTCCTTGTCAGGGCTGATCGAGTTGAAGGTGTCCTTCAGCCCGGCCGGCATCACGAGCTCGTTGACCAGCGGCTGTCCCAGCCGGGAGACCTGGACGAAGCCGTCGGCCCCCTTCTTGTCCACGGTGGACCACACGCCGATGACCGGGTTGTCCTTCGAGTTGCCCTTCAGCGCGACCTCGTCCTTGGGCAGCTGGAGCGCCAGCGTGTTGACGTTGTAGCCCTTGAGGGTGTCCTGGCCGACCTCGGACAGGTCACCGCCGTACAGCAGGTCGAAGACCCGCAGGTCGAGGAAGAACGACTCGTCCGACTGCCCGGCGTAGGTCTTGCCGTCGCCCGGCAGGGTGGTGATGGCCTGCGAGCGCAGGGCGCCGTAGTCGGGGATCGAGGCGGCGCCGACGTTGCTCGGCGCCACGATCCCGTTGGACACCAGCGTCTTGGTGCCCTGCGGAGTGATCTTGAGCAACGTGTAGCGCTGCCTGAACAGCAGGTTCTCGTCGTTCAGCGAGGTGACGGGGCCGTTGTTGTAGAGGAATGTGGCGTTTCCACGCTTGTCCTCATTGCGGAACCGCCACTGGTAGGTGATGTCGGGCTTCGCGTCGCCGTTACTGTCGATCTTGATGTTGTAACGGGAATTGACGTCGAACGAGTAGAAGTTCGGTCCGCCGTTCGGCTCCTGGAACGGGATGAAATTAGCGAGGAGCGTTACGGTGTCTGTTTTGTCGGGGCTGACGAACGCGTAGACGTCGGTGTTGTCGTTGCGCGGGTCACCTGAGATCATCGGGGCCTCGCGGTGCGAGGACGCCGTGCCGGTCGCGGGGCTGAGCAGGGCGAACGAGGAGGCGATCAACGCTCCGGACACGCCCAGTCCCAGCAGGGCGCGCCGGTTGATCCGGAGCTCCATGTCGTAGGTCCTTTCGGCTGCCGGTCGCGGACGCGACCGGCCTCGGGATGGGGAGAGCAAGGATCCGGCCGGGTTCCTCGACGGGTTGTTCGTCGCAGGGGCGCCATCGGATTGCCGCAATTTCCCGGCCGTGAAAACCATCCGCAAATGAGTGGGAGGCGCGGGAATTCCGCCTCCCAGGGTCTAGACAGAACATGTGTCTAGAGGGCATAGTCCGGGGTCTGCATGGGCGCGAGCGGATCGAATCCCGTCAAATCCCGTCAAAAGGTGGGCGAATGACAAGCCTTGACTCAGCCACGTCCGTCGTCAGGTCGGCGATCGCCGAGGTGCTCAGTGTGCCGAGCGACCAGGTGAAACCCAGTGCCACCATCGCCGACCACCAGATCGACAGCCTCGAGTGGGTGGAGATCGCGGTCATCATCGAGGAGCAACTGGGCGTCCAGCTCGAACCGGCCGACTTCGCCGGCGCGCGGACCGTGGCCGACATGGCCGGCATCCTGCACGCCGCGATGGCGGCCCGGTGACCGGGATGAGGGGCGAGGAGGGCCCGGCGGGCGGGCAGAAGGGCGTGCGCGTCGTCGTCACCGGGATCGGGGTCAAGAGCCCGGCGGGCAACACCGCCGGGGAGGTCCTGTCCACGGTGCTGGCCGGCAAGTCGACGGCCACCGCGATCCCCGGCCTGGCCGGCGGTCCCGTGCCCATCGGATGCCCGCTGGCCCCCTTCGAGCCGCTCGACTACTTCACCGGCCGTGAACTGCGCACCCTCGACCGGACCGCGCAGATCGGCCTGGCCGCCGCGATCGACGCCGTCGCCGACGCGGGCGAGCCGTCCCCTGAGGACTGCGGCGTCTACGTCGGCACCGGCGGGGGCGGGTTCGCCACGCTGGAGAACCTGATCGTGGGGCACGCCCTCGGCAGGGAGAAGGTGCCGGTGCACGCCGTACCGGCGCTGATGTCCAGCTCCACGGCCGCGCGCATCGCCATCCGGTACGGCTACCGCGGGCCGTGCCTGACCTTCAACACGGCCTGCGCGAGCGGGGCCACCGCGATCGGCGAGGCGCTGCGCGCGATCCGTTCGGGCACGGTCGGCTCGGCCGTGGCCGGCGGCCTGGACGCGCTGCTGTCCCCGCTGGTCATGGAGGCCTTCGCCAAGGTGGGCGCGCTCTCGGAACGGCTGGACGCGCCCGCGGAGGCCTCGCGCCCCTTCGACGAGAAGCGTGACGGCTTCGTCATGGGCGAGGGCGCGGCCTTCCTCGTCCTGGAGCGCTCCGATCTGGCCGAGGCGCGCGGCGCCCGCGTCTACGGGGAGGTGAGCGGCTACGCGGCCAACTGCGACGCCAACCACATCGTCGCGCCGCTGCGGGACGGCTCCGTCGCGGCCGACTGCATGCGCGCGGCGCTGGCCGACGCCGGGCTGTCGCCGGAGGACGTCGGCCACGTCAACGCGCACGGCACCTCCACCCCGCACAACGACGACGCCGAGGCGCTCGCCCTGCGCGACCTCTTCGGCGGGGCCTCCGGCGGGCGCACGCCCCCGGTGACCTCCACCAAGGGCGTCAGCGGCCACCTGGTCGGCGGGGCGGGGGCGTTCGAGGCGGTGGTGGGCCTGCTCTCGGCCCGGGAGGGTCTGGTCCCGCCGACGGCCAACTTCACCTCGGGCCCGGCCACGGAGATGATCGACCTCGTCCACGGGGCGCCGCGCCGGATCCCGGCGGGTCCGGTGCTGTCCAACTCCTTCGGCTTCGGCGGCAGCAACGCCTGCCTGATCCTGACCCCCGCCTAGCCCTCTCTCTGTTCCTTCTCTGTCCGCTCCTTCACGGCTGCGCCCCCGAAGCGCCGGCCGCCGCACCCCTCCGCGCGCGGTCCGGCGCTTCTCGCCGTTCCCCCTCCCGCCGCATCGCCGCCCCTCGGCGCCATCCCCCTCGCCGGAGTGTAAGTCAACGTAAGTTGACACGATCATGAAGTCAACTTATGTTGACAAGGTCGACTTTGGTCTACGAAAACGGGCGAAACGCTCGGGGAGAAGGCATGAGCGGTAGACAGGAAGAGCGGCGGCCGGGGGCCGGTCGCGTTCGTCCGGAGGGGCAACCGGAAGGGAAGAGAGTGACCGCGACCGCATCTGAACACGTACCCGGCCAGGGTCCGGCAGCCGGACCCGGGGGCAGGGCATCGTGGAGCCTGCTGTTCGACTACGTCAGGCCGTACTGGCGCGTCCTGCTGGCCGGCGGGGCCCTCAGCCTGATCAGCTCACTGGCCGGGCTGGCGATGCCGCTGCTGGCCAAGTCGGTGGTCGACGCGTTCGGCCGGGACCAGTCCCTGGCCGGGCCGGTGCTCGCGCTGACGGCCGCCGTGGTGCTGGGCGCGGGCATCGGGGCGCTGGGCCGGTACATCCTGGAGCGCATGGGCGAGGGCATCGTGTTCTCGGCCCGGCGGAGCCTGGTGGGACGCATGATGAGGTTGCGCGTCTCCGAGGTGGACCGGCTCAAGCCGGGCGACCTGCTCTCCCGGGTGACCTCCGACACCACCCTGCTCCGCGCGGTGTTCACCGACGGGATCGTCGAGTCGGTCAGCTCGCTGTTCATGCTGGTGGGCGCGATCGTGATGATGGCGATCATGGACGGGGTCCTGCTCCTGGTCACCCTGGCGGTCCTCGTCGTGGTCGGCGGGCTCGTGGGCCTGGTCATGCCGCGCATCCAGCGGGCCTCGCTCAAGGCGCAGGAGGCGGTGGGCGAGATGGGCGCGGTGCTCGACCGGGTGCTGCAGGCCTTCCGCACGGTCAAGGCCAGCGGCGCCGAGGAGCGGGAGATCGCGTCGGTGGGCGCCGCGGCGCGCGAGGCCCGGGACCGGGGCGTCGCCGTCGCCTGGTTGTCCTCCATCGTGGGCATCTCCGCCTGGGTCTCCGCGCAGCTCGCCTTCGTGGCCGTGCTCGGCGTCGGCGGGGCGCGGGTCGCCTCCGGCGCGATGGAGGTCTCCGCGCTGATCGCCTTCCTGCTCTACCTGTTCTTCCTCGTCGCGCCGGTCGGCCAGCTGGTCTCGGGGTTCACCCAGGTGCAGGGCGGCCTGGCGGCGGTCAAGCGGATCCGGGAGATCGAGGACCTCCCGGCCGAGGAGACCGCCGGGCCGGTCCCCGCGCCCGGCACGGCCCCCGCGGGGGTGACGTTCGAGTCCGTGGGCTTCCGCTACGGCGACGACCGGCCCATGGTCCACCACGACGTCTCCTTCGCCGTCCCGGCCGGCGGCATGACCGCGCTCGTCGGCCCGTCCGGGGCGGGCAAGTCGACGGTGTTCGCGCTGCTGGAGCGCTTCTACGAGCAGCAGAGCGGGACGATCACGTTCGACGGGCGCGACATCCGGCACTGGCCGCTGGCCGAGCTGCGCGCCGCCGTCGGCTACGTCGAGCAGGACGCGCCCGTGCTGGACGGCTCGCTCCGGGAGAACCTCCTGTTCGCCGCGCCCGACGTGCCCGAGGAGGAGGTGCGCCGGGTGCTCGCGCTGACCCGCCTGGAGGACCTGGTCGCCCGCCTCCCCGAGGGGCTGGACACCAAGGTCGGCCACCGCGGGGTCCTGCTGTCGGGCGGGGAGCGCCAGCGCGTCGCCATCGCCAGGGCGCTGCTGCGCCGGCCCCGGCTGCTCCTGCTGGACGAGGCCACCTCCCAGCTCGACGCGGTCAACGAGCTGCGGCTGCGCGAGGTCATCGCGGAGGTGGCCAGGGAGACGACCGTGCTGGTGATCGCGCACAGGCTGTCCACGGTGACCGGCGCCGACCGGATCGTGGTGATGGAGGCGGGCCGGGTCAGGGCCGTGGGCACCCACGACGAGCTCCTCGACGGCGACGACCTCTACCGCGAGCTCGCCGCCACCCAGTTCCTCCTGCCGACATAGACGCCGTGCGACCGTCCGCTCCGTAGACTCCTGGCAAATTCCTGGGGCCGTTACGGGGCGGTTCGGGCAAGACGGTCCGGCGGCCCGGTTGACCGTGGGGGAAACCGGGAACCCCCGCTCTGCGAAGCCTCTCCTTCGCGCCGGAGCGCCCGTGGCGCGCTCACCGGTCCACCGCCGGTCCCGTTCGTGCGGAGCGCGGCCGGGACGGGGACCGCAGGAGGGGCATCCCGGCGACCGTTCCGGGATGCCCCCTCCCGGGTTGACCTGTGGCCTCCGAGTGACAAATATGAATGCGTTCATTCAGGACGATGGGGAGGCCATTCATGACCGGCAGCCGGACCGTCCGCGCGCCGCGCGGCACCACGCTCACCGCCAAGGGCTGGCCGCAGGAGGCCGCGCTCCGCATGATCCAGAACAACCTGGACCCCGAGGTGGCCGAGCATCCGGAGCAACTCGTCGTCTACGGGGGTTCGGGCAGGGCGGCCCGAGACTGGCGCTCGTTCGACGCGATCACCCGCACGCTGACGACCCTGGAGGGCGACGAGACGCTGCTGGTGCAGTCCGGCCGCCCGGTCGGCGTCTTCCGCACCCACGAGTGGGCGCCCCGCGTGCTCATCGCCAACTCCAACCTGGTCCCCGACTGGGCGGACTGGGAGGAGTTCCGCCGCCTGGAGGCCGCCGGCCTGACCATGTACGGGCAGATGACCGCGGGCTCGTGGATCTACATCGGCACCCAGGGCATCCTCCAGGGCACCTACGAGACCTTCGCCGCCGTGGCCGCCAAGCGTTTCGGCGGCTCGCTCTCCGGCACGATCACGCTGACCGCCGGGCTCGGCGGCATGGGCGGCGCCCAGCCGCTGGCCGTGACCATGAACGGCGGCGTGGCGATCTGCGTCGACTGCGACCCGCGCAGCATCGAACGGCGCATCGAGCACCGCTACCTCGACGTGCGGGCCGCCGACCTCGACGAGGCGCTGCGCCTGGCCTACGAGGCGCGCGACGCCCGCCGCCCGCTGAGCATCGGGGTCGAGGCCAACGCGGCCGAGGCGGTGCCCGAGCTGCTGCGCCGCGGTGCCGAGATCGACATCGTCACCGACCAGACCTCGGCCCACGACCCGCTGATGTACCTGCCGCTGGGCGTCTCCTTCGCAGACATGGCCGCCGAGCGCGACAAGGACCCGGCCGGGTTCACCGCGAAGGCGCGCGAGTCCATGGCCAGGCACGTGGAGGCGATGGTCGGCTTCCAGGACGCCGGCGCCGAGGTCTTCGACTACGGCAACTCGATCCGGGGCGAGGCCAAGCTCGCCGGATACGCCCGAGCGTTCGACTTCCCCGGCTTCGTGCCCGCCTACATCCGCCCGCTGTTCTGCGAGGGCAAGGGCCCCTTCCGCTGGGCCGCGCTGTCGGGCGACCCCGCCGACATCGCCGCCACCGACCGGGCCATCCTGGAGCTGTTCCCCGACAACGAGCCGCTGGCCCGGTGGATCCGGATGGCCGGGGAGAGGGTCCACTTCCAGGGCCTGCCCGCCCGCATCTGCTGGCTCGGGTACGGCGAGCGCCACCTGGCCGGCGAGCGGTTCAACGACATGGTCGCCTCCGGGGAGATCCAGGCGCCGGTGGTCATCGGCCGCGACCACCTCGACTGCGGCTCCGTCGCGAGCCCGTACCGCGAGACCGAGGGCATGCTCGACGGCTCCGACGCCATCGCCGACTGGCCGCTGCTGAACGCGATGCTCAACGTGGCCTCCGGCGCCGCCTGGGTCTCCATCCACCACGGCGGCGGGGTCGGCATCGGCCGGTCCATCCACGCCGGGCAGGTGACCGTGGCCGACGGCACCGCGCTGGCCGCCGAGAAGCTCAACCGGGTCCTGACCAACGACCCCGGCACCGGCGTGATCCGCCACGTCGACGCCGGATACGACGAGGCCGTCGCCGTCGCCGAGGAGCGTGAGGTCCGCGTCCCGATGCGCGAATCCTGACCTGCCGCGCTCCGATAAGTGAGATGGGGGACCGCCGAGGTCGGCGCTTGGGTACGGTGAGGCATCCTCCGCCTCCCCCGGCGGGGAATGATCACGGGCGGCGGATCGGTTGGAGGGGACGTGGGCGACGGACTCGACCGGCTTCTGGAAGGTCGCCGGCTCTCGCCGGTGCAGCGGCGGATCGCGCGTTACCTGGACGACCACCTCGACGAGGCGATCTTCCTGTCGAGTGTGGAGCTGGCCGAGCGGGCCGGGGTGAGCCAGCCGTCGGTGACCAGGTTCGCGATGGTCCTGGGCTTCGCCGGATACCCGGAGCTGCGCCAGGCGCTGCGGCCCCTGGTCGTCGGCGGCCAGGACCCGTCGCGGGCCAACGACCTGCAGACCGCGATCGACGTGGAGATCGGCAACCTCCGGGCGGTGCGGGAGGGGCTGGCCGACGCCTCGGGCGTCACGGAGCTGGGCGCCGCGCTGGCCGCCTGCGAGCCGCTGCCGGTGCTGGGCCTGCGGGTCTCCAGCGGGCTGGCCACGACCTTCGCCTACTACGCCCGCCGGATCCACCCGGACGTGCGGCTGCTGACCCACGGCGGCTCCGAGCTGGCCGACGGCCTGCACGCCGCCCGCCGGGCCGGAGCCGGCTGGCTGCTCGCGGTGGTCCTGCCCCGCTATCCGGCCGAGGCCGTGCAGGCCCTCAAGGACGCCCAGGGGCTGGGCCTGCGCACCGCGGTGATCACCGACCGGCGGGACGTGCCGTTCGACGCGGACGTGGTCCTGGACGCCCCGGTCGGCGAGCGGCTGGTGTTCGACTCGCACGCGGCGCCGCTCGCCCTGGCCATGGTGCTGGTGGAGGCCATGGCGGACGCGGCGCCGCTGCGCACGCAGGCCCGGCTGGAGGAGTACGAGCGGATGACCGACCAGGCGGGCGTCTTCACCTGCTGAGCGGGTGCTGAGGCCCTGCATCGGAACGCCCCGGCGAAAAGGGCTCCCGGTGAGCTTCCCGCTCTCTCCCGGAGAGCCGCCGTCCTGACCGGACGCCGGTTTCGGCGATCGATCACGGGATTCAAGCGGGACTCGTTCGCCGGAGCGGCATCACCGGGGTGGCGTCATTGGGGCAGGGATGCGGCGAAGCGGGCGCCGGGCTCGACGGCTCCGACGTCTTGCGGGTGGACGACCTGGGCGGTGGGGAAGGCGCCGGTGGCCGTGCCCGGCAGCACCGTCAGCATGCCGCGCCCGGTGTTCTTGCCCGGTGCGCCGACCAGCAGCTCGCCCTTGCCGTCGCCGGTGACATCCAGGATGGAGACCGCCTCGCCGAAACGGTCGCCGGCTGCGGATTGTTCGGGCACCGGGTCGGCGGCCGGGTCGGCGTTGTCACCGTCTTGGCTGATGAGCCGCACGCCGGCGGGCTGCGGCCCGGATTTCGAGCCGGGCACCAGGGCGACCAGACCGGCCTGGTCGTGGCCGGAGACGGGGGTCGCCGGAGCGCCGATGGCGATCTCGGCGGCGCCGTCGCCGTTGACATCGCCCACAGCCACCTTCATCCAGTCGCTTGGCAGGCCAGCCAGCCAGGACAGATTCCGTGCGGTGTAGCCGGGATAAGCCATGCCGGCGCCGTAGCGGGAGCCGTAGAAGACGTTGACGGTGCCGGTGCTGGGCGTGACCATGACCACGTCGTCGTAGCCGTCACCGTTGACGTTGCCGATGGCCAGCTTGGAGTCCCGCTTGGGGCAGGCCTGGGCGGTGGGAGCAGTCGAGCCGCAGGCGGCCGGTGAGCCCATCACGTACGGCGTGGCCGAGGGGTTGCGGATGTCACCGATGTACCACAGGTAGTACTCGTCGCCGCCCAGGTTGGCGACGGTCACCATCTCCAGCAGATCATCACCGTTGAGCAGGCCAGTAGCTGCGGAGGAGACATAGGGCTGCCGGCCGGACACGAATTCGGCCTGCTCGTGGGGCCCACCGTTGTACCAGCCGCCGAGGCGGGCGTTGTAGCCGCTCTTCCAGGCGGCAACGATGTCGATCTTGGGGTCGCTGTCGGCCCGGCCGGCCTTCAACCCGTCCAGGTAGGGTGCGGTTGCGATGAGGTGCCGCGCCACGATGCCTTCCGATTTCCAGGTGTGGATCTGGACGTCGTGGTGGCCGGTGGAGATCAGATCCTGGCGGCCGTCGCCGTCGAGGTCGGCGGCGCTCAGTTCGTTGCCCCACTGCTCGCAGTACAGCACTCCGCCCCAGCGGGTGGTGCCGGTGTTGCACTGCGGCGCGGGCCGGAAGTTCTCATGTCCACCGAGCCCGTTCGGGCCGCCGTACAGCACCGTCACCAGTCCGGAATTGGCGCTGCCTTGAGCGCCGGGATAGGACGGGCTGCCCACGGCCAGGTCGTTGTAGCCGTCGCCGTTGAAATCGGTGTTCTTGACCGAAGGAGCCGCCTGCGCGCCGGCCGGGGCGGCGGCCGGAAGGGTCAGGGCCGTGCTCAGCGCGAGGACGAGCGCCGCCCGGGTGGCTGTCATGTGCATGCTCGCATGATCGCGGCGGCCTCTTGTGATCGACTTGCGGCTGACCGCAGACGCTGATCAGCGACATCCCCGGCGGCGGTGAGCCGGTCATCGATCCTGGCCTGCAGTGCGGTCGCGAAGGGTGTCGAGGTCGTTGGTCGCATCTCGATCCTCGGCACCCTTCGCCGCTTCCGCTCCGGCGTGGCGGTCAGCCTCGTCTGTCGGCACGCACCGCCGTACCGCTCTCCTGTTCAGGACTTGCTTGCGTCCAGGGTGTGTCTCTTGGATCTTTGCCGTCCGGGCGACCGCAGTGGGCAAGAGGATTCGAG
Source organism: Paraplanobispora siamensis (assembly GCF_016863175.1). Taxonomy (GTDB): domain Bacteria; phylum Actinomycetota; class Actinomycetes; order Streptosporangiales; family Streptosporangiaceae; genus Planobispora; species Planobispora siamensis. The sequence continues at coordinate 237,240 of NZ_BOOJ01000008.1, forward strand.
AAACACGCCCTAGCCCGCCAGTTTGCGCAGGGAGCGGACCGACCAGGTCAGGGCGAGCACGCCCAGGACCAGGAAGATGCCGAAGGCGATCGGGATGTCACTGTCGGAGAAGTCGCCGGCGAACAGGGCGCGGCCCGCCTCGACGGCGTAGTAGAGCGGGTTGAACTTGGCCACCGTCTGCATCCAGTCGGGGGCGAGCGACATCGGCAGCATCAGGCCGGACAGCAGCATCAGCGGGAGCAGGAAGAACTGCACGATCTGCGACATGCCGTTCTCGTCGCGCACCGCCAGCGCCAGGCCGTACGACAGGTTGGCGGCGAACAGGCCGGTCACCGCCATGAGCAGCAACATCAGGCCCATCGCGGCCAGGCTGATCCGCAGGCCCATCAGCGCGGCCACGCCCAGCACCAGGAGTGACTGCAGGACCAGCATGAGCATGTCCTTCACCACCCGGCCGAGAATGATCGCGGGCCGCCAGGCCTGGCTGACCGCGAGCCGCTCCAGCACCCCGTTCCGGGTCTCGTTGATCATGCCGAAACCGGCGAACATCGAACCGAACAGCGCGATCATCACCAGCGCCGCCGGAGTGAACACGATCAGTGCCTCGGTCAGCTCCCCGTTCGGGGTGATGCTGGTCAGCAGCGGGGCGAACAGCAGCAGATACAGGACGGGCTGCATGATGCCGATGATCGGCCATGCCAGGTTGCGGCGCATGACGCCGAGCTCGTAGCCCGTGAACAGCAAGGTGTGTCGAAGCATGGGGGGAGTCCTCGGGAGGGTGTCGGGTCAGGCGGCGTCGCGCAGGGAGCGGCCGGTGTGCTTGAGGAAGACGTCGTCGAGCGTGGCCCGGTCGAGCGAGATGGAGCGGATGGCCAGGTTCTCGGCCTCCAGCGCGCGCAGCAGCGTGGGCAGGCCGTGCTCGCCGTCGTCGAGGTAGGCGCGCAGGGAGTCGCCCTCCACCTGGGTCTCCTTGATGTACGGCTGCGCCGCCAGGACCTTCCGCGCGCCGTCCAGGTCGTCGAGCCGGAGCGTGACGACGTCGCCCGCGAGCTCCTTCTTGAGCTTCTCCGGGGTGCCCTCGGCGACGATCTCGCCGTGGTCGACGATGACCAGCCGGTCGCACAGCGCGTCGGCCTCGTCCAGGTAGTGGGTGGTCAGCAGGACGCTGGTGCCCTGGTCGCGCAGGGCGCGGATCTCGTCCCAGAGGTTGGCCCGGTTCTGCGGGTCGAGGCCGGTGGTGGGCTCGTCCAGGAAGACCAGGGGCGGCCGGTTCACCAGCCCGATGGCCAGCGAGAAGCGCCGCTTCTGGCCGCCGGAGAGGGTCTTGACCGGGCGGTCGGCGATCTCGCTCAGGCTGAAGGCGGCGAACAGCTCCTCCGCGCGGGCCAGGGCCTCCTTCCGGGACATCCCGGCGATCCGGCCCGCCAGGACAAGGCTCTCCCGGCCCGGGGCGTTGTCGTCCACGCCGCCGGCCTGGCCGACGTAGCCGATCTTCTCGCGGACCTTGGCGGCCTCCTTCACCACGTCGAACCCGGCCACTCTGGCCGTGCCCGAGGTGGGGATGGTGAAGGTGGCCAGCATCCGGACCGTGGTGGTCTTGCCGGCGCCGTTCGGGCCGAGGCAGGCGAAGATCTCGCCCTCGTCGACGGCCAGGTCGATGCCCCGGACTGCCTCGACCTCCTCGGTCTTGCCCCTTCCCCGTTTGGCGATGAATGTCTTGCGCAGGTCGTGCGCCTCGATGATCACGTTTTCTCCGTTCGTCGGGATGTCGAGCATGAACCCTCCCGTCGTGGGAGGGGCAACAGGTTTTCGCGGTGCGGCTTCCTCCCGGGAAGGCCGCGGGGCGGCTAGGGCAGCTCGCCGTTCTTGACCCTGCCGACGCTCTCCTCGATCCAGGTGAGCTGGGCCTGGAGCTGGGCGGCGTGCAGGCGCAGGGTCTCGCTGATGTGCCGCGGGGCTCCGTAGGCGCTCTTGGCGGGGATCGCCCGTTCGAGCATCGCCAGGGAGGCCCGCAGCTGCTCCGCCCTGCCCTCCATCGCGGCGGTCAGGTCGGCGGGGGAGAGCCGGTCCATGAAGGTCAGCGCGACCTGGAAGGGGTCCACGATCGGCCGGACCTCCCACCAGTGCCGCATCAGCTGCATCATGAACTCGGCCCGGCCTGCCTCGGTGATCTCGTACACGGTCTTCCCGCCCCTGCCCTCCTCCACGCGGTGCAGCAGGCCCTCGTCGGCCATCTTGGACAGTCCGTGGTAGATCGAGCCGTAGGCCACGTTGGCCCACCCGTCGGCACCCCACGTCTCAAGGCGGCGCCGTACCTCGTAGCCGTGCAGAGGACCGTCGAGCAGCACACCGAGAAGGAGAACACGCGTAGATGACATATGCAAGTTTGTATATAAATTTTAATACGCGGTCAAAACCTCCGCGGGCGCGCCGTCACCGGGGGCCACGGGTGGGAGCGTTCCGTGACCTCGTAGGATTGCCGCCATGTCAGCACGCCCCACCGCCCTGATCACCGGCGCGTCCCGGGGGATCGGGGCCGCCGTCGCGCACGCTCTGGCCCCCACGCACGACCTGCTACTCGGCGGGCGCGACCGCGAGGCCCTGGACAAGATCTGCGCGGAGCTGCCGGGCGCGCGGCCCTGGCCGGTGGAGCTGACCGCCGTCACCCCGGCCGACGTCGCCGGGATCGACCGGCTCGACGTGCTGGTGCACAGCGCCGGGGTGGCGCTCCTGGGCCGCGTCGAGCAGGCGCGGGCGGAGCTGTGGCGGCGCACGATGGAGATCAACGTGATCGCCGTGGCCGAGCTGACCCGGCTGCTGCTGCCCGCCCTGCGCGCCGCGCGCGGCCAGGTCGTGATGATCAACTCCGGCGCCGGGCAGCGGGCCAACCCGAACTGGGTGCCGTACGCCGCCAGCAAGTTCGCCCTGCGCGCCCTGGCCGACGGGCTCCGGCTGGAGGAGCCGGACCTGCGGGTCACCACGCTCTACCCGGGCAGGGTCGACACCGACATGCAGCGCGGGGTCCGCGAGCAGGAGAAGGGCGCCTACGAGCCGGAGCGCTATCTCAGCGCCGACTCGGTGGCCAGGGCCGTCCTGTCGGCGGTGACCGCCTCGCCGGACTCCTACGTCACCGAGATCACCGTCCGCCCCGCCGTGGGGCCGCTCACCTGACGGCCGAGCGCCCCGGCTCGCCAATGAATGACTCCATTCACATAATGGAGGGGTGTTCGACGAGATGTGGGGTGCCATCGAGCACCTCGGACGCGACGGCCGGACCGGGGGCTACCTGCGCGACGCGTGGTCGCCAGCCGACCTGGAACTGCGCGAGTGGTTCCGGCAGGAGGCCGGCAGGCGCGGCCTCGACCTGGAGCACGACCGTAACGGCAACCTGTGGGCCTGGCGGGGCGACCCGTCGGCGGGGGACGGGGTGGTCACCGGCAGCCACCTCGACTCCGTACGGCAGGGCGGCGCCTTCGACGGCCCCCTCGGGATCGTGTCGGCCTTCGCCGCCCTGGACCTGCTCGACGAGCGGGGGGCCGAACTCGCCCGGCCGCTGGGGATCGCCTGTTTCACCGACGAGGAGGGGGCCAGGTTCGGCGTCCCGTGCATGGGCTCCCGGCTGCTCACCGGCGTCCTCGACCCCGACCGGGCCCGCGGCCTGACCGACGACGCCGGCGACAGCCTGGCGGAGGTGCTCCGCCGGGCCGGCCGCGACCCCGGCGCGCTCGGCCGCGACGAGGAGACGCTGCGCCGCGTCGGCGTCTTCGTGGAGCTGCACGTCGAGCAGGGCCGGGGGCTCGTCCACAGCGGCGACCCGGTCGGCGTGGCCAGCGCGATCTGGCCGCACGGGCGCTGGCGGTTCGACTTCCGCGGCCAGGCCAACCACGCGGGCACCACCCGCCTGGAGGACCGTGACGACCCCATGCTGCCCTTCGCCCGCACCGTGCTGCAGGCCCGCGCCCTCGCCGAGCGGGCCGGCGTGGTGGCCACCTTCGGCAGGCTCCACGTCTCGCCGGGCAACGCCAACGCCGTCCCCGGCCTGGTCAGCGCCTGGCTCGACGCCCGCGGCGGGGACGAACGGGCGGTGCGGGCGCTGGTCGGGGAGCTGACCGCCTTCTCCGGGGCGGAGGTGAGCACCGAGTCCTGGACCCCGGCCGTCGAATTCGGCGCCGCCATGCGCGACCGCCTCGCCACCGTGATCGGCGCCGCGCTCGCCCGCCGTACGGCGCCGCCGGAGACCGGGGCGCCCGATCCGGCCGCACCAGTGCCCGAGGCCGCCGCGGCCGACCCCGCCGCACCGGTGCCGGTGCTGCCGACGGGGGCCGGGCACGACGCCGGGATCCTCGCCGCCGCGGGCGTCCCCAGCGCGATGGTGTTCGTGCGCAATCCGACGGGAATCTCTCACTCCCCCGAGGAACATGCGGAAAGATCCGACTGTCACCTCGGAGTCGCCGCCCTCGCCGCAGTCTTGGAGGACCTGTGCCGGAGCTGACCTACTGGTGCGAGCTGGCCTGGCTGCCGCCGGGCGAGGTCGTCGCCGGCGTCCTCGTCGAGATCTCGGGATCGCGGATCACCGCCGTCACGCCCGGGATGGCCGAGCCGCCGGCCGGGGCGACCAGGCTGGCCGGGCTCACCCTCCCCGGCCTCGCCAACGCGCACTCCCACGCCTTCCACCGGGCCCTGCGCGGGGCGGCCCAGACCGGCAAGGGCAGCTTCTGGACCTGGCGCGAGCAGATGTACGGCGTGGCCGGCGCCCTGGACCCCGACTCCTACCTCCGGCTGGCCAGGGCGGCCTTCGCCGAGATGGCGCTGGCCGGGATCACCTGCGTCGGAGAGTTCCACTATCTGCACCACGCACCGGGCGGCACGCCGTACGACGACCCGAACGCCATGGGCCACGCGCTCGTCCAGGCCGCCAGGGAGGCGGGGCTGCGCATCGCGCTGCTGGACACCTGCTATCTGACGGGCGGGGTGCGGGCGCCGCTGAGCGGCGTCCAGCTCCGCTTCGGCGACGGCGACGCCGAACGCTGGGCCGTGCGCGCCGAGGCGCTGGCCGCCGCCTACGCCGGTGAGCCGGACGTCGAGATCGGCGCGGCCATCCACTCGATCCGCGCGGTCCCGCCCGAGCAGATGCCCACGGTCGCCGCGTTCTCCCACCACCACGCCGCCCCGCTGCACGCCCACGTGTCCGAGCAGCGGGACGAGAACTCCTCCTGCGTGGAGCAGTACTCCGCCACGCCCGTCCAGGTGCTGCACGAGCACGGCGCGCTCGGCCCCCGCTCCACGGCCGTGCACGCCACGCACGTGTCCGAGGTGGACATCGCGCTGCTGGGCCAATCCCGCACGCACGTGTGCATGTGCCCCACGACGGAGCGCGACCTGGCCGACGGCATCGGCCCCGCGCGGGCGATGGCCGAGGCGGGTTCGCCGATCACGCTCGGTTCCGACAGCCACGCGGTCGTCGACCTGTTCGAGGAGGCCCGCGCGGTCGAACTGGACGAGCGGCTGGCCACCGAGCGGCGCGGGCACTGGCGGGCCGCCGAGCTGCTCCAGGCCGCCACCGTCACCGGGCACGCCTCGCTGGGCTTCCCCGACGGGGGGATGCTGTGCCCCGGGGCCTGGGCCGACCTGGTCTCCGTCCGGCTGGACTCGGTCCGCACGGCGGGCGTCGGCCCGCCCGCCGAGACCGCGGTGTTCGCCGCGACGGCGGCGGACGTGCACTCAGTGGTCTCCGGCGGCAGGCAGACCGTCGCCGAGGGCCGTCACATCCTGGGCGACGTCGGCGCGATGCTCGCCGAGGCGATCCGCGAGACACGGCGGGTGAGGGCATGACCACTCCGGAGAAGGGGGCCCGGGCGGGGAGCACGTTGTTCGACCGGATCGGCCTGCTGTACACGGGGGATCCCGGCCGCGAGGAGATCGAGCAGGCCGCCCTGGTCGTCGAGGACGGCCGGGTGGCGTGGACCGGCCCGGCCGGGCGGGCCCCGGACGCCGACGAACGCGTGGACGTCGAAGGGCGCTGCGTCATCCCCGGCTTCGTCGACAGCCACGCCCACCTGGTCTTCGCCGGGGACCGCACCGCCGAGTTCACCGCCCGGATGTCGGGAGAGCGCTACACCGCCGGGGGCATCCGCACCACGGTCGCCGCGACCCGGGCCGCCTCCGACGACCTCCTCGCGGAGCGGACGTCCCGGCTGGTCGCCGAGATGCTCGCCCAGGGCACGACCACGGTCGAGATCAAGAGCGGCTACGGCCTGAGCGTCGACGACGAGCGCCGCTGCCTGCGGATCGCGCGGGGGTTCACCGAGGAGACGACCTATCTGGGGGCGCACGTCGTCCCGCCGGACGCCGCCTCCGCCGACGACTACGTCCGCACGGTCACCGGGGAGATGCTCCGGGCCTGCGCGCCGTACGCCAGGTGGGTGGACGTCTTCTGCGAGCGCGGAGCCTTCGACGCCGACCAGACCAGGGAGATCCTGACCGCCGGGATCAAGGCCGGGCTCCGGGCCCGCCTGCACGCCAACCAGCTCGGCCCGGGGCCGGGGGCGGCCATCGCAGCCGAGCTGGGGGCCGCCTCCGCCGACCACTGCACCCACCTGTCCGACGCCGACGTCGAGGCGCTCTCCTCGGCCGGGGTGGTGGCCACCCTGCTGCCCGGCGCCGAGTTCTCCACCCGCTCGCCGTACCCCGACGCCCGCCGCCTGCTGGAGGCCGGGGTGACCGTCGCGCTGGCCACCGACTGCAACCCGGGTTCCTCCTTCACCTCCTCCATGCCGTTCTGCGTGGCGCTGGCGGTGCGGGAGATGGGCATGACGCCGCTGGAGGCGCTCAGGGCCGCCACGATGGGCGGGGCCCGCGCGCTGCGCCGTACGGACGTCGGGACGCTGCGGACGGGGGCCCGGGCCGACCTGGTGGTCCTGGAGGCCCCGTCGTACGTCCACCTGGCCTACCGCCCCGGGGTACCCCTGGTGGCGCAGGTCTGGCAGGGGGGCCGCCGTCAGGCGTGAACCGCCCACGGTGGGTATGCGGATTCGATCGCGGGCCGCGGCATCCTCCTTGAGGAGGAAAGCGAAACCATTCTGTGGGCGTAGTCCTTTAGGGAATCTTTGCCCTGGACCGCACGTTGATTGAGCAAGCGGCGTGTCCGTTCGCGCGGGGCGTGGAGCGAGCGGACGGGCAGGCCATAAGCAGGCGGAACGAGGTGCCACCGAATGGCAAGGCCGACGGGGAATCGCATGCAGGATCAGCAGGTCTCGGACCGAGACCTGCTGGGGACCTACCTGGCGGAGATCGGGCGGGTCCCCCTGCTTACCGCGGAGGAGGAGGTCGAGCTCGCGAAGCGGATCGAGGCCGGCCTCTTCGCGGAGCAGTTGCTGGACAGTGGGTTGACGGAACCGCGAATCGCGGACGCCGCCGATGAGGAGCTGGAACGGCTGGCCATTTCGGGGCAGCGGGCCAAGGACGAATTCATCCAGGCCAATCTACGTCTTGTGGTGGCGGTCGCGCGCAAATACTCCGGACGGGGAATGCCGCTCATCGATCTGGTCCAGGAGGGGAACCTGGGACTGGTGCGGGCGGTGGAGAAATTCGACTATCGGCGTGGTTACAAGTTCTCGACCTACGCCACGTGGTGGATCCGCCAGTCCGTGGGACGCGCGATCCACGAGCAGGCCCGCCCGGTCCGGCTGCCGACCCACGCGGGGGAGCAGATGACCAGGCTGATGCGCGTCCGCCGCGACATGCTCGCCGAGTTCGACCAGGAGCCGACGGACGCCGATCTGGCGGCGGTGCTGGAGCTCCCCATCGAGCGGGTCCGCGAACTGCGCCGCTGGGCCTCCGACCCGGTCTCGCTCCAGCTCGGCGTGGGCGACGAGGACGAGACCGAACTCGGCGACATGATCGCCGACGAGACCTGGGCGGACCCCGAGCAGCAGGCCATGGACATCCTCGAGCGCGAGCGCCTCGAGGAGTGGCTGACCGGCCTCGAAGGCCAGACCCGGGAGATGCTCCGCTGGCGCTACGGCCTGATGGACGGCCGCGAGCACACCCTCACCGAGGTCGGCGAACGCTACGGCATCGGCCGCGACCGCGCCCGCCGCATCGAACGCGACGCCCTGGCCCGCCTGCGCAAGATGGCCATGGCGGCCTGACCTCTTCTTTTCCCGTTCTCCGGCCGTACGGGTCTGCCCGTACGGCCGCGTCGTATCCGGCGGGGTTGGCGCCGGTACGGCGCGGAACACAGACCAAGGCCTGGCGCCGGTACGGCTCCAGCGTCGTCAACGCCGAACCCGCTGCGACGCTGCCCTCGCCCACGCTGCCCTGCACCGGGACCAGCTCACCTGGCGCCGGTACGGCGGGGCGGGGAGCGGTGGCGGTCGGCGCCGTTGTACGGCGGGCAGGGCCGGGGCGGCGGGGCTTTCCCGGGCGCCCAGCGTGCGTCCTGATGCTGAAGCGCAGGTGCGGGGCCGGTTCAGGATGGGGCGCCGTTGCCTTGCGGCCATGCCGGCGGGAAGGAGCGCAGGGCGGGGCGCCGTACGTCCACATGAAGTGTGACGGGCTCTCCGATGAGGAGTCGAGGCGTCAGTCGATGCCGCCCTCGACGCTATCGACGGGACCGTCGGGGCGTGAGCGTCCCGGGGCAGCGGTGGTGAGAACGGCGGCGGCCGCCGCGGACGATCCGCGGCGGCCGCCGGAGTGACCCGGACCTTCTGATCAGACCAGGTCGAACCGGTCGAGGTTCATGACCTTGAACCACGCCGCGACGAAGTCGTTGACGAACTTCTCCCTGGCGTCGTCGCTCGCGTAGACCTCCGCGAGGGCGCGCAGCTCGGAGTTGGCGCCGAAGACGAGGTCGGCGCGGGTGCCGGTCCACTTGACCTCGCCGGTGACGGCGTCACGGCCCTCGAAGGTGTTCTGGTCCTCGGAGGTGGCCTTCCACGCCGTGCCCAGGTCGAGCAGGTTGACGAAGAAGTCGTTGGTCAGCGACCCGGGGGTCGTGGTGAAGACGCCGAGCGGCGACTGCTGGTAGTTCGCGCCCAGGACGCGCAGACCGCCGACGAGGACGGTCATCTCGGGGGCGCTGAGGTTCAGCAGGTTCGCCTTGTCGAGCAGCAGGTACTCGGCCGGCAGGCGGTTGCCCTTGCCGAGGTAGTTGCGGAAGCCGTCGGCGGTCGGCTCCAGGGCGGCGAACGACTCGACGTCGGTCTCGTCCTGGGAGGCGTCCACGCGGCCCGGGGTGAAGGGGACCCGGACGTCGTAGCCGGCGTTCTTGGCGGCCTGCTCGACGGCCGCGCTGCCCGCGAGGACGATGAGGTCGGCCAGCGAGATCTGCTTGCCACCGGTCTGGGAGGCGTTGAAGGACTGCTGGATGCCCTCAAGGGTGCGCAGCACCGTCGCGAGCTGGTCGGGGTCGTTGACCTCCCACCCGCTCTGCGGCTCCAGGCGGATGCGGGCGCCGTTGGCGCCGCCGCGCTTGTCGCTGCCGCGGAAGGAGGAGGCCGAGGCCCACGCGGTGGACACGAGCTGGGACACCGACAGGCCCGAGGCGAGGATCTGGGCCTTGAGGGCGGCGATCTCCTCGTCGCCGACGAGCTCGTGCGTCACCGGGGGGAGCGGGTCCTGCCAGATCAGCGTCTCGCTGGGGACCTCCGGGCCGAGGTAGCGCACGACCGGGCCCATGTCACGGTGGGTCAGCTTGAACCACGCCCGGGCGAAGGCGTCGGCGAACTCGTCGGGGTTCTCCAGGAAGCGGCGGGAGATCTGCTCGTAGATCGGGTCGACCCGGAGCGCGAGGTCGGCCGTCGTCATGCCGGGGGCGTGGCGCTTCGACGGGTCGTGGGCACCGGGGACGGCGTCGGCCCCGGCGCCGTCCTTCGGCATCCACTGGTGCGCGCCGGCGGGGCTCTTGACCAGCTCCCACTCGTAGCCGAAGAGGGTCTCGAAGAAGCTGTTGTCCCACTGCGTCGGGGTGGGCGTCCAGGTGACCTCGATACCGCTGGTGATCGTGTCACCGCCCTTGCCGGTGCCGTGGGTGCTCTTCCAGCCGAGACCCTGGTCCTCGATCGAGGCGGCCTCGGGGTCGGGGCCGACGTGCTCCGACGGGCCCGCGCCGTGGGTCTTGCCGAAGGTGTGACCACCCGCGATCAGGGCGACCGTCTCCTCGTCGTTCATCGCCATCCGGCGGAACGTCTCACGGATGTCGCGGGCCGAGGCGAGCGGGTCCGGGTTGCCGTTCGGGCCCTCCGGGTTGACGTAGATGAGGCCCATCTGGACCGCGCCCAGGGGGTTCTCCAGCTCGCGGTCGCCGGTGTAGCGCTTGTCGTCGAGCCAGGCGGTCTCGGGACCCCAGTAGACGTCCTCCTCGGCCTCCCAGACGTCCTCGCGGCCGCCGGCGAAGCCGAAGGTCTTGAAGCCCATGGTCTCCAGGGCGACGTTGCCGGTGAGGATCATGAGGTCGGCCCAGGAGATCTTCTGGCCGTACTTCTTCTTGACCGGCCACAGCAGGCGGCGGGCCTTGTCGAGGTTGGCGTTGTCCGGCCAGCTGTTGAGCGGGGCGAAGCGCTGCTGACCGGCGCCGGCGCCGCCGCGGCCGTCGCTGATGCGGTAGGTGCCCGCGCTGTGCCACGCCATCCGGATCATGAGCGGGCCGTAGTGGCCGTAGTCGGCCGGCCACCAGTCCTGAGAGGTCGTCAGCACCTCCGCGATGTCCCGCTTCACGGCCGCGAGGTCGAGGCTCTTGAACGCCTCGGCGTAGTCGAAGTCCTCGCCGAGGGGGTTGGCCACGGCGGGGTTCTTGGCGAGGATCTTCAGGTTGAGCCGCTCCGGCCACCACTGGCGGTTCCCGCCGCCCTGGGTCGGGTGCAGGGCGCGCTCGTGCGCGACGGGGCAGCCGCCCGCGCTATCGGGCTTCGGGTCGGTGACGATTGCATCGTGGTTCTCGGACATGGGGAGATCCTTCTGACTAGGGGATCACGGTGCTCAGGAAGCTTTGGCGGTGGAACAGTCGGGGCACAGCCCCCAGTAGACGACCTCGGCCTCATCGATCGAGAAGCCGTTGTCGTCGGACGCTGTCAGGCACGGCGCGTGGCCGACCGCGCAGTCGACGTCGGCGACGGCACCGCAGGACCGGCACACGACGTGATGGTGGTTGTCCCCGACGCGTCCCTCGAACCGGGCCGGGCTGCCGGCCGGTTCGATGCGCCGGACGAGCCCCGCCGCGGTGAGCGCGTGGAGGGCCTCGTACACGGCCTGAAGCGAGATATGGCCTACACGGTCGCGCACCCCGGAAGCGATGGTCTCGACGTCGAGGTGGTCACCGTCCCTGACGGTCTCGAGCAGCGCGACGCGAGCAGCGGTCACCCGCAGTCCCGCACCACGCAGCTCCTCGGCGGGGGTCGGATTCCCGGGTGCGCTCATGGCGCCAAACCTACTGCCATAAACACGAACGATACAAGATAACGAACGATGCAAGTTATGTGTCGGTCCGGGAAACGTCCGCCGGACGGTGGCGCGCCGCGCGGTCCAGCCGCAGTTCCATGAAGAGCATGAAGGCGTCCAGACCGGACAGTCCGGCCTCGGTGCGGTCGAATATCGGCCTGTCCCGGAAGCCGAGGGATCGGTACAGGGCATGGGCCTCGCGCATGAACGTCGCGGTCTCCAGGCGCGCGGCCCGATAGCCGATCGTGCGCGCGTCGGCCAGCAGCCTCTCCAGGATCGCCCGCCCGATCCCCCGGCCCCTGGCCTGGGGGCGCACGTACATGCGCTTGATCTCGGCCACGGCGGAGTCGACGGGCTTGAGCGCGCCGACCCCCACCACCCCGGAGTCCGTACGCGCGACGAGCAGGCGTCCACGCGGGCCCAGCAGGTGGGGCAGTTCCCGGGTGAACTCGCGGTGGTGCGCCGCCACGGTCGCCTCCGTGTCGTCGAACACCACTCCGTGGTCCGCGGCGAGCCGTTCTCCGCACCACACCAGGTACTCCCGCAGGATCTCCCCGGTTACGGCCTCGGCCCGCGCCGGCGGCCCGCCGAGCTGCTCGATCCTCGCCATCGGCCTCTCCTCGCGGATGCGTGCCCGCCCGGGGGTGCCACGCCGGACTGCTGCAGTCTGGAGCAAACCGACGCTACTCCAAACTGGAGTAGCGTCAAGGGCGTGAGCTCCCCGAAGCAGCCTCGTCTCACCACCACCTCGTACGCGTTGCTGGGACTGCTCGCGGTCCGGCCGTGGACCGCCTACGAGCTGACCCAGCAGATGCGGCGCAGCCTGCACTTCGTGTGGCCGAAGTCAGAGAGCCTGCTCTACACCGAGCCGAAGAAGCTGGTCGGGGCGGGCCTGGCCCGCGTCACCCGTCAGCGCCGGGGCGGCCGGACCCGGGCGCAGTACCGCATCACCCCCGCCGGCCGCCGCGCGCTGGAGACGTGGCTCGACACCGAGCCGGCCGCTCCGCTGTTCGAGATCGAGACGATGCTGCGGGTGACCTTCGCCGACCAGGGCACCCCCGAGCAACTGGCCCGGGCCCTGCGCTCGGCCGGCGCCTGGGCGGACGGGGAGCTGGCCCGGGCCCGGCCGCAGCTCGAGAACTATCTCGGCGCGGGCGGGCCGTTTCCCGAGCGCCTCCACCTCATCGCGCTCGTCGCGGGCTTCTACGGCGAGCTGTTCGACCTGATGCGCCGGTTCTTCGGCGACGCCGCGGACCTCGTCGAGACCTGGGAGGCCACGACCGGCGTCCCGCTCGACGCGGACCTGCGGGCCATGCTCGAACGCACTCTGCACCGCACCGAACCGGCGGGCCCGCCCGGCTAGCCCGCGGCCCGGGGACGGGGGTCAGGGCCTGGCGTACTTCTCGAGGTCGTCGAGGATCTTGCCGGCGGCCGTGACGCCGATGCCGAGCATCCAGGTCTCGTCGTCGACGTTGTGGGCCTTGCCGTCCTTCACGGCGGTGAGGTTCTTCCAGAGGGGACCGGCGGTGACGGCGGCCTGGCTCTCGGCGGCCTGCCGGCCGTAGGCGCTGTAGAACAGCACGTCGCCGTCCGCCTGGGCGAGGTTCTCCTGGCTCAGCTCGCCGAAGCGCCTGTCCTGGGCGCTCTCCAGGCGCTGCGGTTCGGGGCGGCCGAAGCCGGCGTCGCCGACGACGATGCCGCTGAACGACTCGGGGCCGTACATCCGGATCTGGTCGGGCATGAAGCGCACGATGCTCACCTCGACCTCCGGGGCGCCGCCCAGGTTCTCGGCCCTGTCCCGGTAGGCGGCCAGGAGCCTGTCGGCCTCGGCCTTCTTGTTCAGCGCCTCGGCGTCGAGGAGGAAGTTCTCCTTCCAGGTGATGCCGACCTTCTCGGTGAAGACGGTGGGCGCGATCTGGCTGAGCTTGGCGTAGAACTGCTCCTGCCGGAACTTCGAGCCGAGGATCAGGTCCGGCTTGAGGGCCGTGATGGCCTCCAGGTTGGGCGACTGGAGCGTGCCGACGGCCTTGGTGGAGGCGAGCGCCGCGCCGAGGTATTTCGGCCATGCCTGATTCTCGGAGGCCTGCGCCGCGCCGACCGGGGAGAGCCCCAGGGAGACCAGCGTGTCGAGCTTGTCGGTGTCGAGGACGACGACGCGCTTGGGCGATTCGGGCACCTTGGTCTCGCCCATCGCGTGCTTGACGGTGCGGGTGGGGCCCTCCTGCTGCGCGGCCGTACCGTCTCCCGGGGCGCCGGAGGAACCCGAGGAGCCGCAGGCGGACAGGGCGAGGACGGACACAAGCACGGCGGCCGCGGCCTTGGCGAGTCCGTCCAGGCGCGTGGTCATCGATTCTCCTTCGATCGATCAGGTAAGGCGGGCCTAAGTCTATTTGCGGCTGCCCCGGCTACCGAAGGTGAGCTGTCCGAAACAAGGTCGAAACACCACCCTGTCGAGTTTCACAGATGCGAAACACCCGGGGTCGTGCCCCGAAACCGGCGGAGAACACGCTGTGGCGCACGGGAGAGGAAACCGGGCCACGGAGTGCTCCGGGTGTCGGAAGGCACAGAGGGCACGGCTCGCTCTCCCGGCAGGAACGTCAGTGCGCGGCCGGTCGAAGGAGCCCTGGAAGCGCCCACTGCGACTGTGCAACCGGCCACACGCCAATCGGAAGGAGGGTCGCGTCGAATGAAGATCGATAGCGGCTCCACTGCCTGGATGCTCATAAGCACCGCACTCGTGCTGCTCATGACGCCGGGCCTCGCGTTCTTCTACGGGGGCATGACCAGGGCCAAGAGCGTCCTGAACATGATGATGATGTCGTTCGTCAGCATCATCACCGTGACGATCACGTGGGTGCTCTTCGGGTACTCCCTCGCGTTCGACACGGTCGGTGAGGGCGACGGCTTCCTCAACAAGCTCGTCGGCGGGCTCGACAACATCGGCCTGATGGGCGTCAACGAGGCCGCCTACAACGACACGTTCCCGATGATGGTCTTCTCCGCCTTCCAGCTGACCTTCGCCATCATCACCGTCGCGCTGATCAGCGGCGCGATCGCCGACCGGGCCAAGTTCGGCGCCTGGGTGGTCTTCAGCGTCGTCTGGGCCTCGATCGTGTACTTCCCGGTCGCCCACTGGGTGTGGGGCGGCGGCTGGCTGACGCAGCTGGGCATCGAGGACTTCGCCGGCGGTACGGTCGTGCACATCAACGCCGGAGCCGCAGCCCTGGCCCTGGCGCTGGTGCTGGGCAAGCGCGCCGGATGGCGCAAGGAGCCCATGCGCCCGCACAACCTCACCCTGGTGCTCCTGGGCGCGGGCCTGCTGTGGTTCGGCTGGTTCGGCTTCAACGCGGGCTCCGAGCTGGCGGCAGACGCCACCGCCGGACTGGCGTTCATGAACACCCAGATCGCCACCGCCGTCGCGGCGGGCGCCTGGCTCATCGTGGAGAAGATCCGCGACGGCCACGCCACCTCGCTGGGCGTCGCCTCCGGCGCGGTCGCCGGTCTGGTCGCGATCACCCCGGCCTGTGGTTTCGTCGACCCCTGGGCCGCGATGCTGATCGGCCTGCTGGCCGGTGCGGCCTGCGCCTACGCGGTCGGCCTGAAGTACAAGCTCGGCTACGACGACTCGCTCGACGTGGTGGGCGTGCACCTGGTCGGCGGTGTGATCGGCGCCGTGGCGCTGGGCTTCGTCGCGGCCTACCCCTTCCTGGACGGCCAGAACAAGGGCCTGTTCTACGGCGGCGGCTGGACCCAGCTCGGACTCCAGGTCCTGGGCCCGGTGGCGGTCGGCGGCTACTCGTTCGTCGTGACCTACATCCTCGGCAAGATCATCGACAAGACGATGGGCTTCCGGATCACCGCGGAGGACGAGGTCGCGGGCATCGACATCACCACGCACGCCGAGACCGGCTACGACCTGGGCACCTTCCACGCCTCCGGCGTGGCCGCCCCCAACGGCCCGGCGGTGGCCCCGGCGGGTAAGAAGGTGGACGCATGAGACTCATCACGGCGGTCATCAAGCCCTTCAAGCTCGATGACGTGAAGGCGGCCCTGGAGCAGTTCGGCATCAAGGGCATGACGGTCAGCGAGGCCAGCGGGTACGGCCGGCAGCGCGGCCACACCGAGGTCTACCGCGGAGCCGAGTACCAGGTGGACCTGGTCCCCAAGGTCCGGCTGGAGGTGCTCGCCGAGGAGGACGACGCCGAGGACGTCATCGACGTCATCGTCAAGGCGGCGCAGACCGGGAAGATCGGTGACGGCAAGGTCTGGTCCGTCCCGGTGGACACGGTGATCCGGGTCCGCACCGGGGAACGCGGCCCCGAGGCGCTCTGACCGGTGAGAGGCGACACCCGCTCGTACGCCGCGGCCCGCAAGGAGCGGGCCGCGGACGTCGACCGCTGGCTGACGGACCTGCTCCGCACCGCCTGCGGCACGCCGTACGGGCGCGACGGGGACATCAGAGGAATCGACGAGCGCGGCGCCCTGAGCGGGGTCGCGCTCGTCGCGGTCGGGAGCCTGGGCCGTTCGGAACTGGCCCCGGGCAGTGATCTGGACCTGGTCCTGCTGCACGACGGCCGCGACGACGTCGCCCGGATCGCGGACCGCGTCTGGTACCCGATCTGGGACTCGGGCGTGAACCTCGACCACTCCGTGCGGACCGTGGACGAGGCGGCCAAGGTCGCGCGCGAGGACCTCAAGGCGGTGCTCGGGCTGATCCAGGCCAGGCACGTGGCGGGGGACCCCGAACTGACGCGGGCGGCCCGGGAGGTCGTGCTCGCCGAGTGGCGGGCCGACTCCCGGCGCCGCCTGGGCGAGCTGCGCGACGCCGCCGACCGGCGGACGGAGTCGAGCGGCGAGCTGGCCTTCCTGCTCGAACCCGACCTGCGCGACGCCCGCGGCGGGCTGCGCGACGTGCAGGCGATGCAGGCCGTGGCCGCCGCCTGGGTCGCCTCCGCGCCCGGTCCCCGGGTCCGCGAGGCCTACGAACTCCTGCTGGACGTCAGGCACGGCCTGCACCTGGTGACCGCGCGCGGGACCGACCGGCTGGTGCTGCAGGAGCAGGACGCGGTCGCCGGGATCCTGGGCCTGCTGGACGCCGAGGCGCTCATGCGCAGGCTGGCCGAGGCGGGCCGGACGATCGCCCACGCCTTCGACGGCACCTGGCGCACCGTGGAACGGCTGCTGTCGGGCCCGGCCCCGCGGGGGCGCCGCCCGCTGGCCGACGGCGTCGTCGAGCACGGCGGCGAGGTGGCGCTGGCCCGCGGCGTCAGCCCGCGCAAGGACCCCGTGCTCGTCCTGCGCGCCGCCGCCGCGGCGGCGGAGGCGGGCCTGCCGCTGGCCCCCGCCACGGTGAACGCCCTGGCCTCCCAGTCGCCGCCGATGCCGGTCCCCTGGCCGGACGAGGCGCGCGACGCGCTGGTGGCGCTGCTGGGCGCCGGCCGCGCGGCGGTGCCGGTCTGGGAGGAGCTGGACCAGGCGGGCGTGCTGGTACGGCTGCTGCCCGACTGGGAGCGGGTACGGCACCGCCCCCAGCGCAACCCGGTGCACCGCTACACGGTGGACCGGCACCTGATCGAGACCGCGGCCGGAGCCGCCGCCTTCACCCGCGAGGTGTCCCGGCCCGACCTGCTGCTCATCTGCGCGCTTCTGCACGACATCGGAAAGGGGTATCCGGGCGACCACTCCACGACCGGCGCGGTCGTCGCCCGCGACATCGGCACCCGGATGGGACTGCCCCCGGCGGACGTGGACATCCTCGAAACGGTCGTCCGCCACCACCTGCTGCTGCCGGAGACCGCCACCCGGCGCGACCTGGACGACCCGGTGACGATCTCCCGGGTGGCCGGGGCGGTCGGTTCGCGTGAGGTCCTGGAACTGCTCGCCGCGCTGGCGGTGGCCGACGGCAACGCCACGGGGCCGGCCGCCTGGAACGCCTGGAAGGCCTCACTGGTCACCGACCTGGTGCGCCGGGTGCGCTCGGTGCTGTCGGGCACCCCCCTGCCGCCCGCGCCCTCCCTGTCCGCGGAGCAGGCGTCGCTGGCGCGGCACGGCGGCGGCGCGATCCGGGTCAACGGGGGAGCGGTCACCGTGGTCGCGCCCGACCGGGCGGGGCTGCTGTGGCGCGCGGCGGGGGTGCTGGCCGCGCACCGGATGGTGGTACGGGCCGCCTCCGCGGCCTCGGCGGGCTCGACCGCCGTCATCGAGTTCTCGGTCGTCCCCGAGTACGGCACGCCGCCCGACCCGGCGACGCTGGAGGCCGATCTGCGCCTGGTGCTGGCCGGCAGGCTCGACATCGAGCAGCGGTTGGCCCGCCGTACCCGTTCGATGCGCCCCGCCCGGGTGCCGGTGGCGCCCCCTCGGGTGACTTTGGTCGATGACGCATCTCACACGGCTACTGTCATAGAAGTACGCGCCCACGACCGTCCGGGGCTATTGTGGCGAATTGGCAGAGCTTTTGGCGAATGTGGTCTTGACGTACGGGCTGCGCGGGTCGAGACTCTCGGCGCAGAGGCGGTGGATGTCTTCTACGTGGTCGACAGGGCCGGACGTCCTCTTACGGATGAGGCCCAGCGTGCACAGGTGCGCGATCAGATACTGGCAGCGTTGCGATAACCATCGCAAATCAGTCTCTCGTCACCTTTGTAACGATTAAGTCCGGTTTGTCGGCTATGTCGGTTCTGTCCCGTGAGCGTGTGGTCTTATGAGGCCACTCATGTCGTGATGGTGAAGGGTAGCGAGAGCGGTGACGACGGGACCTACCGATAGCGAGAACGCGTCGGTGCGAGACCGCGGCAAGCGGCCTGCCGCCCGATTCGGTCTGCGGAACTGGCGCGTGCGGACGCGTCTGACGGCGCTGATCCTGGTGCCGACGACCGTGGGCGTCGTGCTCGCCGGAGCGCGTGTGGCGGCCTCCGTCGACAGCGTCGCCGGCTACCAGCGCACGGCGGCCGCGGCGGAGTACTCCTCCCGGCTGCGTGATCTGGCCCAGGCGATGGGATTGGAACGTGACCGGGGGACCTGGGCCGCGTTCCAGCCCTCCAACAAGACCCTGGTGAGCAGCGCCGACGCGCAGCGCAAGACGGTCGACACCCTGTTGCAGAGGGTGCGCCAGGACCTGCGGGCGATCGACGACTCCTACGGCCCCCGAGCGGTCAAGGCCGCCAGGGACGCCGGCTACCAGCTCGACAGCCTGAACACGACGCGCGAACTGCCCGGCACCGTGCGTGCCGAGCGGTACAGCTTCCTGATCAACCCGCTGCTCCAGCTGCACGACGAGCTCGCCCTGGTCGGTGACGACCCGGGGATCGCCGGCAGCGCCCGCGGCCTCAGCGCGCTGGCCTACGCCAAGGAGGAGGTCTCCAAGCAGCGGGCCCGCCTGCTGGCCGGTTACTACGAGCCCTCACTGATCAGCGCGCAGCAGGTCGAGGAGTTCATCGCCTCCCGCTCGCGGATGGAGGAGCGCAAGACCGAGTTCGCGATCGAGGCGGGCGCGACCAACGGCCAGCTGCTCAGCACCGCCCTCGTCGACGAGAAGGTGCACCGCGCCGAGCTGACGAAGTCCAAGGCGATCGCGCTGGCGAGCAACCCCAACGCCAGCGGCCGCCTGCTGAGCGACCTGGCCGAGGTCAGGCAGTGGTTCAACGACAACACCGAGGTCCTGGAACGGATCAAGAAGGTCGAGACCAAGGTCGCCGGTGACGTGATCACCCGGGCCCGCGAGCTGGAGGACACCGAGCAGCGTGTCGCGATCATCGCCTCCGGCATGATCCTGGCCCTGCTCCTGCTGGTCCTCGGCCTGACCGTCCTCATCGCCCGCTCGATGGTCATGCCCCTGCGCCGCCTGCGGGCCGAGGCGCTGGACGTCGCCGGGTTCAAGCTCCCCGAGGTCGTGCGCCAGCTGCGGGTCTCCGGTGACACCGCGGCCCCCGAGGTGGCCCCCATCTCGGTCGACAGCCACGACGAGATCGGGGAAGTCGCCAAGGCCTTCGACGAGGTCCACCGGCAGGCCGTACGGCTCGCGGCCGAGGAGTCCGAACTCCGCTCCAACATCAGCGCGATGTTCGTCAACCTCTCGCGCCGGACCCAGACCCTGGTGGAACGGCAGATCTCGCTCATCGACGGTCTGGAGAAGGGCGAGCAGGACGGCGGCCGTCTGGCCGACCTGTTCAAGCTCGACCACCTGGCCACCCGCATGCGCCGCAACTCCGAGAACCTCCTGGTCCTCGCCGGCCACGAGCCGACCCGCCGGCGCAGCCAGCCGGCCAAGCTCGTGGACGTCGTGCGCGCCTCGCTGTCGGAGGTCGAGGACTACGAGCGGGTCCAGGTCAAGGTGCACCGCGCGATCTCGGTCGCCGGAAGCGCCGCCAACGACATCGTCCACCTGGTGGCCGAGCTGGTGGAGAACGCCATCCAGTTCTCCCCCCGGGCCAGCCAGGTCGTCGTCTCCAGCAGCATGATCGAGGGCGGCGGCGCGCTGCTCGCGGTCAGCGACGCGGGCATCGGCATGACGGCCGAGGAGCTCGTCGAGACGAACCGCCGCCTGGCCGACCCGCCCGTCGTGGACGTGTCGGTGTCGCGCCGGATGGGCCTGTTCGTGGTCGGCCGCCTGGCCCTGCGCCACGGCATCCGCGTCCAGCTCCGCCCGCAGGAGGGCGGCGGCCTCATCGCCATGGTCCTGTTCCCGCCGGAGCTCATCGTCGCGGCGGCCCAGCAGGTCCCGACCCCGTCGTGGGGGGCCGAGCCCTCCATGTCGCAGAACTCCTTCGGTCAGGGCTCGTTCGGGCAGCCGTCCTTCGGCCAGGGCTCCTTCGGCCAGACGTCCTTCGGGCAGAGCTCGCTCAACCAGCCCTCGATCGGCCAGGGCTCGTTCGGGCAGAACTCGCTGCCGCCGGCGCCCTCTCCCGAGCGTCCGGTGCCGGACCCCCGGCAGCCGGTCTCGTCCTCCTTCAGCTCCTTCACGCAGAGCAACGAGACCTTCCCGCGCAACGGGGAGGCGTTCACGCAGAGCGCCGAGGCGCCCCTTCCCCGGCGCCAGGCCGGTGGCCTGAACGGGCTGAACGGGCTGAACGGCCTGAACGGCGCCCCCGCGGGGCCGGGCGCCTCCGGCGACCCCGCCGGAGCCGCGTTCTCCGCCTGGGGACAGGTCTCCCACGACGACCCCGTCACCGCCTCGATGCCCGCGGTGGGCGTCTCCCCGCTCGACGCCGAGCAGGAGGAGTTCCTGCCCATCTTCGCCTCCGTGGAGTCGGCCTGGTTCCGCAGGGCGGAGAGCGTCGAGGAGCCGGTCGAGCAGCCGGAGGGCCCGGCCCGGGAGGCCGAGGCGGTCGCGGACGACGTCCCCGTGGAGGAGATCACGCCCGCGGTCGGCATCGCCACCGGCGTGCCGGCCGAGGAGGAGGTCCCGGTCCCGGTCAGGGAGCCGATCTCCGTGCGGACCAGGACGCCGGCTCCGGTGCGTGAGCCCGAGAACTGGCACACTCCCGCCGACGCCGGCTGGCAGGCCGCCCAGGCGGCCAGCGACCCCAGTCTCGGAGGGATCACTGCGGCGGGCTTGCCCAAGCGGACCCCCAAGGCCAACCTGGTGCCCGGCACCGCGGCCAGTGTGCCTTCGACCCCGATGCCGCCCATCTCCGCCGAGCGGGTGCGGAACCGGTTGTCGAGCTTCCAGCAGGGCGTGCGGCGGGGCCGTGCGGAACTATATGAGGACACCGCCAGGAACATGGCGGAAAAGGAGGAGGGCCAGTGACCACTCTGAGCCATGAGGCCCGCAGGTTCGACTGGTTGATCACGGAGTTCGTCCGCGGCACTCCCGGTGTCGCGCACGCGGTGGTCGTGTCGGCCGACGGGCTGCGGATCGCCAGCTCCGAAGGCTTCCCGGACGACCGCGCCGACCAGCTCGCCGCCGTCGCGGCCGGACTGCTCAGCCTGACCGTGGGCGCCTCCCGCGTCTTCGAGGGTGGTGCCGTCACCCAGACCGTGGTCGAGATGGAGCGGGGCCTGCTGCTGGTCATGGCGATCAGCGACGGTTCGGTCCTCGCCGTTCTGGCCTCCCCCGAGTGCGACATGGGTCTGGTGGCCTACCAGATGACCCTGCTCGTCGACCGGGCCGGCCAGGTTCTGACCCCGGCGCTCCGGGCCGAGCTGCAGTCCTCCCGGGGGCGATGATGGGCCGGGTCGTGTCGCCGGTTCCGCAGGATCGTGCGGTGAGCGCGTCCCGTCGCTCGCCTTCGGTGTCCCGGCCGGGAGAGGGTCGTGCTGGGCTCTGACGGAACCGGGGACGAGGAGCCCCTGTTCCGTCCGTACGCGGTCACCGGTGGTCGCGCCGAGCCGCGCTATCACCTGGCGATGGAGACACTGGTCTCGTCCTCGGCCATCATGGATGAGGAGCTGGCTCTGCTCACCCCCGAGCAGGACGCCATCATCAGGCTCTGCCGTTCGTTCCGGTCGGTCGCCGAGATCTCGGCGTTGCTGAGGGTCCCCCTCGGCGTGGCCCGCGTTCTGGTGGCGGACATGGCCGACGAAGGCCTCGTCCGTCTCCACCAGCCGCGTCTCGACCAGGGACAGCCGGATCTCAACATGCTCGAAAGGGTGCTCAGTGGACTTCGCAGGCTCTAACCGCGGCGGCCTGACGTCGACGAAGATCGTCGTCGCGGGCGGGTTCGGCGTCGGCAAGACCACATTCGTGGGCGCCGTGTCCGAGATCCTCCCGCTGACCACGGAAGCGGTCATGACGGAGGCGAGCTCGGGGGTCGACGACCTCGGCCTGACGCCGAACAAGGCGACGACCACCGTCGCCATGGACTTCGGCCGCCTCTCACTCGACAGCGACCTGATCCTGTACCTGTTCGGCACGCCGGGCCAGCACCGGTTCTGGTTCATGTGGGACGACCTGGTCCGCGGCGCGATCGGCGCCGTGGTCCTGATCGACACCCGCCGCCTGGCCGACGGGTTCCCGGCGATCGACTACTTCGAGGAGGCCAAGCTTCCCTTCGTGGTCGGCATCAACGGCTGGGACGGGCAGTTCCCGCACACGGAGGAGGAGGTGCGGGAGGCGCTGGCGCTGGCCCCGCACGTCCCCATCGTGCGCACCGACGCCCGCTCCCGCGACTCGGTCAAGGGCACGCTGATCACGCTGGTCGAGCACGTCCTGCGGGTCCGCGCCGCCTACGGCATGTCGGTCTGACACGGGCCTGACGCACGGCGAGATCCCGGTACGGCTCCGCGGAGCCGTACCGGGATCTCGCCGTGCGCGCCCTCAGGGGGTGTGGCGGTAGAACTCCACGCGCTCGGGCGGCAGGGGGGCGTCGCCGCGGACGAGGTCGGCGGCCTTCTCGGCGAGCATCATCACCGGGGCGTAGATGTTGCCGTTGGTGACGTACGGCATGGCCGAGGCGTCCACCACGCGCAATCCCTCCAGGCCGTGGACCCCCATGGTCGCCGGGTCGACGACGGACATCTCGTCCACGCCCATCCGGCAGGTGCACGAGGGGTGCAGCGCCGTCTCGCCGTCGCGGGCGACCCAGTCGAGGATCTGCCCGTCGGTCTCCACGGAGGGCCCGGGGGAGATCTCCCCGCCGCTGAACTCGGCGAAGGCCGGCTGGGAGAGGATCTCCCTGGCCTTGCGGATCGCCTCGACCCACTCGCGGCGGTCCTGGTCGGTGGACAGATAGTTGAACCGCAGGGCGGGCTTGAGGCGGGGGTCGGCCGACCTGATCCGCACGCTGCCGCGCGCGTCGGAGTACATCGGCCCGACGTGGACCTGGTAGCCGTGGCCCGAGGCGGGGGCCGAGCCGTCGTAGCGGATGGCGATCGGCAGGAAGTGGAACATCAGGTTGGGGTAGGCCGCCTCGTCGTTGGAGCGGATGAACCCCCCGGCCTCGAAGTGGTTGCTCGCCCCCGGTCCCGAGCGCCGGAACAGCCAGTCCGCGCCGATGAGGGGCCGCCGCCACATCGCCAGCGACGGCGCCATGGAGACGGGCTTGACGCAGGCGTGCTGGACGTAGACCTCCAGGTGGTCCTGGAGGTTCTCGCCCACCCCGGGCAGGTGGTGCACGACCTCGATCCCGAGCCGCTTGAGCATGTCCGCGTCGCCGACGCCGGACAGCTGCAGCAGCTGCGGGGAGTTGATCGCGCCGCCGCACAGGATGACCTCTCCGGCGCGCACCCGCTTGCCGTCGAACTCGACGCCGACCGCCCGCTTCCCATGGAAGATGATCTTCGAGACGTATGTGCGGGTCCGCACGGTGAGGTTGGGGCGGCCCATCACCGGGTGCAGGTAGGCGCGGGCGGCGCTGAGCCGGCGGCCCCGGTGCAGGGTGCGGTCGAAGGCGGCGAAGCCCTCCTGGCGGAAGCCGTTCACGTCGTCGGTCAGGGAGTGGCCGGCCTGCTGCACCGCGGCGAAGAACGCCTCGAACAGCGGCCCCTCCGCCGGGCCCCGCTCCAGCTTCAGCGGCCCGTCGTGGCCGCGGAACGGGGTGCCGGGATCGGCCAGGCAGTTCTCCATGCGCTTGAAGTACGGCAGGCAGTGGGCGTAGTCCCAGCCCTGCATGCCCGGGTCGGCCGCCCACCGCTCGTAGTCCAGCGGGTTGCCGCGCTGGAAGATCATGCCGTTGATGCTGCTCGAACCGCCGAGCACCTTGCCGCGGGCGTGGTAGACGCGGCGGCCGTTCATGTGCGGCTCGGGCTCCGACTCGTACTTCCAGTCGTAGAACCGGTTGCCGATGGGGAACATCAGCGCCGCCGGCATGTGGATGAACACGTCCCACCGGTAGTCGGCCCGGCCCGCCTCCAGCACCAGCACGCGGACCGAGGGGTCGGCGCTCAGCCGGTTGGCCAGGACGGAGCCGGCGGATCCGCCGCCGACGATGACGTAGTCGTAGCTCAACTGGGTACCCAGTCCTTCCAGATGATCTCGTTGGCGTCGATCCACTTGCGGGCCGCCTGGTCGGCGCTGAGCCCGTTGTTGGTGATGTCGTTGGCGACGGTGTTCTGGTTGTCGTTCGTCCAGACGAAGTTGCGCACCAGCTCGTAGGCCTTGCCGCCGGTGTCGGCGAACCTCTTGCTCACGATCTTGTCGAGCAGGTAGGGCGGGTAGTCGCAGGTGACCTTCGCGGGATCGGCGTCGCAGCCGATCGAGTAGGGCGGGAGGTTGATCTTGGCGAGTTTGAGCTGGGTGAACAGCCACTGCGGCTCGTAGAAGTACATGAGCAGCGGCTCGCGCTTTTCCGTGGCGCGTTTGGCGGCCTTTATCAGCGCGTCCTCGCTGCCCGAGTAGATCACCTTGTAGTCGAGTTCGAGATTGCGCACCAGCGCCTCGTCGTTGGTGACATAGGTCGGGTCGCCGTCAAGGACCTGACCTAAATCCCCGGTTTTGTCGGTCCGGAACAGGGAGGCGTATTTATTGAGGTTCCGCCAATCGGTTATGTCTGGATATTTCTCCACCATCCACTGGGGGACGTACCAGCCGATGATCCCTTTGTTGCCGTTCCGCCCGGCGGAGACCGCGACCTTCTTCTCCTCGATGTAGGTCTTCTTCTCCGCCTCGCGCCCCCAGTTCTCGACGATGACGTCCACGGTGCCCTTCTCGAAGCCCTCCCAGGACTTGGCCTCGTCGAGCTCCACCGTCTCCACCCGGTAGCCCAGCTCGTCCTGGAGCAACCGGCCGAGTACGGCGGCGCTGGCCTCGTAGCCGACCCACGGGTTGATCGCGATCCGCACGGTGCCGCCGGTCTGCTGCGGGGCGGGCTCCTGCGCGCTGCACGAGGCCAGGAACAGGAGTGCCGCGACACCCGCGGCGAGTTTCGTGCCACGTCTCATCAGGTACCTCCAGACGGAGGCCCCGGCACGGTCGTGGCAGGGCCGCGCGGCCTCCGGAGAACGGGCCCGGCGGGGGCGGGGCCGCCCGCCGGGCCGGGTCAGGTCACTTCGGGATCCACGCCGCCCACACCGTCGGGTTGGCGTCGACCCACTTCTTGGCGGCCTCCTCGGCGGACATGCCGTTGTTGGTGATGTCGTTGGCCACCGCGTTCTGGTGCTCGTTGGTCCACTGGAAGTTCTTGACGAGCTCGTAGGCCTTGCCGCCGGTGTCGGCGAACTTCTTGCTCACGATCTTGTCGAGGTCCAGCTCGGCGTAGTCGCAGGCGACCTTCTTGGGGTCGGCGTCGCAGCCCTCGGTGTACGGGGGCAGGTTGACGCGGGCCAGCTCGACCTTGTTGAACAGCCAGTGCGGATCCCAGAAGTAGAACAGCAGCGGCTTCTTCTGCTGCTGGGCCTGGGTGGCCGACTCGATCAGAGCCGCCTCGCTGCCGCCCACCACGACCTTGTAGTTCAGCTTCAGGTTCTTGATCAGCGCCTCCTCGTTGCTCACGTAGGAGGGGTCTCCGAACAGCAGCTGGCCCTTGTCGCCGGACTCGGAGGTCTTGAACAGGTCGGCGTACTTGTTCAGGTTCTTGTAGTCGGTGATGTCGGGGTACTTGTCGGCCATCCACTTGGGGATGTACCAGCCGATGACGCCCTTGTTGCCGGTGGAGCCGGCCTCGACGGCGACCTTCTTCTCCTCGATGAAGGACTTCTTCAGGTCCTCGTGGCCCCAGTTCTCCACGATGACGTCGACGTCGCCGTTCTCGAAGCCCTCCCAGGAGACCTGCTCGGCGAGCTCCTTCTTCTCCACCGTGTAGCCGAGCTTGTCCTCCAGGAGGTGGGCGATCACCGCGGCGCTGGCCTCGTAGCCGGCCCACGGGTTGATGGCGATCTTCACGGTGCCGCCCGCCGCGGGCGCCGACGATCCGGCACCGGTGGACGGCTGTGCCGAGCTGGTTCCGGTGTCCACCGTGGCGCCGCCGCAACCGGCGGCGGCCAGCCCCACAGTGAGCAGGCCGGCGAGCAGGCGGATCCGGGATGCGATCCTCATGCGATCCTCTTCTTTCGCGTGGTCGTGCGATCGGACGTGCGGGGGGAGGGGCGCCGGTCGGCGCCCTGCGTGATCCGGTCGAGCAGAATCCCGAGCAGCACCGTGGCCACGCCGGCGGCGAAGCCCATGCCGAAGTCGGTGCGCTGGGAGAACCCGGAGACGACGTCGTAGCCCAGGCCGCCCGCGCCGACCAGCCCGCCGACCACGACCATGGCGAGCGTCATGACGATGCCCTGGTTGGCGGCCAGCCGGATCGCCGGGCGGGCCAGCGGCAGCCGTACCTTCCACAGCAGCTGCCGCTCGGTGGAGCCGCAGGAGAGCGCGGCCTCGACCGCGGCCGGGGACACGTTCCTGATCCCGTCCTCGACCAGCCGGATGACCGGCGGCACCGCGTAGATCACCGAGGCGAAGATGGCGGTGAAGCGGGTCGCGCCGAACAGGGCCAGCGCGGGGAGCAGGTAGACGAAGGCGGGCATGGTCTGCGCGGCGTCGAGCAGCGGCCGCTGCACGGCGGCGAACCGGGGGGAACGGGCCGCCGCGACGCCGAGCAGCAGCCCGATGAGCAGGGTGAGCACCACCGCCACCAGGACGGTGGTGAGCGTCTCCATCGTGTGCTGCCACAGGCCGATCAGGGCGGTGGCCAGCAGGCAGCCCGCGGCCACGGCGGCGGTCCGCAGGCCGCCGGTCCGCCACGCCACCGCGACCGCGACCGCCGTGACGAGCCACCAGGGCGCACCGGTGAGCACGGCCTGCAGCGGGTTGAGCAACACCTCCGTGATGAAGTTCCTGATCGCGTCGGTGACGTCGTACCAGGAGAACTTGGCCCAGTTCACGGCCTCGTTCACCGGCGCGGCGAAGCGGAGCACCCACTCCTCGGGGAACTCCGCGGGCAGGACCCGCCCCAGCGCGAGACCGGCCGCGACGAGCACGGCCGCCACCGCCCACCGCAGGCGGGGACCGATCCGGGCCTTGCCGCCGGTGACGGGGTACGGCGGGCGCGCGGCGGCCGACATCGTCATCCGGTCGAGCACGATCGCCATGATCACGATGGCGATCCCCGCCGGGAGCATCAGGCCGACGTTGGCCCGCGTCAGCCCCCGGATGATGTCCGAGCCCAGTCCCGGCGCGGCGATCAGCGCCGCGATCACCACCATGGACAGCGCCATCATGATGGTCTGGTTGACGGCCAGGCCGAGAGTGGCACGTGCCATCGGCAGCTCGACCTTGAACAGGGTCTGCCGCCGGGTCGCGCCCAGGGAGACGGACGCCTCGACGGCGGTCGGCGAGACCTGCTCCATCGCCAGCGCGGCGATGCGGATCGCGGGCGGGACGGAGTAGATCAGCGTGGCGACCGCGCCCGAGGCGGGGCCGATCTGGAAGAACAGCACCATCGGCGCCAGATAGGCGAACGTCGGCATGATCTGCATGACGTCCAGGACGGGGGCCAGCAGGCGGCGCAGGCGCGGGGAGTGCCCCGCCCAGATCCCCAGCGGCAGGCCGATGACCAGCGAGAGCAGCACCGCCGTCAGCACCAGGGCGAGCGTGGCCACGCTCGCCTCCCACAGCCCGAGAACCCCGAACGAGATGAACCCGAGCCCGGACAGCAGCCCGATCCGCCACCCGCCCGCCAGCCAGCCGAGCGCGGCCGCGATCCCGATCAGGCCCGCCCAGCCGGGGGCCTGCAACGCCAGCAGGAAGGCGTCGTAGAGGCCGCCGACGAACAGCCGGATGTAGTTGACGAAGAACAGGAAGACCGGGCTCTGGTTGCGGTTGGCGTCCACCCAGGCCCGTACGTCGTTGACGAACCGGAAGGGGGCGGCGTCGTCGTCGTGCGGCAGGGTCGCGGTGCCGCGGAAGGCCAGGTAGGCGGCGACCACCGCGACGATCCCGGCGGCCGGGACCACCCAGCGCGGCGGCCGTACGGCGTCGCGGGGGGCCGTGGGCGGTATCGCCTGCACGGGTGGGGCCGGGGGTGCCTGGGAGGTCATGACCCGGTCCCGGCGCGCCCGGACATGGCGGTGAGGATGTCGAGGCGGTCCACCACGCCGAGCAGTTCCTCGCCCTCGACGACCCGGATCGGCCGGGCGGACTCCATCACGGCGGGGACCGCGTCCCGGATGATCGTCCCCGCCGGGAGCGCGGGGCCGTCGAGATGCTCGTCGTCGGCGGGGGAGCGGCAGATCCAGCGGAGCGACAGGACCTCGCTCCTGGGCACGTCCCTGACGAAGTCGGCCACGTAGTCGTCGGCGGGGGCGCCGACCAGCTCCTCCGGGGTGCCGAGCTGGACGATCGCGCCCGCCCTCATGATCGCGATGCGCTCGCCCAGCTTGAGCGCCTCCGACAGGTCGTGGGTGATGAAGAGCATGGTCTTGCCCACCTCGCGGTGCAGGCGGACGACCTCGGCCTGCATGTCCCGGCGGATCAGGGGGTCCAGCGCGCTGAACGGCTCGTCGAACAGCAGCACCTCGGGGTCTGCGGCCAGGGCCCTGGCCAGGCCGACCCGCTGCTGCATGCCGCCGGACAGCTGGTCGGGCCTGGCCTCGGCGAAGCCGTCCAGGCCGACCAGGGAGAGGATCGCCCGGGCCCGCTCGTGCCGCTGCCGGCGCGGGACGCCCTGGACCTCCAGCCCGTAGGCCACGTTGTCGACGACCTTGCGGTGCGGCAGCAGGCCGAAGTGCTGGAAGACCATGCTGACCCGGTTGCGGCGCAGGTCCCGCAGCTGGGCGGGGGAGGCGGCGCGCACGTCCTCGCCGGAGATCGTGATCTCTCCGGCGGTCGGCTCGACCAGCCGGGTCAGGCAGCGGACCAGGGTGGACTTCCCGCTGCCGGAAAGGCCCATCACCACGAACACCTCGCCGGGCCGTACCGTGAAGCTCACGTCCCTGACGGCGGCGACGCATCCGGTCTTCGCGCGGAGTTCGTCCGGATCGAGTTCGGCGTCGGGACCGCCCAGCACGCGTTCCGCCCGTGGTCCGAAGATCTTCCACAGGCTGCGAACCTCGATCGCGACGCCGTCGGGTGAGGTCACTGTCTCCTCCAAAGCTCAGCGCTCGGATGCAGTGAGGTTACGGGCGCACGGGGAACGATAAAGCGGAAATATCCGGAATCACAATGCTGTGATCTTCAAGAGACCGTCGTGGTCCCGATGTGTTACGTCGGCGTGTCGTTATGGAACGGTGTAAACGGCCATTTGGGTGCTTTGTCCGCTAAATGTGGTATGGGTCGCCCGAAATTGAACATTCAACCTTTAAATGGAGCTCCAGGTTCTCGCCTCACTTGTCTCATGAGTGGCCATTTGTGTGGCTATGGTCGGTGGCCTTCACGGGTTGAAGTGTGCTCGAATTGCCGTGAAGCGCGGCTAATTCGGTCAGCGAGGGTCATCCACCGAGAGGCAGCGTCCGGTGAGTACAGAAAGAGCCGGTGACGCAGGGAGCAGTCTTCGGCTGCGCAACTGGCGGGTGCGCTCCAGGCTGGTCGCGCTCATCCTGGTCCCGACGGCCGCGGCGGTGCTGCTCGGCGGCGTCCAGGTGATCGCCTCGATGAACGCCGCCGCCGACTACCAGAGGGTCAACGACCTGGCCCGGCTGTCGGACGACATCGGCGCGCTCACCCACGAACTGGCCGAAGAACGCGACCGCACCGCCTGGTTCATCGCCCTGGGCCGTCCTGAGCGCGGGCTCAAGGGGATCAACGACCAGCGGGACGCGGTGGACACCGCGGCCGAACGCGTCCGCGACGGCGGCACCCTGCTGCGGGGCGAGCTGACCGGCCGCACCGGCGACGAGGTCGAGGCCGCGCTCACCCGGCTGGAGGACCTGACGCCGCTGCGCCGGCAGGCGCTGGAGACCAACCTGCTGCCCGACGCCGCCATCGACGCCTACACCCTCGTGGTGGAGGACCTCCTGTCCCTGCACGACGAGCTCGGCAAGGGCAGCGACGACGACCTGCTGTTCGGCCAGTCGCTCACGCTGACCGCGCTCGCCCGGGCCAAGGAGAGCCTGTCGCAGCAGCGGGCCCTGCTCTCGGTGGTGCTGGTGGCCGGCCGGTTCGAACAGGACCAGATGGAGAAGTTCCTCGGCGCGCTCTCCTCCGAGCGCAACGGTCGCAAGGCCTTCGCCGCCGAGGCCGGCACCGCCGACCGGCGCTTCTTCGACGAGACCGTCAACGGCCGCAGCGCCGACCGGGCCGACTTCCTGCGGGAGCTGGTCCTGCTGCGGGCCGCCTCGGGGGCCCCGCTCAAGGGGCTGGACCAGGCCGAGAGCGACGACGCCCGGCAGTGGTTCGACGGGGTGTCGGTGACGATCGACCGGATGCGCGCCGTCGAGCAGCGGCACGCCCAGGGGATCGTCGCGCGCAGCGGGGCGCTCGGCGACGCCGAGCAGAACCGCGCCCTGCTGGTCATCGGGGCGGTCGCCGCGCTGCTGCTGGCCGTACTGCTGATCACGACCGGTGTGGCGCGCTCGCTGGTGCGGCCGCTGCGGCGGCTGCGCACCGAGGCGCTGGAGGTGGCCGGCGAGCGGCTGCCGTCGTACGTCCAGCGGGTGCGGGAGACGCGCGACGGAGAGCTCGAAATGGACGTGCCGCCGATCGGGATCGTCTCCCGCGACGAGATCGGCGAGGTGGCGCGGGCCTTCGACGAGGTCCACCGGGAGGCCGTACGGCTGGCCGGCGACGAGGCCAAGCTGCGCAACACGGTCAACGCGATGTTCGTCAACCTCTCCCGCCGCAGCCAGACGCTGGTGGAACGCCAGCTCAGCCTGGTCGAGCGGCTCGAACGCGGAGAACGCGACGACAACCGGCTGGCCGACCTGTTCAAGCTCGACCACCTGGCCACCCGCATGCGCCGCAACTCCGAGAACCTGCTCGTCCTCGCCGGCCAGGAGGTCGCGCGGCGCTGGCGGCAGCCGGTCGAGGTCATGGACATCGTCCGGGCCGCGCTGTCGGAAGTGGAGAACTACGACCGCGTGGTCACCCGGATCCACTCCGAGGTGGCCGTGGCGGGCCCGGCGGTGAGCGACGTGGTCCACCTGCTCGCCGAGCTGGTGGAGAACGCGGTCGCGTTCTCGCCGGGGGAGACCAAGGTCGTGGTCTCCAGCAGCCGGATCGACGGCGGCGGAGTGATGATCGGGGTGAGCGACCAGGGCATCGGCATGACCCTCGAAGAACTCACCCAGGCCAACACCCGCCTGGCCGGCCCCCAGGCCGCCGACGCCGCGGCGGCTCGCCGCATGGGTCTGTTCGTGGTCGGCCGCCTGGCCTTCAAGCACGGCATCCGGGTCCAGCTCCGCCCCCAGGAGACCGGCGGCCTGACCGCGATGGTCCTGCTCCCAGAGAGACTCATCGCCCCCCTCCCCGGCCCGTCGTTCCCCTCCGGAGGACAGCCCTTCGCGGGCGCGGACCCGTCTTT
>NZ_BOOJ01000009.1 GCF_016863175.1 Paraplanobispora siamensis
CGGCGGAACGCAGTCCCCCTTCGGGAGCGCCGACCCGTCTTTCGCCGGGGCGCAGTCCCCCTTCGGGAGCGCCGATCCACCGTTCCCTCCCGGGCCGAGAGCTCCTTTCGGGAACGCCGATCCGCCGTTCCCCCCCGGACCGCAGTCCCCCTTCGGGGGTGGCGATCCGTCCTTCGCCGGGGGACGACCTCCCGTCCTCGGGACTCCCGCCCCGTCCTTCCCCGGCGGCCCCGACCCCTCCCGGGAGCGGGGCGGCTTCGCGGACACACCGCCGTTCCGCAGAGCGGCCGACGGCACCGGGCCCACCCCGCCCACCGGCGTGCCCGCCTTCCCCCCGTTGTCCACCGGCCCCGCGGCCCCGTTCCCCCCGGGGCCCGCCGACCCGCTCTTCCCCCCGCCTCCGGCGGCCCCGTCCTTCCCTCCGGGAACACCCGCGCCCGCCTCCCCGGCGGGAGCCGTGCCACCGCAGGGCAGGCCGCCCGGGGCGACCGGCCCCAGCGTGTGGAACCCGCCGGAACGCTCCGGCCCTCCGGTCCCCTCACACGGACCCTTCGACCGCTTCGCGCTGCACTCCGCCGACGGACCCGGCTCGCTCGAACGCTTCGCGGTCAATCCCGCGGAGGAGACCGGACCGTTCGACCGCTTCACGAGGCGGTCCGTCGAGGACCCGGGACCGCCCGACAGCCTCCCGACCCCCGGAGAGCCGGCCGTGAGCGGCGCGCTTCCCACGGTGGAGACCTCGGCGCTGGACACCGAGGACGAATATCTCCCGATCTTCGCCTCGGTCGAGTCGGGGTGGTTCCGTACGATCGACCGGACGAAGACCGACAAGCAGGAGTCTTCCGCCGACGGCACCTCGGATGAGGCGTCGTCCCCGCCGGTGGAGGAGTGGTCGTCCCCGGCGGACAGCGGCTGGCAGGCCGCCCAGGCCGCGAGCGAGCCGGTCTACGGCGCCGTGACCTCCTCCGGCCTGCCCCGGCGCACCCCCAAGGCGAACCTGGTCCCCGGCTCGGTGACACCCGCGAACCCGGCCGAGCCGCCCTCCCCGAACCCGCCACCGCCCCCGCCGGTGACCCCGGTCTCCGCCGAACGGGTGCGCAGCCGGATGGCGAGCTTCCAGCAGGGTGTGCGCAAGGCGCGCAACGAACTCCCGAACCGGGAGAGCTGAGCCATGACAGACCCCCATTGGAACGACCCCCGGGGCGGGGCCGACGGCTACGGCCCGCCCCACGCAGGCCCGCCGCAGGAGGAGGAGAGCTCGCTGGTGCGGATGTACGCCGTCACCGGCGGCAGGACCGCTCCACGCGGTCAGCTCGCCATGGAGGCCCTGGTCTCCTCGGCGACCTCCGGAACGCTCGGCATGTCCTTCACCCGCGAGTACCGCGCGATCAGTCAGCTGTGCCGCCAGGTCCGCTCGGTCGCCGAGGTCTCCGCCCTCCTCGGGATCCCCCTGGGCGTCGCCCGGGTCCTGATCTCCGACATGGAGTCCGAGGGCCTGGTCCGGATCTATCACCCCCAGGTCCAGGAGCGCGGCCCCGACCTCGGCCTCCTGGAACGCGTCCTCAGCGGTCTGCGCCGCCTGTGACGTCCCTTCCCCTTCTCCCCGGCGACCCCCGTCCCCGGCCTGCCCGCCGTACGGCGGCGGCTACTGGGCCAGCCACCACCGGGCGGCGATGAGTTCGGCGACCAGGGTCTCGGTCAGCAGGGAGACGTCGGGGTCGTGGTCGTGGCGGTAGCGGATGGCGGACTTGGCGCCGGGGAGGTCTCCGCCGACGGTCAGGACGGTGGAGCCGCGCTGGCGGATCCAGTCCATGGCCTGGTCGTCGTAGGGGGAGCCGGGGAACACCAGGGCGCGGTAGTCGAGGGTCTTGGTGAGGTAGACGTCGACGTGGGACCAGTCGCCCGTCTCGCAGGCGGTGGCCGCCCGGCGGGGACCCTCGCGGACCATCAGGGCCGACTGCTCGGCCGAGGACAGGCGCTCGGCGGGGGCGAGGGTGTAGACGCCGTCCGGGCCGTCGAGCAGGTCCGCCGCGGACTCCAGCCACTCGCCGCGCCGGTCCAGCAGGTCCGAGGTCGCCTCCGCGGCGCGGTACAGCAGCGCGGGCACGTCCGTGTCGGTGCGGGTCAGGCGGTTGCGCAGGGACATCAGCAGGGCGATCGTGTGCTGGAACGTACGGCAGGCCACGCCGCCGCGCTCCTCGCCGGCGAGCATCGGGACCACCAGGTCGGCGTTCTCGGTGATCGGGGACCCGGGCCGGTTGGTCATGGCCAGCACCGGGGCCCGGTCGCGATAGCGGGCCACCGCGTCCAGGGTCTCCCGGCTGCCGCCGGTGGCGGAGATGGCGACGACCAGGGTGTCCGGGGTCGCGGGGTAGGAGGCCGTGGCGGAGGCGTACTCGGCGACCGCGTCGAAGCCCGCGGCCCGCAGGTGGAGCGCGGCGACCCGGGCCGCGTAGCGGGAGCTGCCCATGCCGAGGAAGACCACCCGCCTGATGCCGTCCGGGACCGCCTCGAACGGGTCGGCGGCCTCCAGGGCGTCGGCGAGTTCGGACAGGGCGGCCGGTTTGGCCTCCAGGTCGGCGAGATACAGCTCGGCGTTCACATGCGCTCCTTCACGTCGGGGGTGCGGTCGTGTCTCTCAGGCATACCAGGACCGCAGCACGCCCATGGGTGCGTACCGCCAGCGTGGCAGATGTTTGGCGGCGTAGATGAGCTCGCGGCATTCTTGCTCCACGGCGAAGGCCCGCAGCAGCCCGTCGTGGAGCAGATCCGCGTGACCGCGCTCGCGCAGGCGCCGCCTGTAGGCGTCCTCCAGCGAGCCGACCGCCTGCGCCGCCCAGCGCCCGATCGCGGCGGGGTCGGCGTCGCGGCGTCTGACGGCCACCTGGCCGGCGTGCTCCAGGCTGGTGGTGAGCTGGGCGAGGTCGCGGGCGGCCGGCTGGTGGCGGTCGGTGTCGGAGACCGTCGGGTTGCCGTCGAAGTCGATCACCGCGTACCCCTCCCGCCACCGGAGGATCTGACCGACGTGCAGGTCGCCGTGGATGCGGATCAGCGGGGTCGCCCCGGGATCCTCCAGGGCGCCGAAGTCGCGCTCCATGCGGTCCGCGCGGGCGGCCAGCCACCGGCCGTCCTCGCCGCCGGTCAGCTCCAGCGCCTCGCGCAGCGCGGTCCGGGCGCGGGCGGGCCACGGGTTCGGTGAGACGGGCGGGAGCCGTACCGGGTCGGGGAAGGCCGGGGACGGGGTGGCCAGGGCGGCGTGCAGATCGGCGGCGAGGAGTCCCAGATCGGCGGCGAAGGCGGTACGGCCGGCGGCGGCCTCGTCCACGCACCACTCCCAGCCGTCGCGGGCGTCCGGCAGGTAGGCGGTCACCAGCGCCAGCAGCTCCCCGCCGCGGGAGATCGCCGCGTACGGCGCCGCCGTGGCGGTGAAGCCCACCGCGGTCAGGTGGGCGAACGCCTCGGGGGTCGGCTGGGGGAGCGGGGCGGGCGGGGTGAGCCACTTGACGATGACGCTCTCGCCGACGACGACGGAATGATTCGTCTGGTCCACATCGAAGCCCCGTTCAGCGGCTCCGGGGGACGTCTCGGGGAGCGGGTGGAAGTGCCGTACGACGTACGGCGGAGGGATCTCCGAGGTCAGGGCCACCAGGAGATCGACGGTCCGTCCGTCGCCGGCGCGGGGCACGGTGCCCAGCCGCTCCCATATTGAAGATCGGTTCAACAGACAGATCAAACTTCCAATGTGACGATGTCATGAAAAGTGTTGCCGATGTTGATGTTGCCTGCAACACTCCTGCTTTGGTCTGTCGTGTCCCCATCGTCGGACCGCTCCATAAATCTGAATTTTGAAGGAGTAGCGGCCGTGTCCCGTTCCCGGTACAGCCGTCGTCTTCCGGCTGCCGCTCTGGTTGCCGGTCTCGCGCTCGCGGTCTCGGCGTGTGGCGGAGAGGCCGCCGACACCGCCGCGCCCGCCGCCAGCGCCTCGTCCGCCCAGCTCGACCCCAACGCGGACCTTTCCAAGCAGAGTGTCACGATCTCGGTCTGGGACGGGTACACGCCCAAGGAGCTGCCGCAGCAGGTCAAGGAGAAGCTCAAGACCGAGCTGAAGGTGACCCTGCACGACACCAACGAAACGATCATGGGCAAGCTCACCTCGGGTGCCGACACCGGTCTCGACGTGGCCTTCGTCTCCGGCCAGTACGCCCAGGCCCTCAACGAGGCCGGGCTGCTGGAGCCCATCCACCCCGAGCTGGTGCCGAACCTGGCCAACCTGTTCCCCGAGGCCAAGGAGCTGGCCTACGACAAGGGCAATGTCTTCTCCGTCCCCTACACCTGGGGCACGACCGGCATCTGCTACCGCACCGACCTGCTGAAGACGCCGCCGACGAGCTGGAACGACCTGCTCGACCCGCCGGCCGAGGCCAAGAAGAAGGTCACCATGATGACCACCGAGCGCTGGCTGGCCCTGCCCGCCATCAAGGCGCTCGGCTACTCGGTCAACACCCGCAGCGACGAGGAGCTGGCCAAGGTCAAGGAGAAGCTCCTGGCCGCCAAGGCGAACCTGCTGGCCTACGACGACACGACCTTCGGCGAGCGCCTGAAGAAGGGCGAGGCCGTGATGGTCGAGGCGTGGGACGGCTGGTGCCCGGCCGGTGAGAAGAACATCGACTTCGTGGTCCCCAAGGAGGGCAGCGACCTCTGGGTGGACACGATGGTCGTCCTGAAGTCCTCCAAGAACAAGGAGGCCGCGCACGCGTTCATCAACTACATCCTGGACCCGCAGGTCCACGGCTGGGCCGCCTCGAACATCCTGTACAGCGTGCCCAACAAGGCCGCGATGGACATCGTCGACGCCGACCTGAAGGCCAAGACCCCGTCGCTGCAGATGACGCCGGCGCAGCTGCTCCAGGGTGAGTCGATCATCGACCTGGGCGAGGACTCGCAGAAGTTCACCCGCCTGGCGACCGAGGTCGCGGCGCAACAGTGACACGTTCCACCGTCTCCGGCGCGGCCGCGGCATCGCGGTCGCGCCGGTCGCGTGCGCTGGGACGGTTGATCTTCCTCGGTCCCGGCCTGACCTACCTGATCGTTCTTCTGCTGATCCCGCTGGCCCTGGTCCTGAGCTACACGCTGTTCCGCAGGGGCCGCTTCGGCGGGGTCGTCTACGAGGCGACCGGGGAGAACTTCACCCGGTTGTTCGACCCGCTCTATCTCGACGTCATCCTGAGCTCGCTGCGGCTGGCCACGATCGCCACGGTGATCGCGCTGCTGGTCGGGTACCCGACGGCGTACCTGATCGCGATGCTCCCCCGCAAGTGGAAGACGGTCGCGCTGGTCGCGATCGTGCTGCCGTTCTGGACGAACTTCCTGGTCCGCATCTACGCCTGGATCGTGCTGCTCAGCGGCCCGGGGCTGGTCAACTCCACGCTGGGCGAGCTGGGACTGGGCCCGTTCGAGTTCCTGTACAACCAGGGCACGATCGTCACCGGCCTGGTCTACTCCTACCTGCCGCTGATGGTGCTGCCGCTGTACGCCGCGATCGAGAAGCTCGACCCGCAGCTCCGCGAGGCCTCGGCCAACCTCGGCGCCCGGCCCGCCCGCACGTTCGTCTCGGTCACGCTGCCGCTGACCCTGCCGGGCGTGGTCACCGGGTGCCTGTTCGTCTTCGTGCCGAGCTTCGGCAACTTCATCATCCCCGAGCTGCTCGGCGGCGGCCGTTCGATCATGGTCGGCAACCTGATCAGGGACCAGTTCCTCAAGGCGCGCGACTGGCCGTTCGGCTCGACGCTCGCGCTGGCGCTGATCGCCGTGCTGATCGTCCTGCTGCTCCTGCAGGCCTGGAGTGCCCGCCGTGCGTAGACCCCGCCTGCTGTACGTCCCGTTCTGGGCGACCTACCTCTTCCTGTACGCGCCCATCGCGGTGCTGGTCTTCATGTCGTTCAACTCCGGCGACTCGCCGTACTCCTTCGAGGGCTTCAGCCTGAAGTGGTACGGCGAGCTGGCCGGCAACGCCGAGATCCGCCACGGGCTGGTCAACACCCTGGTCGTCGCCCTGGGCAGCACGATCCTGGCGACCGTGCTGGGTACGCTCCTGGCCGTGGGCATGGCCCGCCACAGCAGGTCCAAGCTGCTGGACGCGGTCAGCGTGCTGCCGGCCGTACTGCCCGACCTCGTGCTGGCCATCGGACTGCTGGTCTTCTACGGCATGATCAAGATGACCCTCGGCCTGCACTCGGTGCTGCTGGCCCACACGGTGTTCGGCATGGCGTTCGTGGCCGCGGTGGTCCGCACCCGGCTCACCCACGCCGACACCTCCCTGGAGGAGGCCTCGCGGGACCTGGGAGCCGGTCCGGTGACGACCTTCCTGCGGATCACGCTGCCCCAGCTGACCCCCGGGATCGCCGCCGGCGCCCTGCTGGCCTTCACCCTGTCCGTCGACGAGTTCGTCATCGCGTTCTTCACCGCGGCGCCGACGGAGCCGACCCTGCCCATCGTCATCTACTCAATGGTCCGCTTCGGGGTCACCCCCGAGATCAACGCGCTGGCCACGCTGCTGCTGGCCGTGAGCTTCACCGTGGTGATCGTGGCCCAGCGGATGACCCGACTGACGGAGTCCCTTTCCTGATGCTGCAGATCACCGGTGTCAGCCGCCGCTTCGGCGACGTCACAGCGCTGGCGGACGTCTCCCTGGAGATCCGCCAGGGCGAGTTCTTCGCGCTGCTGGGCCCCAGCGGCTGCGGCAAGACCACGCTCCTGCGCATCCTGGCCGGGTTCGAGTCACCGGACTCCGGGGCCGTCACCCTCGACGGGGAGGACCTGCTGGGCCGCCCCGCGCACCGCCGCCCGGTCAACCTGATGTTCCAGTCCTACGCCCTGTTCCCGCACATGACCGTGGCCAAGAACGTCGCCTACGGCCTGGAGCGCGAGAAGCTGCCGAAGGCGGAGGTCCGCTCGCGGGTCGCCGAGGTGCTGGAGAAGGTGGGCCTGACCTCGATGGCCGGGCGCCGGCCGCAGCAGCTGTCCGGCGGCCAGCGCCAGCGGGTCGCGCTGGCCCGCGCGATCGTCAAGCGGCCGCGGCTGCTGCTGCTGGACGAGCCGCTGTCGGCCCTGGACAAGAAGGTGCGCGCGGAGATGCAGCTGGAGCTCAAGCGGCTGCAGCACGAGGTCGGCATCACCTTCGTCGTGGTCACCCACGACCAGGAGGAGGCCATGTCGCTGGCCGACCGGATCGCGGTCTTCAGCGCGGGCCAGGTCGAGCAGGTGGACGCGCCGGTGGCGCTCTACGAGCGGCCGCGCACCCCGTTCGTCGCGGGGTTCGTGGGGGCCAACAACCTCTTCTCCGGCCGGGCGTGCTCGGTCGGCCTGGCCGCGGACGGCCTCGGGGTGCTGCCCGGCTCCTCGGACCTGCCCGACGGCACTCCGGCGCTGCTGGCCGTACGGCCCGAGCGGCTGCGGCTGGACGGCGGCCAGAACGGGGAAGGGGTGCTGAAGGGCGAGGTCGCCGACGTGAGCTTCTACGGCGGCGTGTCGCACGTCTCGGTCACCGTGCCGGGCCGCGCGGAGCCGGTCCTGGCGGCCACCCAGGGGGCCACGCCGATCCGGGCCGGTGCGCGGGTGAGCCTGTCGTGGGCGGCGGGGGACGGGGTCCTGGTGCCTCAATGAGACGTCTTCAGCGGGTTGCCCGTGGCCGTCCGGGCGTAGGCGAGGATGAGGTCGACCGCCTCATCAGGGCCGATAACCGGGTGGCGGGCCGTTATGCGGTAACCGTACGCATCCTCGAGCGCGACCAGGTTGCGCGCGATGACCAGAGAGTCGTCGGTCAGCGTGAAGGTCCCCAGCGCGCCGCCCGTCTCCAGAATGCTCTGGTACATGGCGACCTGCCGGTCGTAGAGCGTGGTGAGCAGCAGCGCGTACATGCGGTTGCGGGCGGCGGCGCCGCCCAGCTCGTTGAGCAGCCGTACGTCCGGATCGTCCGGGCCGTGGGGCAGGCCGGAGCGGATGGTCACGACGAGCTTCTCGGCCGGGTCGCGCATGCCGCTGATGCGCTTGAGCCGCAGCTCGTAGAAGCGCTCCATGCCCGCGTGGTGGGCGTCCACCAGCAGTTCGCTGAGGTTGGGGTAGTGGTAGAGCACGGCGCCGGAGGTCAGTCCCGCCTCCTCGGCGACGTGGTTGAGCCCCACACCCTCGGTGCCGTGCCTGATGATGGCGCGGCGTGCCGCATCGATGAGATCCACGCGCCGGTCCGTCCGGCTCTTGCGCGTCATATTCCCCCGTCCGTCCCTACTGACGATTTATGCCGGGGTCCATAGTGACCGCTCAGTGACATTTCCGCTAGATCAAGATTTAAACCCGTATTCAAAAACAAGTTGCCAGACCTGGAGTCAGGATGTCCCTCACTATCCTCTTCATGCCGGAGAGCGCCTACGGGCCGACGAACAACTGCATCGGCATCGGCGACATTCTCCGCAAGCGCGGTCACCGCGTCGTCTTCGCCGCCGAGGCGTCCTGGAAGGGAAAGCTGGAGGCGCTCGGTTTCGAGGAGGATCTGGTCGATCTGGCTCCTCCGTCGGAGGAGGAGCAGGACGCCGGGCAGTTCTGGAAGGACTTCATCCGGGACACCGCGCCGGAATATCGCAAGTCGACCACCGAGCAGCTGGAGACGGTGACCAAGCCGATCTGGGAAGCGCTCATCGACGGCGTGAAGTACTGTGAGCCGCAGCTCAAGGAGATTATCGGGCGGGTTCAGCCGGACGTCATCGTCGAGGACAACGTCATCACGTTCCCGGCCCTTCTGACGGCGGGCAAGCCCTTCGTGCGAATCGTCTCCTGCAACCCGCTGGAGGTCCGCGGCGAGAACGTGGCCCCGGTCTTCTCCGGCCTGCCGGCCGACGACCGCTCCGAGTGGGAGGCCTTCCGCGCCGAGTACGACCGCACCCACCGCGAGATCTGGACCGCCTTCAACGAGTGGTGCGTGGCCCAGGGCACCGCGCCCCTGCCCGAGCTGGACTTCATCCACGAGGGCGACCTGAACCTGTACGTCTACCCGGAGATCGCCGACTACGTCGACGCCCGCCCGCTGGGCGCGAACTGGCACCGCCTGGACTCCTCGGTCCGCGAGACCGACCAGGAGTTCGAGGTGCCGGAGTCGCTCCGGGGCGACAGCCCGCTGATCTACTTCTCGCTCGGCTCGCTCGGCTCGGCCGACGTGGAGCTGATGCAGCGGGTGATCGACGTGCTGGCCACCACCCCGTACCGCTTCATCGTCTCCAAGGGCCCGCTCCACGAGGAGATCAAGCTCGCCGACAACATGTGGGGCGCCGAGACCGTCCCGCAGACGAAGATCCTGCCGCTGGTGGACCTGGTCATCACGCACGGCGGCAACAACACCACCACCGAGGCGCTGCACTTCGGCAAGCCGATGATCCTGCTGCCGCTGTTCTGGGACCAGTACGACAACGCCCAGCGCATGCACGAGCTGGGCTACGGCGTGCGCCTGTCCACCTACGGCTTCACCGACGAGGAGCTGACCGGCGCGCTGGAGCGGCTGCTGGGCGACACCGAGCTGCGCGCGCGCCTGGCCGCCGCCGGCGAGGAGATCCGCCGCCGCGACGGGCTGCGCCGGGCCGCCGACCTCATCGAGCAGGCCGGCGCCTGAGGTTTTCGAAAAGCGAGTAGGGACGTTCCATGGGCAAGTTGATCAACCCGGCGACGGGTGAGCCTCTCTCGGAGGCGGCCGAGACCCCGGTCACCGAGGTGGCGCAGGCCGTACGGCGGGCGCGGGCGGCGTTCGAGGAGTGGAGCGCGGCGACCCCGGCCGAGCGGGCCCGGGTGCTGCTGCGTCTGGCCGACCTGGTCGAGGCCGACGCCGAGGAGCTGACCCGGCTGGAGGTGTGCGAGACGGGCAAGCCCGCGGCGGTCTTCCGCGACGGCGAGCTGCCCTTCGCCGTGGACAACCTCCGGTTCTTCGCCGGGGCGGCCCGCTCGCTGGACGGCACCGGGGCGGGGGTGTTCAGCTCCGGCTACACCTCCGTCCTGGTCCGCCGCCCGGTGGGCGTGGTCGCCTCGATCGCCCCGTGGAACTTCCCGCTCGTGATGGCGGTCTGGAAGG
Source organism: Paraplanobispora siamensis (assembly GCF_016863175.1). GTDB lineage: Bacteria > Actinomycetota > Actinomycetes > Streptosporangiales > Streptosporangiaceae > Planobispora > Planobispora siamensis. Next base: position 10,109 of record NZ_BOOJ01000009.1, read on the forward strand.
TCGGCCCCGCGCTCGCCGCGGGCAACGCGGTGGTGATCAAGCCGGCGCCGCAGACGCCGGGCACCACGCTGCGGCTGGCCGCGCTGTTCGCCCGCGCCGGGGCGCCCGAGGGGCTGCTGCAGGTCGTGCTCGGCGACGCCGAGGTGGGCCAGGCGCTGGTCACCGACCCGGGCGTGGACATGGTCAGCGTCACCGGCTCCACCGAGACCGGCCGCGCCGTCATGCGCGGGGCCGCCGGTTCCCTCAAGCGGGTCCACCTGGAGCTCGGCGGCAAGGCTCCGGCGCTGGTCTTCGGCGACGCGGACCTGGCCGAGATGGCCAGGGGCGTGGCGATGGGCGCGACCTACAACACCGGCCAGGACTGCACCGCCGCCACCCGGGTCTACATCGCCAGAGAGGTGTACGGCGAGGCCGTCGAAGCGCTTCACGGCATGTTGACGGGGATCAAGGTCGGCGACCCCTGGGCTCCGGAGACCGACATCGGCCCGCTGATCTCGGCCGGGCACCGGGACCGGGTGCACGGCTTCGTCGAGCGGGCCAGGGCCGCGGGCGCCGCGGTGCTGTGCGGCGGCGCCCCGGTGGAGGGCCCCGGCTTCTTCTACCCGCCGACGCTGGTCGACGGGGCCCGCCAGGACAGCGAGATCGTCCAGGGCGAGCTGTTCGGCCCGGTGCTGGTGACCCTGCCCTTCGACGGGGAGGACGAGGCGGTGCGGCTGGCCAACGACACCCCCTACGGCCTGGCCTCCTCGGTCTGGTCCAGGGACGTGGCCAGGGCGCTGCGCGTCTCCCACCGCCTCGACGTGGGCGTGACCTGGGTCAACGACCATCTGCCCATCGCCTCGGAGGCCCCCCACGGCGGGGTCAAGGGCAGCGGGTTCGGCAAGGACATGAGCCAGGAGGCCGTGCAGGAGTACTCGGTGACGCGCCATCTGATGATCAAGCATCAGGCTCCGGAGGTGAGGGACTCGTTCCGGCCCGCCTAGAAATCTGGTGCTTTTTGTCGGCTGGAATCCCTTTCAGGGTGATTTGTAGATATCTACCCCATTCGTAGTGACATAAAGGATGTGCTCAAATTGTTTGCGCCGCTTCCCTACTCGGCGAGGGGTTACGTAGGCCAGTGAAGACACAAGACCGCCGGAACCGTCGTGCGGCAGGGATGGGCAGCCGGCTCCTGCCGTCGAACTGGCGCGTGCGTCCCCGCCTGGTCGCGCTGATCCTTCTGCCGACCGCGGCGGCCGTACTGCTGAGCGGATTCCAGTTCACCACCGCGCTGTCCACCGCGACCGAGTACCGCCGGATGTCCGAGGTCGCCTCCCTGGTCGAGCGCCTGGGCACCCTCTCCCACGAGATGGCGGAGGAACGCGACCTCACCGCCTGGTACATCGCGGACAACCGCCGTCCCGCCCGGCTCACCCAGGTCAAGAAGCAGCGCGAGGTGGTCGACCAGGCCGGCACCCAGGTGCTGGCCGCCATCTCCGCCATCACCGACGGGCACGCGGCCCGGGTGCAGACCGAGGCCTCCCAGGTGCGCCGCTGGCTCAACGGGCTGCGCGGCCTGCGCAACCTGATCACCGAGGGCAGCGTGCTCCCGCGTGCCGCCCTCGGCATGTACTCGCGCATGATCGCCGACTTCGTCACCCTCCACGACGACCTCGGCCGCAGCGGTGGAGACGAACGCCTGATCGGTGACGCGCTGGCCCTGGGCGCGCTGACCCGCGCCAAGGAGCAGGTCGCCAGGCAGCGGGGCATCCTGCTCGTCGCCCGGCTCGAAGGCGGCTTCGACTTCGACGACCCCGCCGACTTCATCGGCGCCTACCGCAGCCAGGTGAGCGAGGTGGCGGCCTTCCAGGCCACCGCCTCCGCCGCCCAGATCCAGCGCTTCCAGGACGCGGTCAGCGGCCCGAAGGTCGACCGCGCCGACGCCATGCGCGCCCTGGTCATGTCGCGCATGCGCGAGAACAAGGGCCTGGGCAACCTGGGCGTGCGGACCTGGTTCGACGCCTCCAGCGCGACGGTGGACGGCATGCGCACCGTCGAGCGGGACATGGCCGCCACGGTGGTCGCGCGCAGCCAGGAGATGGAGAGCGCCGAGCAGCGCAACGCCATGATCTCCGGTGGCACGATCCTGGTCCTGCTGGTCCTGATCCTGCTGATCACCGCCTGGGTGGCCGGGACGCTCGTCCGCCCGCTGCGCAGGCTGCGCAGCGAGGCGCTGGAGGTGGCCGGCTCCCGGCTGCCCGACACCGTCCGCACGCTGCGCGAGTCCGGCGACCTGGCCCCGAACGTCGAGGTGCCCTCCATCGGAGTGCTCACCCGCGACGAGATCGGTGAAGTGGCCCGGGCCTTCGACGAGGTCCACCGCGAGGCCATCCGGCTGGCGGGCGACGAGGCCCGCCTGCGGGCCAACGTCAACGCGATGTTCGTCAACCTCTCCCGGCGCACCCAGTCGCTGGTGGAGCGCCAGATCGACCTCATCGACGACCTGGAGCAGGGCGAGCAGGACGACGACCGGCTGGCCAGCCTCTTCAAGCTGGACCACCTGGCCACCCGCATGCGCCGCAACTCCGAGAACCTGCTCGTTCTCGCCGGTCAGGAGCAGAGCCGCCGGTGGAGTGAGCCGGTCCCGCTGAGCGACGTCGTGCGGGCCTCGCTGTCGGAGGTCGAGAACTACGAGCGGGTCAACCTGCGCGTGGAGTCCGGCACCCTGATCATCGGCCAGGCCGTCAACGACATCGTCCACCTGATCGCCGAGCTCGTCGAGAACGCGATCTTCTTCTCGCCGCAGGACACCAAGATCACGGTGACCAGCAACGGCAACGAGATGGGCAGCGTCATCGTCGCGGTCACCGACCAGGGCATCGGCATGAGCGACGAGGAGCTGGCCGAGGCCAACCGCCGCCTGGCCGAGCCGCCCGCGGTGGACCTGTCGGTCTCCCGCCGGATGGGCCTGTTCGTGGTCGCCCGCCTGGCCCAGCGCCACGGCATCCGCGTCCAGCTCCGCAGGCCGGAGACCGGCGGCCTGAGCGCCGTCGTCCTGCTGCCCGCCCAGGTCGTCGCGCAGTCGATGGCCCCGGCCCTGGCGATGGCCGCCTCGAACCGGGGCCCGGCCCCGGCCCTGGAGAGCAACCCCTTCGCCGGCGGCCTGCGCCAGGACCCGTTCGGATCCACCCCGTCGGCGGGCTCCTCCTTCGGTTCCTTCGGCGCCTCCCTGCCGGGGGAGAGCTCGTTCTCCGGTCCTCCCTCGGCGGAGGAGCCCGCCGCGCCGGGCCTTCCGCGCCGGGACGCCGAGCGGCCGCCCTTCGGCATGCCGCCGCTGCGCGAGCAGGAGGAACGCCCGCCGTTCGGGATGCCCCCGCTGCGCGAGCAGAACGAGCGCCCGCCGTTCGGGATGCCGCCCGTGGGTGACACGCCGTTCGGGATGCCGCCCGTGGGTGACACGCCGTTCGGCGAGCACTCCGCGGCACAGGCGGCCCCGCCCGCGGCCCTCGCGCCGGAGCCCCCGGCCGCCCCGCCGTCGGTGTCGGACCTGTGGTCCAAGCCGATGGTGTCCGCCTCCGAGGTGGAGAGCCTGTGGGCCTCGCCGCTGACGCCGACCCAGCCGCCGGCCACGGCCGCCCCGCTGCCGGCGCCCCCGGCCGCGCCGCCCGTCTCCCGGTCGCCGTTCTCCTCGGCTCCGCCGTCCGCCCCGCCGCCGTCCTTCCCGCCGTCCTGGCCGGAGGTCCCCCCGGCGGACCCCTGGGGCGAGACGTCCTCGGCGGACCCCTGGTCGCCGCGGCGCCTGGAGCAGGCGGAGAACACCCAGACGCTGCCCGCGGTGGAGGTCTCGGCGACCGACCCGGAGCCGGAGGAGTTCCTGCCGATCTTCGCGGCGGTCGGCTCCGACTGGTTCCGCAGCAGCGTCCCGGTGGAGGCGCCCGCGGCCGGGCCCGAGGCGAGTGCCCCGGGCGAGCCCGGCGGCGACCGGGCGGAGTCCGGCCCGGCCGAGACCGGGACCCGGATCCGCCCGGCCGAGCCTCCGGCCGCGCCCCCGGCGCGGCAGCCCTGGAGCAGCACCCCCGCCGACCAGGGCTGGGCCGCGGCCGCGGCGGCCAGCAAGCCCGTCGAGGGCGGGGTGACCGGGGCGGGCCTGCCCAAGCGGGTGCCCAAGGCCAACCTGGTGCCCGGCTCGGCTCCGTCCGCGCCGGCTCCACCCGTTTCCCCGATGCCCCCGCTCTCGGCTGAGCGGGTGCGCAGTCGTCTGTCCAGTTTCCAGCAAGGCGTACGGCAGGGTCGCGCCGAGATGAACGAGCGATTCAACGCCGACGAGGGAGAGAAGCAGTGAACCACCAACTCAGTCAGGCCGCTCGCGGCTTCAATTGGCTGATCACCGAGTTCGTCAAGGAGATGCCGGGTGTGGCGCACGCGGTGATCGTCTCCACGGACGGCCTCCCGCTGGCCTACTCCCAGGGGTTCCCCAAGGACCGCGCCGACCAGCTCGCCGCGATCACGGCCGGTCTGATCAGCCTGACCCAGGGTGCCGCGCGGGTCTTCGAGGGCGGCCCGGTGGTGCAGACCGTGATCGAGATGCAGCGGGGCCTCCTGCTGACCATGTCGATCAGCGACGGCTCCGCGCTCGCCGTGCTGGCCTCCCCCGACTGTGACATGGGCCTGGTGGCCTACCAGATGACACTTCTTGCCGAGCGGGCGGGCCAGGCGCTGACCCCGGCCCTGCGCGCCGAGCTTCAGGCGTCCCAGCGATAGACGAGCATCGCTCGCGAAACGCCGGGACAACAACCGAGAAGGAGGGATAGCATCCGATGAACGAGCCGCCGCCTCAGGCCAAGAGCGGGCGGAATCGTCTGATTCGCCCGTACGCTGTGACCGGGGGAAGGACCGCTCCTCGGACGCAGCTAGCGCTCGAGGCGCTGGTCTCCTCGGCGACTGCTCCGAGCGTGGATTTCGCCATGCTCTCCACGGAGTATCAGGCGATCACCTCGTTGTGCCGGCAGATACGCTCGGTCGCCGAGGTCTCGGCCATGCTGCACATGCCGCTGGGCGTGACCCGGGTGCTGATCGCGGACATGGCGGCCGAGGGTCTGGTGCAGATCCACCATCCGTCGCTGGATGCCGGAAAGCCGGATCTCAACTTGCTTGAAAGGGTGCTCAGTGGGCTTCGCAGGCTCTGACGCCGGGATGACGTCGACGAAGATCGTCGTCGCCGGCGGCTTCGGTGTCGGCAAGACGACCTTCGTCGGCGCGGTCTCCGAGATCATGCCGCTGACCACGGAAGCGGTCATGACGGAGGCGAGTTCGGGGGTCGACGACCTCTCCCAGATCCCGACGAAGCGGACCACCACGGTGGCCATGGACTTCGGCCGGGTCTCCCTGGACCGTGACCTGATCCTGTACCTGTTCGGTACGCCGGGCCAGCACCGGTTCTGGTTCATGTGGGACGACCTCGTGAAGGGTGCGATCGGCGCGATCGTGCTGGTCGACACGAGGCGTCTGGCCGACAGCTTCCCGGCCATCGACTACTTCGAGGAAGCCGGTCTGCCCTTCGTCGTCGCCCTCAACGGCTTCGAGGGCAACCACCTCCACGGCGAGGAGGAGGTGCGGGAGGCCCTGACGATCTCCCCGCACATCCCGATCGTCCGGACCGACGCCCGGTCCCGCGACGCGGTGAAGTCGACCTTGATCACCCTGGTCGAGCACGTCCTCACCCTCCGCGTCTGACCCGGCACCGCCGTGTGGCGCGTGCTCCGTGATGCCGGCGAAGCACGCGCCGTTCCGCGCCGCCGTCCCGATGACGTGACGGCGGTCGTACGGAGGATCCCCGCCTCCGGTCCCCGGCACGGACGGCCATGCCGTCGTGCGCCGCGCGCCTTTCCCGCGTCTTCGCAGCTCCCGCCGGTACGACGGGCCGCTCCACCTTCCGCCGCCCGTACGGTGAGTCGCTCCACCCTCCTCCTCCGCCGCCCGTACGGCGGGCCGCCCCGTCCTCCGTGGTCGCCGTCACCGGCGGCCTTTTTTGTTTGAGTTGAGGAATTTCTCCGCCGAGAATATGAAACGGCCCTTCCTCAATACCCTTTTGTTCTCATGACTATTGGGTGGCGCCGTGCCGTACCGCCATCCGTGGAATGCGCATTGTCTGTTGCTTTCCTGTCGTTTGCGCGATTGCTAGAGTCTGTCGGGAATCGGGCGCCACAGGAATGGCGGAATGGCCGTGCGCGGATTGTGCGGATTCCGTCACTGTCGGATCGACTTCCGATTTCACATTCGCGGCCGGCGCGTCGGGGGGCTCATGCACGTATTGGTCATCGGCGGCGGCATCGGGGGCCTCACCGCCGCGCTCAGTCTGCACGCTGCGGGAATCGCCTGCACGATCGTCGAAAGCGCGGGTGAATTGCGCCCGCTGGGCGTGGGAATCAACATCCAGCCCCACGCGGTCAGGGAGCTGACCGAGCTCGGGCTGGGCGACCGGCTCGCCGCGACCGGCGTCCCCACCAGCTTCCAGACCTACACCGACCGCTTCGGGAGCGTCATCCTGTCCCTGCCGCGCGGCAGGGCGGCCGGTTACCGCTGGCCGCAGTACTCCATCCACCGCGGCCTGCTGCAGATGCTGTTGCTGGAGGCGGTGCGCGAGCGGCTCGGTCCTGCGGCGGTGCGAACCGGGCTGTGCTTCGAGGACGTCGAGCAGGGCCCGGCGGGAGTCGTGGCGTTCCTGCGGGAGGTGCGCACCGGCGCGCGGCTGACCCTCGCGGCGGACGTGCTGGTCGGCGCAGACGGGGTGCACTCGGCCGTGCGGGCGGGGCTCCACCCCGGCGGCGGGCCGCTGCTGTGGTCCGGTGTCAGGATGTGGCGCGGCGTCACCGAGGACGAGCCGTTCCTGGACGGGGCCACGGTGGCCGTCGCGGGCTCGAACCGGTCGTGCAAGTTCGTTGCCTATCCCGTCTCGGCCGACCGCCGGCAGATCAACTGGGTCGCCGAGGTGAAGGTGGGCGACGGCGGCGAGGTGCCGCCCGCAGACTGGTCGCGCGAGGGGCGCCTGCAGGACGTGCTGCCGCACTTCGAGGGCTGGAGGTTCCCCTGGCTGGACGTGCCGGGCCTGATGAAGGGGGCCCGGCACGTCCTGGAGTACCCGATGGTGGACAGGGATCCGCTGCCCTCGTGGGGCACCGGGCGGGTGACGCTGCTCGGCGACGCCGCCCACCCGATGTACCCGGTGGGCTCCAACGGCGGCTCCCAGGCTGTGCTCGACGCCCGGGTGCTGGCCCGGTCGCTGGCGGCGTCCGGGCCGGTGGAGGGCCTGACCGCCTACGAGGAGGAGCGCAGGACCGCCACCACCCCGCTCGTCCTGGCCAACCGGGAGATGCTGATGGAGCGGACCCTCGCGCTGGTGGAGGAGCGGGCGCCGCACGGCTTCGGGGACGTCTCCGAGGTGCTCACCGAGGAGGAGCTGGCCGAGATGGCGGCCGGGCAGCGGCGGATGACGGACATGGACGTCCGGCTGCTCAACGAACGGGCCTCGTGGAGCGTCGTGTGAAAGCCGCGGCGGCCCCGCCCTCCGTGTGGAGGACGGGGCCGCCGCGTCACGTGCCGGGGGCTCCCCGGACGGGCTTCTCAGATGGGCCCTCAGATGGGCCCTCAGATGGGCAGGGCCTCGACGATGCTGGCCCCGGCGGTCAGCTCGATCCGGCGGTTCAGGCGGAGCCCGGCCTTGCCGAGCAGCTCGCCGTACTCCGACGTGCTGCGCTCCATGCCGTCACCGAACAGGGCGAGCATGCGCATGTCCACGTCCTTGGAGATGTGCGGGCTGTCGTCGTCGGGCACGACCATCTCCACCAGCAGCACCCTGCCGTCGTCGGTCATGGCCTCACGTACGTTGCGCAGGATCCGCACCGCGTCCTCGTCGGACCAGTTGTGGATCACGCTGCCCAGCATGTAGGCGTCCGCCCCGGCGGGCACGGAGGCGAAGAAGTCGCCGCTGACGCATTCGCATCGATCTTCAAGACCGGCCTCGGCGAAGAGCTCCCGCGCGCCCGGGACCACCTGTTCCAGGTCGAACAGGATGCCGCGGACATTTGAATGGGAGTTCAAAACGGCGGCCAGGACGTGTCCCTTGCCGCCCGCCACGTCGACGAGGGTGCGCACCCCGGAGAAGTCGTAGCGGGAGGCGACCGCCTCGGCGAACGGCCGGGCCCTGGCCACCATGTAGTCGTCGAACAGCCGCCCCGCCTCGGGGTTCTCCTTGAGGTAGCCGCCGTACATCGGCCCGAAGCGCTCCACGAAGGCCGACCTCCCGGTGCGCACGGTCCGCGGGAGCGTGCCCAGGCCGTACCAGAAGCCCTCCTGGGCGATCATCCGTACGGCGGGGCGCAGGGAGTCCGGCGCGTCGCTGCGGAGCGTGGCGCCCGCCTCGGTCAGCCCGTACACCCCCGGCGCCGTCGTCGTGACGATTCCCATGGAGGCGAGCTGGCGCAGCACCCGGCCCAGCGCGGCGGGGGCCGCGCCGCAGCGGGCCGCCAGCTCGTCCGCGCTCATCGGCCCCTCGTGCAGGTGGTCCGCGCAGCCCAGCTCGGCCATCACGGCCAGGGCGGCGAACCGGGACACCCCTCCGATCGCATCCCAGATCGGCGCCTGCGGGTCGTCCATTGACAGTCCTCTCTCAGGTTCGGGAAGCGCGGGTTCAGGAAGCGGCGGCCGGGTGGCTCCGCATGCCGCGGACCAGGCGGCCGACCTCGGCGCGCAGGTGCACGAAGGCGGGGTTCTCCCGGGTGGTGATCTGGTCGCGGGGTCCGGGCAGGTCCACCCGCAGGTCCCCGACGACGGTGGCCGGGGCCTTGGCCAGCACCACGACGCGGTCGCCGACGTAGACGCTCTCGTCGATGTCGTGGGTGATGAGCAGGATGGTCATGTTGTGGTGGTTGCGCACGCGCAGGGTCAGGTCCTCCAGGTCCTCGCGCGTCTGGGCGTCGACCGATCCGAAGGGCTCGTCCATCAGCAGCAGGGACGGCCGGTAGGCCAGCGCGCGGGCGATGGACACGCGCTGCTGCATGCCGCCCGACAGCTGCCACGGATACTTGCCGGAGGCGCCGGCCAGGCCCACCTGCTCCAGGGCCTCCTCGGCGGCCGCCCGCCGCTGCCCGCGGTCCATGCCCTTGCGCCGCAGCGGCAGCGCGACGTTGTCGCCCACCGACATCCACGGGAACAGGGACCGGCTGTAGTCCTGGAAGACCACGGCCAGGTCGTCCGGGGTCCGGTCGACGGGGGTGCCGTTCAAAGTGATCGTGCCGCCGGTGGGCTTCAGGAGGCCGGCGATGGAGCGCAGCAGGGTTGACTTGCCGCACCCCGAGGGGCCGACGATGCACACCAGCTCGCCCTGGGTGACCCGCAGGTCGATGCCGCCCAGAGCGTGGTGCGCGCCGGGTCCGCTGCCGTAGGTGTGGTCAAGGTTGGAGATCTCAAGCACAGCGGGTCCTCAGGTCGTCTGGTTGGCGGTCCGGTGCCACGACAGGATGCGCCGCTCGGCCGCGAGGAACGCGGTGTTGAGGACGTATCCGAGGACGCCGAGCAGCACGATGCTTCCCCACACACCGGGGTAGTCGTAGGACCGCTGGGCGTCGAGGAGCTGGAAGCCGATGCCGTTGGTGCTGCCGACCAGCTCGGAGATGACCATCAGGATCAGCGCCAGCGACAGGCTGAGCCGCAGACCTGCGAAGATCTTGGGCATCGCCGAGGGCAGGATGACCCGCATCAGCCGCTGGCCGCGGGAGAAGCCGAAGGCCGAGGCGGTCTCCAGGTGCAGCCGGTCGACGTGACGCGCCCCGTCACTGGCGTTGAGCAGGATCGGCCAGATGATGCCGAACACGATCGTGGCGACCTGCATCTGCGTGCCGATGGCGAACAGCGCGAGGAAGAGGGGGAGCAGGGCGGGAGGCGGGATGGCGCGCCCGAACTGGATGATCGGATCCACGAACTGGGAGAATCGCTCGGAACGCCCCAGCATGATGCCGAGGGCGATCCCGATCACGCCCGCGAGCAGCCATCCGGAGAAGATCCGGCCGAGGCTCGTGGGGATGTTCTCCAGGGCCCCCTCGGTCAGCCAGAGGTGCTGGGCGGGACCCGAGAACCACAGCTCGTGCATGCGGGACGCGATCACGGTGGGCGGCGGGAAGAAGATGTCCTCCGCCGTCCGGGTCGCGACCTCCCAGGCCACCAGGACGACGGGCACCAGCCACAGGCGGCCGGCGACGCGCAGGAACCGCATCGCCGCGGCCGTCACCGGGTCCCCCCGGTGCGGGCCAGGTGCCAGTGGAACAGCCGCCGTTCGGCCAGGGTGAACAGGCTGTTGGAGACGACTCCGATGATCCCCGCCCAGATGGTGGCGGCGATGATGTACTCCAGGGCGTCGGGGCTGCCGCCGGCCTCGATGATGAACGTGCCGATGCCGCTGGCGCCTCCGGCCAGCAGTTCGGCGCTGATCGCCAGGATGAGCGCGATCGCGGCGGCCAGTCGTACCCCGGTGGCGATGAAGGGCGCCGTGCTGGGCAGCGAGACCCGCCACAGCACGGCCATCCGGCCGAAGCCGAAGCTGCGCAGGGTCTCCTTGGCCAGCGGGTCGACGTCCTTGAGGCCGTACATGGTGTTGATCAGGACCGGCCACCAGGCGGCGTAGACGATCACCGCCACCTTCATGTCGAACCTGTCGGAGAACAGCAGCAGGGCCAGCGGGATCAGCGCCACCGACGGGATGGGACGCAGGAACTCCAGGACCGGCCGCAGCGCCGCCTCCACGCGCGGCAGCGTGCCGAGCAGGAAACCGGTGGGGACGGCGACCAGCACGGCGATCAGCAGGCCGGCCGCCCAGGCGCCCAGGGTGGAGGCGACGTCGGCGAGGAACTCGCCGTCGGCCGCCAGCGCCGCCGCGCGGCTCACCACCGTGGAGGCCAGCGGGAACACGATCGGGTCGATGAGCCCGGAGCGCCCGGCGAGTTCCATGACGCAGAACAGCCCTGCGACGCCGGCGGCGCCGCAGAGCAGTCTGCTGCTGAGCGGGGAACGCCCGGTCATCAGCCGCTGGCACCCGGGAGGATGGTCTTGGCCGAGATCGCGCTCTTGAGGTAGCCCTGCTCCAGCATCAGGTCCGCCACCCGCTGCAGACGGGTCTCGTCGAGGCTGGTGGGGAAGGTGCCGAGCGTGATGACGGCGGCGGTGGCCGCGTCGATCTTGGTGTAGGTCGGCAGGATCTCCTCCACGGCCTTGCGGTCGGCGGCGGCGATCTCCTGGGCCTTGGCGATCGCGCGCTGGAAGGCGGCGACCGTCTTGGGGTTCTTGCTGGCGAAGTCCTCGGTGACGACCACGCCCGCGATGGGGAAGTCCGCGGTGGGGCCGGTCATGGTGTCGGCGAGCTTGGTGGCGCCGATGTTCTTCTGGACGGCGGTCAGGTGCGGCTCGGTCATCCAGGCCGCGTCGACGACGCCCTGCTGGAGCTTGCCCGCCATCTCGGGGAAGGGGAACTCCAGGAACTCGACGTCGGTCTCGGCGAGGCCGTGGGCCTTCAGCACCGAGGTGACGGCCAGCGTGCCGATGTTCTTCTTGCTGTTGACCGCGACCTTCTTGCCCTTGAGGTCGGCCGGGGTCTTGATGTCGGAGCCCTTCGGCACCATGAGGTTGAAGGAGTTCGGCGTCGCCTGGTACATGTCAGAGATGATCTTCAGCTTGTTGCCGGCCGAGACGGCGAGGAAGGTCGAGACGTAGTTGGTCTGCGTCGCGTCCAGGGAGCCGCCCATGAGGCTCTGCTGCGCCTGCGCGCCGCCCTGGACGGTCTCGATCGTCACCGTGAGGCCCTCTTCCTTGAAGAAGCCCCTCTTGTTGGCGATGTAGAGCGAGGCGGCGTCCGGGATGGGCAGGGCGCCGACGGTGAGCTCGGTCTTCTCCAGTCCGCCGGCGTTGGCCGCGGTCGTCTCCGTGGGGGTGTCCGAGCCGCCGCAGGCGCTGAGCGCCAGCATGGCGACGAACCCTACGGCGGTGACCCGGCTCGCGAGTCTGAACCTCATCAGCTCTCCTTAGCTGCATTTCCACCCCGGTGGGACTCGCCGGGGCATGCGGCGGCACGGAGACGGTCCCGTGAGGTGTGTGATCAGGGGGGTGTCGATCGTGGATCAGAGTAGCGGAGCTGATCGCCCAAATAACAAATATCGGTCTATTGGGCTAAACCGGTCATAGACTCACTTATCTCATTTCTATGCGCCGTTTGCCATCGTTTGTCGCGTCCCTAGAAGGTTGAGATCGCAAGCGTTTGCGGGGCGGCGAACACGGCGAACCGGATATAGGGGAAGAAGTATTGTCCGGTTGATGGGGAGATGTACCGGTTGATAGTAACTAGTGGCTTATGCACCGTTGGCCGAACTCCTCCGGCTGTGCTCCAATAACCCCTACCCCATGGATGTGTCGGCGTCCCTTGCTTATCAGCTGATGTGACGCGAACCCCCTCCACTACATGAGGATCCCAGGAGAGGCAGCGGAGCCAGTGAGGACAGCGTCAATCCCCAGCCAACGCGGACCGGATCCGGCCGCGGCCCCCGTTCCCGCCGCTCAGAGGGGATCGGCAGGCGGTGACGACCCGGACCCCGACGCCGCCGGCACGCACACGGGCGGGAAACTGGCCCTGCGCAACTGGCGGGTGCGATCGCGTCTGATCGCGCTCATCGCCATCCCGACCATCGCCGCGATCATCCTGGGTGGGCTGCGGGTCATCTCCTCGCTGAGCAGCGCGGCCGACTACGAGCAGGTGCACGTCAACGCCGAGCTCGCCGCCAAGCTCAGCGAGCTGGCGCACGAGCTGGAGGAGGAGCGCGACCTCTCCGCGCGCTTCGTGGCGCAGGGACGGGCGCAGAGCGGCCTGGCGGCACTGCGGGAGCAGTACGGCCTCGTCGACGACGTGGCGGGGGACGTCGGCGACCGCGTCGACCTCATCCTCGGCGGGAGCGAAGCCGAGCTGTTCGGGGACCAGGGCAGGACCGAGCTCGCGCAGGTGCGCAACCGCATCGACGAGCTCGGGAGCGTGCGCAAGACGGCGACCGAGACCCAGCTGCCCGCCCAGCCCACGATCGCGATGTACACGCGGACGATCACCGACCTCCTTGCCCTGCACGACGAGATCCTCCAGGGTGCCGCCGACCCGGACCTGGCCAGTTCCGCGATCGCCTTCGGCGCGCTGACCAGGGCCAAGGAGCTGGCCTCGCAGGAACGGGCCATCCTGGCCGTCGCCCTCGCCGCCAGGGAGTTCACCTCCGAGGGCCTGGACGCCTTCGTCGGCGCCCGGGCGAGACGCGACAGCGAGCTGGCGACCTTCCAGACCGAGGCCACGGTCGCCCAGCGCCAGCTGTTCGACGACACCGTCAGCAGCCAGCGCAAGGACCGCGCGGAGTCCATGCGGCAGCGTGCGCTCGTGCTGGCCAAGAACACTCCTCCCCGCCTCGTGCGCGTCGACGTGTCCGGCACCCGGGCCAACGACCAGACCACCTGGTTCGACGCCTCCTCCGAGGTGGTCGAGCGCATGCGCGAGGTGGAGAAGAAGGTGGCCGACCAGGTCATCGCGCGAAGCCTCGTCCTGCAGGAGGCCGAACAGCGGGGCGCCCTGATCGCCGGAGCCCTGACCGGGCTGCTGCTCCTGCTGGTCCTGATCGTCACGACGGTGATGGCGCGCTCGCTGGTCAAGCCGCTGCGCCGGCTGCGCACCGAGGCGCTGTCCATCGCCGGCCAGCGCCTGCCGGAGACCGTGCAGGCCATGCGCGAGAGCGGCGAGGTCGCCGCCGTCAGCGTCCAGCCGATCGGTGTGTCCTCCGACGACGAGATCGGTGAGGTGGCCCGGGCCTTCGACGAGGTCCACCGCGAGGCCGTACGGCTGGCGGGCGAGGAGGCGTCGCTGCGGAGCAACGTCAACGCGATGTTCGTCAACCTCTCCCGCCGCAGCCAGACCCTGGTCGAGCGCCAGCTGGCGCTGATCGAGAGCCTGGAGCAGGGTGAGCAGGACGAGAACCGGCTCGGCAGCCTGTTCCGGCTGGACCACCTGGCCACCCGCATGCGCCGCAACAGCGAGAACCTCCTGGTCCTCGCCGGCCAGGAACCCGCACGCCGGTGGAGCCAGCCCGTCCCGCTCATCGACGTGGTCCGCGCCTCCCTGTCGGAGGTCGAGAGCTACGAGCGGGTGGAGCTGCGCATCTCCGGCGGGGTGTCCGTGGCCGGAACGTGCGTCAACGACGTCGTCCACCTGGTCGCCGAGCTGGTGGAGAACGCCATCTCCTTCTCTCCGCGCGAGACGAAGGTCGTCGTGTCGAGCAACCGCATCGACGGCGGCGGCGTGATGATCTCGGTCACCGACATCGGCATCGGCATGACGGCCGAGGAACTCGCGCAGGCGAACTGGCGGCTGGCCAACCCGCCCGTCGTGGACGTGTCGGTCTCCCGCCGGATGGGCCTGTTCGTGGTCGGCCGCCTGGCCCTGCGCCACGGCATCCGGGTCCAGCTCCGCCAGCAGGACAGCGGCGGCCTGACCGCCATGGTGCTGCTCCCCGAGAACCTGCTCGCCGCCGCGCCCCAGATGCCCGGGATGCCGCCCATGGCGCAGGGATCCATGGGACAGGGCCACGGGGACTGGGCCTCGGCGTCCTCCATGGAGCGGCCGCCGGTCATGGCCAGCCCCGTCTCGCTGGACTCCGCGCGACCCGCGTTCGCCTCCTTCGAAGCCGCCCGGCAGGACTTCAACTCCTTCGACGCCGGACAGAGCTTCGCCTCCTTCGACCCGCAGGGGTACACCTCCTTCCAGGGCTCACAGCCCTTCCAGAGCTCCCCGCCGGTGCAGGGAGGCGGCCAGTACGGCGCGCCGCTCGACACCCCGTGGCCGGGGCACGTGCCGCCGCCGGGTTCCGCTCCGGCGGCGCCGAGCTGGCCCTCCGCCTTCCAGGACTCCGGGCCGTGGCCCTCAGGACCGATGCGCGGCGGCGACAGCGGGGGATGGGGCTCCCCGGCCGGCCGGCCGAACCGGCGCGGGTTCGGGCCGGAGTCCGACAACACGGGGCCGCTGCCCGTGGTCAGCGAGTCCTACTCGCTGGAGGGGGAGCGGGAGGAGTTCCTGCCGATCTTCGCGGCGGTGGAGTCCGACTGGTTCAGGAAGGCCGAGCCCGTCGCCCCCGCTCCCGAGGCCCCGGCCGCGCCGCAGCAGAACGAGGACGTCCAGGAGACCGCCGCGGTCCCGGCCCCGCCCCCGCCGCCCCCGCCGGTGCAGAGCAACTGGTCCTCGCCGGCCGACGCGGGCTGGCAGGCGGCCCGCGCGGCGAGCGAGCCCTCGCTCGGCGGAGTGACCGGCGCCGGACTGCCCAAGCGGGTGCCCAAGGCGAACCTGGTGCCCGGCACGGTCACCTCGGAGGCGGGCGGCGTCCCGCAGGCCTCCGCAGCCCCGCGCCCCTCGGTCTCCCCGGACGCGGTCCGCAACAGGCTGGCGAGCTTCCAGAGAGGCGTACGGCAGGGCCGGGCGGTCGCCCGGGGCGAAGCCGGCGCAGAGCAGGCGTATCCCGGCTTCGCCGGGAACGTTGAAGGAAACGAGGAGGACCGGTGAGCGAGCCCATCCGATCGCCGAGGAGGATGACGCGTGCGTGAACTGAGCCAGGCAGCTCGCGGGGTCAACTGGTTGATCACCGACTTCGTGAACAACGTCCCCGGAGTCGCCCACACAGTGGTGGTCTCGACGGACGGACTGCCGCTGGCCTTCTCGGACGGGTTCCCCCGCGACCGGGCCGACCAGCTGGCCGCGGTCGCGGCCGGCCTGATCAGCCTGACCCAGGGCGCCTCACGGGTCTTCGAGGGCGGTGGGGTGACCCAGACCGTGGTGGAGATGCAGCGCGGGCTGCTCCTCATCATGTCGATCAGCGACGGCTCCTGCCTCGCGGTCCTGGCCTCCCCGGACTGCGACATGGGCCTGGTCGCCTACCAGATGACGCTGCTCGTCGAACGTGCCGGCCAGGTGCTGACGCCGGCCGTCCGGGCTGAACTCCAAGCCTCCCATCCGCGATGAGGGTCCGCGAAGGCGCCGGTCGCCGGCGCCGGCCGCGACGCTTCCGCGTCGCGGCAGACACTGTCCTAGGAGGGTGCCGTGGCAGGCCCTGGCTGGCCCGATGACAGGGGACCGATGAGTGGTCCCCCCCATCGGCCGACGGACGACGCCCACCTGCAGCAGGGTGGTCCCGTGCACCACGTGCAGCCGCCGCCGGCGGAGCAGAGCTCCCTGGTCCGGCCGTACGCGGTGACCGGGGGACGCACCGCCCCGCGCACGCAACTCGCCATGGAGGCCCTGGTCTCCTCGGCGACGTCGATCCATCTCGATCTGTCTACCCGCACACCGGAGTACCAGGCGATCAGCGCCCTGTGCCGGCACGTGCGTTCGGTCGCTGAGATCTCCGCGATGCTCCGCATCCCGCTGGGCGTCACCCGGATCCTGATCGCCGACATGGCGGCCGAGGGTCTGGTCCAACTGCACCAGCCGCAGCTCAACGCGGGCAAGCCGGATCTCAACCTGCTGGAAAGGGTGCTCAGTGGACTTCGCAGGCTCTAGCCGCGGTGGCGGCCTCACATCGACCAAGATTGTCGTCGCCGGTGGTTTCGGTGTGGGCAAGACCACGTTCGTGGGGGCGGTGTCGGAGATCCTCCCGCTGACCACGGAGGCGGTGATGACCGACGCCAGCGCCGGCATCGACGACCTCGGCCTGACCCCGAACAAGACCACCACCACGGTGGCGATGGACTTCGGCCGGGTCTCCCTGGACCGCGACCTGATCCTGTACCTGTTCGGCACGCCGGGCCAGCACCGGTTCTGGTTCATGTGGGACGACCTGGTCCGCGGCGCGATCGGCGCGATCGTGCTGGTCGACACCCGCCGCCTGGCCGACAGCTTCCCGGCCATCGACTACTTCGAGGAGGCCCGGCTCCCCTTCGTCGTGGCGCTCAACGGCTGGGACGGCACCTATCCGCACGGTGAGGAGGAGGTGCGGGAGGCCCTGACGCTCGCCCCCAACATCCCGATCTCGCGGACCGACGCGCGCTCCCGCGACGCGGTGAAGGCCACGCTCATCACCCTGGTCGAGCACGCCCTGACCATGCGGATGGCAGTGCCGGGATGGGGCCGCTAGGCGGCACGTCCCGCCGCGACCGGGCGCCACGCCCGCGACGCCGCCCGCACCGGGGCGTCAGGCGCATCCCCCAGCGGATAGGCTGGGAGGTCGAGTCGCAGACCCTGTAGCGCAGAGGCTGGCCAATCACGTGTTCGAGACGCTTTCCGACCGGCTCACATCGGTCTTCTCCTCCCTTCGGTCCAAGGGTCGGCTCTCCGATGCCGACATCGACGCGACCTGCCGCGAGATCCGCATCGCTCTGCTCGAGGCGGACGTCGCCCTTCCCGTCGTCAAGACGTTCGTCGCCCAGGTCAAGGAGCGCGCTCGCGGGGCGGAGGTCTCCCAGGCGCTGAACCCGGCCCAGCAGGTCGTCAAGATCGTCAACGACGAGCTGATCGAGATCCTGGGCGGTGAGACCCGCCGGCTCCGCCTGGCGAAGAACCCGCCGACCGTCATCATGCTGGCGGGTCTCCAGGGTGCCGGAAAGACCACTCTGGCCGGCAAGCTCGCCCGCCACCTGCGGGAGCAGAACCACGTCCCGCTGCTGGTCGCCGCCGACCTGCAGCGTCCCAACGCGGTCCAGCAGCTGTCGGTCGTGGCCGAGCGGGCGGGCGTGGCGGTCTACGCGCCCGAGCCCGGAAACGGCGTCGGCGACCCGGTCGCGGTGGCCCGCCAGTCGATCGACCACGCCCGGCGGCAGCAGCACGACATCGTCATCATCGACACCGCCGGCCGCCTGGGCATCGACCAGGAGCTGATGAAGCAGGCCGCCGACATCCGCGACGCGGTCTCGCCCGACGAGGTCCTGTTCGTGGTCGACGCCATGATCGGTCAGGACGCCGTCTCCACGGCCCAGGCCTTCATGGAGGGCGTCGGCTTCGACGGCGTCGTGCTCACCAAGCTCGACGGCGACGCCCGCGGCGGTGCCGCCCTGTCGGTCCGCCACATCACCGGCAAGCCGATCATGTTCGCGTCCACCGGTGAGAAGCTCGAGGACTTCGACGCCTTCCACCCCGACCGGATGGCCTCCCGCATCCTCGACATGGGTGACATCCTCACCCTGATCGAGCAGGCCCAGAAGACCTTCGACGAGCAGGAAGCCGCCAGGATGGCGGGCAAGCTCACCTCGGGCGAGGGCTTCACGCTGGAGGACTTCCTCGAGCAGATGATGATGGTCCGCAAGATGGGCCCCATCAAGAACCTGCTCGGGATGATGCCCGGCATGGGGCAGATGCGCGACCAGCTCAACCAGATCGACGACCGCGACCTGGACCGCGTCGCGGCGATCATCCGCTCGATGACGCCGGCCGAGCGCGCGGACCCGAAGATCATCAAGGGGTCCCGCCGCGAGCGCATCGCCAAGGGCTCCGGCGTCACGGTGACCGAGGTCAACAACCTGGTCGTGCGCTTCTTCGAGGCCCAGAAGATGATGAAGCGGGTGACCAGCGGGATGGGCATCCCCGGCATGCCGGGCGGGCGCAAGGCCAAGGCAGCGCAGAAGAAGGCCGGCAAGGGCCGCCGCGTCAGCGGAGACCCGCGCAAGGCCGCCCTCGCCAAGGGCGCGTCCGGCGGGGCGGGCAAGTCGCCCGACCTCGGCGGCGCCCTCGGCAACCTCGGCGCGGGCCAGCTCCCGCCGGGCATCGAGCTGCCGCCCGGCTTCGACCCCTCCAAGTTCAAGTTCCCGGGACAGAAATGAGCGACGACAAGTTCTTCGCGCGCGCCCGGTGGATCTGGGTGATCATCATCGTGGGCTTCATCGCGGTGGCGGCGCTGGAGCTGCTGGGGATCCGGCCCAAGTGAGGCCGCCCCGAGTGGGGTCGTCTCAAGTGAGGCCGTCTCAAGCGGGGCCGCCCCGAGTGAGGCCGTAGGAGGGCCGTCGCGCGTGCGACGGCCCTTCTGGCGTTACGGGGATCGGCGCGTCCGTGGCGGGGGCCGGTGGTCCGGTGGTCTGCGGCGTGGCGGGGGCCGGTGTGCCGGGGCCGCCGCGTGTGGTTACCGAGATTTTCCCTCCGGAGCCGGGGGAGACGGGCGTCGGTTGGCCGGGCACCCCCATGCATCTGGCACAATGGCATGTTGGAACATCTCGGCTGCGCGGGCGCCCTCTAACCCCCGCCGGTCGTGCCTGTCCCTGCAGCGATCCGCTCTTCGTGCCCCACTCGATGAGCCGTCGCTCACCCACGCCCTAATGCATGGAGAGACCACACCCGTGGCAGTCAAGATCAAGCTCAAGCGGCTCGGCATGATCCGCAACGCGCAGTACCGTGTCGTCATCGCCGACAGCCGCACCAAGCGTGACGGCCGGGCGATCGAGGAGATCGGCCTGTACCACCCCAAGGAGAACCCCTCGCGCATCGAGATCGACGCCGAGCGGGCGGCCTACTGGCTGGGTGTCGGCGCGCAGCCGACCGAGCCGGTTCTGAAGCTCCTCAAGATCACCGGTGACTGGCAGAAGTTCAAGGGCGAGCCCGCCCCGGCGCCGAAGCTCGTCGCCGAGCCCAAGCCGGACCGGCACGCCGCCTACGAGGCCGCGGCCAAGGAGACCCTGTCCCTCGACGCCGCCACCACTCCGAAGAAGTCGGCGAAGAAGGCCCCCAAGGCCGAAGAGGCCGCCGCCGAGGCCCCGGCCGAGCCGGTCGCCGCCGAGGAGAAGCCGGAAGGCGAGGCCTGAGGTGCTCGAGGAGGCCCTCGAGCACCTGGTGAAGGGCATCGTCGAGCATCCCGACGAGATCCAGGTCCGGGCCCGCCGCATCCGCAGCGGGCGCGTGCTTGAGGTCCGGGTCCACCCAGAGGACCTGGGCAAGGTCATCGGCCGTGGTGGCCGTACGGCCAAGGCGCTCCGCACCGTCGTGAACGCTCTTGGCGACGGAAAATACGTCCGGGTCGACCTGCTGGACCTGGACGAGGTCCGCTGACACGAGATTCCACGAGATTCATCGAGCGGACGGGTCATCCACCGATGTGGATGACCCGTTTGCGTTGTTTCCACACCAGGTTTTCGCACACGACGATTTCAGGAGACGGGCGTGCAGCTTGTCGTAGGCCGCATCGGCCGCCCGCACGGGCTCCGCGGCGACGTGACCGTGGAGGTCCGCACCGACGACCCGGAGCAGCGCTTCGCCCCCGGGGCGACCGTCTCCACCGACCCCGCCTCCGCGGGACCGCTCGTCGTCGCCTCCCGCCGCTGGCACTCCGGCGTCCTGCTGGTGCGCTTCGAGGGTGTGGACGACCGCGACCGGGCCGAGGAGCTGCGCGGCACCATGCTCGTCATCGACTCGGCGGACATCCCGCCCTCCGACGACCCCGACGAGTTCTACGACCACCAGCTCATCGGCCTCACCGTGGTCACGCCCGACGGCGAGCGGGCCGGTGAGGTGACCGACGTGCTGCACCACGGCCAGGACCTGCTGGTCGTACGGCGCGGCGGCAGGGACGTCTACATCCCGTTCGTCAAGGCGCTGGTTCCGGAGATCGACCTGGAGGCCGGCACGCTCCTGGTGGTCGCGCCGGCGGGCCTGCTCGACCCCGACCAGGCCGTCTGACGACATGCGCATCGACATCATCTCGATCTTCCCCGAGTACTTCGCCCCCCTCGACGTCTCGCTCATCGGCAAGGCGCGCGAGCGCGGCATCCTCGACGTCCACCTGCACCAGCTGCGCGACTGGACGCACGACGTGCACCACACCGTGGACGACACGCCCTACGGCGGCGGTCCCGGCATGGTCATGAAGCCCGACCCCTGGGGCGAGGCCATCGACGACGTCCTGGCCGCCGACCCCGCCGCCCGGCCGCGGATCGTCGTGCCGACGCCGAGCGGGGTCCCCTTCACCCAGAAGCTCGCCATGGAGTACGCCGCCGAGCCCTGGCTGCTGTTCACCCCGGCGCGCTACGAGGGCATCGACTCCCGGGTCATGGCCGAGTACGGCTCCCGCCTGCGGGTCGACGAGGTCAGCATCGGCGACTACGTGCTGGCCGGGGGAGAGGTGGCCGTCCTGGTGATGGTCGAGGCGGTCGGCCGGCTGCTGCCCGGGGTGCTGGGCAACGCCCGCTCGGTCGCGGACGACTCCTTCGCCCCCGGGGCCATGGAGAACCTGCTCGAAGGCCCCGTCTACACCAAGCCGCCCCGGTGGCGGGAGCGCGAGGTGCCCGAGATCCTGCTCTCCGGCCACCACGGGAAGATCGCCCGATGGCGGAGGGACGAGGCGCTGCGCCGTACCGCGAAAAACCGTCCCGAACTGCTCGCGGCGCTCGATCCGCAGAGCCTCGACAAGCACGACCGGAGGCTGCTCGAGGAGCTCGGATTTCCGGTGAGCGGCGAAAATATGGCACACTGAACCGTTGCCGCAGACTGTTCACGGGTCGGCGCGCGCCGCCGGGCCGACGGGCCCGGCTTCCAGGACACATCCAGCCCAGCATGTGCGTCCACCGCGATGCCGCCTTCGGCGCGGCCGGGTGGACCTCCGCATGCTCGCGTAAATGAGGTACCACTGTCATGCACACGCTGATCACCGAGCTTGAGAAGGCCACGCTCCGCAGCGACGTCCCGGACTTCCGTCCCGGTGACACGCTTGAGGTGCACGTCCGCGTCATCGAGGGCAACCGGTCCCGTGTCCAGGTCTTCAAGGGCTTCGTCCTGCGCCGTCAGGGCAGCGGCGCCCGTGAGACCTTCACCGTCCGCAAGATCAGCTACAGCGTCGGCGTCGAGCGCACCTTCCCGGTGCACAGCCCGGTCATCGAGAAGATCAACGTCGTGACCCGTGGTGACGTCCGCCGCGCCAAGCTCTACTACATGCGCGACCTGCGCGGCAAGGCCGCCCGCATCCGCGAGAAGCGCGAGGCTCGCTGACGCCCCGCGCGGCCCCTTTCGGGTCCGCGCGACAGCGGCTCCGGCCCGTCCCCGTGGGGGCGGGCCGTTTTCGCATGTGGTGGCGGTACGTTTCCGCATACGGAGGTGGTTCGGCGGGTATGGAGCCCGCCGTTCCCGCTGTCGTCGCGAGACGGTCGGAACCGGCAATGACGGACGAAGGCGGACCAACGATGATGGAATCGAGAGCAGTCCATAACCACCGGCTCGACCATCGAGCCCCGGTCATCATCTAGGCTCGTCAACGATGACTAGCGAAGACCAGGCGTACGACGCTCCCTCGCGTCGACCTGTCGAGGACGAGGTGGGTGTGGTCGCCGAAGACACGAAGAAGACCGCCAAGAGCGGCAAGGAGAAGAAAAAGGGCTCCTTCTGGCGGGAGTTGCCCGTCCTTGTCGTGGTCGCGCTGGTCCTCGCGTTCCTGATCAAGTCCTTTGTCGTCCAGGCGTTCTACATCCCCTCGGAGTCGATGGAGAACACGCTCCTGAAGAACGACAGGGTCCTGGTCAACAAGCTCGTCTACCACGTCCGCGACATCGAGCGCGGCGACGTGGTGGTCTTCTCCGGGGTCGACTCCTGGGACGGCGAAGTGGAGTACGAGGAGCCGTCCAACCCGGTCGCCGCGTTCTTCCACTGGGTCGGCACCGCGTTCGGCGTGGTCCCCGGCGAGAAGGACTACATCAAGCGTGTCATCGGCATACCGGGTGACACGGTGAAGTGCTGTGACAAGGCCGGCCGCGTCACCGTCAACGGGGTGCCGCTCGACGAGAAGAGCTACCTCTACCCGGGCAACGAGCCGTCCCAGAAGAACTTCGAGATCAAGGTCCCGCAGAACCGCCTGTGGGTGATGGGCGACCACCGCGACGTCTCCCTCGACTCCCGCGAGCACCAGGGCGACCCGGGTGGCGGCACGATCCCGGTGGACCAGGTGATCGGGCGGGCCTTCGTCATCGTATGGCCCTTCTCCCGGGCCACCACCCTCCCCATTCCCGACACGTTCGCCCAGCCGGCGCTGAAGGCCGCCGGCGTCGTGGGAGGGGCGACCCCGCTCCTCGCCGGCGTCGCGGGTGCCGTCCCGCTCGTGCTCTGGCGTCGTCGCAGGCAGGCAAGGCGGTAGCCGTACCTCATGTCCGTTGAACCAGACAGCACGCAGGCTGAAGGCGCGCAGACCGGTGAGACCGAGAGCGTGCAGACCGGTGAGACCGAGAGCGCGCAGGCCGGCAAGGGCAAGGACGACAAGGGCAAGGGCTCCCGCAAGGGCAGCCTGCGCGAGACGCTGTTCCTGCTGGTCTCCGGCGTCGTGGTGGCGCTGCTGCTGCAGGCCTTCGTCTTCCAGTCGTTCTACATCCCCTCGGAGTCGATGGAGAACACGCTCCTGAAGGACGACCGGGTGGTCATCAACAAGCTGCACGGCCAGGTCGAGCGCGGCGACGTGGTGGTCTTCAAGGGCTGGGGCGACGGCAAGGACACCATCAAGCGGGTCATCGCGATCGGCGGTGACACTGTGAAGTGCTGCGACGCGCAGGACCGCATCACGGTGAACGGGGTGCCGCTCGACGAGAAGATCTACATCCACCCCGACGACCTGCCGTCGGGGGACGA
Organism: Paraplanobispora siamensis; assembly: GCF_016863175.1. Classification (GTDB taxonomy): domain Bacteria; phylum Actinomycetota; class Actinomycetes; order Streptosporangiales; family Streptosporangiaceae; genus Planobispora; species Planobispora siamensis. Next base: position 33,717 of record NZ_BOOJ01000009.1, read on the forward strand.
GTTCGAGAAGGTGATCCCGCAGGGACGCCTGTGGGTGATGGGCGACCACCGCTCCGCCTCCTACGACTCCCGCGGTCACGAGGAGCAGGAGGGAGACGGCACGATAGCGGAGGACGACGTCATCGGCCGGGCCGTCGCGATCTACTGGCCCTTCTCGCGGGCGACCCTGCTGACGACCCCGGACACCTTCGCCAGGAAGTTCCCCGGTGATGACTAGCGCCTCCGTGCCGCCGCGACCCCCGGCGGTGCGGTCCGAATCCGGTACGGCGATGGGCAAGAATGAAGTGGGGGCCGGTGTCGTCTGATCGGGCGGGACCGGGAAGGCGTGTGACAGGAGGAACGGGATGAGCGCAGAGGATCTCGAGAAGTACGAGACCGAGATGGAGCTGCAGCTTTACCGTGAGTACCGCGATGTCGTCGGCCTGTTCACCTACGTCGTGGAGACCGAACGGCGTTTCTACCTCACCAACTCCGTCGACCTGGACGTCCGGACGGCGGAGAACGGTGATGTGTTCTTCGACGTGAAGATGCAGGACGCCTGGGTCTGGGACATGTACCGCCCCGCCAGGTTCGTCAAGAACGTCCGCGTCGTCACCTTCAAGGACGTCAACGTCGAAGAGCTGGCCAAGCCCGATCTCCAGATGCCCAAGGAGGGCTTCTCCGGCTGAGCCCGCCCGGGGCTCTCTCGGGTTGAGCCCGCGCGGGATTCTCTCGGGTTGAGCCCGCGCGGGGCTCTCTCCGGTTGAGCTCGTCCGGGGTTCCCTCAGCCGTCCCGGACACCCGCCACCCGGCCCGCCGCCGTCCTGCCCGGCTATGTCGCGGCCCATCGCCATGCCATGCCCTGTTCAGGGACCTTGAGGTCCCGGCCGCACGCTCCGTGACGTCCTCGCCCTGCGACTCGTCCTCGCCCTGCGGGGAGGAGAGGTTCTCCACAGGTGACGGAGGACCCAGCGTGTCGTCCACAGAAAGGCGTTCGGCTTCCCGCCGGAGGCGTGCGCTGCGCGAAGGTCGGGGACCGGAGGTGGTTCCATGGCCGCGAAAGACGAGCTCGGCAGGCACGGCGAACAGATCGCCGTCGGATACCTGCTGCAAAACGGCATGCAGATCCTGGACCGCAACTGGCGGTGCCCGGACGGCGAGATCGACGTGCTCGCCCGGGACGGGCGGGCGCTCGTCGTGGTGGAGGTGAAGACCCGCTCCGGCCGGACTCACGGGACCGCCCTCGAAGCGGTCAACAGGGCCAAGCTCGTACGGCTGCGCAGGCTCGCCGTCCAGTGGCTGAGCACGCGACGCGAGCGCTTCGAGTCGGTCCGGATCGACGTGGTGGCGCTGGAGCGGTTCGCGGGAGACTTCGCCATCCGCCACGAGCGGGGGGTGTGCTGAATGCCTCCCGGACTGTCGTGGATCACCGGCGCCGCCCGGGGGGTGGCGTGAGTGGCCGTCGCACGCACGCGGTGCGTCTGCCTGATCGGGGTGACCGGCCACGTCATCGACGTCGAGGCCGACGTCGGCAGCGGCCTGTCCGGCATGCACCTCATCGGCATGCTGGACACCGCGCTCAGTGAGGCACGGGACCGGGTCCGCTCGGCCGTGGTCAACAGCCACTACGCCTGGCCCGACGCGCGGATCACCGTGAGCCTGTTCCCCGCCAGCCTGCCCAAACGGGGCAGCACGTTCGATCTCGCGATCGCCGTCGCCCTGCTCGCGGCGGCCGGGCTCGTGCCCAGGGCCAGAGTGGCCGACTCCTTCTTCCTCGGTGAGCTGGGACTCGACGGCTCGCTCAGAGCCGTGCGGGGAATGCTCCCCTCCGTCCTGGCCGCGGCCGGCGCCGGTGCCGGCACGGTCGTCGTCCCGGCCCGCAACGGGCCCGAGGCCTGTCTCGTGCCCGGGGTGACGGTGATCCCCGTCAGCACGCTCGGCGAGCTGGTGGGATGGCTGCGCAGCGGAGACCCGATCAACCTGCCGACTCTCACGGACCAGCTGTTCGGAGAACCCGCCCCAGGCGCATCCGGTGACCCCGGCGGCGAGCCGGGTGACGGGCCGGATCCCTCCGGCGGCCCAGGCGGCCCAGGCGGCCCAGACGGCCCAGACGGCCCAGGCCGTCCGGGAAACGGCCTCACCGGCTTCTCCACCGGCCTCTCCGCTGGTCTCTCTACCGGTCCGGACGTCTCGCGGACGCCGAATGACGCAGGCTCCGAGGCTCCCGCCCCCGACCTGTGCGACGTGGCGGGCCAGCCGTTCGCCCGCCGGGCTCTGGAGGTCTGCGCGGCCGGCGGTCACAACCTCTGGATGCTGGGACCGCCGGGCACCGGCAAGACGATGCTCGCCGAGCGGCTGCCCACCCTGCTCCCGGCTCTCGACCGCGACGAGGCGCTGGAGGTGACCGCGATCCACTCGGTCGCCGGGACGCTCCCGGCCGACCGCCCCCTGCTGGGACGCCCGCCCTTCATGGCGCCCCACCACACGGCGACCATCGCGGCCATCATCGGCGGAGGCAGCGGAACGATCCGCCCCGGCGCCGTTTCCCTCGCGCACAAGGGCGTTCTGTTCATGGATGAAGCTCCTGAATTTCCCGCGAACGTCCTGGACGCGCTCCGCCAGCCTCTCGAGTCGGGCCAGGTGACGGTGTCCCGAGCGCTGGGCTCGGTCACCTTCCCGGCCCGGTTCATGCTGGTGCTGGCCGCCAACCCCTGCCCGTGCGCGCAGCGGACCCGTCCGGAGGAACCGTGCCGGTGCACCCCCGCCGCCCGCCGCCGCTATCTGGCCAGGCTCTCCGGCCCGCTGCTGGACCGCATCGACGTCAAGGTCAGCGTCATGAGGGCGACCCGGCGAGAGCTGTTCGCCGACCGCCGCTTCATCGAATCGAGCCGGGTCGTGGCCGAGCGGGTGCTCCTGGCCCGCGAACGCGCGGCCAAGCGTTTCGCCGGCACGCCGTGGCGGTGCAACGCCGAGGTGCCCACCGGTGCCCTGCACAGCGAATACCGCCTTCCGGCGAAGGCGATGACGCCGCTGCTCAGTTGCCTGGACAGCGGGGTGCTGAGCGCCCGGGGGCTGGACCGGGTGCTCAGGGTCGCCTGGAGCCTGGCCGATCTCAAGGACCGGGGAAGGCCGGGCGTCGAGGAGACCAACGCCGCCCTCGGACTGTGGCTGGGAGAAGAGCGGTGAACGACCGGTTCGCACGACTCACGCTGATGAGGCTGGCCGAGCCCGGCGACGCGGTGATGGGCAGACTCGTGGCCGCGCACGGCCCCGAAGGGGCGCTCGCGCAGATCCGCGCCGGACGGCTGGACGCGGGGTTCGCCCGGTGGTTCGCGGGCACCCGCCGCCGTGGCGCGGCCGGGACGGCGGGCGACGAGACGGCGCTGGACGACGATGCGGCGGTGAAGCTCGACCGGATCCTCGCCTCCTGGACGGCCCGGCTGGAGACGGCCGACCCCGACCGCGACCTGGCCGACGGCGAGCGGATCGGGGCACGGCTGATCGTGCCGGGCGACCCGGAGTGGCCCACCCAGCTGGACGACCTCGGAGACTCCCGGCCCCACGCGCTGTGGCTGCACGGTGAGGCGAACCTGCGCTTCTCCTGCGTCCGCTCGGTCGCGATCGTCGGTTCCCGGGCCGTCACGCCGTACGGCACGCACGTCGCGACGGAGTTCGGCGCCGGGTTGAGTGAACGGGGATACGGGGTGGTCTCCGGCGGTGCCTACGGCGTCGACGGCGCGGCGCACCGCGGTGCCCTCGTCTGCGACGCGCCCACCGTCGCCGTGCTCGCCTGCGGCGCCGACGTGACCTATCCCACGGCGCACCACGATCTGTTCGCGGCCGTGCGCACCCAGGGCCTGCTGGTGAGCGAGTGCCCGATGGGCGTACGGCCGACCCGGCCACGCTTCCTGGTCCGCAACCGGCTCATCGCCGCGCTGTCCCGGGGAACCCTCGTCGTCGAGGCGGCGGTGCGCAGCGGCGCCCTCAACACGGCCGGGCACGCGACCGAGCTCAACCGCCACCTGGCGGCCGTGCCAGGCCCGGTCACCTCCGAGACCTCGGCCGGATGCCACCGGCTGATCCGCCAGGGCGCGGCGACCTGCGTCACCACCCCCGCGGAGATGATCGAACTCGTCGGCGCCGTCGGAGGTGACCTCGCCCCCGAGCCTCGCGGCCCGGTCTTCCCCCGTGACCAGCTCTCCCCCGAGACCCGCCGCGTCCTGGAAGCCGTACCCACCCGAGCCGGAGCAGGCCCCGCGATCATCGCCCTCGCGGCGGGCGTCGACCTCGACACGGTCCTCTCCTGCCTCGGCGGCCTCGCCGCAGCCGGATACGTCGAACGCGTCCCCCGAGGCTGGCGCCTACGCCCCAGCCCTCCATCAGGCCCCCCGTGACCGGCACCCCGAAATCCCTGCCGCAAGGAGATGCTCATCGATTGCGAGACGGAGAACCAGCAGGGAGCACGGCAGGCACGATGTCAGTCGCCCCGCGTCACACCGTGCCCCTGCCTGACGGCAGCTGGATGGGTAAGCCTGGCGCTGGACGTGGATTCGCGGCGCGTATCGGCTGCTGGACCCACCCGTTAAGCGTGTCCGTGGTGGGCCTGGTGTTGCTCACCCGGGCTGCGCCGTACGGCTAGGCGAGCCTGCCCGCGCCACCGATCTGCGGACTGATCCCACCCGGATCGTCGGCTGCACTGCCATCGAATGCGGTTGTTCTTATCCTGTCGGCGGTCATCGGAGTGGACAGGGCGATCCTCCGAGGCGGCGTCGGCAGACGGCAGCACCGACAAGGACCCCGGAGGTTCCCGGTCGCCCTCGTGGCTCTCCCGGTAGATGCGTGGCTGCCCTGAGCAGTGCGGCGATGAGGGCCGTGCGCAGTGTGGGGCGCGGCTGAGCTTCGCCCAACGGCGTGCCGGCGGCCCGGTTCAGCGTCGGCGGCCCGGTTCAGCGTCGGCGGCCCGGTTCAGCGTCGGCGGTCCGGTTCGGTGTCGGTGGTCCGGTTCAGCGTCGGCGGTCCGGTTCAGCGTCGGCGGTCCGGTTCGGTGTCGGTGGTCCGGTTCAGTGTCGGCGGTCCGGTTCAGTAGGGTGCGCCGATGGGAGACATCTACGAGCTTGTGCTGTCGATGGACATTCGCGCTGACATCACCGATGACGAGCTTGCCGAACTGCGGTGGCATGTGGGGGGAGGGCCACGACCCGAGCGGCTGCCGCTCGGCACCGACAATTACCTGGATGCCTATCCGCTGGGTGATCCCGACGACCCCGACTGCGAGTGGGAGACCGCGGAACCGGAGCCCGCGTTCGCGCAGCGTGGCGCCGCCTGGAAGGTGGGCGGCGCGCTCCTCGCCGAGCTGGTCAGGCGGGAGCAGCCGGACGGCTGGTCACTGACGGTCCGCCAGGAACTGCATCCCGACGCTTTCTACCGGCTCAGAACATTGCTGGACTGGCTCGGCCGTTCCTCGCTCAACGCGCATGCCGCCGGGATCGAGTTCTTCGCCGGACAACTGCGCCACTACGAGAGTGTTGAGATCACACCGCTCGTTCTGCTGGACGGACGAATCCGTGTGCCGGCGGAGGTCGAATCGCACACCCCGCACTGGCAGGGCGCCTGAAAGGCCCACACGACGAGGTGAGACGTCGCTGGCGGATTGAGTGTGCCGGCGCCGCAGCAGGCAACGTCCGCCACGAGGAAAGCGGTGTTCGAAGGTGGTGCATCGCACGGGCGGTGGTGCATCGCACGGGCGGTGGTGCATCGCACGGGCGGTGGTGCATCGCACGGCAGGTCAGGAGGCCATAGCCCGGCTACGGGCGACAACCTGCCGGATGACTGGGAGCTGGAGCCGGTCACCGATCCGCAGGAAGATCCAGCAGGGCAGGAGTCAGACACTCGATGTCTGCCGCCGTGCGGTCGGCGAACGGCTGACTCAGCTCACGCAGCCGGGGAAGGGCCTCACCGAGGGAGGCGCCGAGCCGGTGCAGCGAGTCGAGCCGGGCGCTGTAGTAGACGTCGAACTCGCCGTCGACCCGCCCTCTGGTGTCCCACAGCAGGGCATCACCGTTCTCGCTGAACGCGAACACGACGAGGCTGTCGATCATCGACCAGTCACCGTCCGGCTCGACTTTCCAGTCGAACTCCTCGGTGCGCGCCTCGGCATAGGTCTGCCGGAACACCTCGGTCAACCGGGCGGCCCGATGCTGCCAGCCATCGGCGAAACCGTCCCGTGCCGGCGGGTAGACGAGCCAGAGCCCGAACAGACGTGAGAACCCGGCCCGCAAGACGTACTGGCGGTAGGAGGCCGGAAATCCCTCACCGTCGGCGAAGCGATGCTCAGTCAGCAGGTCTTGCGCGACCGCATCGAGCGCGGGAACACCGGTCATCGACAGCTCGTCCATGACGCCTGAGCCTGCTCATCCCGGGCCCGCAACGTCAACAGCGAGATCCCGGCAGTCGGGACAGCGGCCCGAGAAACGGGGCGAACGGCACCTGATACGGCACCAGCCGGTCTGCGGAAGGCATTACCGATCAGTTCTCCGCCTTCGACGCCTCACCGGTGTCGGGGTGGGTCGTGATTCCACCGGAATCACGGGTGAGTCCTCGGCCTGGACCGGCGCCGGGGGCAGGCCCTCGTAGCCGTCGTCGGAGGACCGGTTTTCAAGGCGTCGCCGGTTTCGTCGGTGAGCTGGGGAGCGGGGGAAGTGCTCGGCCCGGTAGCGCATCACGGGTGACCTCATGGAGGCCAAGGCGGTGTGAAGGGTAGCCGGGGCGGTCTCGCGGAGAGCGGTCCAGGTGGGGAGGAGACGGACCTGGCCGAGGCCGAGGAGGAGGAGCGGGTCGAGATAGTCTCGCGCCCGGAGCAGGCCCCAGTGGAGACAGGTGACCGGGCAGTGGCCGGGGACGTCCTCCACGGTGCCGATCACATCGCCCGACGCGATCTCCTGGCCCAGCCGTACTGAAGCGCGGACCGGCAGATAGGTCGTCCGCAGTCCGCCCGGATGGAGCACGGTGACGACGCCGCGTCCGGCGAGCGGCCCGGCGTAGCCGATGGTTCCGGCGCCCGCCGCGTGGACCTCCTCTCCTGCGGACGCGGCGAGGTCGACACCGCGGTGCCCGGCCAGCCAGGGCTGAGGGGGCGGGGCGAAGCCCTCCAGGACCCTGGGCCGTTCGGCGAAGGGCCATGCCCACCGGGGAAAGGCCTCCCCCCACGGGTCACTCGGCCGCTCCGGGACGACCGGTTCCGTCGACGTAGTAGGTCGCGCCCGCAGAACGGACGGCTGTTTCGAGGACGGGAGTGACTTCGTCTCCTGGGAAGACGTGCTCGCCGTGCTCGCCGTGCTCGCCGGGACCGGTGGGTCCGTGGCGGCTGATCCCGGAACGGTGATCAGCAGAGCCGTGAGGAGGGCGGCGATCGGGTGAGAGGACACGGTTGCAAGGGTGCTGCTCAGCGGAGGTGCTCAACGGGCCGATCGGGATTCTGTGGACAGCGACCGCCCCCTGTGGACGAACCCGGGACGAGGACCACGCCGTGAAGCGGGAGAGGGAGCGGGAGCGGGACACGGCCTGGGCCTAAGGGCTCACGCTCCGGGCCTGCGCCTCGGACTCGCGTCCGGAGGTGCGCAGGGGTGAGAGCCAGATGACGGGGATCGTCACCAGGACTCCGGCCGCGCACAGCCACAGCACCGGGCGCAGGCCCAGGAACTCGCCGAGAAGGCCGCCGGCGAGGCCGCCCAGGGCCATGACTCCCTGGATGGCGAAGGTCATCGTGGCGTTGACCCGGCCGCGGATGGTGTCGGAGGTCTCGCGGAGGACGACCGAGCCGAAGCAGACGGAGAAGGCGACGACGGCCATGCCGGTGATCAGGGTGCTGGCGGACATGAGGGCGAACTTGGCCCAGACGGGGCCGGAGGCCAGCGCGGCGACCACGAAGTCCAGGGGGAACAGCAGCACCGCGTAGACCAGCATCCGGTTCTCGCCGATCCGCGGGGCCAGGCGCACGGCGACGGCCGCGCCGAGCAGGCCGCCCGCGCCGAAGAAGGCGGTCAGCGCGCCGATCATGCCGGCGGGGAGGTCGAGGGCCTTGACCGCGTAGATGACGAAGAGCGCCATGTAGGCGCTGCCGAAGAAGTTGATCGCGATTCCCGCGCCGCAGAGCGCGCGGAGCACCCGGTGCCCCGCCACCGCGGTCAGTCCCTCGCGGATCTCGGTCCACATGCCGCGGGGCTCGGCCGGGGTGTGCGTCTCCGGGGCCCTGATTCCCTGGATGAGGAACGCCGAGGCCAGGAACGACACCACGTTGACCAGCATCGCGAACGGTGCGGTGAAGATCTGGACGAGCGCGCCGGCGAGGCCGGGCCCGCCGACGGAGGCCAGGGAGTAGGCCGACTGGAACCCGGCCAGGGCCTGGGTGCGCTGGCTCTCATGGACCACCGAGGTCAGGTGCGGGAAGTTGAACGTACGGAAGATCACCGAGCAGGCGCCCACGACGAAGGTCACCGCGATCAGCCACGGCACGCTCAGCAGTCCGGCGATCCAGACCAGGGGGATCGTGGCCACGGCGACGGCGGAGATCGCCTCGCAGGTGACCATGGTCGGCCGGTGCCACCGTGCCCGGTCTGCCAGGGTTCCGGCCGGAAGCCCGATCAGCAGGCAGGGCAGCGAGGCGGCGGCGGTGAGCACTCCCATCTGGGCGGGTGAGGCGCCGAGCAGGGTCGCCGCGACCAGCGGTACGGCCAGCCGGGAGACCTCGGTCCCGGCTTCGGAGACGGCGCGTGCCGAGAGCAGCAGCCGGTAGTCACGCTGTCTGCGCAAGGGGGCGGGCTGGAACATCGGGACCTCCCACGTCTTTCTGAAGGATTCGCTTCACATTTATGAAGGTAACCCTTCACAGTTGTGAAGGCAATACTTCATATCTCGGAACGGGTACGGTCTGCTTATGGCCGAGGAGAAGCGCAGGGAGGAGCGGGAGCTCAGCGACCCCCGGGCGATGCGGGCGCTGGCCCATCCCGCCCGGCTCGCCATCCTGAACAAGATCCAGGCGGACGGCACCGCCACCGCCACGGAGGTCGCCGAGGTGGTCGGAGTCACACCGAGCGCGGCGAGCTATCACCTGCGCATGCTGGCCAAGTACGGCTTCGTCGAGGACGCGCCGCCGCGCGGTGACGGCCGGGAGCGGGTGTGGCGGCGCGTCGGGGCGAGCTGGAGCGTCAGTCCGGACATCGACGACCAGCCCGAGGTGCGGGCGGCGAAGAACATGCTGATCAACCTCGTCCGCGACGAGGCGGCGGCCGAGGCGAAGCGCGCGCTGGAGAACTTCGACAGGGAACCGCGGGAGTGGCGGGACGCGACCACGTTCGCCCGCTCCGTGCTGCTCGTCGACGCCGCCGAGCTGAAAGAGCTGATCCGGCGGATCGAGGAGCTCATCGAGCCCTACCGGGTCGCAGCCCGGGACCGGAGCCAGGCCCCGCCGGGCGCGAGGATCGCCGAGACGCAGATCACCGTGTTCCCCCGCACCGAACGGCGGCCGCACGGCCTGCCCTCCGAGGACCACGGGGAGCCATCCGCCGCCGGGAGTGACGGAGAGGCCCGGGACGCCGGGAACGTCTGGGGCGACGGAGACGGCGAAGGGCCGTTCTAGGGACGTCTCGGCCGTTCCGGGAGGGCGTTCCGGGCCGCTCCCGCGGAGGGCGGAGGCGGTCGTTTCCGGGGCGTCTGGCGTGGCCCCGCCCCGGAAGGTCGGCCGGAGGTGCCGCTACGGGTACAATTTCCGATGGCCTGTCACTGGCAGGCCGACTTCGCATGCCCCCTCAGGGGTCGCTCCCCCGGTCCGGGTCCATGACCCGGCGGGAGTGGTCCCGGGGCATCAGGGTGGCGGCCGAGGGCCGCCGCGCCAACCGAAACGCACCCGGTCACGGGTGCCCCGACCTGGAGGACAATCACATGTCCACCCCCGTCGTCACCATGCGACAGCTCCTTGAGAGCGGCGTTCACTTCGGTCACCAGACCCGTCGCTGGAACCCGAAGATGAAGCGCTTCATCTTCACCGAGCGCAACGGCATCTACATCATCGACCTGCAGAAGTCGCTGTCGTACATCGACCGTGCCTACGACTTCGTCAAGGAGACCGTCGCGCACGGCGGCACGATCATGTTCATCGGCACGAAGAAGCAGGCGCAGGAGGCCATCGCCGAGCAGGCCGCCCGCGTCGGCATGCCGTACGTCAACCAGCGCTGGCTGGGTGGCATGCTCACCAACTTCTCCACCGTGCACAAGCGGCTGCAGCGTCTGAAGGAGCTCGAGGAGCTCGACTTCGACAACGTCGCCGCGTCGGGGCTCACCAAGAAGGAGCTCCTCATGCGCCGTCGTGAGAAGGAGAAGCTGGAGCGCACCCTCGGCGGTATCCGCGACATGTCCCGCGTGCCCAGCGCGGTGTGGGTCGTCGACACCAAGAAGGAGCACATCGGGATCAGCGAGGCCCGCAAGCTCAACATCCCGGTCGTCGCGATCCTCGACACCAACTGCGACCCGGACGAGGTCGACTACCCGATCCCGGGCAACGACGACGCCATCCGCGCCGTCGGCCTGCTGACCCGCGTGGTCGCCGACGCCGTCGCCGCCGGCCTGATGGCCCGCGCCGGTGCCGGTCGCGGTGGCGACGACAAGCCGGCCGTCGCCGGTGGCGCCGAGCCGCTGGCCGAGTGGGAGCAGGAGCTCCTCGAGGGCTCGGCCGCTCCGGCCGCCGAGACCGCTGAGGCCGCCGAGGCTCCGGCCGCCGAGGCTCCGGCCGCCGAGGCCACCGAGGCTGAGGCTGCCGAGGCCGCCCCGGTCGCCGAGAACGACGCCGAGGCCGAGACCGCTCAGGCCGACGACGCCGAGCAGGCCTAGCCTCTTCTCGTACGGCGCAGGCCGTACGACCCGCAAGGCTCCTTCCGGGTGGGTGCGCCCGTCACGGCGCACCCGCCCGATCCACCCAGACACCGATCCGTGCCGACTTCCGGGATCGGTGATGATTCCCACGAGGAAAAGACAATGGCTTCCGTGAACATGGCCGACGTCAAGCGGCTTCGTGAGCTGACCGCGGCCGGGATGATGGACTGCAAGAAGGCGCTGGAGGAGGCCGAGGGCGATTTCGACCGCGCCGTCGAGCTCCTGCGCCTCAAGGGCGCCAAGGACGTCGGCAAGCGCGAGGCCCGCACCGCCTCCAACGGCCTCGTCGCCCTGAAGCAGGACAACGAGTCCGCCGCCGCGCTGCTCGAGCTCAACTGCGAGACCGACTTCGTCGCCAAGGGTGAGCGCTTCCAGCAGCTCGCGGCCCAGGTCGTCGAGCACGTCCTGGCGACCAAGCCGGGCGACGTGCCGACCCTGCTCGAGTCGCAGCTCGAGGGCAGGACCGTCAAGGAGCTGCTCGACGAGGCGAACGCCGCGCTCGGCGAGAAGATCGAGATCCGCCGCTTCGCTCTCCTCGAGGGCGGCTACGTCGGCGCCTACATGCACAAGAGCGACCCGCAGCTCCCGCCGACGGTCGGTGTCCTGGTGCAGCTCGACACCGCCAACGCCGAGGTCGCCAAGGACATCGCGCAGCACGCCGCCGCGATGGCTCCGAAGTTCCTCAGCCCCGAGCAGGTCCCCGCCGACGTCATCGAGAAGGAGCGCGCGCTCTTCGAGGAGATGACCCGCGAGGAGGGCAAGCCCGAGGCCGCCATCGCCAAGATCGTCGACGGTCGCGTCAACGGCTGGTACCGCGACTTCACCCTGCTCCAGCAGGCGTTCGTCAAGGACAACAAGAAGTCCGTGGAGAAGTACGCCGACGAGAACGGCGTGAAGGTCCAGGCTTTCGTCCGCTTCAAGGTGGGCCAGGCTTAGTCTTAACCCAGCTTCTCTCAACAGAACACCTACGAGGAGGCCGCCGTCGTGCAGGAGAACTCAGAACCCGCTACGTCGGCGGTTTCGTCGTACGCGGGCACGCTCCGCTGGAAGCGCGTCATGCTGAAGCTGTCCGGCGAGGCCTTCGCCGGCGGCGAGCCGCTGGGCATCGACCCCTCGGTGGTCGGCCACCTGGCGGACTCGATCGCCGAGGCCGTCCGGGTGGGCGTGCAGGTGTCGGTGGTGGTCGGCGGGGGCAACATGTTCCGCGGCGCCGCGCTGTCCGAGCGCGGCATGGACCGGGCCCGCGCCGACTACATGGGCATGCTCGGCACCGTCATCAACTGCCTGGCGCTCCAGGACTTCCTGGAGAAGCGGGGGGTCGACACCCGCGTCCAGACGGCCATCACCATGCAGCAGGTGGCCGAGCCCTTCCTGCCCCGCCGCGCCATCCGCCACCTGGAGAAGGGGCGCGTGGTCATCTTCGGGGCCGGGCTCGGCTCGCCGTTCTTCTCCACCGACACCTGCGCCGCGCAGCGCGCGCTGGAGATCGGTGCCGAGGCGCTGCTCAAGGGCACCCAGGTGGACGGCGTCTACGACGCCGACCCCAGAAAGAATCCCGACGCCGTCCGGTTCGACCACCTCGAGTACGGTGAGGTGCTGACCCGCGGCCTCGGGGTCATGGACGCCACCGCCATCAGCCTGTGCATGGACAACGGTCTGCCGATCGTGGTCTTCGACCTGATGGGCGAGGGCAACATCCTGAGGGCGGTCCGCGGTGAGAAAATCGGCACGCTGGTGAGTCCGGCAGGGAAATAGGACGCGACGAACCTGACGGAGCGGAGCGGTACGCGGCGAGCGGCCCGTGAAGCGCGCGGGAACGGTGAGTGACGTAGAAGACAGGGAGCCGCTGTGATCGACGAAACCCTCCTCGAAGCCGAGGAAAAGATGGACAAGGCCGTCGCGGTGGCGAAGGACGACTTCGCCGGCATCCGCACGGGCCGCGTCACCCCGTCCATGTTCAACAAGATCAACGCTGAGTACTACGGGACGCCCACCCCCATTCAGCAGCTGGCCTCGTTCCACGTCCCCGAGGCTCGCATGGTCATCATCCAGCCCTACGACAAGGGGTCGATGGCCGCGATCGAGCGTGCCATCCGGGACTCCGACCTGGGCGTCAACCCGGGCAACGACGGCCAGGTCATCCGCGTGGCCTTCCCCGAGCTGTCGGAGGAGCGCCGCAAGGAGTACATCAAGGTGGCCCGCACCAAGGCCGAGCAGTCCAGGGTCTCGGTGCGCAACATCCGCCGTCACGCCAAGGAGACCCTCGACAAGATGGTCAAGGACGGCGAGGCCGGCGAGGACGAGGTGCGTCGCGCCGAGAAGGAGCTCGACGACCTCACCCAGAAGCACGTCGCCAAGATCGATGAGCTGCTCAAGCACAAGGAAGCCGAGCTGCTCGAAGTGTGAGCAACGGTCCTTGTCCCGCGTGGCCTCGCCGCGCGGGGCAAGGATTTTTCGTATGAGAGTGGGACCAGTGGAACCAGCGGCGGGCGCTAGCCGTACAGGACGGAATCTCCCCGCCGCGATCGCGGTGGGCGTAGGCCTGGGAGCGGCCGTCATCGGCTCCCTCTACACCGTCAAGGAGCTCTTCCTCGCCGTGGTGATCGCGGCGGTCGGCGTCGGGGTGTCGGAACTCATCCAGGCCTTCGCGAGCAGGCAGATCGGCGTCCCGCTGATCCCCGCGCTCGCCGGGATGACGGCCATGCTCGCCGGCGCCTACTGGGGTGGGCCCGGCTGGCTGCTCGCGATCTTCGCGACGACCGTCGTGGGGCTGATGATCTGGCGGATGTTCCGGGGGACGGACGGCTACGTCCGCGACGTCACCGCGACGATCCTGGTCACGGTCTACCCGGCGATGCTGGCCGGGTTCGTGGCGCTCATGCTGGCCCAGGACCAGGGCCCGGACCGGGTGGTGGTCTTCATCGCGACCACCGTCGCCAGCGACATCGGCGGGTACGTCGCGGGGGTCCTGTTCGGCAGGCACAAGATGTCGCCGGTGATCAGCCCGAAGAAGACCTGGGAGGGCTTCGCCGGTTCGGCGCTGGCCTGCATGGCCGTGGGCGGCTGGCTGACGGTGTGGCTGCTGGAGACCGAGATCTGGAAGGGCGCGCTGGTCGGCGCGGTCGTCGTGGTCCTCGCCACGCTCGGCGACCTGGTCGAGTCAGTGATCAAGCGGGATCTCGGAATCAAGGACATGAGCAGCGTGCTGCCGGGCCACGGCGGGATGATGGACCGCCTCGACTCCCTGGTCGCCGCGGTGGTTCCGGTTTGGGCGCTGCTGAGCCTGCTGGTGTGAGCGCGGCGTCATGAACCCGGCGTCCTGGACCCGGCGCGCGATCGTGGCGATCCCGCGGCTGCCGGCGGTGACGGGGCCGCGGTCCCAGTCGCCGTACTGTTCCTCGACCGAGGGGTTCCAGTCCTCCCACGCGCGGGCCTGCGGATGACGCGTCTCGAAGGCGAACCGGCCGCCGTCGCGCAGCGCCGCCCGGACCGCGGTCAGCGACGCGCGCGGATCGTCGTCGTCCACCAGGCACCGGAAGGCGTTGCCGGTCATCGTCGCCAGGCCGAACTCCCGGTCCCAGCGCGCCTGCGCGGCGACGGCGGCGGCGTCCGCGTCTGAGGACATCCGGGCAGTGTTCATGAAAGATCATCCGTCGCCGATCGAATTTCCCCTCCCGCCCGGGAGCGTTCCCTGGGAGGGCCGGATGAGGCGGTCGATCGACAGGTGGGGGAGCAGCTTCTGATAGTCCTGCGCCGCCGTCTCCAGCTCCTCCGCGGTGACGGGCACCAGCCACAGCCACTGCACGGCGTCGCCGCCGAAGGTGAAACCGGACAGGTCGGGTAGACCGGGCAGCCCGGCGAGCATGATGACGCCGCTGTAGGCGGAACCGAGCGGGAAGGTCTCGGGCCGGTGGTACCACCGGGCCGTGTGGCCGTGGCCGAGCCAGGTGACCGAGTGCCACGGATACTGGCCCAGCCACATGAACAGCCGGGCCGCGTCCCGCGGGTCGCCGGGGGTTGCCACGGCGAGCTCGACCCGGGCGTAGGCGTCCGGCCGGTCGATGTACTGCTCCACCGTGGGCATGCGCTGGCAGCTCATCCCGACCGTGGACAGGATGGTGTAGCGGCGGCTGCGCTCCGGGGGCCGCTCGGTGATCCCCACGGTTGGCAGCCGCCCGCCGCCCGCGTCCCAGAACCGGCCCGCGGACCCCACGGCCCGGTCCAGGTGCCCCATCACGAACTGCTGGAACGACGCCCACGCGCCGTCGCCGCCGCGCCATTCCCAGTAGGAGCGGGCCTTGGCCAGCCGGGGGGCCAGCCCTTCGTGGGCCTCCTCCAGCGACCACGCGAACGGGGTCTCGCCGATGGCGTCGCGGGAGTAGCCGGGCATTGCCCTGGTCATGTCCGCCCAGCCAGGAATGACCGCGAGCAGTTCGTCGTTCTCGTACAGGGCGACGCCGTCGCCCTCCTCGAACCACAGCGGCCGCAGCGTGCCCAGCGGCGGCCGGCCGGAGGGGTGCCGGGTGTTGGCCCGGGGCGCCACCGGGGGACGGCCGGAGTTCAGGCGGTTGAGATCGACCGCCGGCGGGGCCGGGGCGTGGTTGGCCAGCCAGACCGCTCCGTGCACCGCCCCCGTGGGTTCGCACAGGTAAGCTACCGAGGAAATCTCGTCGCGCTCGACCACCAGGGTCCGGCTTCCGTAGGGATTGACGTCGGTGAGCACGACCTCGACGCCGTCTCCCCGCTCACCCGTGGAGCGGAATGTCGCCATACATCCGGACTTTAGATCAAGGGCCGGGTGCCGCTTCGAGTATTCGCACAATCGTCGAGAGAAGGCTTCGGACGTGTCGACTGCCAGCCCGACCGGGACCCCCGCTCCCGGCCAGCTCACCTTCGTGGCGCCCCGCCGGGCCAAGCCCGCGCGCCACCTGGCCGACCTCACCATGGCCGAGCGCCGGGCGGCCGTCGCCGAGCTGGGCGAGAAGCCCTTCCGCGCCGACCAGCTCTCCCGGCACTACTTCGACAAGCTCAACGGCGAGCCGGCGACGATGACCGACCTGCCCGCCGCGGCGCGCGAGAAGCTCGGGACCGCCCTGTTCCCCAAGCTCCTGACCTCCGTGCGGGAGCTGACCACCGACAACGGCACCACCCGCAAGACGCTGTGGCGGCTGTTCGACGGCGCCCTGGTGGAGTCGGTGCTCATGCGCTACACCGACCGCACCACGATGTGCGTGTCCTCCCAGGCGGGCTGCGGCATGAACTGCCCGTTCTGCGCCACCGGCCAGGCGGGGCTGACCCGCAACATGTCGACGGCCGAGATCGTCGAGCAGGTCGTCGCCGGCGCCCGCGCGCTGGCCGCCGGCGAGGTGCCCGGCGGTCCCGGCCGGGTCAGCAACGTGGTCTTCATGGGCATGGGCGAGCCGCTGGCCAACTACAAGGCCGTGATCGGCGCCGTCCGCCGGCTGGTCGAGCCCTCGCCCTCCGGCCTGGGCATCTCCGCCCGCGGGATCACCGTCTCCACGGTCGGCCTGGTCCCCGCGATCGGCAAGCTCGCCGACGAGGGCCTGCCGGTGACGCTGGCTCTGTCCCTGCACGCCCCCGACGACGAGCTCCGCGACACCCTGGTGCCGATCAACACCCGCTGGAAGGTCTCCGAGGTCCTGGCCGCCGCCTGGGACTACGCGGCGAAGACCAAGCGCCGCGTCTCCATCGAGTACGCCCTGATCAAGGACATCAACGACCAGGAGTGGCGGGCCGACCTGCTCGGCAAGCTCGTCAAGAACAAGCTCGTGCACGTCAACCTGATCCCGCTCAACCCCACGCCCGGCTCCAAGTGGACCGCCTCCCGCCCCGAGGACGAGCGGGCCTTCGTCCGCCGCCTGGAGTACCACGGCGTCCCGGTCACGGTCCGAGACACCCGCGGCCGTGAGATCGACGGCGCCTGCGGCCAGCTCGCCGCCGCCGAATAGCGCTCCCGGACCCCGCCCCGTACGGCGGACGGACCCCGGCTCCCCGTGTGGGAGGCCGGGGTCCGTCCGTTACCAGAGGGTTCCAAGTGGCACGCAAGCCCGCCGGTGAATCCTCGGAGGGTGAACATCGCGAGAATCTCCCTGACGGCGCTCCTGGCGGGCGTCCTGGCCGGGTGCACCTATACCGTCGAGGCCGACCTGACCGCGGACGCGGCGTCGCCCGAGAAGACGAAGGCGCCCGGCACCTTCGCCGAGCCGTTCCCCGACAGGCTGTTCACGATGGACCGCGTCTCCGTCGTGCCCGCCGCGGGGGACGCCGTGATCCCGGACGGGCCGAGCCACAAGGCCGCCGGCCAGCAGCTGACCGTGACCTACCGCAGCGGCGAGGGGCCCACCGCGGGCCAGCAGGTCACCGCCACCGGAGCCCAGGCCCAGGTGAGCGACCTCAAGGCCGCGCTGGACTGGCTGACCGAGAAGGCCGGCACGCCGGCCGGGGCGAAGACGGGCTGGGTCCCGGTGAGCCCCGGAGTGTCCCCCGCCGCGGCCGCCTGCCAGAACCTCGCCGAGGGCGAGGGCACCCGCTGCTACTGGGTCGACGCCGACACGGTGGGCTTCCTGCACATGTCCAAGGAGGCGGCGCCGTACATCCCCTTCGGCAAGACCCGGATCGCACTGGAGGACCTGGAGGAGAAGTAGTCCCTCATGGGCTGAGGCGGTGCAGGTCGCGCGGGAACAGCGTGGCCTGCCGGATGTTGGCCGCCCCGGTCAGCCGGGAGGTCCAGCGCTCCAGCCCGATGGCGAAGCCGCCGTGCGGGGGCATGCCGCAGGCGAAGGCGGCCAGGTAGCCCGCGTAGTCCCGCGGGTCCTCGCCCCGGGCCGTCAGCGCCGCCAGACAGTCGGCGTGCCGGTGCAGCCGCTGCCCGCCGGTGACCAGCTCCAGCCCGCGGAAGAGCAGGTCGAAGCTGCGGGAGTACTCCGGCCGCTCCGGGTCCGGATGGGTGTAGAAGGGGCGTTTGACCATCGGGTAGCCGGTGACGAACACGAACTCCGAACCGTGCTCGCGCAGCGCCCACTCGCCCAGCCGGCGCTCATGGGCGGGCGCGAGGTCGGGTTCGCCCCGCGGGTCCTCGCCGGTGTGCCGGGCGATCAGCTCCTGCGCGTCGGCGAAGTGGATCGAGGGGATCTCCTGCGGAACCTCGGGCAGTTCGATCTCCAGCAGGGCGAGCGCGGATCCGGCCCGCGCGGACACCGAGGCGTGCATGCCCGCCAGAGCCTGCCGCAGCACGGCCATCACGTCCCGGTGGTCGCGCACGAACCCCAGCTCGGCGTCCAGGCTGGTGTACTGCGCCAGATGCCGGGCGGTGTCGTGCGGCTCGGCCCGGAAGACCGGGCCCACCTCGTAGACCCGCTCGAAGACCCCGACCAGCGCCTGCTTGTAGAACTGCGGCGACTGCGCCAGGAAGGCCGGGCGGCCGAAGTAGTCGATGCCGAAGACGTTCGCCCCGGACTCGGTGGCGGTGCCGACGATCTTCGGCGTGTGGGTCTCGACGAACCCGAGCCCGTCCAGCGCGGCCCGGAACCCGGCCACCCCGGCCGCGGCGATCTCGAACGGCGCCCGCAGACGCGGGTGACGCAGGGCGGCGGGGGCGTTGTCGAGGATGGTCGGCAGCGCGGCCGGAACGGCGGGCCGGTAGAGGTCGAACGGGGGCGGCTGAACGGCCTCCGACAGCACCTCGACCACCGGCCCGGCCGGACTCCCGGCCACCGGCCGGGTCCCGGTGCCGGTCCCGGTGCCGGTCTCGGAGGCGGTCTCGGCCCCGGTGCCGGTCTCGGCTTCCGCTTCGGCTCCGGCCAGTTCGGCACCGCCCGGCGCGGCGGGGTTGGCGACCACGGTGCCGGTGACCTCCAGGACCGTCTCCTCGGGGTAGGGCACCGGCTCGCGGAGCACGACCTGGGCCAGCCCGGAACGGTCGCGGACCACCAGGAACGAGACGGACTTCAGCTCGCGGCGGCGGTGCAGCCAGCCGGAGAGCCGGACGGTACGGCCGACGTGCGCGGGCAGGTCGGCGGCGAGAACTCGATGGATCATCACGTTTCCTCACGGAGCATGAGCTGATCCCTTGGGAGTGCGGGCGAGAAGGGCAACTCGCGGTGCCACCGCACTTTCGCCGCCGCCGTCCCGTGGCGCCGGGTGACCCGTGACGCCCGACGGCGCGGGGCGCATCCGGTGCCGGATGGTGAGGCGGCGGCCTCTGGGGCCCGATGACGGGGGCCGGCCGGCGGGGCATCGGGCCCGGTGCCGCACTCCGGCGGCGGGGCCGTTCCTCCCCGCACTCGGGAGGGTCTTCGTCCGAAGGCGCAGGGCCGCCTTCACAGCTTCCGGCGGCTCTCTCGACCCGCGTGATCTTTCGGACTACTCGTCTCCGTCAACGCGTTGCCGCCACCCTAGGAGGCGCCTCATCGAACCCGCAAACGGTTATCGGCCGGGGATCCCGCGACCGGCGGCCCGGCGGTGATCAGTGCGTGACGGTGACCACGATCTTGCCGATCTGGGCGTTCGACTCCAGGTAGCGGTGCGCCTCGACGATGTCGCCCAGCTCGAAGGTGCGGTCCACCACGGGCCGGAAGGCTCCCGAGCGCAGCCCGGAGGTCACGAAGGCGGCCGCCCGGCGCAGCCGCTCGGGCCGCTTGGTCGTCTCCAGCAACGTGTAGGTGCGCATGTTCAGCGCGGGCATGCCGAGCTCGAATCCCGGATAGGGGGTCGCCTCGCCGCTCAGCGCGCCGTACAGGATCAGCGTGCCGTCGTCGGCTACCACCTTGGCAAGATCCCGCACCCCGGGGCCGGCGACGGCGTCGAAGACGTACTCCGCACCCCGCCCGCCGGTCGCCGCGAGCACCCGCTCGGCCACGTCCTCCGACTCGCTGACGATCACTTCCGCGGCG
Organism: Paraplanobispora siamensis; assembly: GCF_016863175.1. Lineage (GTDB taxonomy): Bacteria > Actinomycetota > Actinomycetes > Streptosporangiales > Streptosporangiaceae > Planobispora > Planobispora siamensis. Next base: position 53,531 of record NZ_BOOJ01000009.1, read on the forward strand.
CCCTCCTTCAGCAGCGCCCGTTTCTTGGCGGCGGTGCGGGTGACGGCGATCGGCGTGGCGCCGATCCGCTCGGCGACGTGGATGGCGGCCAGGCCGACGCTGCTGGAGGCCGCGTTCAGCACGACCGTGTCCCCGGGACGCATTCCGCCGACCTCCACCAGCCCGCCGTAGGCCGTGACGTACGGCATCCACACCGCCGCGCCCTCCACCGCGTCAAGCCCCTCGGGGCGCCGTACCACTGCCGCCGCGGGCACGATCGCCCGCTCGGCGTAGACGCCGTAGTCGTTCTGCGAGAACGCCGGCACGGTGCTGATCGCGTCCCCGGGCCGGAACCCGGTCACGCCCTCGCCCACCGCCTCGACCACACCGGCGGCCTCCGTGCCCAGCCGGGCCGGGAACCGCCGCACCGGCTCGATGTAGTCCCCGGTGCGGAACAGCACCTCAGCCCGGTTCAGGCCGATCGCGTCCACCCGGATCCGCACCTCGCCCGGGCCCGGCTCACCGGTCTCCACGTCCTCCAGTCGCATGACCTCGGGCCCGCCGAGTCCGCGGAACAGCACCGCCTTGCTCATCGCCCCGTCCTCCCGCCGTGATGAATGATGATCCACCCAAGCACGAAAGTACGATGGCGGTCAAACTTTGATGGCTGTCGTACTATGGGGTCATGGAGGCCGATCGAATCCCTCACCACCCCGACGTACGGACGATCACGTTGCAGCGGGTCCTCGAAGCCGTCGTCGACCCGGTACGGCGGAGCATCGTCACGCAGTTGTGCGGCGCCTCCGGCGACATCGCCTGCGGCGGGTTCGACCTGCCCGTGAGCAAGTCCACGGCCACGCACCACTTCCGGATCCTGCGTGAGGCCGGTCTCATCCGGCAGTACTACGCCGGCACCTCACGGATGAACGCCCTGAGGCGCGACGAGGTCGACGAGGTCTTCCCCGGTCTGCTGGACGCCATCGTCACAGCCGAGCGGCCGACAGGTGATCCCGAACGCGCCACGGCCGGCTGAACACGTCAACGGCCGAAGCTCGTGCTGTCGACGATCGCCGGGGCGGCGGGGGCGGGCGGCGCGTGGCCCACTGCGGACGCGCTCCACGGGTGGGGTCACCGGTCAGGGGCGGGTGCGGCGGAGACGGATGTAGGCGAGGGCGCCGGCGGTGGACCACAGGAGGGTGGCGGCCGTGACGGGGAGCAGGATCTCGTCGAGGGTGCCGGCGTTGGCCGCGCGCATCCAGGGCATGACCGGCACGGTGAACGAGCCGATCGGGGTGAGGCTGATCAGCAGCAGCATCACGTAGCCGCCGAACAGCACCAGCATCGACGTGGCGGGGGAGGGCATGATCGGCTTGCTGGTCAGCGCGCCGAGGGCGGTGCCGGCGCCGAGGCCGAGCAGGTGCAGGACGACGCCTCTGGCGATGTCGCCGGCCGGGGGGACGGAGGCGAAGCCGTGGATCAGCGGCAGGGTGATCGCGATCGCCGCCAGGCCGATGTTGACGGTCAGGGCCGCCAGCAGCCCGGCGCCGATCTCCCTGCGGGGGCCTCCGGCCGCGGTCATCGAGATCAGCCGCTGCGCCGCGGGCTCGGTGTCGAGCAGGCCCCGGGCGGCCCACGCGAAGACGACGATCAGCAGCCCGGCCGAGTCGGCGTAGGAGGTCAGCTGCTTGCCGTCGGGGATCACCGACGAGTAGAAGATCAGCATCATCGTGAACAGCCCGATCACCGGCTGCAGCAACCGGTGGGACCTGGCGTAGGCGGCCAGCTTGAACCGCATGAGACGGATCACCGGAGGTCTCCTCGCACCGTGGAGCGCACCCGCGCCGTTCCGCGGTCCGCGTCCACCCCCACGCGGCCCGTTCCCCTCGCCGTACGGCTGCCGCGCCTCATGTGGCCCGCCTGGTGGTGTAGCCGTCGGCGCGCAGCTTCTGCTCGACCTCGTCGGCTTCGTCGGCGTCGACGATCACCTCGATGACCGTCCGCCGCGCCCGCTCGCCGTCGCGGGCGACGACCGCGCCGTCCTCGACCAGCCAGTGGTCGGCGCCGGGGAAGCTGCGCAGCTGGTTCTGGTGGTCGCTGACCACGACGGCGCCGCCGGCCGAGGCGACCTCCTCGATGATCTCCGGGAGCTCGGTCCTGGTCTGCTCGTCGAGGCCGGAGAACGGCTCGTCGAGGATCAGCAGACCGGGCGGCGCCAGCAGCGACTGGATCAGCCCCACCTTCTGCGCGCTGCCCTTGGACAGGTCGCCGAGCGGCTGGCCGAGCAGGTGGGAGGCGTTCAGCCGCTCGGCCAGGGCCGTGCCCGAGGCGGCGGGCACGCCCCGGATCCGGGACATCTGCGCCAGATAGGCGGAGACGGTGAACGGCTGGTCGACGGGGAAGACGTCGGGGGCGTAGCCGACGACCGGGGGCCGGTCGGCGATCGAGCCCCGGGTCGGGGGGACGATCCCGGCCAGCAGGCGCAGGAGCGTCGACTTGCCGGCCCCGTTGCGGCCGGTGACCTCCACGACGGACCCGGCGCCGAGCGCGAGCTCGACCTCCTGGATGATCCACGGGCCGCGGCGGGAGTATCGGAAGGACACATCGGAGAGCCGCATAGGCCCGCCACCCTACCTCGCCGTGATCGGCCCCGTTGTCCCCGTAGCGGACGTCCCCGCCGTCGCCACAGTGATCGTTGTCGTCGCCGGATCGAGCCGTCACCGTTACTCGCTTTACCGGGTACGGCCCTTCAGAATGAGATGTCACACAGGGAATGGAAAGGATGCGGGGTTTTGAACCGCTTTCCACGGGTGCTGGGCGTGCGTTCCGGATATGACCCGGACCAGGTGGACGCACTGATCCGTCGCATCGAGGGCACCCTCGGCCGGGGCACGCTGGTCGGAGAGCCGATCACCGCCGACGAGATCCGCGACGCGCGCTTCCGTACCAAACTGGGCGGCTACAACGAGACCGCGGTGGACTTCGCGCTGGAGGCCTTCATCGTGGCGGTGGAGACCAGGGCCGCGGAGCTGCACGCCGCGCAGGCGCGGACGGTGGAGACCCGGACTCCGGCGCCCGGATCGGGGAACGGCGCGGCGCGGCCCGCCGTACCCGCGGCTTCCCCGTCCGGCTGGCCCGATCCCGGCATCGCCGTACCGGATCGGCCCGGCCCGGGCGTCGCCGTACCGGATCGGCCCGGCCCGGGCGTCGCCGTACCGGATCGGCCCGATTCCGGCGCGGTGCGGTCCCCGGCGGCCGTGGGCGCGGAGCCGGCGCGCGGGGACGGCCCGGCCGACGACGAGGGCCGGGCGGCCGTGGCGCACGGCGGTGAGGAGCACGCCCCCGGACCGGAGGGATCCGCCGAGGCGGAGCCGTACCAGGAGCCCTACCAGGAGCCGCTTCAGGAGCAGCCCTACCGGCAGTCCTATCAGGAGCCCCACCAGGCGCAGCCCCATCAGGAGCGGCCGCTCGACCCCTGGCCCAAGCCCCCGATGCCGGTCAGCGTCACGCTCGCCGAGCGCGAACGGCAGGCGCTCAGGGTGGAGCAGGTCGCCTTCCGGCCCGGACGGCTGGGCATGGGCTACAACGAGGGAGAGGTCGACGTCTTCCTCGACCGGCTCGTGGCGACCCTGCGCGGGACCACCGAGCAGCCGCTCACGCCCCAGGACGTGCGGGGGGTCAGGTTCGCCACGGTCATGTTCAAGCCCGGCTACTCCGTGGGCCAGGTGGACGCGTTCCTCGCGGAGATGGCCGGGGTCCTGGAAGAGCACCTCGGACGATGAGGCCGCCGGGCGCCCCGGGAGGTCTCAGCGGGCAACCCGCCGGGGTGTCAGCGGGTGCCCCAGGAGTAGGTCTGCTTGTGCAGCTTGAGATAGACGAAGGTCTCGGTCGCGCGCACGGTCGGGATGGCGCGGATCTTGCCCAGGATCTCCAGGAGGTGCTGGTCGCTCTCGCACACCACCTCGACCATGATGTCGAGGGACCCGGCGGTCAGCACGACGTAGTCGATCTCCGCGATGGCCGACAGCTCGTCGGCCACCATCTCCAGGTCGCCCTCGCACTTGATGCCGATCATCGCCTGGCGGGAGAAGCCCAGGGTCAGCGGGTCGGTGACCGCGACGATCTGCATGACGCCCGCGTCGAGCAGGCGCTGGACCCGCTGGCGGACGGCGGCCTCGGACAGGCCCACCGCCTTGCCGATCGCCGCGTACGGCTTGCGCCCGTCGGACTGCAGTTCCTCGATGATCCGCTTGGAGATCTCGTCGAGGACGACGGTGCCGGACTTGGCGTCGGTGTCACGGCGGACCTTGGGCGGCGTCGTCATCCGCGCTCCCTGGCGTCATGTTTCGGGGCTGTAGCCGTCATGTTGCGTCTCCGATGCGACATGTTGTCAGTTCTGACCGCTCTGTCAAGCGATTCCGTAGCAATTTGGTATCTTCGCAACGAAATCCCTTGTCGCGAGCCTGTTGCTCTGTAAGAGTCGCGACAACTCAGCCCCCATGCTCTAGGAGGTCGACGATGACCACCCCGGTTGAGAACACTGAGCTCACCCGTCTCCGAAACTACGTCAACGGCGAGTTGGTGGACGCCAAGAGCGGCAGGTTCTCCGATGTCATCGACCCGTGCACCGGCGAGGCCTACCTCCGGGCGCCGATCTCCGGCGCGGAGGACGTCGACGCGGCCTACGCCGCCGCGGCGGCCGCGTTCGAGAGCTGGAGCCAGACCACGCCCGGCGAGCGCGCCAACCTGCTGCTGAAGGTCGCCGACGCCATCGAGGCGCGGGCCGGGGAACTGAACGAGGCCGAGTGCCGCAACACCGGCAAGCCGCGTGCCCGCATGGCCGAGGACGAGACGCCGGTGGCCGCCGACCACTTCCGGTTCTTCGCCGGTGCCGCCCGCACTCTTGAGGGACCGACCTCGGGCGAGTTCCTGGCCGACCACACCTCCGTCATCCGGCACGAGCCGATCGGCGTCGTGGGCCAGGTCACGCCGTGGAACTACCCGATGATGATGGCCGTGTGGAAGATCGCCCCGGCGCTGGCCGCGGGCAACACCGTCGTGCTCAAGCCGTCCGACACCACCCCGGTCTCCACGGTCAAGCTGGCCGAGATCATGGGTGAGGTGCTGCCGAAGGGCGTCTTCAACGTCGTCGTCGGCGACCGCGAGACCGGCGCCCTCGTCGTGGGCCACCCGACCGCGCAGATGGTCGCGATCACCGGCTCGGTCGGCGCGGGCATGGCCGTGGCCAAGAGCGCGGCCGAGGACCTCAAGCGGGTCCACCTGGAGCTCGGCGGCAAGGCCCCGGTCGTCGTCTTCGACGACGTCAAGGACCTCAAGGCCGCCGCGGAGGCCATCGCCACCGCGGGGCTGTACAACGCCGGCCAGGACTGCACCGCCGCCTGCCGCGTGCTGGTCCACGAGGACGTCCACGACGAGTTCACCGCCGCGTTGGTCGAGGCCGCCGCCGGCACCAGGACCGGCGACCTCTCGGACGAGGAGGCGCTGTACGGCCCGCTCAACAACGCCAACCAGCTGGAGCGCGTCGCCGGCTTCTTCGAGCGGGTACCCGGCCACGCCAAGGTCCTGACCGGCGGCCACCGGATCGGCGACAAGGGCTACTTCTTCGCCCCGACCGTCGTCGACGGCCTCCAGCAGGACGACGAGATGGTGCAGAACGAGGTCTTCGGCCCGGTCATCACCGTCCAGACCTTCTCCGACGAGGCCGACGCGGTCGCCAAGGCCAACGGCGTCAAGTACGGTCTGTCGGGTTCGGTGTGGACCTCCGACCACGGCAGGGCGATGCGGATGTCGAAGAAGCTGGACTTCGGCGTGGTGTGGGTCAACACCCATATCCCGTTCGTCTCGGAGATGCCGCACGGAGGGTTCAAGCACTCCGGCTACGGTAAGGACCTGTCGGTCTTCGGTCTGCACGACTACCTGCGCGTCAAGCACGTCATGCACTACATCGGCGAATAGCCGCGAACAGAGGAACAAGCCTGGTATGACCGGAATCCAGGCGGGCACGGAGGCGGCCGAGGCCGCCTCCGGCGCACCACAGGTGCCCGCCATCGAGCTCGACGGGGTCGTCAAGGAGTATCTCGCCCACGGTGAGGTCGTCCAGGCGGTCAAGGGAGTCACCCTGGCGATCGCCGAGGGCGAGTTCTTCTCGCTCCTCGGCCCGTCCGGCTGCGGCAAGACCACCACCATGCGCATGGTGGCCGGGTTCGAGGAGCCCACGCGCGGCGTCGTGCGGCTGCACGGCCAGGACGTGACGAACGTCCCGCCGAACAAACGCGACGTGAACATGGTGTTCCAGTCCTACGCGCTCTTCCCCCATATGAGCGTCTGGGAGAACGTGGCCTTCGGCCTGCGGCGCCGGAAGGTCGCCGAGGCCGAGATCAAGCGGCGCGTCGGCGAGATGCTGGAGATCGTGGACCTCGTCGGGCGCGAGAAGCGCCGCCCCCGGGAGATGTCCGGCGGCCAGCAGCAGCGGGTGGCCCTGGCCCGCGCCCTGGTCAACCGGCCCCGCGCGCTCCTGCTCGACGAGCCGCTGGGCGCCCTGGACCTCAAGCTCCGCCAGGCCATGCAGATCGAGCTCAAGCGCATCCAGCGCGAGGTCGGCATCACGTTCGTCTACGTCACCCACGACCAGAGCGAGGCGCTCACCATGAGCGACCGCATCGCGGTGATGAACGACGGCCTGGTCGAGCAGCTCGCCTCGCCCCGCGAGATCTACGAGCGCCCGGCCACCGCCTTCGTGGCCGGCTTCATCGGCACCTCCAACCTGCTGAGCGGCGCCGTGGACCGGGTCGAGTCCGGGTGCGCCGTACTGAAGCTGGGCGAGCACGGACGGGTCCTGGTGGCGGAGGCGTCACGGCAGGCGGGGGACCCGATCTCGGTGACCGTCCGGCCCGAGAAGATCACCATTTCCACCGAGGAGCCGTCGGGGGACATCAGCGCCGTGCGCGGCACCGTATCCGAGGTGGTCTACCTGGGGTTGTACAACAGTTATGCGGTGCGCCTCGCCGACGGCGCCGAGGTCACCGTATTCCAGCAGAACGCGCTCGACAGCACGAGTACGGCGGAGCGTGGCGACGCCGTGTGGTTGTCGTGGCAGCCGCACCACTCGTACGCAATCGGAAGTTGAGTCCCTCCATGCACCACCTCAGCACCTCTCCCGCCTTCCTCCGCGGCATGACCCAGAGCCGCTCCGTCAGCCGTCGCGACGTCTTCCGCCTGGCGGGACTGTCCGCCGCCGGGCTCGCCCTGAGCGCCTGCGGCGTCCAGGGCCAGCAGAAGGCCGCCCCCAAGCCCTCCGAGGTCGCCGGCTTCTGGGCCGGCAAGCAGAAGAACGGCAAGGTCGTCTTCGCCAACTGGCCGGAGTACATGCCCGAGGACCGCGGGCCGCTGAAGAAGTTCGAGCAGGAGACCGGGATCAAGGTCGAGTACCTCGAGGTCATCGAGGAGAACGCCTCCTTCTTCGGCAAGGCCGAGCCGCAGCTGCGGGCCGGGCAGCCGCTGGGCTACGACATCATCGTGATGACCAACGGCACGCAGTTCGCCAAGATGCAGGCCCTGGGCTACCTGGTGGCGCTGGACCACAAGCAGCTGCCGAACTTCGCCGCCAACGCCGGGGCGAAGTACAAGAACCCGGCCTACGACCCGAACAACACCTACTCCATCCCCTACACCTCGGGCATGACCGGGATCGCGTACAACACCAAGTACGTCAAGGACCCGATCAAGAGCATCCAGGCGCTGTTCGATCCCAAGTACAAGGGCAAGGTCGGCATGATGGCCGACTCCCAGGAGATCGCCAACTACGGCCTGCTCGCGCTCGGCGTCGCGCCGGAGCAGTCCACCAAGGCCGACTGGGACAAGGCCGCCGCGATGCTCCAGAAGCAGCGCGAGGACGGCATCGTCCGCAAGTACTACGACCAGGACTACATCGACGCGGTGTCCAAGGGCGACGTGTGGCTGACCATGGGCTGGTCGGGCGACGTCTTCCAGCGTCAGCTCGCCGGGGAGCCGGTCGCGTTCATGGTGCCCGAGGAGGGCGGCACCATCTGGACCGACAACATGATGATCCCCAAGGGCGCGGCCAACCCGGTCGACGCGCTCATGCTGATGGACTACCTGTACAAGCCCGAGATCGCCGCCGAGCTGACGGAGTACATCCAGTACGTCACGCCGGTGCCCGCGGTGAAGGACCTCCTGTCCACCAAGGCCGCCGGGCTGAAGGGCGAGGACAAGGAGGCCCTCGAGGCGATGATCGAGAGCCCGCTGATCTTCCCGACCGAGGCCGACTACGCCAAGCTGCACACCTACGTCACGCCCTCCACGCCCGCCGAACAGGAGGCCTTCGAGAGCATGTTCCAGGCCGTCACGCAGGGCTAGCGGATGAGAAGAGTCAGAGCGGCGGCCGCTCCGTACCTGCTGGCCCTGCCGGCCTGGATCTGGTTCGCGATCTTCTTCGTGGTCCCGATCGCCGCCATGGCCTCGGTCTCGCTGACGACCGGCAACCTCCTGGAGGGTTTCCAGCAGACCTTCAGCGTCTCCAACTACGCCAAGGCCGTCGGGCAGTACCACACTCAGCTGATCAGGTCGCTGATCTACGGCGGGATCGCCACGCTGATCATGCTGGTGCTGGCCTACCCGATGGCGTACTGGATCGCCTTCAAGGGCGGCAGGCGCAAGTCGATGTACCTGTTCCTGCTGCTGCTGCCGTTCTTCGTCTCCTTCGTGCTGCGCACGATCTCCTGGGGCTTCCTGCTGGCCGACGACGGCATCCTGTTCGGGCCGCTGAAGTCGGCGGGGCTGCTGCCCGCGGACTTCCACGTGCTGGCCACGGACGTGGCGGTGATCGGCGGCCTGGTCTACAACTTCCTGCCGTTCATGGTGCTGCCGATCTACGTGGCGCTGGAGCGGGTGGACCCGAGGGTCGTCGAGGCCGCCTACGACCTGTACGCCTCGCGGCTGGCGGCCTTCCGCAGGGTGGTGCTGCCGCTGTCGCTGCCCGGCGTCTTCGCGGGCGTGCTGATGACCTTCGTGCCGGCCACGGCCGACCCGGTCAACGCCCGCATCCTGGGCGGCACCGGCAACACGATGATCGGCAACATCATCCAGACCGAGTACCTGACCAACAACGACTACCCGACCGCGTCGGCGCTGTCGTTCACGCTGATGGCGGTGCTGCTGGTGGGCATCTTCGTCTACGCGCGGTCGCTCGGCACCGAGAACGTGCTGGAGGCGGCGGCCCGATGAGAGGCAGACTCGGCGACCGGCTCCTGCACGTCTACACCTGGCTGATCATCGCGTGGCTCACCGCGCCGATCGCCGTGATGATCCTGTTCGGCTTCAACGACAAGCAGAGCAAGTCCAACACCTCCTGGCAGGGCTTCACGCTGCGCTGGTACGGCGAGCTGTTCGCCGACGGCTCGCTCACCGGCGCGCTGGTCAACTCCCTGCAGATCGCGGTGATCAGCACCATTCTGACCACCGTGATCGGCACCCTCCTGGGCCTGGCCCTGGGGCGCTACCGCTTCCGCGGCAAGGGGGCGAGCAACTTCCTGGTCTTCGCGGCGATCTCGACGCCCGAGCTGGTCATGGGAGCCTCGCTGCTGTCGCTGTTCGTCTCGGGGAACACCCCGCGGGGCCTGCTCACCATCACCATCGCGCACGTGCTGTTCTCACTGTCCTTCGTGGTGGTGACGGTGCGCGCCCGGGTGGTCGGGCTGGATCCCTCGCTGGAGGAGGCGGCCAGGGACCTGGGCGCGGGCACGTGGACCACCTTCCGCCTGGTGACCCTGCCGGCGATCATGCCCGCGGTGTTCGCCGGGGCGCTGCTGGCCTTCGCGCTGTCCATCGACGACTACGTCGTGACGAGCTTCGTCAACGGCTCCACGCTGACGTTCCCGCTGTGGATCATCGGCTCGGTCAAGGTGGGCATCCCGCCGCAGGTCAATGTGATGGGCACACTCATCTTCGGCATCGGAGTCGCGATCGCGGTCGGCAACGCGATCGCGAGCAGACGCCGCACCTGAGGACCCCGCGGGCCCGCGCCGCACGGCGCGGGCCCGCGGCGTACGCCGCGAGCAAGGAACAGGGAGGCGAGATCGGAAACAGGCGGGGGGAACCCGCGCTCGTTCAACTGACTGACCGAGCAATCAACTCAAGGAATCTTTTCAAGACTCACGTTGGGAAGTGAGATTGTGGATCCGCTGAAGGCACTGACTGATGCGGAGCGCAAGCCGTACTGGCTGGACAGTCCGGCGAAACCGGAGCCGCAGGCGCGGCTCTTCGGAAACACGGGCGCCGACCTCGCGGTGGTCGGCGGCGGCTTCTCGGGGCTGTGGACGGCCCTGATGGCCAAGGAGCGCGACCCGTCGCTCGACGTGGTCCTGCTCGAAGGACGCAGGATCGGCTGGGCGGCCTCGGGCCGCAACGGCGGCTTCGCGATGGCGACCCTGACCCACGGCATCGCCAACGGGCTGGAGCGCTGGCCCGAGGAGATCTCCACGCTGGAGCACATGGGCCTGCGCAACCTCGACGAGATCGGCGAGACCGTCGCCCGCTACGGCATCGACTGCGGCTACGAGCGCACCGGCGAGCTGCACGTGGCCACCGAGCCGTGGCAGCTGGAGGAGATGCACGAGAGCTCGCAGATCGCCCGCGAGCTTGGCGTCCGCCTCGACATGATGGACGCCGCCCAGGTGCGCGCGGAGGTGGACTCGCCCACCTACGTCGGCGGGATGTGGGAGCGCGACGGCTGCGCCATGCTCGACCCCGCCCGCCTGGCCTGGGGACTGCGGCAGGCCTGCCTCGACCTGGGCGTGCGCATCCACGAGCGCACGCCGGTGCGCGCCATGCGCGACACCCCGGCGGGCCTGGACCTGCTCACGCCCTACGGCTCCGTCAGGGCCGCCAGGGTCGCCCTGGGCACCGGCGTCTTCCCGCCGCTGCTGCGCAGGCTCAGGCACTTCCTGGTGCCGGTCTACGACTACGTGCTGATGACCGAGCCGCTCTCGGCCGGGCAGCTGGCCTCGGTCGGCTGGCACAACCGGCAGGGCGTCGGCGACTCGGCCAACCAGTTCCACTACTACCGGCTGACCGAGGACAACCGCATCCTGTGGGGCGGCTACGACGCGGTCTACTACAACGGCGGGAAGATCAAGCCGGAGTACGAGCAGCGCGACGCCACCTTCGTCAAGCTGGCCGAGCACTTCTTCGCCACCTTCCCCCAGCTGTCGGACCTGCGCTTCACCCACCGGTGGGGCGGGGTCATCGACACCTGCAGCCGCTTCAGCGCGTTCTACGGCACCTCGCACGGCGGGCGCCTGGCCTACGCCGCCGGATACACCGGCATGGGCGTCGGGGCCACCCGGTTCGGCGCCAACGTCATGCTCGACCTGCTGAGCGGTGAGCGGACCGAGCGGACCGAGCTGCGGATGGTCAAGGAGAAGCCGATCCCCTTCCCGCCCGAGCCGGTGCGCTCGGCCGGGATCCAGATGACCCGGTGGTCGATCGCCCAGGCCGACCTCAACCAGGGCCGCCGCAATCTGTGGCTGCGCACCCTGGACCGGATGGGTCTCGGGTTCGACTCCTAGCGGGCCGTCTCCTCGGGAGCTGTACGGCTCGCGCCGCCGGTGCGGGCCGTACAGACTTGGGGGCATGACCGAGAGGGTTGAGTTCACCGCAGACGGGATCACGCTCGTCGGAGACCTGCGCGTCCCGGCCGGGCCGGGACCGCATCCGGCGCTGGTCTTCACCGGGCCCTTCACCGGCACCCGCGACCAGGTGACCGGGCTGTACGCCGCCCGGCTGGCCGAGGCCGGATACGTGACGCTGGCCTTCGACCACCGCAACTGGGGCGAGTCCGGCGGGCGGCCGCGCCGGCACGAGGACCCGCAGGGCAAGCTGCACGACCTGCGGGCCGCGGTGTCGCTGCTGCGCGCCCGGCCCGAGGTGGACGGCGACCGGATCGGCGCGGTCGGGATCTGCCTGGGCGGGGGGTACGCCCTCAGGTTCGCCGCCTTCGACCCGCGGGTGAAGGCGTTCGCCGGGATCGCGGGCGCCTACAACAACCCCTACGCCATGCGCGCCGGGATGTCCCCGGAGGGATACCGGGGGGCGCTGGCCTCCTTCACCGAGGTCCTGGAGCGCCAGGACCAGGGCGGGCCGACGGAGTATCTCCCGGCCGTCGCGCAGGAGGGCGAGGCCGCGATGCCGGGCGACGAGCCGTTCGCCTACTACGGCACCGAGCGCGGCGCCTCGCCGCACTGGCGCAACGAGGTCACCCGGGCCTCCATCCGCGAGCTGGTCACCGTGGACAACATGACCGGCGCCGACTTCCTGTCACCCACACCCGGGCTCATCGTGCACGGCGTCGTCGACCGTTTCTGCTCGCCGGAGGGGGCCGAGGAGGCCTACAAGCGCATGGACGAGCCCAGGAAGCTCGTCTGGCTGGACGCCCGGCTGCACATCGACCTCTACGACGCCGAGCCGTACGTCACCCAGGCCGTGGAGGCCGTCACGGACTTCCTCGGCGAGCATCTTTAGTCGACGGCCGGACCGGACCGAAGACGGAGGCCGTACATCCATCGGTGTACGGCCCGTCTGGGTCCGCGTGCCGATGTCCCGGGCCGGTCGGGACGCGATCGTGGAGGATATGACCGACCGACGTATCGACGCTCTGGACGTGCTCAGGGGCGTGGCCATCATGGGCACGCTGGGCACCAATATCTGGATCTTCACCGACCCCGGCGGACCCGCCGCGGTGTTCGAGGCGCTGGCCCGGCCGGGCGCCGTGGAGACCTTCCTGAGATTCCTGACCAACGGGAAGTTCCTGGCGCTGCTCACGCTGCTGTTCGGGGTGGGGCTGGAGCTGCAGTACCGCTCGGCGCGGCGGCGCGGCACCCCCTGGCCCGGCTGGTACCTGTGGCGGGCCGCGCTGCTGTTCGTCGAAGGCTTGATCCACTATTTCCTGATCTTCGAGTTCGACGTGCTCATGGGCTACGCGATCACCTCGATGATCGTGGCCTACCTGATCGGCCGGAGCGACCGCGCCGTGCGGGCCTGGATGATCGGTGTGGGCTCGGTGTTCGCGGTGGTGATCGGCCTGCTCACCGCCGCGCTGCTGTACGAGCAGGACACGGCGGCCGCCCCGGCCGCCCCGAGCACGCTGTTCAGCCGGGGAAGCTACGGCGAGCAGGTCGCCGCCCGGTTCGAGCTGTTCGGCCTCTACCGGCTGGAGGCGGTGTTCATCGTCCCGATGGGCGTCGTGCTGTTCCTGCTCGGCTCACGGCTGACGCGGGCCGGGGTGTTCGAGGACTCCGGCCGGGGCGCCGCGCTCCGGCGCAGGCTCATGATCTTCGGTCTCGGCGTGGGCGCCCCGCTGAACCTGCTGACCTCCTTCGCCGGGCAGGACTGGTTCCTGGTGGACCGCTATCTGCTGCCGCCGCTGGTGGCCCTGGGCCTGCTCGGCCTGGTCACCACGATCGTCCACCGGATGTCCGGCGCCCCCGGCCCGCTGCGCCGGGGCCTGACGGCCGTCGGCCGGACGGCGCTGAGCTGCTACGTCTTCCAGAACCTGGCGGGGGCCGTGCTCTGCTACGGCTGGGGGCTCGGGCTGGCCGAGCGCCTGGACGGGCTGCGGCCGTGGTGGGTGCCGGTCGCCTGGGCGGTCATCTGCGTGCTGTTCATGACGCTGGCCTCCCTCTGGCTGCGCCGCTATGACCGGGGGCCGCTGGAGCTGGCCTGGCAGTGGGCCTACCGGGCGCCCCAGCGTTCCCGGCGGGAGCGGGAGCACACCCCCGCCTCCCGCTGAGCCCCGCGTGTACGGCCCGGCCCGGGCCGGTCCCGTGTGCGTGGCCCGGGCCGGCGTGCCGGATGGCGGGGCCGCCCATGGGGTGTGTCCGTGGCCGGGCGGGTGCTGCCTGGCCGGGGACGCGCCTCACGACTGGGCGACACCCGCCCTGCCGCGCACCGCCGTACCCGCCCTGCCGCGCACCGCCGTACCCACCCTCAGCCTGAGGACCCACTCGGCCGGCCGTCCCGCACTCCGGCCGCCTACCGTCCCTGATCAGGCGCGATGACCGGGCGCAGGGCGTCCAGGACCGTGGCGTCCTCGATCGTCGAGGGCACCGGTTCGTCGGCGCCCTCGGCCATGCCGCGCATGGTCTTGCGCAGGATCTTCCCCGAGCGGGTCTTCGGCAGGGCCGGGACGACGTCCACCCGTTTCAGCGCGGCCACCGCCCCCACCTCGTCGCGCACCGCCCGGACCAGCTCGGCGCACACCGTCTGCGGGTCGGCCTCCACCCCGCTCTTGAGCACCACGAAACCGCGCGGCACCTGGCCCTTCAGCTCGTCGGCGACCCCGATCACCGCGCACTCGGCGACCGCCGGGTGCGCGGCCAGCACCGCCTCCATCGACCCGGTCGAGAGCCGGTGCCCGGCCACGTTGATCACGTCGTCGGTGCGGCCCATCACGAACAGGTAGCCGTCCTCGTCCAGGTAGCCGCCGTCGCCGGTCAGGTAGTGACCGGGGAACTGCGACAGGTACGAGCTCACGTAGCGCTCGTCGTCCTGCCAGAGCGTGGGCAGCGTGCCGGGCGGCAGCGGGAGCCGCAGGCAGATGGCGCCCTCCTGGCCGGGGGCGCGGTCGCGGCCGTCGGAGTCGAGGACCCGGACGTCGTAGCCGGGGACGGGCACGGTGGGGGAGCCCGGTTTGATCGGCATGGGGTCCAGCCCCCGCAGGTTCGCCGCCACGGGCCAGCCGGTCTCGGTCTGCCACCAGTGGTCGACCACCGGCACGCCCAGCTTCTCCGAGGCCCAGTGGTAGGTGTCGGGGTCCAGGCGCTCCCCGGCCAGGAACAGCGTCCGCAGCGACGAGATGTCGTACTTGCCGAGCAGGGCCGCGGCCGGGTCCTCCCGTTTGATCGCCCGGAAGGCGGTGGGCGCGGTGAACAGCGTGCTCACCCCGTGCTCGGAGATCACCCGCCAGAACGCGCCCGCGTCCGGCGTGCCGACCGGCTTGCCCTCGTACAGGACGCTCGTGGCGCCCAGCAGCAGCGGGCCGTACACGATGTAGGAGTGGCCGACGACCCAGCCCACGTCCGAGGCCGCCCAGAAGACCTCTCCCGGCCGGGCGTCGTAGACCTCGCGCATGCTCCACAGCAGCGCGACCGCGTGCCCGCCGTTGTCTCTGACCACGCCCTTGGGCAGGCCGGTGGTGCCGCTGGTGTAGAGGATGTAGAGCGGGTCGGTGGCCCGCACCGGCACCCATCCGGCCGGTTCGGCGGCGGCCACGGCCTCGGCCCAGTCGAGGTCCCGGCCCGGGACGAGCTCGGCGGGGGCCTGCTCGCGCCGGAGGATCACGCACCGCTCGGGCCGGTGCGCGGCGAGGTCGAGCGCGGCGTCGAGCATCGGCTTGTACGGCACCACCCGGCTCGGCTCGATCCCGCAGGACGCCGAGACGATCACCTTGGGCCGGGCGTCGTCGATCCGGACCGCCAGCTCCCTGGGCGCGAACCCGCCGAACACCACCGAGTGCACCGCGCCCAGCCGCGCGCAGGCCAGCATGGCGACGACGGCCTCGGGCACCATCGGCATGTAGACGACCACCCGGTCGCCCCTGGTCACGCCCAGGTCCCGGAGCACCCCGGCGAACCGGGCGACCTCCTCCAGCAGCCCGGCATAGGTGAGGCGGCGGACGGTCCCGGTGACCGGGCTGTCGTGGATCAGCGCGAGGCGCTCGCCGTACCCCGCCTCCACGTGCCGGTCGAGGGCGTTGAAGCAGGTGTTGAGCTCCCCGTCGGGGAACCAGCGGTAGAACGGGGGATCGTCGCGGTCCAGGACCCGGGACGGCGCGGCGCTCCAGGCGACGGCCTGGGCGGCCTCTCCCCAGAAGCCCTCGGGGTCGGCGATGCTGCGGGCGAAGACGTCGGCGTACGGCACCAGGCCATCATGCTCTCCGCCAAGCGCTTGGTCGAGATGCCTCCCCGGCCGGTCCGCCCGGCCGCGGGCTCCCCTCAGCTCATCGGGAGCGTCTGTCCGGCCAGGTCGGCCGCCCAGGGCGGGTTGGCCCCCGCGACCGAGCAGGTCAGCGCGGCGACCCGGGCGGCGAAGGCGGCCGCCTCGGTGGCCTGGGCGAGGGTGAGGCCGTCCAGCCGCCCGCCGAGCAGGCCCTGGGCGTGCAGCCGGTGCAGCAGGCCGGCGGTGAAGGAGTCCCCGGCGCCGACCGTGTCCACGACCTTGGCGGCGGGCGCGGGCACCGTGGCCGCCTGCCCGTCCAGCGAGACGAGCGCGCCCTGCGGGCCGCGCGTCACCACGACCAGGCGGGCGCCCGCGGCGTGCCAGCTCTCGCAGACCTGCTCCACGGGCTCGCCGGGGTGGATCTGGCCCAGGTCGTCGTCGCTCAGTTTGACGATGTCGGCCAGCGCGCACCACCGGTGCATCCGCGTCCGGTAGACGGCCGGGGGCACGAGGGCGGCCCGCACGTTGGGGTCGATCGACACCGTGGTCCGCTCCCGCACGCGCTCCAGCAGCTCCTCGACGTGCCCGGCCCCGGGCGCGCGGACCAGGGCCAGGGAGCCGGTGTGCAGGCAGGCCGCCTCGCCGACCCGCCCGGTGTCCAGCTCCTGCGCGCTCCACTGCCAGTCGGCGCTGCCCTCGGCGTGGAAGGAGTAGCCGGCCTGCCCGGCCGCGTCGAGAGTGGCCACCGCCAGCGTGCTGGGCTCGCCGGCGCTCACGCAGCCGCTCAGGTCGACCCCGGAGGCCTCCAGGTGGGCGCGGAACATGGAGCCGAAGGAGTCGCGGGAGATCCGGGCGAGGAAGCGGGTGGGGGTGCCCAGACGGGCCAGGGCCACCGCGGTGTTGGCCGGGCCCCCTCCGGGCAGCACGCGCAGGGTCAGTTCGTTCGGACCCGCGCTCCCGATCGTGAAGGCGTCCGCGACGCACTCGCCGAGCACGGCGACCTGGGTGGAGGGCATTGGCCTGCCTTTCTGGGAAGAGACGTCTCCGGGCACGGGATCCATGGTGCCCACTCGTTACGGAGAAGAGGCATTGACGTTTCCTCAAACGGAGTTCATCATCGCATCGCAAGGGATGTCAACGTTGACATATGTCAACGTTGACATCACCCGCCCCCCCAGAGGAACCAGGAGTCATCCCATGTCTCGTAGCACTCGCGCGACCGGCGCCCTCGGCGCCTGCGCGATAGTCGCCACGATCGCCCTCGCCGGTTGCGGCGGGGGAGGCGGCACCGCCGGCCAGGCGGACGCGATCAAAGTGGGCCTCATCACCAAGACCGAGACCAACCCCTTCTTCGTCAAGATGAAGATCGGCGCCGAGGCCGCCGCCAAGGCCGAGGGCGCGGAGCTGATGACCGCCGCGGGCAAGTTCGACGGCGACAACGCCAGCCAGATCACCGCGATCGAGAACATGGTCGCCGCCGGGGTGAAGGGCATCCTCATCACGCCCAGCGACTCCAAGGCGATCGTGCCCGCCGTGCAGAAGGCGCGTTCGGCCGGCGTCCTGGTCATCGCGCTGGACAGCCCGACCGAGCCGCAGGAGGCCACCGACGCGCTGTTCGCCACGGACAACTTCAAGGCCGGCGAGCTCATCGGCCAGTACGCCAAGGCCACGATGGCCGGCAAGCCCGCCAAGATCGCGACCCTCGACCTCGCTCCCGGCATCGCGGTGGGGCAGCTGCGCCACGACGGCTTCCTCAAGGGCTTCGGCATCCAAGAGGGCGACCCGTCCGTGGTCTGCTCCCAGGACACCGGCGGCGACCAGTCCAAGGGACAGACCGCGATGGAGAACTGCCTGCAGAAGGCCCCCGACATCAACCTCGTCTACACCATCAACGAGCCCGCCGCCCTGGGCGCCTACACCGCGCTGAAGGCCAAGGGCCGCGAGAAGGACGTGCTCATCGTCTCGGTCGACGGCGGCTGCGTCGGCACCAAGGCCGTGCAGAGCGGCCAGATCGCCGCCACCTCCCAGCAGTACCCGCTGAAGATGGCCGAGCAGGGCGTCAAGGCCGTCGTCGACTACGGCAAGAACGGCACCAAGGTCTCCGGCTACACCGACACCGGCGTCACCCTGATCACCGACAAGCCCGCCGGCGGCGTCGAGGCCAAGGACACCGCGTTCGGCCTGCAGAACTGCTGGGGGTGAACATGACCGCGACGATGACCCCTCCCAAGCCGCCCGAGGCGGCCGAGCCCTCGCCGGCCCGCCGGCTGCTGAGCACGCCGACGGTGGGACCGCTGGCGGCCCTGCTGCTCGCCTGCGTCTTCTTCTCCTTCAACAGCGACCAGTTCCTCACCGGCGGGAACTTCTCGCTGATCATCCAGCAGGTGATGGTGGTCGGCACGCTGGCCATCGGCCAGACGCTGATCATCCTCACCGCCGGGATCGACCTGTCCAACGGCGCCATCATGGCCTTCGGCGGCATCCTGATGGCCAAGCTGGCCGCCGAGGGCACCGTGCCCCCGCTGGTCGCGATCGCGCTCGGCCTGCTGGTGTGCGCGGGGTTCGGCGCGGCCAACGGGCTGCTGGTCACGCTCGTCCCGCTGCCGCCGTTCATCGTCACGCTGGGCATGCTCAACGTGGCCTTCGCGCTGACCCACATCTACTCGCAGGACCAGACGGTCACCAACCTGCCGGCGCCGCTGACCGCGCTGGGCGAGACCTTCGCCATCGGTGACACCCGGGTGACGTACGGCTCGCTGCTGACGATCCTGCTGTTCCTGCTGTTCGCCTACCTGCTCGGCCAGACGGCCTGGGGCAAGCACGTCTACGCCCTGGGCAACAGCCCCGAGGTGGCCAGGCTCACCGGCATCAGGACCGGCCGGCTCACCGTCGGCGTCTACACGACCGCCGGGTTCGTGTACGGCATCGCCGCGCTGCTGCTGGTCTCCCGGACCGGCGTCGGCGACCCGCAGGCCGGGCAGACCGACAACCTCGACAGCATCACCGCCGTGGTGCTGGGCGGCACCAGCCTGTTCGGTGGCCGGGGACTGGTGATCGGCACCCTGATCGGCGCGCTCATCGTGGGCGTCTTCCGGAACGGCCTGCAGCTCATGGGGGTGGCCTCGATCTACCAGACCCTGATCACCGGAATCCTGGTCATCCTCGCCGTCACCGTGGACCAGCTCTCCCGCAGGAGGATCCGATGACCGACTCTCCCTCCGCCCCGGTCCCGCCCGCCGGGACCGCGCAGACCCCGGTGCTGCAGGCCCGCGGCCTGGTCAAGCGCTACGGCCACGTGACGGCGCTCGACGGCGCCGACTTCGACCTGATGGCGGGCGAGGTGCTCGCCGTCATCGGCGACAACGGCGCGGGCAAGACGAGCCTGATCAAGGCCCTGACGGGGGCGCTCCAGCCCGACGAGGGCGAGATCATGCTGGACGGCAGGCCGGTGCGCTTCCGCGACCCCCTCGACGCCCGCAGGAACGGCATCGAGACCGTCTACCAGGACCTGGCGGTGGCGGCCTCGCTCGACATCGCCAGCAACATGTTCCTCGGCCGCGAGGCGCGCCGGCCCGGTTTCCTCGGCCGCGTCTTCCGCCTGCTCGACCACCGGCGGATGCGCGAGGAGTCGGCCCGGCACATGGCCGAGCTCAAGATCGGCCTGCGGTCCCTGACCCAGCCGGTGGAGTCGCTGTCCGGAGGTCAGCGCCAGGGCGTGGCGGTGGCGCGGGCGGTGGCCTGGGCCCGGCACGTGGTGGTCATGGACGAGCCGACCGCGGCGCTGGGCGTCAAGGAGTCCGGGCAGGTGCTCGACATGATCCGCAGGGTCCGCGACCGGGGCCTGCCGGTGGTGCTGATCAGCCACAACATGCCGCACGTGTTCGAGATCGCCGACCGGATCCACGTGCAGCGGCTCGGCCGCCGCGTCGCCCAGATCAAGCCCGGCGAGCACAGCATGGCCGAGGTCGTCGCGATCATGACGGGCGCGCTGCGGCTGGACGCCGACGAGCAGGCCGTGGTGGCCGACAAGGAGGCGGCCCGGGCGATCGGCCTCACGTGACCCCCGGCGCGGGCGGCCGGCCTCACGTGACCCCCGGCCGGGGCGGCCGCTCCATCCCGCTCCCCGGCCCGGGGTGGTCGCTCCATCCCGCTCCCCGGCCCGGGGGCCCGTCCCGCCCGTTCCCCGGGTGGCGTACCCGGCGCTCCCGTACCCGGTCCGGCGGCCCGCCCGGGTCGCCCGACCGGGGCGGAGACCCCCGCCGGCCAGGTGCGGGGCCGTACCGGAGAAGAACGATCACGGTTTAGCCTGTTCCCGACCGAGCGGCTCCGACGAGAAAACGGTGGTCCATGTCCAAGGTTCGCCGCGCGACCATGAGTGACGTGGCCCGGGAGGTCGGCGTCACGGCCAAGACCGTCTCCCGCGTGGTCAACGACGACGGCCCGGTGGCGGCCGAGACCCGTGCGCGCATCCTGGAGGCCATGGGCAAGCTCGGCTTCCAGCCGAACCTCATGGCGCGGAACATGCGGGTCGGCGCGCGCGACTCCACGGTGGGGCTGGTCATCCCGGACATGGGGAACCCCTTCTTCGGCACGGTGGCCGGCGGGGTCGAGAACGCGGTGCGGGCCCGCGGGCTGACCCTCATCGTGGGCTCCTCGGAGGAGACCGCCGAGCGGGAGCGCTCGCTGATCTCCACCTTCCTGGCCCGGCGGGTCACCGCCCTCCTCATCGTGCCCTCCGCCGGCGGCGATCACCGCCCGCTGCGGGCCGAGCGGGCCGCGGGCCTGCCCATCGTCTTCCTGGACCGCCTGGCCGGCGGCCTGACCGCGGACTCCGTGGTCAGCTCCAACCGGGAGGGGGCGCGCGCCGGGGTCGCGCAGCTGATCCGCCACGGGCATCGCAGGATCGCCTTCATCGGCGACCACCCCGCCCTGTACACGCGGCGTGAGCGCTTCCAGGGCTACCGCGACGCGCTGGCCGAGGCGGGCATCCCCTTCGACCGGGACCTGGTGGAGATCGGCCACGACCACGAGGCAGCGGCGGCCGCCGTGACCCGGCTGCTCGACGGGCGGGAACCGGCCACGGCCGTCTTCGCGGCCAACAACTTCGCCTCGACCGGCGTCATCCTCGGCCTGGCCAGGCTCGGCCGCCGGGACGTGGCCGTGGTCGGCTTCGACGACCTCCCGCTGGCCGAGGTGCTCGAGCCCGCGCTGACCGTGGTGGCCCAGGACCCCGCGGCCATGGGCCGGGCCGCGGCGGAGCTGATGATGGCCCGCCTGGACGGCGAGCGCTCCAAGGCCAGGACCGTCGTGATCCCGACCCGCCTGATCGCCCGCGGATCGGGGGAGATCCCGCCTCCCTGAACGGTCGGGCGGGCCCCGTGAGGGGGAGGGACGGGGCCCGCCGGCTTTCGGCAGGGGGTGAGCGGGCCCCGTCCCGGCGGGCGGGACCGTCCGCGGTGATCGCGGTGACCGGGTCCCGCCCGGGGGAGACGCGCGGAGGCGACGCGCGCGGTCAGCAGCTCAGGTTGCCGCCGGGGGTGGTGCCCAGGATCTGGACGAACTTCTGGTAGGAGGCGACCCGGCTCTGCACCTGGGCGGGGTTGCGGCCGTTGCACTCCAGGCTGCCGTTGATGCTGCGGATCGTCTCACCGAAGCCGCGGCCGTTGACCATCGCGTTGTGCGGGGTCATCGTGCCCGGGCCGCTCTGGGTGTTCCAGTACCACAGGGCGGTCTTCCAGGCCACCGCGGCGTCGGTCTGCACCAGGTTCGGGTTGTTGAGCAGGTTGATGCCGAGCGCGTCGCCCGCCGCCTTGTAGTTGAAGTTCCAGCTCAGCTGGATCGGGCCGCGGCCGTAGTAGGCCGACTGCCCGGCGGGGCAGCCGTACGACTGGCTCCGGTCGCAGTAGTGCGAGTAGTTCGCGGTGTTCTGCTCCACCACGTGGACCAGGCCGCCGGTCTCGTGGTTGACGTTGGCCAGGAACGCGGCGGCCTCCTGCTTCCTGACGGTGTCGCTGCCCGTCTTGGCGAAGCCGGGGTAGGCGCTCAGCGCCGCGGTCAGGCCCTTGTAGGTGTAGAAGGAGTTCCGGTTCGGGAACATCTGGTTGAACTGCGCCTCGCTGACCACGAAGCCCGAGGGGGCCGGGTCGGTGGGCGGCGGGGTCGTGGGAGCCGGGGTGCTGCCGTTGCAGGCGTACGGCTCCCAGTACCACGTGCTGATGACCGGGTCGTAGCCCGGGTTGTCGTGTTCGGCGCGGTAGAGCTTGCCGTCGGTGTACCTGACGATGGCGCCGGTGGCGTAGAACTTGCCCGCGACCCAGTTCGGGTGGGAGCAGCCGGTGGAGGGGGCCGGGGCCGGGGTCGTCGACCCGCCGCAGGCGCCCTTGTCCGCCCAGACGCCGGAGCCCGAGGCGCCGGGCGTCTCGTTCTGGGTCCACCACTTGGCCGACCAGTTGCGGCCCTTGTAGGAGACGCTCGCGCCGCCCTGGTACGCCTTCGTGGAACTCCAGGCGGTCGCGCAGTCGGCCGCCGACGCCGCCGACGCCGGTATGACGGCCGCCAGCGCGCCCGTCACCGCTACACCCGCGAGAGACGCAAGGATGCGCTGCCTCGACACTCGATCACTCCTCTGTGCGGCACGAATGGCCGGGGAAGGGGGGAAACCGTACGGTCGAGATGCTGGCAGGGGCGGGCTTAACACCGCCTTAAGTGATCCTTTGGCTCTCCATATCGCTCGCCGGGGCGGGGTCCTGTGAGCCGGTCTCCACGGTGACCGCGCCGGAGGAGCCGTCCACGGTGACCTCCTGACCGGTGGTGATGTGCTCGGTCGCGCGGGCCACGCCGACCACCGCCGGGATGCCGTACTCGCGGGCGACCACCGCGCCGTGGGAGTTGGCCCCGCCCATCTCCATCACCAGGCCGCCCGCGGTGAGGAACAGCGGGGTCCAGCCGGGGTCGGTGGAGGGGCAGACCAGGATCTCCCCGGGCTCCAGGTGCGCGCCGACCGGGTCGAGGACCACCCGGGCGCGCCCGGTCACGGTCCCGGCCGAGGCGGGGGTACCGGTCATGGCCCCGTCCGCCGCGACCGGGGCGGCCACGGCCTCGGGCTCGGTGCCGTCCGACAGGATGACCCGCGGCACGTGCCTGCGGCGTCCCTCCCGCTGGTACTCCTCGCGCCGTCCGGCGACGAGCGCGCGCAGCCCGGCGGGCGGGGAGGTCAGCGCGTCGCGGACCTCGCGCGTGGTCAGGAAGAAGACGTCGTCGGGGGAGTCGACCAGGTCGCGGGCGGCCAGCTCGGCGCCGATGATCCTCAGTTCGGCGCGCATCGCGGCGAGGGCCGTGACCATGAGGAACTTGGGCAGCTCGCGCAGGCCCGTCAGGGACCGGGCGCGGCCGAGGGCGAAGCGGACCACCCGCCCGCGCAGCCCGCCCACGCGGGCGGCCAGGGCGGCGGCGGTCGTGACCGCCTCCCGGGCCCCCTTGGCGAACAGGGCGTCCGGCGCCAGGTCCGGATCGTCCAGGCGCAGATAGTTGGCCAGCACACCGATGACGTGGGTCGGGTCCTCCGACCACCGGGGCACCCCGAGGTCGATCTCCGCGACCGCCCGCGCGCCGTACACGCCCAGGAACTCCCGCAGGCCCTCGTCCACCGCGGCCGGCAGCGTCCCGGCGTGGAACCGCTCGGCGAGCTCGGCGGCGGGGGTCTCCAGCAGCAGCGCCGCGGCCTTGTCGTCCTCGCGCACGCGGGTGGCCAGGCGCCACAGCGCCAGGTCCATCTCGGTGGTCACGTTGTGCGGGATCCCGCGCAGGACGCCGGCCAGCTCGCCGGGCCGCGCCCGGTCGCCCAGCAGGCGCCAGGCCAGGCCGAGCATGGCGAACCCGGCCCCCGCGCCCGGCAGGATCGTCGGGACGAGCGGGAAGAGCTCGGTGGACAGCAGCCGCTCGACGCGGTCGAGCCGCTGGACCGGGGTGGCCTCGCGCGGGGAGGCGAGTTTCGCCCGCAGGACCGCCTCCGTCCGCTCTGCCCGCCGGTGCGCCGACTCCGGCCGTATCAGGGCCTGTACGGCGCGCGGAGGGATGCGGTAGCGCCTGCCGAGCCGGGCGGCCCGGCGCAGGGCGGGGCGCCGGGAACGGTGGAGCATGCCGAAACGGGGGTCGCGCGACAGCTCCCGCAGGATCACCGCCGACCTGGCCTCCATCACGTCCAGCACCCGGGGGAAGAACGCCAGCCCCGTCCGGCTGCGCACCACCCCGGTGACGTCGAAGAACATCCGTCCGCCCGCCTCGGCGAACTGCGGGGCCCCGGCCCGCCGGTCGGCCACCGGGACGCCGGAGTACAGCTCGGCCGCCGAGGCCGACATCAGCCGGAAGGCCTGCATGCCCATCGGGGTCAGCGGCTGGTAGACCCCCTGCGCCACGCTCATGCAGAAGTAGGCGCGCGTGCCGTCGGCGGCCTGCGAGTCGGAGTGCCGGGGGATCGGGAAGAGCGTGGTGATCGGGCGGGACTGGGTGAGCCACAGGACGCCCTCGTCGTCGACGGCCCACTCGGTGTCCTGCGGCGCCCCGTAGTGGTCCTCGACCCGGCCGGCCAGCGCGGCCAGCGCCCTGATCCGGTCGTCGGTCAGGCACGCGCCCTCCGCCGTGTTCTCCGACGGGGTCTCGACGTGCTCCACGCCACCCCCCTCGACGGGCCGTACGGCCAGCCGCTTGTCGCCCAGACGCCGCTCGGTGATCTCCAGGGTCGCGATGTCCACCACGAAGTGGTCGGGGTTGACCGCGCCCGAGACGACGGCCTCGCCGAGCCCGGGGCTGGCGTCGATCACCGCCTCGCGCCGCCGCCCGGTGACCGGGTTGGCGGTGAACATCACCCCGGCGACCTCCGCCCGCACCATCTCCTGGATCACCACGGCGAGCCGTACGGCGCGGTGGTCGATCCCGTTGGCGGCCCGATAGGCCACGGCCCGGTCGGTCCACAGCGAGGCCCAGCACCGCCGGACCGCCTCCAGCACCGCGTCCCGGCCGACGACGTTGAGGTAGGTGTCCTGCTGCCCGGCGAAGCTGGCGTGCGGCAGGTCCTCTGCGGTGGCCGAGGAGCGCACCGCGACGGGGCCGTGCGGCGCGCTGTCCCGCACGGCCGCGGCGACGTCGTCGGGCACCGGGGCGTCGAGCACGATGCCGCGGGCGGTGGCGGCCAGCCGGTTGAGCGTCCGGGTGTCGGTGGGGGAGGTCACCTGCAGGGCGTCGAAGACCGCCTCGAGCCCGGCCGCCCGCTCGGTGACCCTCCGGTAGGCCTCGGTGGTCACGCACAGGCCCGGCGGGACCGGCAGCCCGGCGGCGGTGAGCACGCCCAGGTTGGCGGCCTTCCCGCCGACCAGCGGCAGCATCCCGGCATCGATGTCGCGGAAGTCGAGGATCAGTGGAGCATTCATGGCATGCCTCCTTGGCTCGACGATAAGTCTCCTCTCATTAAATCAACAAGTGATGAAATAATCTCCCGGGAAGGGGTGTGGATCGCGTCACGGGACGGGTCGCGTCAGGCGGTGGGGCGCAGGCGTACGCAGCACAGGCCCGGGGCGGGGGCGAGGCGCGCGGTCAGGCCGTCGGCGCCCAGGCCCTGCAGGAGCCCGTCGAGCAGGTGCAGGTTCATCCCGCACACCAGCTCCGTGTGCTCCCTGGCCAGGACGTGGAAGGGGCAGTTGCGCAGCACGATCTCGCCGTCCTCGGCGCCGGGCTCGTAGCCGTGCGCTTCCAGGACCTCCAGCACGGCCTCCGGGCCGTCGGCGGCGCGCGTCGCCCGCTCGACTTCCTTGCGCTCCTCGCGTTCCCGGCCGAGCTCCCGGCCCAGCCGGAGAGCGTGCCGGTCCAGGACGGCACGGGGTGACTCGCCCGAGCGTTCGGCCTCCTGCACGGCTCCGGCCAGCAGCCGCCCCGCCAGGTCGTAGCGGCGCTCCGGTACGGAGACCTCGACGTCGCACGCCGCCCGCCGGTAGAGCTTGGCCGGTCTGCCGGCGCCCGGTCCGCTGCGGCCGGTGCGCCGCTCGAAGACGACGTCGAGCAGCGCGCACGCCGCGAGCCGCTCCAGGTGGAAGGCGGCGGTGGTGCGGGGCAGGTCCAGGGCCTCGGCCACCTCGTCGCGGCTCATCGGCTCGGGACTCGCCGCGACGAGGTCGTACACCTGGCGCCGCGTCGGCTCGTCGAGCGCGGCGACGGCGGAGATCCGGGCGGCCCTGCGCCGTTCGTGCCCCTGCGCGATCTGCTGTGCGGGATCCTCCATGCCTCCATTCTATAGACAACACTCATTGACGAAATTGGGGACGAGGTCTAGCGTTCTAGCTGAAGCGAATCCTGTTTTTAGAAGGAGGGGCGCCATGAGCTCCGACACCTCGGCCACCGGTTCCGCGAACCGCGCCACCATGTCCGACCCCGGCTACCGGGCCTTCCTGCTGCTGCGCGTGGTGTTCACCGCGGCGCCGATCCTGTTCGGCCTCGACAAGTTCTTCGGCCTGCTCACCGACTGGACGGAGTACCTGGCCCCCTGGATCGACGACATCGTCCCCGGCACCGCCGAGCAGGCCATGTACGCCGTCGGCGTCGTCGAGATCGTCGCCGGGATCACGGTGGCGGTGGTCCCCGGGTTCGGCGGCTGGCTCGTCGCCGCCTGGCTGGCCGGGATCATCGTCAACCTGCTGACCGGGCCCGGTTTCCACGACGTCGCCCTGCGCGACTTCGGCCTCCTCGCCGGCGCGGTGGCGCTGGCCCTGCTGGCCTCCCGATACGCTCCCGCCCGGCGCTCGCGCTCCTCATACTGAGGGGATACGGGGACGACATCGGCATCCCAACGGACGGGAGACAGTCCCATGGCCACCGAGCAGACGTTCGTCATCGTCGGAGCGGGCCTCGCCGGAGCGAAGGCCGCGCAGACCCTGCGGGAGGAGGGGTTCGAGGGCGGCGTCACGCTGATCGGTGCCGAGCCCGAACGCCCCTACGAGCGGCCCCCGCTGTCGAAGGGCTACCTCCTCGGCAAGGAGGACAGGGCCGCGATCCACGTCCACGACGAGGGCTGGTACCGCGACAACTCCGTGGAGCTGCTGCCGGGCCAGACGGTCACCGGCCTCGACCGGGGCCGTTACGAGGTCGAGCTCCAGGACGGCCGGCGGATCGGCTACGGCAAGCTGCTGATCGCCACAGGCTCGTCCCCGCGCCGTCTCGACGTGCCTGGCGCGGACCTGGAGGGCGTGCACTACCTGCGCACCGTCGGGGACTCCGAACGGCTGCGCGAGGCCCTGCGCGGCGGCGACAGGGCGGTGGTCGTGGTGGGGGCCGGATGGATCGGGCTGGAGACCGCCGCCGCCGCGCGGGAGTACGACTGCGAGGTGACGGTCGTCGAGCCGCGGCCCATCCCGCTGGAGGCCGCGCTCGGCCCGGAGATGGGCGCCTTCTTCGCGGGCGTGCACCGGCGGCACGGCACGGGGCTGCGGCTCGGCACGGGGGTGACCGGCTTCGCCGGTGACGGCCGGGTCGAGGCGGTGGTCACCGACGCCGGTGACGAGATCCGGGCCGACATGGTGATCGTGGGCGTCGGCGTGCGGCCCAACGACGAGCTCGCCCGGCAGGCGGGCCTGCCCGTGGACAACGGGATCCTGGTCGACCAGGCCCTGCGCACCGACGACCCCGACATCTACGCCGCCGGCGACGTGGCCAACGCGTTCAACCCGCTGTACGGCGAGCGGATCCGGGCGGAGCACTGGGCCAACGCGCTCAACGGCGGACCGGCGGCGGCCAGGTCCATGCTCGGCCGGGAGGTCGTCTACGACCGGGCACCGTACTTCTTCACCGACCAGTACGACGTCGGCATGGAGTTCTCCGGCTGGTTCGCCCCGGGCGGATACGACGAGGTCGTCGTCCGCGGAGACCTGGAGGGACAGGAGTTCCACGCCTTCTGGCTGTCCGGCGGCCGGGTCGTGGCCGGCATGCACGTCAACCGCTGGGACGAGGGCATCACCCCGGTACAGGAGCTGATCCGCAGCGGTTCCCCCGTCGACCGCGCCCGCCTCGCCGACCCCTCCGTCCCCTTCCCCGACCCCACGAAGACCTGACCCCCACCGGCAAAGAGGGTCAACCGTTCCGACCTCATGAAGGCCTGACCGCCTCCACCGTCATGGAGGGTCGGCTTTCCGGTCTCACCTGCTGTTTCCCCGGCCTCGCGAAATCCTGGCCCCGCACCGGCGCGGAGGACCGGCTTTCCGGCCTCGCCTGCTGTCGCGCTTCCACCGGCGCCGGTACGGCGAGACGGTGTGCGGAGGTTCCCGGCGCCCCTGTACGGCGCGAGCCCGGCGGGGGCGGGAACCTTCCGCCGATCTCGGGTGTACAGGGGTTGTGGCATCGAGACTGATCTTCGCCGTCGCCGTGCTGGCCTTCGCGGCGTCCGCCTGCGCGGCCGGTCCCGGCCCCGCTGAACAGGTGACCGCAGGACCGGTGCAGGCCTCCGGCTCCGCGGCCGCATCGGACCCCCTGGCGCGGCTGCGCCGTCCCTGGGTGACCGCGCCGCTCCGGCCGGGGGAGCCGTGCCCGGTCACCACGGAGAGCAGGAGCCCGGATCCGGCGTTCGGGCCGGTCCTGGGCGGGGGGCCGGTCGGGCCGGTGGGACTGGACCCGGGAGGAGTCCTGCGGTATTCGGTCCCCGAGTCCGGCCAGGGCTGGGGGGACTGGGACTGGGGCTGGCAGAAGGTGATGTGGGCGGTCGACCCGGCGGTGACCACCCCCGTCCTGGTCCGCGGCCGGCGGCTCGACAGCCCGGGCGAGGTCGGGTTCGACGATCCCGTCGTGCGGGAGCTCGTGCTCGACCCGGAGCGGGACGCCGCGCCCGGCGGCTGGCGGGACCACCCGTCCGCCACCCGGGTGCGGGCTCCCGGCTGCTACGCCTACCAGGCCGACACGGACCGGGGGTCCTTCGCGATCGTCTTCCGCGCCGTCGGCCCGGTGATGACCCCCGCTCCGGGCTGAGCGCAGTCGGGGACACCAGGGGCAGGAGTAAAGCTGAGTCCGATTAGTGGCATAAGATGGCGCATTGGTGCGTTCTGAACGGATGCATGCAATGACCGCAAGGCGGCCGCTATAAGCGGTATCTACCCCGGTCGAAGCCCACCATGACGGTGCGCTCCCGGACCGGGCGGCGCTCCGTCTGGACTCGGACGGAGACCCCGATGAAGTCCTATCTCGCCGTGCTCGGCTCCCCGGGAGCCTGGCGCTTCCTGGCCCCCGCCTTCCTGGCCCGCCTGCCGTACGCCATGTTGCAGCTCGGCATCCTGCTGCTCGTGCACTGGTCCACCGGGTCGTACGGCGCCGCGGGCGTCGCCTCCGCGGCGGCGGCCGTCACACAGGCGCTGGTGGGCCCGCAGACCGGGCGCCTGGCCGACCGTTACGGACAGGCGAAGGTCCTGCTGCCCCAGGCCGCCGTGCACGCCGTCGCGCTGGGCGCCCTGCTGGCGCTCGCCTCGGCCCATGCCTCCGTCCCCCTGCTGGTGGTCGTCTCGGCGCTGGCCGGCGGCTCGATGCCGCAGGTGGGGTCGATGGTCCGGGCCCGCTGGGCGCACCTGCTGGGCCGGTCGGAGCGGCTGGGAACGGCCTTCGCCCTGGAGTCGATCACCGACGAGCTGACCTTCACCCTCGCCCCGGTGCTGCTGGTGGCGGTCTCGACCGGGTTCTCGCCGGTCTGGGCGCTGTCGGTGGCGCTGGTCATGGTCGTGGCCGGAACGGTGATGTTCGCGGCGGTCCGCGAGGGCGCCCCCGAGCCGATGCCGGTCCTGGTCCGCTCCCAGGGCGGCGTGCTGCGGCTGCGCGGGGTGGCCGTGCTCGCGGCCGCCTTCGTCGCGCTCGGCACGGTCTTCGGCAGCCTCCAGGTCGGCATCACCTCGACCACCGCGGCCCTCGGCCAGGCCGGCGCGGCCGGGCCGGTCTACGCCGCGTTCTCCGGCGCCAGCTTCGTCGGCGGCATCGTCTACGGCGTCGTGCGCTGGCGGGCGGGCGTGGCCAACCGGCTGGCGGGCGCCGTCGCGCTGCTGTCCGCCGCGACGGTCGCCCTGAGCTTCGCCGGGTCGATCCCCCTGCTGTACGGCGCCGCGGCCATGGCCGGGCTCGTGATCGCCCCGGCGGTGATCACCGGCTACACCCTCGTCGAGCGGCTCGTCGCGGCCGAGGTCAGGACCGAGGCGTTCACCCTGCTGAACGGCGCGATCGGCCTGGGTATCGCCACCGGCGCGGCGGTCGCCGGCCAGCTCGTGGACCGCTTCGGCTCCACCTTCGCCTTCCTCGTCCCGCCGGTGAGCACCGGCCTGGCCGCGCTGCTGGTGCTGACCTTCCTGCGCAGCCTGCGCCCCGCGGCAGGCGTCTCCCGCGACCGCGAGCCGGTCACGACGTCGGCGGCCTGAACCCGGCCGGAGCCGATCACACCTTCAGCTGCTCACACCTTCAGCTGCTCACATCCGCAGCCGGTCGCCGAGTCCGGGCCATCGGGCTCGGGCCCGGACGCGGAAGGGTCAGGCCCGGACGCGGAAGGGTCAGACGCGGGCGGCCTGGGCGGCGCGGCGGGCCTCACGGCGCTCGACGAACCGGGAGGCGGTGGCCTCAGTGCGGGCCAGGAACTCGGCCAGCTCCTCGCGGGCCTTCTCGCCGTCGGCGTCGAGGTCCTTCAGGTCGAAGACGGCCCACTGGCGCAGCACCGGCATGAGCACGTCGTCGAGGTGCAGGCGCAGGTCGTAGATCCCGGCGTTGGCGATGATCATGGCCTTGCGGGTGAAGCCCTCGATGCCGGTGCCCGGCATCTGGAAGGTGGTGACCACGTCGGTCACGGCCCGCATGGTCTGGCTCGGGGTGAGCTCGAAGGCCGCGTTGAGCAGGTTGCGGTAGAAGAGCATGTGCAGGTTCTCGTCGGCCGCGATCTTGGCGAGCAGGCGCTCGCAGTTCGGGTCGCCGGAGGCCCTGCCGGTGTTGCGGTGGGAGATGCGGGTGGCCAGCTCCTGGAAGGAGACGTAGGCCAGCGAGTGCAGGACGCCGTCGTAGGAGTTGCTGAAGCCCTCCTCCATGTGCGTCATCCGGGCCCGCTCCAGTGCCACCGGGTCGACCGCCCGGGTGACCGTCAGATAGTCGCGGATGGCGGTGCCGTGCCGGCCCTCCTCTGCCGTCCAGCGGTGGACCCACGTGCCCCACGCCGCGTCGCGGCCGAAGGTGGTGGCGATCTCGTGGTGGTAGCTCGGCAGGTTGTCCTCGGTCAGGAGGTTGACGATGAGGGAGACGCGCGCCTCCTCGGGGATCGTCGAGTCAGTCTCGGACCAGGCCTCGCCGCCGAACACGCCGTCGTAGTCCCGTCCCTCGGACCACGGGACGTACTCGTGCGGGAACCACTCCTTGGCGACTTTGAGGTGCCGGTCCAGCTCGCGGGCCACGACGGGCTCAAGCTCATGCAGCAACTCGGTCTGACTGAACTCGCGCATAGGTTCTCCCTCGCAGACTACGGAACCGTAACCTACGTTAACGTAGGTAGGAGCTCCAGCCGTAAGTGTGATTGGCCCTATTAATTGGCGCCAGGTTTGTGGTGTTCCCACTTGTGGCCGTCCCCAGGAGACTGTCCTCGAACGCCCGAACCCGTATTAGTGCGTGGTCATCGCGCCGGCCGGCCGCGATCGTGAGGGCGTGGAGTTCATGATCCTGGGCCCGCTGGAGGTCCGGCGGGACGGCGCGCCCGTCGAGGTGACCGGTGACCGGCAGCGCACCCTGCTGACCGGCCTGCTGTTGCGGCGGGGCCGCGTGGTGCCCTTCGAGCAGCTGGTGGACGAGGTCTTCGGCGACCGGCTGCCGCGCGACGCCCGCAACACGTTGCAGACCTGCGTGACGCGGCTGCGCCAGTTCCTCGGCGGGGACGGGCTCGTGCTGACGCGTCCGCCCGGATACCTGCTCGACGTCCCGGCCGGGAGCGTGGACGCCGAGCGCTTCGCCGAACTGGTGGCCCGCGCGGGGCGCACCGCCGATCCGGGGGGCAGGCTGGGCCTGCTGGAGGAGGCGCTGGGGCTGTGGCGGGGGCCCGCCCTGGCGGGATTCGACTTCGCCAGGGCCGAGGCCGCCCGCCTGGAGGAGCTGCGGCTGAGCGCCAGGGAGGAACGCGCCGCCGCGCTGCTCGCCCTGGGCGACGCGGCCACGGCCGCGCTGGACCTCGACGCGCTGGCCGTGGCCCACCCGTGGCGTGAGCGCGCCGTCGCGCTCCTGGTCACCGCGCTCGCGCGGACCGGCCGGACCCCCGACGCGCTGGCCGCCTACACCCGTCACCGCGACGCGCTCCGCGACGAGCTGGGCCTGGACCCCTCCGCCGACCTGTGCGACCTGCACGGGCGCGTCCTGCGCGGGGAGCTGCGTCCCGACCCGCCTGTCCAGGCACGGCCTCCCGTACGGCGCAGCCGCCGGCCGCGGACCCGTCCGGGCTCCCTCATCGGCCGCGAGACCGAGCTCGCGGCGATCCGCGAGGCGCTGGTCCCCGGCCGCCTCGTCACGCTCGTGGGCCCCGGCGGCGTCGGGAAGACCCGGCTCGCCCAGTGTGTGGCCGACGACCACGCCGAGGAGGTCTTCTGGGTGGACCTCGCCGCGCTGCAGGACCCCCGGGCGCTGGCCCACACGGTGGCCGCCGCCGTCGGGCTGGAGGCCGAGCCGGGCGCGGCGGTCGAGGACGCGCTCGGCGAATGGGCGGGCTCGGCGCGCGGGCTGCTGGTGCTGGACAACTGCGAGCACCTGCTGCCGGCCGTACCGTGCCTGGTGGACCGCATGCCGGGGGTGACCGCGCTGGCGACCAGCCGCGAACCGCTGGGAGCCGCGGGGGAGCACGTCATGGACGTCCCCCCGCTCGGGCGAGACCACGCGGTCGAGCTGTTCGGGGCCCGGGTCCCGCTGCCCGGCTTCGCCGTCGGCGCCGGGCAGCGGGAGCGGATCGCCGAGATCTGCCGGGCGCTGGACGGCCTGCCGCTGGCCGTGGAGCTCGCCGCGGCCAGGATCGGCTCGCTCACCGTCGACGACCTCGCCGACCGGCTGGACGAGCGCTTCGCCCTGCTGCGGCGCACCCGCCCGGTGGGCCGGCACGGCGCGCTGGAGACGATGATCGACTGGTCGTACGACATGCTCTCCGAACCGGAGCAGCGCACCTTCCTGCGGCTGGCGGTCTTCGCGGGCACCTTCGACCTGACCGCCGCCGAGGCCGTCGCCGGGCCGGGGACCGCCGCCGAGGCCGTCGCCGGGCCGGGGACCGCCGACCTGGTGGCCCGGCTCGCGGAGCGCTCGATGCTGACCCGGCCCGGCCACGCGGGGGTCGGCCGCTACCGGATGCTGGAGACGCTGCGCGCCTACGCCCTGTGCCGCCTGGACGGGCAGGAGCTGCGGCGGCTGCGGCACCGGCACGCCACGGTGATGACCGCGCTGGCCGAGGAGGCCGAGGAGGGGATGCGCGGGCCGGACGAGGGGCGGTGGATGCGGACCCTGGAGACGTGGCTGCCCGACATGCGCCTGGCCTGGACGTGGTCGTGCCGGGAGGGGGAGCACGACCTGATGGTCCGCCTCGCCGCGGCGCTGGCACGCTACGGCTACTGGCGCGGCCGGGGCGACGTGATGGCCTGGGGCGAGGCCACGGTCACCGCGGTCGACGGCCCCCTGAACCCGGCCGGGCATCCGAGGCTCACGGCGGTCTACGGCGTGGCCGCCTTCACGGCCTGGAGCGAGGGCCGCCTGGGCGAGGCCGCCGCCTTCGCCCGCCGGAGCGTCGCTCTGGTGGCCGCGGCCCTGTCCCCGGAGGCACGGCTGGCCCTCCTCGGAACCGCGGGGATTCCGGACGGCGCGGCAGGAGGGCCGGTCCAGCGGGAGGACGTGGCGGCGGCGGTGGAGGCGCTCGGGGACGTCGCCCTCGTCAGCGGTGACCTCGACGCCGCGCTCGGCACCTACCGGGCGCTGGAGGAGATCGCCGAGGGTCTGGCCATCCGGGCGCTGGGCGTGGCCAACCAGGCGCTCGTCCACTGCTACTCCGGCGACCCGGCCGCCGGGCTGCAGGACGCCCGCCGGGCGGTCGAGCTGGCGCTGGAGTCGCGCAACCCCAGCATGATCGCCTTCGCCCGCTTCGCCGAGGGCGAGGTCCTGGCCGATGTCGACCCGGCCGCCGCCGAGGCGTCGCTGGCGGTGGCGCGGACACTGTGCGAGGAGGTCGGCAACCGGTTCATCGCCGGTCTGGTGCTCACCTCGACCGTCGCGCTGCGCGGGCGGCACGGCCCGCCCGAGCCCGCCCTGGAGCTGTTCAGGGAGACGATCGCCCACTGGCGCCGGGTGGGAAACCGCACGCTGACCGCGACCGCGCTGCGCAACCTCGTCGTGCTGTTCGCCCGCACCGGCATGGACGAGGCCGCGGTGACGCTCGCCGCGACGCTGCGGCGAGCGGCACCGGGCGATTCATACGGAGCCGAGGCCGATCGGCTGGCGGCGGCGCTCGCGGTCGCCCGGGCCCGGCTGGACCGGGATCGCCACATCCTGGCCGAGCTCGCCGGACAGGGCCGGTCGCTGGAGGAGGGGGCGGACCACGCTCTGACGGTCCTTGCGGCCCGCGCCGCGGGCGGCCAGCAAGACCAGGGCGATCTCGGCGAGCATCAGCAGGCGCTCGACGAGTCCGTAGTAGGCGGCGCCGCCGATCAGGTCGGCGGTCAGCGAGCCGGGGTGTGCTGCTAGGAAGGCGGCCAGCAGCACCACCGACGCCGCGCTGACCGTCAGCAGCGCGGTGTCGCGGGAGCGGCGGGCGAGCATCCAGCCCGCGCACGGCAGCGCAGTGAACACCACGGCCGCCGACCAGCGGTGGATCTCCCCGGTGATCGAGACGACGTCGGGGGCGGCGTCGGTGGGGAACGAGGCGGTCAGCAGCAGGCCGAGCGCCCCGGCCACGAGCAGCACCCGGGCCGCCGCGCTGCCCGCCGGGTCCGTCCCGGTCAGGCCGTACGCGGTCCACAGGCACCCCGAGGCCAGCGCGAGGGTGCCCAGGACCAGTGCCCAGGCGGTGCCGTCGAGCAGCGCGTAGTCGCTGATCAGCTCGTTCATCGGGTCCACGGCGCCCCCGGCGGCCAGGTGCGCGTACACCATCGCGACCAGGGCGAGCACGGCCCCGCCCATGGCGAGCGGGCGCCAGGCCGGAACGGCTCTCATCGGGCCACCTCCCGGTAGATCTCCTCGAAGCGGGCCAGGGAGGCCCGGTGGTCGTGGGTCAGCGCGATGGCCCGGCTCGCCGCGCCCATCACGGTGCGCTGACCGGGCGAACCGAGCAGCGCGGTCAGGTGCCGGCCCAGCTCCCTGACGTCGCCGGGGGTGAACAGCCACCCGTTCTCGCCCGGGCGCACCAGGTGGGGCAGGGCCATCGCGTCGGCGGCCACCACCGGCAGGCCGGTGGCCATGGCCTCCAGGGTGGCGATGCTCTGCAGCTCCGCGACACCGGGCATGGCGAAGACGTCGGCGGCGGCGTAGGCCTGGGGGAGCATCCCGTCGGGGACGAACCCCAGGAAGCTCACGTGGTCGCCGACCCCGATGCGCCGCGCCAGCCTCTCCAGCGCCTCCCGCTGCCCGCCGGTGCCCACCAGCGCGAGCTGGACGTCGTCGCCGCTGAGGATGTACGGCATCGCGCGGATGAGCTCATCCAGGCGTTTCTCCTCGTCCAGGCGCCCCACGAACAGCACGGTGTCGCGGTCCGGCAGGCCGAACGCCTCGCGCGCCCACCTGCGGGGCTCGGCGCGCGGGTGGAAGCGCGCCAGGTCGATGCCGCACGAGATCGGCTCGACCGGGCTCGCGAAGCCCTTGCGGTCGAGCAGCCCGGCCGCGATCGGGGTCGGCGTGGTGATCCGGTCGGCGCGGGAGAAGACCCGGTTGAAGTCGCGCCAGGCGAGGGCGCCCGCGCGCTCGCGGAGCGACCCGGGGATGTGCGCGAACTGGAAGAGGTTGTCGGGCATGAAGTGGTTGGTCGCGACCACCGGCACGCCCCCGCGCCGGGCCGCGGCGATCGCCGCGCGGCCGACCACGAAGTGCCCCTGCACGTGGACCACGTCCGGAGCGATGGAGTCGACCAGCCGGTCGAGCCGGGTGGGCAGGCTGACCCGCATGGTCGGGTGCACCAGCAGCGGCGCGGAGCGCAGCCGGTGCACGGTCACCCCGTCGACGTGCTCGGTCCTGGCCGGGCCCTCGTCCGAGGCGCACACCACGTGGACCTCGTTGCCCCGCGCGGCCAGGCCGGTGGCGAGCCGGTGGGTGAAGTAGGCCGCGCCGTTCACGTCCGGCGGGTAGGTGTCGGTCCCGATCAGGACCCGGCGCGGCCGTACGGGGATCGGCCGGAGCGCGGGAGCGGGGGACGGGGTCGTGGCTGTGGTCGCGGTGGAGGCGGCTGAGACGGCTGAGGTGACCATGGGGGAGGCTCCGTTCATCGGGCTGTCGGGGCGTGTGCGGGCGACATCGGAGTGGTGCGGGCGAGCGCGAGGGTCCCGGCGGCGGTCAGGGCCGCCGCGGCCAGGGCGGTGAGGGTGCTCGCCGGTCCCGTGGGCAGCGGCTCGCCGAGCAGCAGCGCTCCGAGGACCACCGCGGTGAGCGGGTCGGCCACCTGAAGGGCGGCGAAGGCCGGGCCGAAGCGGCCGGCGGCGTAGGCGCGCTGCAACAGTCCCAGCGCGACCAGGGCGGGCAGCGGAGCGGCCAGCAGGAGCCACAGCTCCCGGTTGCCGTCGACCAGGACGCGGGCGAGGGTGGCGGTGGCGCCGTACAGCACGCCCGCCCCCGTGGCCAGCAGCACCGCCCGCGCGGCGGGGGCGCGGCCCAGGGCGGCGGTCCACAGGAGGAGGGAGACGGCGGCCGCCCCCGCGAGCAGGGCCACCGCCTCCCCGGTGCCGAGATACGGCGGGTCGGAGTGCTCCGGTATGACCAGCACCAAGCCCATGAGCCCGATGGCGATCACGGCGGCGGCGGCCAGTTCGCCGGGCTGCGGCCTGCGGCGTTGCAGGGCGGCGGCGCACGGGAGGGCGAACAGGAGGCTGGCCACGCCCATCGGCTGGACCACCGTGAGCGGGCCGTACTTGAGCGCGACGATGTGCAGGGCCGTGCCCGCGCCGATCGCCAGGCCGCCGAGCAGCCACCGGGGCCGCCGCAGCAGCCGGCGCAGGTTGGGACCGGCCGCGCCCGCAGCCTCGAACTGCTGCAGGGCGGCGCCGGCCGCGAAGAACAGCGAGCCCAGCAGGGCCAGTCCGGCCGCAAGCACGGTCATGCGCACTCCTCCCAGAGCCGATCAAGACATGGCGAGATGGCCGCAACACCTCGTCGAGGCGTCCGGAGGGGGTCTTCCGGGGGACCAGTGGCAGCGTCCCGCGCCGGGGAAGTCCGCAACCATCGGGGATCGCCCTGAGTTCGGCGGGAGATCCCTGAGAGCCGGGTAGGGGAAGCCCCCTTGACGGGGGCCGGGGCGCGGGGCGGCGATCGTCGGCGGGATGCCGGGAGGAGCGGTGGTGCTCGGTGGTTCTCGGTGGTTCTCGGCGGCCTTCGGAGGGCCGGGCCTTGCGGGGGAGCCCGGCCCGGCCGGGTCAGTCGGCGGCGTAGGCGGGCTCGGCCTCCGGGGCCGGGGCCGGAACGGGGGCGGTGCGGCGGTGGCGCACGTACCGGACGACCTCGACGATCACCGTGATCGTCACGGCGATGCCCAGACCCAGCAGCAGGCCCTTGAACGGGTCGTGCTCGAAGGCGGCCCCGCCCACGTAGCCGATCAGGACCGAGTAGACGGCCCAGGAGGAGGCGGCGATCGCGTCGAAGAAGGCGAAGGAGCGGCGGCGGTAGGCGACCGCGCCCATGGTCAGCGTGCACGCCGTACGGCCGCCGGGGATGTAGCGGGCCACCACCAGGACGAGCCCGCCCCGCTCGGCCAGCGCCTGCTCGGCCCAGGCGAACGCCTTGGCGCTGCGCTTGCCGTTGCGGAGCTTGTCGTTGGTGGTGCGGCCGATGGCGTAGGAGATGTGGTCGCCGACGAACGCGCCCAGCGCCGCCACCGCGATCACCAGCGCCACGTCGGGGGCGCCGGTGGAGGCCGCGAACACACCCGCGGTGATCACGGAGGTCTCGGCGGGGACGATGGGGAAGAAGCCGTCGAGCATCGCCAGCGCGAACAGCGCCAGATAGATCCAGGGGGAGGACATCGCCTGCTGGACGGCGTCGAGGATGGCATCGGTCATATCCGGGCTCCAGGGGTTTCGGACGGTTCTCATGGCACGCTGACGGCCCGGCGATCTCCGGGACATCGGGGAAGACCCCCTAGCCCGCGGGGCGTACCCCTGAGATCCCTCAGGGATCCGTCACGTGGACCGTATGGGTGGTAGATGTCATGTCGCTTGCATATGGGTTGACCGTATGGATTGTGCAGGTTCGCCGGCATCGCACGAACGGCTCCGCCCACCCCTGACCTTCGTCGGGGGTGGGCCTGCCCCCTGAGGCGGAGGAAGGCGGGGTGAGGACGCCTGTAACGTCACGGGGTGACGGGCGAGAGGGGGCCGATGAAGGAGAAGGCGGTCCGCCGGGCCGGGAGAGATCTGCTGCTCTGGGCGATCCTTTGCGTTCCGGTGCTCATCGTGCCCTCCGCCCCCGCGTGGCTGGGACCCGCCGTCGGCTGGAGGCCGGCGTGGACGGTCGTGGTGGGGGCGGTCTTCCTGGCGGCGGCCGTGCTCGCCCGCCGCCGGGCGCCGCTCGCCGTCGCACTGGCGGTTCTGGCGATGGGGTCGCTCAACGTCGAGGAGGGCTGGGCCACCACCCGGCTCGGGTGGGTCACCGAGCCGGTGAAGCTGGGACCGCTGAACGGGTTCACCCTCGCGGTCGTCGTCCTCAGCTACCAGGCCGGCCGCCGGATGCCCCGCATGCGGCTCGCCGGGGCGGCCTACGTCGCGACCGTGGGCGTCACCGCCGTCCTGGCCGCGGCCGTCTCCCTCGGCCCCGCGCCCAAGCCCGAGGCGGCGTTCTGGTCCTCGGTCCTGTCCGGCGTGCTGCTCTGGGCGGTCCTGCCGTGGGCGGTCGGGCTGGTGGTACGCCAGCGCGCGGAGTCCCGCGTCCGCGAGCAGGACCTCGTGGCCGCCCAGGCCCGCCTCCGCGAGCGCAACCGCATCGCCCAGGACATGCACGACTCGATCGGCCACGACCTCGCCCTGATCGCGCTGCGGGCCGCCGCCCTGGAGATGGCGCCCGACCTCGACGAGCGCTACCGCAGGGCGGCGGGGGAGCTGCGGGCCGCCGCCGGTGAGACCACCGAGCGCCTGCGCCTGGTCATCGGGGTGCTGCGTGAGGGGGAGGCGGTCCCGCTGACCCCGCTCCAGGAGAGCGTCGCGGGGATCGTGGATCGGGCGCGGGACTCGGGCCTGGCGGTGGAACTGCGCGGGGACGGCGATCTGCGGGACCGTACGGCCTGCCGCGTGGTGCAGGAGGCGCTGACCAACGCCGCCAAGCACGCCCCCGGCGCCCCGGTGACGGTCGAGACGTCCGTCGAGGCGGGGGAGGTCACGGTGACCGTGCGCAACCGCGTCCCCGACGCCCCGCCCGCCCGGTCGCGCGGGGGCGGTCTGGGCCTGATCGGGTTGCGCGAGCGGGTACGGCTGGCCGGCGGCGCCTTCGAGGCCGCCCGCGGCCCGGAGGGCTTCACGGTCGTGGCGCGCTTCCCCCACGAGGCGGAGCCCTCCCACGAGGCGGAGCCCTCCCACGAGGCGGAGCCCTCCCACGAGGCGGAGCCCTCCCACGAGGCCCGGGCGGAACCTGCCCGCGAAACCCCGGCGGAGCCTTCCGGCGAGGGCGGCGAGAACACGGCGGACCGTGTCTCACCCGGCGGGGTGGCATGATCCATTCACCGCCCGGCGGGGGCGGCGCGATCCCCGCCCTGCCGAACGTCCTGCCGAACGTCCTGCCGAACGGAGTGACATGATCCGGGTGCTGCTGGCCGACGACGAGACCATGATCCGCGCGGGGGTCCGCGCCATCCTGGCCGCCGACCCGGAGATCGAGGTGGTCGCCGAGGCGGGCGACGGGCGGGAGGCGATCGATCTGACGCTCGCCCACCGCCCCGACGTCGTCCTGCTCGACATCCGCATGCCCCGGCTGGACGGCCTGGCTGCGGTCGCCGAGCTGCGCCGGGCCGCGCCGGAGACCGGGGTGGTGATGCTGACGACGTTCGGCGAGGACGAGTACATCGCCCGCGCGCTGGGGGAGGGCGCGAGCGGGTTCCTGCTCAAGACCGGTGACCCGCGCGAGCTGCTGGCCGGGATCCGCGCCGTCGCCGAGGGCGCCGCCTATCTGTCCCCGAAGGTCGCCCACCGGGTCATCACCGAGCTGACCGGCGGCCGGATGAGCCGTACGGCGGCCGCCCGCGAGCAGATCGGCGGCCTCACCCCGCGCGAGCGCGACGTCCTCGTCCTGGTCGGCGCGGGGCTGTCCAACGCCCAGATCGCCCGCAGGCTGCACCTGGTCGAGGGCACCGTGAAGGCCCACGTGAGCGCGATCCTCACCCGCCTCGGCGCCCGCAACCGCGTCCAGGCCGCCATCCTGGCCTACGAGGCGGGCCTGGTCGACCCGGCGGCCTCCGAGTCCCGAATCTCGGAGGCGTCCGAGTCCTGAGCCCCGGCGCGGTTCCTCCCCCGTGCGGGGGAGGGGGTTCCCCTCGGGGCGGGAGGAGGGGGAAGGGGCGGGCGGCGAGAGTCGGGGCATGACTCAACTGATCGGCGACGCCCGGATGGGGGCTCTGCGTGTGACGGCGGTCGCGGTGGCCGCCGCGGGCACGCTGCCCTACATCACCTTGAAGGTCACCTGGCTGACCGGAGGGCGGCTGGGCCTCA
Organism: Paraplanobispora siamensis; assembly: GCF_016863175.1. GTDB lineage: Bacteria > Actinomycetota > Actinomycetes > Streptosporangiales > Streptosporangiaceae > Planobispora > Planobispora siamensis. Next base: position 94,363 of record NZ_BOOJ01000009.1, read on the forward strand.
ACGACTCGGGGCTGACCTCGGACGCCGGCTTCTTCGGGCTCAATCTCCTGACCCTCGGCATGGACGCGGTGGCGCTGCTCATCGCGCTGGCCTTCCTGCGCCCGTGGGGGCGCCGGATCCCGGCGGGGCTGGTCCTGCTGCCCATGTGGGTCGGGATCGGCCTGCTGGCCCCGCTGCCCCTGCTGGCCCCGCTGACCGCGCTGGCCGCCGTGCTGGAGAAGGGCGCGGTCGTGCCGGCCGGCGCCCCGGTGGCCGGATGGGTCTACCTCGTCGTCTACGCCGGGTTCATCTGCCAGGGGATCGGCCTGGCGGCCGGGTTCCTGCACCACGCGCGTCACCGCTGGCCCGCGGTGTTCGAGGCCCGGACCTCGGAAGGCGCGGCCGGTGCGGCGGGCCCGGCGCGGGAGCTGCAGACCTTCGTGGCGTGGGGCGCCGTGGCCGTCGCCGCGGTCCTGGTTGTGATCGACCTGGGGTGGGCGCTCGGCGCGGAGTACGGCCTCACCGCCGAGATGATCGCCCAGCGGAGGTTCGGCGCCCGGCTGCAGGACGGCGTGAACGCGGCCCTGGCCGCGGCCGCCGTGACCGGTCTGCTGACGGTCGTGCGGCGCCGCTCCGACCGGCCGCTGTGGATACCGGTGGCGCTGGCCTGGGTCGGGTCGGGCGGGATGTTCGGCTGGTCGCTGTGGAGCATGGTCGTCACCTTGACCCCGAACCCGCTGAACCCCGGCGGCGGCCAGGGCGTCACCGGGCTGGTCGGGCTGTTCACCCTGCTCACCGGCGCGGTCGTCGGGCTGGCCGGGATCTTCATCCTGGTGGGGCGGATCTCCGGCGACGTACGGGGCGGCGTGCGGGGCGGCGTACAGGGTGATGTGCGGGACGGCGTGCGGGGTGATGTGCGGGCGAGGTGAGATAGGCGCCCCCTGCGCCGGGTACGCCCTGCGCTGTACGGCACCGGCCGCCCCGCGGAGGATGCGGGGCGGCGGGGCGCACGGAAGGGTGAAGACCATGAAGGTGAGCCTGAACATCACGAACTACTCGTGGCCGGGCGGCGCGGAGAACCTGGCCGCCCGCCTCGGCGCGGTGGCCCGCACGGCCGACGAGGCGGGCCTGGACACCGTATGGGTCTCCGACCACCTGCTCCAGGCCGACCCCGGCGCCGCACCCGACGCGGAGATGCTCGAGGCGTACACGGTGCTGGGATTCCTGGCCGGGCAGACGCGCACGACCCGGCTCGGCACCATGGTGACCGGCGTCACCTACCGCCCGCCCGCCCTGCTGATCAAGGCCGTCACCACCCTCGACGTGCTCTCGGGCGGGCGCGCCTGGCTCGGGCTCGGCGCCGGGTACCACGAGGAGGAGGCGCGGGCCATGGGGCTGGACCTGCCGCCCGTGGCCGAGCGGTTCGAGCGGCTGGAGGAGACGCTCCGTCTGGCGCTCCAGATGTGGGCGGGCGACGAGACCCCCTTCGAGGGCGGGCACCACCGGCTGGAACGCCCGGTCGGCAACCCCCGCCCGCTGTCCTGGCCGCGCCCGCCGATCCTGGTCGGCGGGATGGGCGAGCGGCGGACGCTGCGCCTGGCGGCGCGCTACGCCGACGCGTGCAACCTCTTCGACGTCCCCGACGGCGGGCAGACGGTCAAGCACAAGCTCGCCGTCCTGGCCGGGCACTGCGAGGAGATCGGCCGGCCCTACGACGCGATCGACAAGACGCTGAGCACCCGGCTGCAGCCGGGTGAGACGGCGGATTCGTTCACCGGGCGCTGCGCCGCGCTCGCGGCGCTCGGGATCGAGCACGTGGTGGTGATCACCGGCGGCCCGTGGACCGAGGAGGCGGTGGAGACGCTCTGCGCCGCGGTCGGGGAGGTGCAGAGGCTCTGATCGGCGCGGGCCCGCGCCGGGAAGAGGCGCCCCGTGCTCAGGCGGTGATCGCGGCGGGGGCGGGCTCGTGGTTCAGGCGGCCCAGGACGCGGCGGAAGGCGTAGATCGAGACGGCCGCGGCCAGGCCGGTGATCGCGGCGACGGCCGAGGTGCGGATCAGCAGGTAGGTGCCGATCGACTGGTGCAGCAGCAGCCAGATGCTCACCGTGGAGTTGGCCAGCAGGACGAAGGCCCACAGCAGGGTGATGCGGGCGAAGAACCGGCGGACCCGCTCGTGCCTGAGCACCGCGGACGGCAGGTGGATGTAGTCGAGGGTCAGCTTCTGCACCAGCGGGCGGCGCAGCCGTACCGAGGCCAGGAAGACCATGCTGATGCAGATCGTGCCCAGCTCCGGCTGGAGGAAGAAGAACACCGGGCTCCCGGTCCACATGCTGATCAGCGTGCGCAGGGTGATCGCCAGAGCGGCCAGGAACATCGTCGCCGGGACCCGCACCCGCCGGACCAGCCGCCAGCCGATCCCCGCGTACACCCAGGTCGCCACCGCGATCATCGCGCCGTTCTCGCCCAGGAGGGCCAGCGTGGCGTAGAAGACCGCGAGCGGGGCGACGACGGCTTCGAGCAGGCGGGGCACCGCCTGCCGGGCGAGGACGGTCAGGCGGGGCAGGACGACGTTCGGGTGGCTCATGACGCTCCACGGGACGGTGGACTGACCGGCGCTGGATGACTGGACAATTCGCGTCTACCCAGGCGAGGGATGTCCAGGCGTGCCCAGGGTAGGTTGACGCGCTTGCGGAACGGTTACTTCGGTGTACGCCGGCGGTTCACGCTACCCGGCCCGTCCGAGTGCTCACTGCGGAATTCGGCATCCTGACCGTGTGGCCCAGGTCACGGGAGGTGAAAAGCCTTCCCGATCGGGACGGGGCCTCAGCCGATGGTGGAGGTGGCCAGCTTCGCGCCGAAGCCGACGAACAACCCGCCTGTAACCGCGGTGAAAGTCGCCGTCAGCACGCGCCGCCGCCGGAACTGCGCGGCCAGGTAGGTGCCACCGAAGATCAGCGCGCTCAGATAGAGCATGCTGAAGATCTGCAGGATCGTGCCCAGGATGAGGAACGACAGGGCGGGCGCGCTGTAGCCGGGGTCCACGAACAGGACGAAGAAGGAGATGAAGAACAGGATCGCCTTCGGGTTGAGCAGGCTGATGATGAGCGCCCGGCGGAACGGGTTCGCGGCCGGCTCCACCGTCTCCTCCGCCGCCGCGGCGGCCGTCTTCGGGGACCGCCACGCCCGCCAGGCCCCCCGGATCATCTGGAAGCCCATCCAGGCCAGGTAGGCGCCTCCGGCGTACTTCACCATGGCGGCCAGCAGCGGCGTGGTCTTCAGCACCGAGGCGGCCCCGGCCGCCGACAACGCCATCAGGACCGTGTCGCCGACGAACACCCCCGCCGCCCCGAGGTATCCCTGCCGCACCCCGTGCCGTGCGGCGGTGGCCAGGACGTAGAGCGAGTTGGGCCCGGGCAGCAGGATGATCAGAAACGCACCGATGGCGTAGGCCCAGATATCGGTGATGCCGAAGAACATAGTGGTACTCCAGGGGGCGAACAGGATCCTGCCCCACGGTACTCCCACCAGCCTCTTCGCCATCCCGCCACGGATGAGCTGTGAGGCGTCTCCCTCGCCCGAGCTCGGTGAAGCCCTGGGTAGTCGAAGCATTCGAAGAGTAAGCGAAGATGGGAGTGTGGCTTCATGGTGCACGACGCCCGGATCGCGGCGCTGTGCGTCACGCACGGTGTCCGGGAGCTGCGGACCATGGATTGCGACTTCAGCCGTTTCCCGGGGTTGGTGACCCGTAACCCCCTGCGGACCTGAAAGCCTGCCGGCTGCGCGCGGTTGTGGGCGGAGGCGGATCACTCCAGGGCGGCCAGGGGATGGACGCGGTGGCCGACCACTGTGGACAGTGTGATCACAGTGCTGCTGCGCCGTACGCCCGGGATGGCCAGGGCGCGGTCGATGACCTCCTGGATGTGCTCGTGGTCGCGGCCGGCGACGCGGCACCAGACGTCGCCGGGGCCGGTGACGATGTGGGCCTCCAGCACCTCCGGGATGGCCTCCAGGGCGGCGGAGATGTCGGCGCGTGAGACCTGCTCGACCTCCAGGGTGGTGAAGGCCTGCACCGGGTAACCGAGGGCGCGGGGGGAGAGGTTCGGGCCGAAGTCGGTGATCACGCCGTCGGCGACCATCCGGTCGAGCCGGGCCGAGACGGTGCCCCGGGCGACGCCGAGAAGGCGGGCGATCTCCAGCAGGCCGGTGCGGGGACGCTCTCTGATCAGGTGGAGGAGCCTGCGGTCGAGGTCGTCCAGACCGTGCTTCCGGACTGCCAATCTGTCCACCTCCGGGGTGCGGGTCGCGATCGATGCTGACGATCTGGCAGTGGAGCAGCGGGGGTGTTGCCCGGTTCACCGGTGAGATCCACACTACGCCTGCATATCCGCCACCCGATCCAGGGTGCGCCTGAACAGCGGGCAACTACGGAGGTCACCATGGCACGGCAGCACTCCCACCCGTTCGTCCCGTACCGGCCGGTCCGTTACCCCGAGGCGGAGATGATCTCCCGGGGGCGGGAGTTCTACGAGCACATGGACCGGCGCCGCAGCGTGCGGTTCTTCAGTGACGAGCCGGTGCCGCGCGAGTGCGTGGAACTGGCGATCCGGACGGCGAACACCGCCCCGTCGGGGGCGCACCAGCAGCCGTGGAAGTTCGTGATCATCGGCGATCCGGAGACGAGGCGGCGGATCAGGCGGGCCGCCGAGGTCGAGGAGCGGCAGAACTACGAGGGCGGGCGGCTGACTCCGGAGTGGCGGCAGGCGCTGGCCCCGCTGGAGACCGGCCCCGACAAGGAGTACCTGGAGACGGCGCCGTGGCTGGTGGTGTGCTTCGCCGAGAAGTACGGCGTGCGCCCCGACGGCACCCGGGTCAAGCACTACTACGTCAACGAGAGCGTCGGCATCGCCTGCGGCTTCCTCATCGCCGCCCTGCACACGATGGGCCTGTCCACGCTCACCCACACGCCCAACCCGATGGCCTTCCTCAGCGAGATCTGCGGCCGGCCGGGCAACGAGCGGCCCTACGTCCTCTTCCCGGTCGGCTACGCCGCCGATGACGCGGAGGTCCCCGACCTGACGCGCAAGCCGTTCTCCGAAGTGATCGGCTGAACGGGCAGGTCCTGAAGCGGCAGCGGGTGCGGCGGGCCGCGGGACTTACTCCTGCAGGCCGCCGGTCCCGTCCACCCGTGCCGAGGAGGCCGCCTCCCAGGTGAGGCGCGGCTTGCGCCGAATCCCCGAAAGTCTCGGGGTTTTGGGCCTTGTTGAGAGTGCTCTGTCAAGGCTACGATCACGTCAACTCTTAGGAAACTTTCCTAAAAGAAAGCCCGAATGGGAGTGATCGTGACCCGTTCGAACCCCCCCGACAAGAGTCTGAGCTGCGGGAACTCGACGAAGAGAGCCGTCGCTGCCCGGCGTCCGCCTGGCCGGATGTCCCACAATTCCCTTTTCTCCCTTTCGCGGGAGCGCGCATGCGACGCATCGCCCCTTTACTCGATCTGACGGCTCCTGCAAGCATCCTGCGGCCGTCGCGCTGATCCCCGGCACCTCCCGATCTCCTGCACCGCGGGAGCGTGCCCTCCCCGCCGTACGGCTTGCGTCGCGTCCTCCTCGCACTCCCCGAGGAGCATCCCCGCCGGGCGCAAGCCGTACGGCCACCCCCCACCACAGTTCAACGAGGTCAACGTGAAACTTCGCGTCATCTCCCGGTCCCTCGTCGCCCTGGCGGCGCTCCTGGCGGCCATGCTGGCCGCGCCGCCCGCCCAGGCCGCCTCGGCCACCGCCACCTTCACCAAGGTCGGCGACTGGGGCTCGGGCTTCGAGGGCAAGTACACGATCAAGAACGGGACCGGCTCCACGATCAACTCCTGGAAGGTCGAGTTCGACCTCCCCGCCGGGGTGAACGTCGGCTCCTTCTGGGACGCCACCCTGACCCGCAGCGGCCAGCACTTCACCTTCTCCAACGTCGGCTGGAACGGCACCCTGGCCCCCGGCGCGTCGGTGAGCTTCGGCTTCCTCGGCTCACCCGGCGGGGCGGCCGCCGTACCGGCGAACTGCAAGCTCAACGGCGCCGCCTGCGGCGGCGGCGACGGCCCGACCGACCCCACGCTGCCCGGTAAGCCCGGCACGCCGAGCGCGACCGGCGGGGCCAAGAGCATCGCGCTGTCCTGGGGCGCCTCCAGCGGGACCGTCACCGGGTACCGCGTCTACGAGGGCACCGCGGTGAAGGCCACCGTGACCGGGACGAGCGCCACGATCTCCGGGCTGGGCGACTGCGAGTCGCACACCTACACGGTCAAGGCCTACAACGCCCAGGGCGAGTCGCCGGCCAGCGACCCGGCGGGCGCCACCACCACCGGCTGCCCGCAGAGCCCGCTGCCCAAGCACTTCCTCACCGGTTACTGGCACAACTTCGACAACGCCGCCGTCGAGCTGCGGCTGTCGGCGGTGCCGGCGGAGTACGACCTGGTCGCGGTCTCCTTCGGTGAGGCCACCAGCACCCCCGGCGAGGTCGTCTTCGGCGTGGACCCGGGTCTGTCGGCCTCCCTCGGCGGCTACACCGACGCCCAGTTCAAGGCCGACGTCGCGACCCTGAAGGCGCGCGGCCAGAAGGTCATCCTCTCGGTCGGCGGCGAGCTGGGCCGCGTGCAGGTGGCCAGCGCCGCGGCGGCGACGAAGTTCGCCGACACCGTCTACGGGCTGATGCAGCAGTACGGCTTCGAGGGCGTGGACATCGACCTGGAGAACGGCCTCAACGCCACCTACATGGCCCAGGCGCTGCGGGCGCTGCGCGCCAAGGCGGGCGCGAACCTGATCATCACGATGGCCCCGCAGACCATCGACATGCAGTCCACCGGCGCGGAGTACTTCAAGCTCGCGCTGAGCATCAAGGACATCCTCACCGTCGTCCACACCCAGTTCTACAACTCCGGTTCGATGCTCGGCTGCGACCAGATGGCCGCCTACTCGCAGGGGACGGTCAACTTCCTGACCGCCCTGGCCTGCATCCAGCTGGAGAACGGCCTGCGCCCCGACCAGGTGGCCCTCGGCCTGCCCGCCGGGCCCGGCGCGGCCGGCGGCGGCATCGTCGCCCCCTCCGTGGTGAACCAGGCGCTGACCTGCCTGGCCAGGGGGACGAACTGCGGCAGCTTCGTGCCGCCGCGCACCTACCCCGGGATCCGCGGAGCGATGACCTGGTCGATCAACTGGGACGCCTCCAACAACTGGAACTTCTCCAAGACCGTCAAGCCCCACCTCGCCACCCTCCCCTAGGAAGGCCCATGAGAACCCCCCGCTCCCTGGGAACGCCCATGAGAAGGACCCCCCGCGCGGCGCTGGCCGTCCTCGCCACCCTGGCGATGGCCTCGGCCGGACTCGCCACCGCCACCGTCGCCACCGCCAACGCCGCCACCGCGCCCCGCGCGGCCGCCGTCCTCGCCGCCCCCGCCTGGCAGCCGTACACCTCCTACGCCGTCGGCGCGCAGGTGAGCTACAACGGCGTCGACTACCAGGCCATCCAGGCCCACACCTCCCTGCCCGGCTGGGAGCCGCCGAACGTCCCGGCCCTGTGGAAGGCCGGCACCGGCGGCCCCACGAACCCGCCCGGCACGCCCGGCCAGCCCGGCGCCCCGTCGGTCACCGGCACCACCAACTCCTCGATCTCCCTGTCGTGGGGCGCCTCCTCCGGCACCGTGACCGGCTACCGCGTCTACGAGGGGGGCACCCAGCGCGCCCAGGTCGGCGGGACCAGCGCCACCATCTCCGGCCTGGGGACCTGCACCACGCACACCTACACGGTCAAGGCCTACAACGCCCAGGGCGAGTCGGCCGCCAGCGCCCAGGTCACCGGCACCACCAGCGGCTGCACCGACCCGCAGCCGCCCGGCAAGATGGCCGGCGCGCCGTACCTCTACATGGGCTGGGGCAACCCGCCGAGCCCGGCGACCGTCATGAACGCCACCGGGATCAAGTCCTTCACCATGGCGTTCATCCTGTCCAGCGGCGGCTGCACCCCCGCCTGGGACGGCAACCGGCCGCTGACCGGCGGCGCCGACGCGCAGGCGATCTCGCAGATCAAGGCCGCCGGCGGCAGCGTGCAGATCTCCTTCGGCGGCTGGAGCGGGAACAAGCTCGGCCCGAACTGCTCCACCCCGCAGGCCTTCGCCGGCGCCGTGCAGCAGGTCATCAACGCCGTCGGTCCGGCGGTGGTCGACTTCGACATCGAGAACACCGACGAGTTCGAGAACTACACGGTCCAGGACCGCATCCTCAACGGCCTGAAGATCGTCAAGGCGAACAACCCGAACGTCAAGGTCGTGGTGACCTTCGGCACCACCAAGACCGGCCCTAACGCCCACGGCATCCGCCTGATCAACCAGGCCAAGGCGCTGAACGTGCCGATCGACAACTTCACGATCATGCCGTTCGACTTCGGCAGCTCCAACATCTACACCGACACCGTCAACGCCTCCGAGGGCCTGAAGAACGCGCTGAAGTCCGCCTACGGCTACACCGACGCGCAGGCCTACGCCCGCATGGGCATCTCCGGCATGAACGGCCTGTCCGACCAGCAGGAGATGACCTCCCCGGCGACCTGGCAGCAGATCACCAACTGGGCCAAGTCCAAGGGCCTGACCCGCCTGGCCTACTGGGCGGTCAACCGCGACCGTCCCTGCCCGGGCGGCGGCGTGACCTCCAACTGCAGCGGCATCTCCCAGGCCGACTGGGAGTTCACCCGGATCACCGCCGGCTTCTAGCCGGTACGGCCCGCGCCCCACGGCCCCGGGGCGCGGGCCGCACCCCTGTTCACGACACCCCCCGAATCCCCTCCACGACACCCCCACACAGACAGCCTCGTGAGGCAGGTAATGAAGCAACGATCAGTGCGGGCGCGGCTCGCGACGGTGGCCGTGCTGGCCCTGGGCGGCGCGATGCTCTCCGCCACCCCCGCGCACGCCGCCAACATCGCCGCCAACTCCGGCTTCGAGGACGGCCTGACCGGGTGGAGCTGCTCGGCGTCCTCGGGCGCGACGGCGGTCTCCTCGCCGGTGCACACCGGTTCCAGGGCGCTGCAGGCCACCCCCGCCGGCTCCGACACGGCGCGCTGCCAGCAGGTCGTCGCCGTCAAGCCCGGCTCGTCGTACTCGCTGTCGGCGTGGGTGCGCGGCGGCTACGTCTTCCTCGGCGCCACCGGCACCGGGACCACGGACGTGAGCACCTGGGCCTCCTCGCCGTCGGCCTACACCCGGCTGACGCAGACCTTCACCACCGGCCCGTCGACGAGAACGGTGACGATCTACGTCAACGGCTGGTACGGCCAGGGTGCCTACCAGGCCGACGACGTCGTCCTGGACGGCCCCCCCGGAGAGGGGCAGGCCCCGCCCGCGCCGACCGGTCTGAGCGGCACCGGCGGCGTCACCACCGCCACGCTGCGCTGGAACGCGGTCGAGGGCGCGACCGGCTACAACGTCTACCGCAACGGGACCAGGGTCGGCACGGTCACCGGCACGACCTACAGCGAGAACCCGCCGCCCGGCAGCCACCAGTACCAGGTGACCGCGACCAACGCGGCCGGGGAGTCGTCCCGCTCCACCGCCGTCTCCGTGACGGTCGGCAACGACCAGCCCCCGCCCCCGCCCGCGCCGACCGGCCTGAGCGGGACCGCCACCGGCCTGAGCGTCGCGCTGAGGTGGACCGCCTCGCCGACGGCGACGGGCTACAACGTCTACCGCGGCGGCGCCAAGGTCGCGACGGTGACGGGCACCTCCCACACCGACGTCACCCCGGCCGCCGGCAGCTACGCCTACCAGGTCAAGGCCTTCCATACCAGCGGCGTCGAGTCCGCCGGTTCCAACACCGTCACCGTGCGGACCGAGGGCACCCCGCCCGCGCGCAACCGGCTCCTGATCGGCTATCTGCACGCCTCCTTCGCCAACGGCTCCGGATACATCCGGATGGCCGACGTGCCGAACGAGTGGGACATCATCAACCTCTCCTTCGGCGAGCCCACCTCGGTGACCTCCGGAGACATCCGCTTCACGCAGTGCCCCGTCGCCGAGTGCCCCAACGTCGAGTCCGAGGCCGAGTTCATCGCCGCCATCCGGGCCAAGCAGGCCGCGGGCAAGAAGGTGCTGATCTCGATCGGCGGCCAGAACGGCCAGGTCCAGCTCACCACCGCGGCCGCGCGCGACACGTTCGTCCGCTCGGTGAGCGCGATCATCGACAAGTACGGCCTCGACGGGCTGGACATCGACTTCGAGGGCCACTCGCTCTATCTCGACAACGGCGACACCAACCTGGCCGGCCCGACCACGCCGGTGATCGTCAACCTGATCGCGGCGCTGAAGGCGCTCAAGGCGAAGTACGGCTCGAAGTTCGTGCTGACCATGGCTCCGGAGACGTTCTTCGTGCAGCTGGGCTACCAGTTCTACGGCCCCGGCCCGAACGGCGCCGCCGACCGCAGGTCCGCCGCCTATCTTCCGGTCATCCACGCCATGCGCGACGACCTGACCCTGCTGCACGTCCAGGACTACAACTCCGGCCCGATCATGGGCCTGGACAACCAGTACCACACCATGGGCACGCACGACTTCCACGTGGCCATGACCGACATGCTGCTCGCCGGTTTCCCGATCATGGGCAACCCGAACAACGTCTTCCCCGCCCTGCGTCAGGACCAGGTCGCCATCGGCCTGCCCGCCGCGCCCTGGGCAGGCAACGGCTTCACCACGGTGGCCGAGGTGCAGAAGGCCTTCGACTGCCTGGCCAAGGGCACGAACTGCGGGCCGTACAAGCCCAAGGGGGTCTACCCGAACCTGCGCGGCCTGATGACCTGGTCGATCAACTGGGACAAGTACAACGGGTTCGAGTTCTCCCGCAGCCACCGGGCCTACCTCAACGGGCTCGGCTAAAGGGACCCCTCGCCGCCGGGAGAGACGGACTCCCGGCGGCGAGGTCCGTTTCCGGATGTCACCCTCCGTCGCGGAAACGACTGCGAAGCGTAGCCGAAGCTGGGAGAGAGGTCTCGTTTCGGCGTTCGAGTGGTTGTTCGCTCCGGACTTCCGGCAGGCTGGTCACCGTCATGGACTACGCAATTCCCACGGGGTTTCTCCTCGTCACAGGTGTCGTGCTCGCCCTTGTCGCGCAGTGGAGGGGCTGGCGCCCGTCGCTTCCCGTCGTCCTCGCGGTCGGGATCGGCCTCCGGGTGCTCATCATGCTCTTCGCGGCACTGAGCGAGTGGCAGCCGGTCGACTTCGTCGAGAGCTTCAAGCCCGCCGGTGAGGCGGTGCTGCGGGGGCAGGACCCCGTCATCGGCAGCGAGGGCGGCTGGCACTTCCTGCCGATGATCCCGTACGTGTACGGCATGCTGCTCTGGCTCGGCGTCCCGTGGGAGTGGAGCGGGCGTCTGGTGACGGTGGTCGCCGACATCATCCTCATCGTGCTGGTGGGCAAGCTCGCCGGAGGGGCCACCGCCAACCTGCGCGCCTTCCAGTACGCCTGCAACCCCCTGGCGGTCCTCGTCGCCTCGATCCACGGCCAGGTCGAGCCGGTCGCGCTGGTCTTCGGCGTGGCCGCCTTCGTGGTGGCCCGCGGTCCCGCCGACCCCGACCGCCCCGGCCTGCGCAACGACCCGGTCGCGCTGGTGCGGGAGAAGATCTCGGCTCTCGGGTTCGGCGGCGCCGTACGGCACCTGGGAGCCAGGGCGCTTCCCACGCTGTCGCGGGCGCTCGCCCCGCACGAGGGCGAGCGGGAGACGATGCGCCGGGCCCTGTTCGCCGGTCTGCTGATGGGACTGGCCCTGTGCGCCAAGAGCTGGCCGATCTGGCTGATCCCCGGCATGCTCCTGCTGCTGCCCACCGTCCGCACCCGGGTGGTCGCGTTCGTGGCCACCGGCATCGCGCCGGTCTTCTTCGTCGTCACCGAGCCGATCTTCCTGAACGCCTCCCTGGGGGAGATCGTCCAGGCGCTGCGCACGATCGGCGACATCCGCCCGATCGTCGGCGAGTGGGGCTACACCCCGTGGTTCACCGGCGGCGACTGGGCGCTCCGTCCCGACCTCACCACCTTCGGCACCCGCCTGATCTACGTCACGGTGCTGCTGGTCGCCTTCTTCTGGCGCCGCGCCGACCCGGTGGACGTCACCACGGCCATCCTGGTGGCCTTCATGATCACCACCCCCCGGCTCGGTTCGCAGTACCTGCTGTGGTTCATGCCGTTCCTGGTGGCCCGCCCCACCCGCTTCGCCTGGCCCGCCATCATCGGGGTCTCGCTGTGGGCGGGGTACGGATATCTCTACATGACCCAGTTCGACACCACGACCTGGTGGTACCTGCACCGGGACTGGTCCCGGGCCTCGGTCGTGCTGCTGCCGCTCCTCCTGCTCGCCCTGCCCTGGGAACGCCGCGTCTCCCGGGCCGCGGTGCCGGAACCCGACGACCCTCCGGGCAGGCCGGTCCCCGCGCCGGCCTGAAGGCCGGTCCCCGCGCCGGCCTGAAAACCCGGTGCGGCTGTGACGGGCGGTTTGTCACCCTTGAGGCCATGCAGGCAACCGTCACCGTCACTCCGGCGCAGCTGCCGGGCGTGCTCCTGCACGTCGCCGTCGTGCGCCCGGTGTTCCTGTGGGGGGCGCCGGGCATCGGCAAGAGCTCGCTCGTGCGCGACTTCGCCGACTCGCTCGGCCTGGAGTGCGTGACGCTGCTGGGCACCCAGCTCGCCCCCGAGGACCTCATCGGCGTGCCGGAGCTGGTCGGCGGGCGCAGCCGGTTCGCCCCGCCGGAGACGATCGCGCGGGACGAGCCGTACTGCCTGTTCCTCGACGAGCTCAACGCCTCGGCGCCCGAGGTGCAGAAGGCGTTCTACTCGCTCATCCTGGACCGCCGCATCGGCGCCTACGAGCTCCCGGCGGGATCGGTCGTGATCGGCGCGGGCAACCGCGCCACCGACAACGCGCTGGCCAGGCCGATGGCCTCGGCGCTGATCAACCGCCTGGTCCACGTGCACCTGCGGGCCTCGGCCACCGACTGGCTGACCTGGGCCACCGGCAACGGCATCCACCCGTGGATCGTCGAGTACCTCGTGCAGCGCCCGGACCACCTGTGGAGCGCCCCGCCCAAGACCGAGGAGCCGTTCTCCTCCCCGCGCGCCTGGCACATGCTCTCCGACGTCATGCACTCCTACGGTGACGACGTCGACGACGAGACCCTCGCCATGCTGGCCCTCGGCACCCTCACCGCCGCCCACGCCTCGGCCTTCCGCGCCTACGTCAAGACCGTCCGGCACGCCTACGACCTCGACGCCGTGATCAAGGGCGAGGCGCCCTGGCCGCGCGCCCCCGAGGACCGCGACCTGCTGTACTTCCTGGCCGAGACCTTCCGCGCCCGCCTGATGAAGGAGCTGCCGGCCGACAAGCGCGGCGCCTCCTCCCGGGGCCGCGACCTCGCCTTCCGGGCCAAGACGCTGCTGGTCGAGCTGGCCGAGATCTCCCTGGAGTGCGCGCAGCTCGTCATCGCCAACGACGCCGACGGGGCTCCGGCCCTGCCGACCTGGTTCCTCGTCGAGGTGGGCCGCGACCTGCCCCGGCTGATCGCGGCGCGCACGTGATGGCCCGGCAGAAGGCCAAGGTCGATCCCTGGCGCGAGAAGGTGGAGCAGGGCTGGCGGCTCGTCGACCGCCACCCGCTCTTCCGCGCGTACAGCGCCTGTCTCCACGTCGCCGAGGATCGCGAACTCTCCGCGGACACCTGGGCCGTGGTCTTCGCCGACGGCCGGGTCCGCCACCATCCCGGGCGCCGGGCCGAGCCCGAGGAGTGGGCGTGGGTCTTCGCCCATCTCCTGCTCCACCTCGGCTTCGGCCACGCCGACCCGCGTTCCGCCTTCCCCGGCGACATCGGAGAGAAGATCGACGACCGCTGGGTCACCAGCCACCTCCCCGACCCCGCCTACCGCGCCGCCTGCTGCCTGGCCGTCGACCGCTTCCTGCGCACCCTCAAGATCGGCCGCTGTCCCGAGCCGCTCCCCGCCGAGCTGCCTCCCGAGGACGAGACCACCCTGTCGGAGCGGTGGCGCCGTCTCGGCCTGCCGCCCAGGTTCACCCCGCCCGGCCCGCCCGACTTCGTGATCGGTGACGAGGAGACGGCCAAGAACATGGACTACCAGGAGGACTTCGCAATCGGTGTCGCCGACACGGCCACCGCCGCGCTGGACCTCGCGGGCGCGCCGCGCTCCACGGCGGACCGGCACGTCGCGGGGCCGTGGGACCACGCGCTGCGCTGGTTCATCTCCTCCTACCCGCTGCTGGGCGCCCTGGCCGCGGGCATGAAGATCGTCGCGGACGCGGAGCTCGCCAGGGGCTGGGACGTCTCCATCGCGGCCGTCAGCGCCGAGGCCGCCGAGATCTACGTCAACCCCCTGGTGCGCATGTCGGCCGAGGAGTGGCGCTTCATCCTGGCCCACGAGATGCTGCACGCCGCGCTCCGGCACGGCGAGCGCGTCGGCGGGCGCGACCCGTACCTGTGGAACGTCGCCGCCGACTACGTGATCAACGGCTGGCTGGTGGAGATGGCCGTCGGCGTGATGCCCGAGGGCCTGCTGTACGACCAGTCGCTCGCGGGGCTGTCCACCGAGGCCGTCTACGACCGGATCGCCACCGACCTGCGCCGCCTGCGCAAGCTCGCCACCCTGCGCGGGCGCGGGCTCGGCGACGTGCTCGACCGCCCGATCCCGAGGTCCGGCGCGCCGGGCCGCTACGTCGACCTCGACGACTACTACCGCAACGCGCTGTCGACCGGGCTCGCCTACCACCAGAGCAGCGGGCGCGGCCTGCTGCCCGCCGGGCTGGAGCAGGAGATCCGCGCGCTGGACCAGCCCCCGCTGCCCTGGGACGCCGCCCTGGCCCGCTGGTTCGACGAGCACGTCCCCGCGGTGGAGCGGCGCCGTTCCTACGCCCGCGCCTCCCGCCGCCAGGCCGCGACGCCGGACATCCCGCGTCCCGGCCGGGTCCGCCCGGAGGAGCTGGTACGGCGGGCGACGTTCGGCGTCGTGCTGGACACCTCCGGCTCGATGGACACCTCCCTGCTGGGCAAGGCGCTGGGCGCGATCGCCTCCTACGCCGTCGCCCGCGACGTCCCCCGGGCCCGGGTGGTGTTCTGCGACGCGGCCGCCTACGACGCCGGATACCTGCCGGTGGAGGAGATCGCCAGCCGGGTCCGGGTGCGCGGCAGGGGCGGCACCGTCCTGCAGCCCGGGATCGACCTGCTGGAACGGGCCGACGACTTTCCCCGGGAGGGGCCCATCCTGGTGATCACCGACGGGTGGTGCGACGTGGTGCGCGTCCGCCGGGAGCACGCGTTCCTGATCCCGGCGGGAGGGCGGCTCCCCTTCACGCCCAGGGGGCCGGTCTTCCGCATGAAGTGAGCAGGGACCGCGTCCAGGGCGCGGAAGGGTCAGGACCTCCCGGCGGTGGGCTGCTAGGTTCCGAAATGTGATGAAAAAAGTGGAAGTCCTGCGCTACACCGCCTTCACTCATGACCCCGAGGGGGGCAACCCCGCCGGGGTCGTCCTGGACGCCGCCGGGATGTCCGACGCCGACATGCTCGCCGTCGCCGCCGAGGTCGGTTACTCCGAGACGGCCTTCCTGACGTCGCAGGACACCGCGGCCCGAGCCTTCCGGGTCCGCTACTTCGCCCCCTCGGCGGAGGTGGACTTCTGCGGGCACGCCACGATCGCCACGGCCGTGGTCCTGGCGGAGCGGATGGGGGTGGGGCGGCTGACCTTCACCACCAACGCGGGCGAGATCGTCGTGGACACCGAGGTCGACGGTGACACGCTGCGTGCCACGCTCACCAGCGTGCCCACGCGTTCGGCCCCCATGGAGGAGGACGCGCTGGACGAGACGCTCACCGCGCTCGGCTGGTCCCGTGACGATCTCGACAAGGAGTTCCCGCCGCACGTCGCGTTCGCCGGGAACGACCACCCCATGATCGCCGTCGCGACCCGGGCGAGGCTGGCGGACCTGCACTACGACTTCGACGCGCTGAAGTCGGTGATGACCCGCCGCGGCTGGACGACGGTGAACCTGTTCTGGCGTGAGCACGACGGGCGCTACCACTCGCGGAACCCGTTCCCGCCCGGCGGGGTGGTCGAGGACCCGGCGACGGGTTCGGCGGCCGCGGCGTTCGGCGGTTACCTGCGGGCGCTGGGCTCGGACGTGCGGGAGTTCACGATCATCCAGGGCGTGGACATGGGACGGCCGAGCGAGCTGAAGGGATCGATCGCCGAGGCGGACGGGCGGACCCGGGTCGGCGGCGGGGCCGTGGCGATGACGAGGCCGTGACTCTGATCGAGGGCGGCTCCGGTCGGGGGTGACTCTGATCGAGGGCGCCGGTCCTGAGCGGGATCGCCGCCTCCGCTGAGGCGCCCGCCCCGGCCGGAGCCTTGACTTTCACCAAGCGCTTGCTCAAGATCCGGATGTGGTGACATTCGCGGACCTGGTCCGGGCCCGGGCCGGTGACGAGCACGTGGGGTTGCTGTTCGAGGACGAGAGCTACACCTGGTCGCGGCTGGTCGGCGAGGCCGAGCGCCGGGCCGCCCTGGCGCTCGGCCTCCGCGAGCCGGGGCGGCCGTTCCACATCGGGGTGCTGCTGGAGAACGTGCCGGAGTACGTCCTGTGGATCTTCGCCGCGGCCCTGTCGGGAGCGGCGGTGGTCGGGATCAACCCGACCAGGCGGGGAGCGGAGCTTGCCGGGGACGTCCGCCACACCGACTGCCGCTTCATCGTGACCGACTCCACCGGGTACGGCCTGCTCGACGGCCTGGAGACCGGGGTCCCCCCGGAGCGCGTCCTGCGCGTGGACACCTCCGGCTACCGCACCCTCCTCGCCCGCCGTACCGGCGTGGAGTCGCCGGAGGTGGGGGCCGGGGATCCGTTGCTGCTGTTGTTCACGTCGGGGTCCACGGGGGCGCCGAAGGCCGTGGTCTGCGGGCAGGGGCGGCTGGCCGCGATCGCTGAGCGGGGCGGGCAGTTCGGGATCGGGCGGGACAGCGTGACCTATCTGGCGATGCCGCTCTTCCACGGGAACGCGATCATGGCGAACCTGGCGATGGCCACCCGGGCCGGGGCGACGGTCGCGATGCGCAGGCGTTTCAGCGCCTCGGGATTCCTGCCCGACGTGCGCCGCCACGGCGTCACCTACTTCAACTACGTCGGCCGCGCGCTCGCCTACATCCTCGCCACCCCCGAGCGTCCCGACGACGCCGACAACCCCCTGCGGGCCGCGTTCGGCACCGAGGCCTCCGCGCGGGACATGGCCGAGTTCGGGCGCCGGTTCGGGGTCTCGATCATCGAGGGGTACGGCTCCTCCGAAGGCGTCGTCTCGATCAACAAGGTCCCCGGTACCCCGGCCGACGCGCTCGGCGTGCCGCCGGAGGGGATGGACGTCGCCGTGCACGATCCGGAGACCGGCCGCGAGTGCCCGCGCGCCCGGTTCGGCGACGGCGGTGGGCTCCTCAACGGGCACGAGGCCATCGGTGAGATCGTCCGCCGGGACGCCGCCGCGTTCGAGGGGTACTACGCCAACCCCGAGGCCGACGCCCAGCGCCTGCGCGGCGGCTGGTACTGGAGCGGCGACCTCGGCTACCGCGACGCGGACGGCTACTTCTACTTCGCCGGCCGGGACGCCGACCGGCTCCGGGTGGACAGCGAGAACTTCGCCGCGGCCCCGGTCGAGCGCATCCTGTCCCGCTTCCCCGGGACCGTCATGTGCGCGGTGTACGCCGTGCCCGACCCTCGCACCGGCGACCAGGTCATGGCCACCCTCGAACTCGACGGCCCCTTCGACCCGGCCGCCTTCACCGCCTTCCTGCGGGCCCAGCCCGACCTCGGCGGCAAGTGGGCGCCGGTGTTCGTACGGCTCACGGAGCGGATGCCGCTGACCGCCACCAACAAGGTGGACAAGAGAGGACTGCGGCAGGAGCGCTGGGAGTGCGCCGACCCGGTGTGGTGGAGCCCGTCCCGTGACATGACCTTCGTCCCGCTGACCGGGGAGGCGCGGGCCACCCTCCGCGAGCGGTTCGCCGAGTTCGGCCGCGGGCGTCTCCTGACCTCGTAGACCGGCCCTCTCCCGCTTCACGGGGCGAGCCCTCCGCGCGGCCGTCCGATTTCTGCAAGACACCGCCACGGTCCCGGCCGTACGGTCGTGACCATGAAGATGCTGACCGCTGACGCGCTCGCCGCGGCCGAGCGCTACATGCTGCTCAACGCCCGCCTGATCGACCGGTTGCGCTACGAGAGGCTGGTCGGCGGCGGATCCCCGGACCGGGTGCTGGCCGTACTGCGCGCCTACCAGAACGCCGACGGCGGGTTCGGCAACGCACTCGAACCCGACCTCCGCGGGCCGGGGAGCCAGCCGGAGCCGGTCGAGGTGGCGTTCTGGATCCTCGACGAGATGGACGCCTTCGACGACCCGATGGTGCTCCGGGCCTGCGACTACCTGATGACGATCACCACCGCGGACGGGGGAGTGCCGTTCGTGACGCCGAGCGTCCGCGAGACCCCGCGGGCCCCCTGGTGGGAGACGCCCGACGACCCGCCCGGCCACCTGATCCCCACCGCCTCGATCGCCGGGCTCCTGCACAAGCACAAGATCAACCACCCCTGGCTGGGCCCGGCCACCGAGTTCACCTGGGCCGAGATCGAGAAGACGACCGAGTTCGAGACGTACACCGCGCGGGCGATCGTCAACTTCCTGGAGCGCGTCTCGGACCGGGACCGGGCCCACGAGCAGTTCGCACGGCTCCGCGAGGCGATCCTGGCCACCGTGGCCCTCGACCCGGACGCCCAGGGAGAGGCCCACTTCCCGCTCGACTTCGCGCCCGAGCCCGGTGAGCTGCCGCTCTTCTCCGACGAGATCCTGCAACGGCACCTCGACGCGCTGATCGACCAGCAGACCTCCGAGGGCGGGTGGGAGCCCAACTTCCCGATGTGGACGCCGGTCGTGCGGCACGAGTGGGGCGGCTTCCTCACGGTGGAACGGCTGAAGACCCTCAAGGCGTACGGCCGGCTGGTCTGAGGCCCGCGCCGATCGGGACCGGGACCGGGACTGGGACCGTGGGGCCCGCCTCGGGCGAGGCCCGCCCTCGCCCCCGCCCGGGCCCTACGGCCGGTCGAGGAACCGGCCCAGGGACACCCCGGCGAGCCGCCTCACCTCGTTGGACATGTGCGCCTGGTCGGCGTAACCACTGGCCAGGGCCACCTCGGCCAGCCTGAGACCGGTGCCGGCCAGCCGCAGCGCCCGCTGGAAGCGCACGACCCGCTGCAGCACCTTGGGACCGTATCCGAAGGCCCGCACGCACCGCCTGTGGAGCTGCCGCTCGCCCAGGCCGAGGTCCCAGGCGACCTCCCCGACGCTCCGCCCGGCCCGCAGCGCCTCCGCGATCGCGGGTGCGGCCGGGTCGGGGCCGGGCGCCGCGCGCAGCCGTACGGCCAGTGCCCTCTGCAGGGTCTCGGCGGTCATCCCGCCGGGAGGCTCGGCGTCGAGGGGGAGACCGGGCAGCCCGCCCAGCTCGGACAGCGGTACCCGCTGGTCGCGCAGGGCCTCCACCGGGACCCCGAACGCCTCGCCCACCGCGCCCGGCCGGAAGCGGACCCCGGCGTAGCGGTCACCGGGAGAGATGGACACCGACATCGGCCCGGTGTCGGGCCCGGCCACGTGCGGCCCGTCGGGGGCCCAGATCAGATCGACGCAACCGTCCGGGACGACCAGCTGGGTCCTCGCGGTCGTCGCCTCGCTCGCCCACAGGCAGGCCACCCGCCCGGCCAGCGCCGGGTCCGGAGTCCACTCGCGGTACACGTCTTCAGGTTACGGGGCGGGGCCGACAGACCGGCGCGGTCACGGGGCGGGGCCGACAGACCGGCGCGGTCACGGGGCGGGCCGGATGGCCGTGCTCGCCGCGTGGCCGGTCGAGTGGTCCGCCGCGTGGTCCGTCGCATGGTCTCCCGACGGCTGCCCGGCGTGTGCGCGGTCATCGGGCGTCTGCGATGTGTCGTTCCCGTTCCCGGGCGGGGCCTTGCCGGAGATGAGAGCCGCGGCCCATCCGGCGTTGGGATCGCTGTCGATCAGCAGTGCGCGGGTGAGCAGGCTGAGCGGGATGGCCAGGAGCGCGCCCAGCGGGCCGAGCACGAACGCCCACAGGATCAGGGAGAGGAACGTCACGGTCGTGGACAGGCCGACCGCGTCGCCGAGGAACTTCGGCTGGATGAGCGACTGGACCACGAAGTTGATCAACATGTAGGCGCCGATCACCAGGATCATGCTCTTGACCCCGCCCTGCAGCAGGGCGAGCAGGGCCGGAGGCACGAGCCCGATGATGAAGCCGATGTTGGGGATGTAGTTGGTGATCAGCGCCAGCACGCCCCAGAGCAGGGGGAGGGGGACGCCGATCAGCCAGAGGGCGGCGGCGTCCAGTGCGGCGCAGACGACGCCGAAGACCGTGGAGACGACCAGATAGCGGCGGGTGTTGTGGGCGAAGGTGCTGAGCGCCTCGACCAGCTTCGGCCGGTGCCCGGTGCTCGAGGACAGGATCCGGGAGAAGGGCTCGGCGTCCAGGCACAGGGAGAGCACCAGGATGACGATCAGGACCAGCCCGGAGAACACGCCGAGCAGGCCCGAGGCGAAGCCCTGGAGAAGGGTGAAGATCTTGCCGGGATCGAACGACCTGATGGCCTGGTTGATCTGCTCGGTGCCGACCCCCAGTCCCGCCGCGAACTTCTGCGCCTCGGTGACGAGGACGCCGAACCGCGAGGAGTAGGTGGGTGCGAGTCCCGCCAGCTGGGCGACGGAGATGCTCAGGATCGCCAGCATGCCCAGCAGGACGAGCATGACGATGGTGAGAGGGACCGCCACGGTCAGCCAGTACGGGGCGCCGTGCCGGCGGAGCACGCCTCTGACCGGGGCGACGGCGACGACGAGGACCAACGCGAGAACGAACGGACCGACGATCGAGCTCACTTCTCTGATCCCTGCCAGAGCGATCACTGCGCTCGCGGCGCAGACCAGCACGATCAGGGCTCTGGGCACGGCTCTCTGATCATTCATGATGGCCACCTACCCCGGGAAGAGGAGGGCGATCGTCTCCGGCGGGCCACCGATTTGACGCATCGGGTGCTCCTCCATAGAGTTCACAGGCCCGAGGAGGCCGATGGTGATCGCCAAGGCATCGGGCACTCCCTCTGATCACTCTTCCACACCGGGGCGGTCACGTCTCGGCGGAGTCGGGTTTGACAAGGACCTGATGGTTGAGTAAGCTAGAGGGGTTGCCTCGGAGACGGGGCAGTCGGAATTCCCGGCAGATCAGCTCGGA
>NZ_BOOJ01000010.1 GCF_016863175.1 Paraplanobispora siamensis
GGGGTATTCGTCCTGAGGTCGTCCCGGTGGGAGCAGCAGCCCGTGCCGGGAGAGGCGGACGGCGGTCGGGAGGGGGCGGACGGGGTCAGTAGGCTGGGAGCGTGGATTATCGAGCGGTTGAACTGGAAATCATGAAACGCGGCGTCGAGTGGAACTTCGAGCCCACTCTCGACAGGATCGCCGCACTCATGGACGTGCTCGGTTCCCCGCAACGCTCCTACCAGGTCGTCCATGTCGCCGGCACGAACGGCAAGTCGAGCACGACGCGGATGATCGAGACCATCCTGCGCGAGCGCAACCTCCGGGTCGGCCGTTTCACCAGCCCGCACCTGGTCTCCATGCGGGAGCGCATCTGCGTCGACGGGCTCCCGCTGAGCGAGGAGCGTTTCGCCGAGGTCTACGAGGACATCGCCCCCTACCTCGAGATGATCGACGCCCAGGGCAGGCGGCTCTCCTTCTTCGAGACCCTCACCGCGATGGCCTTCGCGGCCTTCGCCGACGCGCCCGTGGACGTCGCGGTCGTCGAGACCGGGATGGGCGGCAGCTTCGACGCCACCAACGTCGCGGACGGGAACGTGGCGGTCATCACCCCCATCTCCCTGGACCACACCGACTACCTCGGCGACGACGTGGCGACCATCGCGGGGGAGAAGGCCGGCATCATCAAGCCCGGTGCGACCGCCGTACTGGCCCAGCAGCAGCTTCCCGCGGCCGAGGTGCTGATGCGCAAGGCCGCGGAGGTCGGGGCGACGGTGGCCAGGGAGGGCCTGGAGTTCGGGGTGCTGGGCCGGGAACTGGCGATCGGCGGGCAGCTGCTCCACCTGAAGAGCCTCAAGGGAGACTACGAGGAGATCCTGCTCCCGCTGTACGGCGCGCATCAGGCGGGCAACGCCGCCTGCGCGCTGGCGGCGGTGGAGGCGCTGACGGCCGGGGACGACCCCCTCGACCCCGAGCTGGTCCGTCAGGCGTTCCTGCAGGTGCGCTCGCCCGGCAGGCTGGAGGTCGTCCGGCGGGGCCCCACCGTCCTCCTGGACGCCGCGCACAACCCCGGCGGGGTCCAGGCCACGTTGGAGGCCGTCCACGAGTCCTTCGGCTTCTCCCGGCTCATCGGCGTGGTCGCCGTGTTCGAGGACAAGGACGTGCAGGGCATCCTGGAGCTGATGGAGCCGATGTTCGACGAGATCGTGGTGACCCGCAACTCCTCGCCCCGCTCGATGGACGTGGCCGCGCTCGCCGCGCTGGCGGAGGACGTCTTCGGGCCCGAGCGGGTGAACCGCGCCGAGCGGCTCGACGACGCCATCGACATCGGCATCGGCCTGGCCGACGAGGCGGGGGAGCACGCCGGGGCCGGCGTGCTGATCACCGGTTCGGTGGTCACCGCGGGCGACGCGCGGGTCCTGCTCAAGGTGGAGGAGGCCAGGTGAGCGAGGACCGGCCGCCGGAGGGAAGGCGAGAGATGATCACGGTCACCCCGGGCATGCGGCGGCTGTGCGCCAGCGTGCTCGGCATGGAGGCGATCGTCGTGGGGCTCATCACCCCGGTGGCGATCAACGTCCAGGGTGTCGAGCCGCCGGTCGCGGTGGCCGTCGGCATCGGCCTGGCGGTCCTGTGCGTGCTGGTCATCGGCATGCTCAAGCGTCCCTTCGCCTATATCGCGGGGAGTGTCGTCCAGGTGCTCGCGATCGCCTCGGGCTTCCTCGTGCCGACCATGTTCTTCCTCGGAGTGATCTTCGCGGCCCTGTGGATTACCGCGATATTCGTCGCTCGCCGTGTCGAAGGCGTGACTTCCCGCTAAAGTCGGCCTACATGGCCGTCCCCCCTATGCAGCCGACGCAGGCGGTGGCCGCAGGGTCCACCGCCCCGTCGCGCTCGCTTCGTCTGTCCTTGCTGCTCGATGTCGTCCTCGGACTGCTCGTCGTGGTGGCGCTTCCGCTGGCGATCGTCGCCATCCCGAACACCGTCTCGGTGGTGGCAGCCCTGCTCCCGCCGGGCGTCTCCCAGATCGAGATGATCCGGGCGCACGGGCTGGCCCTGCCGGCGATGGTGCTGACCGTTCCGCTGGCCGCGGTGGCCGTGCGCCGTCTGAGGGCGGCCCCGATCCTCGTGGGCGGGCTGGCGCTGCTCGCCGTCGCCGACGTGGCCGGAGGATACGCCGACTCCCCGATGGTGGTGGCGCTGCTGCGCACCCTGCACGGGATCGGCGCCGGTCTCCTGGTGCCCGCCACGCTGGTGGCGGTGTGGGAGCGGCCCCGGATCCTGCGCGCGGTGTGGGCGGGCACGCTCGCGGTGAGCCTGCTGTCCGCCCAGGCGCTGGCGCTCTGGCCGCTGGACGAGGCCACCTCGTGGCAGATCACGCTCCAGCCGTACCCGCTGCTGACCGGCATCGCGCTCGGACTGGCCGGGTTCTACCTCGTGCTCTGGCTCAAGGGCGGCGAGAGCACCGCCTCGGGCCCGGGGCCGAAGGGCGCCGAGCGCGGGCGGCTGCTGATGACCGCCACGCCGGCGCTGGGCATCGCCCTCCTGGGGCTGGGCACCACCTTCGACTGGCCTCCCGACCTCGTCATCCTCGCCGCCGTGCTGTCCGTCGTGGCCCTGCTGGGCCTGGCGTCGGTGGGCACCTTCGAGGGTCTGGGCGGGCGCGCCCTGTCCTACACGATGGTGGCGGTGGGCGTGGTGGTCCTGCCGACGGCGGCCCAGGTCACCTACGTCGAGCTCGGCGGGCTGGGCGGTCCGGGGCTGTCCGGGCTCTGGCCGGCCTTCCTGATCGCGGGGGTCGCCGCCCTGGCCGCGGCCCTGCTGGCCGACCGGGTGAGCGAGTCGCTCATGCCCCCGGTCGCGGCCGGCGGCCTGGTGGCGGTGGTGGCCGGGCTGTGCGCGGTCCGCTTCCTGCTGCCGGCCACCGACGGGCCCGCGCTGATCATCCCGTTCGTGTTGCTCGCGGTCGGCACCGCGGCGGCTCTCGCCTCCGTCCTGCGTCCGTCCGGCGCGGGCACCGCGCTCTTCGGGCTGTCGCTGTTCTTCCCCGGCGTGCTCGCGGGTTTCCTGCTGGGCAGTGGGATCCAGTTCACCCGGCTGAAGGAGGCCGACACCCCGCAGGGGCTGGTCGACGCGTTCGTGAGCGCCCTGCACCTGTGGGCGCTGATCGGCGGCGTCCTGGTCGTCGCGGTGATCGTGCTCGGCGCCGTCCTGGCCCGCCGCTCACCCGTCCCGGAGACCGGCAGGGCGTCCGGCGCGAAAGCCGGCACGGCGGCCGGGATGACGTCCGAGACGGATCCCAAGGCGGTGGCCGACGCGGCGTCCCCGGTGGCGCCCGCCCCGGCGGAGACCACGGCGACGTCCGCGCCGAAGACCGACGCGGTGGCCGCGGCGATGACCGAGGCGCTGCCCGTGGTGAAGCCCGGCACGACCGCGGCGAAGACCGGGGCGGAGTCCGACGATCCGGATGGATCCGACACTTCGCCGGTGGTGCCCTCGCCGATGGCCTCTCCGGAGGACTCCATCGGCGACAGGCCGGCCGGGGCGTGAGCCCGCCGGGCACGGGGGGCGGCGCCGAGGGCGATAAACTTCGCCCGTTCACCGCACTCTGCGAGTCATCCATGTTCGAAGGAGAACATCAGTGTCCGAGCGCACTCTTGTCCTGATCAAGCCCGACGGCGTCGCGCGGGGTCTCATCGGCGACGTGATCGCCCGCGTCGAGCGCAAGGGCCTGAAGGTCGTGGCGATGGACCTGCGCACCCTGGACGCCGAGACCGCCAAGGCGCACTACGCCGAGCACTCCGAGCGGCCGTTCTTCGGCGAGCTGGTCGAGTTCATCACCTCCGGCCCGCTGGTAGCGATGGTGCTCGAGGGTCCCCGGGCCATCGAGGCGTTCCGCGCCCTGGCGGGCCTGACCGACCCGGTCAAGTCCGCTCCCGGCACCATCCGCGGCGACCACGCCCTGGAGATCGGCGAGAACGTGGTCCACGGCTCCGACTCGCCCGAGTCCGCCGCCCGCGAGATCAAGATTTTCTTCCCGGACCGCTTCTGAGGTTCGCACCGGATTTCCCGGCGCCACCGGGCCCCGTCATCCCCTGGGGAGGACGGGGCCCGTGGTGTTTGTGTGTCCCTGAGATTTTTGTGGGGCGAATCTGCGCATAACGCCCATTGTTGGGTACGTCAGGTAGCGGTTCACGTTCTCTCCGTAGTTTTCTTACCGGGGACCTGACGGAAGGAAGGGGCGCCTTCCATGGGCAGCAAGTTCGCGTTCCTCGGCCGGGACATGGCGGTCGACCTGGGCACGGCCAACACACTCGTCTACGTCCGGGGGCGTGGCATCGTCCTCAACGAGCCGTCTGTGGTGGCCATCAACACGGCCACCGGCAAGATCCTGGCGATCGGCATCGAGGCCAAGCGGATGATCGGCCGAACACCCAACGACGTCGTCGCCGTCCGACCGCTGCGGAACGGGGTCATCGCGGACTTCGACGTCGCCGAGCGCATGTTGCGTTACTTCATCCAGCGGGTGCACAAGCGCCGGCCCTTCGCCAAGCCGCGCATCGTCATCGCCGCGCCGAGCGGGATGACCGGCATCGAGCAGCGCGCGGTGAAGGAGGCCGGATACCAGGCCGGGGCGCGGCGGGTCTACATCGTCGAGGAGCCGATGGCCGCGGCGATCGGGGCGGGCCTCCCGGTGCACCAGCCCACCGGCAACATGGTGGTCGACATCGGCGGGGGGACCACCGAGGTCGCCATCATCTCGATGGGCGGCGTGGTGACCTGCCAGTCGGTCAAGGTGGGCGGCGACGAGCTGGACCAGGCGATCATCAACTTCGCTAAGAAGGAGTACGCCCTCATGCTCGGTGAACGCACCGCTGAGGAGATCAAGATGTCGATCGGTTCGGCCTGTGCGCTCTCCGAGGAGAGACACGCCGAGATCCGGGGCCGCGACCTGGTCAGCGGCCTGCCGAAGACGGTGATCGTCACGGCGTCGGAGATCCGCGCGGCCACCGAGGAGCCGGTGAACGCGATCGTGGACGCGGTGAAGACCACCCTCGACAAGTGCCCGCCGGAGCTGTCCGGCGACCTGATGGACCGGGGGATCGCGATCACCGGCGGCGGAGCGCTGCTGGCGGGCATGGACGAGCGGCTCAGGGACGAGACGGGGATGCCCATCCACCGGGTGGACAACGCGCTCGACTCCGTCGTGCTGGGGTCGGGCAAGTGCGTCGAGGACTTCGAGGCCCTGCAGCAGGTACTCGTACCGGAACCGCGGCACTGAGATGAAGGACACACGCCGGGGGCGGGCGATTCTGGGGCTGCTGCTGGCCACGGCTCTGGTGATCATGACCGTGGACCATCGCGCGGGGGACGGCTCTCCGCTCGCCCCGGTCAAGGGGGCCGGTACGGCCGTGCTGGGCGGCGTCGAGCAGGTGGGCTCCGGGATCGTGCAGCCGGTGGGCCGGTTCCTCCAGGCGCTGCTGGAGGCGCCCGGGGCCCAGCGGCAGATCGAGCAGCTGCGCCGGGAGAACGACCGTCTCAAACAGGAGCTGGCGGCCCAGGCCCTGGACCGCCGGAGATCCCAGGAGCTGCAGCACATGCTCGGCGCGGCGGGGGCCGGGAGATACAAGGTCGTGCCCGCCCAGGTGATCGCCAGACGGGGCGCGCCGGGCTTCGAGGAGGCCGTCGAGCTCGACGTCGGCGAGGCCGACGGGGTGCGGCCGGAGATGACGGTGCTCAACGGCGACGGCCTGGTCGGCAGGGTCGTCCGGGTGGGACCGTCCACCTCGACCGTGGTGCTGATCAGCGACCCCGCCTCCGCGGTGGGGGGCCGTCTGGAGGGCGGCGATGAGATCGGGGTGGTGAACGGGGCCGGTGAGTACGGCCGCCTGCTCAGGTTCCGCCTGCTCGACTCCACCGCGCCGCTCACCCCCGGCCACCGGATCGTGAGCTTCGGCTCCCATCGCGGCGTGCCGTACGTGGCGGGGGTGCCGATCGGAGTGATCGAGAAGGTCGAGGCGACGCCGGGCGAGCTGACCCGGATCGCCTACGCGCGGCCGTTCGCCGACCTGACCGCGCTGGGAGTGGTGGGCGTGGTGGTCGAGCCGCCGCGCAGGGACCCGCGTGACGGGGTCCTGCCCGTGCTGCCGGAGCCGGCGGCGGGGGCGACGGGAGGAGATCCGAATGGCGGGACGTGACTGGATGTCCCTGGGCCTGCTGCTGGCGGTCATGGTCGCGCAGGTGATGATCGTCAACAGGGTGCCGCTGCCCTGGCAGGTCGCGCCGGACCTGGCGCTGCTGGGCGTGGTGGGCTACGCGCTGGTCCGGGGGCCCGAGGCCGGGACGGTGATGGGGTTCACCGCCGGGCTGGCCAGCGACCTGCTGCCGCCGGTCGCGCACGTGATGGGGCAGCACGCGCTGGTGCTGTGCCTGCTCGGGTTCGTCGCCGGCCGGGTGGCGGAGGCCCGCCCCCAGGCCGGGCCCATGGTGGCGCTGGCCTGCGCGGCGGCCGGTCCGCCGGCCATGGTGGCGGCCGGCGGGCTGCTGGGTGAGGTCCAGATCATCCCGGAGACGCTCGGGGACGTGCTGCCCACGGCGGTGCTGTGCAACATGGTCGCCGCGCCGCCGATGGTGTGGGCGGTGACGAGGATCGTCCGGGGCAGCCCGCGGACCGTGTCGTGGGCGCGCTACGCCGTGCGGAGCCAGCCGTGAGCCTCATACGGGGACGGCTGCGGGTGCTGCAGGCGCTGACGCTGGTCCTGCTGCTGCTGCTCGGCACCCGGCTCTGGCAGGTGCAGGTGGTCGACGGCGCCAAGTACGTGGCCGCGGCGACCCAGACGCGTACGCGCGAGGTCGTCGTGCCCGCCGTACGGGGACAGATCCTCGACTCCGCGGGACGGCCGCTGGTGCGCAACCGGACGGCGCTGGTGGTCTCGGTGGACCGTACGGCGCTGGGCCGGATGAAGGACAAGGGCGCGGGCGTCATGGCGCGGCTGGGCGCGGTGCTCGGCCACGACCCCGCGGACCTGAGCCTGCGCATCAGGCCGTGCGGGCCCTCGGTCTCCCGTCCGTGCTGGGCGGGCTCGCCCCACCAGCCGGTCCCCATCGACGTCGATGTGACCACCCGCCAGGCCCTGCAGATCCTGGAACACCAGGAGGACTTCCCGGGGGTCACCGCCAGGGAGCAGGCCGTACGGGATCATCCGGGCAAGAGCGACGCCGTGCAGGCGCTGGGCTACCTGCAGCCGGTCACGCAAGAGGAGCTGGACCGCCGCGAGGGCTTCAAGGCGGAGTTCTCCGGGATCGACGTGGCGGGCCGGGACGGGCTCGAGTCGGTGTACGACCGCGAGCTGCGCGGCACGCCCGGGCGCAAGCGGGTGCAGGTGGACCGGCTCGGCCGGGTGCTGGGGACCGAGCACGAGGTGCCCTCGGTGCCCGGGCACACCCTCATCACCAGCATCGACGCCAAGGTGCAGGCGGTGACCGAGAGGGCGCTGGCCGAGGCGATGAAGAAGGCCCCGCACGCCGACGGCGCGGCCGGAGTGGTGCTGGACGCGCGGACCTCGCGGATCGTCGCGATCGCCAGCGCCCCCACCTACGACCCGGCGATCTGGACCGGGGGCATCACCGAGGCGGGCTACCGGCGGCTGCTGTCGGACAAGTCGGGCAAGCCGCTGGTCTCGCGGGCGATCAAGGGGGAGTTCGCCCCCGGCTCGACGTTCAAGATGTCGTCGGTCACGGCGATGCTGCGGGCCGGATACCCGCTGTACGGCAGCTACAACTGCCCCGGCTCCTTCAAGGTCGGCGGCCGGGTCTTCAACAACTTCCGCGGCCAGGCGCTGGGTGTGATGAGCCTGCACAAGGCGCTGGTGAAGTCGTGCGACACGATCTTCTACCGGGCGGCGTTCCAGCAGTGGGTGCGCGACGGCGGCATGAAGCCCAAGGGCAAGCCCAAGGAGATCATGGCGAACACCGCCAGGGCCTTCGGGTTCGGCCGTCGCACGGGCGTCGACCTGCCGGGCGAGTCGCCGGGCAGGATCCCCGACCGCGCCTGGAAGAAGGAGGTGTGGGCGGCCACCAAGGAGGACAACTGCCGCCGGGCCAAGGTCGGCTATCCGGAGGTCGCCAAGAAGAGCAAGGAGCGGGCCGACTTCCTCAAGGCGCTGGCGCGCGACAACTGCCTGGAGGGCAACCGGCTGCGCCCCGGTGACGCGGCCAACTTCTCCATCGGGCAGGGCGACGTGCTGGTGACGCCGCTGCAGCTGGCGACGGCCTACGCGGCGCTGGTCACCGACGGCAGGCTGCGCAGCCCCCGGGTGGGCTGGATGCTGGTGCGGCCGGACGGTACCAAGGTCAAGGAGATCAAGGCGCCGGTCCGCGGCAAGCTGCCGCTCTCCGCGGAGGAGCGGGCCTACATCAAGGGGGCGCTGAGCCAGGTGGCCTCCGACGGCACGGCGGCCGGGGCGTTCATCGGGTTCCCGATGAAGAAGGTGCGGATCGGCGGCAAGACCGGTACCGCCGAGGTGTACGGCAAGGCCGACACCTCGTGGTTCGCCTCGTTCGCCCCCGTGCACGACCCCCGGTTCGTGGTCGTCGTCATGGTGTCCCAGGGCGGCATGGGCAGCGAGAGCGCGGCTCCGGCCGTACGCAAGATCTACGAGGGCATCTACGGGTTCACCCCCGAGGGCGCGCCCGCTCCCCGCGCGCTCAAGGCCAGGGCCCCCGCGGCCAAGCCGCCGGTGATCAAGCCGGACGGGACGGTCGCGCACCAGGTGAGCACGGGTGGGAGGACCTCATGGTGAGCCGGGTGACGGCCGCACGGGGCCGGTTCCTGACGCGCCGGGCGGTGGCCTCCTCGGCGGTGCACCGCGTGGACGGCCTGCTGCTGGTCGCGGTGGCGGCGCTCCTGCTGATCGGCACGCTGCTGGTCTGGTCCTCCAGCAGGACCTGGGCGCCGGGGGCCACCGGCCTGGTCAAGAAGCACCTGCTCAACGTCGGCATCGGCGTCGCGCTGGCCGTGGCGGCGGCCACGGTGGACCACCGGGTGCTGCGGGCCTACACGCCGCTGGTTTACGGCGGGGCGCTGCTCGGGCTGATCCTGGTGATCACACCGGTCGGCTCCGAGGTCAACGGCGCCCACTCCTGGATCATGCTGGGCGGCGGCTTCGCCTTGCAGCCCTCGGAGTTCGCCAAGCTCGGCCTGGCGCTCATGCTGGCCATGCTCCTGGCCCAGCCCGCGGAGGGCGACGACCGGCCGCGCGGGCTGGCCGTGATGATGGCGCTGGCGGTGGCCGCGCTCACCATGGGCCTGGTCATGGCGCAGCCCGATTTCGGCACGACGATGGTCCTGGCCGTGATCACGGCCGGCGTGCTCATCCTCGGCGGGCTGCGCAAACGCTGGATCATCCTGCTGGCGCTGGCCGTGGCCGCCGGGGGAGCGGCCGTGTGGTTCATGGACGTGCTGAAGCCGTACCAGGTCGCGCGCTTCACCGCCTTCATCGATCCGGCCACCGACCCCCGGGGCGTGGGCTACAACAGCACCCAGTCGCTGAACGCCGTGGGGTCGGGAGGCCTGTTCGGCAAGGGCCTGTTCGGCGGCGGCCAGACCATGGGCCGGTTCGTCCCCGAGCAGCACACCGACTTCGTCTTCACCGTCGCGGGCGAGGAGTTCGGGTTCCTCGGCTCGGTCACCGTGGTGGTGCTGCTCGGCGTGGTCCTGCTGCGCGGGCTGCGGATCGCGCGCCAGTGCGAGGACCGGTTCGGCATGCTGGTGGCCGGCGCGATCGTGTGCTGGCTGGGCTTCCAGACGCTGATCAACGTCGGCATGACGATCGGGATCATGCCGATCACCGGTCTGCCGCTGCCGTTCGTCTCCTACGGCGGCACCGCGACCTTCGCCAACATGATCGCCGTCGGGCTGCTCCAGGCGATCCACATGCGCGAGCGGCACCCGGTCTGACCACGGCCCTGACTACGGCTCTGACATGGCGGCGTCCGCTCTGACATGAGAGCCGTCCGCATGCGCGTGGTCCCGCGCTCTCACTGGTGTTCCGCGCCGAAAGCGAACATCGTGGAAACGACGCCGGAACCCGTGATGACGGAGGGGCCGTGACTTCCGAGCTCGCCGAGCGGCAGCGCGCGCTGGAGCTGTTGCGCACCGCGTTCCCCGACTACCGGATCGTGTTCAGCAAGGGCCGGTGGGCCGCGGTGTCGGCGGGCAGCCCCCCGGCGGTGTGGTTCGCCGAGACCCCGAGCAGCCTGTGCGGCCAGCTCTTCCAGGCCCAGCTCCGCAGCGGCGGGACGATCGCGCCCATCGGCGGGGGCGGCGCCGCCTCATGAGAGGACCGGCCTCCGCGGCGGAGGCCGGTTCTCAGTCCACCCGGCACCGGCCGGGCCACTAGCGTGAAGACGATCCCTCGCACAGACGGCCGGGAGCGCCGATGACCCACAGTTCGCGTGGCGGAGACCGCGCCACGCTGGCCTACGCCACCATCATCCGCAACAGGACGCTGGCGGGCCTGTCCGGCCCGCCCTCCGCGGCCGTCATCCAGCGGATGGTGGAGGAGATCCACGCCTGCGCCCCGCAGCAGAGCAGGTTCAAGTGCTGGCGGCTGGCGCACGGCTGGACGGTGGAGGAGGCCATCGAGCACTTCCACGCCATGTGCGACCGGCAGGGGATCAGGCGGCGCGGGCTCAGCGAGCGCTCCTGGCGCGAGTGGGAGGCGGGCGGACGGCCCGACCGCGACTACACCGACCTGCTGTGCCGGCTCTTCGAGACCGGACCCGTCCAGCTCGGCTTCGCGCAGGACTACACGCCCGAGGGGCTGCGCGCCGCGCCGCCGCCCGCGACGGACCTGATCGCCGCGGCCGCCGACGAGGCGGGCACCCACGCCGAGCAGGCCGAGGCGAGCGAGCTGGGCTCCGGCGCGCTGGAGCGGCTGCGCACCCAGGTGATCTGGGTGGGCAAACGCTACGTCTCCGAGCCCCCGCTGCCGCTGTTCGTGGAGATGCGGGAGCTGCAGGAGCGTACCCGCCGGGCGCTGGACAAGCGCATCCACCCCGGCCAGGCCAGGGAGCTGTACTTCCTCACCGGCGCGCTGAGCGGGCTGATGGCCAACGTCAGCATGGACATGGACCGCCGCATCCCCGCCGACACCCTCGCCCGCGCGGCGTGGACCTACGGCAAGGTGGCCGGGCACCCGGCGCTGATGGGCTGGGCGCGCGGCATGCAGTCGTCGGTGGCGATGTGGGACAGGCGCTACGGCGACGCGGCCCGGTACGCCGAGGAGGGGCTGACCCACCTGCGCGCGGGCTCCGGCGCGACCCGGCTGCACATGCTCAGGGCCCGGTGCTACGCGCTGCTGGGCCGGGCCCGCGAGGCCGCCGAGGCGCTCGCCCGCGCGCGGGACGCCCGCGCGGCCGGGGCCGACGAGCTGCACGACGAGATCTCCGGGGAGTTCGCCTTCATCCCGGCCAAGGAGCGCTACTACGCGGCGGTCACCCACCTGCACCTGGGCGACCCGGCCCGGGCCATCGAGGCGGCGCGGGAGTCGCTGGCCCTGTACGCCGCGGGGGAGCCGGAGAACCGCTCCTACGGCTGCGAGTCCATGGCCGGCGCCCACCTGGTGGTCGCCCACCTGATGGAGGGCGACGCCGAGGGCGCGGAGGAGGCCATGGCGCCCATCCTCGCGCTCCCTCCCGACCGGCGCATCGGCAGCCTGGGCACCACCCTGGACACCGGCCGCGCGCTGGTGTCCGGCCGGCCGGACGGGGAGCGGATCGCCCGCCGGATCGAGAGCTTCTGCGCGGTGGGACTGCCGCAGCAGGCCCGGCACGCGATCTCCGAGAGGAGCCGATGACATGACGATCGCCGCCGAGGGGGAGATCCTCGGCCGGACCCCCGCCGAGGCGCTCCGGCTGGCCTGTGAGAAGGCCGGGCTGGACACCCGGGGGGTCACGCTCCTGCGCGACTTCGCCAACAGGGTCTACCACCTGCCCGCCGAGGGGGCGGTGGTCAGGCTGGCGCAGGCGGCGGCCCCGGGCAAGTACGACCGGCTGGCGACCTCCGTCCGGGTCACCCGCTGGCTGTCCGACCAGGGCTTCCCCACGGTCCGGCCGCTGGAGGTCCGGCAGCCGGTCGCCGCGGAGGGGTTCCTGGTGACCTTCTGGCACCACGAGCGGCATGCCGGACCGGCGCCGGACCCGGTGGATCTGGGGACGATCCTGCGGCGGCTGCACGAGCTGCCGCCGGTCCCCTTCGAGCTGCCGACCCACGACCCCTTCGGGCCGGTGCGCCGGGCGATCGACGCCTGCCGCGTGCTCGGGCGGGACGATCTGGACTGGCTGCTCGGGCGCTGCGACGAGCTCGCGGAGACCTACTACGAGCGGACGCGCTTCGCGCTGCCGTACGGCCTCATCCACGGCGACGCCCACCGGGGCAACCTGATCCGCACCCCGGAGGGCCTGCTGCTGTGCGACTGGGACTCGGTGTGCGCGGGACCGCGGGAGACCGACCTGATCCCCACCCTGCAGGGCGTGCGCTTCGGGCTGACCGAGGAGCAGCGGGCCGGTTTCGTGCGGGCCTACGGCCACGACCTGACCGTCTGGGCGGGCTATCCGGTGATGCGCGACATGCGGGAGCTGCAGACTCTCACCGCGATCCTGCGCAACGCCCACCGCGACCCGGTGGCCCGCGACGAGCTGCGGCACCGGCTTGACTCCCTGCGAGCGGGTGACGACCGCCTGTGGCATCCTTTTTAGCGGATACCCTTGGACACATGTCTGTCGAGTCTCAGCCTGTAGAGTCTCTGTTCCCGCGTTTGGAAGCGCTGCTCCCGAAGGTGAGCAAGCCGATCCAATACGTCGGCGGTGAGCTCAACTCGACCGTCAAGGACTGGGACGAGGCCACGGTCCGTTGGGCTCTGATGTATCCCGACGCCTACGAGGTGGGATTGCCCAACCAGGGCGTCCAGATCCTTTACGAGATCCTCAACGAGATGCCCGAGACGCTCGCCGAGCGGACCTACGCGGTCTGGCCGGACCTGGAGGCGCTCATGCGCGCCGAGGGCGTCCCGCAGTTCACGGTCGACGCGCACCGGCCCGTGCGGGCCTTCGACGTGCTCGGCGTCTCCTTCTCGACCGAGCTCGGTTACACCAACATGCTGACGGCCCTGGACCTGGCGGGCATCCCGCTGGAGGCGGCCGACCGCGGCGACGACGACCCGATCGTGCTGGCCGGAGGCCACGCGGCCTTCAACCCCGAGCCGATCGCCGACTTCCTCGACGCCGCGGTGCTGGGCGACGGCGAGCAGATCGCCATCGCGATCACCGAGGTCATCCGCGAGTGGAAGGCCGAGGGCTCGCCCGGCGGACGCGACGGGCTGCTCATGCGGCTGGCCGAGTCCGGCGGGGTCTACGTGCCCAAGTTCTACGACGTCGACTATCACCCCGACGGCCGCATCCGGCGGGTGGCGCCCAACCGCTCAGGCGTGCCGTGGCGGGTGCACAAGCACACCGTCATGGACCTGGACGAGTGGCCCTATCCCAAGAAGCCGCTGGTCCCGCTGGCCGAGACCGTGCACGAGCGGTTCAGCGTGGAGATCTTCCGGGGCTGCACCCGCGGCTGCCGCTTCTGTCAGGCCGGGATGATCACCCGTCCGGTGCGCGAGCGGTCCATCACCACGATCGGCGACATGGTCGAGGCGGGCGTCAAGGCGTCCGGCTTCAACGAGGTGGGACTGCTCTCGCTGTCCAGCGCCGACCACTCCGAGATCGGCGACGTCGCCAAGGGCCTGGCCGACCGCTACGAGGGCACCAACACCTCGCTGTCGCTGCCCTCGACCCGGGTCGACGCCTTCAACATCGACCTGGCCAACGAGTTCTCCCGCAACGGCCGCCGGTCCGGCCTGACCTTCGCCCCCGAGGGCGGATCCGAGCGCATGCGCAAGGTGATCAACAAGATGGTCACCGAGGAGGACCTGATCCGCACCGTCACCACCGCCTACACCCAGGGCTGGCGGCAGGTGAAGCTCTACTTCATGTGCGGGCTGCCCACCGAGGAGGACGCCGACGTCCTGGGCATCGCCGACCTGGCCAGGAAGGTCATCCAGGCGGGCCGGGAGGCGACCGGTTCCCGGGACATCCGCTGCACCGTCTCCATCGGCGGGTTCGTGCCCAAGCCGCACACCCCCTTCCAGTGGGCGGCCCAGGCCGACCACGAGACGGTGGACCGCCGGCTCAAGGCGCTCAAGGACACCCTGCGCGGCGACAAGGAGTACGGCCGGGCCATCGGCATGCGCTACCACGACGGCAAGCCCTCGATCGTGGAGGGTCTGCTGTCGCGGGGCGACCGCCGGGTGGGCGCGGTCATCCGCGCGGTGTGGCAGGACGGCGGCCGCTTCGACGGCTGGAGCGAGCACTTCTCCTTCCAGCGCTGGATGGACGCCGCGGCCAAGGTCGGCGTCGACGTCGACTGGTACACCACGCGCGAGCGCGAGGAGAACGAGGTCCTGCCCTGGGACCACCTCGACGCCGGGCTCGACCGCGAGTGGCTCTGGCAGGACTGGCAGGACGCGATCAACGACGTCGAGGTCGAGGACTGCCGCTGGACGCCCTGCTACGACTGCGGTGTGTGCCCCTCGATGGGCACCGAGATCCAGATCGGCCCCACGGGCAGGAAGCTCCTGCCGCTGACAGTCGTATAGTCCCCGCACGCGCGGCGCCCCGCCGGGGGCCGCGCGTGCGTAACCGGCGGTCGCCCCGGATGGACGGTGCGTGAGCACGACCTATTCTGGAATGACAGTCGCGATTCAGAAAGGACGGTAGCACTCTGAAACCCGCTCCCGACGGCCCTCCGCCCGCGCCCCCGGTGCAGCGCCTGCGCGTGCGCTACGCCAAGCGCGGACGCCTGCGCTTCACCAGCCACCGTGACATCTCCCGAGCCGTCGAACGGGCGGTACGCCGGGCCGAGGTCCCCGTGGCGTTCAGTGCGGGCTTCTCACCTCATCCGAAGATCTCCTACGTGGGGGCGGCCGCCCCGACCGGAGTCGCCAGCGAGGCCGAGTACCTCGAGATCAGCGTGACGCGGCAGTGTGATCCCGGCCGGCTCAAAGCCGCCCTGGACGGCTCGCTGCCGCCGGGTCTCGACGTTCTCGACGTCGTCGAGGCGGGCTCGGGGAGCCTGGCCGACCGCCTGGAGTGTTCGGCGTGGGAGTTGCGCCTGCCGGGAGCCGACCCCGCCCTCGCCGCGGTCGCGGTCGCGCGGTTCAACGCCGCCGAGCGGATCGAGGTGGAGCGTCTGACCAAGAAGGGGATGCGCCGCTTCGACGCGCGGGAAGCGGTGCTGAGCCTGACCACTGCCGAGGGGAGCGGGACAACAGCAGGTCAGGCGACCAGTCAGTCATGTGTCATACTTCGCATGGTTGTACGGCACGCAACTCCTGCCGTTCGACCCGACGACGTCCTCACCGGACTGCGTCTCGTGGCCGACTTCGCGCCGCCGTCACCCCCTGAGGTGACCAGGCTGGCGCAGGGGCCGCTGGACGTGCGCACCGGTGGCCCCGTCGACCCGTTCGACCTTGACCGCGACACTTCGCGCGGCGGCGAAACGGGACCGGCGGGCGAGCACGTCGACGGCGACCTATAGGACTTGGCGCCGGGCGCACGCCCGGCGGACAGCGAGAGACGAGAGCTCCCGCGCGGCGCGGAGACGCGCCCGGGAGCTGACGGGAGAACGCCCGCATGCTCGACAACGAGCCCAATGCCGGGGCCAACGGCCCTGCCGGGGATACAACAGAACAGACAACCCAGCCGACGCGCCGTCGCAGGTCAGCCAGCAGGCCCGCCGGCCCTCCGCCGGAGGATCCGGAGCCCGAGAGCGCGCCGCCGGTCGTCACCGTGACCGCTGCGGCAGCGGCGGCGGCTGAGAGTACGGCGGGCACGGCCGCGCAGGAGGAGGCGCCCGCCGGGGTGCCCGCCGAGGAGGCGCCCGCCGGGGTGCCCGCCGAGGAGGCGCCCAGGCGCGCCACCCGGCGCCGGACGACGGCTGCCGCCGGCACCACCACGCGGCGCAGCCGTACGAAGAAGGCCGACGCCGAGCAGACCGAGGCCCCCGCGGCTCCCGCGCCCGCCGAGGCCGGAGCGCCGACGGAGACGGAGCGGCCCGAGGGCGAGGCCCCGGCCGCGCAGGAGGAGGTGCCCGCGCCCGCTCCGGCCAAGCGGACCCGCTCGCGCAAGAAGGCGGTCCAGGAGGAGCCGGCGCGCGCCGAGCCGGTGCCGCTGGAGCCCGACCCGTCGCTCGACCTGACCGAGGCCGAGGCCGAGGAGGTCGCCGCGTCCCTGCTGCTGGCCATGCCCGCCGACGAGCCGCTCGACGACGAGCCGGCCGGCGAGGACATCGAGGAGGAGCCGGGCGACCTGTTCACCGACCCGTTCGGGCTGGCCGCGCAGCGGCGCGCCGAGGTGCCGTCGGTGACCTTCCAGGCGCCCGCAGCGGTCTTCCAGCCGCTGTTCCAGGCCCCCGACCCGTACCGCGCCGAGCAGCCCCAGGCCCGTCCCGCCCCCGAGCGGCAGCCCGAGCCCGCCGAGGCCGAGGCGGAGACGGCCGAGGAGCCGGACGAGACCGAGGACGAGGAGACCGAGGGCGACGAGGGCGGCGGCCGCCGCCGTCGCCGCCGCCGGGGAGGCCGCGGCCGCGGCCGGGCGCGAGAGCTGGACGAGGCCGAGGAGACCGAGGCCGAGCCGGCCGAGGATGACGAGGAGACCGCCGCGGAGGCCGAGCGCGAGGACGAGGCGGAGGAGGGCGGCAGCTCCCGTCGCCGCCGGCGCCGTCGCCGCCGCAGCTCCGACGACGCGGTCGAGGCCCAGGACGACCCGCCGAACACCGTGGTGCGCATCCGCGCGCCCCGCGCCGGGCGCAGCACCTCGATGGACGAGGTGCAGAGCGTGCGCGGCTCGACCCGGCTGGAGGCCAAGAAGCAGCGCCGCCGCGAGGGGCGCGAGCTCGGCCGCAGGCGTCCCCCGATCATCACCGAGTCGGAGTTCCTGGCCCGCCGCGAGTCCGTCGAGCGCATGATGGTGGTCCGCCGCACCGGCGGCCGCACCCAGATCGCGGTGCTCGAGGACGACATCCTCGTCGAGCACTACGTCGACCGCGAGGCCAGCCAGTCGTACGTCGGCAACGTCTACCTCGGCAAGGTGCAGAACGTCCTGCCCAGCATGGAGGCGGCGTTCGTCGACATCGGCAAGGGCCGCAACGCGGTGCTGTACGCCGGTGAGGTGAACTTCGACACCGCGGGCCTGGAGGGCCAGCCCAAGCGGATCGAGGCGGCCCTGAAGTCCGGGCAGTCCGTGCTCGTCCAGGTCACCAAGGACCCGATGGGGCACAAGGGCGCCCGCCTGACCTCCCAGATCAGCCTCCCCGGCCGCTACCTGGTCTACGTGCCCGACGGCTCGATGACCGGAATCAGCCGCAAGCTCCCCGACAAGGAGCGCACCCGGCTGAAGAGCATCCTGAAGAAGGTCATGCCCGAGAACGCCGGCGTGATCGTCCGCACCGCCGCCGAGGGCGCCTCGGAGGAGGAGCTCGGCCGCGACGTGGCCAGGCTCTCGGCGCAGTGGGACAACATCCGCCGCAAGGCCAAGTCGGCCAGCGCGCCGGAGCTGCTGTCCTCCGAGCCCGACCTGACCGTCCGGGTGGTCCGCGACGTCTTCAACGAGGACTTCACCTCCCTGGTCGTCCAGGGCGACGAGGCGTGGGAGACGGTGGACGAATACGTCCGCTACGTCGCCCCGCACCTGGCCGACCGCCTGGCCAAGTGGGAGGAGGAGGGCGACGTCTTCTCCGCCTACCGGATCGACGAGCAGATCTCCAAGGCGATGGAGCGCAAGGTCTGGCTGCCCAGCGGCGGTTCGCTGGTGATCGACCGGACCGAGGCGATGACCGTCGTCGACGTCAACACCGGCAAGTTCACCGGGCAGGGCGGCAACCTCGAGGAGACCGTCACCCGCAACAACCTGGAGGCGGCCGAGGAGATCGTCCGCCAGCTCCGGCTGCGGGACATCGGCGGCATCATCGTCATCGACTTCATCGACATGGTGCTGGAGAGCAACCGGGACCTGGTGCTGCGACGGCTGCTGGAGTGCCTGGCCCGGGACCGTACCAAGCACCAGGTCGCCGAGGTCACCTCCCTGGGCCTGGTCCAGATGACCCGCAAGCGGGTCGGTCAGGGCCTGCTGGAGGCGTTCTCGACCGTCTGCGACTGCTGCAACGGCCGGGGCCTGCACATCTCGACCGAGCCGGTCGACGGCAAGCCCGAGCCGCGCGGCACCCAGGGCAAGATGGCCGTGGAGAAGGCCGTCGCCGAGAAGCTGGGCGGCAAGGAGGGGTCGAGCGCCGTCGCGGCCGGGGACCAGTCCGGGCGTGATACGGTGACCGATGCGCTCGTCGACGTCCAAGCTGACGACGCCCAGGGCGCACAGGCCTCCGGCCGGGGACGGCGACGCTCCCGCAAGGCCAAGCCGGCCGACTGATCAAGGCCAAACCGGCCGACCGATCGGGGCCCCGCGGCGCTGGACCGCCGCGGGGCACGACCAGGTCGGGTCCGGTGACCGCCGGCGCGCGGGTCGCGCCGGCACCCCGACGTTCCGCCCGGTTCGACCAGGCCGCCGTAGTCCGGTACCCTGATGAATCGGTGCGCTCGTGGCGCGCCCTGTTCGCGCGCCTACCTGGTTCGTCGGTCAGACAAGTGACCGCAGCCGGATGCGGGGCGCAGCATCCAGCGAGCATTGAGTCAGAAGAAGGGTTCCGCGGTGTACGCGATCGTTCGTTGCGGCGGCAGGCAGCAGAAGGTCTCCGTCGGTGACGTCCTCGAGGTGGACAAGGTCGCCGGCGAGGTCGGTTCCACGGTTACGCTGCCGACGGTGCTCGTCGTCAACGACGGCGACGTGACCACCGAGGCGGGCCGGTTCACGGTGGCCGCCGAGATCCTCGGCGAGACCAAGGGTCCGAAGATCCGCATTCTGAAGTACAAGAACAAGACCGGTTACAAGAAGCGCCAGGGTCACCGCCAGCGGTACACCCAGGTGAAGATCACCGGCATCAACCAGGCCTGAGTTCGGGAGTTTTGCGAGATGGCACACAAGAAGGGCGCGTCGTCCACCCGGAACGGCCGTGACTCCAACGCCCAGCGGCTCGGTGTGAAGCGCTTCGGCGGCCAGCTGGTCAACGCCGGTGAGATCATCGTCCGCCAGCGCGGCACCCACTTCCACCCCGGCGACAACGTCGGCCGTGGCGGTGACGACACGCTGTTCGCGCTGGCCGCGGGTCACGTGCAGTTCGGCACCAAGCGCGGTCGTCGCGCGGTGAGCATCGTCCCGGTCGCGGAGTAGATCCGCACCGCAAGACGTTGAGGACAGGGGTGGATCGCGTTACGCGGTCCGCCCCTGTTCGTGTTGTGAGACGGGGTCCCGACAGGCGAGATCTCGATAGATGGGGGTAGGAAAGCAGACATGCCGGACTTTGTGGACCAGGTGGTCCTGCACATCAAGGCCGGTGACGGGGGGCATGGCTGCGCCTCTGTCCATCGGGAGAAGTTCAAGCCGCTGGGCGGCCCCGACGGCGGCAACGGCGGCCGGGGCGGTGACGTGATCCTGGAGGTGGATCCGAACACCGCCACGCTGCTGGACTACCACCGCCGCCCGCACCGCAAGGCCGACAACGGCAAGCAGGGCTCCGGTTCCAACCGCGACGGGGCCAACGGCGAGGACGTCATCCTGCCCGTGCCCGACGGCACCGTGGTCAAGGACGCCGTCACCGGTGAGGTCATCGTCGACCTGATCGGCGCCGGCACCCGCTACGTCATCGCCGAGGGGGGCCACGGGGGCCTGGGCAACGCGGCGCTGGCCTCCGCCAAGCGCAAGGCCCCGGGCTTCGCGCTGCTCGGCGAGCCCGGCGACGCGCTCGACGTGATGCTGGAGATGAAGAGCGTCGCGGACGTGGCGCTGGTCGGCTTCCCGAGCGCGGGCAAGTCCTCCCTCATCGCGGCGCTCAGCGCGGCCCGGCCGAAGATCGCCGACTACCCGTTCACCACCCTGGTGCCCAACCTCGGCGTGGTCACCGCGGGCGACACGATCTTCACCGTGGCCGACGTGCCCGGCCTGATCCCCGGCGCCTCCGAGGGCAAGGGCCTCGGTCACGAGTTCCTGCGCCACGTCGAGCGGTGCAACACGCTCGTGCACGTGATCGACTGCGCCACCATGGAGCCGGGCCGCGACCCGATCAGCGACTACGAGGCGATCGAGGCCGAGCTGGCGGCGTACGGCAAGCTGGAGGACCGGCCGAGGCTGGCCGTGCTCAACAAGGCCGACGTGCCCGACGCCCGTGAGCTGGCCGACATCGTCCGGCCCATGCTGGAGGAGCGGGGCCTGCGGGTCTTCCAGATCTCCGCGGCCACCCACGAGGGTCTCAAGGAGCTGACCTACGCCATGGGCGAGATGGTCGCCGCGGCCCGCGCCGCCGCCCCCGCCCCCGAGCCCACCCGCCTGGTCATCAAGCCCCGGCAGCTCGGCGAGGCCGGCTTCACCGTGCGGAAGGTCGGCGAGAACACCTTCCAGGTCACCGGGACCAAGCCGGAGCGGTGGATCCGCCAGACCGACTTCACCAACGACGAGGCCGTCGGCTACCTCGCCGACCGCCTGGAGCGCCTCGGGGTCGAGGAGGAGCTCGCCAAGGCCGGCGCCACGGCCGGGGCGGAGATCGTCATCGGCTCGATGGAGGGCGGCTACGTCTTCGACTGGCAGCCCACGCTCAACGCCGAGGCCGTGCACCAGGGGCCGCGCGGCACGGACAACCGGCTCGGCTAATCTGCTCACGCCTGCCATACCCTCTCAAAGCCCTTGAAAGGTGCGTCCTGTGACCCCGGCGACCTCCGCCCGCGACCGGATCCGTACGGCCTCGCGCCTCGTCGTGAAGGTGGGGTCGTCCTCGCTCACGACACCGCAGGGGACGATCGACGTCGACCGGGTGGACGCACTGGTCGACGTGCTCGCCGCCCGCCGTACGGCCGGCACGCAGATCGTGCTGGTCTCCTCCGGCGCCATCGCGGCGGGCCTGGGCCCGCTGGGCCTGTCGGCCCGGCCCAGGGACCTGGCCACCCAGCAGGCCGCCGCCTCGGTCGGCCAGGGCGTGCTGGTGGCCCGCTACACCTCCTCCTTCGCCCGTTACGGCCTGCGCGTCGGCCAGGTGCTGCTGACGGCCGACGACATGATGCGCCGCGCGCACCACGTCAACGCCCAGCGCACGCTGAACCGCCTGCTGGAGCTGGGCATCGTCCCGGTGGTCAACGAGAACGACACCGTGGCCACCGACGAGATCCGCTTCGGTGACAACGACCGCCTCGCCGCGCTGGTCGCCCACCTGACGCGGGCCGACGCGCTGGTGCTGCTGTCCGACGTGGACGCGCTCTACGACGGCGACCCCCGCCGCCCCGGGGCGCGCAGGCTCGCCGACGTACGCGGCTCCCAGGACCTGGCCGGCGTCGAGCTCGGCAAGGGCGGCGCGGTCGGCACCGGCGGGATGATCACGAAGGTGCAGGCGGCCAGGATCGCCACCGGCGCGGGCGTGCCCGTGGTGCTGACCGCCGCCGCGCACGCCGCCCAGGCCCTGGCCGGCGCCGACATCGGCACCTACTTCCACCCCGACGGCCGCCACCCCGGCACCCGGCTGCTCTGGCTGGCCCACGCCACCACCGGCCGCGGCCGGCTCCACCTGGACGACGGGGCGGTCGAGGCCGTCGTGGCGCGGCGCAAGTCGCTGCTGCCGGCCGGGGTCACCGCGGTCGAGGGCGACTTCGCCGCCGGGGACCCGGTGGACCTGTGCGGGCCGCACGGCCACGTGGTCGCCCGCGGCCTGGTCAACTTCGACGCCGCGGAGATCCCCGACCTGCTCGGCCGCTCCACCCGCGAGCTGGCCAGCACTCTCGGTCCGGAATATGAACGCGAGCTGATCCACCGTGACGACATCGTCATACTGGAGCCCACCTACTAGTCCCTCCCTGGAGCGCACATGTCCGAGGATTTCCTGAAGGTAGCCCTGGCGGCTAAAGAGGCCGCCGCCGAGCTGGCCCCGCTGCCGCGGGCGC
This sequence comes from Paraplanobispora siamensis, assembly GCF_016863175.1. Lineage (GTDB taxonomy): Bacteria > Actinomycetota > Actinomycetes > Streptosporangiales > Streptosporangiaceae > Planobispora > Planobispora siamensis. Next base: position 22,113 of record NZ_BOOJ01000010.1, read on the forward strand.
CGAAGGACGCCGCGCTCCGGGCGATCGCCGACGCGCTGGTGACCCGGTCCGCCGAGATCGTCGAGGCCAACGCCCTCGACGTGGCCAAGGCGCGGGAGAACGGCACCTCCGAATACATGATCGACCGGCTCAGCCTGGACGCCGGGCGGATCGAGTCCATCGCCGACGCGGTGCGCCAGATCGCCGACCTGCCCGACCCGGTCGGCGAGGTGCTCCGCGGCAGCACGCTGCCCAACGGCCTGGAGCTGCGCCAGGTCCGGGTGCCGCTCGGCGTGATCGGCATCATCTACGAGGGCCGCCCCAACGTCACGGTCGACGCGGCCGCGCTCTGCCTCAAGAGCGGCAACACCACCCTGCTGCGCGGCTCCTCCAGCGCGTATGAGTCCAACACGGTCCTGGTGAGGGTCATGCAGGAGGCGCTCGCCGGCACCGAGGTCCCGGCGGGAGCCGTACAGCTCGTGCCCGGCCAGACCCGTGACTCGGTCAAGACGCTGATGAAGGCGCGCGGCCTGGTCGACGTGCTGATCCCGCGCGGCGGCGCCTCGCTGATCAACTCGGTGGTGGAGGAGTCCACGGTCCCGGTCATCGAGACCGGCGTGGGCAACTGCCACGTCTACGTCGACGCCGACGCCGATCTCGACCTGGCGCTGGAGATCCTGCTCAACGCCAAGACGCAGCGGCCCTCGGTCTGCAACGCGGCCGAGACCTTCCTGGTGCACGCCGCCGTCGCCGACGCCTTCGTGCCGCGCGCGCTGGCCGCGCTGGCCGAGGCGGGCGTCACGGTGCACGGCGACGAGCGGATCGCCTCCCACGGCCAGGGCGTCGTCCCGGCCACCGAGGAGGACTTCGGCGCCGAGTACCTCTCGCTGGACATCGCCGCCGCCGTGGTCGACTCCCTGGAGGACGCGGTCGCCCACATCAGGAAGTACGGCTCCGCCCACACCGACGCGATCGTCACCCGCTCGGTCACCGCCTCCCGCAGGTTCGTGGCGCTGGTCGACTCCGCGGCCGTGGCGGTCAACGCCTCCACCCGCTTCACCGACGGCGGCGAGTTCGGCTTCGGCGCGGAGATCGGCATCTCCACCCAGAAGCTGCACGCCCGCGGCCCGATGGGCCTGCCGGAGCTGACCTCCACCAAGTGGGTCTACACCGGCGAGGGCCACCTGCGCACCTCCTCGGGCACGATCATCGCCTCCTGCCCCGGCGCCTGACCGTCGGCGACAAGTCGGATACAAGGCGGGCGGGATATCACTGGGGTGTGGCTGAACAACATATTGAGATCACACACAACTCGCCCGCCCCGCCCGAACGCCTGTGGGCGGTCCTGGCGGATGTGTCCACCTGGTCCCGGTGGGCCGCCTTCGACGTCGCCAAGCTGGAGTCTCCGGGCCTGCCCGAGCCGGACGGTGTGGGGGCGGTCCGGTTCTTCCAGCGTGGCAGGAGGGTCACCCGGGAACGGGTGATCGTCTTCGATCCCGGCTCCTGGCACTTCGCGTACGAGCTTCTGGAGGGTGTGCCGGTGCGGGACTACCGGGCCGACGTCACCTTGGAGGCGATCCCCGGGGGCGGGACCACCGTCCGGTGGCGCTCGCGCTTCCACGGCCGCCTGCCCGGGCAGGGGCCGATGGTCAGGTTCGTGCTGCGCCGGTTCATCGATGATCTGGTAAAGCGCCTCGCAGCTCAGGGTATGTGACCGCGTGTCGCGCCCGGCGGACATGGCGGGCGTGGCTTGACTGGCCCGCATGGACACCGCGATCGCATTGCTCTTCATCGGCGCCGTGCTGTTCGGGGCCGACCGGGTGATGGTGTTCCTGGAGAGCCGGGGACACGTGTACTGGAGGCACAGGAAGCGCCGGGACCCGGACGCCGAGCCGGTCGCCGAGCTGGAGAGCATGCTGACGTCCCCGGAACGGGAGCCCGCCGGCCGGTCGTGACGCGTTCCGCCGTCCGTTCCTCTCGCTGATCTTCCTTCTTGTACGGCGCGCCGCCGGGAGATCAGCCGTCCCCGCCCGCTAAGGTGTGGTCTCCTATGGCTGGAGGGCGGGTGGGCAGGCTCGGACGCGTCGGGCCGTACACACTGGTGGAACGTCTCGGCAGGGGCGGGATGGGCGAGGTCTACCTCGCCACGACCCGGCGGGGTGAGCACGTCGCGCTCAAAATGCTCCGTGACGCCGTCGACGTCGGCGCCGAGGCCCGCATCCGGCTCGAACGCGAGGTCCGCGCCCTACGCCGGGTCGAGAGCCCCTACGTCGCCCGGGTCCTCGACGCCGACCTCACCTGCGACCGGCCCTACATGGTCATGGAGCACATCGAGGGGGACACCCTCCTCGACCGGGTACGGCACGGCGGCCCGCTGCGCGGCGCCGACCTGATCATCCTGGCCCAGGGGCTGGCCGCCGCCCTGGCGATCATCCACGCCGCCGGGGTCGTGCACCGCGACCTCAAGCCGGCCAACATCCTGGTCGGCCCGTCGGGCGAGCCCGTACTGATCGACTTCGGCATCGCCCAGGTGCTGGACGCCACCCGGCTCACCATGACCGGCACCTTCCTCGGCACCCCCGGCTACGCCGCGCCCGAACTGTTCGCCGACGAGCCCGTGGGCGAGCCGGCCGACGTGCACGCCTGGGCCGCCACCGTGGCGTTCGCCGCCACCGGCCGCCCCACCTTCGGCCGGGGCACGGTCGAGGCGCAGATGTACGCCGTCCTCAACGGCCGGGCCGACCTGGTCGGCGTCCCGGCCGTCCTGCTGCCCCTGCTGCGCGCCGCCCTCCACCGCGAGCCCGCCAAGCGCCCCACCGCCGCCCTGCTCTCGGCCCGCCTGGCGCGGCTGGCCCGCGCCACCCCCGTCAAGCCGGCGGCCACCCGCCGGGCGGTGAAGCCCTCCGTGCCGCCCCCCGCCGAACCGATCTCCACACCCGTCCCCGAGAAGGCGGGCTCGCGCAGGACGGGACCGTCGACGGCCAGGAAGACGGAGCCCCGGGCCAAGGCCGGGGCGAAGACGGAGAACCGGGCGGAGCCGGGAGTCAGGCCGGAGACCCGGCCGGAGTCCTCACGCGCGGCCCGTCTCGCCGACAAGGAGCCGCAGCCCGCCGTACGGCCCGCGGACAAGGAGTCTCCGCGCGCGGCCCGCTCCCCGGCCAAGGAGGCGCGCCGGCCCGCCGCGGCCGCCCGGGTGGCCTCCAGGGTCCGGCGGGCGGACGCCGCGGCGGAGGCGGCGCCGGACGACTTCCGGGGACCGCTGCCCCCGGGGAACATGGCCCTGGTCCTGCTGGCGGTGCTGGCGGTGCCCTGCGTGGTGGCCTCGGTGATCTGGCCGCTGGCGACCTTCGCGGTCACCGGGCTGTTCGCCGTCCTGGCCCGTACGGTCTGGACCGGGCACTGGCTGGTCAGGAAGCGCAAGTCCGCCAGGGTGCGGGGCGCGCTGCGGGTGCTGGGCTTCCCGCTGACGTTCACGGGGTCGCTGGCGACCGCCGTGGTCTGGCCGGGACTGCCCGCCGCGGGCCTGGCCGCCGTCGCCCTCTGGCTGGCCCTGGGCGGGTCGCTGCCGCACGAGTGGTGGCAGCGACCGGCCCCGGTCGCCGTCGCGGGCGTCGTGTTCGGGGTGGTGTGCGGGGGGATCGTCGGCCGCGAGGTGGAGCGGGTCAGCTCCGGCCTGCCCGACCTGCGCAAGGAGGGGCTGAGGGCGCTGGCCGTCCTGGGCGGGTTCGTCGCCCTGTGCACGGCGGCCGTACGGGTGGTGGCGCTGGTCCTGTGAGGGCTGCGGGATGCCGTTCCTCACAGGACGGGTCGCGTCATCGGCCTGGTCAGGCGACCTTGGAGGCGGGGGCGGCCCAGGTGTTGCAGGAGGCGGGGTCGCCGGTGGTGTAGCCGCGCTTGGCCCAGTAGACGATGTTGGAGCCCTTGCCGGAGAATCGGGGTTCGCCCCTGGCGTCACCGTTGTCTTTCAGCAGGCTCTGCAGTTCTCTCCAGTCCTTGTCCGAGCGGTCGAGGGAGGACCAGATACTCCGGAGGAACACCATGCTGAGGCAGTCGCTCTGGAGGTTCAACCTCCGGAATTGCTCGTCGCTCTCCTTGCTGTTCGCATACCGCATCTTCTGGTAGACCCGTTCGATGCCCACGAGGTCCTGGATGTGGTAACCGTACGAGGAGGCCGCGACGTACAGCAGCCAGAGGTCGTCGGTGTCGTGGAGCCAGCTCTTTCCGATCTGCGCGAGGATGGTGTTCGTGTCCGAGCAGTGATACACCATCGAGTTGTCCTTGCCGACCGTGTAGCCGCAGAACTTCTTGGGTATCTTCCCGAACTTCAGGGTGGGCTCGCTGAACGGCAGCCCGGCCGCGGTCAGATGCGCCTCCCAGGCGGTGTTCAGGCAGTCCTGGACCCCGGCCCAGTACTTCTTCGCCAAGGTCAGGTCGCCGTCGTTGATCGGCGGTTCCTTGCACTCGGTCTCGGCGAGTTTGCCGGACTCGTAGAGCGCGTTCTTCGTCAGCTCCTTGTCCTTGATCGGGTAGGCGTGGGCCGTACCCGTCAGAAGGAGCCCTGCCACGCCGGTCATAGCAATGATCGTGCGGATTCTCATGGACCGGCACAGTAGAGCATTACCCATGGGCGTACAAAAGGCCCAGGAGGTGAACTCCCGGGCCTTTCCTGTGAAGGTACGGAGATCTAGTTGCCATCGCGGCGGGCGAAGCGGTTGAAGATCCGCTCACCCGCGTTGGCCGCGCCCTCGGCCACGTCGCGCAGCACGCCGATGAACGGGTCCTGAGACTGCGACCACGACTCGCGGTAGGAGCGGGCCGCGGCCTTGACCTCCTCGGAGATCTTGGCGTTGGAGTCGTCGGCGCGGCGGGGGTAGGTGCCGGCGAGGATCGCCTCGTACTCGCCGCTGCGGCGCCACTTGTCGAGCTCGGCGACGCGGGAGACGGCGAACGGGTGGGTCGTGCCCAGCAGGTTGAGCACCTTCAGCAGGCCGTCGCGCACGTCGCCCGCCGTGTCGTACTCACGCGCCTGGTCGAGGAAGGCCTCGATGTTCATCTCGTGCAGGTGCGAGCCGCCGGCGAGCTTCATCAGCGCGCGCAGGGCGGCGTCGGGGTCCTGGCCGACGAGCAGGCCGCCACGGTCGGCGGAGAGCTCGGACTTGCGGTGCCACTCCTCCAGGCCCGCCACGATCGCGCGCAGGCCGATGTAGCCCAGCGGGATCCAGGCCACGCGGGCGGCCAGGCGGGTGAGGATGTCCAGCATGGTGCGGTAGACCGCGTGCCCGGACAGGATGTGGGCGGTCTCGTGGCCGATGACGAAGCGCTGCTCCTCCTCGTCCATCAGGTTCAGCAGGCCGGTGGTGACGACGATGAACGGGTCGTCGAAACCGATCGCCTTGGCCTGGACCTGCGGGTTCTGCTGGACGTAGACCTCCGGGATGCGGTGGAGGTCGAGGACGTAGGCCGCGTCACGGCCCATGTCGTGCAGTGCGCGGAACTGGGTGTCGCCGGTGCGCACGGCGGAGGCGAGATAGATCAGGCGCAGACGGCGTTCGCTGACAAGGCCGGACATCTGCTTCAGGACCGTGTCGAACCCGCTGAGCGACCGGAGGGCGACCAGCGCGGACCGGTCTGCGGGATGTTCGTAAGCACGGGAGCTGATGCCGGGAAGCTGCACGCGGTTGCGATCCGGGGTGGTGGTCATGTCCGGCATGCTACGTCGGGTACGCCCGTCACGCGCGGGGGGCGATTAAAAGCTCCGTACGGCTTGCGCGTATGGTCCGTTCCATGACGAATGCGCCGATCAGCCGGGGGAAGCGCCGTCTGGGCGTCATGGGTGGCACCTTCGATCCGATTCACCATGGTCACCTGGTCGCCGCCAGCGAGGTCGCGCACCACTTCGACCTCGACGAGGTCGTCTTCGTGCCGACCGGCAGGCCATGGCAGAAAGCCGACAAGGTGGTCTCCGCCGCCGAGGACCGCTATCTGATGACCGTCATCGCGACCGCCTCCAACCCCCGTTTCTCGGTGAGCCGGGTCGACATCGACCGGCCGGGCCCGACCTTCACCATCGACACCCTGCGCGACATCTCCGACCTGCACGGCCCCGAGACGGACCTGTACTTCATCACCGGCGCGGACGCCCTCTCCCAGATCCTGAGCTGGCGCGACGCCGAGGAGCTGTTCACCATCGCCCACTTCGTCGGAGCCACCCGCCCCGGCCACCACCTCCACGACCCCGGCCTCCCCGAGGGCCGCGTCAGCCTCCTGGAAATCCCGGCCCTGGCCATCTCCTCCTCCGAATGCCGCCAACGGGTGGCCGCCGGAGAACCCATCTGGTACCTGGTCCCCGACGGCATCGTCCAATACATCAACAAGCGCGGCCTCTACCTGGAAAAGGACGACTGACCGGCGCTTTCGTCATTTCCCCGCCGGTCGGGCGCCGCCGGACGGCGTGCTCGCTCGGCCGGAGCTGGTGCGGGCGTTGGCGGCGGCGCAGCGCTTCGTCGACTCCTACCCGCACAGGGGGGACCTTCCCGCCGCCGGCGATCAAGGAGTTGTTCTCCGCCGATCACCGGTATCCGGGGTGGGCGGGAGACGCCTGGGCTGATCGCGCGGCCGCGATCAGTCCTCGGGATCCAGGAACAGGGCGCTGAGGCGGGGCAGGTGCTTGCGGGTCTCGTCCTCGTCGTCGATGTCCCAGTCCTCGCCGGCCGGGTGATCGGGCCGGTCCATGGCCGCGAACGCGGCCGTCAGCACCTCGTCGAACGACTCCGACTCACCCTGGACGCGCTCGTAGGCCCGCTTCGCCGCGTAGGAGGCGTCCTCGCAGCCGATCCAGCCCTCTCCGGCACGGCCCATCCGCACCACGACGGGAAGGTCGGCCAGCGAGTCGGGGTCGGCGACGGCCCGGGTGAACACCGTGCGCCCGAGAAGCATGAGCCCGGCGCGGAAGTCGACGAAGCCGTCGTCGCCGCAGCCGCCCTCGATGAGCTGCGCGGCGTTGCGCAGCGGCCGCCGGTAGGCGAGGTCCTGCATCTGCACGAAGATCCGCTCGAACGCGATGATCTCGACGGGCTCCAGCTCGGAGATCAGATCGGTCAGGATCTCCACCAGCGGGTCGTCGGGCGGGTCGCGGTCGTCGGCACGGTCGCCGGCGATCGCCCGCGCCCGCTCGATGATGTTCCACCAGGTATCGACGTCCACCCCGGTCACCATAGCCCCGGCCGGGCTCCCCGGGATTCCGGGGAGGCTGATGCGCCGGAGAACGCCTGGAGAGGCGTGTTCCGTACGGCGAGCAGACCATGCCCTCGGGTACGTTGGCCGGATGGAGGATCAGCACGCGAGAGCTGCCCGACCGAAGCACGACCACCGGCAGGGTCGTCCCGGCCCGGCGCCCGCACCCGGGGACGACCCCGCCGCCGGGCCGCCGGGAGCACGCGCCGGACGGCTGCGCGGCAGGCCGCTGGCCGCCTCGTTCCTCGGACTGGCGATGCTCCTGTCGGGCTGCGCCGGTACGGAGGGCTCCGCCTCCACGGCCGCCTCCGACCGGACGCCGATGCGGTCGGCCGCCGAGCAGCCGGCGTCGGGGCGGGCCGCCGCGGGACCCTCGGCGACGCCGACGGCCGATCCCGCGGGCCGTACGACGCCCGCCCCGCCCGACCCGGACGTGGCCATCCCCAGGGACCCCGCCCGGCTGGCCCGTGCCCTCGCCGGCACCACGACGCGGCTGCGCGGCGCCATCGACGAGTGGCGGCGCACCGGCGACCCCGCCACCGGGCAGGCTCCCGAGCCGGTGGTCCTGCTGGCCCTGCACCAGCAGCGCATCTACCGCTTCATGGCCCGCAACCGCGAGATCGCCTCCCGCACCTACGCCGCGCTGCCGAAGGCCCTGGCGGGACCGGCCAAGGAGAACGTGACGGCGATCCGCGAGCTGCTCAGCCTCGCCCATCCCGTCAGCAAGCCCGCGAAGTTCCGCGTCACCCAGCCCAAGCCCGCCGACGTCCTGATCGGTCACTTCCGGCGGGCCGAGCGCCGCTTCGGCGTCGACTGGGAGGTGCTGGCGTCGGTGATGTTCGTCGAGACGAAGTTCGGCCGTGTCCGCTCGCCCAGCCACACCGGCGCCAAGGGGCCCATGCAGTTCATGCCCGGCACCTGGAAGGCCTACGGGATGGGGGGCGACGTCCACGACACCGGCGACGCCATCCTGGCCGCGGCCAACTATCTGCACGCCTCGGGGGCGCCGCGGAACTACCGGCGGGCGCTGTACGCCTACAACCACTCCTGGGCGTACGTCAACGCGGTGCAGCGGCACGCGCGCCAGATCAAGCGGGACATCCGCAACTACTACGCCTACTACAACTGGCAGGTGTTCGTGCTCACCACCCGCGGCGAGCGCCGCCTCAGCGGACCCTCCTGACCCCCGCCGGCGCGCGCCCTTCCGCGTCGTGGCGGCTCACGGAGGCGGACGACCGGTGAGTGGGGAGGGTCATGAGTGTGAATCTGTTTGCAGGGTGGAATCGGGTGGCAGAGGATAGGCGTTGTACCTATCCGGGCCTGCTCTTCAACGCGGGCCGCACCGGGCATCCTTAGGGGTGACGACACCGACTACGGAGGATCAGTCCACACCGTGACAGCAACCGAAAGATCCGTCCAGCTCGTGAGGATCGCCGCAGAGGCAGCTGCGGACAAGCTGGCCGACGACATCCTGGCCTACGACGTGAGCGACCAGCTCGTCATCACCGACGCGTTCCTGCTCTGCTCCGCCACCAACGACCGTCAGGTCCGCGCCATCGTCGACGAGATCGAGGACCGGCTCCGGATCGAGGCCGACGCCAAGCCCGTCCGCCGCGAGGGGGAGCGGGAGGGCCGCTGGGTCCTGCTGGACTACGTCGACATCGTCGTGCACGTCCAGCACGAGGAGGACCGGACCTTCTACGCCCTGGAGCGGCTCTGGAAGGACTGCCCCTCCATCTCCCTGCCCGACAGCGTGACCCAGGTCGCCGCGCAGCGCGCCCGGCCGACCGGCGTGGAGGACGCCTCGTGAGGGACCTCCACGCACGGATCGCCGGGGTGCGGGGCGAGGGCGGAGCATGAGCCGTCGCGTCGTCTGCCTGAGGCACGGCCAGACGCTGTGGAACGTCGAGCGCCGCTTCCAGGGGCACACCGACATCCCGCTGGACGAGACGGGCATCGCCCAGGCTGACCGGGCGGCCTCGATGCTCGCCACGCTCCGCCCCGACATGATCGTCTCCTCCAACCTGCAGCGGGCCTCGGAGACCGCTCGGGCGCTGGCCCGTGTCACCGGCCTGGACGTGGCCGTGGACGAGGACCTGCGGGAGCGCGGCGGCGGCGAGTGGGAGGGCCTGACCCGCGAGGAGATCTCCGCGGGCTGGCCGCGGGAGTTCGCCGCCTGGGAGGCCCCGGGAGGCGAGGACGTCGCCGACGTCGCCAAGCGGGTCTCCTCAGCGATCACCCGCTGGGCCGACCGCATCGACCCCGACGGGCTGCTGGTGGTGGTCTCCCACGGCGCCGCCATCCGGCTCGGCATCGCCAGGCTGATGGGGCTGCCGCAGGAGCACTGGCCGGCCCTCGGCGGCCTGGGCAACTGCTCGTGGTCGGTCCTGCAGGAGGGCCGCAAGGGCTGGCGCCTGCTGGAGCACAACGCCGGGACCCTGCCGGAGCCGATCCAGAGCGACGACAGCCCCGAGGCCACTCCCTCCTGAACGACCCTCTGACAGCCTCCTGAGAGGACAGCCTCCTGAGAGCAGGCGTCACCCGCGCCGCGGATGGCGCGCGCGGGCCGTACGCCCGTCGATTAGGTGAACGGGACGTTGTCCCTATATGCTTCCGGAGCGCCGCAACGAGAGCACTCGGAGCGGTGACCAGGGGCTATGGCGCAGCTGGTAGCGCGCCTCCATGGCATGGAGGAGGTCTGGGGTTCGAATCCCCATAGCTCCACAGTGTGAGGCGGGATCCCGTCCGATCATCTCGATCGGGCGGGATCCCGTCGTTTTCGGCCTCCGGCCTCGCCGTTCCCGCAGGCCGCACCGATCGGTGCGCGGGGGCTACGGTTGCAGGCGTGAACGACTCTGTGCCCCCCGAGCGTCTTACGTCCTCCGAACGCCCCACACCTCCCGAACGCCTCGCCTCCCCGGAGCGCCTCGCCTCCCCGGAGCGCCTCGCCTTCGCCGACGCCGACGAGCGCCTGGACGGATCCCTGTCCGCCTGCTTCCAGGGCGACCACGACACGGTCCTGTTCTTCGACGGCGACGTCGTGCTCGGCGGGGACTTCCTGGACGCCCTCACCGAACTCGGCGGGCAGGGGGCGGACATCGTGGTGATCACCGGGGACCTCACGGTGAGCGGCCGGATCGCCCTGTACGACGACACGCCGGGACTCTACGTGGAGGGCACCACCCGGGCCGAGACCCTGGAGGGCGGTGACGCCGAGATCTACATCCAGGACGGCGTCTTCACTCATCTGGTCCACGGTTACTACAACCACGGCGTCCTGGAAGCGGGCAGGGTCGAGACGCCCTGGGTGATCAACTATGATCACGATCTGCGGATCACCGCCCCGGGCGCCCGGCACGTGGACAACTACGGCTTCTCCGCCGAGGCGGAGTTCACCAGGCACGACATCGCCGGGTCGTTCGTCCCGGAGGTGGTCGACCCGGGCCGGGGCTCGATCGTCGTCGAGAGGTTCCTCGACCGGCTCCGCGCCGGACTGCCCGTCCGTTCCTGGTCGTGAGCCCTCCGGTCCCGCCTCCCGCGTTCCGGGACGTGCACATCGGGCGCTGCGGCCCGGCTGATGTGGCCTTCCACCCCGGCGGGGGCTGTTTCGCCGTCGCGGGGGAGGACGGGACGGTGCGGCTGTGGGACACCGTCACCGGTCACGAGATCGCCCGGTCCCCCACCGGTACGGCCGGACAGGCCTGGGCGGTGGCCTTCCACCCCCGGGGCCGCCTGGTCGCCACCGGCTGGTCGGACGGCGCGATCCGGATGTTCCGCACCGCCGCCCTGCGGCCCGCAGGTGAAACGCCGGGCGGCCACAGCGAAGGCGTCACCGCGCTGGCCTTCCACCCCGGCGGTCGCCTGCTGGTCAGCGCGGGCCAGGACGGGACGGTACGGCTGTGGCACACCGGCACCCCGCGGCCCGCTGAGGAGCCGCCGGGCGGCCACAACGGAGGCCTCACCGCGCCGGCCCTCCGCCCCGGAGGTCGCCTGCCGGCCGGCGACCCCGTGCACGCGGTGGCCTTCTCCGCCGACGGACGCCTGCTGGCCGGCGCCGCGGGCCGTACCGTGCGGCTGTGGGACGTCGTGACCGGGCGGTCCGCCGGTCATCTGAGGGGCGATCGCAGCGGGGCCGTCCACGCGGTGGCCTTCCATCCCGGCGGACGCCTGCTGGCCGCCGCCGGTTACGACCTGAACCAGGTGAGACTGTGGGACGTCGCGACCGGCTGTCCCGCCGGCGAACCGGTGCGCGGTCATCTCGGGGACCACGTCTGGGCGGTGGCCTTCCACCCCGGAGGCCGGTTCTTCGCGACCGCCGGCGACGACCTCACGGTGCGGCTGTGGGACACCGCGACCGTCCGGCCCGCCGGGGAAGCGCTGAGCGGCCACACCGGGTATGTCTCCTCGCTGGCCTTCCACCCCCGCGGGCACCTGCTGGCCGCTCCCGACGCGAGCGGCACGGCGCGGCTGTGGAGCATGCCTGTCCACTGAGAGGCCCGCGTCACGGCCTCCCGCCGGGGCGTCCCGGTCACGCAAGCGGGGCCGCCGGTCAGACCCAGGGGCGCCCGATGCGCCGATGGCGGCGGATGAGGCGTCGTTCGGGCACGTCGGTCAGATCGGGCGGGCCGTCCGCGTCCCCCGGCCGGGCCAGCCGCGGGCCGTACCGTTCGGCCAGCGGGGTGGCGCTCAGCCCGTGTGCGAACACGCTGAGCAGTACGGTGAAGGCGATCACCGTGACCGCCGGCTCCGCCACGGGCCCGGCCAGGTCCTCCGTGGCGAGCAGCCCGAAGACGACCGAGGCCAGGCCGCGCGGGCCGAACCAGCCCACGAACAACACGGTGGGGCGGCCCAGTCCCGACCCGGCCAGGGCGATCGCCACCGGCAGCATCCGGAGCACGGTCAGGCTCGCCAGGGCGTACAGCACCACCTGCCAGGTCAGTCCCGCCAGCGCCGGGACCACCGCGACCATCCCGAACATCAGCCACGCCAGCAGTGAGAGCAGAGTGCCCGTCTCCTCCACGAAGGGGACCATCCCGACGGCCGGGCCGGCCCCGGCGGCGAAGGCGAGTCCTCCGACGAAGGCGGCGATGAAACCGTTGCCGTGCAGCGCCACGGAGGCGGCGTAGGCACACAGCGCCAGGCCCAGCACCGCGGCGCCCGCGAACCCCTGGGCCACCCAGCCGCGGCTGCGGCAGGCCTTGACCAGCAGGCCGCCGCCACCGCCGACCGCGATCCCGATCAGCAGACCGAGCGCCAGCTCGCCGAGCGCCGTCCCGACGCCCCTGTCGGCGTGCTCGGCGGTACCGGCGCCCGCGATAGCCAGGAGCACGAACGGTGTGGCGATCCCGTCGTTGAGGCCGCTCTCGACGTTGATCAGCCGGCGGATCCTGGCGGGGACCGCGGGGTTGACCATCATGGCGGCCCCCAGTGCGGCGTCCGTCGGCGCGAGCGCCGCGCCGACGAGCAGGGCGAGCCAGATGCCGGTCATCCCGGGCAGCGCGAGGGCCAGCAGCGTACCCAGGCCGATGGTGAACAGCAGCCCGATGCCCAGCAGCCGCGCGCACAGCCCCATGTCGTCTTTCAGGTGGTGCAGTCCCACCCGGGACGCGTCAGAGAACAGCACGAGCACCAGCGTCAGCTCGGCCAGGAGCTTCACCGCTTCGTTGCCGGGCGCCGCCTCCGGCCTCGCCAGCGGGCCGTGGGTCAGCAGCACTCCGGCGGCGGTGAACACGATCGGCGCGGTCATGTCGAAGCGTTCCAGCCGCGCCGACAACGCGCCCCACACGAACACCAGCCCGGCGATGATCGCCACATTCGCCGCCGTCATCGTTTCCCCTGACCGCCTGGACCCCGGGATCCGCGCGGGCCGGTACGCCCCGCCCGGCCGCCCGTGCCGTCTGCAGTCCCAGCTTCCGCCGGTCGGGCGCGCGCGCATCACCCGCAACGGGTCGCAATCACCGGTCTCGGCCGATCCGGGGACGGAGCGGTGATCACGAGGCCGGGCGGTCGCCACATGACCATGGAACAGGGAGAATTCAGCGCATGTGGTTCGGCGTGCTGGGGGCGGTGGAGGCGCGGAGCGCCGATGGGCTGGTGCTCGCGGTCGGAGGGCCGCGGGTGCGCGCGGTGCTGGCGATGCTGGCGCTCGACGCCGGGCGGGTGGTCACCGCCGAGCGGCTGATCGACGGCCTGTACGGCGACGAGCCTCCGGCCAACGCCGCCAACGCGCTGCAGTCCCAGATCTCCCGGCTCCGGCACCAGCTCGGGCGGACCGGCGCGGTCGAGGGGCATCCGGCGGGATACCGGCTCCCGGCCGAGCCGCAGGACGTCGACGCGCACCGCTTCGAGCACCTGGCGGAGGCCGGGCGCCGGGAGCTGGCCGCCGGTCGCGCCCGGGAGGCGGCGGCGCTCCTGCGCGAGGCCCTCGGCCTGTGGCGGGGACCGGCGTTCGCCGACGTGGGGGACGCGCCGTTCGCGCGCGGGCAGGCCGCCCGCCTGGAGGAGCTGCGGCTGGGCGCCGTCGAGGACCGGATCGAGGCCGGGCTCGCCCTGGGCGCGCACCGGACGCTGGTCGGGGAGCTGCGGGACCTGGTGGCCGCGCACCCGCTCCGGGAGCGGGTGCGCGGGCAGCTCATGCGGGCGCTGTACGGCGGAGGCCGCCAGGCCGAGGCACTGGCCGCCTACGAGGAGACCAGGCGCGTCCTGGCCGAGGAGCTCGGCGCGGAGCCGGGAGCCGACCTGGCGGCCCTGCATCTGGCGATGCTGCGCTCCGAGCCCCTGCCGCCCGTTCCCGGCTCCCCGCCCTCCGTCGCGGGCCCACCGCCGGAGGCGGAGCCGCGTACCGGGCCGGATGCCGGGGTCACCGGGGCCGCGGTCGCGGAGGAGCCCGCGGGGAGCGCGGCCGGGGACACACGTGCGGGCCTGCCCGCGCAGCTGACGAGCTTCGTCGGGCGATCGCAGGAACTGGAGCGGGTCGGCGCCCTCCTGGAAGAGGGCAGGCTCGTCACGCTCACCGGCCCCGGAGGCGCAGGCAAGACCCGGCTGGCCGTGGAGGCGGCCGGGCGCTCGCCTGGCGAGGTCTACTTCGCCGACCTCGCCGCGGTCACCGACGGCGCGGAGGTCCCGCAGGCCGTCCTTGGCGCGCTCGGCCTCCGGGAGACCGGGCTCGCGCCGCCGATGCCCGGCAGGCCCGTCCCCGGCCCGGTGGAGAAGATGATCGCGGCCCTCACCGGGCGCAGGGTCCTGCTCGTCCTGGACAACTGCGAGCACCTGGTCGAGGCCGCCGCCGGGCTCGCCGCCCGGCTGCTCGGCGCCTGCTCCACACTGCGGATCCTGGCCACCAGCCGGGAGGCGCTCGGGATCACCGGGGAGAGCCTGTGCCCGCTGTCCTCCCTGGCCCTGCCGCCCGCCGGGACGCAGGCGCAGGAGGCGCCCGGCTATCCGGCGGTGCGGCTGTTCGCCGACCGGGCGGCCGCCGTACGACCCGGGTTCACGCTGGACGAGACCACCGCCGAGGCCGTGGTGCGGATCTGCCGGGCGCTGGACGGGCAGCCGCTGGCGATCGAGCTGGCCGCGGCGCGGCTGCGGTCCCTGACGGCCGAGGAGGTGGCCGCGCGGCTGGACGACCGCTTCCGGCTGTTGTCGCGCGGCAGCCGTGCCGCCCAGCCCCGCCATCGCACGTTGCGCGCGGTGGTGGAGTGGAGCTGGGACCTGCTGGAGGAGGACGAGCGCGTCCTGGCCAGGCGGCTGACCGTCTTCGCCGGAGGGGCCACGCTGGAGGCCGCCACGGCGGTGTGCGGGCTCCCGGGCGAGGACGTGGTCGAGTGGCTGACCGGGCTGGCGGACAAGTCGCTGGTGGAGGTGACCGGCGACCGCTATCGCATGCTGGAGACGATCCGCGCCTTCTGCGCCGAGCGGCTGGCCGAGGCGGGCGAGCAGGAGCGGATGCGGCGGGCCCACGCCGACCACTTCCTCGGCCTGGCGCTGGCCGCGGGGGCGCGCCTGCTCGGGGCCGACCAGCTGCGGTGGCTGGCCTCGCTGGACGCCGAGCGGGACAACCTGCACGCCGCGCTGCGCCGCGCGACCGACGCGGGCGACACCGAACGGGCGCTGCGCCTGCTCGCGGCCCTGATCCCCTACCTGTGGATGCGCGGGACGCGCGGGGAGGGGACGGGCCCGGCCGAGGAGATCATCCGGTCGATCGGCACGCGGATCCCGGCGGGACTGGAGGAGGAATACGCCATGTGCGTGTTCAGCATCGTCTCGGGCGGGTCGCGCGGGGAGTTCGACGAGCACCTGAACAGCGTGATCGGGAGCATGGTCGCCGCCGGACGGCCGCCCCGGCAGCCGTTCCTGACCATGCTGTGGGGCATGGCGATGGGCATCCCCGAGCCCGGCGTCGCCGCGTCGATGAAGGAGGAGCGCGCCCTGATCGGGCAGGACCCCTGGAGCCGGGCGCTGGGGCTTCTCGGCGACGGGCTCATGATGGTGCACGCCATGCGGGTCGAGGAGGGGGAGCGGGCGCTGTCGGCGGCGCTGGAGGGCTTCCAGGCGGTCGGGGAGAGGTGGGGCCTGTCACTCACCCAGTCCGAGCTGACCAAGATCGCCGAGTGGCAGGGCGACACCGGCCGGGCGCTGGCGCTGATCGAGGCGAGCATGGAGCTGTCACGCGAGCTCGGCGCGGACGACGACGTCGCCGAGCGACTGTGCCGCCGGGCCCTGATCCGGGTGCGGACCGGAGAAGCCGAGGGGGCGCGCCGCGACGCCGAGCAGGCGATGGAGATCGCCCGCCGGGCGGGGGCGGCGGAGGTGCTGGCCCAGGCGTACCAGGCCCTGGGCCGGATCGCGCGCGCCCAGGGGGACGCCGACCGGGCCCGTGGGTTGCTGGAGGAAGGGCTGGCCGCCTGCCCGACCGGCTGGTTCGGGTTCGAGGAGACCCGCGCCGGCATCATGATCGACCTGGGGTTCCTCTGCGAGGCGGCGGGGGAGGGTACGGCTGCGCTGGCCTGGTACCGGCAGGTGCTGGACATCGCCGTGGCCCACCGGAACATGACGCTGGCAGCGGCCGTGGCCGGGGCGTTGAGCGGGGTCGCGCTGCTGGAGGGCGACGACGAGCGCGCGGCGCTGCTGCTGGGCACCGCCGCGGCACTGCGCGGTACGGCGGTCGCCCCGGACGCCGAGGCGGTCCGGCTGGAGAGCGCGGCCCGCGCCCGGCTCGGGGACGCGGCCTTCGAAAAGGCCTTCGGGCAGGGCACGTCGGCGACCGGCGAGCAGGCCCTGGCCGTGCTCGTCTCGGAGGACGCGGGCGGTCGGTGACCGGGGCCGGACGTCGGGTCGGCGGTTCCGGGCGGCTTACGACCGGGGCGCATGACCGGAGATCGCCGTCAGCGAGTCCGGACGGCGTACGACCGGAGACCGCCGTCAGCGGATCCGGTGGGCACGCGACGGGGCCGGACTCCGTGTCAGCGGGCTCGGGCGGCGCGGGACCAGCGGTTGCGGACCAGGCGGCGGGCCGTACGGGGGGTGCGGTCGCGCTGGTCGGTCCTGAACCACAGCTGCACCCTGGCGCCGCCCATGGAGGAGCCGTCGATCCGCAGGTCGCCTCCGGAGGACTCGGCGAGCTGGCGGGCGATGTCCAGGCCGAGACCGGTGGAGCCCGACCCGCTGGCGCCGCGCCGCAGCGCCGCATCGATGTCGGGGATGCCCGGCCCGGCGTCGGCGATCAGGATGCCGACCGTGCCGGAGCCCTGGTGCAGGGTCACGGTGAAGGCGGCCCCCTCGGGGGTGTGCCGGAAGACGTTGCCGAGCAGCGCGTCCACCACCGCGCTGAGCTCGGTGGCCGCGACCGGGACCCGGACGGGCTCGGAGGCGCCGATCAGCTGCCACGGCCGCTGCTGGTCCTCGGCCAGCGCGGACCAGAAGGTTATCCGCTCGCGGAGCACCTCGGCCGCGTCGCACGAGACGAACGCCGGGGCGCGCGACGGCTCGCGGGCCGCCGCGATGATCTGGTCGACCTCGGACTCCAGGCGGCTGAGCGAGCGACGGCTCTGCTCCGCCTCCGGGCCCAGGTGGTCGAGGCTGAGCCGCAGGGCGGTCAGCGGGGTGCGCAGCCGGTGCGACAGGTCGGCGGCCATCTCGCGCTCGGCGGCCAGGAGCTGGACGACCCGGTCGGCCATGGTGTTGAAGGCCTCTCCCGCGGCGACCAGCTCCGGCGGGCCCTCGGGTTCGATGCGCACGGTCAGGTCGCCCGCGCCCAGTGAGCCCGCGGCCCGGCCCAGGCGGCGGGCCGCGCGCACCACGCGCCCGCCCAGGCGGTCGGCGACCACCACCGAGCCGGCGACCAGCACCACGGCGACGCCGGTGAGCACCGCCCACGAGGAGGTGACTCCCCGGGTGAGCTCCTCGGCCGGCACGAAGACCTCGATGACCACCGTGCGGCCGCCGTCCAGGGCGACGGGGCGCAGCAGCAGGCGCCCGGTGCCGGTCTCGGCGGTGACGGCCCGGGCCCGCTGGGAGACCGCGGCCACGGTCGGGGCCGGGGCGCGGACGGTGCCGATCGAGCCCCCGCTCGGCAGGTGCACGGCGATGCGGTCCTGCGCCCCGGTGCTGGCCAGGGCGTGCGGCAGGCGGGCCGGGTTCACGGTGATCGCCAGGACCGGGACGAGCGCCGAGGCCTGCCGTTCGGCCTCCGCCATGGCCCTGGCCTCGGCGCTCTCCTTGATGAAGAGCGCCAGGGGCACGAGGAACGCCAGCGCGATCATCGAGGCCCCGGCGAGCGCGAGCAGGGCGAGGGTCCTCCTCATCGCGGCCCTCTCATGACGACGGGCTCACAGCGACCGGCTCATGACGACGGGGCCACCAGCATCACCCCGACGCCCCGGACGGTGTGCAGATAGCGGGGGGCCGAGGCGCTCTCGCCGAGCTTGCGGCGCAGCCACGACAGGTGCACGTCGATGGTCTGGTCGTCGCCGTAGGACTGCTGCCACACCTCGGTGAGCAGCTCCTTGCGGGATACCACCCGGTCGGCTCTGGCGGCGAGGTAGGCCAGGAGGTCGAACTCCCGGCGGGTCAGCGTCAGGGGAGTGCCGCCCACGGTGGCCTCGCGCCGGTTCAGGTCCACCGCCAGCTCGCCGACCCGCACGATCTGCGGGGGGCTCGCGGCCCGGGCCCGCCGCAGCACCGCGTCCAGCCGGGCGTTGAGGTGGTCGCCGGAGAACGGCTTGACCAGATAGTCGTCCGCCCCCGCCTCCAGCAGGCGGACGATCTCCGCCTCGTTGTCCCTGGCCGTCGCGACGATGACCGGGACGCTGGATACGCTGCGGACCATCTTCAGCGCCTCGGACCCATCCAGATCGGGCAGGCCGAGGTCGAGGATCACCGCGTCCGGAGGATGCTGGGTGATCTCTCGTAACGCGTCGAGGGCACGCCCCGCGCTGCGCACGGCATGCTGGCGCCTGCTCAGTTCCTGAATGATCGCGGAGCGCACATACTCGTCGTCTTCCACCACGAGAACGGTCGCCATGAGAGGTAACCGTAGTGAACAAAGAGACATCTGGGGTAATAATTCACCGCATGCGGCAAAAGCTGGGCTTCGTAGCGGTGTGGGTGGGCGCCACGGTCATGGCGACCTCCGTCGCCTGGTTCGGCGTCCGGGACGTGCTCCACCGAGGGGCCTTCGACGACGTGAAGATCGAGCCGCTCAGCGCCGCGGACGGGCGGACGGGCGAGACGCCGCCGCCGATCGAACCGGCGGAGTTCCTCGGCACCCCGGCGGTGTCGCCCAGCCCCGGCGAGAGCGGTACGCCGACCCCTGCCGCCCGGCCGCGCCCGGCCCGCTCGGAGCAGGCGGGCGGCACCTCCGCGCGGCCGCGTACGTCGCCGAGCCCCAAGCGCTCGTCGAGCAGCCCGGGGATCAAGCCGGTCCCGGCGCGCACCACGCCGACGACCGCCCGCACCACCGCGGCGCCCCGGCCCGCCCGGACCACCTCGGCCCCCCGGGCGGCCCAGACCACCTCCGCGCCCCAGCCGGCCACCCAGGCGGCGGCGAACCAGAACGTGCGGGTGGTGCAGGTCAAGGGCGGCACCGTCTCGTTCACGATCGAGAACGGCGCCTGCCGCCTGGTGTCGGCCGTGCCCGTCTCCGGTTACCAGACCAGGATCTCCCAGGCCGACGGCTGGATCCGGGTGGACCTGTTCCAGGGTGACCACGGCTCCTCGGCCTTCTGCATCGGGCACGAGAACCGCACCGACACCTGGGAGTACTGACCCGTACGGAGGCGCGGGCGTACGGCGCGCGGGTCAGCCGTTCTCGATCTCCCGCAGCAGCTTGCCCGCCTCGGCGATCCGGTCCTCGGAGAAGACCGCGATGCCGTGCAGCTCCAGCAGGGCGGTGGTGACGCCCTGGCCCGGCAGGCGGTGGCCGCGGAAACCGCCGTCGTAGATGGTCAGGCTGCCGCAGGAGGGGCTGCCCTCCTTCAGAACGGCGATCTTGACGTCGAAGGACGTGGCGACGGCGAGCGCGGCCTGGGCCCCGGCGAGGAAGGCCTGGGTGACGTCGCTCCCGTCGGCGGCCAGCACTCTGGCGGCCCCCGCGAGCACCGCCGCGCCCCCGGCGCCGGCCTCGATCTCGGCGGCCGGGCGGGGGACGGGCAGGCCGCCCTCGACCTCCGGGCAGAAGGGGACCAGGCGTCCCTCCCGGCGCCAGTCGGCCAGCAGGGCGTCGCCGCTCGTCTTGGCGGCCCCGTCGTAACGGACCTTCCGCCCCATCAGGCAGGCGCTGACCAGGATTCTCTCCACGTTCCCAGCCTATGCGCCTCGGATCAGGGGGCGGGGCGGGCGGGCAGTACCCTACTGCCCATGTCCGCAAACCTCCTGAGGTCCCGATGATCGATCCGCTCGCGATCGGCCTGATCGTGCTGGCACTGGTGATCGCGCTGGTCAGTCTGCTGACGACCGCGCTGAACAAGGCGATGGGCAACCTGCTCCTCGTCGCCCTCGGCGTGCTGGAGCTCGGCCTGCTCATCCAGGCGGGGTTCCTGATCGCCGCGCTGGTGCGGGGCGAGGGCCCTGAGGAGACGGCGACCCTGATCGGCTACATGCTGGGCACCGTGGTGATCCCGCCGGTGGCGGCGTTCTGGGGAGTGGGCGAACGCTCCCGCTGGGGCCCGGCGGTGATCGCGGTCGCGGGCTTCGCGATCCCGGGCATGGTCGGGCGGATGATGCAGATCTGGCAGGGGGTGGCATGAGCGGGACGACCAACGGGCACGACACGCCCGTGAACACGGACTCCGGTCACGAGGCGGGCGCCGCCGCCCCCTCCTCCGGGAACGGGCACGGCGGGGACGGGCACGGCATCGGCTCCGGGCCGGGCCGGGTCCTGGTGGCGGTCTACGCCGTCTTCGCCCTCGCCGCCGGGTCGCGGGCGGCCGTGCAGATCGCGCGGCAGTTCGACGAGGCCCCGCTGGCCTACTCGCTGTCGGCCTTCGCCGCCGTGGTCTATCTCCTGCTCGCGGTGGCCCTGGCCATGGGCAGGCGCACACTGGCCCTGGTGGCCTGCGGCATCGAGCTGGCCGGGGTGCTGATCGTGGGCACGCTCAGCCTGGCGGATCCGGAGGCTTTCCCGAAGGCCACGGTCTGGTCGGGCTTCGGGAGCGGATACGTCTTCATCCCGATGGTCCTGCCGTTGATCGGCCTGTACTGGTTGTCGCGGCGCAGGCAGCCGTAAAAAAGTCGCTCCGACGTCGCGTGTGACGGGTTTCCGACATCCCGGGGTGTTAGCCCCGCGCCGACTCGGGCAGTCCTGCCTTCCCCGACCCCAACAGGAAGGCAGGATCGTGAGCACTATCGAGCAGTCCATCGACGTGAACGTGCCGATTCGCACGGCCTACAACCAGTGGACCCAGTTCGAGAGCTTCCCCGAGTTCATGGAGGGCGTCGAGTCGGTCAAGCAGATCAGCGACACGCGTACCGCGTGGATCGTGGAGATCGCCGGCGTCCGCCGCGAGTTCGAGGCGGAGATCACCGAGCAGCACCCCGACGAGCGGGTGGCCTGGAAGTCCATCGACCGGCCGCACCAGGCGGGTGTGGTGACCTTCCACCACCTGACCCCCGACACCACCCGGGTCACGCTCCAGATGGAGTACGACCCGGAGGGCTTCGCCGAGACGGTCGGTGACTGGCTGCAGATCGTCCGGCTCCGCGTCCGCGGCGACCTGGAGCGTTTCAAGACGTTCATCGAGGCGCGCGGCGCCGAGACGGGCGCCTGGCGCGGTGACGTCCCCGGCCCGCAGGACCGGGGCACGGGCACGCTCCCGGGCGGGCAGTTCTAAGGGCGGCTCTCCGTTCCCGGCGGTACGGTTCCGCGGAGCCGTACCCCGCAGGTCACCGGAGGCCCGGGTTCCTCTCTGTCAACGGAGAGGGGTCCGGGCTTTCACCTTGTCAGGGGTTCTTCACGTCAGGAACAAATTCATATTTCAGTCCTGTTAAAGTCAGGGTCGACCAATCATCCCATGAATAGACGCTGACATCAGGAGGACTGAACCCGCATGAGCGTGCTCACCCAGGAAGCCCGGGGCCGCACCCAGACAAGGCCGGGACCCCTGGCATGGTTGCTCGTGCTGGGCATCGTCCTCGCCGCGCTGAACCTGCGCACCGCCGTCACCAGCGTCGGACCGGTCCTCGACCACATCTCGGCGGGCCTGGGCATGTCCGGGGCCGGGGTCGGGTTGCTGACCACCCTCCCCGTGCTCATCTTCGCCACGGTCGGCGCGGTGACCCCCGCGATGGCCAGGAAGGCCGGCGACCACCGGCTGCTGCTGCTCGCCCTGCTCGCGCTGGGCGCGGGCCTGCTGATCCGCGCGATGGTGGACTCGGCGGAGGTCTTCCTGTTCAGCAGCGCCCTGGCGCTGTCCGGCGGAGCGGTGGGCAACGTGCTCATCCCCACCCTGATCAAGCGCCACTTCCCGGGCCGGGCCGGGACCATGACCACCGTCTACACCACGGCCCTCGCGGTCGGCACGATGCTCGCCGCCGCGGCGACCGTCCCGATCGAGCGGGCCGCCGACGGCAACTGGCACGTCGCGCTCGGGGTGTGGGCGGCGCTGGCCGCCGTCGCCGCGCTCCCGTGGCTGGTGCTGCTGCGCGCCGAGCCGGAGAGCACCGGCGCCCGCGCCCTCGGCATGCGGACGCTGCTGCGCAGCAGGCTGGCCTGGGCGGTCGCCGCCTACTTCGGGACGCAGAGCATGGTCGCCTACATCATGTTCGGGTTCCTGCCGACGATCCTCACCGACGGCGGCCTCACCACCGGCCAGGCCGGTCTGCTGCTGGGCGTCTTCACCGCCATCAGCATCCCCGTCTCCCTGATCGTGCCGTCGGTCGCCGAGAAGTTCTCCGACCAGCGCCCCGTGGTGGCGGCGTTCGTGGTGTTCTACGTGACCGGCTTCCTCGGCCTGTGGCTGGCCCCGGCCGCCTGGGCCTGGCTGTTCGTGGTCCTGGTCGGGATCGGGATGGGCTCCTTCCCGCTGGCGCTGACCATGCTCGCCCTGCGCACCCGCACCCCCGAGGCCACCGCCGCGCTGTCCGCCTTCGGGCAGAGCGCCGGATACCTCATCGCCGGCGCCGGTCCGCTGGTCGTCGGCGTGATGCACGAGGCGACCGGCGGCTGGACGGCGCCCTTCGCGCTGTTGTTCGCCGTGGTCGCGGTGCAGCTCGCCGTCGGCTGGTACGCCGGTCGCTCGCGCTATCTGGAGGACGAGCGGGCCCTGGCCCGCTGAGTCCCGGAGCGGGGTACGGCCTGCGCCTCCTCGGGGGCGGCGCAGGCCGTACTGGCATCATGAGGGCATGAAGATCGAGGCATCGACGCTGGTCACCTATCCGGCGGGAGACGTGGGGGGAAGCTCGGCGGTCGTGGGGATCGTGCCGGTGGGGGACCGGCACGGCGTGATCGTCACCGAGACCCCCTTCCACCCGCTGGACCACACCTGGCCGGACCAGCCCGCCGACACCGGCACGATCGGCGGCGTCCCGGTCCTCGACTGCGTCACCGGAGCCGTTCAGGACGGCGGGGAGACCGTCCACCTCGGCGCGGACATCCCGGTCCGCCGGGGGACCGAGGGCTGGCACTGGCTCGTCGTCCACGTGACCGGCACGCCCCCGCCGAGCCCGCCCGACGGCGAGGTCGAGCTGGCGGTGGACGCGCGGCACCGCCGGGCCCTGTCGGCCGGGCACACCGCCTGCCACCTGGCCGCCCTGGCGCTCAACGCCGCGCTGGCCGATCGCTGGCGCAAGGAGATCCCGGCCGACGGGCTGGGCAATCCCGACTTCGACCAGACGGCCATCACCTCCTCTCGGATCACCCCGTACGGCAGCCGCGACGTCTACCGGCTGGGCAAGTCCCTGCGTCGCAAGGGCTTCACCGCCGACGGGCTGGCCGAGGAGCTCCCGGAGATCGCCCGGCGGGCCGGAGACCGGCTCAAGGAGTGGATCGCGGCCGACGCCCCGGTCCGGGTCGATAGCCCAGGACCCGAGCTGACCGCCCGCCGTACCTGGCACTGCGACCTGCCCGAGGGGGCGGTGAGCATCCCGTGCGGGGGCACGCACCTGTCGCGCACCTCCGAGCTCGGGACGGCCACCGTCACCCTGGAGCTGTCGGCCGACGGCTCGGAGCTGACCATGCTCACCGCGGTGTCCCCGGACTGACCGGCCTCCCCGTGACCGGCGACGGCCCCCGCGTCGTCGCCGGTCACCGGGTGACGGGGTCAGGCCGCCACGGGCGAACCCACGGCGCGCAGCGCGCCGCGGGCCGCCGCCAGGGCGCTGTGCGTGGAGACCTCGCTGAGCATGCCCGGGGCCGCGACCGAGTCACCGGCCAGCCAGACGCCGTCACCCCGGTCGATCGCCGGCCGGTCCCGCCAGGAGGTGCCGGGCAGGTCCAGGGCGCCGCTGCGGCCGTTCGACACCGCCTCCCGCCGCCAGGTCGTGCGCTCACGCCAGCCCGGCAGGGCCAGGTCGGCCAGGCGCTCCAGCCGGGCGAGCCCGTCGGCCTTCGCCTCACCCGCCCGCAGCGGCATCTCCAGCTGCGCGAGCGTGTGCCCGGCCGGGGCCAGCGTGCGGTCCGCCATGCCGTACTGCTCGACGAACCCGCCCTCGTCCAGGTCCGAGGCGAAGAACACGTCCCGCGGGCTGCGGGCGAGCCCGAGATCCAGCAGGACCGCCCGGCCGCTCTCCCAGCGCAGGGACTCCTCGCCCAGCAGGGGCCCGGCCGCCTCCAGCGAGGTCGCGACGATCACGGGCGTGTCCTCCGGCAGGCGGTCCACCCGCGATCCGGTCTCGATCCGCACGCCGAGCCCGCGGGCGTGGGCGGCCATCCGTTCGACCACCTTCCGCCAGCCGCCGACGACGTAGCGCGGGGCCGGATACTGCGGCGCGCTCGCCCGCAGCGCCCGCTCCCAGACGAACGCGGCCGACAGCCGCCCGGGGTCGGCGTCGAAGGTGATGACGCCCACGAGCCCGCAGGCCGCGCGCATCGCCTCCGCGCCGAAGCGCTCGGTGGCCCAGCTGCGGAAGTCCTGATCCACCGGGGCCACCGCCTTGCGCTTGGTCAGCGCGCTCACCAGCGGCCAGGGAGGGGTCAGGGTCAGGCGGCCGCCGTACCGGAGCCGGCTCCGCGCGATCTCGCCGAGCGTGGGCTTGCGGAACGGCTGGACCAGCCTGCGGGCCGCCATCCAGCGCCACGGCGCGCCGTCGGAGTAGAACACGTGCGGCCCGTCGTTGGCGATGTACGGCGCCGCGGACGAGCGGGCCCGTCCGCCGAGCGACCGATGGGCCTCGTGGAGGGTGACGGCGGCGCCGCCCTCGGCGCACGCGATGGCCGCGGTGAGCCCGGCGAGGCCGCCGCCGATGATGGTGATTTCTCGTCTCATGCCCCTCATGACGCGAGGCGTCACGGCATTCGTGACATCACAGGCCGGATTCGTGACATCACACGCGGGAGAGTTTCTCCGGGTTGACGACAAGATAGATCGTCTCGATCAGCCCGTCCCGCACGACCAGGGAGAACATCGTGATCGCCCGCCCGCCGGCGGTGACCACGGCCGCCGGGGCGTCGTTGACCTCCGGGAACTCCACGGTGATGCCGTCGGCTTCGGTGAGGCCGACGGACTCCAGGAACCGCCGGGCGCCCGTCTCGGACGCGATCGAGATGAGAAGACGCGCGATCTTGTCGGCGCCGGTGATGCTCCGCAGCGGCGCCCTGACCTTCCCGCCGCCGTCGCCCACCAGCGTGGCGTCGGCGGCGAGCATCGAGACGAGGCCCTCCAGGTCCCCGTCCACGGCGGCGCCGATGAAACGCTCGGTGATCTCCCGGCGCCTGGCCCGGTCCACCTCGAACCTCGGGCGCCGCTCCTCGACGTGCCGCCGCGCCCGGCGCGAGAGCTGCCGGGCCGTCGCCTCGCTGCGCCCGATCGCCTCCCCGATCTCCGCGTACGGCAGGCCGAACGCCTCCCGCAGCACGAACACCGCCCGCTCCAGCGGCGAGAGGGTCTCCAGCACCACCAGCAGCGCCAGCTCCACCGAGGTGGTCAGCTCCACCCGCTCGGCCACGTCCGCGCCGGTGGCGACCGGCTCGGGCAGCCACTCCCCGACATAGGACTCCCGGCGGGCCCCGATCCGCCGCAGCCGGTCGATGGACAGCCGGGTGGTCACCCTGATCAGGTAGGCCCGGTCGTCCTCGACGACGCCGGCGTCCACACCCGACCAGCGCAACCACGCCTCCTGCACGACGTCCTCGGCGTCGGCGACGGTGCCCAGGATCCGGTAGGCCACCCCGGTCAGCAGGTCGCGGTGTCGTTCGAAGCGTTCGACGGTCATCTCGACGGACATGGACCTAGGACGTATCACGCCCTGCCCGGCGTGACATCTTCAGGGAGAGACCGCCCATAATGATGGCGCGAGGCGGTCACGGAGTCGGCTAGGATTCTTCTGTGCCGCGTTCCGCGAGGGACACTCCACACCGCAAGGGGCTATGGCGCAGCTGGTAGCGCGCCTCCATGGCATGGAGGAGGTCTGGGGTTCGAATCCCCATAGCTCCACAGTGTGAAGCGAGATCCCGTCTGATCATCTCGATCGGGCGGGATCTCGTCGTCTTCCCGGATGCCGTGGCCGCCGGCGGGCTCGTCCGGGAGACCGTCTGACTTTCCTGATCACCTTGTGATCATGCGCGCCGTACGGCGGTTTGTGCCGGGCAGGTGAGCCCACCCGTGGAGCGCGTCCGTGGCCGGCCGGGTGTCGCCCACCCGGGCTGCGCCGTACGGCAGACGGACCCGACCGCCACGCCGGAGCAGAAACGGCGAAGGATGCTGAGGATCGAGGTGGACGACGAAGCGGTCGAGCAGTTTCGGAACGCGTTGCGGCTCGTCCTCGCCTATGGCCGAGAGGCCGCGCGCCCGGGCGTTGTCCACCTGTGACGCGACGACGCCAGGATGTATCGGCCGTTGGAGACGGCCGGACTCACCGCTGCAGCATCCGGCCACCGGCGGAACCCCGAAGGCGGAGTAACGAACCTGCCCTCCAGCACCTTCGGAGATCGAGCAAGACACCCCGTGACCCTCCATCCGGAGGGACAGTCTTGCGGAACACCCCTGTCGAGAGGCGGTCCTGCAGTCACCGACCCACCTGTACGACCTTCTCCGCGCCTTATGGCCCGTCCTCCCCCATCCGCCGGTGTGCCCGGTGTTCACCGACCGGATACGGGGATGCCGTGTTCCACGGGCGCGTCACGGACGTTGTCGGTGATGTGCCACAGCCGCGCGGTGCCGTCTGCGCCGGCGGTGGCCAGCAGGTGCCCGTCGGGGTGGAAGGCGATCGCGGAGATCGACCGCGCCGGAAGGTGATCGATGGAGTGGACGGGACGCTGCCCCGAGCCTTCCGGGGCGCCAGGTGGCGGCAGGAGGGTCGCAGCAACATCACGCCCCGCTCGGCCCGATAGGCACCCGGCTCGGCCGCCGTGCGGCGCAGCGTGGGCGGGCAGCACCCGGCCCGGCGGGGAGACGCCTGACGGGTGGGCTCACCCGCCCGGTACGCATCGCCGTACTGCTCTCCGCTTCAGGAGTCACTCATCTGACACCGGCGGACGGCCCGGTGTGTCCGGTCATGTGGGTTCTCGTCCCTGCTCCTGCCGGGGGCGTATCAGGCGGTCGGCCTGGTTGAGGACGGCCTGCAGGTACCGGCGTGCGGCGGCGGGGTCGGCCGGGGAGTCCTGGTCGACGAGCATGCGGTACACGGCCGCGCCCACGACCATGTCGATCACGGTGTCGAGGTCGGCGTCGGCGGCCAGCCGGCCGTCGCGGCGGGCGCGTTCCAGCGCGGCGTGGATCAGCCGGCGGCGGGGCCGGATGTACTGCTCGCGGTAGGTGGCCAGCAGCGACGGCTGGGTGACGCTGGAGCCGATGAGCTGGGCGAGGATCGCCCGGAAGCGGGCGTCGCCGAGGGTGTTCGCCCAGGAGTCCATGAGCCGCCCGTCGACCGGCTGCGCCGCGGCGTCGGCGGTGGTCCAGATGTCGTCCTCGGGGACGAGGGTGCGGGCTCGTTCGATCGCCTGGATGAGCAGCTCCTCCTTCGACGACCAGCGCCGGTAGACGGTCACCTTGGCCACGCCGGCGCGCTTGGCGATCTGCTCGATGTTGGCGCCCTCCAGACCGCGTTCCACGAACAGCTCCAGCGCCGCCTTCATGATCGCATCGTCGGCCTCGGGGTCGCGGGGCCTGCCCCGGGTGCGACGGTCGGAGGTCATCGGAAGTCCACCTTTCCCGGGCCCGTCCCCGAGGAGGGCGCGACGAAGTGGGGGGTGTGCCCGGGCCGCAGCCGCCAGCCGGGGGTGAGGACGGTCTCCATGTGCCCGCGCAGCTCCCGCAGCCCCGCCTCGCCGGGCGCGCCCCGGGCGAACACGGAGGCGACCAGGTCGGACTGGTAGCGGGTGTTGTCGTGGGCGAACAGCGGCACGGTGCCGGGTTCGGAGGCCAGCAGGTGCTGGATGCGCCGGGCGGCCTCGATCTGGCGGACGGTGTCGGCGCCGCCGACGGTCATCTGCCGGACCTGGTCGACGGCCAGATGGGGCAGCGTGTAGAGGGTGTCACCCATGAACAGTACGCTGCCGGACTCCAGACGCAGCAGCACGCACATGTGGCCGGGCGAGTGGCCGGGGGTGGGCAGCAGGATGACGCTGCCGTCGCCGAAGTGGTCCTGGCTGGCGGGGAAGGCGCCGAAGGCGCCGGAGTCGAAGGCCGGGAAGGAGAGGTCGTCCTCGACCGGGGCGAAGGAGTACGGATACAGCACGCCGTGCTCCCAGTCGCGGCGATCCAGCACCACCGTCGCCCGGGGCAGGTGGCGCAGCCCTCCCGCGTGGTCCTCGTGGACGTGGGTGAGGAACACCGTGGTGATCTCCCCGGCGTCGTAGCCGAGCCGGGCCAGGCTGACCCGCAGGTCCTGCCCGAGGGTCATCCGGTACTCGTCGCGCTCGGTCAGCAGGCGCGGGGTCATGTCGTAGTACGCATCGTGATCGTGGGCCTGTTCCCAGCTGACACCGGCGTCGACCAGCAGCAGGCCGTGCCGGGGGTGGTCGATGAGATAGGCGTAGACCGGCACCACGATCTGCGTCTTGTCCACCAGGGTGCGCAGATAGCCGTTCAGCCCCTCCCAGCCGGCCAGACCGCCGTAGAACTGGCCGTAGGTGACGACGGTGTCGCCGGTGTGGATCGGGAACACCCGTACGGCGCCGTCGATGATCCGCCGCCGCGCGCCCGGGGCGCGCACGGCCGCCTGCCGTTCCCGCTCCGCACGTGCCAGCGCCTCGCGGCGCCGCCGTTCCACCTGGCCGGCCGAGAGCCCGCTCAGCACGCCCAGCGCCAGCCCGGCACCGGCCGCCAGGAAGGCGCGCCTGCTCTGCCTGGCGCCCCGGCCGCCCGCCGGCCGGCGTCCGCGCAGGAGGGAGGCCGCCGCCCATGTCAGGCATCCCGCGGCGGCCAGCGCGAGCAGCACCGGCAGGTCCGTGACGTGGTAGACGACCGCGAGATAGAGCCCCAGCGTGCCCAGGACGGCCGGGACTCCGAGGAACGTCAGCACCCGGCGCCGCGTGGACGGCGGGCCGAGCGCACCGGGCCACAGCAGCCCGGCCATCGCTCCGGCCGACAGCAGTCCGTAGGCCGCCAGCAGCGGCACCGGCACGTTTTCCAGTCGCAGGACGACCAGCCAGACGGCGCCCACCGCGAGGGCTGGGACGAGCAGCCCGATCTTGCCCAGGGTCTTCAGCATCCGATCACCTCATTATGTAAACGCTAACGGATGCGTTTACATAAAAGAACAGGGTGGTGGCACCTGTGGGACCCGGTTGCGTGTGACGCGTTCGTGATCAAGGGACGGCAGGATTTCCCTTCCCATACCGGGCTGAAAGGACATCACTGTGAAGCGAGTGATCGCGGGCGCCGTCGCGGCCGTGGCCATCACCTCCGTGGCGGCGGCACCTGCCCAGGCGGCTTCCGCGGATCCGGTCAAGGCGTTGGAGAGCCGGTTGGTCGCGGGCAAGGGGGTGAAGTTCACCGACATCACCACCCTGGTCGAGTTCCAGGACAACAGGACGCCTTTCCTGCGGCGCACCGGCTCCTTCCAGTTCGGCAAGGGCACGATCGTCGCCTCCGAGGTCAGCGTCAAGCGCACCAGCGAGGCGACTCCCGACGAGTGGTTCAGCTATCTCCCCCAGCCCGGGGACAAGCCGGAACGGACGATCAGGATCGGCACCACCAGCTACTACTCCGGTGGCCGCTGGCGGCCGTCGAAGGGCAAGACCTGGATCAAGCACCGGGACGGCATGAGCGCCGGACTCAGCGGCGAGTACAGCCAGCAGGTGAACGCGGCCGAGCCGGCGACGCTGAAGGCCCTGATGGCGAAGGGGAAGCGGACGGGGCGCACCTACTCCGGCAAGATCACGTTCGGCGCGCTGGACAAGGTCTCCCCGTGGGCGCGGAACAGCGGGGAGTTCGGACGGTTGAAGGGGGAGGCATCCGAGGTGCTGCACTTCACCCTCACTCTGGGATCCGACCACCTCCCCGAGCGGCTGGTCGTCCTCTACCCGTGGCCCACCCGCGACAACGCGGCGGAATGGGAGAAGAGCAAGATCAGCGTCGAGACCCGCTACACCGGGTGGGGCAGCCGGGTGAGCGTCAAGGCGCCTCCGGCCGCCAAGACCATGACCGTGAAATAGCCTCGGGAAACAGCGTCGGCCGATCGTCATGAGCGGGCCGGGCGGTGGACCGCGATCGTCCCCGCCCGGCCCTCGCCGTACCCGCCCGGCGTACGGCCGCCGCGGAATTCGGTGTCCGCGTCGGAAGGCGGCCGTCAGAAGGCGGGCTGGATGTGGTGGACCCCGCCCCCGGTGCCGGTGTGGTCGGCTCCGGTGGACCAGACACGGTCGTTGAGCAGCACCTTGTAGGCGAAGCGCTGCCCGTCGGGGATGCCGGTGACCGTGCACTCCCACAGGTCGGCGGCCCTGTTGACGCACGGCAGGCCGGAGTGCCAGCTCAGCGGCGGCACGTCACCGCGGATGGTGATCGCGTTGCCGAAACCCGCGTCGTGGCGGACGAACACGGTGCTGTCGCCGGCGCACAGTTCCAGGTGGTCGACTCTGCCGTGCGGGCCGATGTGCCCGGAGCCGACGGTGGAGGTCTGGCCGGGCGCCAGGGACACGCAGGTCCCCCGCTCGCCGTCCTGGTAGACGATCCTGAAGGTCAGCCTCTCGGCGCAGCCGTTGGTGGCCATGGTGTAGCGCCAGTCCTGCCCGTAGGTCAGGCAGGCGGGGACGGGCGTGCCGGAGGCGGAGCGGGCGCCGGCGGGACCGGCGGCGCCCAGCAGCGCGGCGACGACGAGGCCGGCGACGGCCGCCGCCATGGTGAACCGGAACTTCATCTGCTGTTCCCCCAATGATCGGGCGCGGGCCGATGAAATGGCCTGCGCGTTTTCTGGAAATGACGAGGAAACCGTTGGACGGCCGTGCGGAGAATGGCTCCGGAGCAGCTCGTGGAAACGACGTCTGAGTTTCTCCGGAGAGGAAAGCGGATGAGCCCTCGACGGGATCACCGCTCGGTCGTCGAGATTCTCTGTGCGCGTTCGGCGGGGTGCGGTGACACCGCGGATCCTCCTCGGTCGCTGACGGATGTGGACTCCCGGGGACGCCGTCGCTGCGGTGACGGGTCTCCGGGACGCACGGAGCTCCTTGCGGTCTCGGATTCTGATGACGGCCCAGAGCCCTTGCAAGACCTTGTGGAAACTTTCTGAAATATTGCAAGAAGCGATCTGTCGCGAAGAGGGCACGGAGGGTGCCGACACGGCTCTGAGGTGCTTTTCAGCGGGAATCCCGTACAGAACCTTTATCTGTGAGAAGACTCACACTGTCATTTTCCGGACGGTCGCATTCGACGGTCGGGGGCATTTCCGGATTGACGCGGAATGAAATTCCGGAGAGTCGGCGAGAAACTCTGCGGCGAGCGATGTTCGGCACGGTGGTGACAGCGGTGAGATATTGGCCTAACTTGATGGCGGGATGATCCGTCCGTCGAGGAGTGCCGATGCGCAATCAGGGACTCGGCTCGTGGCCGGCACGCCGGGCGAGGATGACACCGGACCGGACGGCGCTGAGCCACCGCGGCGGCCGGACGACCTACCGGGAGCTGCACGCGAGGGTGAACAGGCTCGCCTCGGCCCTGCGAGACCTGGGGGTACGGCGCGGCGACCGTGTCGCCTACCTCGGGGTGAACCATCCGGCGCTGGTGGAGACCTTCTTCGCCGCCGGCACGCTGGGTGCGGTGTTCGTGCCGCTCAACACCCGCCTGGCCGCGCCGGAGCTCGGCTACATCCTGCGCGACGCCGAGCCCGCCGTCCTGCTGGCGGGTGCCGAGCACACGGGGCTCGCCGCCGACCTGCCCGCCCGCCTGGCGGACCACGGGGAGCTGGCGGCGGCGGGCGATCCGGCGCCGATCGACGAACCCGTGGACCGCGACGAGGTGTGCCTGATCATGTACACCTCGGGCACCACGGGGCGTCCCAAGGGGGCGATGCTCACCCACGCCAACCTGACGTGGAACACCTTCAACCTGCTGGTCGACGTCCCGCTGGCGCACGACGAGGTCACCCTGATCGGCGCCCCGCTCTTCCACATCGCCGCGCTGGCCCAGACGCTGGTCCCCACCGTGCTCAAGGGCGGCACGGCCGTACTGGAGCCGGTGTTCGACGTGGAGCGGACCTTCGACCTGATCGAGGCCGAGCGGATCACGGTCATGTTCGGCGTCCCGGCGATGTTCGCCTTCCTGTCCCAGTCGCCGCGCTGGCCGCGG
The DNA here is from genome assembly GCF_016863175.1 of Paraplanobispora siamensis. Classification (GTDB taxonomy): domain Bacteria; phylum Actinomycetota; class Actinomycetes; order Streptosporangiales; family Streptosporangiaceae; genus Planobispora; species Planobispora siamensis. Next base: position 54,698 of record NZ_BOOJ01000010.1, read on the forward strand.
GCGGACCTGTCCAGCCTGCGCTATCTGCTGTGCGGGGGAGCGCCGGTCCCCGAACCGCTGATCCGGGCCTACCAGGATCGCGGCCTGACGTTCCTGCAGGGGTACGGGATGACCGAGACGTCGCCGGGGGCGCTGTTCCTGGCGGCGGAGCACTCCGTCGCCAAGGCCGGTACGGCCGGCGTGCCGTGCTTCTTCTCCGACGTGCGGCTGGTGGGGCCCGACGGCGCGCCCGCGGCCCCGGGGGAGCCGGGAGAGGTCCACGTGCAGGGGCCGAACGTGACGCCGGGCTACTGGCGCCGTCCGGAGGAGACCGGGAAGGTGCTGTCGCAGGACGGCTGGTTCCGCTCGGGCGACATCGGCGTCGCCGACGAGGACGGATACGTGCGCATCTCCGACCGGATCAACGACATGATCATCTCTGGCGGGGAGAACGTCTATCCCGCCGAGGTGGAGGGCGCGCTGTACGGGCACCCCGATGTGGCGGAGTGCGCGGTGATCGGCGTACCCGACGACCGGTGGGGCGAGGTCGGCAAGGCCCTGGTCGTCCTGCGGCCGGACGCCAAGAGCGGGGGCGCCGACCTGCTGGCCTACCTGGACGGCCGGCTGGCCCGCTTCAAAATCCCGAAATATGTGGAATTCGTCCCGCAGCTGCCCAGGAACGCCGCGGGCAAGGTACTGAAGGCACAGCTCAGAACGTCGCACGGAGCGCCGTGACCACCCCGTCGCGGCTCGCCGGGATCACGGCCGTCCAACGTGGGAGAAGTGATGCAGATGCGTACCCGACCCCCCTTCCGCGCCGACCACGTCGGCAGCCTGCTGCGCCCGGAGCGGCTGCTGCGGGCCCGCGACGACGCCGCAGCCGGGAACCTCCCCGCCGAGCGGCTGCGCGAGATCGAGGACGAGGCGATCCGCGAGGTGGTGCGCAGGCAGGAGGAGATCGGCCTGCAGTCGGCCACCGACGGCGAGTTCCGCCGCACCTCCTGGCACATGGACTTCATCTACCGGCTGGGCGGCGTCGCCCCCAACCCCGACGAGCGCATCACCGTGAAGTTCGCCAACGCGCAGGGGCGGATCGAGTTCACCTCCGCCGCACTGCGGGTCCGCGACCGGGTCCGGCTCGATGAGACGATCTTCGCCGAGGACTTCGCCTTCCTGCGCGACACGGTCACCACGGCCACCCCCAAGCTGACCGTCCCCTCGCCCAGCATGGTCCACTACCGGGGCGGCCCCGCCTCGATCGACCCCGGCGTCTATCCCGACGTCGAGGAGTTCTGGTCCGACCTCAGCGCCGCCTACGCCGAGCAGGTCCGCCGGATCGGCGAACTGGGCTGCACCTACCTGCAGTTCGACGACACCAGCCTGGCCTACCTCAACGACCCCGCGCAGCGCGCCGAGATCGCCGCGCGCGGTGACGACGCCGAGCACCTGCACCTGCGCTACATCAAGCAGATCAACGCCGCGCTGGCCGCCAAGCCGGAGGGCATGACGGTCACCACGCACATGTGCCGGGGCAACTTCCGCTCCTCCTGGGCCGCGGCGGGCGGTTACGACTTCGTCGCCGAGGCGCTCTTCGGCGAGCTGGCCGTGGACGGCTTCTTCCTGGAGTACGACGACGAGCGGTCGGGCGGGTTCGAGCCGCTGCGCTTCGTCCCGCCCGGCAAGACGGTGGTGCTCGGCCTGGTCACCACCAAGAGCGGCGAGCTGGAGTCCAAGGACACCCTCAAGCGCCGCATCGAGGAGGCGGCCAAGTTCGTCGACGGCGACCGGCTGTGCCTGTCGCCGCAGTGCGGCTTCTCCTCCACGGTCGAGGGCAACGCGCTCAGCGCGGAGGAGCAGTTCGCCAAGCTGGCCCTCATCGCCGAGACCGCCCGGGAGGTCTGGGGCTGACCGGGCGGTCCCGCGCGGTCGCCGGCGGGCGGCCCCGGCCCCGGTGGGAGGCCGCCCGCGCCGTCGTCAGGAGGCCGTCCGCGCCGCCGTCGTGGGCTCGTCGGTCAGATCGGCCCGGTGGCTCTCCCGTGTCATGAGGACCGACGCCACCGTCACCAGGCAGCACGCGGCCATCACGGCGGAGATGAGCACGGTCGAGCCGCCCGCCTCGAGGATGGCGGCGAAGACGAGCGGGGCGAACCCGGCGCCGGTGGCCGCGATCTGGTAGCCGAGGGAGGCACCGGTGTAGCGGGTCCTGGTGGCGAACATCTCGGCGTACAGCGCGGCCAGCGGGCCGTACATGGCCGGATGCGCGAGCGACTGGCCGAGCACGACCGCGACCGTGAGCAGGGCGGCCGACCCGGTGCTTATCAGGGGGAAGAGCGCGAAGCTCAGCACGGCCATGGCGACCGCGCCGCCGAGCACCACCGGGCGCCGGCCGACGCGGTCGGACAGGGCGGCGAAGGACAGGATGGCGACCACCGCCAGCGCGGAGGACAGAGTCAGGGCGTTCAGCACCGTCGGCCGGGCGAACCCCGCCTCCTCGACCGCGAAGGAGATGACGAAGGTGGTGATGGTGGCCTGCGTGACGAAGGCCGCGAAGCCCACGCCGACCGCTAGCGCGAGGTTGCCGGGCTGACGGCGGAACACCTCCACCACCGGCATGCGCTCGACCCCGCTCTGCCGGGCGCGGGCGAACACCGGGGTCTCCTCGACCTTCAGCCGCACGAACAGGCCCAGTGCCAGCAGCAGGATGCTGAGCAGGAACGGCACCCGCCAGCCCCAGGACAGGAACTGCTGCTCGGTGGTGATGGCGGCCATGAGGGCCAGGACCAGGGAGGAGACCACCATGCCGCTGGGCGCACCGGCGTTGGTGAACCCGGCCCACAGGCCGCGCCGCGAGGTGGCGTGCTCGGCCGAGATCAGCACCGCGCCGCCCCACTCGCCGCCGATCGCGATGCCCTGCACGATCCTCAGGAGCACCAGCAGGACCGGTGCCAGGAGGCCGACCTGGGCGTAGGTCGGCAGCAGGCCGATGAGCGTGCTGGCCACGCCCATCATGGTCATGGTGATCACCAGCATCCGCTTGCGGCCCAGCCGGTCGCCGAAGTGCCCGAACAGGACGCCGCCGATCGGCCTGGCCAGGTAGCCCGTGGTGAAGGTGCCCAGCGCGGCCACGGTTCCGACGCGCGGGTCGAGGTTGGAGAAGAAGATCTGACGGAAGAAGGTCGCCGCCGCGGTGGCGTACAGCAGGAAGTCGTAGAACTCGATCAGGCTGCCGAGATAGCTGGACAGTACGGCGCGCCTGAGCTGGGTGGCCGGCGGCCGGGATGCGTGAGTGTCTGACATGGCGGGGCCCTGTCTGTCAGGTGGCCGGTGCCGGGCGGCCACACGTATGGCGCACATCACAACGTTGCCCAGAAGTTAAACAAATCCGTGACTGCCGTCAATGCAGTGCCTAATGTGCGGAGTCGTCCGGAGAGCGGGCGACCTTCCCGGCGTTTGGATCTTGCCGGCCGGGGCAGCGGTCGGTTACCTCGGGGACGGACGCTGCGGGAGGTCACCATGAAGAAGGGACGACGGAAGGTCGGCACGGTCGCGGTCGTCGCCCACCAGAAGAAGTCGCTCGGCGGCGGTCTGGACGAGCTGCGCAGGCTCGTGGCCGACCAGGGCGTCGAGAACCTGCTCTGGTACGAGGTCCCCAAGAGCAAGAAGGCGCCCAAGCAGGTGAAGAAGGTGCTCAAGGAGGGCGCCGACCTGGTCCTGGTGTGGGGCGGGGACGGCATGGTGCAGCGCTGCGTGGACGTGCTCGCGGGCTCCGGGACGCCGGTGGGGATCATCCCCGCCGGTACGGCCAACATGTTCGCCAGGAACCTCGGCATCCCCGAGGACCTGCCCGAGGCCGTGCGGATCGCCTTCCACGGCGAGGACCGCAGGCTCGACCTCGGCAGGGTCAACGGCGAGCACTTCGCGGTGATGGCCGGGATCGGGTTCGACGCGGAGATGATCAAGGATGCGGACCGGGGGCTGAAGGACCGGATGGGCCGGGCGGCCTACTTCTGGACCGGGCTGCGGCACGTCCGCGGCGAGCTCGTCACCACGAAGATCAAGGTCGACGGGACGCCCTGGTTCGAGGGCGAGGCCAGCTGCGTGCTGTTCGGCAACGTCGGCACGATCACCGGCGGCATCGAGGCCTTCGACGACGCCCGCCCCGACGACGGCTGGCTGGAGGTCGGCGTCACCACGGCCAGCGGTCCCATCCAGTGGGCCCGCACGCTCGGCCGGATGAGCGTGAGCCGCTCCGACTCCTCGCCGTTCGTCCGGATGACCCGCGCCCGCAAGGTCACCGTCAAGCTGGGCAGGCCCATGGCCTACGAGCTGGACGGCGGCGCGAAGGGCACCGTCACCAAGCTGACCGCCGAGGTCGTCCCCGGCGGCCTCATCCTCCGCGCCCCCGAGCCGGTCGCCTCCGGGCGCGACGGGGAACCGGGGGCGGACGGGGAGGCCGCGGCGAACGGCAGGCGTGCCGGTGACCGCTCCGCCGACGGAGTGCCCGCCGGGAAGAGCCGGTGAGTAGGGTGATCTCCACAAGCTTCGCCTGATCCGGAAGTGGTGGGCGCCATGGGCACGGACCGCTGGACCGAGGACGACATCCCCGAGCAGAAGGGGAGGATCGCGGTGGTCACCGGCGCCAACTCCGGCATCGGCCTGGAGACCGCCCGGGTGCTCGCCGCCAGGGGCGCCACGGTGGTGATCGCCTGTCGCGACACGGCCAGGGCGGAGCGCGCGGCCGATCTCATCGGCTGCCCGGTCGAGGTGCTCCGGCTCGACCTGGCCTCGCTCGACTCGGTACGGCAGGCGGCGCAGGAGGTGCGCGACCGCCACGACCGCGTCGACCTGCTGATCAACAACGCCGGGGTGATGGTGCCGCCCCTGACCCGCACCGCGGACGGCTTCGAGCTGCAGTTCGGCACCAACCACCTGGGCCACTTCGCCCTCACCGGGCTGCTGCTCGACCTGCTGCTGCCGGTGCCGGGCTCCCGGGTCGTCACCGTCGCCAGCATGGCCCACCACCGGGGCCGCATCGACTTCGACGACCTGCACTCCGAGCGGTCCTACGACCGGGTCGCCGCCTACGGCCGCTCGAAGCTGGCCAACCTGCTGTTCACCTACGAGCTCCAGCGCCGCCTGTCCGCCGCCGGGGCGGAGACGGCTGCGCTGGCCGCCCACCCCGGGGTGGCCCCGACCGAGCTGGCCCGCCACCTGCCCGGGGTGCTGCGATTCCTCAACGACACCGCGGGCAGGCTCGTGCTCCAGCGTCCCGAGATGGGCGCCCTGGCCACTCTGCGGGCGGCCACCGATCCGCAGGCCGAGGGCGGCTCCTACTACGGCCCGTCCAGCCTGGGCGGGATGCGCGGCCACCCGGAGCGGGTCCGTTCCAGCGCCCGCTCCCACGACACCGCCGTCCAGGCCCGCCTGTGGGAGGAGTCCGAGCGCCTGACCGGGGTCGCCTATCCGGTGTGACGCGCGCCCAGCCCGGTCAGCCCGGTCGGCCCGGTCGGCGCGCTCAGACCCGGGTGACCGTCATCTGCAGCTCGGTGACCCAGTCCTTCGGGTCCTGCGGGCAGTCGAGATAGACCTCGCGGGCCAGGCCGACCGGGCGGTAGCCGTTCTCCTCGATCCAGTGAGCCAGGACCTGGAAGGTCGGGTCGACCTCCTCCATCGGGCCGCGGTGGACGATCGTGGCGGCTGTCTCGACCGCGGGCAGGTCCACGATCTCGAAGTCGAATCCCTCCCGGGGCGCCGTGGCGACCTGCATGCCCGCGTGCACGACCACCTTGCCGTCGTCGCCGGGCTCGTAGCAGGCGATGCCCGGGCCGGTGATCTCGACCCCGGCGCGTTCCAGCCGCGCGCACAGCTCCTGGTAGAGCGGCTGGATGACCGGGCCGATGTCCTCGCCGTCGTAGCTGGCCGCGACCGCGGTGAGCTCCGCGACGCGGACCGGGGCGACACGCTTGACCATGACCTCTTCCGTGCTCATGTGCCCTTCCCTCTCGATCATCCGGAGCCTCGCCTCGACCCGGAGCAGCCGTGCGGCGTCGGCCGCGATCCGCTCCTCCAGCTCCGCGCGGCGCAGCCGTACCATGCCGTGCAGCTCCTCGGCGCTCACCTTCTCGTCGAGGATCGAGGCCACCTGCCGCAGGGTGAAGCCGAGGTCCTTCAGAGCGATGATGCGGTTGAGCCGCGCGAGCTGGGCGGCCTGGTAGAACCGGTAGCCGCTGGCCGGGTCGACGTGGGCCGGCCGGAGCAACCCGAGCGCGTCGTAGTGACGCAGCATCCGGATCGACACGCGGCCGAGCTGGGCGAAGTCTCCGATGCTGAACATGGTGCCTTCAGGTGTAGGGCCTCACACGGTGTCAGGGTCAACGCCGTCGAAACGCCGTCAGGGGGACGCCGTCGGGACCGACACTGCCAGAGGGTCGGCCTCAGCGCAGGGCCCGGGCGTACAGGCGGGCGAAGGCGTGCTGCAGGAGCACCGGGGCGGGGCCCGCGATCCGGGTGTACCACCGGCCGGGGCGGCTGTAGGCGTGCACCGTGAACCACACCCGCCCGCCGGAGTCGCGCTCCAGCAGGAAGCCCTCCTCGCCGCTCTCCGGATGCCCGGACAGGGTGCCGTAGCCGAACCCGGCGCGGTCCTCCTCCTCCAGCGCCCACACGACCCGGCAGGGCGCGGAGATCCGCAGCGGTCCCAGGCCCATGCGCGAGACCACGGTCACCCCCCGCGCCGCCCTGGGGGCGGAGGCGACCGGGCGCAGGCCGCACCCGGCGTGCGCCCGCCACGTCAGCAGGGTCTCGGCGGCCCGCTCCAGGCTCTCCCCGCGGCCGATGAGCGTCCGGTGGCGCAGCCGCCGGTAGCCGGGCGGGACGGCGCCCGTCTGGAACTCCTCGGTGTCCGGATGGGTGAGGCCGACGTCGGGATAGCTGAAGGCGGCGTCGCGGTAGCGCTGCAGGAGGTCCATCGTGCTCCTCGTCGGTGGATGCGGCAGTGGGAGTGCGGGCGGTCAGAGCGGCTCGGGGCGGAGCCTGAGCCGGGCGGCGATCGCGCACAGGGCGAACCCGAGGGCGTTGGCCAGGCCGTGGGTGGCGATCATCCAGTCCAGCGGCGGATGGGGCAGACCGGCCGCCTGGCCCAGCGCCCAGCTCATGGCCAGCAGCATCGAGACCACCAGGACCGCGGACGCCACGGTGAGCAGGACACCGTTCAGCCGGTCGTGGCCGCCCCGCCGCACCTCGGCCAGCGTCAGCAGGCTCACCAGCCACATACCCGCGGTGAGCACCGCCGCCCCGGCCAGTTCGGCCCAGTCGCCTGCGAAGTAGCCGCCGAGCACCAGCAGCGTCCCGCCGGGCACGCTGAGCGCCGCCGCCCGTGTGAGCGGACCGTCCCCGGCGGCGCGGCAGGTCAGCCCCGCGACGAGCGCGGCGGCGAAGCCGGCGAAGTGGAAGTGGGCGACGGTGAGCGCCAGGATCTTCAGCGAGAAGCCCCACAGCGGGTGGCCCGCGCGCTCGGCGACCAGGGCGACGGCGCCGACGGCGGGGGTGACCATCGCGGTGAGGACGGCGACCTCCACGGGGGCGGGCAGGCGCCGCGCCGGAGCGCGGAGGGCGACGGGGGAGCCGGACGGATCCGCGGCGCCGGGGACACGGGACGGGCTCGTGGAGGCGGGGGAGTAGCGGGACCACAGGCGGATCGGTGCCTGCACGGCCAGGCACACGGTGGCGAGCGCGTAGACCGAGGCCGCGGCGGCCGCCCAGGGACCGCGTTCCAGCCACAGGGAGGCCGCGCCCGGCAGCGCGCCGGCCCACCACACCGGCGGCAGCCACGGGGGCACTCGGAGCAGGCGCAGACCGGCCGGGACCACCACGAGCATCCCGATCGTCAGAACCGCGTCGAGCAGGGGACGCATGGCGCCCTCCAATTTTGAACACGTTCAAATCCTGACTCCCTCACGGTAGCACCCGGCCGGAGATAACCGGTTGGCGGGCTGACGCGGTGGGGGGAGCATGGCGGGCATGTCACTGCGTTTCCATGAGATCGCCGAGAGCGGTCATCGCATCCTCAACCCGTTCACCGACGACAAGCTCGCCCTGCTCGGTGAGGTCGCCCGGCTCCGGTCCGGCATGCGGCTGCTCGACCTGGGCTGCGGGAAGGGGGAGATGCTCTGCCAGTGGTCGCGGGCCCACGGGATCGAGGGGGTCGGGGTCGACATCAGCGAGGTCTTCCTCGACGGCGCCAGGGCCAGGGCCGCGGAGCTCGGGGTGAGCGGGCGGGTGCGCTTCGAGCACGGGGACGCCGGCGCCTACCGGGCCGAGCCGGGCTCCTTCGACGTCGTGTCCTGCCTCGGGGTGACGTGGATCGGCGGCGGCCTGGAGGGAACCGTCAAGCTGATGCTCCCCGCGCTCAAGGACGACGGGATCCTCCTCGTCGGCGAGCCGTACTGGATCTCCGAGCCGCCCGCGGGGGCCCACGAGGCCTTCGGCTTCGCGCCGGAGGAGTTCGCCTCGCTGGCCGGGACCTTCGACAGGTTCGAGGCGGCCGGGACCGAGGTACTGGAGATGGTCCTGGCCGACCGGGACAGCTGGGACCGCTACGTCGCCAGCCAGTGGTGGACGCTGAGCGACTGGCTGCGCGCCAACCCCGATGATCCCGACGTCGTGGACGTCCGCGCCTTCCTGGAGGGCTCGCGCCGCTTCCACGTGGAGTACGGCAGGCGGTATCTCGGCTGGGGCGTCTTCGTGGTGCGCCGTCGTTGACGGTTACCGGCCGGTAGAAATATGTTCTAGAAAACTGTTCTGGAACGACCGCCGACCGCCCGGAGGCATCATGACCGACGTCCAGCTCGCCCGGCAGGCCTGGCGCCGTCTGGAGCCCGTCCACGGGATGATCTACTTCGTGCCCGAGGCCACCGAGCGCTACGCCGCTCTGGGCCTGGACGTCCACGCGGGATACTTCGCCTCCCGCTCGGCGGCGTTCGGCACCGCCTCGCCGGAGCTGGTCATCGCGACCTTCTACAACTTCTGCCCCGCGCTGGTACGGCGGGCGCTGCCGGCCGCCTGGGAGGTCGTGACCCCCGAGAAGATCCTCCAGGCCCGCTACGACGCCGCCGGCGCGGCGCTGCGCCGGGGCGGGATCGACGGGGTGCCCGGCCTGGCCGAGACGGTCGCGCTGGCCCGCCGGGCGGCCGAGCGCGCCTGCGAGCACCCGCAGGGCCGGCCGCTGTTCGCGGCGCACGCCACACTGCCCTGGCCCGACGACCCGCTGCTGGAGCTGTGGCACGCCCAGACCCTGCTGCGCGAGTTCCGGGGCGACGGCCACGTCGCGACCCTGCTCGCCGAGGGGGTCGGGCCGCTGGAGGCGCTGGTCCTGCACGGTGCCTCCGGGGGCGTGCCGACGATCTTCCTGAAGTTCAGCCGCGCCTGGCCGGAGGAGGAGTGGGCGGCGGCCGAGGAGGCGCTGCGCGGGCGCGGGCTGCTGGCCGGTGACGAGCTCACCGAGCAGGGACGGGCGCTGCGGCAGCGCATCGAGGACCGCACCGACGAGCTGGCCCTGCCCGCCTACGCCGCGCTCGAAGACGAGGAGCTCGCCCGCCTGGCCGAGCTGGCCCGCCCCTTCGGCCGCGCCGTGGTCGGCGCGGGCCTGCTGAACATCGGCGGCTGACCCGCCCGGCCCGTCGCTGTCCGGCCCGTCGCTGTCCGGCTTGTCACTGTCCGGCTTGTCACTGTCCGGCGCCCCTAACACGGGGCGCCGGTCCGGTCAGCCCGTCGCGGCAGGGTCGGCGACCTGGCCGACGAAGAGCGGGACCCGCGTCGGCAGGTGGACGATCGCGAAGGCGAACGGCCGGTCGGCGCGGACCTCGACCTCGGCGGGCGGCGGGGCCGAGACGGCGAAGGCCATGCCGGTGACCGCGGCGGCCTCGGTGCCCCACTCGTCCACGGTCACGTTCGCCCGGTGGACCGCCTGCTGCAGGAAGAGGCCGTCGGCGATGCCGGAGTAACCGGTGCTCTTGAGCCCGAGGCCCCCCAGCGACTCGGCCAGGTCCAGCCCGGTGGAGAAGTCCCAGCGGGGCATGACGACCCGCACCCTGGTCTTCTTCAGTCCTTCGGCCGTCTTGGCGAGCGCCTCGGGGGCGAGCCGGTCGCCGGGGGAGCCGCCCGCCTCCGGCAGCAGGATCCACATGGCCAGCCCGCTCTCGGCGTAGGGCAGTTCGACGGCCTGCCAGCCGGGCCCGCTCGCGTAGCGGAACTCGTTCTCCTGTCGCATCAGGGCCGTGCGCACCACCGTGCCGTCGGCCCGGGTGAAGCTCCCGTCCTCCTGCGGCGGGTCGGTGAACGGCAGGGCCCAGTCGGCCTTGAGATAGAGGGTGTTCGCGATGACCAGCTTCGTGCGCGGGTCGAGCCGGTCGAACACCCGCTTGATCCGTCCCGCGGTCTGCTCGTCGGCCCAGGCGTTGATCGCGCCGGCGGCGTCCCCGGTGAAGTCCACCTGACGCGCGCCCGTGCCGTACTTGGCGGCGAGCACGCGCAGGAACTCCTGCCTGACCGCCAGCCCGTCCTGGACGAACAGGGCGCCCCCGAGACTGACCACCGGCGGCTGCGGCTGGTCGTCCGGGTCCTGTGCGTCCCGCACCGCGTCCCGGTCGGGGACCGGCGGCGGCCCGTCGGTCGTGGTGATGACGCGGGAGAGCGTGTTGAACGCCGAGTGCGGTCCCTCCGAGGGGAAGCCGAAGACCTCGTCCAGCTCGGCCCCGGTCGCCGGGTCCGCGCCGGCCCTGGCCATGCCGTACGCGTAGGCGATGCTCAGCGGGGACAGCACCGTGTTGGTCCCGGGCTCGGCGACCGCGGTGAACAGCCTGTGGCCGAAGGCGGCCAGGGCGGGCTGCAGGTTGCTGACCGGAGCCCCGGCCGGGGTCTCCCGCCCGACCCCCTCGGCGGTGATCACGCGGGGTTCGGACACGCCGCATGCGGCGAGGGCGGCGACGGCCAGCAGGCCGAGAGCGAACGCGCGACGAGTCATGCCCTTCAAACGTCCGCCGGCGCCGTACGGTTCACCGGCCGGTCCCGATCGTTTCCTCTCCAGGATTGACCCCGGCCCCACCATGCAAGTTAATGTGAACATGAAGTCGACCGCCGGAGAGCTGCTCTCCATCGGGGAACTGGCCGGCCGCCACGGCCTGGCCACGCACGTCCTGCGCCACTGGGAGGCGGTGGGCCTGCTCAGCCCGGCCCGCCAGGCCGGTGGGCGGCGCCGTTACGGCCCCGAGGACGAGGCCAGGGTCGCGCTGATCGTGCGGGCGAAGGAGACCGGGGCCTCGCTGGAGCAGATCCGCCTGCTGGTGACCGCGGGCGACGGGGCGCGCAGGCGAGAGATCCTCACCGGGCACCTGGCCGTGCTGGCCGGGCGGATGGAGCGGCTCCGCGCGTCGATGGAGCTGATCGAGCACGTCCTGGAGTGCCCCAGGGAGGACTTCTTCACCTGCCCGCGGTTCCAGCGGATGCTGGCGGGGGAGGGGGCGGGCCGTCAGGAGGCGCCGCGCCCGCCGGGGCCCGCGTTCACGTAGGCCTCGATGCCGTCCAGCACCCGCTGCAGGCCGAACTCGAAGCCGTCGCCGTCCGACGGGTCCCCGCCGCTCACATCGGCGAACACGCCCGCGTCGGCGATGCGCCGGAGCGTCGCGAAGCGCCCGTCGTCCAGCAGGCGCATCATGAACGGCTCCTGCGCCTGCCAGAACTGCTCGTCGCTGACGCCGGTCTGCTGCGCGGCCCTGCCCGCCTCCACGATGATGCGGGCGGTGCCGGTCACGTAGCCGTCGACGAGAGTGATCATCTTCATCATCTCGAACTCGTCCAGGCCGATGCCGTCGAGCACGCGCAGGGCGATCTCCAGGCCCTTGATCGAGCTGGGGCCCAGCACCGGCCGGGCCTGGGAGACCTGCAGGATCCACGGGTGGCGCAGGTGCAGCGCCCACGCCCCCCGGGCGATCTTCTCCAGCCCGGCCCGCCAGCCCTTCTCCCGCAGGGCCTCGGCCTCCTGCTCCGGGGTCTTGTCCGGTTCGAGGTCCTCGCCGTACGCCGCGTCGAGCATGAGGTCGACGAGCTCGTTCTTGCCCGGCACGTAGCGGTAGAGCGACATGGTGCCGACGCCGAGCTCGGTGGCGATGCGGCGCATCGACAGCGCGGCAAGCCCCTCGGCGTCGGCGACCTGGATCGCGGCCTGGACGATCCGCTCCACGCTGAGGCCGGGCTTGGGTCCGCGGGTGGGTTTCTCCCTGCCGCCCCACATCACCTTGAGGCTGAACGTCAGGTCGCCGCCACCGCTGTATTCCGTCGACATATTGCGTTCATCATAAAACTGCGTAGTCTGTACGCATAACTTCGTACACCGTACCCAGTAAGGGGGCCGAAGGTGACTCCGAACGGATCGGCGATCGTCGCCGAGGGACTTCGGAAGGAGTACAAGCAGACCAAGGCGCTGGACGGATTCGACCTGACCGTCCGCGAAGGCGCGGTCTGCGGGCTGCTCGGCCCCAACGGGGCCGGCAAGACCACGGCGGTGCGGATCCTGGCCACGCTGCTGGAGTTCGACGGGGGCCGCGCCGAGGTCGCCGGGTTCGACGTCGTACGGCAGGCGGCCGAGGTGCGCTACCGGATCGGGGTGATCGGGCAGAGCCCGGCGGTCGACGAGATCCTCAGCGGCCGGCAGAACCTGGAGATGTTCGGGCGGCTCTACCATCTCGGCGGGGCCGAGGCCCGCCGCCGCGCGGACGCGTTGCTGGAGCGGTTCGGGCTGGCCGAGACGGGCGGGAAATCCGTCAAGCACTACTCCGGCGGCATGCGCCGCAGGCTCGACCTGGCGGCCGGCCTGATCATGGCGCCGCAGGTGCTCTTCCTCGACGAGCCGACCACGGGCCTGGACCCGCGCGGCCGCGTCGAGGTCTGGGAGGCGATCCGCTCGCTGGTCGAAGGCGGCACCACGGTGCTGCTGACCACCCAGTACCTGGAGGAGGCCGACCGGCTCGCCGACCAGATCGCGGTGATCGAGAGCGGCCGGGTCATCGCCGAGGGGTCGCCGGAGCGGCTCAAGTCCACGATCGGAGGCGACCAGCTCGACGTGGTGGTCGCCGACGGCGGCGAACTGGCCGCGGCCGTCGCGATCGTCGCGCGCGTCTGCGGGGCCGAGCCCGACGTCGGGCACGACGCCCGCCGGGTCAGCGCCCCGGTGCGGCACCGCGTCACCACGCTCACCGAGGCGGTCCGCGCCCTCGACGACGCCGGCGTCACGGTGGAGGACATCGCCCTGCGGCGGCCGACCCTGGACGAGGTGTTCATGCGGCTGACCGGGCACCGGGCGGAACAGGAGGCGAACGCATGACATCGACCACCTCGTCCAGGACGACGGCCGCCGGGGGGCCGCCCGGCGGCCCCCTGCCCGGGACGCTCACGATCTCCCCGCTGTCGCGGGTCCGGTGGGCGGTCTCCGACAGCTGGACCGTCACCCGCCGCTATCTGATCCACTGGGTGCGCGAGCCCTCCTACATCGTGTGGGGGCTGATGTACCCGATGGTCTCGGTGCTGCTGTTCGGCTACGTGTTCGGCAGCGCCATGGTCGTGCCGGGCGGCGGGGACTACCGCGAGTTCCTGCTGCCGGGCATGTTCGGCATGACCATGATGTTCGGCATCGGCAACACGATGATGGCCGTCACCACCGACGCCGCCAAGGGCATCGCCGACCGGTTCCGGGCGATGCCGATGGCCCGGTCGGGAGTGGTGGTCGGGCGGAGCGGAGCCGACATGCTCAACTCCGTCATGGACCTCGTCGTGCTGATCGGCTGCGGCTTCGTCGTGGGCTGGCGGGCGCACGGGAGCCTGGCCGAGACGCTGGCCGGGATCGGCCTGCTGCTGTTGCTCAGGTTCGCGTTCATCTGGGTCGGCATCTACATGGGGCTGATCGCCAAGAGCCCGGAGACGGCGGGCAACCTCTACGCGCTGCTGTTCCCGCTCACGATGATCTCCAACGCCTTCGTGGCGCCGGAGATGATGCCGGGCTGGCTGGGCACCATCGCCGCGTGGAACCCCCTGTCCTCCACGGTGGCGGCGACCCGCGAGCTGTTCGGCAACCCCGGCATGGGCGGCGACTCCTGGATCGCCCAGAACGCGATGCTCATGGCCGTGGTCTGGCCCCTGGTGATCGTCGCGGTGTTCCTGCCGCTCTCCGTGCGCCGTTACCGCCTGTCGCGGCGCTGACCGGACCTTCCGGTGCGGCGCTGACCGGCGAGGACTCCCGGCCCGCCGCCGACTATCACGCCGATCCGCGGGTAGCTGGTGGCGGGCACGAGGAGAGGCGGAAGTGCATGGGGATCAGGGGCAGGTTCGGGTCGCGGGCCGGGCGGCTGCGCGCCAAGGCCCGCGAGGTGTTCGGCTGGCGCGAACTGCGGCCCGGGCAGGTGGAGGCCATGACCCACCTGATGAAGGGCGGGGACGCCCTGGTGGTCATGCCGACCGGGGCCGGGAAGTCGGCCGTCTACCAGGTGCCCGCCCTGCTGCTCGACGGTCCGACGGTGGTCGTCTCCCCGCTCATCGCCCTGCAGCGCGACCAGGTCGCGGGGCTGGTGGAGGCCGACGCGGGCGGGGCGGTGGCGATCAACTCCGCCCAGTCCGGCGGGGAGGAGCTGCTGGAGGGGGTGCGGGCGGGCCGTACCGAGTTCGTGTTCCTGGCCCCCGAGCAGCTGGCCAAGCCCGAGACGGTGGAGCGGCTGCGCGCCGCCCGCCCCTCGCTGGTGGCCATCGACGAGGCGCACTGCGTGTCGGCCTGGGGCCACGACTTCCGCCCCGACTATCTGCGGCTCGGCCAGGTCATCGAGCGGCTGGGCCACCCGCCGGTGGTGGCGCTGACCGCCACGGCGACCCCGGCGGTGCGCGAGGAGATCATCGCCTCCCTGGGGCTGCGGGACGTCCGGCAGGTCGTGCGCGGGTTCGACCGGCCCAACCTGGAGCTGTCGGTACGCCGCTTCGTCTCCGACGACGACCTGCGGCGGGAGCTGGTGCGCGAGGCCGCCGACCGGTCCGGGACGGGCCTGGTCTACGTCGCCACCCGCCGGGCCACCGAGGAGTACGCCGCCGAGCTGCGCGAGGCGGGCCGCCGGGCGGAGCCGTACCACGCGGGGATGAAGGCGGCCGACCGTCACCGCGTCCACGAGATGTTCCGCGACGACGAGCTGGACGTCGTCGTGGCGACCTCGGCGTTCGGCATGGGCATCGACAAGCCCGACGTGCGCTTCGTCCTGCACGCCGCGCCGCCGGAGTCGCCGGACTCCTACTACCAGGAGATCGGCCGGGCCGGCAGGGACGGGGAGCCGGCCGCCGCGGTGCTGTTCTACCGGTCCGAGGACCTGGGGCTGCGACGGTTCTTCGCCGCGGGGCGGGCCGACGAGGAGCTGATGCTGCGGATCGCGACGCTGGTCGGCGAGCACGGCGGCACCGTCCCCGTCCGGGAGCTGCGCGAGTTGCTCGGCGTCAGCGCCACCCGCCTGACCCGCGCGGTGAACCTCCTGGAACGCGCGGGCGCCGTCGAGGTCACCGCCAAGGGCGACCTGCGCCGGTCCTCCGGCGGGCCCGATCCCGAGCGCGCCGTCGAGCGGGCCGTGGAGCTGGAGGACAACCGCCGTCGCATCGACGAGTCGCGCATCGAGATGATGCGCGCCTACGCCGAGACCACCGGGTGTCGGCGCCGCTTCCTGCTGGAGTACTTCGGCGAGCCGTACGAGCGGCTCTGCGGCACCTGCGACACCTGCCGGGCGGGCGAGGCCGAGGCGCCCGAGAGCGAGGGCCCCTTCGAGATGCACGCCCGGGTACGGCACAGCGCCTGGGGGCCGGGGACGGTGATGAGCAGGGAGTCCGACCGGGTCACGGTGCTGTTCGACGAGGTCGGCTACAAGACGCTCCTGCTGGAGGCCGTCGAGCGCGAGAACCTGCTGGTGGCCGGCTGAGCCCGCCCCGCCGCAGGGTCGTTCCGCCGCAGGGTCGTTCCGCGGTACGGCGACTGCGGGGGCGGTCCCGCGGGCCGGGCGCCGGGGCGGGTCAGGCCTCGCGCTCCACGCCGGCGGCGAGGTCCGGGCCGCCGGGATCACGCTCCCCGTTGAGGGCGTGCGTCACCCACTCCAGCGACCCGGTGCGCAGCACCTCCTCCGCCAGGCGCTTGGCGGTCTCCGTGGTCAGCTGGGCCAGGGAGCTGTCGATCCACGGCTGGACGTTGTGGTTGCCCTGCTCGCGGTACTCGACGGCCTGGATCAGGCACTCCAGCTTGTCGGCGTCGCGGGCGCAGACGGCCTCGCGGCTGGCCCTGGCCTCGTACTCCCGCACCGCGCCGCCCACCATGTCCGCCACGACCCCCGGCAGGCCGCGCGTCTGGTCGGCGGTGACCTGCTCGTTCGGCGCCGCCGTCAGATAGCGCTTGCCGAGGTAGGGGATGTCGGTGATGCGCGTCTCCTGGGTGTCGTGGAACAGGCTCATGAACGCCGCGCGCTCCGGGTCACCGCCCTCCAGAGCGGCGATCACGCTCGCGATGACCGCCGTCCGGAACGAGTGGTCGGCGACGCTCTCCGGATCGCGCACCCCGGCGACCAGCCAGCCGGTGCGCCGATAGCGTTTGAGCAGACCCATCTCGTAGAGCAGTCCGGCCAGGCCCGTCAGTTCCTCCGCCACGGAAAGTCCCCCTTTTCCTTCTGGATCGGTCCCTAGAGCGTAGATAACGCTTCCCCGTGAATGGGGGCTTGAGCTTCCAGCCGCTGGAAGGCCCACACTCGGCTGTATGAGCGACGGCTGTATGGACGACGGCGGCCCGGAGGCGTTCACCATCGGGGAGCTCTCCGCGCGCACCGGGACGCCGGTGCGCACCATCCGCTACTGGTCCGACATCGGCGCGCTCCCTCCGGCGGGCCGCAGCGAGGGCGGCTACCGCCTCTACGACGCCGGGTCCGTCGCCCGGCTCGAACTGGTCCGCACGCTGCGGGAGCTGGGGCTCGGCCTGCGGGACGTGCGCCGGGTGCTGGAGCGGGAGACCACGGTCGCGGCCGTCGCGGCCGTCCACATCAAGGCGCTGGACGCGCAGATCCGCACGCTGCGGCTACGGCGCGCGGTGCTCGGCACCGTGGTCAGGCGGCAGTGCGGCACGGAGGAGATGAAACTGTTGAACGATCTGGCACGCCTGTCGGCCGAGGAGCGCCGGCGGATCATCGAGGGGTTCGTGGCCGAGGTCTTCGGCGGCGTGGACGCCGATCCGGACATCGGGCAGCGGATGAACCACACCGCCGTGGACCTGCCCGACGATCCCACCCCCGAGCAGGTCGACGCCTGGGTGGAGCTGGCCGGGCTGGTACGGGATCCGGGCTTCCGGCGGCGGATGCGCGAGATGGTGGAGCACAACGCCCGGGGACGCGCCGGGGAGGGGCCGCAGCGGGAGTCCGGTGCGTCCATGTGGTTCGCCAAGAAGGTCGTCCGGCTGGTGGGCGAGGCGCGGGAGCGCGGCGTGGCCCCGGACTCGCCCGAGGCCGCCGACGTCCTCGACCGGCTGATGGGCGACATGGACGAGGCCGGGCGGGCCGCCGTGCTGCGGCGGCTGGAGACGGGGCTGTACGGCGAGGCCGAGCGCTACCGCCGCCTGATGGCCCTCGTCAACGGCCGCCCGCCCAAGCCGTCCCACGGCGAGGACTTCGCCTGGCTGGCGGCCGCCCTGCGCGCCGCCGGGTGAGGGGCGCCGTGTCCCGGGCGCGGGCCGTGTTTCAGGCGGAGGGGCGGAAGGCCCGGCGGTAGGCCGACGGGGAGGTGCGCATCGCCCTGCCGAAGTGGTGGCGGAAGGTCGCCGGGCTGTCGAAGCCGACCGCGGCGGCGATCTCCTCGACCGGGGCGGCGGTGGACTCCAGCAGGGTGAGACTGGCCGCGATCCGCTGGGAGATGACCCAGCGCAGCGGGCTGGTGCCGGTCTGGCGGCCGAAGTGACGGATGAAGGTCCGCTGCGACATGCGGGCGGCCCCGGCCAGGTCGGCGACCGTGAGGGGCTCGGATAGGTGTTCAAGGGCCCAGTCCATCGCGGCGGCCACGGCGTCGTCGTCCTCCACCGGAGCGACGGCCGCCTCGACGAACTGGGCCTGGCCGCCGTCCCGGTGCGGCGGGATGACCAGCCGGCGCGCGACCGTGTTGGCCACGCCCGGCCCGTGGTCCCTGCGCACGAGGTGGACCAGCAGGTCCAGCCCGGCCGCGCTGCCCGCGCTGGTCAGCACGTCGCCGCCGTCCACGTAGAGCACGTCGGGGTTCACCCGCACGCGGGGGAACCTGCGCTGGAGCAGTTCGGCGTACCGCCAGTGGGTCGTCGCCTCCCGCCCGTCCAGCAGTCCCGCGGCGGCCAGCGCGAAGGCGCCCGAGCAGATCGACACGATCCTCGCGCCCCGCTCCCGCGCGGCCCGCAGCGCGGCGGTCACCCCGGGGGAGACCTCGCCCCGTACGTCCGGGACCCCGGGGACGATCACCGTGTCCGCCGCGGCCAGCGTCTCGAGCCCGTGCTCGGCCCGCATGGTGAAGCCGCCCACGACCCGCAGGTCGGCGGGGGTCTCGGCGCAGACCGTGAGGTCGTACCAGGGCACCTCCAGCTCGGGGCGGGGGATGCCGAAGATCTCCACCACGCATCCCAGCTCGAAGGGGGCCATGCCGTCGAAGGCCAGGACGGAGACCGCGTGGCGCGGGCGGCGCGGCGCGGGCAGGGGGAGCAGCATGGCGAAATCTTAGCGATAAGCGGCATTCACGCCACTGGTGCCGGTCGGCCCGGTGCCAGCAGCATTTCCCTGTCGCCCTTCCCGCTCTGCGGGGAGGGCCGCCGGGCCCGACGACAGACCCGACCGTCCCGACCCTCTCGACAGAAAGGCCGGATGATGTCCGCCGCTTCCGTTCCCGCCCCCGCCCCCGCCCCCGCCGCCTCCGCGCAGGCCGTACCCGGATCCACCGCCGTACAGGCCGAACCCGCCGCGCCCGGGCAGGCTGCGCCCCGCTCCGCCGTCACGGCCGTCCCGGCTGCCGGGAACGCCGCCGCGCTCGCCCACTTCGCCGCCCGTCTGGCGTTCGAGACCGACGTGTCCGACGTCGCCGCCGCGCTGGCCGCCGGGGCCGGCGACGTCATCGTGATCGATTCCCGCAGCCGGGAGAGCTGGGAGCAGGGCCGCATCGAGGGCGCCGTGCACCTGCCCACCGCCGAGATCGCCGCCCGCGCGGCCGGGACGGTCCCCGCCGGGGTGACCGTGGTGACCTACTGCTGGGGCCCCGGCTGCAACGGCGCCACCCGGGCCGCCCTGGAGTTCGCCCGGCTCGGCTATCCGGTCAAGGAGATGCTGGGCGGCTTCGAGTACTGGGCCCGCGAGGGCTTCCCGGTGGAGACCGCCGACGGCGTCTCCCGCCGGCCGGCCGACCCCCTGACCGCCCCGGTCTCCGGCGTCGCCTGCGCCTGCTGACCCCGGCCGTACCGGCGGCGCGAGACCATCGATCTTCGGTTCCGATTCCCCGGGACAATCCGGGGTTCGGAAGGAAGGATGGTTCTCATGAACGAGATGCTGTCGCGTGCGGCCGCTCGCACGGTGAACGTGGTCCGCGGGATCCGGGAGGACCAGTACGGCCTGCCGACCCCCTGCGCCGAGTACGACGTCCGGACCCTGCTCGGTCACCTGTCCTGGGTGGCGCTGATGTTCGAGGCGCTGGCCGACAAGAAGCCCATGCCGCCGGAGGACAACGAGCCCGGGGCCCTCGAGAGCAGGGTCGAGGGGATGGTCGCGGGCTGGTCGAAGCAGGAGGCGTTCGAGGGGGAGAGCCCCGGGATGGGGCTGCCGATGACCGTGGTCTTCCAGATGGGCCTGGGCGACCTGGTCTTCCACGGCTGGGACCTGGCCAGAGCCACCGGGCAGGACTACGAGGTGGACAAGGAGACCGGCGAGGCGATGTTCGTCTACGCCGAGCAGATGGCCCCGATGGCCCGGCAGAACGGGGTGTTCGGCGACGAGGTCGCCGTGCCGCAGGACGCCCCGCACTTCGAGCGCGCCCTCGGGCTGACCGGCCGGGACCCCGGCTGGAAGCCCTGATCACGCGCCGAACACGGTTCGCACTCGCTTGGGTCAAGCACCCGGCCCGTGTGCGGGATTCGTCGTCGTAGGAGGTGACACGCATCCTACGGAGGCGATATGAGATCACGTCCGTTCGTCATCGCTTGTGCCGTTCTCGCTTTGCTGTCCGCCGCCGCCTGTGGCGGGGCGGACAGCTCGGGCGGCCGATCCGTCAACGTGCCCTCGATGGACGCCGAGGCCGCCCGGCCCGCGCCGCCTGAGGCGTCGGCCGGGGGGAACGACTCGGCCACCGTGCGGGAGAGCCCGCGCGAGGAGAGCGAGAAGCCGGACACCGGTGCCGAGCAGATCTCCACCTTCGCCCTCGACGTGGACACCGCCTCCTACGGCTACGCCCGGCGGACCATCCAGGAGGGCCGCCTGCCCGAGCCCTCCCAGGTCCGGCCCGAGGAGTTCGTCAACTCCTTCCGGCAGGACTATCCGGAGCCGGGTGACGACGGCTTCGCCGTACACGTCGACGGTGCCAGGACGCCCGAGGAGGGCACCGCGCTGGTCCGGGTCGGCCTGCAGACGCGCAGGGCCGATCCGGAGGCGCGGCGCCCGGCGAACCTGACCTTCGTGGTGGACGTGTCCGGCTCGATGGGCGAGCCCGGGCGGCTCGACCTGGTCAAGGAGGCCCTGCACAAGCTCGTCGACCAGCTCGGCCCGGGGGACCAGATCTCGATCGTGGCCTTCAGCGACCAGGCCGAGACGGTCGTCGCCATGACCCCGGCGACCGACGGGGACAGGCTGCACTCGGCCGTCGACGGCCTCGCCGTACAGGACTCGACGAACGTGGAGGCGGGCCTGACCAGCGGCTACACCGAGGCCTCCCGGACGTTCAGGTCCATGGCCACCAACCGGGTCATCCTGCTGTCGGACGGTCTGGCCAACACCGGCGACACGAGCTGGCAGGGCATCCTGGACCGGGTGAGGGAGTACGCCGGCAAGGAGATCACCCTGCTGTGCGTGGGCGTCGGCCGCGAGTACGGCGACGAGCTGATGGAGCAGCTCGCCGACAACGGCGACGGCGCCGCCGTCTACGTCAGCTCGGTCGACGACGCGCGCAAGGTCTTCGTCGAGCAGCTCGCCACCACCCTCGACCTGCGGGCCCGCGACGCCAAGGCGCAGGTCGTCTTCAACCCCTCGGTGGTGGAGTCCTACCGCCTCGTCGGCTACGAGAACCGCGAGCTGGCGACCGAGGACTTCCGCGACGACGCCAAGGACGGCGGCGAGATCGGTCCCGGCCACTCGGTGACGGCCCTGTACCGCGTACGGCTGCGCGAGGGCGCCTCGGGCCGGCTCGGCACGGCGACCGTACGCTGGCAGGACCCCGACACCCGCCGCCCCACCGAGGCCGGCCGGTCCCTGGACGCGGCGGACCTGTCGCCCTCCCTGTGGGAGTCGGCCTCGCCGAGGTTCCAGGTCGACGTGGTGGCGGCGGCGTTCGCCGAGCACCTGCGCACCCGCGAGTCGCTGGCCGGAGTGGCGACCGCCGACCTGGCCGGCCACGCCACCCGCCTGGCGAGGACCACCGAGGACCCGATGGTGACCGAACTCGCCGACCTGATCGGCAGGGCCGCGACACTCGGCTGACCGAGCGGGTACGGCACCGCATACGACCGGACTCGCTCCGCGCCTCGCGGTTACGGGGTGCGGAGCGTTGTCCTATACACTGGCGGGGTGCCGCAGGGGTGAACGCCCCGGTGGTCACCCAGGGGCTATGGCGCAGCTGGTAGCGCGCCTCCATGGCATGGAGGAGGTCTGGGGTTCGAATCCCCATAGCTCCACAGCGTGAAGCAGCCGAGATCCCGTCCGATCACTTCGATCGGGCGGGATCTCGCCGTTTTCCGCCTCTCCACCACCGCCGATCGATCCGGCACCGGGCGGGACGGTCTGCGATCTCAGTAGGCGCGTTCGACCCGGCCTTCGTGCCAGACCGGCTCGTCGCTCTCGTAGACCGTCCCGTCGGCGGCGAAGATCAGGAAGCGGTCGAAGTCGGCGGCGAACCAGCGGTCGTGGGTGACGGCCAGCACGGTGCCGGAGAAGGAGGCCAGGCCCTGCTGCAGGGCCTCGGCGCTGGCCAGGTCCAGGTTGTCGGTGGGCTCGTCCAGCAGCAGAAGGGTGGCACCGGACAGCTCCAGCAGCAGGATCTGCAGCCGGGCCTGCTGGCCGCCCGACAGCGTCTCGAACCGCTGGCCGGCCGCGGGGGCGAGCTCGTAGCGGGCCAGGGTGGCCATCGCCTCGTTCAGCGTGAGCGCATGACCGGTCATGACCAGCTCGGCCGGAGTGTGACCGTGCAGATCAGGCCGGGCGTGGGTCTGCACGAACCTGCCGGGCGCCACGCGCGCTCCCAGCCGCACCGAACCGCTGTGCCGCACGGCGGGCACCGCGCCGTCGGCGGCCTGCTCCAGCAGTTGCAGGAAGGTGGACTTGCCCGAGCCGTTGGAGCCGAGCACCCCGACGCGCTCGCCGTACCAGATCTCCGCGTCGAACGGCCGCATCAGACCGGTGAGCTCCAGGTTCCGGCAGATGACGGCGCGTTTGCCGGTACGGCCGCCGCGCAGCCGGATCCGCACGTTCTGCGCCCTGGGCGGGCGCTGGGGCGGACCGGTCTCCTCGAAGCGGCTCAGCCGGGTGCGCGCGGCCCGGTAGGCCGAGGACAGCGCGTCGTTGCTGGCCGCGGTCTGCTGCAGGGTGCGCACCAGCTGCTTGAGCTTGGCGTGCTCCTCGTTCCAGCGGCGGCGCCGTTCCTCCAGGCGGCTGATGCGCTCCCGGCGGGCCTCGGCGTAGGTGGCGAAGCCCTCGCCGTGGATCCAGACGCCCCGGTCCTCCACGGTCACGATGCGGTCGGCGGCCTCAGCCAGGAGCCGGCGGTCGTGGGAGACCAGCAGCACGGTCTTGGCCGTGGCCCGCAGCCGGGCCTCCAGCCACTGCTTGCCGGGCACGTCCAGGTAGTTGTCCGGCTCGTCCAGCAGCAGGACCTCGTCCGGGCCGCGCAGCAGGGCCTCCAGGGCGAGGCGCTTCTGCTCACCCCCTGACAGGGAGGTCACCGGGCGGTCCCGGATCGCGTCGTAGGGCGGGCCCACGGACTCTGTGGCGCACACGTCCCAGACGACCTCCATGTCGTAGCCGCCGGCGTCGGCGTAGTCGGCGGCGGCCTGCGCGTAGGCCAGCTGCGCCGCCTCGTCGTCGCGGGCGGCCAGTGCCGCCTCCGCCTGCTCCAGGGCCGCGGCGGCGGCCCGGACCCGGTCCGGCGCCACCGACAGCAGCAGGTCGTGCACGCTCCGGTCGTCGCGGACGCCGCCGATGAACTGCCGCATCACCCCCAGCCCTCCGGAGGAGACCACGCGGCCGTCGTCCGGTCGCAGATCTCCGGCGATCAGCCTCAGCAGGGTGGTCTTGCCCGCGCCGTTCGGCCCCACGAGGGCGGCCTTGACCCCGTCGCCGACGCGGAACGACACCTCGCGCAGGAGCAGTCGCCCGTCCGGCAGCACATAGGTCAGCCGGTCCACCTCGACGTGTCCTGCCACGGCGCCTCCCTGATACGGGCTTCCCACGCTTCCGGATCGGTGTTCTAGTGACTAGACCAACGATCCGGTACCCGATCCTCATACTAGACTCACGCCCGTGGACACGAGCAAGACAGATCAGGGAGCACGTCGCGCGGGAGCGGCAGGGGACGTATGGCTGCGGCCGTCTGCGCGAACGGGACGCGACGCCCCGCCGCTCAGCCGGGACCGGATCGTCCAGGAGGCCGTGGCCCTCCTGGACGCCGAAGGCGCCGACCGGCTGACCATGCGACGCCTGGCCGAGCGGCTGGGCACCGGCTCCACCACGCTGTACTGGCATGTGAAGACCAAGGACGACGTCCTCGATCTCGCCCTGGATGCGATCTTCGCCGAGGTCGGGATCCCGCCGAAGAGCGACGAGGGGTGGCGCGCCGACGTCACCGCGCTGATCAACGGATGGCGCGCGGTCCTGCTGAGGCACTCCTGGTCGGCGGCGCTGCTGAGCCGTCCGATGCTGGGCCCCAACGTGCTGGCCCGCACCGAGTTCCTGTACGCGACCCTCCTGGAGGCCGGGGTCGTCGAACCCCGCCTCACCGCCGCGGCGTACGGGCTGTCCAACTACGTCATCGGCTCCGGGCTGATGCAGGCCACCTGGCCGGCCGACGCGGAACGGGATGTGCGGAGCGCCGCCCGGGAGTATCTGGACGCCAACCGGGAGCGCTACCCGGCTCTCGCCGCCCACGGCCCTCTCGTCGTGGAAGGCGACTGGGACGCCGGTTTCGCTCTCGGCCTGACCTGGCTTCTCGACGGTATCGAGGCCGGCATCGCCGGTGCCGGTGGTGCGGCGCGAGCGTGAGACGGCCGAGAGCCCGTCCGATCACCCGGATCGGGCCGTCCTGCGATAGCGGACCATCGGGCCCAGCAGGCCGGGCACCGTCGCGAACGGCGTCATGCCGAGCCGCTCGACGACCGCGATCGAGGTGACGTTGCCCTCGTCGACCTCCGCCAGCACCTCGGGTAGTCCGAGAGGACCGAGAGCGTATTCCACCACCGCGCCGGCGGCCTCGGTGGCGTATCCCCTGCCCCACACGGCCGGCGCCAGACTGTAGACGACCTCGAGCCCGAGCTGCTCCAGCGGCCGCAGTCCGGCTGTGCCGACCACGTCGGGTCTCTCCTTCTGCCGGATCAGCCACAGCCCGTAACCCGCTGCGGCGAAGTCCCGCGTGCTGTCCCCGATGACCTTGGTGATCTCCGCATCGGACAGGACCGCCCCGTCGAAGAGGAAGCGTCGCACTTCCTCGCTGTTCCAGTGGTCCGTCAATCGGGCCCGGTCGTGCAGGGTGGCCGGACGCAGGACCAGGCGCTCCGTCGTCAGGACGTGATTCATGACGGCCAAGCTACCGATCAGGTCATCGAAACCGCTTCCGAGATTCACGTCCCGGGCTCCTTCGATGCGCTCCCGGCCCTGCGCCATTCTCATGTCCCACGGCGTACCGGGCCGGGCACACCACTACGGACACGATGGGCAGCACTTTCCATGAGCATCGATCCTCATGGGCGCCTCACCGGGTCGCGGCAGACCGGCGCGGATCGGCGGGCGGCCAACGCCGCTGCGGCCGGCGGTCATGACGCTGCCCAGCGGATCTCCGTCACCGACCCGATGTGGGGAATGTGGGGCGGCTGCCTGGTGGTGATCGGCCTGTCCACCCGGACCCTGACGGGCCTCGACAGGTAGGGAGCGATAGTGCCGCCAAGCTTGCAGGGCCTCGTGGCGACCGGCGCCGGGGTGGGCCGCGTGCCAGTCGCGAAGGAAGCGGTTGAGCTCGAACTGGGCGCCGATCTGGGAGGGCGGGGCCTGGCGTGTCGCGTGCCAGTGCCGTACGGCCTCACCGAGGGTGCGCCCGGCGCCGGTGGCGATGAACTCGCGCATCGCGGCGTCGAAGTGGAAGGCGGCACCTATCCGTTCCCGGAAGAAGGCGCGCAGCTGCTGGCTGCAGCGCTGTCCGTCGGGAAGCACGGTGTCCG
This sequence comes from Paraplanobispora siamensis, assembly GCF_016863175.1. Taxonomy (GTDB): domain Bacteria; phylum Actinomycetota; class Actinomycetes; order Streptosporangiales; family Streptosporangiaceae; genus Planobispora; species Planobispora siamensis. Next base: position 80,349 of record NZ_BOOJ01000010.1, read on the forward strand.
GTGTCAACGGCTCGGGCAACCGGGCCGCCGGGGGCCTGCGGGCCGCCGGGGGCGGCTGCGGAAGGGGGCGGCCGTCCAGGGCCGCCGCCAGACGGGCCAGCAGGTCGTGCTTGCCGCCGCCGGTGCCGGTGCCGATCTGCCGGGCGAAGGCGACCAGCTCGTCCTTGCGCCAGTACCAGCGCGTCAGCTCCTCTCCGCTCAGATCGGGGGTGAGGGCGGGGCGGAGGTCAGTCATGTCGATGAGCATGGCAGGGAGGCCCGACAATCCCCGGCGCCTCTGCGACCGGAGCGCCCGTCCCGGAAAAAAGACGGCGGATCGTGCCGGCCCGCTGTCCGATCCGGCGCATCGGCTCCGACGTCCCAGGCAAATCCGGTCTTCGGAAAGGACTGCGCACCATGGGAAAGGTGATCGCGAGCGCGACGGTGTCGCTGGACGGGTTCATCGCCGACGAGTCGGATAAGGTGGGCCCGCTCTTCGACTGGTACGGCAACGGGGACGTCCCCTTCAACGGCGGCGACCCGGAGCGGGTCTTCCACGTGTCGGCCGCCAGCGCCGCGTACATGGAGCGGACCTGGCCGCGGATCGGAGCGGCCGTGATCGGACGCCGTCTGTTCGACCTCACCAACGGCTGGAACGGCCGCCCCGCGGCCGGTGACGCCGTCTTCGTGGTGACCCACGAGCCGCCGGCGGACTGGCCCTTCCCCGATGCGCCGTTCACGTTCGTCACAGACGGCTTGGCGGGCGCGATCGCCCGGGCCAGGACCGCCGCCGGGGACAAGGACGTGTCGCTGACCGGCGGCGACCTGCTCGGCCAGGCCCTGGCCGCCGGTCTGGTGGACGAACTCCAGGTCGACCTGGTCCCGGTGGTCTTCGGCAAGGGCGTACGGTTCTTCGGCGCGTACGACGGTCCGCTGGTGCTCCTCGGCGACCCGGAGATCGTCCAAGGCGACCGCGTCACTCATCTGCGATACGACGTGCGCCGATAGCGCGCGCTCGGCTCACACGTGGGCGGTTCTCTCCGGCCGGAGCAGCCGGGCCACCCCGGCGGCGTTCAGGGCTCTGCCCCAGAGCGTGAGGACGACGAGCCACTGGGCCCACATCACCGCGCTCATCTGGCCGGAGAGCAGGTTCTGCGCACCGGCGAACGGGGTGAGCCAGTCCTGGGCGGGGCGCAGGGCTTCCACGTTGCCCAGCGCGTACCACAGACCCAGCGGCAGCACGATGGTGGCGAGGCAGGCGATGACGGGCGAGCGCAGCAACAGGCCCAGCCCGGTACCGGTCAGCTGGGCGAGGGCCTGCACCAGCACGCCGCCCACCGCGATGGCCCCGGCGTGATCCCACGCGGCGGGGGCGGTGGACGGAACGACCGCGAGGGCGGCGGCGCAGACCAGGAAGCCGAAGGCGCCGACGGCCGCGGCCAGCAGGACCGCTCCCAGCAGGGTGGGGGCGATCCGGGTCGTACGGGACGCCCGGCGCAGGTCGTGGGCGAGCAGGACGCCGAAGAACGGCACGGTGACGGACATCAGGAGCTGCACCGCCTGCGACAGTCCGGCGAGCGTCCGCTCGGCGGGCGGCAACGCCGCGGCCAGCGCCGCGGCGGCGGACAGGCCCAGCAGAAGGGTGATCGCGAGCAGCCACCGCCGGGACCGGGTGCCGACGGCGCGCCGGATCACGCCGAAGGTCTCCTCGCCCGGGCCGGTGGGCACTTCGCCGGTGCTTGAGGTGCTTGAGGTGTGCTGCTGCAAGATCTGGCCTCCCGTCCGTCTTCTCCTGCATGATCTCTCATCCGGCCGGAGAAGTCATGGGCCGATCTCTCCGGGCGAACCGCCCCGGCCCCGGCCCCGGGGCGGGCGTGCGGACGGCGGCCGGTCGCCGGGGCGGTGATGCGGGGTCCGGTGGGGACGGAGCGTCAGTTGGCGCAGTCCTGGTTCTTGAGGGCCAGCGCCACCTGGTAGATCTCGCCGTGGGACAGGAGGAAGCGGTAGGAGGCCTTCGGGTTGCCCGGAACGGTGACGGTGGCGTATCCGCTGTCGCTCTGCTCCAGCTTGGGATAGGCCTTGATCATCTGCCTGGCGGTGGAGCCGATCTTGATCCCCTGCGGGGTCCTGACGCCCTTGGGCGCGTAGATGATGGCCACGCCGCGCTTCTTGGAGATGAGCATGCCCACGTTGTCGCGGCCGGCCGGGTACGCCTTCAGGTCCCAGCCGGCGCACGGGCTGTAGCCGGGCTTGCGCACGATCTTCTTCGTCGCGGCGGCCTGCTTGGCGCTCATCCCGAGCCGCACCCCGCCGAACCCGAACGGCCCCAGCGTGGCGGTCTTGCCGGCGGCGGCGTGCTCGGCGAACGCGGTGGACTCGGCGGACCCGGCAGCCGTCGCGGGCGCGACACCGCCCAGCAGCCCTCCTCCGACCAGCGCCGTCACCAGCGCCGTACGGCCCAGCCGCCGCGTATTGGTACGTTCCATTTCGATCCCCTCCGTCATGGTCATCGGTCGTACGATCATCTGACGGAAGATCCACTGTGAAGGTTCACGACTCCGCCGGAAACATCCGTCTCCTTTCGGCGTGAGCGCCGAAGGCGGCACTCCCCCGGATCGGTACGGCGCCGGCCGTACCGATCCCGGGGAGAGGCTCAGGGCGGTCCGGTCACCGGTCCCGCCGGGTGAAACGCGCGGCGGCCTCGCCGCCGAGGCGGCCCGGCGGGAGCAGGCGGCCGCACACGACGAGCAGCAGGTCCTGGGCCAGACCCCGGACGGGGGCGCCCGTGCCGTGGCTCCAGTCGAGGTCGGTGGCCTGCAACGTCACTCCCGTGAGGTCGGCTCCGAAGAAGGAGATGTTCTTCGGCCGCATCCCGGACAGCACCACGGCGATCCGGTCGGCGGGGACGCGGCGGTCGAGTCCCAGGCCCACCGTGATGTCGAGCCCGTGGATGACGTCGTGCGAGAGCGCCCCGTGGACGCCCCCGCCGGGCGGGGTCCACGGGTGGGCGGCGTTGTCCCGCAGCGACGCGACCAGCTCCGCGGGGGACAGCTCGGCGGCGTCGCGGCGCGCGCACCGGTCGGCCATGCGGTTGAAGTCCCCACGGGCCTTGACCAGCTCCAGCAGTGTCCGCGGGAGCGAGGCCCGGAAGGGCATCGTCGTGTGGGCGACCACCTCGCGCACCCGCCAGCCGTCGCACAACGTGGGCGCGTCCCACTGCTCCGGCCGGAGGGAAGCGAGCAGGTCCGCCTGCTCACGACGTTCCGCCACCACCGCGTCCCGAAGGCGGTCCTCAGTCATCACATACCTCCCGCATTCGGCGCACCCGCTGTGCGCCTTCCTCCGGGGTACGGAGGCGGAGGCGCAAACTCATCGGTCGGCGCCGGGAAATGTCGTGCCGGGACGTGTCGGAGGCGGGGCCTATGGTCGGGGGCGTGGCGGGAATTCACGGGACGGCGGGGGCGGCGGCCGGAGAGGCCTCCCGGCTGGAGCCGTACCGGACCGAGCTGACCGGTTACTGCTACCGGGTGCTCGGCTCCGGCTTCGAGGCCGAGGACGCCGTGCAGGAGACGCTCCTGCGCGCCTGGCGGTCGTTCGGCCGGTACGACGAACGGCGCGCCTCGCTGCGGACGTGGCTCTACAGCATCGCCACCAACGTCTGCCTCGACATGCTGCGCAGCACGCAGCGCCGGGCACTGGCCGTGGACCTCGGCCCGGCGGCGGAGGGCGGGGCCGACATCGGCCGGCCGCTGCCCGAGCGGGTCTGGGTCCAGCCGGTCCCGGACTCCCTGGTGCTGCCGGCGGAGGGCGATCCGGAGAGCGACCCGGAGGACGCGGCCGTGCGCCGCGAGACGATCCGCCTGGCGTTCGTCGCCGCGCTGCAGCACCTGCCGCCCCGGCAGCGGGTCGTGCTGATCCTGCGCGACGTGCTGGCCTTCAGGGCCGAGGAGGTCGCGCAGCTCCTGGAGACCACCGTCGCGTCGGTGACCAGCGCGTTGCAGCGGGCGCGGGCGACGCTCAGAACCGCCGGCGTCACGCCGGGCGAGCCGTCGCGGCCCGCCGACCCCGCCCAGCGCGAACTGCTCACCCGCTACTGCGCCGCGTTCGAGCGCCACGACGTCGCCGCGCTCGTTGCCCTGCTCCACGAGGACGCCACGATGTCGATGCCGCCCTTCACCTGGTGGCTCCGCGGACGCGACCGGATCAGGCAGGCGCTGCTGGACCCCGCGGCGTCCTGCGCGGGCGCCCGCCTCGTCCCGGTCGCGGCCAACGGCTCGCCGGCGTTCTGGCAGCTGCGGCCCGGCCCCGGCGGCGCCTACGCGCCCTTCGCGCTGGTCCTCCTCGACGTGTCGGAGGGGTCGATCACCGGCATCACCACCTACCTCGACGCCGACCGGCTGATCGGCCTGTTCGGCTCGCCGGGCGATCCAGCCGCCGGAGCCCTCACATGAAGTGACCCTCACATGAAGTAACGCAGCCATACGTAGCCCCAGGCCATCAGCGAGCTGAGGGCCGTGACGAGGAGGCCGTACCTGGTGAACTGCCAGAAGGAGATGGGGTGCCCGGAGCGGGCGGCGATGCCGATGGCCACCACGTTGGCGCTGGCCGCCACCGCGGTGCCGTTCCCGCCGAAGTCGGCGCCCAGGGCGAAGGCCCACCACAGGGACTGGCCGGTGGCCGGGTCGGGGGCCTGCGCCACGATCCCGTCGACGACGGGCGCCATGGTGGCGACGTAGGGGATGTTGTCGAAGAAGGCGCCCAGCGCCGCGGAGCCGAACAGCAGCGCGGTCGCCGCGCCGAAGTAGTTGTCGCCCACCGCGCCGATCGCCCAGTCGCCCACGGTGGAGATGACACCGGTGTGCACCAGCCCGGCGACCATGACGAACAGGCCGACGAAGAACACCAGAGTCGGCCACTCGACCTCGCGCAGGGTCTCGGAGACGTCGGCGCCCGAGACCAGGATCATCACGCCGGCGCCGACCAGGGCGATGATCGACGGGTCGACGTGCACGACGGCGTGCAGCCCGAAGCCGACGATGACGAGGGCCAGGACGGCCAGGCAACGGGCCAGCAGGCGCGGATCGGTGATGGCGCGCCGCTCCTGCAGGGCCATCACCGCGGCCACCCGGTCGGGGTTGTAGCGGAACGACCTGCGGAACAGCACGCGGGTCAGCAGCACGAACGCGGCGAAGGCGACCACGACGATCGGCGCCATGTGGATGAGGAAGTCGTTGAAGGTCAGACCGGCCCGGCTGCCGATGATGATGTTGGGCGGATCGCCGATGAGGGTGGCCGCACCGCCGATGTTGGAGGCCAGGACCTCGGCGATGAGGTAGGGCTGGGCGGGAATGTCCAGCCGGTTGCACACGACGATGGTGACCGGGGCGACGAGCATGATCGTGGTGACGTTGTCCAGGAACGGCGAGGCGACGGCGGTGATGGCCATCAACATGACCATCAGCCGGTACGGCCGGCCCCGGGACTTCTTCGCGGCCCAGATGGCCAGATAGTCGAAGATCCCGGTCTGCTTGAGAATCCCGACGATGATCATCATGCCCAGTAGCAGGAAGATCACATTCCAGTCGACGCCCTCGTGTTCGGAGAAGAACACCTCGGAGCCGGGGACCAGACCGAGCACCGCCATGATTCCGGCGGCGACGAGCACCACCTTGACCTTGTCCGCCTTCTCCGTGGCGATGAAGAAGAACGCCACCACGAAGACGGCCAGCGCGATGAGGGCACTCATCGCGCCCGCCCCGGCGGTCCGCTGCGGGCGGTGGCCGCGGCGGCCGAGATGACGGGACGTGCCGGGTGTGACGGTATGGAGAACCGGGGCACGCCGAAGAGAGCTCGCCGGAAATGGTGCATGAGAAGGCCTCCGAACGGTGCGCGCGCCTGTGGAACCTCGGCGCGGGAGAGCAGGACCTGGTGATGTACGGCGCGCGCGAAGGCGGGGGCCGGTGACCTATCGCGGGCGGAGCGCCGGGCGTCCCGGCCGCGGCGGTCCGGGACGCCCGGCCCGGCCCCGGGGGCCAGGACCGCCCGCCCGGGGTCAGTCGTCGGGGGCGGCGAGGGCCATGCTGGTGAGCAGCCGGTCCAGAGTGATCGTTCCGAACAGGACTCCGGTCCTGTCGACCACCGCCACCAGCGGGCTGCGCAGCCGGGCCATGAGAGCCGCCACCTCCAGGAGCGTCGCGTCCAGGGCCACCGCGGCGGGTCTGATGGGCCGGTTCGGCAGGCAGTCGCCCACCGTCAGCCCGCCCCGCTCCTGCCAGAACAGATCGGCGTGGGCCTCATCGATGGCCCGGGTGAGCGCCGGGTCCTCCTGGTAGGCGCCCGGGACCGTCATGCGCAGCACCTGGGTGCCCGGGAGCACCACGCGGGGCCGCGAGTCGTCGTCGACGACGATCAGTCCCGGCAGGCGGGCCAGTGTCATCACCCGCACCGCCCTGGTGACCGGGTCGTGGACCGTCACCGTCGGCAACTTCACCGCGATATCGCGTGCCTGCATGACACCGTCCCTTCGGGCCGTGCGGGTACGACCCGATTTCGAGCAATGGCTTCTCACATCCGGAGAGTGCGCGGACGGCACACGCATGGATCTGTGCTGCGCGTTCGGGAGGGGTGCTCCGGTCCTGCCCCGGCTCGTCATGGCGCCCCTCCGGTGAGCGAGGTGAGCCGGTGTTCGAGGTCGGCTATCCGGTCGGCCAGCGGCCGGACCTGGAGGACCTCGGCGACCTGGCCGGCCTCGTCGCGTTCCATGACGATGGACTGCACAGGCGTGTCGGGGTCGACGGAACCGTAGACCATCAGGCAGAGCTGGTCCGCGGTGTCGTCGGCCAGCACGCTGAAGCGGTGCCCGCTGCGGGTGGTGAAGTGGTGCAGGGCGCCGATGCCGGGGACGGTGGTGCGGTTGATCTCCATGGTGTTCCTCCGTTCGCGGGAGCGGGACGCGGCCGCGGTGGACCCGTCATGACGTGGAGGGGCGGCGGGCCCGTTCTGACGTGGAGAGGCGGTGAAGGCCTCCGCCCAGTGGATCAGGCCCGCGCTGAGCGGGACCTCGATCCGGTGGACGTCGACGCCGGTGACCTCGACCCCCCATTTCCGGGTTCCGGCGGTGATGACGGAGGGCAGGTTCCGCCTCCTGTCGCCGGGCGGCGCGGCCAGCTCCGCCAGTTCGCATCCGGCGACGTACCGGCGCACCTCGGCCTCCACCAGGGCGATCAGGGCCGGCTGCACGGAGTCACCGGCCGCGCCGTAACGGATCGGATCGCGCACCGAGGCCAGTACGGCGCCGCTGACCGTCACCGCCACACCGTCCCTGGTCTCGGCCTCCAGCCAGAGCAGGTCGAGACAGATCGGGCGCAGCGAGACCCGTACGCCCCGCTCCAGGACCGGCAGAGTGAACACGACCCCCGGTCCGCCCACCCGGGCCGGGCGCCCGCGCCTGGACAGGACGAGGCGCTCGTCGGAGGCGAGGACGCGGACCGTGAAGACGGCGACCGCCGCGATCCCGGCCAGCACCAGCGTACCGGCGACCACCCAGGCGGGCAGGACCTCGACGGCGAGCCCCGCCTGCGGACCGGTACTGAGCACGGTCATGTTCCCTCCCCTTCCACCTGCGCTTTTCCTTCTCTTCCAGCCTGGGCGAGAACGGGCCGTCGCACCATCGGGGCCGGTACCCATCTGTGGCAGGGGGCATCATGTAGAAGGGACGGGTGGGAACGGGGCGGGGTGCGGCCTGATGGGGAGCGCTGCGCATGGACAGGGGAGCCCGGTCACAGTGAGGCTGGGAACATGAGCGATCGCACCGGGCGGCACCCGGACCGGACCGGCGCCTCCGACGCGCCGCCGTCCGCACCGCCGCCGGCTGCCCGCTCCCGCAGAGCACCGGTGCAGTCCCTGTTCTGGCGGCTCTTCGCGATCAACGGCCTGGTCTTCACCGCCGGCACGCTCGTCCTGGCGCTCTCCCCGGCCACGGTGTCCTCACCTGTCCTGCTCACCGAGGTCCCGGTCCTGACGGTCGGGCTGGCCGTCATCCTGTCCGCCAACGCGCTGCTGCTGCGCAGGAGCCTGGCCCCGCTCGACGCCCTCACCGCGCTCATGCAGCGGGTGGACCTGCTCCGTCCCAGCAACCGGCTGGCCGAGAGCGGCAACGGGGACCTCACCCACGTGATCGGAGCCTTCAACGCGATGGTGGAACGCCTGGAGACCGAACGCAGCATGACCAGCGCGCACGCCCTGGCCGCCCAGGAGGGCGAACGGCAGCGCATCGCCCGCGAACTGCACGACGAGATCGGCCAGAGCCTCACCGTGGTGCTGCTCGGCCTCAAACGCACGGCGGACCGTGCCCCGGACGACCTGCGCGAGGAACTGCACGCCATCACTGAGACCGTCCGCGCCAGCCTGGACGAGGTCCGCCAGGTCGCCCGCAGGCTCCGGCCCGGCGTGCTGGAGGACCTCGGGCTGATCAGCGCCATGAACGCCCTGGCCGCCGACTTCTCCGAGATGAGCGGCGTCCCGGTGACCCGCCGCCTCGACCCGAAACTGCCCGCCCTGGGCAACGACGCCGAACTCGTGCTGTACCGCATCGCACAGGAGGGCCTGACCAACGTGGCCCGGCACGCCGGTGCCTCGCGTGTGGAGCTGGAGCTGGGCGGCGGGCCCGGCGCCGTGGTGCTGTCGATCACCGATGACGGCCGCGGCGGGCCGATCCGGGAGGGCGCGGGCATCCGAGGCATGCGTGAGCGCGCCCTGCTGATCGGCGCCCGGCTGACCGTCCACCACCCGCCGGAGGGCGGGACACAGGTGCGCCTGGCCGTACCGCACGGGGGAGAGGCGAAGTGAGCATGGGGGAGCGGCGTCCGACCCGCATCCTGCTGGCCGACGACCACGCGCTGGTCCGCCAGGGGCTGCGGCTGATCCTGGACGCGGAACCCGACCTGACCGTCGTCGCCGAGGCCGGCAACGGCGCCGAGGCCGTGGAGCTGGCCGACGCCCGCGAGGTCGATCTGGCCATCCTGGACATCGCCATGCCCCGGATGACCGGTATCCAGGCCGCGCGCGAGATCTCCCGGCGTGCGCCGGAGATCCGGCTCCTCATGCTGTCGATGTACGACAACGAGCAGTACCTCTTCGAGTCCCTGCGCGCCGGCGCCTGCGGCTACGTGCTCAAGTCCGTCGCCGACCGGGACCTGCTGGAGGCCTGCCGGGCGGCCATGCGCGGGGAGCCCTTCCTCTACCCGGGCGCGGTCACCACCCTCATCCGCGACTACCTGCGGCGCGACGACGCCGCCGAACGGCAGCCCGCCGACGTGCTCACCCCGCGGGAGGAGGAGATCCTCAAGCTCGTCGCCGAGGGGCACTCCTCCAAGGACATCGCCGACATGCTGGTCATCAGCGTGAAGACCGTCGACCGGCACCGCGCCAACATCCTGGGCAAGCTCGGCATGCGCGACCGGCTGGAGCTGACCCGCTACGCCATCCGCGCGGGCCTGATCGAGCCGTGACCCGAAGCCCGCCTGGCCGTCACCGCCGCCCGGAGGACGGCCGGGCCCTCACCGCCGCCCGGCGGTCCCGCCGGTCAGTTCCTCGCCCAGCGGGCTGAGGCGGTACAGCACCCGCCGCCCGTCACGGGCCCGGCTGACCAGGCCCGTGGCGTGCAGCACGCGCAGGTGCTGGGACACCGCGCTCGGGGTCACCCTCAGGCGGCGGGCGAGCTCGACCGTGGGCATCGGCTCCGACAGCAGGCCGAGCAGCCTCGCCCTAGGCGCGCCGAGCAGCGACACGAGAGCCGCCGCGTCGGCGACCGGAGCCGGTTCCCACAGCGTCGCCACCCCGCGGCCGGGATACACCAGCAGCGGCGCCTCCTGCGGGCTGAGCGGCGGAGCGGGCTTGTGGGCGAACACCGACGGCACCAGCAGAAGCCCCCGCCCGTCCGCCGCGACACGGTGGTCGCCGATCATCTTGTCGATGCGCAGAGTGCCGTCGTGCCAGCGCAGGTTGGGATGCATGTCGGCGAACAGCAGACGCGCGCCGCCCACGGCCAGCTGCCGCGCTCGGTAGGTCATGTCGGCCTCCAGCACGAGCCGCATCCGGGGCCACGCCGGTTCGACGGCGATCCGCCAGTAGTCCCGCAGGAGCTCGCACACCGCGTCGCGCAGCCCGGCGACGGCGGCGTCGTCACCGGTGGCGGCCGCGCCCAGCGCCTCGGGAAGCGGGTCCGGCGCGTGCGTGGCCGACAGGTCGCGGCGGACGATCTCCGGAGGCGTCCGCCGTACGGTGGCCAGTTCCTCCCCGAAGTCCGCGGCGAAGACCGCAGGGCGCGGGGTCAGGAAGTCGGGGAGGGGGAGGCGCCGTCCGACCAGGGACGTCAGCAGCCCGGTGTCGAGCCCGTCGAGCCTTCCCAGGACGGACCTGCGCCATGGGAGGTGCAGCGCGTGCAGGCCCGGATCGCACAGTATCCGCAGGCTGAAGACCGTCTCGTTCAACGGGGAGATCGCGAACCGGGTGTCCGCGAGGTCCTCGACACCGAGCACGAATTCGATCATTAAGCCTCACGCTACATCAATTGGCGCCGGGGCCGCTGTGGCGTGGACTTCGACGCATGGAACCCACGGCTCACAGACAACCCGCAGCCCATGGACGACCGGCAGATCACGCACGGGGCACCGCGATCCGCAGGGGTGCGGCGACCGGTACGGGCAGGAAGACCGGGACGGGCATGGCGACCGGTGCGGGTACGGCGGATGTCACGGGTGCGGCCGCCGGCACCGGTATCGCACGGGACTCCGGCGGGCCCGGCGCGGCCGGTTCTCCGTGCCCGCCGCCCCGTCTGAGCCGCCGGGTGATCCTGCTGCTGGCCGTCACCTGCGGGGTGGCCGTGGGCAACGTCTACTTCCCCCAGGCCGTCAACCCGTCGGTCGCCTCCGGCCTGTCCGTGACCCCCGACGCCGCCGCGCTGGTGGTGACCGCGGCGCAGTTCGGCTACGCGGCCGGGATCTTCCTGCTGGTGCCGCTCGGCGACCGGCTCCCGCACCGCCGGCTGATCGTCACCCTGCTCGCCCTCACCGGCCTGGGACTGCTCGCCGCGGGCGCCGTCCCCGCACTCGCTCCGCTCATCGGAGTGAGCGCCCTCGTCGGCGTCACGACCGTGGTCGCGCAGATCATCGGCCCCATGGCGATGGGGCTGGTGGCCGATGACCGCCGTGGGGAGGTCAGCGGCATCCTGCTGAGCGGATCCATCGGCGGCATGCTGCTGTCGCGCACCGTCGGCGGGGCCGCCGGCCAGTGGCTGGGCTGGCGGGCACCCTACCTGCTGGCCGCGGCGCTGACCCTGCTCGCGGCGGCGCTCCTGGCCCGCGCACTGCCCGCCACGACCCGGCCGGTACGGCAGCGGCCTCCGAGCGCGGCGGTACGGCGACGCCACCCGGCCCCGCCGCAGACGGCTCCGGCGCGGGAGCGCCATGCGGCCCCGCCGCAGACGGCTCCACCGTCCCGGGAGCGCCATCCGGCCCCGCCGGTGCGGGAGCGTTATCCGGCGCTCCTGGCCGGGGCGCTCCGGCTGCTGCGCGCCGAGCCAGACCTGCGCCGTTCCTGCTTCTACCAGGCCATGCTCTTCGCCGGTTTCTCGGCGCTCTGGACCAGTGTCGCGCTGCTGCTGACCGGCCCGGCCTACGGCCTGGGCACGTCGGCGGTCGGCGCGCTCGCCCTGGTCAACGCCGCGACCATGCTGTGCACGCCGCTCGCGGGACGGCAGGTGGACCGCCGGGGGCCCGACGCGGTCAACCTCGTCTGCATGCTCGGAGCGGTCGCCGCGGCCCTCGTCCTGCTGCCCGGCGGTCTCGGCGGGGCGGCGGGCCTGACGGCGCTCGTGCTGGGGTCGCTGCTGCTCGACGTCGCGATGCAGTCGGGGATGGTGGCCAACCAGGTGCGGATCTACGCCCTGCGGCCCGAGATCCGCAGCAGGCTCAACACCGCCTACATGACATGCGCCTACGTCGGCGGCGCCATGGGCTCCTGGCTCGGGGCGCGCGCCTACGCCCACGCCGGATGGCGGAGCGTGTGCGCGCTGGTGGCCGCGCTCGCCGCCCTCGCCCTGGTCCGTCATCTCAAGTTCATGTACGGGCGGCGTGGTTGAAGGCGGCCCGAGGGCTGTTCATACTCCGAAGGACACCGGTCTGAGGAGGCTGCCCCGTGCTGTACGTCTTCGGTTTCGAACGGATCGGCGTGGCGGTGAGCGACATCTTCTTCGTCGACCCGAACCCGGACAAGGGGCAGGAGGGCGCCGAGCGCGGCGTCCGCCTGGAGGTGCGGGTGCTGGAGCAGGCGGAGCTGAAGGGCTCGATCTACTCGGCGCGGCCCATCCGGGTCGACCGGCCCGTCTGGCGGGTGGACCTGCTGGAGTCGGTCGCCGGGGAGCCGGGCAGCTTCGACCGGACCCACCACCACCCGGCCTTCACCGGCTGGGAACCGGGCCCGCGGGTGTTCGACAAGGAGCTGTCGGCCGACCCCCTCGGCTGGCTGGAGGGCAGGCTCGGCGACCTGGACGGCGTGCTGCGGGAGGCGGGCGTCGAGCCCGACGACGCCACCGCCGCCGACGCGGCCCGGCTCCGGGAGCGCGCCCCGGAGATCGTCGACAGTGCGCGCCGGCTGCTGGCCGGGGTACGGGCCGGCGAGCTCGCCCGGCCGCCCGGGGAGGGGCCGGACGACAACGTCCGCGCGAGCTGGCTGTGACCCGGTGCCTGTCCGCGGGCTGGGTGCGGTCCGGTTTTCTTCCGTGAGCCGGTTGTGATCCGTTCTCGTGACCCCGCGCCGGTGAACGCCGCCCTCGGGAGCCCGCCCTCGGGAGCCCGCCCTCGTGAGCGCCGCGGGCGGGCGCCCGGCCCGGCGGCGGGCCGGACGCCCCGGGGCGGGTCAGCCGGCGGCCACCACCTCCAGCTCCACCAGCCAGTCGCTGACGAGCGTCTGAACGACGATCGCCGTGGTGGGGATGGTGCGGCCGCCCAGCGCCTTCACCCGGGCCGCGGCGTTCTCCTCGGCGTAGGAGGCGTCGCGCAGATAACTGGTGAGCCGGACGATGTTGTCCACGGTCATGCCGGCCGAGGCCAGGATCGCGCGCAGGTTGGCCCAGACGAGGTCGAGTTGTTCGCCGAGCGTGGCCCCGGCCGCGCCCGAGGGGTCCAGTCCCATCGTTCCGGAGACGAACAGCAGCCGCTGCGCGTCGCGGACCTCCACCGCGTGGACGTAGTCGTCGGTGGTGGCGTACACCCCGTCCGCCGGATCGTGCGTGATGATCTCCATCTGCGGGTTCGTGGTCATGATCTGGATCATGGCAGCTCCCGCTCCCGGGTTCGCCCCGTTTTCTGTCGGAGCGCTTCGCTACGTTCCCGCTCATGATTGACGGATCACCCGACGGCGCAGCCGTGTGGGAACAACACAGCAGGGTGCGGGTGGTGCCGCCCGTCCGGCCGCGCAAGCTGGCGAAGGTGCCCTTCGTCGAGCTGGCGGACGGCCGGCTGCAGGGAGTGGTGTCGAGCGGCTCGGACATCGGCCGGGTCTACGTCTCCTCCATCGCCGCGGGCACCCACGCCTACAACTGCAGCACCAACAACAACCGCCCGTGCGGCGGCCTGTACGGCGCGCCGTGCAAGCATCTGCAGGCCCTGGCCGCCGAGGCCGTGCTGCAGTACGGCCTCGACCGCGTGGCCCGCTATCTGCGGGTCGAGGTCCCCGAAGGCGCCGACCTGATCGGCTGCCTGGACGGCTCGCACGAGCCCGCCCCCGCCGCCATGGTGTTCAGCCGCTTCCTGCGCCACCTGGCCTACCTGGAGGTGCCCGACACCACCATGCCGATCCCGGAACTGCACTGGTTCCCGGCCCCGGGGACGGTGGGCTGATGCTGGCCGTACAGCTGACTGCGCTGCTCGGCGGCGACCCGCAGGGCGCCCCGGAGGCGCTCGCCCTGGTGCACGGCTTCGACGAGGCCCTCGTGCACGGCCTGGGCCGCCTCGCCGAGGAGCGCGCCGAGGCGCTGGACGCCCTGGCCGGCGCCTTCGCCGCCACCCCGATCGGCGAGCGGCTGGCGGAGGCCGCGGCCAAGGTCGCCTCCGGCTCGATCGCCGAGGAGCACCTGACGGCGCTGGCCGGCGGCCGGGCCGCGCTGCTCGGCGCCGTGCACGACGCCCTGCTCGCCGGGCTGGACGCGGCGCTGGAACGCGAGCGCGCCCCCTGGCAGGCCGCGCCCGCCCCCGAGGCGGACGGCGCCGGCAACCTGACGGCCGGGGCCCGCTCCTGGCTTCGCGAGCTGGCCATCGCCGGCTGGCGCGGCGTCGACCACGACCTGGTCTCGGCCGCGGACCAGACCATCGAGGGACTGCTGGCCGTACCGGAGCAGCGCCGGCTGGCGGTGCTGCTGGACGGCCTGGCGGCCGAGCTGCGCGCCTGCTGCCCGGTCGGCACGATGGACCGGTTGCCGGTGCGGCGCTGGGCCGACCTGTGGACCCGGGCCCTGCTGCTGGCGCAGGGCGGCGCGGCCGGAGCCCCGCAGAGCGCGGGGACGGTGTCGGGGCGGCTGCTGATCCTCGGCGTCGACGTGCACGAGCACGGCACCGCGGCCCAATTCCAGGTCCACGGAGTGCTGGAGCCCGCAGACGGCGGCCGGGCCCGGCTGGTGCGGACCGCCGTCACCGTCGCCAAGGTGGACACCATCACCGGCCCCGCGACCTGGAAGCTGCCGAGCCGGCACCGGATGCTGCTGGCCGCGCTGGCGGACCGCCGCAGCCTGGACCTCACCGACATGCCCCTGCTCGACAGCGGCGATCTGGTCTGGCACGACGACCGGGCCGTGGTGGGCGGGCCCGCAGATCCGTTCACCGCCGCCCGGCTGACGCTCACCGGCGCGCTCGCCCCGGCGACGCCGCCGCTGGACCGCCACCCGGTGGGGATCGCCGAGCCCGTGCTGGTGGAGGGCTACCGCGTGACCGGGGAAGGCTCGTTCGACCTGGGCGGCGCCGTACTCGCCGTGGACACCGGACGGCTGCCCGCCTGCGGCCCGCTCACGCCCAAGCTGGTGGCCGCCTCCGCGGCGTGCGTCGGGCTGGTCCGCTGGGACGGCGGACGCTGGCTGCTGCAACCGCTCGCCGTACAGGCCACGGTCAAGAAGGAGACGGTCGAGGCCGGGACCGGTGACTGGGCGCTGGGCCCCACCGACCCCAAGGCGGTCAAGGCCGAGGCCCGGGCCGGGGACGCGGTCGCCGTCCTGCGTGAGCGGGCCGGACGGTTGCTGAGGCGATGAGCGACGACATGCCGACCGATGAGGGCGCTCCGGTGCACTCCGGCACCGTGACCGGCGAAGGCGAGACGACGGACGCCGCGCGCAACCGGCGCCAGGTGCTCTACTGGCGGCTGCTCGCCCGCCTGTTCGACCACGACGAGCAGCCCGCGCTGGAGACTGCGAGCATGGGCGTCGTCGGCGACCTGGGCCTGCCCGCGGCGCTGCTCGACCCCTCGGTGTCGGTCGACACCCTGGTGCAGCGCTTCCCCGAACTGGCCGAGGAGTTCCGGAACCTGCTCGCGGAGGGGGACCGGGCACCCGGTGACGAGGTGCGCACGGCCGCCCTGATGTCGAAGCTGCTGCTCAACGTCTTCGCCACCGGGACGGGTGACATCACCGCCACCCAGCTCGCGGCCTGGCAGCAGGACGCGGACTGGTTCAGACAGGCCATGTGCTCCGGGCCGGGCAACGGCCCCGGCATGGGCATGGGCATGGGTGTGGGCCCCGGCGCCGGGGTGGGCGCGGGTGCCGGTGCGGGTGGTGGCGCAGGCGGGGGCATGGGCGTGGGCACCGGTCCCGGAACGGGCCCGGGCGTCGACCTCGACGGCCAGCTCGCCGCGACGCTGGCAAACCTGGAGGCCGACCTGGTCGGCCGGATGCGGCTGCGCGAGGTGCTGGCCGACCCGTCCCTGGCCCGCAAGCTCACGCCCAGCATGTCGCTCGTCGAGCAGCTGCTGCGTGACAAGTCCAACCTGTCGGGGGTGGCGCTGGCCAACGCCAAGGCGCTGATCCGCAGGTTCGTCGACGAGGTCGCCCAGGTGCTGCGCACCCAGGTCGAGAAGGCCAGCGTGGGCGAGATCGACCGGTCGGTGCCGCCCAAGCGGGTGTTCCGCAACCTCGACCTCGAACGGACCATCTGGAAGAACCTCGTCAACTACAACCCCGAGGACCAGCGGCTCTACGTCGACCGGCTGTACTACCGGCGCACCGCCCGGCGCACCACGCCGGCCCGGATGATCGTGGTCGTCGACCAGTCCGGCTCCATGGTCGACGCCATGGTGAACTGCACCATCCTGGCGTCGATCTTCACCGGGCTGCCCAAGGTGGACGTGCACCTGATCGCCTACGACACCCGGGCCCTCGACCTCACCCCGTGGGTGCACGACCCCTTCGAGGTGCTGTTGCGCACCCAGCTCGGCGGCGGCACCGACGGCACGGCCGCCCTCGCCCTCGCCCAGCCCAAGGTCGCCGACCCGCGCAACACCGTGGTCGTGTGGATCTCGGACTTCTACGAGTGGAACTGCGAAGGCGTCTTCGCCGGACTGGAGGCGATGCACCGCTCCGGCGTCCGGGTCATCCCGGTCGGGTCGGTCAGCAGCGGCGGCCAGCAGAGCGTCAACCCCTGGTTCCGCCAGAAGCTCAAGGACATGGGCGCGCCGGTCATCTCCGGCCACATCCGCAAGCTCGTGCTCGAACTCAAGAACTTCCTCGCTTAGGAGACCCCCTCAAATGACCAACGAAATGCTGCGCGCGCCCGCCGAGGTGAAGTACGCCGAGGAGCTCGACTGGCTGGAGTCGATCGACGACGGCCCCAAGCCGTTCTCCTGGCGGCTCAGCCCCCGCATGGTCCGGCTGTTCGTCCTGGGCTCCGAGCGCTCGGACGGCCTGGACCGGGAGATCCCGCAGAAGTGGTTCGGCGACCGCAGCTTCGTCGAGCGCAGCATCGTGACGCTCGCCTCCGACCGCGGCCTGCTGCTGATCGGCGACCCCGGCACCGGCAAGAGCTGGCTGGCCGAGCTGCTTTCGGCCGCCATCTGCCGCGACTCCACCCTGGTGGTCCAGGGGACGGCCGGCACCACCGAGGACCACATCAAGTACTCGTGGAACGTCTCCATGGTGATCGCCAAGGGACAGTCCCGCGAGTCGATGATCCCCTCACCGATCATGACGGCGATGGAGCAGGGCATGATCGGCCGTTTCGAGGAGCTGACGCGCTCGACCAGCGACGTCCAGGACGCGCTGATCTCGATCCTGTCGGAGAAGTACGTGTCCATCCCCGAGCTCGACACCGACAACACGGTGTTCGCCAAGCCCGGATTCTCGATCATCGCCACGGCCAACAGCCGCGACCGGGGCGTGAACGACCTGTCCTCGGCGCTGAAGCGGCGCTTCAACTTCGTGCGGATCCCGGTCGTGACGAGCAAGGCCAGCGAGGCGGAGATCGTGCGTTTCCGCACCACGGAGCTGCTGCGCCGGCACCGCATCGAGCTGGACCTGCCGCCCACGCTGCTGGACATCCTGCTGCAGAGCTTCGCCGACCTGCGCGCCGCGGCGGCCTCGGCCACCAGCGAGGACGAGAAGCTGGAGTCGGCGCTGTCCACCGCCGAGCAGATCGGCGTGCTGGAGGACGCCATCCTGCACAGCCACTTCTTCGGCGACCGCGCGCTGCGCGCCGAGACGCTGGCCGGAGCCCTGGTGGGCTCGCTGGCCAGGCGCGCCCCCGAGGACCTGGCCATCCTGAACAAGTACTGGCACGGGGTCGTCGAGCCGCGCAGCAAGCGGGACGGCGGGGAGTGGACGAACTTCCTCGAGGGCGGCCGTCAAGCGATCTCCACGCTGTCATGAGCACCTTCGACGCCCTGCGCGGGCAGCTCCTCGACGCGGCCGAGGCCTTCTCCGGCGGCCGGGACGCCCTGTCCGGGATCCTGTCGGGCATGGTCGACGACGTCGACCGGATGCTGCGCGAGCAGCTTGAGATCTTCCCGGTGTGCCACCACTCGCCCGCCTCCGCGCTGGCCATGACGCGGCGGCTGCGCGAGCGGCGGCCCAAGGTCGTCTATCTGGAGCTGTGCGAGGACATGCGGCCGCTCCTGGAGGAGCTGCGCAACTGCCGGCTGCCGGTGGCGCTGCAGGCGTTCGCCACCCAGCTCGACGGCTTCCCTCCCGGTTCGGGGCCGCTCAGCGTCGTGGCCCCGGTCACCGAGGCCTCGGCGGAGTACCAGGCCATCGCCTACGCGCTCGACACCCCGGGCGTCGAGCTGGTGCTGGTCGACCGCTCGGTGGACCACGTCTTCCAGTGGCTGCCGAAGGAGCAGGCCGGGCCCGCGACCGCCGGAGACGGGGAGGACGGAGAGGATCCCGGGCACGAGGAGGAGGCCGCCCTGCACGGCGACGCCGTGGGCGTCGAGATCGGCGAACTGCGGCCCCGCTTCGCCGAGCTCGAGGCGCACCTGCTGCACCACGGCAAGGTCCGGCACTGGTCCGAGTGGTGGGACCAGTACGTCGAGCAGCCGCTGACCGGGGCGGACTACGACACCTACCGCCAGGCCATGGCGCTGATCGGCAGCCTGTTCCGGCGCCTGCGCCCCTCCGCGGACGACCGGCTGGCCGTCGACGAGGAGCGCGAGCGCTACATGTGGACCCGGATCCGCGAGCATCTGGCGCAGTCCGGCGCCGACCCGGCGGACTGCCTGTACGTGTGCGGCGCCTTCCACGCCGTCAGCCGGGTCGCCGAGTTCGGCCTGGCCGCCGATGCCCCGCCCTACGTCATCACCCCCCGTACGGCCACCCGCTGGCTGTACGGCCTCATCCCCTCCAGCCACTCGGCCATCGAGGCCCAGTTCGGCCTGGCCCAGGGATCGGTGTCGATCGCCGCGGCGACCTGGGCCAAGGCGGTCGAGCGCGGCGGGCTGAAGCCGTACCGGCTGGAGGGGCAGAAGGGAGGCCGCACCCGCTCTCGGGCCAAGGCCAAGGCCGCGCCCGCGTCGCCCGCCGCCCGGGAACCGGCCGCCGACCGGCTGTCGGGCTTCCTGGCGACCCCGCCGGAGCTGGACGGCCTGGACGAGGACGAGCTGCGCGGGTGGTGCGTCGACATCGTGCGGCTGGCCCGCCGCAACGGCTACCTGGCCAGCACGGCCGACGCCATCGCGGTGTTCGAGACGTCGATCCTGCTGGCCGGGCTGCGCGGCCGGGCCAGGCCGACGCCGTACGACTTCCAGGACGCCGCGGTCACCTGCATCGAGAAGGACGTGGTGCCGGGCCGCCGCGACGTCCGCCGCCTGTGCGAGATCCTCCTGGGCGGCGACCGGATCGGCCAGGTCGGCTACGACGCGCTCCCGCCGCTGGCCCGCGACGTCTACGACCGGCTGGAGCCGCTCGGGATCGACCCGGGCAGGCGCACCCAGCAGCGGGTGCTGCTCGACCTCACCGCCGATCCCGAGCTGGTGCCGTGCTCGGACCTGCTGTGGAGGCTGCGCTACCTGCTCCCCGAGGGCGCGGTCCGGCCCATCATGGGCACGCGCCGCCTCGGCGAGCGGCCCATCCAGGAGAGCTGGGACCTGGCGATCGGCCGTCACCAGCGCTCGATCATCGAGCTCGGCTACGAGGGCGTCACCGTCGAGCAGGTGCTGGAGCAGCGGCTGCGGCGCAAGGTCTGGGAGCCGCGCGCCACCGCGGGGGACGCGCTGGCCGCCGTGGAGGACGCCGTCGTCTACCTGGGCGGCCGCCGCCTCGCCGACGAGCTGGGCGAGCGCGCGGTGGAGCTGCTGGCCGCCGAGCGCACCGTCGACGACGCCCCCGAGGTGCTGCGGCGGATCCGCCGGCTGCTGGCCCACTACCGGACCACCGGGCCGGAGCTGCCGGCCTGGTGCGAGGCGTTCGTCACGGCCGGATACGCCCACTACTGCACGCTGCTGCCGACCGCCTTCACCGACGACGACACCGGCGTCCGCCAGGTCGGGGCCATGCTCGGCTTCCTGTTCTCCATGGAGAGCCTGGCGCTGTCGCTGGGCTGCGAGCGGGCCCAGCTGGAGCTGGCCGTACGGCAGTCGCATCCGGAGGCGCCGGCCAAGGTGGCGCTGCTGTGGGCGGCCAAGACGCAGCTGGGGCTGCTGCCCAGGCAGGAGCTGCGCGCCCGGTGCGACGAGCTGCTGGGCAATCCGCTCGTCGTCCCGGCCTTCCCGCTCTATCTGAGCGGGTTCGTCCAGGCGCTCGAACCCGTCCCCGGTCTCGCGCCGTTCGTGGTCGAGGTGCTGTCCAAGGCCTTCGCGCGGCTGCCCGACCCCGTCCTGCTGCCGTGGCTGCCGACACTGATCACGACGCTGCGCCGGCAGGTGCCGGAGCTGGTGCCCGTGCTCGTCAGGGAGGCCGGGCGGACCTTCCCCGGCGGGCTGACCGAGCTGGACGCGTGGGTCCCGCCGTGGGAGCGGCCGGCCGCACCCGCCCGCCCGGCCCGCGGGGCCCCCGCGCCCGCCGGGCCGGTGACCGGGCTGCTGGCCCGGCACCCGCAGGCGTGCGACGCGGTGGCGGCGCTGCTCGGCTGTGCCGGTGAATGGGCCGGTGAATGGTCCGGTGAGTGGGCCGCCGGGGACGACGGCCCGGACCCGCGGGAAACGCGGGTGAGGGAGCTGCTGGCCCGGCATCCCGCGACGGCGGGTGCGGTGGCGGCGCTGCTGGGAGGCACCTGAGCTCCCTGGGCCCGCCCCGCGGGGGAGCGGACGCAGGGAAAAGGGATGCCGCCCGATCGGGTGATCGGGCGGCATCCCGCTGTCCGCGGCGGTCTCTCCCGCGGCTGAGTCTCTCCCGCGCTCGGGGCGCTCAGGCGTGGCTGAGCTCGGTGACGTCGTCGGAGATCTCCTTCGGCACGCCGCGCAGCGCGTAGAGCGCGACCGCCGCGAGGACCACGAGGATGCCCGCGCCGGTCAGCACGGTCGTCTGCATGCCCGCGACGAACGCCTCCCGCGCGGCCCCGGTGACGGAGGAGGCCAGATCGGCCGGGAGCGTCGCGGCGGTGCGCAGGGCGTCGCCCAGGGTGTCGCCGACCTGCTCGCCCGCCTCGGCGGGCAGACCGGCGGGAAGGGCCAGGTTGGCGGTGTAGGCGCTGTTCAGCACGGTGCCCAGGACGGCGATGCCCAGGGCGCCGCCCATCTCGGTGGCGGTCTCGGAGATCGCGGCGGCCGCTCCGGCCCGCTCCCGGGGCGCGCTGGCGACGATGGTGTCGTTGACCACGGCGAAGGTCAGGCCGATGCCCGTGCTGGCGACGATCATCGCGACGACCAGGTAGGGGTAGGAGAGCTCGGTGCCCACCTGGCTGTAGAGGCCGAAGCCCACGGCGGCCAGGACCATGCCGAGCGCGACGACCTCGGCCCGGCCCAGCCGGGAGATCAGCGGGCCCGCGGCCGCCCCGCCGATGCCCGCCCCCACTCCGCCGGGCAGCCCGGCCAGCCCCGCCACCAGCGGGGACCAGCCCAGGACGAGCTGGAAGTACTGGGCGAAGATGAGGGACATCGCGAGCATCGCGAACATGGCGATCATCGCGGAGCCGACCGACGCGGAGAAGGCGCGGTTGCGGAACAGCTGGACGTCGATGAGCGGCTCGGCCAGCCGGGTCTGCCGCAGGGCGAACGCGCCGAGCGTGACGACGCCGAGCACGGCCGCGACGATCACCGAGGTCTGGCCGGCGCCCCCGTGGGCGGCCTCCTTCAGCGCGTAGATGATCGCGATCACTCCGACGATGGACATCGGCACGCTGACCAGGTCGATCCGGCCGGGGTTCGGGTTGCGCGACTCGGGCAGGACGATCAGGCCGGCGATGACGATCCCCGCGATCACCGGCACGTTGACCAGGAAGACCGACCCCCACCAGAACTCGTTCAGCAGCGCCCCGCCCACCAGCGGGCCCAGGGCGAAGCCCGCCGCGCCGACGCTGCTCCAGATGCCGACCGCGGTGGTCCGCTCCTTGGAGTCGGTGAACACGTTGCGGACCAGCGAGAGGGTCGAGGGCATGATCGTGGCGCCCGCCACGCCGAGCAGCGCGCGGGCCGCGATCAGCAGCTCCGGGGTCGGCGCGTAGGCCGTCAGCAGGGAGGCGACGCCGAACGCGGCGCTGCCCGTCAGCAGCAGCCGCCGGCGGCCGATCCGGTCACCCAGGTTGCCCATGGTCACCAGCAGTCCGGCCAGTACGAAGCCGTACACGTCGGCGATCCACAGCAGCTGCGGCGCCGACGGGTCCAGGTCCTCGGTCAGCATGGGCGTGGCCAGGTGCAGCACGGTCAGGTCGATGGAGAGCATCAGCATGGCCAGGCACCCGATGACCAGCGTGCCCCATTTGCGGGAGTCGTTTCTCATGGCACCCAGCCTCGGGGGCGGCGCTGACGGATCACTCACCGAGCGCTGACAGCTGCTCCCCGATGACGGTCAGCGCCGGTCGCGGCCGGCCGGCGAGGGCGGGCGCGCCGTGGGCGAGCGCGGCACCGCGGGCGTGGGCGGCCCGGTAGGCCTCCCCGCCGAGCCGGGCGCGGCACCACGCGGTGACCCGCCCGACGTCGGGATCGCCGCCGGCGGCGCCGCGCAGCGCCGACCCCACGCCGAGCAGCAGGGCGGCGCGCTCGGCGTCCTGCTCCAGCATCGCGACCCCCGCCAGGCCCTCGGCGACGCGGGCCGCCAGCCAGCGGTCGCGCTCGTTGAACCCGGTGGACAGGATGCGGCGGTGCTGGTCGAGGGCCCCGGCGGCGTCGCCCTCCGCCACGGCGATCCACGCCATCGCCAGGTGGACGCGGACCCGCGTGTGCTCGCCGTCGAACCATCCCGCCGAGCACTCCGCCAGCGCCGCCTCGTACAGCCGCCGCGCCTGCGCCAGATCGCCCTGGAAGCGGGCGAGGTCGCCGAACCCGAGCCGGGCGGCGGCCACCGCCTCCCACGCGCCCGCCCGGCGCCCGAGCTCGGCCGTGCGCTCATAGTCGGCCCGCGCCCCCTCCAGATCGCCGTCGCGCGCCCTGCCGTCGGCACGACGGCGCAGCAGCTCGGCCACGTCGACGTCCGCGCCGATCTCCTCGACCAGGCGCAGGGCCTCGTCCGTCAGCGCGGCGGACTCGGCGCGGTCCCCCCGCCAGTCGGCGAGGTCGGCCATCCCGGACAGCGTCTGCGCCAGGCCCCAGCGGTCGCCCAGCGCCCGGAAGTCGGCGAGCGCGACGGCGAAGTCGCGCTCGGCCTCGGCGGGGTCGCCCTCGAACAACCGCAGGTAGCCCCCGCCGAAACGGATGATCGCCCGCGTCCAGGAATCGATGCTCTCGGACATCTCCCACCGGCTGCGCTGCTCTTTTGCGAGGTCCGCGTCGGGCGGGCCGGCGATCATCGCCCACATGACGCTGATGAACGGCTGCCGCGGGACGGAGTCCCGCTCCTCCATGATCTTCCGGGTGGTCCGCAGATGCGCGTCCATCCCGGGGTCGGAGCCGCCGCCGGAGACCACGAGCATCACGCACAGCGCGTACTCGTCGGCGAAGCCGGCGGGCGGTCCGGAGCCGATCCGCTCCAGGAGCTCGCGGGCCAGCGCGACCGCCTCACCGCGCAGGCCGCGCAGCCACCAGTAACAGGTCAGGGCCGACAGCAGCCGCAGCGCCGCCCCGGTGTCGCCGGCCGCGGTCGCCCGGTGCAGCGCGGCGTGCAGGTCGTCGTGCTCGGCGTCCAGCGAGGCCAGCCACCGCAGCTGGTCGGCCCCGCGCAGGTGCGGGTCGGCGGTCTCGGCGAGGTCGAGGAAGAACGCGAAATGGGCCCGCCGCATCCGCTCCCGCTCACCCGCCTCGGCCAGCCGCTCGGCGCAGAAGGCGCGGATCGTCTCCAGCATGCGATAACGGTCGCCGGCCCGCTCGACCAGGGACTTGTCGACCAGGGAGGCCAGGACGCCGTCGGTGTCGTCCACGCCGCAGACCCGTTCGGCGGCCTCCAGGGTGGCCCCCGCGGCGAAGACGGTCAGCCGCCTGGCCAGCGTGCGCTCGTCCTCCTCCAGCAGGTCCCAGCTCCACTCCACCACCGCGCGCAGCGTGCGGTGCCGGGGCTGGGCGGTACGGCTGCCGCGCGACAGCAGCCGGAAGCGGTCGTCGAGCCGGGAGACGATCTCCGCGGCGGTGAGCGAGCGCAGCCGGGCCGCGGCCAGCTCGATCGCCAGGGGCAGGCCGTCCAGCGCCCGGCAGATCCGCACCACGGCCTCGGCGGTGGCCTCGTCCAGCGTGAAGTCCGGCTGTACGGCGCGGGCCCGGTCGGCGAACAGCCGCACCGCGGGCGCCCGGTCGGCGGGGACGCCGGGGGAGGGCAGCGCCAGGGGCGGCACGGGGAGCAGGACCTCCCCGGTGATGCCGAGCGCCTCGCGGCTGGTGGCCAGCACCCGCAGCCCCGGGCAGGAGGACAGCAGCCGGTCGGCGAGGCGGGCCACCGCCTCGACGACGTGTTCGCAGTTGTCCAGGACGAGCAGGAGCTCCCGGCCGGTGAGCGCCGCGACCAGCCTGCCCGTGGGGTCGGGGACGGCCGCGTGCCCGCCCCGTCCCGTCAGCACGGGGGTCTCGCGCAGCCCGAGGGCGCCGAGCACCGCCTGCGTGATCTCCGGTCCCTCGCCCAGCGGCGCCAGCTCCACGAGGCACACCTCGCCGGGGTGGCGCCCTGCGGCCTCGGCGGCCAGGCGGGTCTTGCCGGTCCCGCCGGGCCCGGTGAGGGTGACCAGGCGGGCCCCGGCCAGCAGGGCGCCGATCCGTGCCAGCTCCTCGTCGCGGCCGATCAGCGGGGTGAGCTGGGCGGGCAGGCCGTGCCGGGCGGCCGCGGAGGAGGTCGCGGAGGAGACCGCCGGGGAAGGTGCGGGCGCCGCCTCCAGGGACGGATCGGCCCGCAGGATCGCCAGGTGGAGCGCGGCCAGCTCGGCCGACGGGTCGGCGCCGAGCTCCTCGGCCAGCCGCCGCCGGCACTCCTCGAAGACGGCCAGCGCGTCGGCCTGCCTGCCGGAGCCGTACAGAGCCCGCATCAGCAGCCCCGTCGGCCGCTCCCGCAGGGGATGGGCCCGCAGCAGCTCCTGCAGGCCCGGCACGAGGTCGCGGTGCCGGCCGAGCGCCAGCCACGCCTCCGCGCGGTCCTCGACGGCGGTGACGCGCAGCTCTTCCAGCCGTACGGCCTGCGCCGCGGCGAAGGGCGCCTCGCTCACGTCGGCCAGGGCCGGGCCGCGCCAGAGCCCGAGCGCCTCGTCCAGGACGGCTGCGGCCCGCCGGTGCTCGCCCGCGGCCAGGGCCGCGCGGCCCTCGGCGGCCAGGCGTTCGAAGCGGTGGACGTCGACGTCGCCCGGGTCGACGGCGATCAGATAGCCCGCGGGGTGGCGCATAAGGAGATCTCCCCCGCCCGCCTCGCCGAGCAGGGCGCGCAGCCGGGAGACCTGCGCCTGGAGCGCGTTGGCGGGGTCACCGGGCGGGGCGGCGCCGTACAGGCCGTCGATCAGCCGCTCGGCGGTGACCGGCCGGCCCGCCTCCAGCAGCAGCATGACCAGCAGGGCGCGCAGCCTCGGCCCGCCGACGGCGACCGGCCGCCCGTCGCCGAGCCGGGCCTCGGTAGACCCCAGGACGCCGAACCGCATGGGTGGATTGTCTCTCAGGATGCCGGGCGCCGCGGACCGGCGCCGGGCGGGAGCGGGGCGGGCCGTACGGGACCCCGTACGGCCCGCCGGTGCTCAGCGGGGGGTGACCTCGGCGAAGTGGCAGGCCACGGGGTGACCGTTGCCGCGGTCGATGAGGGCGGGCTCCTCGACGGCGCAGATCTCCTGGGCCTTCCAGCAGCGGGTGCGGAAGCGGCAGCCGCTGGGCGGGTTCAGGGGGCTGGGCACGTCGCCGGTCAGGATGACGCGCTCGCGGGCGCGCTCCTCCTTCGGATTGGCCATCGGAGCGGCCGACAGCAGCGCCTGCGTGTACGGGTGGGCGGGGCGGTCGTAGAGATCGTCGCGGGGGCCGGTCTCGACGATCTTCCCGAGGTACATCACCGCCACCCGGTCGGAGATGTGGCGGACCACCGACAGGTCGTGGGCGATGAAGATGTAGGCCAGCCCGAGCCGGTCCTGCAGATCCTCCAGCAGGTTCACCACGCCGGCCTGGACCGACACGTCCAGCGCGGAGACCGGCTCGTCCAGGATCAGCAGCCTGGGCTCCAGCGCCAGGGCGCGGGCGATGCCGACGCGCTGGCGCTGACCGCCGGAGAACTCGTGCGGGTAGCGGTTGCCGTGCTCGGGGCTGAGCCCGACCAGGCGCAGCAGCTCGGCCACCCGGTCGGGGCCGCCGTCCTTCCACAGCTCGTGGACCTTCAGCGGCTCGGCGACGATGTCGTTGACCGGCAGCTTCGGGTTGAGCGAGGCGTACGGGTCCTGGAAGACGATCTGCATGTCACGCCGGACCGGCCGCAGCTCCTTGGCCGACTTGCCGATCAGCTCCTTGCCCTGGAACCTCACCGAGCCCGAGGTGGGCTTGTGCAGCTGCAGGATCGCCCGGCCCGTGGTGGACTTGCCGCAACCGGACTCGCCCACCACGCCCAGGGTCTCGCCGCCGTCCACGTGGAGGGAGACGCCGCTGACGGCCTGCACGTGGGCCACCACCCGGCGCAGGAAACCGCTGCCGCGGACCGGGAAGTTCATCACCAGGTCCTTGACCTCGAGCAGGTGGTCGCCGGTGTCCGGCTCGCGCTGGGGCGCGGGCGTCTCCTGGGTCTGCACGCTCATGCCACGGTCTCGCTCTCGGTACGGAAGAACACGGTCGGATCCTCGACCGCTGCCAGCTTGTCCCAGTGGTGACAGGCCGCGTAGTGCCCGCCGCTGTCGGTCTCGGCCAACGGGGGCTCCTGCTCGCGGCAGACGTCCGTGGCCAGCGGGCAGCGCGGCGAGAACGGACAGCCGGTGGGCAGGTTGATCAGCGACGGGGGAGTGCCCTTGATCGGGCGCAGCCGGGAGGAGCCGCCGCCCTCCAGCGACGGGATCGAGCCGAGCAGACCCGCGGTGTACGGCATGCGGGGCTCCTCGAACACCGGGTCGGTCTCACCGAGCTCGACGGGACGCCCGGCGTACATGACCAGCACCCGGTGGGCCATGCCCGCGATCACGCCCAGGTCGTGCGTGATGAGCACGATGGCGGCGTTGACCGCGTCCTTGACCTCCAGGAGCTTCTCCAGGATCTGCGCCTGGACGGTCACGTCGAGGGCCGTGGTCGGCTCGTCGGCGATGATGACGTCCGGGTTGTTGATGACCGCCATGGCGATCATCGCGCGCTGGCGCATGCCGCCGGAGAACTCGTGCGGGTAGCTGCGCAGCCGCGCCTCGGCCTGGGGGATGCCGACGAGGTCGAGCATCTCCTTGGCCCGGGCCAGCGCCGTCTTGCGCGGCATCAACTCGTGCGCGAGCACCGCCTCGGCGAGCTGGTCACCGATCGAGTGCACCGGGTTCAGGGCCGTCATCGGGTCCTGGAAGATCATTGCGATCTTGCGGCCGCGCAGGCTCCGCTGCTTGCGGGCCGACATCTTCAGCATGTCGTCGCCGCGGAAGAGGATCCGGCCCTTGACCCGGGCGTTCTTGGGCAGCAGCCCCATGACCGCCAGGGACGAGACCGACTTGCCCGAGCCGGACTCACCGACGATGCCCAGCACCTCGCGCTCGCGCAGGCCGTAGGAGACGCCCCGCACCGCGTGCACCACGCCGTCCTCGGTGGGGAACTCCACGGTGAGGTTCTCGACCCGGAGGATCTCCTCCTGCGAGGGCGGGCGGGCGTCCTGGAGGGTACGGCCGAGGTGCACCTCCCCGTCGGAGTCGAGCAGGTGGGCGGCGTCTTCGTAGGCGTGCGGGTCGATCACCTGCGGGTCGATCGGCACGTTCGGAGGAGTCGTCATTAGGCACGCACCCGGGTCTGTCGGGGATCGAAGGCGTCGCGGAGACCGTCGCCGATGAAGTTGATGGACAGCGCGATGGCGATGATGAAGATACCCGGCCACCAGAACAGCCACGGCCGGGTCACCATCGCGGTGCGGTACTCATTGATCAACTGTCCGAGCGAGGTGTCCGGCGCCTGGACGCCGAGGCCGAGGAAGGACAGGGCCGACTCCAGCAGCACCGCGTTGGCCACCGTCAGGGTGGCGGAGACGATGATGACGCCGACGGTGTTCGGCAGGATGTGGCGGAAGATGATCCGCCGCGCGGAGGTGCCGAGCGCGCGGGCCGCCTCCACGAACTCCTTCTCCCGCAGCGACAGGAACTCGCCGCGGAGCAGGCGGGCCATGCTCGGCCAGATCACCAGGCCGATGAAGATGCCCAGGACCACGACGCCGCTGGCGCCGAAGCGGCGGCCGACGACGGCGGCGATCACCAGCACCGGGATGGTGATCATCACGTCGGTGAAGCGCATCAGCACGGCCTCGGTCTTGCCCCGGTAGTAACCGGAGACGGCGCCGACGAGGGTGCCGACGGTGGTGGCCACGATGGCGACCAGGAAGGCGACGATGATCGACTGCTGGGTGCCGCGCATGGTCTTGGCGAAGTAGTCGACGCCGATGTCGTCCTGGCCGAACGGGTGCTCACCGAGGCGGATGCCGGACCCGCCGAGGAACTCGGGGACCACGCTGAGCGTGGGCTTGCCCTGGTTCACCAGGGCGCCGGTGGTCAGATAGCTCTTGTCCCACCAGCCGGGGATCCCCATGAAGCCGATGGAGCTGAACGACAGCACGACCACGAACCCGAACAGGATCATGCCGGCCAGTGCGGCCCGATGCCGGAAGAAGCGGCGGCGGATCATCTGCCCCTGGGTGCGGGCGACGATCGTCATCCCCTGGGCCGCGCCGGTGTCGGGCCCGGATGCCTGCGCACTGAGTGTCATAGGTGGTTCTCCGATGCTTTCACGACAGCCGGATGCGCGGGTCGAGATACGCGTAGAGGATGTCCGCGATCATGTTGAAGACGACGATCGCGGTCCCGGTGACCAGGAAGAACGCCATGACCGGCGCCGGGTCGACCTCCTCCAGCCCCTTGGTGAACATGAAGCCCATGCCGCGCCAGCCGAAGACGGTCTCGGTGACCACGGCGCCGCCGATCACGCCCGCGAAGTCGAAGGCCATCAGCGTGGTGATCGGGATGAGCCCGTTGCGGAAGGCGTGCTTGACCACGACCGTGCGCTCGGGCAGTCCCTTGGCCCGGGCGGTGCGCACGTAGTCCTGGTTCATGACCTCCAGCATGCTCGCCCGGCTGTAGCGGGTGTAGGTCGCCAGAGAGATCAGGATGAGCGCCATGCTCGGCAGCAGCAGGTGGCCGGCCGAGTCGAGGTTCAGCTGCCAGAAGTCGCCGGTGTAGTTGGGGGTGCGGGCGCCGATCGTGGAGATGGGGCGGCCGCGCACGGAGGCGCTGTAGGAGGCGAACGCCTGCAGCATCCGGTCCAGGAAGACCATTCCGCCGGTGAACAGGCCGGTCAGCACCGTGGCGATGATCGCCTGGCGGCGCTGGAGGCCGCCGAGGCCGTAGCCGAGGCCGACGCAGACCGCGACGGTCAGCAGGACCAGGCCGCCGATCTCCAGCCAGGTCGGGTCGATCAGCAGGGGGTTCAGCAGCTCCGAGCACATGGCGCCGATCACGGCGGCGGCCAGGGCCGCGTACAGCGGGCCGCGGTACTGCAGGCCCGCGGACAGGGCGGTGAATCCGACCGCGGAGGCGAGGCCGAAGGCGAGGATGAGGGGCAGGCCCAGACCGGGGTCGGCGAACCAGCGGGTCACCGACAGGATGGTGAACAGCACGCCGCTGATCGCGAAGCCGACGGCGAAGGCGATCAGCCGCCGCTTGCGGTCACCCGTGGTGAGCGCGCCGAAGATCAGGCCGCCGAGCAGTGCGAGCAGGGCGATGACGGGATACGGGATGACCGGATTCTTCAGCCAGTTGTTGAACTCGATGGCCATGTACTGCTTGAGCATGACCGCCACCCAGAAGAGCGGCAGCGAGAAGCAGACGAAGGCCGCGAAGGTCACGGTGTAGTCGAATCCGCTGTACTGGCGGAGCGCGGAGACGATGCCGACGATGACGCCGACGGTGATCGCCAGCACGGTGGCCGCGAGCACGAGCTGGAGCGTCGCCGACAGCGCGTCGGCGAGGATGGTCGCGATGTCCTGGCCGTCCCGGTTCACCCCGAGGTCACCGCGGACGGTCCTGCCCAGCCAGTCGAGATAGCGCACCGGGATGGGGAGGTCGAGTTGCATCCGTTCGCTGCGGTCAGCGATCTTCTGCGCTTTCTGAGGGC
Source organism: Paraplanobispora siamensis (assembly GCF_016863175.1). Taxonomy (GTDB): domain Bacteria; phylum Actinomycetota; class Actinomycetes; order Streptosporangiales; family Streptosporangiaceae; genus Planobispora; species Planobispora siamensis. The sequence goes on from NZ_BOOJ01000010.1 coordinate 110,658, forward strand.
TGTTGTCCTGGCGGAGGTCCTCCAGCGGGTCACCCGAGAGCGCCGTGAGGACGTAGATGATGAACGTCGCCGCCAGGAGGACGAAGAACGAGATGACCAGTCTCCGCGCGATGAAGACGATCACTTCGCCACCTCCCGTTCGTGGAAGAGGGACTGCGTGGATCAGGGCCGGGACCGAGAGGGCTTGTGGCCTTCCCGGTCCCGACCCTGTGGTGGATGATGCTCCGTCAACCGCCTCGACGGCCAGCGGTTCAGAGCGGGAGGACTAGCTCATGCTCCACTTGTCCATGTTCCAGGCGATACCGGCCTGGGTCGGGTTCGGAACCACGCCGGTGATGCCCTCGGACCACGCGGTCAGGTTCGGGTTCTCATAGAGCGGGATGGTGGCCAGGTCCTGCCACATGATCTTCTCGGCCTCGGCGAGCAGCGGCGTCTGGGCGGCCTTGTCGGTCGTGGCGTTGACCTTCTTCAGCAGCTCGTCCACCTTCTTGTTGGAGTAGCAGCCGTTGTTGTTGCCCTTGTTCTCGCTGTCGCACTTCTTGGGCGTGGTGTAGGTCGAGGTGGTGCCGCTGACCAGGTCGGAACCGATCCAGCCGAACAGGGCGACGTCGTAGGTGTTGTTGGCGAGGCCGTTGCCGAAGAAGTCGTCGGCGCCGTTGTCAACGATCTTGAAGCCGGCCTGGCCGCAGGAGTCGGCGATCAGCTGGACGACCGAGCTGCGGCGGGGGTTCGGCTTCTGGTAGCCGATCTTGACCTCGAGGTTGGTCTTGCCGGCCTTCTCCAGCAGGGCCTTGGCGCCGGCGATGTCGACCTGGTCGTACTTCTTCTCCTCGCCGCCGATGCCGGCGACGATCTCGGGGTAGCTGGCCTGGGTGCTGGCGGTGATGCGGGCCTGCAGGATCTTCGCGTTCGGGTTGATCGGCTTGATCAGGTTGTCCACGATCAGCTGCCTGGGCACGCACTTGGCGAAGGCCTCACGCAGGTCGCGGTCCTTGAACGGGCTGGAGTCGAAGTTGAAGTCCAGGTGGTCGTAGAAGAACTGGTCACCGCTCTTGACCGTGACGCCCTCCAGGGCGTTCAGCTGGTTGAGCACGTCCGGACCCGGCTGCGGGTAGACGATGTTGACCTCGCCGTTCTGCAGCGCCTGGGCCTGCTGGTCCAGGGCGATGAAGCGCTCGACGATCGTCGGGGTGGTGGCCTTGTTGGCGCCCCAGTACTTGTCGTTGGCGGCGAAGGTCAGAGACTGGCCGGCGTCCCACTTGGAGAGCTTGTACGGGCCGGACGACGGGATCAGGTCCTCGCTGAGCAGCGTGCCCTTCATGACCCAGCCGTCGTTGTAGAACTTGATCGCCTCGGCGAGCTTCTTGGCGTCGCCGTCCTTGACGGCGGCGATGAACTCGTCCTCCGAGATGTTGCCCTTCTTCTCCACGACGTGGGCGGGCATGATCTGGCCCACCGAGTACAGGGCGCCGTGCCAGTCGGCGAACGGCTCGGAGTAGGTGTGGGTGACCTCCTTGCCGCCCTTCTCGCAGTCGGGGGTGGAGGTGAGCTCCCAGCCGGTGGTGCCGGCGCTGGAGAAGCCCTTGATCTTGCCCGAGTTCGCGGCCCAGGCGAGCATCAGGTCGTCACAGTCGATCGGCGTGCCGTCCGACCAGACCGCGTTCGGGTTGATCGTGTACTTGACCGTCAGCGGGTCGTCGGAGGTCTTCTCGTAGGTGCCGAAGTCCTTGTCCGGGGTGACCGCGCCGTCGCCGCCGAAGTACCAGAAGCCGCTGAGCACGCGCTGCAGGGGACCGTTGTTGCGGGAGGCGTTCTCTGCACCGGTGTTGCCGTTGTAGGAGCTGAACTCCTGGTCGAAGGCGTAGGTGATGGTCTGCGCCCCGGCCGGAGCCGATGCCGAGCCCGACGCGCTGGGGTTAGCCGCCTGGTTGTCGTTGCCCGCGCAGGCGGTCAGCAGGAGTGCACCTCCCGCAACTGCTGCTAGAAACTTGCCAGATGTCCGCGTGTGGAACACGGCAGCACTCCTTAGGTATCCGGTTTGAGGTCAGCCGCCAGCTATGTCGAACAAAGCTGAGCACCGTGACTCTGTTCTGGACAAGTAGGACGACAGGGGTGTTGCAGACCTGAGACCGGCAGCGCCCCAACCTGTAACAAACCCGGGCGGCAGGCCTGAAACACCGCAATAGGTGAGGATCAGGAAAAACGTTACGTTTGCCCGAATCGTCCCAGTATTTGAGATGACAGAGAGTAGTCTATCAGCGCCAACAAGATGCGGTTTTCGGGGTTTGTGGGGATTTTTTGCCGTCTGCAGGCCGTTTCCGGACTCGGGCGTTTGCTTACTCTCCGTGGTTATCTTCCCGTCTGTCCATCTATGGGGATGGATCGGCCCGTCGCGGCATCCGCTTGGGGCGTGTGGGACTCGAGAGTCAAGAGGGGACAACGGTGAAGCGGTTTCCGACCTGCTGTCCAATGTGAGATTGGATAGTCGAATCATCCCACCTATGGCGTTTTCAAGAGAACTTGGCTATTAATAGCAACTTTGTCCCTTGGGGTCCGTCGGTGTCTCCTGCATGGTCACGGCAGTCCCGGCCTGCGGAGCCGTACCCGTAGATCCTCGACGAGGAACGCGCCCGGCGGCGGCCGCGCCCGGGAGGGCATCCTTGAAGGCGTGACAGATCGGTTCGAAGAGGCGACAGATCAGAGAGTGCTCCCCCTGGTGGTCCGCATCGAGCGGGCCGCGCCGCCGGAGCGGAGCGACGCGCTGGAGGCCGCGGCGCAGGCCGTGCTGGAGCTCATGACCGACCCGCGCGTGCGCGACGGGGGCGAGTGGGCCGAGGCGGTGCGGAGCTGGGAGGGCGGCCGGATCAGGAAGGTGGTGCGGCGGGCGCGCGGGGCCGAGTGGCGGCGGGTGCTGGACCTGCCCGGCATCACCGTCACGCACCGCACCGCCGAGGTCCGCGTGCATCCGCCCGTCCCCCTGGACGCCTGGCCCAGGGATCTGTCCAGGCTCCAGGTCTCCGGGACCGAGCTGGCGGACCAGGCGGAGCCGGAGCCCGCCGGGCGGGAGGGCGTGGTGCTCTGGCTGAACCCGGCGCTGTCGATGTCGGCGGGAAAGGCGATGGCCCAGGTGGGGCACGCGGCCCAGCTCGCCTGGTGGGGGAGCGACGACGACGCCCGGCAGTGGTGGCGCGGGCGCGGGCTGGCGGCCGCCGTACGGACCGCGACCCCGGACGGATGGGCCGAGCTGGCCGGTGCGGGACTGCCGATGGTGCGCGACGCGGGGTTCACCGAGGTCGAGCCGGGCTCGTGCACGGTGGTGGCGGACGCGCCGTGGCTGCGCAGGGGAGGTTTCCGGCCGGCCGGATCCGGGCCGCTGAGATCCTCCTGACGTGTGGGGGCTCCAGGGTCCTCTCCCGCCCCGGAAGAGGGTCTGAGCGGCGCAAACCCCCGAAGGGGAGGGCACTCGTTCCCGAAGTGTGATGGGGATTGCAAGCAGGAAAAGGGGATTTGTCGTACGCTCCCGATCGTGCTCGATGGGTTGGGCGGTACCGAAGGGACTCGAGGGACGGGTGTCACTCCGTCGTATGTCGCCGCGGAGGCGGCCACATCCGAGATGCCCAAGGTCACGGTGAGCCCTCCCGTCACCGCGCCATCCCCGCCGCCCCCGAGGCGCTCCCGCATCGGCGACCTGCAGATGCGGGTGGTCTACCGCATCCTGGCCGCGGCCGTCGCGGTGATCGTGGCCGCGGTCGCGGCCGTGGTCGGATTCCTGTCGTCCGGCTCCTCCGATCGGCCGGGCGAGGGAGAGCCGGGGCAGATCGCCGCGCCATCTGCCGCGGGCCCCTCGCCCGGTTCCACCCCCTCCCCCACCCCCACGACGCAGCCGACGCCCTCTCCCGGCACCGAGGCCACCCCGGACAGCAGCGCGGTGACCGCGGCCCTGGCCGACCCCAGGGTGCCCGACCTGCCCGATGACAAGCGGCTCGCCCGGCTGCCCGGCAAGTCCTACGCCTCCAAGCGCCGGGTCCGGGACGAGAAGTCGGGTGTGTCGCTGATCCGGTTCGGCAAGCCGTGGAAGCCGTTCGGCGCCTCGCCGTTCGCGACCAAGCAGGTGCTCCCCACGGTGAAGGGCGCGGGCCACCGGGCCATGCTCGTCAGCTGCCCGGTCCCGATCCGGGTCCAGGCCGAGGTGAAGGACACCGCCCTCCTGGCGGCCCGCTGGACGCTCAACCACCACCCCAAGGGCGCCCGGATCACCTGGACCGCCTCACAGCCCGTCGACGACGGCTGGCTGCTCGCCTACCAGGTGAAGTACAAGGTGAAGGGCAAGAACCGCTCCTCCATGGCCGCCGTCGCCCTGACCGAGGTCCCCGGCGCCAAGCCCGCCATGGTCTTCATCACGATCCCCGACTCCCAGCGCAAGCGCTGGCGGGACATCAACACCGCCATGGCCTCGATCCGCCGGAGCTGACCCCGGCGGGCGGCGGCTCCGGCCGGGAGGGATCCTCCCCGATTGGAGACGGTGACGGGGATGAGAGCGGGGCCGGGGTCATCGGTGAGGATTCCCGGGGCGGGCGGCGCCGGCCGGTAGGCTCGGGCGTCGTGACCCAGATCGTGCTCGCCTCCGCCTCACCCGCCCGTCTCGCCCTCCTGCGCAGCGCCGGACTCGATCCCAAGGTGATCGTCAGCGGTGTGGACGAGGAGGCCGTCACCGCCGGCACCCCCGCGGAGCTCGCCCTGACCCTGGCCAAGGCGAAGGCCCGGGTCGTGGCGCGCGATCTCACCGGCGCCCTGGTCATCGGCTGCGACTCGGTGCTCGAGCTCGACGGCAGGGCGTACGGCAAGCCGTCCTCGCCGGAGGACGCCGTGGCCCGCTGGCAGAGCATGCGCGGCCGGAGCGGCAGGCTGCTCACCGGGCACTGCGTGGTGGACACCGCCACCGGCCGCGAGGCCGCCGAGGTGGGCGCCACGGTCGTGCGGTTCGGCACCCCCTCCGATGAGGAGATCGCCGCCTACGTCGCCACCGGAGAGCCGCTGCGCGTCGCCGGAGCCTTCACCCTGGACGGCCACGGCGGCTGGTTCGTCGACGGCATCGACGGCGACCACGGCAACGTCCTGGGCATCTCCCTGCCCCTCCTGCGCCGCCTCCTGGCCACCCTGGGCGTCTCCCTCCCCACCCTCTGGCCCCGCCCCTGACCGTCCCCGCGGCCCCAGCTCGCCTGGCGCCGCTCCCCGCTCCGCCGTACGGCAGCGCCGGGATGGATCCTCTGCCCTGCTCCCGGCCGCCGTATGGCGCCGTGACCGCCCTTCGTCACGTGTCGGTCTCCACGTCTTGCGGCGCCGGTACGGCGGGGCGGGGTGCGGTGGGGAGCGGCGCCGTCACGCGGTGATCAGCCGATCCCGATAATCTCGGGACATGGGTGTAATCCGCTCCTTCACGGACGGCATGAAATTCTTCTTCCAGGGGCTGAGCTGGGTCGCGCGGCATCCCCGATGGTGGCTGTTCGGGTTGATCCCGGCGCTGATCGTCTTCGTGCTCTACGCCGTCGGGCTCTACTTCCTCGGCACCTACGCCGGGGACGCGGCCGAATGGGCGACCCCCTTCGCCGACGGATGGGCCGAAGGGGTCAGGAACACCTTCCGCTTCCTCATCGGCATAGTGATCTTCGGCGGCGGGCTCGTGCTGGCCGCGGTGACCTTCGCGGCGGTGACCCTGCTCGTCGGCGAGCCGTTCTACGAGAAGCTCTCCGAGAAGGTGGAGGAGTCGTACGGCGAGGTGCCCAGCGGCCACGAGGTGCCGCTGTGGAAGTCGATCCCCAGGTCGATCAGGGACAGCCTGATCACCTTGGCATACGTGCTGCTGTTCACGATCCCGCTGTTCTTCCTCGGGTTCGTCCCGGTGATCGGGCAGACGGTGGTCCCCGTGCTGGGCGCCATGGTCTCGGGCTTCTTCCTCACGGTGGAGCTCACCACCCTCGCCATGGAGCGCAGGGGCCTGGCCCGCAAGAGCCGCTTCGCCCTCCTCCGCGCGAACAGGTCCACGGCCCTCGGCTTCGGCGTCCTGCTGTTCCTGCTCTTCCTCATCCCGCTGGGCGCGGTGATCGCGATGCCCGCCGCCGTCGCGGGTGCCGCCGTCATGGTCCGGGTACGGCTCGCGCCCGCCCTCACCCCGTCCGGCGCCGTCCGGCCCGGTTCCCAGCCGCCCGGCCGGTTCCCCCCGGCCCAGCCTCCGGGCCGGTTCCCGCCGCACCAGGTCCCTCCACACCAGAGTCCGCCGCGCCAGACCCCTCCGGGGCAGTTCCCGCCCGGGGCTTTTCCACAGGGTCACTGAGCGGCCGGCGGTCGTCCACAGAGCGGCGTTCGGGGGAAACGCCGCAGCCGGGGCCGGGCGAGACTCCCGGCTATGACAACCGACACCACCGACCCCCACCTCCCGGCCGAGCAGCCCCACTTCCTGCTCGGCTCCGCCGAGGACGTCCTCGGCGCGGTGCCCTACCTCCTGGGGTTCCACCCCGACGACAGCCTCGTCATCATCGGGCTGAAGGGCGGCCCGCCCCGCGGGCGCGTGCATCTCACGGTCCGCTGGGACCTGCCGCTGGCCGACCCGGGCCTCGGCAGGACCCTGCCGATGCTCCGTGAGGAGGGGATCACCCAGGTCATCGCCATCGGATACGGCCCGGGCCCGCTGGTGACCCCGGCCGCCGACGCGGTCATGGCGCTGTTCCACGGGAGCGAGGTCGCCCTCCTCGACGTGCTTCGGGTCGAGGGGGGCCGCTACTGGTCCTACATCTGCTCGCGGGCCGACTGCTGTCCCCCCTCCGGCACGCCCTACGACCGGGAGGCCGGCACGATCGCGGCTCAGGCGATCGTCCACGGCCTGGTCGCCCTTCCCGACCGCGCGGCCCTGGAGCGCTCACTCGATCCCGTCGACGGGCCCGAGAGGGCGGCCATGCGCCGTGCCACCGCCCGCGTCGTGGAGGGGGTGCGGAGCAGGCTGAGAGAGTGCGACGACGTCGACGGGTTCGCGGCGGAGATCGTCGCGGACGGCATGGCACGGGTGCACGGGGCCATCGGCGTCTACGCGTCGGGCGGGCGGATCGACGACGAGCAGGCGGCCAGGCTCGGGCTCGACCTGGCGGTCATCCGGATCCGCGACGAGGCCTGGACCCTCATCACCGACGAGACCCATGAGGTCCACCTCCGCCTCTGGTGCGATCTCACCCGCCGTCTGGAGCCGAGATTCGTGCCTCCGGTCGCCTCCCTGCTCGGCATGGCCGCCTGGCGCAGCGGCGACTCCGCCCTGGCTGGCATCGCCCTCGCCCGGGCCCGCGAAGCCGATCCCGGCTACTCCATGGCCAATCTGCTCCTGGAGGCACTGCACCACCTGCTCCCGCCCCAGGCGCTCCAGGACAGGATGCCCAGCCCTGAAGAGCTGGACCAGGAGATGGGCGGCGCCAGAGCCTCCTGGCTGCTCCCGCTGGCCGCCCTGCTCGACGAGGACCCCTATCCGCCTCTTCCCGCCCCGAGGAGATGACGGAGGGGCCGGGAGGCGGCGGAGGGACCGGCGCGTCCACCCGGCCGGTGATCACGGGGTGGCGGCGATCAGCCGTCTTCCAGCTTGCGCCGCTCGTTGTAGGCACGCATCCGCGGCGGATATCCGGTGAGTTGCACGTCGTAGACCGGAAGGGCGAGGGTGCGGGCGACCTTGCCGATCACCGCGGGGGAGCCGACCCGGCGGCGGGTCCACTCGCCGTCGTCGGCCACGGCCACCGCGGTGGTGTCCGTCGCGAAGGTCTCAGGCTCGACGTAGAACTCCACACCGCGACGTGACTTGGCGAAGGCGATGAGCGCCTCGATGTCGGCGTCGTTCGCATCGCGGTCGAACCGCGAGATCTTCGGCCCGCGCCGACGCCTCAACCCATAGCGATCCCGCCATCTCATGTTCCTTTTTATACATCCCTGAGCCGTTCCATGGTGAGTCTCGGGCGGACTCTAGGGGACAGCTCGGGGACAACCCGGATGTGCCGCACCCTTGTCCTGGACAAACATGGAGGCCATAACACCAACGAAAGGGATAACGGTTCGATGGCAGGCACAGCTACACCGTCGGTGAATCCGTGGCACGGGGGCGTGCCGGCCGCAGGTCCCCGCCACCCTTACGCCCACCTCCGCGTCAGCAACCAGGACCGCGAGCACGTGGTCGAGCACGTCAAGGCCGCCTACGCGCAGGGCCGGCTCGACGAGGTCGAGTTCGACGACCGGCTGGAGCGGGCGATGACGGCCAAGGTCCACGGAGACCTCATGCCGATCATGCACGAGCTGTACGGCTCCCGCCCCGCCATGCCGGCGCCGTACCCGTTCGGGCAGACCGGAGGTGTCGCGGCCCCCGGCCACCAGTGCGCGAGGGCGGACAGCTCCGGAGACCGCGTGGGCGCGGCTGCGGCCCACCTGCTCCCGCTCACCGGCCTCGTGGTGCTCGGTCCCCTGATCATGCTCCTCGCCGCCGGCAACACCTCCCCCTACATCCGCAGGCACGCGGTGGAGGCGCTCAACTTCCAGCTGACGCTGATCGGAGCCTCCGTCCTGCTGGCGATCACGGTCGTGGGCGTCGTCCTGCTGCCCGTGATGTGGATCGCGGGCGTGGTGCTGTCGATCGTCGGCGGCGTGGCGTCCCTGGGCGGAGGCGACTTCCGCTACCCGCTCACCCTGCGCCTGGTGAAATGACCACCCGCCGCACCGGCCCTTGGGGGACAGGTGCTCGTCGAGGGGGCGAGCACCTGGTCCGGTAGAGAGATGACCCGGTACGGCGATGTCTTGGGATGCGGGCGCTGGCCGGGTGGGGCGGCTTTCGGGATGCGGGTGCTCATCGAGGGGCGAGCACCTGGGGGGACGGTCGCCCGTCGGGACGGGTGACCCTTAAGGGAGTCAGGCCGTCAAGGAGCATCCAGGTCTCAGGCCGTCAAGGACCGTCGA